>OZ243956.1:2525000-4498326 GCA_965214405.1 Trueperaceae bacterium
TTCTACGAAGCGTTCGAGCGCGGCATCAATGCCCTCTACGCAGGCCACTACATGACCGAGACGGTGGGCGTCAATCTACTTGCGGAAAAGTTGCAGCGCGAGTTTGGTTTGGCGACTGAGTTTGTTTTGCTGCCGACAGGGCTATAAAGGCGGGACTGTGAAGGCCAAGGAGTCAGCGTCTCCAGGTTTCTTTATCGCCTTTGAAGGACCCGAGGGCGCGGGCAAAACGACGCAGATTCGGCGTCTTAGGGAAAGACTGACGGCGTGTGGCAAAACCCCCCTCGTCACCAGGGAGCCGGGGGGCACGCCCGCGGCGGACGCGATCAGGCGGGTGGTGCTCGAGCCCACCTTCACCATAGGCCCGCTCGCGGAGTTTTTGCTCTACTCGGCAAGCCGGGCGCAGCACGTGGACGAGGTAATTAAACCCGCCTTGCAGCGCGGCGACCTCGTCATTAGCGACCGCTTTGCGGGGGCCTCGGTGGCGTACCAGGGGCACGGGCGGGGGCTCGAGCTTTCCTTTATTACAACCCTGAACGAACGCGTGACAGGGGGCGTCCGCCCAGACCTCACGCTGCTGCTCGATTTGGAACCCGCAGCGGGCCTCTCGCGCGTGGCGGGGCGCGGGCAAAAGGACAGGCTCGAGCGCGCCGACCTCTCTTTTCACCGCCGCGTGCGGCAAGGTTTTTTGGCGCAGGCGCGTGCGGACGCGCGTTGGGTGGTGCTGGACGCTTCTGTGGATGAGGCCGCGCTCGCCGAGGGAGTGTGGGCGGTGGTTGAGGAGAGGCTGAATATGAAGCGGGGCGAGGGGCTACCTCAAAGCTAAAGCTTTTACAAGGTCGGCATCTCTACAAACCAAGGAAGGTTCTTACGAAAAGGAGTCACGGTATGATTGAGGAGATATTGAGAGCCGCTGAACGCCTTCGAGGTCAGGCGCACGTCACCCCCGTCATCACTTCGGACACCCTCAACAGAAGGTTGGGAACCGAAGTTTTCTTCAAGTGCGAGAACCAGCAGAAAGTAGGCGCGTTTAAGTTTAGGGGCGCATACAACGCCATCTCTCAACTTTCCCAAGACGAGTTGGCTAGGGGCGTTATTACCTATTCTTCGGGCAACCACGCCCAGGCCGTTGCCAGGGTAGGGCGCGATTTGGGTGTGGAGACGGTTATCGTGATGCCAGAAAACGCGCCTACCGCGAAGCGGGCAGCCACAGAAGGGTACGGCGCAGAAGTCGTACTTTATGACCCTGAAACGGCGACTCGAGAAGCCGTAGCCAACACCCTTTTGGAGGAGCACGGCTACACCCTCATCCCGCCCTTCAATCACCTTCAGGTCATTGCGGGACAAGGAACAGCGGCGCTCGAGCTTCTCAACGAAGTCAACTTAGACATGCTCCTCGTACCCTGTGGTGGCGGCGGCCTCCTCAGCGGTTCGGCGGTTGCCGCCAAACACCTTGATCCGGCTTGCAAGGTCGTCGGTATTGAACCCGAACTCGGGGACGACGCGACGCGCTCGTTTCGCAGCGGCACCCTTCAGAGCGTCAAGAACCCTCCCACCATTGCCGACGGCACCCGCACCGCCTCGCTCGGCTCGCTCACCTTTCCGCTCATTCTGGAGTATGTGGACGACATGCAGACGGTCTCGGAGGCGGCCATTATGAAGGCTGTAGAATTCCTCTTCTACCGTATGAAACAAGTGGTCGAACCTTCGGGAGCGCTCGGCCTCGCCGCACTTTTGAGTGGCGCTGTGAAGGCCAAAGGGCGCGTGGGCGTGGTGCTGAGCGGCGGGAACGTTGACGCGGGCACGATGAACGACGTTTTAACGGCTGCCGCGCTTGCACCTTAAACTCGCTACAGCAGGCTTCGCGTCTACAGCGCCCCAAGAACTTCTCCTACGCGCCTCATTTCCCAACTGCTATTATCCAAGGGTGTCCATCTCGAGAAGAATCCTCTACGGCCTCCTCCTGTCCGTCCTCAGCTTGGGCGGCTGTCAGCGGGCGGTTACGACGCTCGAGCCACAGGTGCTCGAGACTTATCCGCACGACAGCGACGCGTTCACGCAGGGGCTTCTTTTTTATAACGGTTACTTTTACGAGAGCACGGGGATTCGGGGCCGCTCCTCACTGCGCGAGGTTATTCCCGAAACAGGGGAGGTGCTGCGCGCGTTGCCTTTGCCCGACAGGTACTTTGGCGAGGGACTGGCGCGCGTTGACGATAAACTCATCCAGATTACTTGGCAGAGCGAAACGGCCTTTGTGTACGATTTGGCAACGTTCAACGCCGTGGGCGACTTTTCTTACGCGGGCGAGGGTTGGGGGATTTGCTACGACGGGGTGAACCTTTACATGAGCAACGGCAGCGCGACGCTTACTGTGCGCGACCCCACAACTTTTGAGGCGATTCGGGAAATCAGCGTGACGCAGGGCGGCACGCCGGTGACGGAGCTTAACGAGCTCGAGTGCGTCGACAACGACATCTACGCCAACGTCTGGCGCACCAACCGCATCGTCAGAATTGACAAAGAAGATGGACACGTCGTCGCCGACATCGACGCCTCCGGGCTGCTCTCAGCCGAGGAGCGGGGGAGCCTCGAGCCCAACGCGGTGCTCAACGGCATTGCTTACGACCCCGATGACGATACCTTCTTTATCACCGGCAAACTCTGGCCCAAGGTATTTAAGGTACGTTTTGTTGACCAGTAGCATGTAAAAAACATGCCTCGCACGCGCTAATGGAATGGGGTCAAAGCGCGTCAATTATTCTGGCCAACCTAATATCTAACTCGCTTGTCCCGCTCACATCGTGCGTGATTAGGGCGAGGGTGACTCTGTTGTAGACGTTGAAAAACTCAGGGTGATGGTTCATCTTCTCGGCGTGGAGCGCCACCTGGGTCATAAAACCGAAGGCCTCGACAAAGCTGCCAAAGAAGAACGTTTTATGCAGCTTGCCGTTTTTGTACTTCCAATCAGGAAGGTTGGTTAACGCCACTTCAACCTCTGACGCGCTCAGTTTTGAAGCCACATGTCACTTCCCAGCCGCACTTAGTCTTTGCTTTTGCTCGTTTCGCTCTTACTGGGTTTGGCCTCTGACTTGGCTGCGCCGTCTGACTTACCCTCAGCTTTGCTCTCGGTTTTGCTCGAGCCCTCCGTCTTGCTCTCGGACGCGCCGCTTTTGCTCTTGGACTCGCTCTTGCGGGAGTCGTTCACATAGAAACCCGAACCCTTGAAAGCAATACCGACGGGCTGGACAAGGCGCTTCACGGGCTCGCCCGACTCCGGGTGAACGGTCAAGGCGGGTTCGCTGATGCGCTGCGTAAGCTCAAAAGTTTCACCTGTTTTTAGATTCTTATAGACGTAAGTAGGCACACGGTCCTCCAGGTTGCCCGACGAAGTTCGTAATGGAGTTCGTGGTGGGCAAAATCGAGCGTTACTTTATCACGCTTGCTAAGCTGGAGCTATGACGCAGATTGCACATGCCACTCCTACCAAGCTCGCCGTCGTCGGCGCGGGCGCGTGGGGCACGGTGCTGGCGGTTATGCTGGCGAAAAAGGGGCACAGCGTCACCCTCTGGAGCCGCCGCTCTGAACACGCCGCGGCGCTACGCGAAAAAGGCGAGAATACCGCGTATCTCCCCGGTGTGGCGCTTCCTCAGAATCTGCACTGCACCGCCGACCCGGTGGAGGCTTTAGACGGCGCACAGGCTGTTTTTATGGCTGTGCCCAGTAAAGGACTCAGGGAAACTTTGGAGCGCCTGCCGCCCGCCGCCGCCTTTGTCTCATGCGCCAAGGGGCTCGAGGCGGGCACCTTTAAGCGCCTTACTGAGATCATCTACGAGTATCAGCCTCACGCATCACTGGCAGCGCTCTCGGGTCCCAACCTCGCCAAGGAAATTGCCGCCGGGAAGCCTGCCGCCGCCACGGTAGCGTCTCGAGACCCTTTTGAAAACGGAACGCTCGCCGCCGCCGTCCAGACGTGGCTGAACGGTCCTTCGTTTCGGGTCTATACAAGCTCGGATGTTACAGGCGTGGAAGTGGGAGGCGCGATGAAAAACGTGATCGCGCTGGCGGCGGGGCTCTGTGACGGCTTAGGACTGGGCGACAATGCCAAGGCGACTATCCTCACGCGAGGGTTAGCGGAAATCGTGCGGCTGGGAACGCACATGGGCGGGCTTCTTCAGACCTTTTACGGCCTGTCCGGGCTGGGCGACATGGTGGCGACGTGCTCCAACGCGGGCTCGCGCAACCACACCGCCGGGGTGCGCGTCGCGCGGGGGGCGACGCTCAGCGACCTCGAGGCGGACAAGCTCACCGCCGAGGGCGTCCCGACGGTGCGGGCGGTGGTCGCGTACGCCGAAAAGGTAGGGCTCAAGCTACCCATCGCCTGCGAAGTCCACGCAGTTATCTACCAGGCCAAATCTCCTCAGACAGCTATCCGTGACCTCATGGGCAGAGACGCAAAAGCAGAATGGGAGACGGGATGAGCACTTTCACGCCACCTCATTGGCCCCCTCAGTCGGTTTTATTGTAGTCTGGGTGTTGGCGTCACGCCCTAGCATCCCAGCCCGTAGGGAGATCCATGTCCGCGATTTCGGCAACCAATCTGACTAAACGCTATGGCCGCAAGGCGGCGGTGAACGACATGAGTTTTGAGATTCAGCAGGGCGAGATCGTGGGCTTTTTGGGTCCCAACGGCGCGGGCAAGACGACGACGCTGCGGATGCTGGCGGGGCTCATTAGGCCTACGAGCGGCCGGAGCCAAATTTTGGACGGGCGCACCCCCGGCCCGACCTTGCGCGAGGTGGGCACGATGATCGAGGAGCCTTCCTTTTACCCCTACATGACGGGCCGCTCCAACCTCAAGCACATCTCGCTCCTCCACGGCGGCGTGAGCGAGGCGCGCATCGACGAGGTGCTGCGCTTTGTGCGGATGGAGAACGCGGCGGGCAAGAAACTCTCGGCCTATTCGCAGGGGATGCGGCAGCGGTTGGGCCTGGCGAGGGCGCTTCTCTGGCGGCCCAAAGTTCTGCTTTTAGACGAGCCCACCAACGGCTTAGACCCCGTCGGCATCGCCGAAATCCGCGAGAACCTGCGCCGCACCGCGCAAGAAGGCGTGACGATTCTCATCTCGAGCCACATCCTGGCCGAAATCGAGAAGCTTGTCGAGCGCGTGCTCGTCGTCGAGCGGGGTGAGCTGCTTTTTGACGGTCCTTTACGCAAGCTTACCCAGCACTTAGATGAGGCCGCGATTACTTATCAACTCGAGGCCACCGACACGGACGCGCTCGAAAGCGCGCTCGAGAGTTTCGGCTATCCTGTAAGCAAGCTCGAGACCGGGCGTTTGCGCGCCACCGTACCCCAAAACGACACGTCCACGCTGCTCTCGCGCCTTGCGGAGAAAAATGTGCAGGTGCTCGAGGCGCGGCGCGAGGAGGACACGCTCGAGGACGCCTACTTGCGCCTCTTGCGCGAGGACGGCAGGCCGTCGTGAGAATCAACGTGGGGCTTGGGCGACGTCTCGGCGGGTCAAGTATCAGCAAAAAATCATCAGGACCATCCTTTCGTCTCCCCTTCTCGAGGTGTTCATGACCTTAGCCAACGTGATTCGGGCCGAGCTGTTCAAAACCTTTCGCAAGCGGCGCACTTACATCCTTGCGGGCTTTATGTGGGTCCTCATTCCCGCGCTGCTGCTGCTCGTGGGCTGGATTTTGCAGACGCGCGTCGGCGGAACGTTTGTCGACAGCGACGATACCTTCAGCGTCAATCAAGTTGTCGAACTCGTCGCCTCGCCCGCGGCCATCACGCGCAACGGGCTCCTGCTCTTGGGCAACCTCTCGCCGAGTTTGTTCATCATCATCGTGTCGCTCCTCGCCGCGCTTTTGATTGGCGAGGAGCGCGCGAACAACATGTGGAAAACGGTCTTGACCGCGGAGCCGCGCCGCGTGACGGTGCTTACGGGCAAGCTCATCACCGCCATGACGGTGCTGGCGGTGCTCCTGGCGGGGTCGTATCTGGCGGGGCCTCTTTTCGGCGGGATAGGGACGCTCTTTTTGCCCACCACCTTTGGGGGGAACTGGCTCGAGCTCTTGGGCCTCTACGGTTTGCAGTGGCTTTTCGGCCTAGCCGGTGTGCTTTTCGCGTTTCTCATCATCTGGTTTATCCGCAACTTACCTTTAGCCATCGTGACGATTTTTTTCCTGCCCGCGCTGCTCGAGGGGGCCTACACCTTTTACCGCACGGTGGTCGGTTTTGACCGCCTCAACCGTTTCAACGCGCTCTTGGAAGGGTTGCAGCTTCAGAACACCTTTAGAGATTTGCCGCAGTATTTCTTTACGTCCAACCTGTACGCGCCCTCGACGCAACCTTTGCGCCAAGTTGCCAGCGTCTTTGGCCTCAACGCGGGCGGCGCGGACGTGGGGGGTATCCTTTCAGCGCTCACCAATTTGGACCTAGGCCGCTCGGTCTGGGTGATGGCCGTTTACGCGCTTCTATTCGGCGTGTTTCTGTTCTGGAGTTTTACGCGTAGCGACGTGTCCTAAACCTTGCTTCAAGCTTTTCTGCACCTTGCAGGGTCACCCGTTGCCCCGCTCCTTCTCGCTTTCTCCGCGTTGTATTTGCGTTGTATGTTTATTCCCTGAAACGCCTTCGGGCGTTGCGACGCTCGCCCCCAGCTTGACCTGAACCCCTCTTTCGGGCCACAATGGACGCACCTCGAGCTTTACTGCTCGAGCCTCATCAAGAGCGGAAGAGGGACCTGGCCCCGTGACTCCGCAGCAACCAGCTTTCATATAAGCGATTAGGTGACACGTTTCACCCGGTGCTTCCTCCAGCCGAATTTACAGACCACGATGGTCGCGGGTTCGGGAAGATGAGAAGGCGCAAACGACCTTCTTCAACTACTTTATGAACGCTTCTGTGGCGCAACGCCGGAGGGGGTTGGAACGTGATTATCAACTTGTTGGCTATAAATCTACTTGTTACTCGCGTGGTCTATCGGTGAGGCTGCTCGAGCGCATAAAACAGGGCTTTACCGTGACCGCCGAACTCGAGCCCCCACGTGGGAGCAATCCCAAAAAGCTTATCGAGCAGGCGCGGCAAGCCAAACCCTTCGTCCACGCCGTCAACTTGACCGACGCGCCGATGGCAAACCTGCGCATGAACTCGGTTGTTGCCGCGCACCTTGTAGAAAGGGACGCGGGGGTGGAGGCGGTGTTCCATTTTACCTGCCGTGACCGCAACATTTTGGCGCTCCAGGCCGAGCTTTTGGGGGCCGCCGCGCTGGGCCTCAAGAACGTCCTCACCCTAACCGGCGACCCGCCCGCGCGCGGCGACCATCCGGACGCCAAAGGCGTGTTCGAGGTGGACCTTTTGGGGCTTATTGATGTGGTCAGAACGCTAAACTCAGGCTGCTCACGCGGGCGTGATTTGGACAGCCCGACGGACTTCACCATTATCGCCGCGGCAAATCCCGGTGCTAAAAATTTGGAAATTGAACGCTCAAAGTTTTGCGCCAAGGTGGAAGCCGGGGCGAGCCTGTTCCAAACGCAGCCGATTTTTAGTGTTGAGGAGGCGTTGCGCTTCCGTGAAGCTTTCGGCGGCAAACCGCCCGCGCCCGTGCTCTACGGCGTGCTGCCCCTACGCAGCGCCAAGATGGCTCAAAGGGTCGCCAAGTGGTGCAACGTGCCGGAGGCGCTGGTGGAAGGGCTCGAGCTTGAAGGCGCAGCGGCGGGCCTGCGCTGGGCCAAAAGAACCATTCAAGACCTTAAAGAACTCGGCGCGGACGGCGTTCACCTTTATCCCTTAGGCCGTACGGAGGTGGTGCGGGAGGTGCTCGAGCCTCTCACACCCTTGTCCGATTCTACAGCTTCCGACGTGATTCTCGAGCCCCACCCCGCATGACGCCCATCCGAGCCGAATTAGAAAAACGCGTCCTCATCTTAGACGGCGCGATGGGCACCATGATTCAGGATTTGGGGCTCACTGAAGCCGACTTTCGCGGCGCGCGCTTCTCAAACCATCCCAAAGACCTCCGCGGGGCCAACGATGTTTTGGTCCTCACGCAGCCGGACGCCATTGAGACGATTCACCGCGAGTATCTGGCGGCGGGGGCGGATATTCTCGAGACGAACACCTTTAACGCTACTTCAGTCGGGCTGGCGGAGTACGGGCTTGACGGGGTGATTTATGAGCTTAACGTAGAGGCCGCACGTCTCGCCAAACGTGCGGCGGACGCGTTCACGACGCCCGATAAACCGCGCTTCGTCGCGGGCGCGCTGGGTCCCACCAACCGCACCGCCTCCTTGTCGCCCGACGTGAACCGGCCCGGTTTCAGGGCGATTGACTTCGACGGGCTCGTTGCCACCTATAGCGAGCAGGTGCGCGGGCTCATTGACGGCGGTGTTGACCTTATCCTCATTGAGACAGTGTTTGACACGCTCAACTGCAAGGCGGCGCTTTTTGCCGCCGAAAGCGTGATGGCGGAACGGGGCGCGCGCCTCCCGCTCATGGTCTCGGGGACGCTGACCGACGCGAGCGGGCGCACGCTCTCGGGGCAGACGTTGGGGGCTTTCTGGATCTCGGTCTCGCACGCGGACCTCCTGAGCGTCGGCCTCAACTGCGCGCTTGGCCCCAAGGAACTGCACGCGTACGTTGAAGAACTCTCCGGTCTAGCGCCCGTGTTCACGAGCGCCTACCCCAACGCGGGGCTGCCCAACGCCTTTGGCGGCTACGACGAGACGGCGGGGCGGATGATTGAGGTGATGGAGGGGTGGCTTAGGGCGGGTTGGGTCAACATCCTGGGCGGCTGCTGCGGCACCACCCCCGAGCACATCCGCGTCTTTGCCGAGACCGCCGCCAAGTACCCCCCGCGTGTGCCGCCCGCTGTCCCCGCGTACCCGGCCTTTGCGGGGCTCGAGCCCCTCGTCATCCGCCCCGAAACGAACTTTGTCAACGTCGGCGAGCGCACCAACGTCACGGGCTCGCGCAAATTTGCGCGGCTCGTGACCACGGGTGATTTTGAAGGCGCGCTCAAGGTTGCCAGAGACCAAGTCGAGGGCGGCGCGCAACTTATCGACGTAAATATGGACGAGGGGATGTTAAACAGCGAGGCGGCGATGGTGACCTTCCTAAACCTCGTCGCCGCGGAGCCCGACATCGCGCGGCTGCCCGTGATGATTGACTCGTCTAAATGGGCGGTGTTGAAGGCGGGCCTAAAACGCGCGCAGGGCAAGAGCGTGGTCAATTCGCTGTCGCTCAAAGAGGGCGAGGGAGTGTTCAGGGAGCAAGCGCGGCTCGTGCGGCGCTACGGCGCGGCGGTGGTCGTCATGGCCTTTGACGAATCCGGGCAGGCCGACACCTTCGAGCGGCGTATCGGGATTTGCGAGCGCGCCTATCACATCCTGTTGGACGAAGGTTTCAAGCCCCACGACATCATCTTCGACCCCAACATCTTCCCCGTCGCCACCGGCTTAGACGCGCACAACGCGTACGCGCTCGACTTCTTACGCGCGGCGGCGTGGATAAAGGCGAACCTGCCGGGCGCGCTCGTCTCAGGGGGCGTTTCCAACATCTCTTTTTCGTTTCGGGGCAACAACAAAGTACGCGAGGCGATGCACGCGGCGTTTCTTTATCACGCGGTCCAAGCGGGCATGGACATGGGCATCGTCAATCCGGCGATGCTCGAGATTTACGAGGAAATCCCCCCCGACCTCCTCACCTTAGTCGAGGACGTGCTGCTCAACCGCTCCCCGGACGCGACCGAACGCCTGTTGGCCTTTGCGGAAACCGTCAAAGGCGACACCAAGCGCGACGTAAAGAGCGAGGCGTGGCGCGAGGCGGTGGTGGAGGCGCGGCTCGAGCACGCGCTCGTCAAGGGCATCACCGACTTTATTGAGGCCGACGCCGAGGAGGCGCGGGTGAAGTGCGGGAGCCCGCTCGAGGTCATCGAAGGCCCCCTGATGCGCGGCATGAACACGGTGGGCGACCTTTTCGGCTCGGGCCGGATGTTTCTGCCGCAAGTAGTCAAGAGCGCCCGCGTGATGAAAAAGGCGGTGGCGTATTTGCAGCCTTTTCTCGAGGCGGAATCCGCTTTGAGAGGTGCCAAAAAAGTCCAGCACGCGGGCAAGGTGCTCCTAGCAACCGTCAAGGGTGACGTTCACGACATCGGCAAGAACATCGTCGGGGTGGTGTTGGCCTGTAACAATTTTGAGATTATCGACTTGGGCGTGATGGTTCCCGCCACAACGATTTTGGAAACTGCTCGGCGTGAGGGAGTGGACGTTATCGGCCTGTCCGGGCTCATCACCCCGTCTCTGGACGAGATGGTTCATGTTGCCAAGGAGATGGCGCGGCAAGACTTCAAGCTGCCGCTGCTCATCGGCGGCGCGACCACCTCGCGCATTCATACCGCGGTCAAAATCGCGCCGCAGTACGCCGGGCTCACCGTCCACGTGCTCGACGCCTCGCGCAGCGTCGGCGTGGTCGCCAGGGCGATAAGTGAGGAGGGGCGCGGGGGGCTCGAGCACGACACCCGCACCCAGTACGAGGACTTGCGCCGCAAGCACGAAGCCAGAGGCACAGACCGTCACCTCGTCTCCTTGAGTCAAGCGCGGCGGAACGGTCCCCGGTTCGATTGGACGGACGCGGCCATCACCCCACCGCCCCTCTGCACCCGGCGTTTCGAGGACTACCCGCTTACGGACCTCGTCCCTTACATCGACTGGTCACCCTTCTTTCTCGCCTGGGAATTGTCGGGGCGCTATCCGCAGATTTTTGAGGATGCGGGGGTGGGGGAGCCCGCTCGAGCCCTCTTCGACGACGCGCAAACGCTCCTGACGCGCATGGTTGATGAAAAGCTTCTCACCGCCAAGGGCGTCGTCGGCTTCTATCCAGCCAACAGCGTCGGGGACGACTTAGAAATCTATACGGACAACACCCGTCAGAACGTCCGCACCATCCTTCACACCCTCCGCCAGCAGGGCGAAAAACGCGAGGGGCAGCCCAACTTAGCGCTCGCCGACTACGTCGCGCCCAGGACGAGCGGGATGGAGGATTACCTGGGCGCTTTCGCCGTCACCATCCACGGCGCAGACGCGCTCGCCGCGGCTTTTGAACGCGACCACGATGACTACAACGCGATTCTAGTCAAGGCCTTAGCTGACCGCCTCGCCGAAGCGTTTGCCGAAAGGCTCCACGAACGCGTTCGGCGCGAATTCTGGGGCTACGCGGCGGACGAGCATCTGAGCCGCGACGACCTCATCCGCGAGCGCTACCGCGGCATCCGTCCCGCCCCCGGCTATCCCGCGCAACCCGACCACACCGAAAAGCGCGCCCTGTTCACCCTGCTGGACGCCGAAGCCACCGGCCTCACCCTCACCGAGAGCTACGCGATGCACCCCGCCGCCGCGGTGAGTGGCCTCTACTTCGCGCACAGTGAAGCGCGCTATTTTGCGGTGGGCAAGATTCAAAAAGACCAGGTGGAGGACTACGCCGCGCGTAAGGGGATGCGGGTGGCGGAGGTTGAACGGTGGCTGGGGCCGAATCTGGCGTATGAGCCTGAGGTTATGCTGCTCGAGGTCTAATTCGAGCCTACGCCTCAATCCACCAGCGCCCCGTACACCGCGTTCCGAAACTCCTGCACCACCGGATAAAAGCTCGAGGGCATAAACTGCGTCATAAAAATCCCGATAAGCTCCTCTACCGGGTCCACCCAAAAGGAGGTGGTGGCCGCCCCGCCCCAGCCGTAGGAACCGGGCGAGCCCAGCGCGGCGGACTGGGCCACGTCGACGAGCACGCTAAAGCCGAGCCCGAACCCGTAACCGCTAATTTCATCCACGCCAATGCCGATGGGCAAATGGTTCGTGGGCAAATGGTTCATGGTCATCAGCTCGAGCGTCTTGCGCCCCAACAAACGCGTTCCGTTCCCCTCGCCGCCGTTGGCTAGCATTTGAGTAAAACGCAGGTAGTCGGTGGTGCTCGAGACAAGCCCGCCGCCGCCCGATAGAAAACTGGGCGGGAGCCTGAACGGGCTGCGCTCGGGCGGGTCGAGGAGCGACAAAGAAGCGGTCTCGGGTGTTGCGGTTAGGCTCGAGCCGAAGCGGTAGCCCTCGACGGGGCTGTACATGGCGGCGAAGCGGTCCAAGTTCTCTTCGGGCACGAAAAAGCCGGTTTCAGCCATGCCCAGGGGCTCAAAGATGCGTTTAGCAAACACCATATCGAGGGGTTCCCCGGCCACCACCTCGACCACGCGCCCGAGTACGTCGGTGGCGAGGGAGTAGCGCCACGCGCTGCCGGGGTGGTAGAGGAGCGGCAGCTCAGCGAGCCGGTCAACCATTTCGGAGAGGGTGACGCCCGCGGCGACGGGCTGCGCCTTGCGGTAGAGGTCTTCGACGGGCGAGTCCTGAAACCAGCCGTAGGAGAGTCCCGCGGTGTGCCGCATGAGGTCACGCACCGTCATGGGGCGTTCTGGTTTGACGAGCATGGGACCGCCCACCCCAGCGCGCTCGAACACCTTGGTCTCTCCAAACGCCGGGATGAATTTGGCGACGGGGTCTCCTAAACTTAGCTTCCCCTCCTCAAAAAGCATCATGGCGGCCACGGTGGTCACGGGCTTAGTCATCGAGTAGACGCGGAAGAGCGTGTCGCGCTCCATCGGCTTGTCAGCCTCCCGGTCACGCTGGCCGTGCGCCTCAAAATGCACCACCTGACCCCGCCGCGCCACCAGCGTCACGGTTCCGGCAAGTTTACCGCCGTCAACGTAACGCCGCGCGAGGTCGTCCACGCCCGCCAGTCTGCGGGGCGAGAAGCCCAAAGCTTCGGGAGAAACTGCTTCGAATGCGGTATCAGACGTTGTATAAGTCATAAAGCCCCCTCTTCGAAATTCGCCATAAATCAGATAACGGTGACCTGCGCGCCGCCTCTTTCCAAACCGAACCGCACCTCTTTGAGGTCGGCGAGCACGCGCCGCACCTCCTCCTGCTGAGCGTTAGGGCAACAGACCATCACAAAGGCGCTGATTTTCCCCCCCGGAAGCTGCGCGTAAGCGCCCGTCTCGCAGACGCGCTTCGTCACGTCTTTGACGTAGGCGTCTTCAAAGCGGCCCGGCAGGCGCTGCTTGAGCGTCTGCATCTCGCCGATGATTTCGCCGACGCGCTGCAAGTCGCCTTTTAGGAATGCTTGCTCGAGCCCGTACCCAATCCTCTTAATCTCGTGCAGCGTCTCGGTTGCCTGGCTCATGTGGCTACTCAGCAAGTCCAATGACGGCTTGCTCTTGGCGTGTCTGCCGCTATAAAAGAAGAGCATCGACGCCTCGAAGGCCGCCTGCATCTCCGGGCTTAGGGGGATGTCTCGAGGCACAATTTCAGCCCCGTGATACTCGATAAGCTTGAGCCCGCCCAGCGCGCAGATAGAAGCGTCGTGGTAGCCCGAGGCTCCCTGCAAAATATCCACCTCGATGTGCGACGCTTCCGCGAGTAATTGCGCCTTGCCCACCTCCTCCCCCTTGTACGCGTGCATCGCGTGGAGCAGCCCCACCGTGAGCGCGCCCGAGGTGCCCAGGCCGCTCTCGCCCGCCAAATCGGCCATAATGACGATGTCGAGCGGACGCTCCTCTAATCCTGCGAGTTTTACCGCCTCCCGAATGAGGTCGTGCTTGATGTGCGAGACGTCTCGCACTTTCTCGCGCACGTCTTGGTACCTCAGCCGGAAGTAGCCGCCCAAATTCTCCTTGAGCATCACGTAAACGTACTTGTCGATGGTCGTGCTTACCGTCACGCCGCCGTACCTTTCTGCGTAGCCTTTCAGGTCGGTCAGCCCGCCCGCTAAGGGAATGCGGAGGGGCGTTTTGGAGACGATCATGCGGGACTCCCAAGCTCGAGCACCCTACTCACAACCTCCCGCACGTTCGCTTCAGGACTCGGTTTGGTGCCGCCCAAGTGAAGCCATTCGTCAGCCTCTATAAAACCCACGCGCGCACCCCCTTGAACCGCCCGCTCGAGGTTGGGGAGCACCCGGACCTCGTCGCCAGTCTTTACCGTCATATTTTGCAACGTTTCCGGGGAGAGCTTCCACAAACCGATATCATAATCCCCCGCCCCGCACCACGCCTTTGTGACCCTGTCCCCTGCCGTTGTCACGCGCACCCTCGGGTTCTCGTCCTCCGGGCCTGCGGCGAGCGTTTGGACGTTGGCTTCCGGATGATCAAACACGCGCTCAAAAAGAGACGTGGGAACGAAGAGGTCGGCGAGCCACACGATGACGGGCTGAGTAGGCCGGTACGTTTCCCACACCAAATGCAGCGCGTGGCCGGTGCCCAGAGCTTGGGGCTGGGTGAGGTACTCGAGCTTAAGCCCCTCATAAACCTCGCCAAAGTAGCGTCTAACCTGCTCCGCGTGATGGCCTACTACCAGGATGAGCCTATCTTCTTTGTTGACGTGTCGGCTTTGAATGAGGTTGTGGATGGAGAATTCTAAAAATGGGCGCAGGCCCACGGGGTACATGCACTTTTGTAAGTAGTCGCCCAGGTGCCCGAAGCGGGTGCCTTTGCCTGCGGCGAGACAGACGTAATCCATAGAGGCTCAAGCTACCATGACTGCGGGAGATGACTGCGGGAGATGACTGCGGGAGAGGTCATGCGTTCTCTCTGGGATGGGCTTTAGCCTTCGCGCTCGCGGTCTTTCTACGTTCCAGTAAAAGTCTGTGCCCAAGCCCCTCGCCTTGCCCTCGACCCCTTAACGCCCGGATAGAGTCTTGGGGAACCGGCACGACCTTGATGCCGTCCACGTCCTCGAGCCACACGAGCGTATCCCCCTCTTTGATGTCGTACTTCTTGCGGAGGTGCGCCGGAACGACGGTTCGACCGCGTTTTGTAATAGACGTCTGCATGACGTAATTTTAGCAACGATGTATGACCAGCGGTACAATGGTACAGTCGGGGAAAACATAACGTTAGGATAAAGCGGGGCAAGAGTCGTTAAAACTCTGTGGTGGTTTCACTGACACTGAGTCTGTTAGCGCAGGTATCATCCCTGAAACTACGTCCTAGACGATGCGCAGACTGAGCTTGTCTCAAACCAGATGCTACCTGCTACAAGGGAGGCAGCGTGCTTGTTAAAGACATCATGACCGAAAAAGTCGTCGCCATTGGCCCGGACATGCCCATCGGCGACGTGTACGCGCTCATGGAGCAGCGCAACATCCGGCATTTCCCGATTGTGGAGGAGCCGGGGGGCAAATTGGCGTCCGCCGACGCCGCGACCAAGGCTGTGAGAGAAGACAACCCTAAGCTTATCGGTATCGTTTCAGACCGCGACATCCGCAGCGTCGGCTCGGAGTTGCCGGGGGCCAAAAAGGGCGTGACGCTTAGGGACCCGGTGCGCTTTGTGATGGCCTCGCCCGTGCTGACCGCGCACCCGATGGACCCGGTGGAAGAGTCCGCCAGGGTGCTGCGCGAGCACAAAATTGGGGCGATGCCGGTCTTAGAGGATGAGAAGTTAGTCGGCATCGTCACGGGCATCGATTTTTTAGAAGCCCTGGTGCGGATGACGGGCGTGTTCGAAACGGCGACGCGTCTCGAAGTTGAGGTCGAGAACCGGCCCGGCGCTCTCTCGAGCCTCGCGGGGGCGATTGGCGCGCGGGGCGTGAACATCTCGAGCGTGCTCTCAACTTATAAAGACGGCGAGACCCTCACCTTTGTCTTGCGAGTCGACACGATTGACGGGCGCGCTCTGGCGACGGCGCTGCGGGGCGAGGGCTTCGGCGTGGTGTGGCCACCTGAGAAAGACTAGGAAATGGACTGCGCCTTTGTTTATGACCCCAGCTTGAGCGAATACGCGCTTTCCGACTCTCACCCATTTAAGCCGCTGCGGCTCGAGCTGACCCGCAGCTTGCTTTACGATTTGGGGCTCTTGAGCGGGGCGCTCGAGGTGAGCCCAAAACCCTTGCTCGAGGGGCGGCTCTTGGAAGTTCATGACCCCCACTACGTCGAGGCGGTCAAAACGGTGTCAAAGGGTAAAGAAGTGCCGGAGGCGTACACTTACGGTCTGGGCACGAGCGACAACCCCATCTTTCCGGGAATGCACGAGGTGGTGTCGCGCGTTTGCGCCGCGACGGTGACGGCGGTGGACTTAGTGGCCTCAGGCGAGGTGCGGCGCGCGGTGAATCTTTCGGGCGGCCTGCACCACGCGCTCTTTGACAAGGCGTCGGGCTTTTGCGTTTACAACGATCTGGTGCTGGGCATAACGCACGCCGTCAAGCGCTACGGGCTGCGGGTGGCGTATGTGGACCTGGACGCGCACCACGGCGACGGGGTGCAGTGGCTCCTTTATGACCGCGCGGAGGTGCTGACCGTGAGTCTGCACGAGTCAGGGCGCTACCTCTTCCCCGGCACCGGGCACACTTACGAAACGGGGCGGGACACGGGAAGAGGCCTCAGCGTGAACGTGCCCCTAGAGCCTTTCACCGAAGACGACTCATTTATGGCCGCGTTCGAGGCCGTTGTCCCGGCGGCGTTGGCGATGTTCAAGCCCGACCTCATCGTGCTCCAGGCGGGGGCGGACATGCACCGTTACGACCCGCTGGCCGACCTCTCGCTCTCGACGAGAGCCTTTGAGAGGAGTTACGCGCGCATGAGCGAACTCGCGGACGAATTCTGCGGAGGCCGCCTCGTCGCCACGGGCGGCGGCGGTTACGACCCCTACCGCACCGTGCCCCGCGTCTGGGCGCTCCTCTGGGGCGCGGTGAGCCGTCAGGCGGTGCCGGAGACGATACCCGAGAGCTGGCGGGCGCGCTGGGAGGCGAGGAGCCTCGAGACGTTGCCCGAAACCCTCCACGATGACACTAAAAGTTGGAAACCCACTCCCCGCCGCGCCGACATCACCTCGCATAATCAGGTGGTGGTGAAGAGGCTGCTCAGTACGCTCGAGCCCCTTTGGCAAGAAAGCAAGGCCTCTAAGTGATGTGTTTTACGAACGTAAACGATTTGGAGGCCGCTGTCGGTGAGACGTTGGGACCTAGCCGCTGGCTTGAGGTCACCCAAGCGCGCATCGACGCCTTTGCCAAAGCCACAGGCGACCATCAGTGGATTCATACTGACGAGGCGCGCGCGAAGCTCGAGTCCCCCTACCGCCAAACTGTCGCCCACGGCTACCTGACGCTCTCCCTACTCTCCGGGTTGGTAGGAGAAATCTTCCCGGTAGAGGCCAAACTGGGCGTCAACTACGGCCTCAACCGCGTGCGCTTTCCCGCGCCCGTGCTGAGCGGGTCTAAGGTGCGCCTCTTGGCGGTGCTTAGGGAGGTGAGGAAGTTGGAGGGTGGTGCCGAAGTCGTCCTCGACGCGACTTTTGAAGATGACGGTCAGGCGAAGCCGGTCTGTGTGGCGCAGGCGGTTTTGCGCTTTTACTTCTAAAGGGGCTTGCACGAGTGGTGAGGCGGGCCGGGGGCACACGAAGTTTAGATAAGTTTTTGCAGCTCGAGGATGATGTGCGTTTAGGGCGTCTGGCACCCGCTCAAGTGACGGTTATCAACCCACCAGAGAGGCTTAGACGACGGCTCGCGCTACTCCTGCTACTGCTAAGCGCCGCGCACGCACAGGACGCTGTGGCTTTGAACGCCGAGGCCCTGAACGCCGAAACTCTGGTCGGACGCTTGCTGCTTCTTTCTTTTTCCGGGGACGAGGCACCGCTGGAAAGGCTCGACTTCACCCCCGCAGGCTTCATCTTCTACCCCGGCAACGTCACCTCAACCGAGGGAGTGCGGGCGCTTACGCAGACCTTACAAGAAGCTTCGACGTACCCCCTGCTGTTCGGCATCGACCAGGAAGGGGGACCTTTTACCAGCTACCGCGTCGACGACGCCACCCTCTTTCCCGGCGCGATGGCTTTGGCAGCCACGGGCGACCCCGAGTTGGCTCGTAGGGTCGGTGAGGCCACCGCCAAGGAGCTGAGCTACGCGGGCTTCAACCTCCTCTTTGGCCCCGTGGCCGACGTGAACTCCAACCCCGATAACCCCATCATCGGCGTACGATCTTTTGGCGCTGAACCCGAGACGGTGAGTGCGTTTTCTCTGGCTTATGCGCGGGGGGTGCTCGAGGGGGATGTGGCCCCCGTCGCCAAACACTTTCCCGGTCACGGCGACACCGACACTGACACGCATCTTTCGTTGGCACGTATTACCAAAAGTAAGGAGGCGCTCGAGGCGGTCGACCTCATCCCTTTTCAAACTCTTATCAACAACGGTATCCCCGCTGTCATGAGCGCGCACATCATCTTTCCCGCGCTCGACCCGGAGGACCCGGCCACCCTGTCAAGCTCTATCCTTACCGGCTTGCTACGCGAGCAGTTGGGCTTTGACGGCCTCGTCATCACCGACTATATGGACATGAAGGCCATCGCCGACAACTACGGCGCGGGCGAGGCGGCGGTGAGAAGCGTTCTCGCCGGGAGCGACCTTGTCATCGTCGGCCCTGACCCGGCGGTGCAGCGTGAAGTTTATGACGCGCTGTTGGGCGCGGTGCGCTCAAACAGGCTGCCCGCGGAGAGAGTGCTCGAGGCGGTCGCGCGTTCGCAGGGGCTCGCTGGGCGGTTCGTTCCACGGTGGGAGGGTGGCAAACCGGACTATGCGGCGCACAGAGCGTTAGCCGAAGAGGTCTCCGTCAAAGGCACCACCCTGCTCAGCAACAACGGCACACTGCCTCTTAATCCCCAGGCCAAGGTGCTTGTGGTTGCCCCTCAACCGCAAACTTACGGCCCAGCGCCTCACTTGGGCAGCGTCATCAAGCGGTATCGAGAGAACATATCCTCCGTCGTCGTGAGTGAAGCGCCGACGCTCTCAGAGGTAGAGGAGGCGCTCGAGAAGGCGGCGGCGGACGTGGTTGTGCTGGGAACGTATCATTGGCTAGGAGCGTTTCCAGAAGCGATGGGGGAGTTGGCAGCGCGACTGTCGGAGCTGGGCAAGCCTCTGGTGGTGGTTGCGCTCGGCAATCCTGACGACCTGCGCTTCTTGGACGTACAACCGTCGGCTTATCTGACAAGTTATGGCACCCGTGAGGTGAACCTAGAAGGTGTCACCGCCGTTTTGCTGGGGCGAGTCGAGCCGAGGGGCAGGCTGCCTGTGCCGGTGGGGGCGTGGCCGCTGGGGGCGGGGCTGTCGGGGTTTTAGGGGTTCAGGGCCATCGCAAAGCCGTAACCCCGGCAAGTGGAGGAGCCCGTTGACCCGGTGCAGGTAAGGCTAGGAGAATGCAAGAAGATACAACATAGACGTGAGTGGCGCAGTATGGGCGATACTTTATGAACCTTTGAGTCGTATTATCCAATACGCGTTGCCGGACCTTTCGGCGTTAGGGTGCAAAGAGCAAATCAAAGGAGAAAAATATGTCAGACGCCAATCACTCCCTCTCGCGCCGCTCTCTACTTAAGGGCGTCTCCGCCACCGCGCTCGGCGCTGGCCTCGCGGGTTTGAATGTCGGGAGGGCGCAAGCAGCGCCGCCCAGCCTGCCCCTCCCCCTGGCCTTGCAGCGCTTCGACCTTGGTGACGCGCAAGTCACGGTGTTTCAGGAGATGACGCTGGCGCTCCAACCCGCCATGTACGGCGGCGGCGCGCCCGAGGGCGCGGTAAGTGAGCTTCTGGGCGCGTACAACTTGCCCACCGACGCCGTGAGCGCCACCGTCAACGTGATGCTTTTGGAGCGTGGCGGCGAGCGCATCCTCATCGACACGGGCACGGGGCAGAATTTGGTGCCGACGTTGGAGGCCTTGGGAATCGAACTGAGCAGCATTAACGCGGTTCTGTTGTCTCACTATCACGGCGACCACGTCGGGGGCGTGTCGGCGGACGGGACGCTGAGTTTTCCTAACGCCACGCACCATTTTCCGCAGGCCGAGTGGGACTTTTTGCAGAACGCCCCCAGCGACAACGAGGGCGCACAAACCGCGCTGAGTAAACTCCAGCCTGTGGTGGACGCAGGCCAACTCACTTTCTTTACGGGCGGTGAGGAGCCGGTGAGCGGGGTGGAGGCGGTGGACGCGTTTGGTCATACGCCCGGTCACACGATTTTTCTCATTAGCTCAGGTGACGCGAGGCTTTTACATATCGCCGACACCGCCACCCACGCGCTCATCTCGCCGCTGCACCCGGAGTGGGCCTTCGCCTTTGACGGCGACCCCGACCAAGCCGCCGCGACGCGGCGCGACGTGCTGGAGCGGGCGGCAAGCGACGGCACCAAAATTTTCGCCTATCACTTCGCTTTTCCCGGCCTGGGCTTCGTCGCAAGAGAGGGAGACGCGTTTCGCTTTACGCCCGCGCCGTAGGGGCTCGAGCAAGACACAGAGCCGCTAACGTTCGCAAGCCCCAACGTCGGCCCAAAGCGTGAGGACAGGGTGGTGAGAGACGCCTCTAAGCCGCTAGTTAAGAAGTCGGGTCGGCCCAGAAGCGTGCGCTACGATTTTAGGCGCACGCCCGTGACCCTTCTGCTTTTGACGGGCTTACACCCCAAGGTGGTATCTGCAAGGTTGGGACGTAGCAGCATCACGCCTACTACTTACAGCTACGTGCGACTCAACGTGCAAAAGGAAGCTGCCGAAAAGCTCGAGGCGCTGCTCTTCGGCACCCCAGAGCGTGTGGGGGAGCACCTTCCAAGCTAAACGGCACGCTGTAGGCACAAAAAAGACAAAAACGTCCCAGCTACTTTGAGGCGTTTTTGCGTCTGTGACCCGGTGGTGGGTCCTGCTGGACTTGAACCAGCGACAAACCGATTATGAGGTCTTCGGTTGCGCTTCGCAACTAAGCCATTATCTTCGCAAAAGGCGTGGGTGGCGGACTTTTTAGGCCGATAAGCCGGGGCGCGCGTCGCAACTAAACCCGTCCGCACCTCTCCCCGTGGGGGTCACGGTGGTGGTCAGAGCAGTTGCAGCACGATAGGCACGAGCAGCCCCAAGATGATGACGCCCAAAAGCCAAAAGAACTGGGTGCGCGTCGAGGCGCGCAGCGCGCGCAGCTCGCTCTCGACATTTGAGAGGCGTTTCTCGATGCCCTCAAAAAGCCCCTCGAGCTTGGCAACCCTCGCCTCTAAGGGGTCGCTTGTGCGCCTATCCACGCCGGTACTCCAGCAGGTCATTGGGCGTCACGTCCTTGCCGGTAAGAGCGCGCAACGCGGTGATCACTGCGTCTAAACTCTCGAGCTGGGGCTGCCTCTCGCCCGCGGCGTACTTCCTGACCGTTATCTCACTGATACCCTCCACTGCCTGCCCGAGCTTGTAGGCGCTGAGGTCGTGCTCCTCCAAAAATTCCTTGAGCTTGAACGTGATCATGCGCCCACTATACACCATGTATCCCCAATAAGGCTGTGGCGACGTGCTACGAAGACCTTGACCTGGTGTTCCCGAGCGGCGCGGGAACCTTTTTAGAGCACAGCAACGTGCGTAGGACCCTGAAGCGGGTGATTAAAGCTTCAAACGTCACGCCGATCACCTTCCACGACTTTCGCCACACCTTTGCTTCGATGATGATCGCCGACCACATCGACATGGTCAAGCTCGCCCGGATGCTGGGCCACCTCTCGCCAGGCTTTACTTTACGCACCTACGCGCACCTGTTCGAGCGCCGCCAGCGGCTGCCCATGCCCTCGCTTTCGTCACTTACGGGTCAGGCTGACGGTAGGGGCGGCCCACCCGTTGGTGATGGTCAGGGTGGTCAAAATGAGGAGGACGCGCTTCCCGACTTCGAGAAAACGCGTCCCTGATTGATGGGTCCTGCTGGACTTGAACCAGCGACCAATCGATTATGAGTCGACTGCTCTAACCAACTGAGCTAAGGACCCTTACGGCGGTAGCCACAAGGTTGTGCGAAAGGCATTGTAGCAAGTGAGGTTTACCCTGTCCAGCAAAAAGAGGCTGGATCAGAGACACCGGCGCGGGTTCGGCTTATACTTTTAGAGTTCTCCCTTTTGGGGAGCGCTTCTAAAAGGAGGCCTTTTGTGTCCAGAGAACCCATTTACCTTACCCCAAAGGGGTTGGAAAAAACGAAGGAAGAGCTGCGCTATCTCAAGGATGAGAAGCGGCAGGAGCTGGCCGACTACATGGGCTCCGCCATCGCCGACGGCGACCTGCGCGAGAGCGCGGCTTACGACGAGGCGCGCTTGTTGCAGAGTGCCAACGAGGCGCGTATCGCAGACCTAGAAGAGATTTTGCACCGCGCCGTGGTGGTCGAGCACGAGGAGGGAAGCGTCGCGGTCGCTCGCTTGGGGGCCAGCCTCCTGCTAGAGGACGTTTCGGGCGAAACGACCACCTTTCACCTCGTCGGCACGCATGAGGCGGACGTGCTCGAGGGCCGCATCTCCGACGAATCGCCCCTGGGCGAAAAGCTGATGGGCAAAAAGGAAGGCGACCGCGTGACGATTCAGTTAGGCCGCCGCGAGGTCGAGTACACGGTCAAAGGCGTGTCGTTTGAGTAAAAAACCCCTTTACATTTTTAGTGGGGGGACTCTCTGGTATGCGTGTAAAGGATTCAAGGTGAGGTCGCTAGAAGGCTCGAGCCCTCAATCCAAAAAGTCGCGGAGTTTGCGCGTGCGCGATTCGTGATACTTGAGCTTGCGTAGCGCTTTGTTCTCAATTTGGCGGATGCGCTCGCGGGTCACGCCGAAATGCTCGCCAACCTCTTCCAAGGTGTGTTCGCGCCCGTCTACGAGGCCCTTGCGCATCTTGAGCACCATCGACTCGCGGTCGGTGAGTTTGCCGAGTGCCTTGTCGAGTTCTTCGCCCAGAAGCGTTTTGCTCGCCTGGTCCACGGGCGACTCGACGTTATCGTCGGGAATAAAATCGCCGTAAAAGGAGTCTTTTTCGTCGCCGATGGGGGTTTCTAAAGAGACGGGTTCTTGCGAGACCTTGAAGACCTCCTCGACCTTTTCCGCGCTCCAGCCCGGCCCCATCGCGTCAGCGATTTCTTCATAGGCGGCCTCGCGGGAGAGTTCTTGCTGCAACTGCCGCGCGGTGCGGGCGAGTTTGTTGATCGTCTCGACCATGTGAACGGGGATGCGGATGGTGCGCGCTTGGTCGGCAATGGCGCGGTTGATGGCCTGGCGAATCCACCACGTTGCGTAGGTCGAGAACTTGTAGCGGCGGCGGTACTCGAACTTTTCGACCGCGCGGATGAGACCCTGGTTGCCCTCCTGAATGAGGTCCAAAAACGACAAGCCGCGCCCGGTGTATTTTTTGGCAATCGAGACAACCAAACGCAGATTGGCCTCGATGAGCCCCTGCCGCGCCCACTCGCCGTCTTCGACTACGCGCTGCAAGGAGCGCGAGGCGCGGCCGTTAAGCGCCTCCTCCTTCAACCGCTTAACGGCCGCCTCGCCCTCCTCGATGCGCCGCGCGAGCGAGATTTCTTCCTCTAGGGTCAAAAGCTTGACGCGGCCGATCTCGTGCAGGTACTGCCGCACCGGGTCCTGCGTCGAGAGCCGCGGCCCCGCCATCTCCTCGGCGCGCGCCTCCATCTCCTCGCGGCTCTCCTCGTCGCCCTCGGCGTCAAGGTCTTCGTCCAAAACTTCGTCGTCGGCCAGGTCGGCGATGTTCACGCCCCTGGCCTCTAAAACCTTCATCAAATCCTCAAAGTTTTCGTTCTCGCCGTCGAGCTCGAGCGCCTCCAACGCGCTGTTAAAGGCGGCGCTGATTTCTTCGGTGTTGAGCGTGCCCGACGCCTGACCCGACGCGATAAGCTTCTCTATGGGAGTCGTCTTGAGCCACGCGGGCGCGGTAGGCGGGGCGGCTTCTACAGGCCCCTTGGGTGTCTCGGATTTTGCCCCCTCGAGTCTTGCCTCAGCCATCACGCCTCCTCATTACACCTTCTCATTACACCTTCTCATTACACCTTCTCATTACACCTTCGGTACACCCGTGGCCTCTCGTTCGCTGGTGCGCTAACGGCTTAAGGGGTCGCGCCAAACCCGTCCATCCTCAAAGCACGAACCCCCACGCAGCTAACGCACATAGTATTGTCAGACTATTCAACATGCTCACGAGCGTCATATAGAACGTGTGTTGCGTCAAGTTTTCATCGTAGCACACGCTGAGATTTTTGTGTGAAATGTCTCTTTCGCCGCTTTCTTAGCGCGGCTTTACGCCGCCGTCACGCTTCTCATGGCCCCGCGCTGATAGGCTGACACCATGTCGAGTGGTGTGCTGAAGTCCGCTATAGCCAGCGTGCCGAGGTTGATCCGTTGAGGCTAATATGCTGAGGCTGTCTCTTATCGCCTTGGGCGCGGTAGTTATCACGCTCCTGGTGCTCGCGCTCCTGCCACGGCGAGAGCGCGTGGTGCCGGGGGAGGATATCGTTTTAGACGACGCCCAGGTCACGCTCTATCCGCAAGCCGACCCCGAGGCGGTCTGGCACTTTCGCTCTCAAAGAGTGGACTACAACCCGACGAGCCGCGAGTCGGTTCTTTATGACTTAGCAGATAGCGAACGCGTCGTGGACGGAGAAACGGATTTTACGCTGCAATCGGACGAAGTGACCATCGACGCGCAAGACAACCTGCGGGGCGAACAGATTTTGGTGCATCTTCTCGAGTCGAATTGGGACTTAGACATGCAGGCAAAAGACGGTAACACGGTGCTTATTGACCAGCAGCAGGGTAGATTCTTCGTGCCCGTGCTCGACTTCGGCGGCACCGGTCTTAGAGAAAATCATGCCGAAAACGCGAGCATGAATTTTGACTTGAGTGACTTTAAGACCGACTGCAGAGACGCGTTTTGCTTTAACGAGTTGGAGGACAGCGGCTCGAGCCGGTAATCCTAAGGAGCGTTATGTTCAGACGACCCAAATCTTTTCTTTTTACGGTTTTTCTTGTTCTCGCCCTCGCGTTCGCGCAGTCAGAGGAGCGCATCATTAGGATAGACTTTAGCGGCGGCTCGCAAAGCGCCCCCGACTTGCGCTACGGCCCCTTCGTCTACACCCACCCCGACCCCGAAGGCATCGTCGCCACGGTTTCGAACCTCACCATCTACGCCCAAAACGCCGAACTCGCCGCGCCCGAGGGCGTGCTTATCGCGGAGGCCGAGGGGCAGCGCACGGCCTCGTTTACCGACGGGGTGCGGGTGGCGCGGGGGCGCTTGGAGGCCAATGGCCCCGGCCTCGTCTACAGCGAAACGACGGGCTTGGGCGTGATGGAAGGCCCCGCCGCCATCGTCGTCGCGCCCACCGAAGAAGGCGACAACCCCGTCAACATCGGCGCGGACGAGGTCACCTTCGACGTAGACACCGACGTGAGCACGAGCCGGGGCAACGTCACGCTTCAAAACGGCAACCAGAGCGCCACCGCCGACGAACTCGTGTTTGAAGAGGACCGCAACCTCGCCAAACTCACCAGCGAGGGGGCGCAGGTCACAGTCACGCGGCAAAAGGACGACGGCGACACCCTGACCATCACCGCCGACGACACGCGCGCCCTGACGGAGGAGGATAGGCTGCTCTCGAGGGGCAGCGTCACCACCGTAGACGGCGACATCACCTCCACGGGCGATGTGGTGTGTTTTGACGACGCCACTTCTCAGGCTGAAATTATCGGCAACCCGGCGGTTTCGGTAAACGCGGCGCAGGGCATTACCCTGTCGGGCGCGAGACTGTTGCAGCGCACAGACATTGACGTGGTCGAGGTCATTGACGCGTCTCAGCCGAGCAACTGTGATGAGGCAGCCTTTAGCCTCACGAGCGAAGCGCAGTAGGCGTTATCATGAGGTAGCGTGATAAAACCTCTGCACATCCTTAAAGCCACAGCGATAATTTTGGTGGTCCTATGCGTGTGGGTTGGGGGCTCGAGCCTCGCCCAAGACACCACGCAAGAAACTGCCCAAGAAGCGCCCGACCAGCGCCCCACGCTGACTATCCAACGCGAGGGCGACGACCCCATCCAGGTGATTCAGAACGCGGAGAGCGCCGCGGGCGCGCGGTTCATCCCCGGTAACGGTAACTGCAAAGACGACGCCACCGTCTCCACCTTTCTCGCGCCCGCGCCGGGTTTTGTCGAGATGCTCATCAACGACATGCGAATTACCTCGACGGTTGCGTTAGTCGAGAAGCCTAAAGCGGAGAATGGTGGCGGTAGCAGGGGAGGTAGCGGCGGGGCCGGTCAGACCAATGAGTCAGTCAACAACTCGAACGCCAACAATTCGAACAACGAGACCATCGAGATGTTTGGTGGTTCTTTGGACTTTAACGATACGTTGTGCCCCAAGAACGTCGAACGGAGCAGCGCCGCGGACGTGACCATCGAGCAGGGGCGCAGCACCACCAAGGGAACGCTGCTCAACTATGACAACGCCACGGGAGAGGGCGACTTGACGGGACCTGTTGCCCTCGAGCGCACCGCCGAAGGCGATTCCCCGGCTTTAAGCGTAAGCGCCACCGACGGCCTCACCATCAACGCGGACGAGAACGTGAGCACCTTTCGCGGCGGCGTCCAGACCACGTCTGAGGGGCGCTCGAGCAGCGCGGACACGCTCGAGTACAACGAGGAAGCGGGCATCGCTATTCTGCGCGGCTCCCCCGCCCGCAGCCAGGAGGGTGACGACGTGGTCGAGGGTAGCGTCATCGAGTACGATATCAACTCGAACGACGTGGTGGTCAAGGAGAAGGTCAGAGGAACGTTTGAATACAACCGCGAGTGAGGTCAGGGCGAAGATAGTCGGGTGAGCAGAAAGTTGCATAGGAAGAAGAGGCTCCTTAGGCTTGGCGCTTGAGGAGAACGCTCTTACATTGACAAAAGAAATTGACAAAAGAAAGCGAGAGGCCTCGACAACCTTTCAAAGTGACATGCAGCCCCAGTCAACGCTCAGGGTTAAAGTTGGGTACGAAAAATGATCGTGAGTCAGCGTTTGGGAAGGTGCAGCCGCAGGAGACCTTCGCGCAGGTGGGCGCTGCCCCGCTCCTCGGCGACCTCGGCGGGCAGGGTGACGGTGCGTTGGAAGTGACCGCCGGGGCGCTCTGACACGAGAACGTCCGCGTGCTCTTCCGGCGGCGCGCGCCGCCCCGCGACCGTCACGTCCCGGCCCTGCACGGCCACCTCGAGGTCTCGCTGTAACACGCCAGGTACTTCAACCACGAGTTCAAAGGCGTCGCCGAAGTCGAGTAAATCGACTCTGGGTGAGCCTTCTTCACCGATACCCAGGGTGTGACGCAGTTCGCCCACCCGGTCACGAAGCTCGAGGAGGCGTTGAAGATCGCCTCCGGGGTTGCGCTTGTCCAGTTCCATAGGGCCGAGTGTAGCATCCCCTCACGCGAGCACTGTTACCACGAGCACTCTAAAATTGGGGAGACGCTAAAATAATGCTTGTGACGCACCCGTGACCCAAACTATACCCGTTCTCGCCGGTCCCACCGCCTCGGGAAAAAGCGCGCTGGCCCTGAATTTTGCTGAAACTTTTCCACTAGAAATCATCTCCGCCGACGCCATGATGGTCTACCGCGGGATGAATATTGGCACGGCCAAGCCCACACGTGAGGAGCGGGCGAGGGTGCCGCATCACCTTATCGACGTGGTGAATCCTGACGAACTCTTCAACGTCGCGGATTTTGTTCGTTTGGCGGAGCAGGCCGTTAATGAGGTGCTAGCGCGGGATGCGCTGCCCCTCGTGGTCGGCGGCACGGGCTTTTATATCCGCGCTCTCTCAGAAGGGTTGCCGACGGTGCCCCCCGCAAGCCCCGCGCGGCAGGCGGAACTGTGGGAGGTTTTTGAGCGTGAGGGTTTGGAGCCGTTGCAGCGGGAACTTCACGCCTTTAGCCCTGAAGACGCCAGACGCGCCCAACGCAACCCGCGGCGGGTGGTGCGGGCGCTCGAGATCATCCGCCTAACCAACCGCCCACCGAGCAGCTTCGGGCGGACGACACCCCGCTTTGCTTACGACAAACGGGTCTTGCTACCGTCTGTGGGGGTGCTCGAGCCGCGCATCAAAGCGCGCACCGAACGGATGTTCCAGCAGGGTTTGGTGGACGAGGTGAGGACGTTGCTAGAACGCTTTCCCAGCAGGCCGACCGCGGTGCAGGCTATCGGCTACAAGGAGGTCACCACGTTTTTAGAAGGACGTGCGTCTTTAGATGAAACGAAAGACGCCGTGACGTTGGCGACGACGCAATACGCCAAGCGGCAACGGACGTGGTTTAGACGAGAACCCGGCGCGGTGCTTGTGCCTCACCTTGGTCAAGAGGTAAAAGAGGAGCTTGTGGGGTGGCTCGAGCCCTAAAACGAATAACCCTAACGAATCCTTTTACCCTCGAACGACGCGTGCGTTTCTAAGTAGCGCAGCCAGCCGCGCAGGGTGAGGGGGCCAAACTGGTTGTGTGGGACCGTCAGAGCGGGGTCAACGCCCTCTTGGGAAAGCTTGTCGGCCAGCTCGAGCGTCTCCCCACGCGCCCCTGAAAACTCCTCCTGGAGCGTGCGCCAGTCGGTATCCGGCGCGGGTTTGTAGGCGCGGCTCTCGTCCGTCACGAAGGGCTCACCCAGCCCCACCCTGAGCCGCCGCTGTCCCCACCGTTCGATGCTGATGATGTGGCGCAGTTTCCTGCGGTTCTTGTCGCTATCTTCCGCGCCCGCAAAACGCCGCGCCAGCCCCTCGCCCGACGTCTGCAATGTCGCGGTCAACTCGCCTAAGCTGCGGCTGCTGGCGGGCCGCTCGAGCATCAGGTATCTAAAAAGACGTGAAGCCGTGTTTCTGATCATGGTCTCCTCGGATGCACGTTACCCTTATATTTAACGCTTTACCGCGTCTCAGTGAATAGTCACATCAAGGCGCGACCATCTCGCGCCACGAAAACGCGTTTAACCAGGTGCTTCCACCGCGTCTTCGGGTCTGTCCGCCTTGTCGTCTCCCCGACCCTTTTTCTTGAAAAAGCCCCGGACGCGCTCGAGTAGAGTCTCGTGCGCCTCGACCCGCTCGCCCACCTCCTCGGCGTAGGCCTCGAGCAGGTCACGCGCCTTGGGGCTAAGCTTTTTGGGCACCTCGACCTGCGCGCTTATCACAAGGTCGCCCGTGCCGACCTGCCGGAGGCGGGGCATCCCCTTGCCGCGCAAGCGAAACTCGGTGCCGGGTTGGGTGCCCGCGGGCACGTTGAGCACCTCGGGCTCGTCCATCGTCGGCACCTCAAAGGCGCAGCCCAGCGCGGCCTGCACCAGCCCGAGCGGGAGCCGGTAGTGGAGGTCGTCACCCTGCCGCGTAAAGTGTGGGTGGGCTTCTAACTCGGTATAGACGTACAGATCGCCGGACCGCCCGCCGTCCACGCCCGCGTTCCCCTCGCCCGTGAGGCGCAGCCGGTAGCCCCCGTCGATGCCCTTGGGCAGCCCCACCTCAACCTCGTCATCGACCCGCATCCGACCACTGCCTAAGCACTTGCCGCAGGGCGTGATGACGACTTCGCCCAGACCGTGGCACTGCGGGCACACCTGGTTAGTCACGACGGTGCCGAAGAATGACTGCGCCTGCGCGCGCACCGCGCCCGCGCCGCGGCAGGTCGGGCAGGTTTTGCGGCCCTCACTGCCCGGTTCCGCCCTCGAGCCCTCGCAGCGGTCGCAGACGGTAAAGCGCGAGACAGTCGTGGTCACCGTCGCCCCGACGCGCGCCTCCTCGAGCGTGATGCTAAGACGCGTCTCTAAATCCTCGCCGTCTTGACCCCGGCGCACCCGCGCGCCCGCACCCCCGCCGAAGCCGCCGCCAAAGACCGAGGCGAAAATGTCGAAGATGTCACCGCCCATGCCCACCTGCGGGTCGGCGGTGCCGTAGCGGTCGTAGCGGGCGCGCTTCTCGGGGTCCGAGAGCACCGCGTAGGCTTCGTTAATCTTTTTGAACGTCTCCTCCGCCTCCGCGTCGCCGGGGTTGCGGTCCGGGTGGTACTGGAGCGCTAATCTGCGGTAGGACGTTTTTATGGTCGTCCCGTCGGCGTCTCGAGCCACTTTCAAAGTTTCGTAATAGTCTATCTTCATCAAGTAAGCAGTATAACGAAGCCCCGCAAAAACGTTGTATAACACCGCTCAACTTTGCTGAGCACGGCTAAACAAGGCGCGGCGGGAGGGGAAGCGGGAAGGAAAGAAGTATCCGCGTCAGCCCTCACGTTTAAGCGCGCGCAGCTTCTCAGTCGCTTCGTCGGCTTTGATGTCTCCCTTCTCGAGCGCTTCCAAGATCTCTGTGCGCTCGCTTCGCACGTCCTCCAGGGGTTCGTACCCGAGCGCCTTGAGGAGCCCCTCGAAGCGCAAACGAATGGTGGGGTACGAGAGCCCCAGCACGCGCTCGACCTCTTTGAGGTTGCCGCGCACCTTGACGAAAAGCCGTAAAAACTCCAGATGCTCGGGCGGCAGAAGCGCGAACTCGTTGGGCGTAAAGCGCCCCTCGATGGTGATGCCGCTCTCCTTGGCCTCGAGCCGGGTAATCTCTAAGGGCTCGCCGGTCACGGGTGCGTGGGCGGGCATGGGCAGTTTCACTTTGGCGTCAGGCATCCTCCACCGCCAGCTCCAGGTTACCTGCTGTCTGCTTGACTTCCAAACTCGCGCGGCCCGCGCCGACTGCGCCGTGAAACCTGCCTCCGACGTAGTTGCGTCCGCGTTCGAAAACGAACGCGCCGCCCCTCGTCTCGACGCCCCCCACCTTGACCTCGCCCGCTACGGTGACGCTCGAGCCCGGCAGAAAGCGAAGCTCGCCGTTGCCCGCCTTGAGCTCGAGTCGGTGTTCGCCTTCGGTCAACTTAAGTGACGCATCCAGGTTCCCCGCCTTCATGTCCAGTTGGATGCCGCCGAGCGCCCGCGCGTCCAGATTACCCGCCAGCATCTTGCCCTTTAAGAAGGGCACGTCGTAGAGGTCGACGTTACCACCCTTCATGTTGAGGGCAACGCCGTAACCCGCAGGCAACCTTAGCTCCACGCTTCTTTGATTCAAAAGGTTGTTCAAAAAGTCTTCCTTTCGAACCTGCCGCACCGCGTAATCCCTTCCCTCCTGCGTCAGCGTGACCTCGCCCTCCGTGGTGGGAACTTCTAGACGTTCATCGACCCGGACCTCCAAATTGCCCGCGAACATGGTGACCCGAACCCAGCGCAGGCCGTTGGTAACATCCCCCTTAGTGTCCCCATTCGGTGAGGTTGCGCCGGGTGGAGGGGGCGGTGTTTCTCCCGGCGGTGCGGGCGGCGCGGGTGGCGCGAGGGGCGCGTTACCGGTTCCCTCCACCCTGTTTTCTTGTTTGTTCTCTCCTCGAGCGCCCTCTTCAGACGTAGCATCCGGATTAAGGTCTTCCGGATTGGTGACGACGTCCGCCTCGTCTTTGTCACCCAGCGCTTCCAAAAGCGCCTCGGCTTCCTCCGGACTGATTTTTCCCTCGTCCAACAGGGCTCTCACGCGGTCTTGTTCGCTCATAACGTCCTCGCTTTCCTAGAGGGTGCTTGCGGCTCGAGCCGCTCCGCCAACCCGCGCAAAAGCGCCGCCGAACGCTCCCGCCAGGATTTGCCTATAATTCCCTTACACAAACGCGCCACCTCCGCCTCACGCCTGTAACGCCAACACTTTTCACGCGCTTCCCTCTCCCCTGTTGAATTTTGGAACATCGCATACCTCCTTGCTAAGATACTAACGAGTAGTTTACATTTTGTCAAGCTTTGTTTTATATTTAACTAATTTTTTATCAACTAATTTTACATCTCTATTCTTTTTAATGATGAATTATAACTTGATGATTCGGGATAGCCGGATACTCGCAAGCGTCCTCCCTTTGTATGCTTCACGTGAATTTACAGCCTCTCCCCTACCTATACTCGCATTGAACAGAACTTACGCACTTTTGAGAGGAGCAAGATGAAAACTCTGCTGTGGATAATGACGCTTTGTTTTATGACGGGTGGCGCTTTGGCGCAGGACACGGGTGGCGCGACGGGGGGTGGCGCGGACGTGCCCGCGACGGTGGTCGATGTTGCCTCGAGTAACCCGGACTTCAGTACGCTGACCGTGGCGCTGTTACAGGCGGATTTGGTGGATGTGCTGAGCGGCGAGGGACCCTTTACCGTTTTCGCCCCGACGAATGAGGCGTTTGCGGCGCTGCTCGAGGCGCTAAACCTCACTCCCGAAGAGCTTTTTGCGCGGGGTGACTTGAGCGATATTCTCACCTATCATGTGGTTCCCGGTAAGCTTAATGCCGAAGACATTGTGGCGGAAGTGGAGGCCGGAGGAGGTACGGCGGCGCTAGGAACCGCCCACGCAACCGCTATCAACGTCACGGTGATGGACGGTGAAATCGTCATCAACGACAGCGCCAGGGTCATAGCGGCAGATACCGAAGCGGGTAACGGCGTTGTGCATGTCATTGATGTTGTTCTTGTACCGCCCTCAGAGTGAGCCGCCATCCGGGATAAGGAGCACCTGATCTAACGAACACGTTTATAGGGAACGGTTGTGGGTTCTACCCCTACCTTTCGGGTACGCTGTAGCGCATGGCCGCTCTTCAAACCGCCCTCGAGGTGGTGTTCCCCACCTTTTTCTTGATTGGCTTGGGTGCTCTTGCTGATAGGGTTTTGCTCGAGCTAAACATGGAGACGTTGGCGCGGCTCAGCGTCTATTTTCTCATTCCCGCGCTCGTGTTTAACGCCGTAGCGCAGACGGCGCTGAGTCTGGGGGCGGCTTCTCTCATTGCAGTTGCGTACCTGCTCTACCTGCTTATTCTTGGGTTCGTGTCGGCCTTTGGCTCAGTGGGCCTGAGCGCCGCACAGACGCGGGGCGTGGTCGTAACCAGCCTTTTCGGCAACACGGGCAACATGGGACTGCCTATTACCCTTTTCGCTTATGGGGTAGCGGGTTTTGAACGCGCTGTGATTATCTTCGTGGTGTCGCTCGTCGTTATGTTTGTCATCGGGCCGACCGTGCTTTCCGGAACCCGCGCGTCCCTGGGTAGCAGGGTTAAAGAAGCGCTCAAGCTCCCCCCTATCTGGGCGGCCTTGGCCGGGCTGGTTGTCAACGTGACGCACCTGAATCTTCCTGAAAGTGTCACGCAGGGCGTATCCCTTTTGGGAAGCGCCGCCATCCCCATCATGCTGCTGTCGCTGGGCATCCAGATGCACCGCTCCTGGGTGTGGGCCGTAGGAGAGGCCGCCGTACGCAGCTTCGGCCTGAGACTGCTGATAGGCCCGTTTATCGCCTACGGTGTGGGGCGGGTGCTCAGCCTACAGGCACTGGACCTGAAGGTCCTGGTTCTCAGCGCCGCGATGCCCGCCGCGGTCACGATGTTTGTGATTGCTGTGGAGGTTGGAGGTGACTACGAGGGCGTGGCGCGTTCTGTAATTGCCACGACGGTAGGTTCATTTGCCGCCATTACAGCCGTGATTTTTCTCTTGCCCGCATAATCAAAAGCGTGTTTTTTATGTTAAGGGTATATGTATTTTGCTTCTCTATGCAATAAAGAGTAGGCAAGAAAGAACAGGCAAAAAAGCTGTAGAGACGAACACTATCCTCATCAACCCCACAGTAACAGCGCTAGAGCTTACAACCGGGGCAAACGCCCTTCAGCTCGAGCGTCGGTTCCTCTACCTGCCAGCCGGACGCCGCCTCTGCATGTTTTTTAAGAAACTTGGCTGGCGAACCGCCCTCGACCTCGGGAATGGGCAAGTCGACCACAGCGCCACATCCCTTGCAAAGAAGGTGGTGGTGCGGCTTGACGTTGCTGTCATAGAGCGCTTCTCCGCCAACGCCGCTAAACTCACGAATCAGCCCCGCACCGCGTAGTACACCCAAGTTGAGATAGACTGTGGATAAACTTAGGTCTTCGCCGCGCTGCTTGAGTTCGAGGTAAAGCTGCTCCGCGCTGATGTGCATATTACGTTCACCAAACAAGCTCAAGATAACCTCTCGAGGCTTGCTGTAGCGAAGCCTATGCACTTTAAGGGTAGTTCTAATCTTCTCCTTATCGTTCATACTTTCTAAACTGCCTTCCTCAACGCTGCTCTATGTACCGCTTCATACCGTTAACGGTACTGCAATACCTTTTTATAGAGTTAAGCATAACACAAAACTCTCTTTGTCGGAATAACTCCGAAATTTCAAACTAGAGATTCATCGATAAAGATTCCAACACTCCGGAGCAGTGTAATGATTCTGTTTGAGCGTAATGTCCGTTTTTTCTACGCTTAGATTCGCTATGACAGACGCTCTTTCCCTGCTAACGGTCCGCGCTTGGTTCAAACCTAAAGATACAGCCCCTCAGCTCATTCAGCGGTTCGATCTTAAAACACTCACGATTCTTTACATTGTTCTCTCAGCCGTGAATGTAGTAGTCACGCAATCAGCAGCCAGCGTGCCTATTTATGTCTCTGTGACTGGACACTTGCTTGCTCCTACCGCGTTTGTTTTGATAGCCAAATGGGTAATTAAGAAGTCTTGGCTGGCGCTTTTAGAGATAGGTTTTCTGGGTGCTATTGTCATTACGCCTTTGAGTCTGCTCTCTAACTTCCCTATTGCTTCTCCCGCACCTGACGGATCAAATTTGGTCCTTCTGTCTATCTTGGGTCTCCTCTACTTACCTTTGAATGTTTGGATCATCGTTATTCAGCTTCAGCTATATAGCACAATGCTAAATATACGAAAACGTGCAGTTTTTGTGATCCTCATAGCAGTAGCGGCTACTATCATTGGCATCAATCTGTTACTGCTTCAGCTTACGTCCTAAACCAAGCTCAACTGCAAAAGGACTGAGAGCGCTGTTTTCACCTCAGTCCTTTTCTCTTTAAGATTAAATGAGGTGTTTGACTGCGTTCTTCTCCTCTATTAACTCTTCTTCCGTCACCTTCATCTTCTCTTGAATAAACTCGCTATTATCTAACCCTTGCACAACGCTGTAAAACCCATTCTCAACCGTTACGGGAAACGAATACATGATGCCCTCTTCGATACCGTAAGAGCCATCACTCAGGATTGCCATGCTGACCCAGTTGCCTTTGGGTGTACCGAACGTCCAGTCTCTCATGTGATCGACAGCCGCCGAGGCTGCCGAGGCCGCGCTCGAGGCCCCGCGCGCCTCGATAATCGCCGCGCCGCGCTTTTGCACGGTAGGGATGAAGTCGTCGCGTACCCACGACTCGTCCACCAGTTCAGTTGCCGCTTTGCCGTCCACAGTGGCGTGGCTGAGGTCAGGCACTTGGGTGCTCGAGTGGTTGCCCCAGATGATCATTTTCTCGAGCGCGGTTACGGGCTGCGACGTTTTCTGCGCAAGCTGGCTCAGCGCGCGGTTGTGATCCAAGCGGGTCATCGCCGTAAACTGTTCGGGCTTGAGGTCAGGCGCGTTGTTCATGGCGATGAGCGCGTTTGTGTTGGCGGGGTTGCCGACCACCAACGCCTTGACGTCGCGGCTCGCCTGATCGTTAAGCGCTCTCCCCTGCCCCGTAAAGATGGCACCGTTGGCCTCGAGCAAATCTTTACGTTCCATGCCGGGACCCCGCGGCCTCGAGCCCACCAGCAGCGCGTAGTCCGCATCTCTGAATGCTACGTTGGCGTCATCAGACGTTACAACGTCCTGCAATAGCGGGAAGGCACAATCTCTAAGTTCCATGACCACGCCCTCGAGTGCTTTAAGTGCGGGAGTGATTTCTAAAAGCTGTAAGATGACCGGCTGGTCTTTGCCAAGCATGTCTCCCGCCGCGATGCGGAAGAGGAGCGAATAACCAATCTGACCGGCTGCGCCTGTGACGGCGACCCTCATGGGCGATTTCATAGTTTCTCCTTTATTTTATTGGTGGTTGTCATGAATTCTCAACTTCAACACGTTATTGATTCAGCCTTTTTAGCAAATGTTTCACGTGAAACACTAAAGATTTCACGTCAACTCTCATAACCGAGGTGAACAAGAAGCCGCTCGAGCTCTTCCTCCGAATAGAAGTGAAGCTCAATACGCCCCTTTTTCCCGCCCGCGACTTTGACCTTGGTTCCCAATCTTCTTGCCAAGTCAGTCTCGAGCTGAACGTACCGTCCATCCGAAATACCGACGTTCCTCCTGTTTGTCACCTCTTTGCGCTTTAGCTTTTCCGCCTCTCTGACCGTCAGCCCCGCCGCCAGAATCTGCTGAAGCGCCCACGCCTGATCTTCTACGGGTTGCGCCAGTACGGCGCGCGCGTGACCTGCGCTGATGCGGTCTTCTTCGAGGGCCTCGAGCGCGGCGTCGGGAAGTTTGAGCAGCCTCAGCGTGTTCGCCACGGCGCTCCGGCTTTTGCTCACCGCCGCGGCCACGTCTTCCTGGCTGAGCCCGAACGCCATAAGCTGCTTGAAAGCCCGCGCCTCCTCCGCCGCGCTCAAGCTTTCGCGCTGCAAGTTCTCGATAATGGCGATCTCGAGCGTTTCACGGTCGCTCAAGGTTTTGACAATCACGGGCACAGCGGTGAGCCCCGCTTGTTGCGAGGCTCTGAAGCGGCGTTCGCCCGCGACTATCTCATAACCATCATCTTTCGGGCGTACCAGCAGGGGCTGCAGCACGCCTTTCTCGGCGATAGATTGCGCTAACTCAGCGATGGCGGCAGGGTCAATACGTTTTCGGGGTTGATACGTTGAGACGCGTAAACGCCCCAGCTCTACCTGCTGAACTCCGCCCTCGGGCTTGTCCACCTTGGGCAGAAGCGCGTCCAAGCCTCGTCCTAGGCTGCTACGCTTCGCTGACACGGTTTAACACCTCCGTCCCAAGCTTCCGGTACGCTTCGGCCCCCGATGAGGAAGGCGCGTAGTCGAAAATAGGCTGTCCGTAAGACGGCGCTTCCGCCAAACGCACATTACGCGGAATGACCGTTTCGAAGACAAGGTCGTTAAAGTGACCCCGGACATTCTCCTCCACCTCCTGCGACAAACGGGTACGAGCATCATACATCGTGAGCAGAATACCCAACACGCTGAGGCTGGGGTTAACCGCGCCGCGGATTCTCTCAACCGTGTCCATCATTCCGGCGATACCCTCGAGCGCATAATACTCGGTCTGCAACGGAATAATAAGCTTGTCCGCGGCAGCCAACGCGTTGAGCGTAAGCGCGCCAATCGAGGGCGGGGCGTCGATGAGAATAAAATCATAGTTGGGACGCGCGCCCAGAAGCGCTTTCGAAAGAAGTTTCATGTTGTCGCTCGTCGCGTCGAGCTCGAGCGCGGCCCCCGCCAAATCCGGTGAGGCGGGCAGGAGAAAAAGATTGTCGCTCGAGGTGCGGCAGATGGTGCTTCTGGCGGACGCTTCACCAATGAGAACGTCGTACACCGTTTTTTGGGGATTGCGGACGCTCAAGCCGCTGCTCGCGTTGGCCTGCGGGTCCAAATCGACCAAGAGGATGCGGCGGCTTTCGGCAAGCGCCGCCGCCAGATTGACCGCGCTCGTCGTTTTACCCACCCCACCTTTCTGATTGATGACCCCTATGGTCGGCATGTGCGGCCTCCGGGCAGCTCGAGTGCCACCAATCTACCATGCGAGGGTAGGGCGTAGTTAGCCACCACCGTCACGGGCACGCCAGCCGCGTTTTCAAGCGCCGAAAGTTCACGCTGCCAGTTGGGGCCGCGCCTCGAGACGATGGTAATGTCTTTAGCATGAAGATGCTGTGTGAGGGTATAAATGCGTAGAAAAGTGCCGACAGCCTGCGCGGTAAAAAAGGGGAGAGGCGGAAGGAGCACCTCTCTCACATCCTCTTCAATAACGTGGAGGTTGGTGAGCTCGAGGAGAGCCGAAACGAGTTTTAGAAACGCCGCCCGACGTTTGCGACGTTCTACCGCGTGAAAGGTGAGGTGTGGCAGCCTCACTGCCAAGGGGACAACAGGTAAGCCCACGCCCGAGCCTACATCCAGAAGAGAGGGTGTTGCAAGGTGGGTATTATAGAGCGCAGTATCGGCTAACGCTTGCTCATAAAGCGCCGTCTCCGCAATTTTTTCCTTCAGCTCCGCCAAACCCGCGCTCGACATAAGATCGAGCGCGGGGGCATATTCATGAACCAGCCTCTCGTACTCCGCCAGCTTATCCTTCATGCAATGTTTCACGTGAAACATTTCTAGACTTCTTATAAACCAGGAGCGCCGTCACATCGCTGTCTCGCACACCGCGAAGACGTTGCGCGGCCCCCAGCGTTCCCGGTTTGTGTCGCAGGAGTGCTTCATGACCCTCTTTGGAAAGACCGGACACACGTTCCAAATCGCGTTCGCTCAGGCTTACCCTTTCGTAGGCGTTACGCGACTCGAGTTCTTTGCGGCTACGTTCGATGTATGCGGTGTATTTCAGTGTTATCTCGACCTTACGCTTTTCGTCAAGGCTGAGCGCTGCGTCTCCCTCGCCCAGGCGCGTCACCACATTCTCATAACTCATACCCGGACGACAGAGAACCTTACTCGCAGGCACACCGTCCAAACGCGAGGACTGAAACCGCAGCACTTCAGCTTCTACACGCGCCTCGGACCTACGCAAACCTGTGAGAGCGTCCGCTCCGACCAATCCCCAGGCGTGACCCACCGGCAGCAGGCGTTCAGCGGCGTTGTCCTGCCGGTGGAGGAGACGGTACTCATTGCGCGAGGTGAGCATCCGGTAGGGTTCGTCGATGCCCCACCTCACGAGGTCGTCGAGCAATACACCGATGTACCCTTCGTCACGCCGCAGACTGACGCGCGCCTCCCCAGCGGCATGTCTCGCCGCATTAACGCCCGCGATAAAACCTTGCGCGGCGGCCTCTTCATAACCGCTCGTCCCGTTGATCTGGCCCGCGCTGAAAAGACCTGGCAGCCATTTGGACATGAGCGTTGTATCGAGTTGCGTGGGGTCGAGTGCGTCATACTCCACCGCGTACGCGTAGCGCTGCACCACCGCCCGCTCAAAGGCGGGCAAGGTGCGGATCATATCATCTTGAAGGTGAGGCGGCATGGAGCTCGAGAACCCCTGCAAATAAACCTCACTGGTTTCGAGACCGTCGGGCTCGACAAAAAGGAGGTGACGGTCTTTATCCGCGAAACGCACCACTTTGTCTTCAATAGACGGACAGTAGCGTGGACCCTGCCCCTCGATCTCGCCCCCGTACATGGCGGAGTGCTCGAGGTTCTGCGCGATAAGCTCATGCGTTTGGGGCGTTGTGTGAGTCAGCCAGGTCGAGCAAGCGCTGATGTTGGGTCCGGGTTCGCCTGTAAAAGACCGTGCCGGGTTGTCGGACGGCACCACGTCCAGCACGGAAAAGTCGACGGAGTCGGCGCGGATGCGGGGCGGCGTGCCGGTCTTGAAGCGTAGCAGACTGTGTCCCGTCGCCCGCAGGCTGTGCGAGAGGTGTCTCGAGGGCGCTTCACCCTGCCGCCCCGCCGGACGTTTCTTTTTGCCGTACCAGACGACGCCCGCCAGGAATGTGCCCGTACAAAGCACCACGCTGGGAGCACGTAAGGCGCGTCCGTCGGTGAGACTTACGCCCGTTATACGTTGAGGCAAATCGCCACGCGAAACTTCAAGTCCCGCGACTTCCGCTCTCACAATGTCGATACCCGGGGTTTGTTCGACGAGGGCTCGAGCCGCCGCGGCGTAGCCGTCCCGCTCGTTTTGCACGCGCAGCGATTGCACCGCCGGACCCTTGCTCGCGTTGAGCGTGCGCGCGTGGATCGCGGTTTCGTCGGCCAAGCGGCCCATCACCCCACCCAGCGCGTGCAGTTCAGAAACCAGTTGCGACTTGCCGGGGCCGCCAATCGCGGGGTTACAGGGCATCAGGCCAATCTTGTCGGGGTTGGGTAACACAAGAGCGACCGCCGCGCCAAGCTCGGCCGCCGCGTGCGCGGCTTCGACGCCTGCATGTCCTCCGCCTACCACGACAACGTCATAGTTCATTTTTAGAGCGTTCCCGTTCATACGAAAACTATACAGGGTAATGCGGAGAGTTACTGTAGGAACCTCTTGTGCGGGCTTAAGCTGTGTAGCTCGAGCCGCACCCAACTCAGGGTCGGCAATCTGTTAGACTGACGAACTGTGAAACGAAGAGGCGGGAGGCGCGTTGTGTCAGGAGCAAAGTGGTAGGGCCGGAGGGGCGCATTTGGGAGGACATTCTCGAGTTTGTCCGCGACCACATCCCCGAGGTGGAGTTTCGCACTTGGTTCAAGCAGGTGCGGCCCCTGGGGATTAGCGACGGGACGTTTATGATAGGGGTGCCGCACTCGTTTGCGAGAGACTGGCTTAAAAGCCACTACGGCAGCGTCATCGAGCAGGCACTAAAGGATTTGGGCGCGGCGTCGCCGAGGGTAGGATTTCAGGTGGTGCCCTTTCAGACGTCCGAACAGCAGGACATTTTTAGTAGCGTCCCCCTCAATAACGTGTCCCCCTCCGACGTAGGCTCCCCCGGACATGCGGTAACGAGCCGCCCGAAACTCAATCCCAAATACATTTTTTCAAACTTCGTTGTCGGCTCTAACAACAATTTGGCCCACGCGGCGGCGCTCGCGGTCGCCGAAGCGCCGGGACGCGCTTACAACCCGCTGTTCATTTACGGAGAAGCCGGGCTCGGCAAAACGCACATTATGCACGCGGTGGGTCACGCGGTAGAGGAGAGGTTTGGCAATTTGCGCATAGAGTACGTCACCACAGAAACGTTTGCCAACGATCTTATCAACGCCATCCGCGAAGACAAAATGACTGCATTTAGAGACCGCTACCGCAGTATCGATTTGCTCCTCATCGACGACGTGCAGTTCATTGCGGGCAAAGAACGTACGCAAGAAGAGTTTTTTCATACCTTTAATACGCTTTATGAATCGGGCAACCAGATTATCTTGTCGTCCGATAGGCCGCCCAAAGACATTCCGACGCTCGACAACCGCATCCGCAGCCGCTTCGAGTGGGGGCTGATTACCGACATCAACCCGCCTGAGTTAGAAACGCGCATCGCTATTCTGAAAATGAATGCGGAGTATAGAGGCGTCAAAATTCCGGGTGAGGTCATCGATTTTATTGCGCGGCAGGTCACGTCGAACATCCGTGAGCTGGAGGGTGCGCTGGTCCGCGTCATCGTCTACGCGAGTATGAATCAGGAAGAACTCACTCGGCAGACGGCCTCGAGGGCCTTGTCTGATGTGTTTACACCAGGCGAACTCAACCTCACGATGGAGGACATCCTGCGCGCCGCCGCGCGTCACTACGAGGTCGAGGCCGACGACCTCCGCTCAAAGGGGAGACGTCACGAGTTAGTCGTGCCGCGACAAGTCGCCATGTACCTTATCCGCGAACTCACCCCGCACTCGTACCCCGAAATAGGACAGTTTTTCTCCGGACGCGACCACTCGACGGTAATGTACGCGGTTCAAAAAGTTACTGACCAACTCAAAGAAGATAACGAACTGTACGAAAAAGTGCGGGGCATCAAGAGCGGCTTACTATAAGTGAATTCACATTTACTCAATTGGAAATTTAGTGCAGCTTTTCGAACTCTCCAAAGTTGCAAACTAGACCTGTTGATACAAGTACAAAAACATCCTGCTGCAACCTTAATGAATCGTCACTTTCTCTCATTTCTTCTCATAAAGGGGCTCAGAAACCCTCTTTTACCTGTGGATAAGTCTGTGGATAAGCTGTGTATAACCCTGTGGATAAACTGTGGACAACTTCGCCTTTCACACACCCTGTGGATAGCTGTGGACAACTTAGGGGTTTATCCACAGGCAAGGGCGAGTTATCCACAAAATTATCCACAGGCACTTCGCCCTCCTGGAGGGGCCAAAGTGGGGTTTTCCACAGTTTCCACAGGCCCTACTATAGAGAGGGTTCTTTCTAAAAATTGGTTACGTTCCCGTCACCGTCAAAAGGGAGATTTATGAGAGTCCACGTCCCCAAGAAGCAACTAGCCGACGCTCTGGCTCAAGTTGAACGCATCATTCCCAACAGGAGCAGCAACCCTGGTTTGAGTCTTTTACAGCTCGAGCTTAAAGAAGACCGTCTCGTCTTTAGCGGCAGCAACATGGAGCTAGACATCCAAGCGAGTCTCGCCGCCGACGTTGAGGGCGCGGGGCGCGTGGCGCTGCCCGCGCAGGTTTTCGGGCAGGTCGTGCGCGCCTTGCCCGGTGAACTTGTCGAACTCGTCTTTAGCGATAATGAACTGGAGATTCGCTCGGGTTCCTATACCACCAAGCTTCAGCTCGCGGGCGGCGAGGGTGCGCCGGAATTGGCGTTCCCGCAGACTTATGAGGGCCAACTGGATGGAGCGGTCTTAGAAACTGCGCTGTCCCACGTCCGTTACGCCGCGGCGGTCGCCGAGTATCAGGCCATCTTCCGGGGCGTCAAGCTCGAGCTCAAAGACAACCGACTACGCGCGGTGGCGACCGACGGTTTCCGGCTGGCCTACTACCACGTCGAGGAGAGCAGCGGGTTAGACGCAGACATCGTGATTCCGGCGCGCAGCGTTGACGAACTCACCAAGGTTTTGGTGGACGGAGAAGCGGCTTTAGAACTCCAGAACAACCAACTCTCGCTCTCGAGCGGCCCCTTCAAGCTCAACCTCAAGCTCATGGAAGGGACCTTTCCCGACTACGAGCGCGTGATTCCCTCTGTTTTTCCGGTGACGGTGACGTTGGACGCCAAGGCGCTCGAGGGGGCGGTGTCGCGCGTCGCCGTGGTGGCGGATAAAACGACCAACAACCGCGTCGACCTGTTTATCAAGAGTGGAAGCCTACGCATCACCGCCGAGGGGGGTTACGGGCGCTCTGAGGAGGCGCTGGAGGTGGCTCAGGAGGGGAGCGAGTCGGAAATTGCGCTGGCTTACAACGCGAAGTATCTGGTTGACGCTCTCTCTCCCGTGGAGGGCGACCTGCGCTTTTCTTTTTCGGGTCCGACCAGCCCGAGCGTGATGTCGAGCCTTAAAGACCCGAGCTACTTGGCAATGGTCGTTCCCCTGCGGATTTGAGTGGAGGAGACTCACGCTTAGACTGGTGTACACTGTTCGGGGTTACGAGTTGAGGTGATGCTTCGCTCTAACACCTTGTCGCGGTGTTACATGGTGCGAGCTTGCGTCTGAGAGTCAAAGCGGCTCGGTCTGGAACAACTACTGCGTCGCTGCGGCGAGCTTCGGTTCAACGTTAACCTCAACAGTTTTCTCTATTCTGAATGATTTTTTAACCTCATGAACCTACCTCAAAACGAACTCCGACACACTCTCCGAGGGAGCAAGGATGACCGACAAGCAGGCCACCCGGATAGAAGAGATTCAAGCGTTAGAAATTTTGGACTCGAGAGGCAACCCCACCGTGAGCGCTACCGTCCGTCTTTCGGGTGGGGCTTACGCGAGCGCGGCGGTGCCCTCGGGCGCGTCGACGGGGGCGCACGAGGCGGCCGAACTGCGTGACGGCGGCGAGCGCTACGGCGGTAAAGGTGTTCTTGACGCCGTGCGTAACGTCAACGAAACCCTGGCACCTGCGCTTTTGGGCTTTGACGCGACCAACCAGGCGGGGCTGGATGAGCGGATGTTGGGGCTTGACGGCACCGAAAATAAAGGCAAACTCGGCGCGAACGCGATTCTGGCGGTGTCGCTGGCGAGCGCTCGAGCCGCCGCGACTGCTTCAGGCCTGCCACTCTACCGCTACCTGGGCGGCGTGGGCGGCAAAACGCTGCCCGTGCCGATGATGAACGTGATTAACGGCGGCAAACATGCGGACAACAACGTGGACATGCAAGAATTTATGCTCGCGCCGGTCGGCTTTGAGACGTTTTCGGACGCCCTACGCGCGGGCGTCGAGACGTTTCACGCGCTCAAGAAAGTTTTGGCAGGAGAGGGCTACAACACCAACGTCGGCGACGAGGGCGGCTTTGCTCCCGACCTGAAGAGTAATCAGGAGGCGCTCGAGGTCATCCTCCGCGCGATTGAAAGGGCGGGTTACACGCCGGGTGAACAAATTGCCATCGGCCTCGACCCCGCCTCGACGGAATTTTATAAGGGTGGGCAGTATCACCTCGAGGCGGAGGGGAAGGTGCTCTCGAGCGACGAGATGGTCGCCTATTGGGCGGAGTGGGTGGAGAACTATCCCATCATCTCCATCGAAGACGGGTTAGCGGAGGACGATTGGGAGGCGTGGGCTGCGCTGACGCGGGAGGTCGGCGACAGGTGCCAGCTCGTCGGTGACGACTTGTTCGTCACCAACGTGACGCGCTTACAGCGAGGCATCGATGAGGGCGTCGGCAACGCGATTCTCGTCAAGGTGAATCAAATTGGCACCTTGAGCGAATCACTCGACGCCATCGAGCTTGCCAAGGGGGCGGGCTACCGCGCGATGATTTCTCACCGGAGCGGCGAGACCGAAGACGCCTTTATTGCCGACTTGGCGGTGGCGGTCAACGCGGGGCAAATCAAGACGGGCTCGGCGAGCCGTTCCGACCGCCTGGCGAAGTACAACCGGCTCCTCGCCATAGAAAACGACCTGGGAGAGTCGGCGCGTTACTTAGGCAAACGGGCCTTTGGTCAAGGGACGGCCTCATGAACGACTTTCGCCGCACCAAAATCGTCGCCACGCTAGGGCCCGCGAGTTCGTCGGCGGACTCCATCATTGGGCTCATGAAAGCGGGCGTCAACGTGTTTCGCCTCAACTTTTCGCACGGGACGCGCGACATGCACAAGTCCAACATCGACCTTATCCGCGAGGAGAGCGGGCGCTTGGGCCGTCCTGTGGGCGTTTTGCAAGATTTGCAGGGACCCAAAATTCGGGTGGCGACGTTTGAGGAGGGGAAGGTGGCGCTCGAGCCCGGCCAAGCGTTCAGCCTCACCTGCGGCGACGACACCCCCGGCAATGCTGAGCGGGTCGGCGTCACCTACAAAGACCTCTACCGCGACGTCAAAATGGGCGACGTGCTGCTCTTAGACGACGGGCGCTTGTCGCTACGCGTCACCGGCGTCAAGGACGAAACCATCCACACCGAGGTGACCCTGGGCGGCACGCTGTCAAACAACAAGGGCATCAACATTCCGGGTGCTGACCTTAGCCTCCCGGCCCTGACCGACAAGGACGTTGAAGACCTCATTTACGGCGCGGAACTCGATGTGGACTGGGTGGCGATGAGTTTTGTGCGGAGCCGCGACGACCTGCTCCTGGCGCGTCACTACCTCGCCAGGGCGGGCTCGCGCGCCAAGCTGATGGCGAAGATAGAAAAGCCGAGCGCGGTGGACCGTTTTGAAGAGATTTTGCGCGAAGTCGACGGCGTGATGGTCGCGCGTGGCGACCTAGGCGTAGAGATGCCCCCCGAGCGCGTGCCTCTAATCCAAAAGCGCCTTATCCGCGCGTGCGTCGAGGCGGGCAAGCCCGTCATCACCGCGACGCAGATGTTGGAGTCGATGATTAGCAACCCCACCCCCACCCGCGCCGAGGCGAGCGACGTGGCGAACGCGATCTATGACGGCACTGACGCGGTCATGCTCTCCGCCGAGACCGCGGTGGGAGGCTATCCCGAAGAGGCCGTGCGGATGATGGACCGCATCGCGCACTCCGTCGAGGCGGACCAAAAGTATCAAAAAGACATGCGCGAACACTACCCGACTCCCGACGACACCACCGCCGACGCGGTCTCCTTGGGTGCCTGCCAGATGGCTTTTAACCTGTCGGCCAAAGTGATTGTGACGTTTACCTCGTCGGGCACCACCGCCATGCGCGTGTCGCGCAACCGGCCCGCCTCGCCCATCTTGGCCGCGACGCCCAACGACCGCGCCTACCGCCAGATGAGCGTTGTCTGGGGCGTATTTCCCTTTCTCACCGAAGAAATCCACAACACCGACGAGATGGTGGAGGTGGCGGTTAGCGCCATCCGCTACGCGGACATGGCCGCGGCGGGCGACCGCTACGTCATCACCGCGGGCGTGCCCTTCGGGATGCGGGGCACGACCAACTTCATCCGCGTCGAGCACATGGTGCCCCAGCCGCGCTAGGTTCTGTTGGCACAAAAAATTGGCACTAAAAAAGGCGGCCTCAGCGCCGCCTTTTTGGGTTTACTGCGCTCGAGCCGCCCCTAAACCTCTTCGGCAGCCACCATCACCTTGAGGTCGATGGGCACTTCCGGGTGAGGCTTATACACCACCGTGTACTCCCCAAGCGTCTTGATGGGCTCGGGCAGGTCGATTTTGCGGCGGTCAACCTCGACGTTATAGGTTCGTTCAAGTGCGTCGGCGATGTCTTTATTGCCGACCGAGCCGTAGATGCGCTCCTCGCCCGCGCGCACCCTAAGCTCGATGCTGGCGTCGCCAAGGAGCGTCTTGAGGCGCTCCGCGTCCGCCTTGCGCTCCGAGAGCTGTTTGGCGCGCTGTGAGAGCCTCGCCTCCAGCTCGGCCTGGTTGGCCCTGGTTGAGGGCAGCGCCAGCCCCTGCGGGATGAGGAAGTTGCGCGCGTAACCGGAACGCACCTTGACCTGTTCGCCCGCGTCGCCCAAGTTGTCGACGGGCTCGAGCAGAATTACGTTCATCGCCGCACCAGCGTTTCGGTGATGGGGATGATGGCTAGGACTCGAGCGCGCTTAATGGTCGTCGCCAGCCTGCGCTGGTGTTTGGCGCACACGCCCGTGCGGCGGCGCGGCAGGATTTTGGCGGTATCCGAAATAAAGCGGCGCAGCATCCTGGCGTCGCGGTAGGCGGTCACTTCCTGCTCGCCCGTGCAAAAGGGGCAGACCTTGGGGCGGCGGCTTCTGCGACCGCCGCGCTTGTCTCTGTCCCTGTCTCTGTCTCGACTGCTACTTCTTTTACGCTCTGCCATTTAGAAGGGTAGATCCTCTTCTGGTGGAAATTCCTCGTCAATATCAAGTTTTTGACCCCCTCGGACGCTCTGCGGAGCTTGCTGGCTCGTTGCAGGGCGGGCACCGGCGCCACCACCACCGGGGCCACGGGTCATAAATTCAACGCGCGAACCTTCAATCTTGTCCCTATACTGGCGGTTGCCGTCTTTGTCGGTCCAGTTGTCGGTAACCAGTCGGCCCACGACCAGCACGGGGTCGCCCTTGGCGAGTTCCGCGCACGCCTCGGCGAGTTCGCGCCACACGTCGATATCGACGTAGTGGGTACGGTCTTGGTCTTGGCCGTTACGGTCGCGGAACTGCTCATTCACCGCCATCGAAAAGCGCGCGACGGCGTCGCCGCCCGGCGTGTAGCGCAGTTCGGCGTCCCGCGTTAAGTTGCCGATGACCGTCACCTGGTTGAGCGCATTCGTTAGGCGCTCCTGCCCGCGCGCGTCGGTCACGGTGGGCTCGTCTTTGCGCGTGCCGAAGGTGACCGCTTCGACGCGTGAGGCGTTGATGCCCAGGGCGCTGCGCTTTTGCCCGTTGTTGTCTTCCCAGGCGCGGTAGTTGAGCCTGCCGTCTACAAAGACGGGCGTGCCCTGGTCAAGTCCTTCAACCAGATATTCCGCCTGCTTGCCAAAGACCGAAACGCGGTGATACCAAGCAAGGTCGCGTGTTTGGCCGTCTGAGCCCGTCACGCGGTCGTTGCCGCCCAAATTGAGTTCCAAAATCGCCAAGCCACCCGCGGTGTACTTGAGTTCAGGTTTTTGGGTGAGGGTACCGACCAGTTGAACGTTGTTAAAGCCTCGAGCCATGTTCTTTTCCTCTTTCTTCTCTTCGTGAGAGTCATGATGCGCTGTTCTTCTCTGTGCGAGTCCTAAGCTTCTTGCCGTTCTGAACGCTCCGGGCGTTCTTGTCGTTCTGGGCGCTCCGAGCGCCCTCGGGGGCTCGAGCGGGGCTTAAAGGTGCGCCACTCGGGGCGGTTGCGGGTCACGAGCACGCGCATGACGTTGTCGCGCAGGCGCAAGTTGCTCTCGATAACCTTGGGAGCCTCTAAGGGCAAGGAGAGGTTGTAAATAATGTAGTACCCCTCTCGTCCCTTGCGAATTTCGTACGCGAGGCGCTTGTTGCCCCACTCGTCGACCTCCAAAATCCTGCCCCCCGCCCGCTCGACCTGCGCGCTAACCGCATCCTTCTCGGTCTGCACCTGGGTCTCGTTGAGGTTGGGGTCCAAAATCACGTTGAGGTCATAGGTATGCTCGTCCGTTTCCTCGACGCCGCTTTCGCCGACGCTACCCGTAGGCTCATCCAGCAAATCATTCGTTCCTTCGTCCATATGTCACCTCCTCTCAGTGCAAATTTGCTAACTTCAGTCAGCAGCTTTTTATCTTAGCACTCTTTTACACGATTGATACAACCTTGTCAAACCCGTGAAAAATCCTATTCTTTGCGCCGGTCCCTGAGCCACACATAACCCACCAGCGTCCCCACAAGCCCGAGCAAGCCGCTAAAGACGAACTCAGGAATCACTTTCTCGCTGCTGTACCAGCCCCACACGAACAGCCCGAGCAGGCTGATGAGTAGCAGCGTGATGAAGTAGGTGCCAAAAAGCCTCATAACGATTCCCCCTTCCAATCAAGCTAGTCATTTTGACTAGCTTGTGAGATAGCTTACTCGTTTTCACTGCACTTAGTCAATCTGCATAAAGGTAATGTGATATAATTCATATTGATTTAGAGATATGTATAAACGTCGTGAGAGGAGAGAGGATGACGCTCCATAAAGACCGCAGCATCGCTCATTGGGGAGAGGCACTAAGACGACGCCGCGCCACGCTCGGCAGGTCGCAAGGAGGTGTCGTTGAGGCTTCGGGAGAGGTGCTCAACCAGACGGAGGTAAGCCGCTTAGAGCGCGGCTTAGTTCACCCCACACAAGACTTGGGTCTCGTCAAGTTTTTCGCGCTCTTAAAAGCCCTCGAGTGGACCCTAGACGACTTCACCGAGGCGACGGGGCTCGAGCTGCCCTTCTCCTCCCAAAGCCAGGCGGAGGCCCTGGTGGCGGCGAGCCGCTTGGAGGTTCAACCCGATTGGGCGGCGTTTCCCGTCTACGGCACCGTCTCGGCGGGGGGCGCGGAGACCGAACCCCTGAGTGACGAGGTAACCTACATCCCCAGAGAAAAACTCAGGGCCAGGGGCGTGGACCCCAAAAACGTCCGCGTCTACCTCGTCAACGGCGACTGCATGATTTCAAACGAGGCGCAGCGCGTGCAAAAAAATATCGCGCCGGGCGACCACGTCGCCATTGACACCCACCGCAAACCCCAACCCGGCGACGTGGTCGTCGCCTGGTGGCCCAGGGAGGAAAAGATGGTCGTGAAACGTTACAAGGTCGAGGGCCGCGATATTGTCCTTTACCCCGTCAACCCCGCGCATCCCAATCTAGTTTTGGGCAACGAGGACGACGTGTACATCCTCGGCAGCGTCGTGTGGCGGGGAGGCTAAGCTTTAAGGCTCACGTTATGCGGGCGCGGATTTGGTTCGGTGGGAGAGTGCCGAGTGCTGAGTACCCAGTGCTGAGTACCGAGTAAAAAATAGGGCGAGAGCTTTTTCCTCTAGCTAAAAAGCCTGTGGGTAAGGTTAGAAGACTCAGCGAGGAGGTTCGCCACGCGGTGCGCGTCTCTCACCGTGTCGTTGACGCCCACGCCGTAGTAAGCGTTGCCGGTGAGAAAGAGGTTTGGATGCGTCGCCACCGCCTCCATTGCGGCCTCGACGCGCGCGCGGTGACCCAAGAGATACTGCGGGATGCCTTTGGGCCAGGGGATGTGCAGGGGCATCTCCGGCGGCGCGGTGATGCCCAAGGTAAGCTCTAAATCGCGCCGCACCACCGCCAGCGCCTCATCATCGGACAATCCTGCGAATTCCGGGTCCACGCTGCCCCCGGCAATTACCCGCAGCAGCACCTTACCCTTAGGGGCCCTTTCGGGAAAAATGGTCGAACTGTAGAGCACCCCCAGCGCCCGCACACCCTCGCCTCTTGGCACCAAAAAGCCGAAGCCGTCGAGCAGATTGGGTACGTCCACCCGGTCATACCCCAAGCCGAACACGCGCACGTCAGCGTAGGGAATTTCTGAGAGTGCCGCCGCAGCCTCCGGTAAAAAGGGGGAGAGGAGCGCCGCGCTTTCAAAGGCCGGAGTGGTGAGCACCACCCCGTCGGCGTGAACCGTTTCGCCTGAAGAGAGCCCCAGCGCGTAGCCCGCCTCCTGCGGTTGGAGTTCTCTCACGCTCACCCCTAGCCGCACCGCCTTTCCAAGCGTCTCCCGCAGCGCGTCAATGAGCTGCCCAATCCCGCCCCTAAAACTCGTCAACCGCCCCGTCTGCGCCTCCTTCGCCGCCTTTGCCTTCCGCTGCGCGCTGATCAAGGCTCTAACGAGGCTGCCGTGCTCCGCCTCGAGCGCCCGAAAACGCGGAAAAAGCGCGTCCAGACTCAGTTCCTTTGCGTCCCCCGCGGTGATGCCTAGCACAAAAGGTCCTGCAAACGCGTTCGCCACTTCACTGCCAAAATGACGCGAGAGAAAGTCGTAAACTGTTTCCTCATGCGCAACGGCTTTGCCCAGAAGGGGCTCGAGCGCCGCCCTCGCCTTGCCCAAAGGCGACAATAACTCGCTCTTCAAAAAGGCCGGTGGAGAGAGAGGCAGGGGCCGCAGACCGCCGTTTTTGTAGAGAAAACGGTATTTCGCCACGTCCGAAGCAGGCTGTAGCTCACTTTCCAACCCGAGCGATTTAGCAAGCTCCACTGTCTCGGGAACGTTGGTCAAAAACCCGTTAGGACCCCAGTCCACCGTATACCCGCCGTGTTGGCTGCTCCTGACCTTGCCACCCGCGGCGGCGTCCTTTTCATAGAGGGTAAGCTCGAGCTCCGGGCGTTTTTGTTTGAGCAAATAGGCGGTGGTGAGGCCGGACACGCCGCCGCCGACGATTGCCACCCGCTTCACGCGGGTATGACCTCAAACCCTGCCCAGCGAAAATGTTTGTCAAAAGTAAAAACTCGGCTGAGCCCAACTTTGCGCATGAGCGTAAAGGAGACGCAGTCTGTAAAGCTTATCTTTTGGTCGGCGTACTTTTCAAACAGTTTTAGGCTGACTAGCTCGTCCGCAATCGAGGGTCGTAAAATGGTGAGAAGGCTCGAGGTGTAGAGCGCTTCTCCTTGCTCCGCTGCAAAAGGGTAACTCGTACGGCGGGCTAAAAGGGTAAGCGTTTCGTCTAGTACAAAGTTACTGGTGTATAGCGGACGCTTTTCTGCTTCTAAGGTAAGCCAAACCGGGCGGGCTTGCTTGTGGTACTGGTCGCTTTTGTTATACCAGCCGAGAAACGCACTTGTGTCAACGAAAATCATTCGTCGTCATACAGGTATTTGTCATGATTTTCCGCCAGGTCGGAGGGGGCGTCTCCGTCAAACGCTCGGTATTGGGCGAAAAGCGGGTCGCGTTCGGCGGGCTTTTGCAAACGTGCTTTGAGCAGTTCACGAACAAGTTCTTCTAACGAAACGCCTTCTTCACGCGCTAAGGTTTCGGCGCGGGTTTTAAGCTCGAGGGGTAGCGTGATATTGACGTGTTCCATAATATGTTCATCATATCGCAGCCGTAAATTAAAATGCGTCTCTACCTCAAGAATGTGGTTTCGTGGACTTTTGCCACGCTCGAGTTGGGGACGCTGTTAAGCCTGGCGAGAAGGGGCAAATCAGCATCCGCCTCAAAGCAGCCGCTTTACGACCGCCTCGCCCAGCCACGCCTGAACTCTGTCGGGGAAGCGCTGCGGCGCAACCCGCTCGCTTAAGCCCAACGTGCGCCGTGTCCTGTACACCTCGCCCTGCGGCTCGGTGTAGACCTCCAAGCGTTTGTCAACAAGGTTGAAGAGCCAAACCTCGCCCACCCCCGCCTCCGCATAAAGGGGCAGCTTCACCCCACGGTCTTTGAGGAGCGTCGTGTCGGAAACCTCGATGAGCAGATAAACGTCCTCGGGCTGCGGGTGGTCCGCGTAGTCGCGCCGGGCCAGGAGCATCACATCGGGCACCGGGAGTTGGCGGTCATCTAAGTCTCGTGACAGGCGTAGCGGGTTCTGGACGTCTACCTTGGCGACGTCCACAAAAGCCAGGGTCAACATCTCGGTAAGCTCGCGCACCACCATCGCGTGAGGGGGATTGACAGTCATAGGGACGATGCTCCCATTTAAGAGTTCGACGCGCTCGTCCTCGCTAATGATGCCCGCCTGCTCCATTGCCAGGAGTTCGCGGTAGGTGAATTCACGCGGCTCGTACGGCAGGGGCTCGAGTTGCGGTTTCGGAAGCGCCATACGTTTATCTTACTTCATCGTCCCTCAAAAGCGTGGAATTTCTCGAGCCCCTGTTGCGAATGTAATGTTTTTGCATTACGCCTTCGTCATGGGTAAGTTCGACCAAATACGAGTGCGCATCAATCCCCAAAGTAAGTGGCTTCCCAACGCTGAGACGCTTCAAGCCATTAGAGATATTGGGGAGGACCGCGACCTGGTGCGCCATAACTTAGAAAGTTTCAGAAAGTCTTTGTAAGAACGTTAAATCTTGCAACCGTCACAACCTCTGCTTTGTAGCAGGCGACGTGTTACCCTCGAGCTATGGACCCCAAATACCTCCGCGCCGACGCCCTAGGCATCCGCTTGGAAATGGTTGCGGGTCTGCCCATCTGGGAGCCGCATCCCGTCTACAAACATCAAAAAGAGGTGGACAGGATTCGCTCGAGCATTGCCCCTACAGTTGGTGAAGCTCCCGCGCCTTGCGAGTGTATTCACGCCGCGGATGTTTACGTAAGTTTCCCCGACGGCTCGCTCAAACGCCCCGACATCTCCATCTTCTGCCGCGAGCCCGAGGAGCAAGAAGAGGCGGTCACCCTCGTGCCCGAAGCGGTCATCGAGGTGATTAGCAAGGGCTATGAAGCCAAGGACTTAGAAATCGGCCCGCAGTTCTATCTCGCGCAGGGCGTCAAAGATGTAGTTGTTTTCAATCCGTATACGCTGGTGGTGCTGCACGTGCGGCGGGACGGGGTGAAGCGCTATCTTTCGCCCGTGGGGGTGGGGCTCGAGTGCGGCTGCACCTGCACGGTATAGGATTGTAACGTACAGCCAAAGCTAAATCCCGCTCACCGTTAGCCAGCGAGCGGGACTTTCGTCAAGCCACTGTCAAGCTTTACGCAGCTTGGTACTCCCTATTTTTCTTCGAACTGCTCACGTTCGTACGTTTGTAGGGCGCAACCGGGTTCAGGATATTGCGGCACTGCGGGTTGACGCAGCCGGGGCAACGCAGGCCGTATTGCTTCGTGCAGGCCTCACCGCTTTGCAGGTGCTCATAGACAACCTGCGCGAGCGCGTCCTGAAAAAGCGGTTCACCGTTTAGCGAGGGCGCGCGTAGAAAGTTAGTGATGCCGACCTCGTGTGCCAACTCGCCGTATTCAATGTCAATCTCAGACAATGTTTCGATGTGGTCGCTCGTAAAAGCGATGCCGACGACGAGGACGTTCTTGCGCTTTTTCGCGCCTAAGTCTTTGATAACCGCCTCGGTTGACGGCCCCTGCCACGGCACCGGCCCCACGTCCGACTGGTAGGTGAGGATGTACTCGTGCGAAAAGTCGAGGCACTTCATCACCTCGTGGACCGACGCGCCGATTTCTTGCGGGTAGGCGTCGCCGCGGTTGATGACGTCTAAGGGAAGCGAGTGGGCGCTGAACATCAGCAGCACGTCGTCGCGGTCTTCGGGGGGGAAGAGCTCGAGACCGTCTTTGACCGTCTTCGTCATCGCCTCGATAAACTTGGGATGCGTGGGCCAGCGGTCGATGACGCTCCACTCAAAGGCGTCTTGCAGCCCCTCGCGCCGGGTCGCGCGCCAGAGTTCGTTTAGCGATGAGCCCGTGGTCGAGCACGAGAACTGCGGGTACTGCGTAAACGCCACCGCCCGCTCGACCCCGTCCGCCTGCATCTGCTTAACGGCGTCCTCGGAAAAGGGGTGGACGTAGCGAAAGGCCACGTAAAACTTGTGCGGCGCGGTCTCAGGGCTCATCTCGTCGAGGCGTTCGACCATGCCGCGGCCCTGAAGCTCGGTCCAGTGCAAAATGGGCGAACCGCCGCCGATGCCCTCATAAAGCTTTTCGACCTTGGCCGTGCGGCGCTTGGCGATGTAGGGGCCTAAGAAACGCTGGACCGGGAGCTGGATGATCTCGCGGTCTTCGAAGAGTTTGAGCAAAAAGGGACGCACCTCGTCAAGGTTTTTGGGTCCCCCTAAATTCATCATAACAATGCCGGTAGGTCCTTTATTCATGCTTTTATCGTACCGTTTGGACGCTCAGACATATGTCCTGCACCGCGCAATTGGCGTTTGTGTAGCGTCTGTTTGTACGAGTCGGGTAGGTTGAGCAAGATGCAAAATTTAGGTAGCGGCTCGAGCCTCGCCAATCAACCTTTGCACCTCTTCATGCCCATTAAACGCCGCCAAATCTTCCGCCGTGCGCCCCTGCGCGTCTTTTGCGCTAACATCTGCGCCGCGCTCTAAAAATAAGCGCGCGAACTCCTTTTGTCCAAACATCGCCGCGAAGTGAAGCGCGGTGGCCCCGCCACCGTTGCGCGCGTCCACGTCGGCACCGCCCACAAGCAGCCGCCGCGCGCACGCCATGTACCCCTTGAAAACCGTGCCCATCAGCGGCGTGTTGCCGCTCCTGTCGGGCGCGTCTGGGTTAGCGCCGCGCTCCAAAAGCAGCGCCACCATTTCCGGCTGGTCGTTGTAGGCGGCAATCATCAGCAGCGAATGCGCCTGCTCGTTCTCGAGGTCGGGCGGCAACCCAGCTTCTAAAAATATCGTCATGACCTCCACGTCGCCGCGGCGGGCGATTTCGTGGTAGTCGATGTTGTTGAGGTCAATTTTAGGGGTTGAGTCAGTCATAGAAAGGTGGTTCAAAGGAAGAGGCCCGACGGTTGAGGTCGGGCCTCTGAATGTCAAAAAGTCTAGCTGTGAACGACTTCGCCTTTGACGGGCGCGTCACCGCGGATGGCGTGGGCGGTGTTGTCGCTCTGGGTGTGCTTTAGCGCCTCGCGCACGCGGCGGCCATAGTCGGGGTCGGCTTTGTCGAAGTGCCCTAACTGCCGCTCGATAACCTCTTGACGACAGCCGCTCATCGCCCCGGCAAGGTTGCTCGCCAAGCGGCCCTTCTCGTCCTCGCTCATCATCCGGAAGAGGTCACCGGCTTGCGTGTAATCGTCGTGGTCGATACGCGAGTTCCAGCGGTCCACGGTCACGTCGCCCAAGTGCCAGGCGGGCTCGGCGTAGGAGGGGTCGGGGCGGGGTGAGCCCTCAATAGAGTTCGGGTAGTAGTTCGGGAAGCCCGTGCCCTCATCCGACAGCCCACCGAACTGCCCGTCGCGCAGGTAGTTGTTGACCGGCACCTTGGGCCGATTGACCCGAACCTCCCGGTAGTTCACGCCAATACGGTAGAGGTGCGCGTCCTGGTAACTCATGAGCCGCGCCTGGAGCATTTTGTCGGGGCTGGGGCCGATGCCGGGCGGCATCGTGTTGGGGTTGTAAGCCGCCTGCTCAACGTCGTGGTGGTAGTTTTGCGGATTGCGGTTGAGTTCTAACTCGCCTACCTCGATTAAGGGGAAGTCGCCGTGGGGCCAGACTTTGGTCAAATCAAAAGGATTCCAGCGGAACGCATCCGCCTCCTCTTGCGTCATCACTTGGATGTAAGTGGTCCACTTGGGGAAGTCACCGGTGTTGATGGCCTCGAGCAGGTCGCGCTGATGGCTCTCGCGGTCGTGGGCGATAACCTGCGCGGCCTCGTCGTTGGTGAGGTGCTTATGGCCCTGCTGCGTCTTGAAGTGAAACTTGACCCAAACGCGCTCGCCCTCACGGTTGATGAGCGAGTAGGTGTGCGACGAGTAGCCGTTCATGTGGCGGTAGGTCTTGGGCAGGCCGCGGTCACCAAAGAGCCAGGTGACCTGGTGCAGGCTCTCCGGGCAGAGGCTCCAGAAGTCCCACTGCATGTCGGGGTCGCGCAGGTTCGTTCCGGGGTGGCGCTTTTGCGAGTGGATGAACATCTGGAACTTGTAGGGGTCGCGCACGAAAAAGATGGGCGTGTTGTTGCCCACCAAGTCCCAGTTACCCTCTTCGGTATAGAACTTCATCGCAAAGCCGCGGGGGTCGCGCTCGGCGTCGGCGGCGCCGCGCTCGCCCGCCACGGTGGAAAAGCGCACGGCGACCTCGGTTTCTTTGCCGACCTCTGAAAAGACGGCGGCGCGTGTGTACTTGCTAATATCGTTCGTGACCGTAAACTTACCGAACGCCCCCGTCCCCTTGGCGTGGACCACGCGCTCGGGCACGCGCTCGCGGTTAAAGCGCTGCATCTGCTCGATGAGGTTCACGTCTTGCATCAGCAGCGGGCCGCGCGGCCCGGCGGTGAGTGAGTTTTCCTGGTCGGCTATTGGGTGTCCGTCGGCGGTGGTAAGAAGCTTTTTCTCTGCCATGTTCTACCTCCCTAAACATGCTCAGTCTAGCGCACGGTTAAGCGTTGACAAAGCAAGGTGTGCAACGAAAACGAGCGCGGCGCTTGGTAAAGGGTCGTGACGCGGGAGGCGAGTTTGAGGAGGCTCGAGCCCTCAACCACCCCTGAATTTCACAAACCGCCCCTCGAGCGAACCACCTGCCCTGTCACCCAGCGCGCCTCGTCCGAGGCCAAAAAGAGAATCAGCCGCGCCGCGTCCTCGGGCGCGCTGACGCGTCCCATTGGTGCTTCATTTTCCAACCGCGCTTTGAGTTCGGGCGTCATCCAGCCCGTGTCAGTCGCGCCGGGGTCTACCGCGTTAACCGTGATGCTCTTGGGCGCGAGCGCCGCGCTGAGGCTTAAGGTCAGGGCCTCGAGCGCCCCCTTGGTGGCCGCATAGGCGAGTTCTTCGGGCATCGGCGCGAGCCCCTGACCCGAGGTGAGATTGATGATACGCCCTCCGTCTCCCCGAAACCGTTTGGCAAACTCTACGCACAGAAGGGCCGCGCCGCGCAGGTTGACCGCGTAGTGCTTATCGAGTCCCTCGGCAGTGAGGGTGTAGACATCGTCTCGTTCGGAATGTGTGGCGTTGTTGACCAAAATGTCCACTTGCCCCAGTTCACGTTCGGCTCGTTCAAAGAGAAAGGACGCCGCGTTCTCTTGGGAGAGGTCGAGTTCAAGGCTCGAGGCCCGCACCCCGTAACCCCCAAGTTCTTCAACGAGCCTTTCGACTTCGCCCTCGTCGCTCCCCCAGGGCATAGAGGCGTCGTAAGACTGATACGTCGTGAGGAGCACGTTCGCACCTGCCTGGGCGAAGGCTCGAGCCACCGCCGCGCCGATGCCTTTGGCCCGGCTTGCCCCCGTGACGATGGCGTTTTTTCCTCTTAAAGGCACTTGCAAACGCTACAGCCAGACTTGGACGTGGTCGGGGAACTCGAGCAAGGCGAACGCCTCACCAAAGGGGAGTTCAAAGACGGTTTTGTAAATCTCACCTTCCGGGTCGCGGTGAACTGTCCACATTTCAGCGTTCACATCCGCCACCCAGTAATCTTTCACGCCGACTTTGGCGTAAACCTCACGCTTACGCCCCAAGTCGAGTTTGAGAGATGTGTTTGCCACTCCGATGAGTAAAAGGATGTCCTCGGGCTTTGGGCGCGTTTTAGAGTAGTCTTTGTGTGCCGCGAGGACTACATCAGGATGCGGTAGCCATTCAGGAAGCTCGATATCCACTGCGTTCTGGACGCGTACGAACACGCGTCCATAAAACGTGTGAGAAAACTGTGCGTTCAGCCTATCAATGGCGAATTCGTGATTAGGGTTAGCTGGACTCATGTCAACAATCGTCCCGTCAATGAGTTCAACACGCTGGTCGTGAAAGAGCCCCGCATCGACCATGACGGCGAAGTCCTCAACGGTAAAGGGGTGAGGCTTGAGCATGGCTTAGTGTAGCATTCAGACCTTCTGCGGCTCCGAGACCCAGTCCCTTGGCTGCAAAAAGCTGAGCATCTTCGCCTCCGGTGTGCCCGGTTTGGGCCGGTAATCAAACGCCCAATGCGCGTAAGGGGGCATACTCATCAGGATAGCCTCGATGTTGCCACCCGTCTGCAAACCAAACGTGGTGCCGCGGTCATACACGAGGTTAAATTCGACGTAACGCCCGCGGCGGTAGAGTTGCCACTGCCGTTCACGCTCATGGTAAGGGGTGTCCATGCGGCGCTCTAAGATGGGCAGATAACTCGGTAGCAGCGTCCGCACCCCGTCCTCGACAAACGCGAAGTCCGTTTCCCAATCGCCCGCGCCCACAGGCGAAAGCTCATCAAAAAAGATACCGCCGACGCCCCGCATCTCCTGCCGGTGTTTGATGTAAAAGTACGCGTCGCACGTTTTTTTGAGCGTGGCGTAGTCCCCCACCGGGTGACGGTCACACAAGCTTTTCAACGCCCTATGAAAGTGAACCGCGTCCTCTTCAAAGGGGTAGTTGGGCGTCATGTCCGCGCCGCCGCCGAACCACCAGACGTTATCCTCTTCTCCTGCTTCGCCTACTTCAAAGTAACGGTAATTCGCGTGAAACGCGGGTGCGTAAGGGTTGCGCGGGTGAAAGACCATCGAGATACCCGTGACAAAGTAAGGCTTGCCCTCGGTACCCTGATGCTGCGCGGCGAGGCTCGGGGGAACCGCGTCGCCGTAAATCACCGAGGTATTGACGCCTGCGCGCTCCAAAACGCGGCCTCCCTCTAAAACCTTGGCCGTTCCTCCACCCCCGCCGGGACGCTCCCAAATGTGCGGCTTAAAAGTAGCCTCACCGTCGAGCTCTTCAAACGTAGAAATGAGCTTTTCCTGGCCCTCTTTCATGAGGGTGACGACGCGGTCTCGAGGGGTCACAAACGCACCTCCTCTCGAGCTTGCCGGTCGAACGCCTTGACCACCTCGACCAAATATTCCGCGTGCGCCGGGTCCGTCTGGCGCATGATGCCGTGGCCCAAGTTGAAGATGTGAGGGCCGCCCAGGCCTTCGCGCAGCACCCGCTCGGCGGCCTCTTTGATCGTCTCTTTGGGCGCGAGCAGCGTCGCGGGGTCCAGATTACCCTGTAAGACCTTGCCGGGTAGAAGCTCACGCACGCGGCTCAAGGGCGTGCGCCAGTCCACACTCACAACCTCGGCAGGCAAGTCGGCGATTTCGCTGTAAAGGTGGAGCGATTCGACAGCCAGGTAGATGCGCGGGACACCCAGAGGGGCCAACGCCTCGAGCACCCGCGCCGCGTAGGGCTTGCCAAAGGTTGCGTAGCTCCGCGCGTCGTGGAGCCCCGCCCAGGAGTCGAACACCTGAATCGCCTGCGCCCCCGCCTCGACCTGCATGGTGAGGTAGCGGATGGAAACTTCGGTGAGTTTCTCGAGCAACCTGTGCGCCGCCTCGGGTTCTTGGCGCAGGAAGCCCCGAAAGGCCGCGTAGTCTTTCGAGCCGCCCCCTTGCACACAGTAGGTGGCGAGCGTCAAGGGCGCACCGCCAAAGCCGATGACGGGCACGGGCGACGCCCCGCGGATGAGGCGGAGCGCGTCACCCACATAGGGCGCGATTTCGTCTTTGTCGGGAATACGTAGCGCCTCGACGGCTTTGGGTGAGCGCACGGGCTCCTCGAACACGGGGCCGGGGTTAAAGTCTATCTCGACGCCCATCGGCGGCAGGGGCGTCATGATGTCGCTAAACAAGATGGCGGCGTCTACGCCTAAACGGCGCACGGGCTGAAGCGTGATTTCGGTGGCGAGTTCGGGGTCGTGGCAGCGTTCCCAAAAGGTCGTTTTGTTGGCGATGTCCATGTATTCGGGCAGGTAGCGCCCGGCCTGGCGCATGATCCAGATGGGGGCGCGGGGGGTATCTTGGCCGTTGGCGGCGTCTAAAAAAAGGCTCATATCTCAATTGTCTCAGGTTTGCGGGCGCGTTGCATAGCGCTCCGAGCACGCTCTATGTAGAAGCTTATGTAGAAGACTCGAACACTAGCTCGCCAGACCGTGACGTAATCCAGCCCCCTCGCTTGGGGAAAACAGTCCAGGTAGGTTGTTCCTCAACCAAACCAAACGACCTTATCCACCTGTCGTTCGATAACTCAATCACAAGTTCTGGCAAGCGCCCCTCGACCATAACGCTTCGTAGCGTTTCACCTGTAAGGCTTGCCAACCCCTTCTCACGTTTGGTGACGCAGTTACGGCTCGAGAACCAAATAGCTTTACCTTTCTCAACGCGCCAGTCCCACTCGAGCATGAGCGAAGCTTCGCCCTCAAGGATCGCCCTTCCGTCCCGAAAAGGGCGCTCTGTAAGGTTGCCGAGATGGAAAAGCGCTGTCCGGTAATATCCTCCGCGCGGGCGCGAAATGGGTAAGCTGACTAAAGACGAGGTGAGTTCGTGAAACTCTTTCAGTGAAACGGGAGACGATTGTACTGCGTTGAACTCAGGCATCCGTCCAATTCTCCACCGGTAAACCTGGAACTCGCTCGAATTCGCGGGTGTTATTGGTCACGAGCGTGGCGTTTAGGCTCAGGGCGTGCGCGGCGATGAGGGTGTCTGAGAGGCCGACGGAGGTGCCCTGGCGCTCGAGACTCGCCCTAAGCCGCGCGTAAGCCGGTGCAGCGGTCTCTCCGAAAGGGTGAACGGTCATAGAAGAGAGGAATAGGCTCAAGGCGCGCAGGCTACGCTCGCCAAAGCCGCTTTTCTCTGCGCCAAAGTGCAACTCGGCGACCGTGATGCTCGACACGCCAGCGTTACGGATGTCAACCTCACCCTCGAAACGCCAGCGTTACGGATGTCAACCTCACCCTCGAAACGTTCAATGACGCTCCTTGGACGTCGTTTGATAATGTAGATGCAGGTATCCGTATCGAGCAGGTAGGTCATTCGCTCAAGGGCTCGCGCTCTTCGACTTCCGTAGGCTGGTTGCGCTCGAGCTTATAAACATCGTCTGTAAATATGTCTAAACTCTCCTGCAATAAAGTGAGACGGTCTTTGTAAGGTGACAAAACAATGTCCTCCCCCTCCCGACGGATAAAAACTTTGTCCCCTTCAAAACGGTATTCCTTGGGCAACCTTACCGCCTGAGAGCTTCCGTTCTTAAAGAGTTTAGCGGTGTCTTCTAAACTGGGGGAAGTCTTTGTCTTCACAAGATAAGTTTATGCCAAATGCCTATACTTCTTTTCGTTCCCCCTTACTTCCGGCATGAGTGCGCAGCCGCAACGTGTGAAAATAGTCAAACCCTCAAAAGCCAAGTTTCCACCTCCCTCACAAGAAAGGAGCCGCTACCATGCGGTGAGTTTTTTGGCTTCACGACACTTTGAGAGGACGCTATTATCTATGCTGAATGGACGAAAAACGCTTCCCTATCGCCTCCGCGTCGCGGTCACCCTGGCGGGACTGCTCTTGGTTGGACTGCTCCCAGGCTGTGACTCGGGAGGTCCGACTTTTCCGAGCACCGTCCCGGACGACGCGCTCGAGCCCAACAACACCCGTGAAGAAGCAACGGAAATAGAACTTGACTATCAAGCCGACCTCGTTTTGCAGGACCAAGACAAAGATTGGTTTAAGTTCACGCTCGTTGAAGGAACATTTCTCGAGGTAATGATGAAAGTGCCTGATGCTCAGTATTGGGACGCTTTTATAGAAATCTACAAAGACACCCAGCCCGTCACAACGCTTCAGCTTAATGCGGACGTGAGCACGAGTCGATACGAATACCTCTCCGCGGGTGACTACTACCTAAAGTTAGCGGGACATATCACCTCCAATACACGTAAGTACAGCGTCAACATCTCTGCTAAGGCGCTGCCGGACGCGGCTTATGAGCCCAACAACACCTTCCAGACCGCCAGCAAGACTGAGTCCAACGCCGGAGCGCAGGAGATGTTTCTCGGCGGGGGGGATGAGGACTGGTACACCTTTACTCTGGACGAAACCCAGATTGTGACTATTAACTTAGACGAGGGTGTCGGTTCCGGTTACACCACGTTTAACAGAGCCCTTTATAACAGCAAGCTCGAGGCTTACAACAACAGCAAAAACGAGTACGGGGACGGGTACTGGGAAACGCTCACCGTGGGCCTCGAGCCGGGCACCTACTATATCCGCGCGTATAGAGAACAAGACGTCGAGTCGGGCTCGCCATACTCGCTAAGCGTCTCGAGCGTCCCCATCCCGGACAAAGCGTACGAGCCGAACGACTCGGCACGAACTGCTACCAAAGTCGAACTCAACGCCGAAGCGCGGGAGATGTTTTTGGGAGAGAAAGACGAGGACTGGTACACCTTTACGCTTGACGAACCCCAGATTGTGACCATCGCGCCAGAGGAGGGCAAAGATTATTACGCGTTTGACAGATTGCTCTACAACAGCGATTTCAAGGTGTACAGTAATAACCCGTACTGGAACGAATCGTGGAAAACTCTCACCATCGCGCTCGAGCCCGACACCTACTACGTCCGCGCGTATAGAGAACGCGCGTTTGTTTCGAGCGGCGTACTTTACTCCATGCGTGTCTCCGGCGAGCCCGTGCCGGACCAGTCTTACGAGCCGAACAACAGCTTCGGTCAAGCCACACCCATCAAGCTTCCTTTTGAGGATGATTTCTTCATCTACAAGGAGGACGAGGACTGGTTCACCTTCTCCATTCCCACCGAACAGCTCGTCACCTTTGACCGGGAGGATGACGCCAGCCACCAATCCTTGGTCGCAAGCGTCTATCAAGACGGCGGTGACAAGGTTCATGACTTCTATCTGGGAGGAAGTAGAGCGAGTTCGTTCCTCCTGCCCGCGGGACGCTACCGTCTTTCGCTGGGTATGCTGCCGCCCAATGACTTTTATGGCGACCCCGACAGCGGCAAAAGCTTCGCTTATTCATTGATGGTTAAAAGCGAAACTCTGCCCAAGCCGGACTTTGAACCTAACAACAGCCCTCAACAGGCTCACCAAATTTCCCTCGACTTCTCGGCGGACGCGCTCCTCGTTTCAAATGACGACGACGACTGGTTTACCTTCTCTTTAGACACGACAAAACAGGTTGTTATCGCCCTCAAAGAGTATGGCAACGGCTTGCCCTACGCTTACCTGGCCGATGCGAACGGAAACAGCATCCAAAACATCGAGAGAGGCTCGATATCTCCTGTGCTCAAGGCCGGAACCTACGGGATCAAGGTTTCGGACAGCTCGAGCGACACGTCCATCAAATACGGGCTCAGTGTAAAGAAAAAATAGCCTGAGTCGCGGTATGTGAGAGCCCCTTTGGGGGCTTTTTCATTTGGGAACTACACCTTGTCGCGCTCTGCTACACCCTCCGGCGTGAACTTGTACCCCACGCCCCAGACGGTGTGAAAATAAACCGGGCTGCCCGGCTCCGGCTCGAAGAGTTTGCGCAGGCGCATCACGAAGTTGTCGACGGTGCGGCTTGACGGAAAGGCGTCGTCGCCCCAAACGGCGTCTAAAATGTCGTCGCGGCTCACGACCTCGTTTTTGCGTTTCGAGAGGAGTTTGAGGATGCCCAGCTCACGTTCGCCCAGGGGCTCGGTGTGACCGTCGGCAAGCGTCGCTGTCCAGCGCCGGAAGTCCACGCGGTGCCCGCCAAAGGAGAAAGTTGCGTCGTCCGGTCCTCCCTTTTCTCCTGCCCATTCTCCCTGACCCCAAGCCTGCCGCCGCAGCATGTTCTGCACGCGCAGCAAAAACTCGGGGAGGTGAAAGGGCTTGGGCAAATAGTCGTCGCCGCCTGCCAGGAGGCCCCGCACGCGGTCTTCGGGGCCTCCTTTGGCGCTCAGAAAAAGGACCGGTGTGGTGTCGCCCGCCCCGCGCATTCTTTCGCAGAGGCTGTAGCCGTCCATAAACGGCAGCATTACGTCGAGCACGACCAAGTTGGGGGAAAGCTCTTCCCACGCGTGTTGCCCCGCGCGCCCGTCGGGAGCCACGGTTACCTCAAAGCCTTCTTCGGCTAAGTTATCGGCCAAAATCTCGGCCATCGTCGCCTCATCTTCGACGATGAGGACGCGCGGGGCGGGGCGCATCATGCGGGCTCCGTGATGGGTTGGACTGCTCGAGCCTCCAGACGCCGCGGCAGCACCACGCTAAAACGCGTGCCCTGCGGCAGTCTTTCACAGCGCACCCAGCCGTTCATCGCCTCCGTCATCGTCTTGACCAGATGGAGGCCCAGCCCCACCCCGGTGGACTCGCGCGTCATTTCGTTGCCGACCCGGTAAAACTTGTCGAACACGCGCCGCGTCTCGCCCTCGTTTACCCCGACGCCCTCGTCCTCGACGTGGAGGACGGCGAGGTGGTGTTGAGAAACGAGCCTCACCGTCACCCGTTTCTCAGACCCTGGGCTGTATTTAACCGCGTTGTCGAGAAGGTTGCCCAGCACGATGCCGAACGCCGCCCCGTCGAGCGACACGGGGAGCGGTTGGGGGCTGTAGTGGACGGTTAAGGAAGCGCCCCTGGCCTCGAGCCCCCCCCTCAAACTCTCCACTGTCCCCCGCACCGCCTCGTTGAGGTCGGCGGCTTGCAGGTGGGTCGAAGTTTTGCCGCCCTCGAGCCGCGCCGAGGCCAGCACCTGTTCGGAGGTCTTCTCGAGGCGCGAAAGTTCGCGCTCCATCTTCTCCAAATACTGACGCTGCTTGTCCGGGTTCAGCGCGCGGTAGAGCGCGGTCTCGATGAGCAAGCGGAGCGTACCTAGGGGCGTTTTGAATTCGTGGGTGATGGCCGACAAAAAATTCTGCTGGCGGCGCTTGAGTTCGCGTTCGGCGCGCAGGCTCCGCGCGATGATGGTGAGCCCCGAAAGAACCACCAAGACGAAAAAGGGTCCCTCAAAGGCGAACATGCGGACGAAACCCTCCTGCCGCTCCCTAAACGCCGCCACCCGCTGCGCGTCGAGTACAAAACGCCCCCCAACAAGTTGCAGGTGCGGGTAGTCGCGCTCCAACTCATCAATCAACGCCTCGTCCCCCGGCGCACGTTCCAAGGCGGCGTTGGCGGCCTCCACGTCCTTTTCCCAAGTCTGAAGCGTCGTGCGCGTCACGTCCGTGATGTAGTTGTGCTGAAAAACGATCCACCACACCACCTGCGCGAGCACGAACACGATGATAACGCCAAAGGCGACGCGCGTGGCGGTGGGGGAGGTTGACGAGGGGCGTTTAAGGGGGAGGCGCATGGGTTTAGGAGTTAACAAGGACTTTGTCGCCCTTTATAAAAGGTGTTTGAATAACGAAATGGAAATAATCTTCTGAGTTTTTTACAAACGTATGTGCTTTGCCCGGCTCGAGCACCAGCATGTCGCCCGCCTGAAGAGACACCTCACGTTCGTTAACCGAGGCGGTACTCTCGCCTCGAGCCACCAGATAGATTTCAAACATCGTCTCGTGAAGGTGCGGCTCGTCCACTCCTTCGTTGGCGTAACCCACCGGCACGGGAACGGGAGAGTTCCAAGGGCCGACGAACCAGCCCTTGGCTTTGGCGTCGGGGGAGAAGTGAATCACGCCAGCCAGCCCCCCTCCAGGGCCTCGAGCGCGTGATAAGAAATTATCAGGTCAGCCCCGGCGCGGCGGATGGAAAGGAGGCTTTCGCGCACCGCCGCGGGTTCGTCGAGCACGCCCGCCGCGGCGGCGGCCTTGAGCATCGCATATTCGCCCGAGACGTTGTAGGCCACCAGCGGCAGCGTGGTCTGCGGGCGCAGCCGGGCCAAAACGTCTAAGTAAGGCAGCGCGGGCTTAACCATGAGCATGTCCGCGCCTTCGGCCTCATCCAAAGCGGCCTCGCGCCCCGCCTCGCGGGCGTTGCGCGGGTCCATCTGGTAAGTTTTGCGGTTTCTCGGCGGCGTCATGCCGTCATAATAGGCTGCGTCTCCCTGTGGCGCCGAGCCCGCCGCATCCCTGAAAGGCCCGTAAAAGGCCGACGCGTACTTGACCGCGTACGAAAGAATCCCCACCTCCGCGAAACCCGCCGCGTCGAGCGCACCCCGGATGTGACCCACCCGCCCGTCCATCATGTCGGACGGCGAGACCATATCCGCGCCCGCCTCGGCGTGGATAAGCGCCATGTCGGACAAGCGGCGGAGGCTCGAGTCGTTGTCCACCACCAGTTCAGTTTTCGGGCCGCGCGGCGCTTTCAACAGCCCACAGTGCCCGTGGTCGGTATAACCGCACAAGCACACGTCGGTGATGAGAACAAGGTCGTCGCCAAACGCACGCTTCGCCTCGCGTAGCGCCGCGGGCACGGGGCCGCGCGGGTCGCTCACTGCCGCGCCCGTGGATGATTTGACGTTAGCAGGCACGACGCCGAAGAGGACGGCGGAGCGGACGCCCACGTTAAGGGCACGCTCGAGTTCCCTTAGCAACTTGTCAACGCTCAAGCGCGACACGCCGGGAAGCGAGCCGATGGGCTCCTCGGCGTCACGTCCGGGAATCACAAAAAAGGGCGCGATGAAGTGGCGGGGCTCGAGCGCCGTCTCCGCGACGAGCGCGCGCATTGCGGAACCCCCCCGCAAACGGCGTGGACGTTTGATGAGCTCTGCTGTGTCTTTCGTGATGCGCTCTCTCACTGTTGTCATACCGTTAACCTCACGCTTCTACCAACCTTTCGATAACCTCAATCACCGCCGCCGCGTCGGGGCGTTCGGCGCATTCGGCCCGCCAGCCGCGCGCCGTTACCGCGTCCGCAGTGCTCGGCCCCAGAGTCACGAGCCGCGCCCGCGCGCCCACCTCGTCGGACAAACCCGCCACCGCCGAGGGGCTGCTGAGCACCACTACGTCCACGCCCTTGATATCACCTTTAACGGCGTCTGCCCACTCGAGCCCTACCGTCTGATAAATCACCACCGGGTAGGTCTCAAAGCCGTGTCGCACCAGGGTGTCGCGCAGGGTTGGGAGCGCCCGGTTTCCCTGAGGCAAGCCCACCGGACCCTCCCCGCCTCTTTCCAAGAATACCGCCGCCAGCCCCGCTGCGTTCTGGGGCTCGCCCACAAGCGAGACTTCGCTGCCGCCCTCTAGAAGCGCCCGCGCGGTCTTGTCACCCACCGCGCCCAAACGTGAGCCGTTTAGAGAGAAGCTTTCTAAAGGAAGGCCCAGCGCTCCCCACGCCTCAACGCCCGCGGGGGAGGTGAAGAGCAGCCAGGGGAGGCCGATGAGCGCCCGCGCCGCCTCGCGCACTGCCGGGGTGAGCAGGGGTGCAGTTTGGATGAGGGGCACCCGCACCACGTCGATGCCGCGTTCTCGTAAGGACTGCTCGAGCCCCTCCAGCCGCCCCTCCGACTGCGTCAGCGCCACCCTCACGCCCCTACCTCTGTCTCTAATGGTGCGGGCCGCCCCAGCGCCTCGTAAGCGAGCATCGCCGCGCCCTCGGATGAGGGGTGGCTGACGACGACGTGCTGGCCCTCGTACCAGGCGCGGAGCGTGACCTCGCTTCCGTCAAAGGTGGCGTGCGCGCCCAGCGCGAGCTGGCAGCCGCCCTGGAGCATCCCCATGAGCCCACGCTCGGCGGCCACGGCGCGGTAGGCGCGGACCGAGTGGAGGTCGGTGAGGGCTGAGGCTAAGTCGTAGTCGTCGCGGCGGATTTCTAGGGCCAGCACGCCCTGCGCGGGGGCGGGAACGAAGAGGGAGGGCTCGAGCGCTCGCACCTCCAAGCCGGAAAGCTCGAGGCCCAAACGCTCCAAGCCCGCCGCCGCCAACAGAATCGCGTCGTACCGCCCGTCTCGTAACTTTTGCACCCGCGTCGGCACGTTGCCGCGAAGTTCTTCAACCGTCACGTCGGGCCTGAGGTGCAACACCTGCGAGCGCCGCCGCGCCGCGCTCGTGCCCACCGTCGCGCCCCCCTTAAGAGGCAAACCTTCGGCGTCCGCGTCGAAAGATTCGGGGCGCACCAGGAGCACGTCTCGAGGGTCCGCGCGCCCACTCACCGCGGCGATTTCTAAGCCCGGCATCCGCGCGCTCGGCAGGTCCTTGTGCGAATGCACCGCCACGTCCGCCCTGTCATCGGCAACCGCGTCCTGTACGGCTTTGGTAAAAAATCCCTGCCCCTGCATCAGCGCGAAGGGCTGGTAGTCGCGGTCGCCTTGGGTTTCGATGAGGACGAGTTCGGTCTCATGTCCTAAGCTGTTGAGCTTGTCCGCGACCCAGTGGGCTTGCCAGAGGGCGAGCTGACTTTTGCGGGTGGCAATACGGACGTTCATACCGTATGGGCCTCGAGCATTTCAACGTCCGTTAACCCAGCCTCCGTCAGCCCCGCTTCTACCAGGAACGTTTTGGCAGCCTCGAGCCCGTGCATCCTTGCCACCGCCCGCAGCCCCTTGACGGGCACATGCGCGAACTTGTGCGCGAGCCGCGCCGCCTCGTCTTTGGGCAACGCGTCGCCGATGGTTTCTAAGTACATGTCCCTAAGGCGCTTGATGGAGGGTCCCAACATCCGTTCGGTCCACTCTTGAAGCGCCGCCTCCACCTCCTCTTGCACCACGCCCTCGGCCTCGGCGAGCCTTGCGGAAAGTTCGCTCCGCCGCTCCCGGCCCGCCGCCTGAAGCGTGTCCACATCAAGCACGCGCACGCCGTGACGCGCGGCGGCATCTTTACAAACGTTGCGCGGGAGGCCCAAATCCACGATGAGCGACATCTTTGGGAGTTTTGCCAACAGCGCGTCGTCCACCAAGTCTTTTACAGGCGTGGCGCAGACCAAGGCGTCAATGTGGGGCGGGTTCGCCAAGAAGTCCTTGAGCCCCACGCTCTCCCCACCCAGATGCTTTGCAAGCTGCCGCGCCCGCGTGAGCGTGCGGTTGACGATGATGAGCCGAAAACCAGGAAGCGCGGCGAGCGTTTTGGCCGCGAGCGTACCCATCTCCCCCGCGCCGAGCACCGCGACGGTGCCCCCGGCGGGAAGCGCCCGCACGAGTTGGGGACGCGCGAGGGAAAAGAGTGACGTGTGCAGCGGCGCGAGCGCCACCTCGCGCCGGACGCGTTTGGCGATGCGCAACGCGGTAGAGAGCGCGAACGAGGTGGTCTTGCCCGTCGTGCCTGCCCGCCGCGCCCTCTCAAAAGCACTCCGCACCTGCGCCATAATCTGGTCCTCACCGGGGTTGAGCGAATCGAGCGAAGCGGCGATGCGGGTGAGCTGTTCTAACGCGCCATCGCCCACATACGCGTAAGGCCGCGCCGCCACTCCGGGCGGCGTGAGCTTGCGCCGCGCCTCCTCTAAGCTCAGACCCTCGGGCAGCCTCACCACCAGGTCCCAGCGGTTGCAGGTGACGAGCGGGACCCATTCGTCGAAGTCCAGGGCACCGGGTTGCGCGAGAAGGGGCTCGGGAAAAGCGTTTTGCCAGCCTTCAAGCGCCGCCGCGCCCCCCCGACGGTGCGACACGCCGATAAGTGCTAAACGTTCCACTTGGATTATGATAAGTCGGAATGATTACGAAAAGTGTCACACAAGTGTCAAAGACGGGTTTTCTGCACAGGGTGAAAGACCGCATTAAGCATTTGGTGCATGGGGCGTGGGCTCGAGCCACGGAAAGCCCCAGGGGTCGCTCTGGGAAAGCGGATTAACCCGCGCCGCGTCGTGGGTGCGCACGGGGAGAGGAAAATCTTCAGGAAGCACCGGAACGCGCATGACGGGGCGAACGGGTTGAGGGTTGACCCAATGCGCTTCCAGAACCCTTCCTAGACCTGGATGCCGATAGGCGGGCATCCTTTCAAACCCGTCGCCTGGGAGAACGTAGACATTTCCTTCCATCAACAAATCGCGCCCGTCGGTCACGCTCGAGTCCACCGGGGAGAGTGAAAGAAAATAACGCATCGGCGACCACTCTCCCTGTTCCTCGACCTGAAGCGCCATGCTGAGCATTCCGTTGACGCGGGCGCGGTCCCTGAGGGCGTACATCATCGCCCATACGCCGCTCGAGTCGGCAAAGACGGCGGTGCGTTTGCTGAAGTCGTCGGGGCTCAAGTCTCTTGGCGCTCGAGGTTCAAAAAGGGTGACGTTCGCAAGGCTCGAGCCGTGCAGCAGCCAACCCTGGCGCGTGAGCCAACGCAGAAACACCCAGCGCGGCGCCGACGGCAGTTTTTTAACGTCACGCGCGGACAAAGCAGCTTCAAACGCCTTTTCGTCCGACTGACTTAGCTCGTATGGCGGTAACTTGAGCATCCAATCGTGCATACCTCAGCGTATCACCGCCGTAAGAGCAATACGGTTGAACTTTTTGAGTGCCGGGGACGCGCTTCCTAGCCCTCGAGCGCAATCGCCTCTTCCACCTCGTCGGGCACGCCGAGTTCGAAAGTAAGGCTTGAGCTGTTCTCCCCCGGCTCGAACGAACACAAAAGGAGGTCTCCGGCTCGAGCCTCCCTAGGAAGCCAGGCTGCGGGTATGTCCAAAGTGGCACCGTCGCCGCGGGTGAGGGTGGCGTGGGTTTTGCTTATGTGCTCGAGCTTCAAGCGTTCGGGCTCGCCTTCTGTATGGTGAAAAGGTGTGCGGTTCGTCACTCCGCCCAATCTAACCCTTCGCGCCGCCCTATATAAGACTTCCGTGTAAGACTCCCGTGACAATCTCCGGTCTACCTTGTAAAGCATGGACCGAAAGACCCTCCTCCTCGTCGAGAGCGACCCGGCGCGCCGCTTCCGCCGCTGTCACGCCTTGAGCCGAGACTACGACGTGGTATCCCTAAGCAACGGTGCCGAGGCGACGAGATTTTTAACGAAGTGCATCCCGGATATGCTCATCCTCGACGTGGACGCGCCCTCGAGCGGGGGCTTCGACATCTGCCGACAGGTCAAACTTCAAGAAACGTTCAAGGGCGTGAGCGTGCTGCTCATGACGGGCGACAAGAGCACGGCGACGCAACTTTACGGCGCGTTAGCCAACGCGGACGCGATCCTTTGTCAAGAGGTGAGCGAGGACAAGCTGCGGGAGGTGGCGGCGGAACTTTTCAACCGGGAGAGGTTTTTGGGGATTTTGCAGGGTTCCCGTTCTCAACAGCACTCGTTTTCATGACAATGGTTTGAGCTTCTAAACCCTGCCCAACACCCTGTAGACGGCGAGCGCGCTCCATTCTCTCACGACGCGGCCAAACTCAACCAAGTTCTCGAGCACGTCCAGCTTGGCTACGGCGGCGTCGACGTTGGCGGGAACGTGCCACACGTTCTCACCAGTTGTCAGGTAGTCCACGGGATAGGGGATGACTTGCCAGCCGAGCTTCTGAAACACGCCCAGCGCGCGGGGCATGTGCAGCGCCGAGGTGACGAGAATCCAGGTTTGCCCTCTTTGAGGGTGCGCCGCGTCTAAACTCATAAGCGCGTCCTCGTACGTGCTTTGCGACGGCACCCAGAGCACGCGCTGGCGAGACAGGGGCGGACCCCAGAAGGCGCGACCGGGTGCCCAGGTAGAGGTGAACTCATCCGGCAGCGTGTCCGCATAGAGGCCCGTGAGAACGAGCGTCGCGTCGGGGTAGCGCCGCGCGAGAGACGCGCCCGCCATCATCCGCTCCCCCGACTCCCCGAGCGCCACTTGCCCCCGCGCCGCCGACACGGACGCCTCGACCGAGCCGCCCAATACGATAATGCCGTCTACGTGGTCGGGTAGGGTAGTGAGGGGCACGCGGTCCTCGAGCGGCGCGCCCAAAAGACTCTTCAAGGGCAGCAGCGTGGGTAGCGCGGCAAATATGAGCGTGAAAACGAGGAGCCCCCGCCCCGCGCGGTAGCGCCTGAACAGCAAAAGAAGCGCGCTGAGGACAAAAAGCGCGTAGACAAATGTGCTGGGTTGCAGGAGCGACCAAAGAAACTCTACGGGAGGCACAAGGGTTTATCTTAGGGCTTCACGGTCCCGTATGCAATGGAACGCGCCCTTTGTTTATGGTGGCGCTCGAGCGGTACCATGCGCTGTGGAGGATATTCATGATCGCCGTTGCCAACCGAATTTTTGTTAACCCCGACTACGCCGAGGCCTTTGAGGCGCGCTTCCGCGACCGCGCGGGCTTGGTCGACGAGATGCCCGGCTTTCTCTTTAACCAAGTGCTGCGCCCGAGCAGGGCTGATGACCCTTACGTGGTCCTCACCTACTGGGATTCTCACGAACATTTCAAGGCCTGGACGGAGTCGGACGCGTTTAAGCAAGGTCACGCGCAGAGCGGGTCTTTGCCCAGAGAGGCCTTTGCGGGGCGCAACAAGCTCGAGATTCACCAAATCATCCAGGACTCGCGCGACCCAGATTTGGAAGTCCAGCCGCCGCTTAAATTAGAGGACGCGGCACACGGGTAGGGGTATAGATAGCGCACCCGCACCGCACACCGTCACAAGCCCAACAGGTTTAGTCACAAAATCTGTGCAAGGATAGCCACAGGAAATCCAAAGGAGACATTATGGCAGTTCCAGATATTACGCTCAACGACGGCAACACCATTCCCCAACTCGGGTTTGGGGTGTACCAAATAGAGCCCAAAGACATGGCCGAGGCTGTGGGCAAGGCGCTCGAGGTCGGCTACCGGCACATCGACACCGCCGAAATGTACGGCAACGAAAAAGAGGTCGGGGAGGCCGTTCGCGCCGCCGGTCTGAACCGCGAAGACGTTTTTGTGACGAGCAAGCTCAACAACGGCTTTCATGAACCAGACGACGCCCGCAAAGCGTTTGACACCACGCTTAGTGAGCTTGGCTTTGACTACGTGGACTTGTTTCTTATCCACTGGCCGCTACCGACGCAGTACGGCGGCGACTACGTCTCGACCTGGCAGACGCTAGAAGAGTTCCAGCGCCAGGGCCGCGCCCGCTCGATTGGCGTGTCGAACTTTCAGACTGCGCATTTGGAGCGCCTAGCCGCCGAGACGGACACCGTCCCCGCGGTCAACCAGATTGAGGTCCATCCTTACTTTGTGAATGACGCGGTGCGGGATTACGGTCAAAAGCACGGGATAGCGACCGAGGCGTGGTCGCCCATCGCGCAGGGCGAGGTGCTGGACGACCCCGCCATCAAAGAGATTGCCGACAAGCTTGGTAAGACACCCGCACAAGTCGTGTTGCGCTGGCACGTTCAGCGCGGCGACATCATCTTTCCCAAGTCGGTCACGCCCTCACGGATCGAGGAGAACTTTCAGATTTTTGACTTCGAGCTGGAACCCGGCGACGTAGATGCGATTACTGCGTTGGACAAGGGTGAAGAGGGTCGTACCGGCCCAAACCCGGACACGTTCGATTACATTCCTGACTGAGCGCCCCGACCGACGCGCTTCTTATAAGCTGCGTTTATAAGAAGCTGCAAAGAGAGCCGTGACCATCCGAGTGGGAATGGTCACGGCTCTCTACCTTATCTATGGCTTTGTCCGGTGCTGAGCGTGGTGACTCATCTGAGAGAAGCAAAGAAATTTGAACCTGAACTCGGTTCTCTCGAGCCGTTGACAATCATGTAAAGTGAAAGAATCGACACCCTCAGATGCGTCATACCTAACTTTTCAGCCTTTACAGCCAGCGCGCGCCTCGCATAAAATACAATCCTGTTCATCGTTGACGTCGTGCTCGCATAAATTTTTGCACAGATTAAAGGGGGAAACATGGGTTTGTTTGCACGTAAACAGGTCTGGCTGGCCCTTTCACTCGTCGTGCTCGCGCTCCTCTCTTGCGGCGCGCCGCAAGGGGATGAGGGTGCGCCGCCCGCGCTCGAGACGGAAGCAACGCTGCCGAGCGGTTTCGAGGATGCGCTGGTCACCAAATTATCCCGCCCCACCGCACTCGCCTTTACGCCCGACGGGCGACTTCTCATCACCACGCAGGCCGGGCAACTGCGGGTTTATGAGGACGGGGCGTTGCGCGCCGAGCCTGTGCTGGACCTCCGGTCAAGGCTCTGCACGGACAGCGAGCGGGGCCTGTTGGGCGTGGCCGTCGACCCGAACTTCGCCTCCAACGGCTTTGTCTACCTTTTTTATACCCTTAACAAGTTCGGAAGCTGCGAGCGTAACGCACCCAACGCGCCGGTCAACCGGGTATCGCGTTTCACCCTGCTAAATAACGCGGCGAGCGCCGAACGCGTGCTCATCGACAACATCCCCTCGCCCAACGGCAACCACAACGGCGGCGATTTGCACATCGGCAAGGACGGGCTTCTGTACGTAAGTATTGGCGACGGCGGCTGTGATTACTTGGGTGACAGCGGCTGCGCGGGAGAGAACGATGCCTCGCGCGATACCAACACCCTGCTCGGCAAGGTCGTGCGCGTCACCAGGGACGGGGGCGTTCCCGCCAGCAATCCTTTTCGGGGCTCCAACAGCGCGCGCTGCAATGCGGGCAACGCGCGTCCCGGCAAGGTGTGCCAGGAGACCTACGCGCGCGGGCTGCGCAACCCTTTCCGCATGGCGTTTGATCCCAACTCGAGCGGCACGCGCTTTTTCATCAACGACGTGGGGCAGAATACGCGCGAAGAGATTGACCTGGGTCAGGCGGGCGCGGACTACGGCTGGAACGTGCGTGAGGGAGCGTGCAAAAACGGCGGGAGTGACTGCGGCGCGCCGCCCGAGGGCTTTACCAATCCCGAGTTCGATTATGCGCGGGCGTCAGACGGCGTCTTTTCTGGTTGCGGCTCCATCACGGGCGGGGCGTTCGTGCCCAAGGGCGTTTGGCCCGCCACCTTTGAAGGTGCCTATCTCTTTAGCGACTACGTGTGCGGCAAGATTTTTAGCATCAAGAAGACGAACGGCAAGTACAGCGCGAGCGTACTGGCCTCGGGGTTGGGCTCGAGCAGCGCGGTTCACCTGACCTTTGGACCCTACAAGGGCTCGCAGGCGCTCTACTACACCTCTTATGCGGACGGCGGTGCGGTGCGGCGCATCGCCTACGGGGGTCCTGGTAACCGCGTGCCGCAAGCCGCGCTCTCGGCCACCCCGACCTCGGGTCAGGCTCCTCTCACGGTGCGTTTTGACGCCTCGGGGAGCCGTGACCCCGAGGGCGGCGCGCTCCTCTACCGCTGGGCCTTTGGCGATGGCGGCGCAGCGGACGGCAAAAGCGTGTCCCACACCTACAGAGCGAGCGGCACTTACACCGCCACGCTCACCGTGCGCGACCCGCAAGGGGCCGAGGGTACGGCGACGGTCCACGTAAGCGTCGGGAACACACCGCCGGAAGCGCGCATCACCGCGCCGGGCAAAGACGTGCGCTTCGGCGTCGGGGAAAAGATTGTTTTACGAGGGGAGGCGACCGACGCCGAGGACGGAGCGCTCAGCGGGAGCCGCCTGAGCTGGACCGCGCTGCTCCACCACAACAACGACCACACCCACCCCTATTTAGACGCCACCCCCGGGCAGAGCGTCGAACTCACCATGCCCGCGCCCGAGGACTTGGCGGCGACCTCGGGAAGCTTTTTAGAAGTTCGCCTGACCGTGACCGACAGTGGGGGCCTGAGCCGCACCGTGAGTCAAAACATCTATCCGGCCAAGGTCGATGTTACCTTTCAAACCCAGCCGACGGGGCTCGAGCTTAAAGTCAACGGTGAGACCTTTACCGCGCCCAAGACACTCACCTCCTGGAGAGGTTACGCGCTTCACGTGGATGCCCCCGACCAAACGACCTCCTCGGGCCAGGCCACCTTCCGCGCCTGGTCGGACGGCGGCGCGGCCTCCCACACCATCACCACGCCCGCCGCCGCGAAGGGTTACACCGCGAGCTTTGATATAGAAGCGGAGCAAAAGGTCACCAGCCTCACCCTCATCAACGCCGAGACGGGAAAGCCTGTGGCAGGCTTTGACCCCATCCCGGACGGGGCGACGCTCAACTTGTCGACCTTGCCCACGCGCCGTCTCAACATCCGCGCGAACACCAGCCCCAGCCGGGTAGGGAGCGTGCAGTTTACTCTGGACGGTAAAAATTACCAGCTCGAGAACAACGCGCCTTACGCGCTCGCGGGCAACCGCGGCAGCACCTATTACGCCTGGACCCCGAGTGTAGGGAGCCACACGCTGCGCGTGACGCCGTACAGCGCCTCGGGCGGCAAAGGAAGCGCAGGCACGGCGAAAACGGTTGGCTTCAAGGTTGTAGAGAGGTAAAGCGGGTTGATAACAAAGCCTGTGTGACGCTTCTCAGAGGAGCCAAGCGTTCAGTTAAGAAACTCGAGCCTCACAGCCAAGTGCTTATATTTGGTGGGGCTCGAGTCCTCCTCTAACCCGGCTTGCGCACCTCGTAATAGCGCTTAACGTTCTGCACAAACGGGAACTCGGTCAGCATCGTGCGGTAGGTCGAAAAGAGCTTCACCGCGTCCTCTTGAGTTTCCGGCAAATCCGCCATACGAAAGTACGACTGGTCGCCCGACGCAAAGCGAAAGGTCGGGGTGCCTGTGACGTGGTTCGCCGCGGCCTTGGCGTGCTCCTCAGCGAGCGCACGGCGCAGGTTGGGGTCTTGCAGCTTTTCCTCGAACACGTCCGCGTCTATGCCCACCTTTTTGGCGACGTTCAACACAGTCTGAAGCGTGTACGGCTCCCCGTTTGCGTGATGCGCCCTCGCCAGCTCGAGCCGAAACGCGTCCGCGTCACCCAGCTCCCGCGCGGCGTGCGAGGTCAAAAAGGGCAGCAAACCTTTTCCGCCGTCCTCGGCGTCGGTTTGCAGCGCGTCCTCCACAAGCTGCCAGCCGTCTTCGCCCTTGTAGTTGCTCTGGTAGAGGCTAAAATGCCGCCAGTCAAAGCTGACATCGAGCGGCCCCGCGACCCGCTCGGCGAGTTCCATCCCCCGGTAGGCGAAGGGGCACAAGTAATCGTAATAAACCGTTACGTCCATACCTTAGAGTCTATCCCACGTCACTCGCTTGAGGATGTTTTTGGTGATGTTCGACGTGAATGTTTACGCCTGCTCGAGCCGCCCTTTCATCTTCCGAATGATGCTCGAGCCAAGAACGGGTTGAGGTTCGCTCGAGCCAACCCCTGCTGTGGTGTAAGCTCTTCTGGTGTTTTGTCCCAAAGGCTTTTCTTTACATTTCTGTCTAAGACGCGTCTGAGGTCTCTAAATCTATGCAATCGTTCTTCCCGTCCACACGCTTCCGGCTCCTTCCTGGTCTCGTCCTGACCGCGCTCCTGACGACGCTGGCTTACTCTTTGGACCGGCTACCCGGCTTAGGGTTGTTGGGCACGCTCGGTCTTGCGCTGGTCCTCGGCCTCGCTTGCCGGGCGCTCTTCGGGCTGCCTAAAGTTGCCGCGCCGGGCGTGACGTTTTCGGCCAAAACGCTCCTCAACTTGGGCGTGATTTTGCTCGGCGTGCGGCTCAACTTCGCCCTGCTCTACGCGGCGGGTCCCTCAGTGCTGCTCTTGGACCTGCTGGTGGTCGGGGCCGGGATGCTGACGATAGAGCGCCTCGGCAAGCGGATGGGGCTCACGCGCGGGCTGCGGCTCGCGTTGGCGGTGGGCTCGAGCATCTGCGGCCCCTCGGCTATCGCCGCGGCGGTACCCATTATCGGCGCGAGTGACGACGAGGTCTCCGTGGCGGTGGGCACCGTGAGTCTGCTCGGCGCGCTCGGCGCGGTCGGCTACATCTTACTTGCGCCGCTACTCGATTTAGGCCCCAGGGTGTACGGTCTCATGACCGGCGCGACGTTGCAATCGGTCGGCCACGTGCTCGCGGCGGGCGCGGCGGGCGGCGCGGGGGCGCTCGACCTCGCTACGCTAACCAAACTCACGCGGGTGGCGCTGCTCGCCCCGGTGCTGCTCGTGGTCGGTTGGCTGTTGGCGAGATACGGCGAGGCTGGGCGTGAAGAGACGGGGCGTGAGGGGGCGGGGCTCGAGCGCATCTCTTTACCCAAGACGCGTCCACCCTTGCTACCGGGGTTTCTCATCGGCTTTCTCGCGCTCGGCGCGCTCAACAGTTTTGGTCTCATCCCGCGCTCGCTCATAAACATCCTCAACCCCGCCAGCGTGGTCCTGACCACCGTGGCGATGGCCGGAATCGGCCTGGGCGTCAACTTCGGCGTGCTCCGGCGCATCGGCGGCGGCGCGGCGCTGCTGGCGCTGCTCGGGTTCGGCATTATCATCACCATCGCCGCGCTTTACACGGTTTTTATCCCTGTTTAGCAGTCTGGTTTGACGGGTAAAAGGATGTGACTCGAGAGGACGCGCCCTACTAAGCCCCGACGTTGGTCTATGAGTTACAGTAGGCTCGGGCAAAGAGGAGGAAAAAGATGTTTCGAGGCGTGAAGGTGTTTTGGATTCTGCCGGTGACGTGGGTCGCCCTGGTTTTTCGCGTGGCCCAGGCGGGTCCTCTCGTGGCAATCGGCGGCGGTCTGGAGCCGGAAAACGAAGCCGTGTACCGCGCGGTCATCGACCTCGCCGGAACCGACCCCACGGTGTGCGTTTTCGGCACCGCGAGTTCCGACCCGCAGGAGAGCGCCGAGGCCTATGTGGCGGATTTCGAGGAATACGGCGCGGCGGCCAAGGTAGTCGACATCACCACCGACAATGCGGCGGAAAGTACAAGCAGTGAAGACGTACTGGCGACCATCCGCGACTGCGACGGCTACTTCTTTACCGGCGGCGACCAGCGCCGAATCACCGAGGCATTTTTAGAAGACGGGGCGGACACCCCGGCGCTAGCCGCCCTCCGTGAACGTTTTGTGGCGGGCGCACCTATTGCGGGCACGAGCGCGGGGCTCGCCGTGCTGAGTAACCCGATGATTAGCGGCGGCTCGAGCGTCGACACCCTCCTGTCAGGCCCCGACCCGGTCACGCTCGAGCCCGGCTTGGGCTTTGTCAGCGGCGTGATTTTGGACCAGCACTCGGTTGAGCGCGGTCGCTTTGGCCGCCTCTTGGGCGCGCTTCTTGAAACCAACACCCCGCTCGGCGTCGGCGTGAGCGAGGATACCGCCGTGGTTATCCCCGAGACCGGCCCCTGGGAGGTCGTGGGCGAGGGTTACGTGGTGGTTTTGGAGGTGTCGGAAGGAAGCACGTTGGACGAACCCGGCGAGGTGATGATGAGCCTCATCTCGAGCGGCGACACCTTTGATCCCTCGTCAAGCACGTTTAGCATTCTCGAGGGGCGTAGCGCCGAGGAGGTCGGCTCCTACTATGACCCCGGCGTGATTTTTGCGGTGGACGTGTTCGGCCCCGAGGTGGTGAGCGGGGTGTTGGAGCGCCTTATCGACTCCTCTGAGGCGCAGGCGAGCGGGCTGGGCTTCTTGGGCAGCGGCGAGGCGAGCTTTCGCGCCGACGGGGTGCGGCTTGTGTTTGAGAAGACGCCGCAAACAGAGGGCTACTGGGGCCGTGTGGACGGCGAAGACTACAGCATCGTCCGGGTGGGCGTGCGCTTGGAGCCCGTCGAGGTGAGCGTGTCGCCGCGGGGGGAGGACTGACGGGTCCTCGAGCCGTCTTCAGGAGATGATAAGCTCACCCTCATGAGACCCGTGTCCACTTTTTCCATCGTGGCTCGAGACCCCGCGACCGGCGACTTCGGCGTCGCCACCGCCTCTAAATTCTTGGCCGTCGGCGGGGTGGTGCCCTTTGCCGAGGCCGGGGTGGGCGCGGTCGCCACCCAGTCTTACGCCAACACGAGCTACGGACCGCGCACGCTGGCGGCGTTAAAGCAACATATCCCGCTTACGTTTATCCACCAAGCCTTCGCCGCGACCGACCCCGAACACGCGCAGCGGCAGTACGGTTTGGTGGACGCCGCTGGCAACGCCCTCACCTTTACGGGTGAGGCGTGTCACCCCTGGGCGGGGGGCCGAGATGGCGAGGGCTGGGCGGCGCAGGGCAACCTGCTTACTGGTCCCGAGGTGGTGGACGCGCTTGTTGAAACTTTCTTGGCGAATCAAGAAGCCTTTCCTGAGCGCCTGTTGGCCGCACTCGCCGCGGGTGACGCCGCAGGGGGCGACAAGCGCGGGCGGCAGTCGGCGGCGCTGCTGGTCGTGCGCGTCGAGGGTGGCTACGGCGGCTTTAACGACCGCTACATCGACCTGCGTATAGATGACCATGAAGACCCGGTGGGCGAACTCTGCCGCCTCCTGAGTTTGCAGCGCCTCTACTTCGAGCGCCCGAGTGAGGCGAACGTGCTCGAGCTATCCCCACCCATCTCCGACAGATTGAGGCGCGTGCTGGTGGCGTCGGGGTATCTGGCCGCGTCGGCGGAGGGCTGGAGCGACGCTGAGGAGGCGGCGCTGCGCTCGCTCGCGGGTGTCGAGAATTTAGAGGAGCGGATGCTGGGGCCGGGTCAAGTAGACCGGGTGGTGCTCGAGTACCTGGAGAGAAAATATCCTTAATGCCCTTTATCAACATCAAAATTACACGCGAGGGGGCGACGAGAGAGCAAAAAGAAGCGCTCATCCGCGGTGCGACGCAACTCCTCGTAGACGTGCTGGGTAAAAATCCGCAAACCACTGTTGTTGTGATCGACGAAATAGACACCGACAACTGGGGCGTCGCGGGCGAAACGATTACGGAGCGGCGGGCGCGGGGCGAGTAGCAAGCTGGCTTACTTTGCTCTTCCCTCAGGCTATGCCACGCTAGGCCAAAGGAGGCTTTATGAGCGATACGACCATCAAGAAGGTGAACGCGGCAACCTCGCCCAAGGGCGAGATGGGGCAGGTCTACCTCGTCTCGGGCGTGAGTATGGCGATGCGGATGTGGCGGGACGAAGAGCCCAACGAGCCCAAACCCGAAGAGAGCCGCGCCTATGAAACCGTCGGCTATGTGATAAGCGGCAGAGCGGAGCTTCATTTGGAGGGGCAGATGATCCGGCTCGAGCCCGGCGACTCCTGGCTTGTGCCCAAAGACGCCAAACATACTTACAAGATTCTCGAGGCCTTCACCGCCGTCGAGGCGACGCATCCACCGGCAAGAGTGAACGACCGGGACGACGCGTAAAGATAAGAGAGCACAAAGAAAAAGGGGAGAGGCTGACGTTTACAGTCAGCCTCTCTTTATGCCAATTATGCTAAGGGTTTTGAAGAACGCGGCGGCGGTTTCTTTATCCTCTGCCATGACGTCATCGGTAAAGTCGTGCGTGTACCAGAACTCGTCCTCTTCCTCCCATGACATTTTGGAGAAGTCGGGAAGTTAACCTGGATGGTTAATGAGTTTGCGCTCACCGTCTCTACCCTTTTTAGTTATTTGCCGCTATTTTCCCCGAAACTCCGCCGCCCGCTTGTCCAAAAATGCTTGCGTCCCTTCTTTGGCGTCTTCCGTGGCGGTCACCATGCCGAACAGGTCGGCTTCGATTTCCAAGCCTTGCGGCAGCGTCACGTCCGCGCCGCGCACGACGGCTTCTTTGGCAAGCCCGAGGGCGACGGGGGCGTTTTTAACGATTGACCCGGCGAGTTCTTTGGCGGTTGCAAGCGCGTCATCAGCCACGCGGTTCACCAGGCCGAGCGTGAGGGCCTCGTCCGCGCCTACATGCCGCCCGGTGAGGATGAGGTCTAAAGCGCGGCCCTGACCGATGAGGCGCGGGAGGCGTTGGGTGCCGCCGTAGCCGGGGATGAGGCCCAAACCGACTTCGGGCAAGCCCAACTTGGCGCTTTTGCTGGCGACGCGCAAGTCGGCGGCCAAGGCAAGCTCGAGCCCCCCGCCCAGCGCAAAGCCGTTCACCGCGGCAATCGTCGGGATGGGCAGCGCGGCGAGCGTGTTCATCACGTCCTGACCCGAGAGCGCCGCCTCGCGCCCGCCGAAGACGTCTTCTAGTTTATTCAAGGCCGCAATGTCCGCCCCCGCGACAAAGGCGCGGCCCATACCCGTAATCACGAATGCTTGCACGTCTAAGTCGGACTGGACGAGTTCGAACGCCACCCCTAGTTCAAAAAGTAGGTCGGCATTAAGCGCGTTGAGCGCCTCGGGCCGATTGACGGTGAGGACCGCGACGCCGTTTTCGACTTCGTAGGACAAAAAGCGGAGGTCGTCGGCGATGTCGCTGGGGCTCAAAGCTTCGTGATTGTGCGCGTCATCGTTCACAGGGTTATTTGCGGGGTCGTTCATAAAGTCACTCATGGTCGCTCCTGTTGGTGGGTCTGAATCCCAGACGTTTGTTAATGGCGAGCATCGCGTGGTTGCTCGAGTCGTTGCTCGTCTTCACGGTCATCACGCCCTGCGCCGCAGCGTAACCCAGCGCGAGCACTTTGAGCGCGTGGGCCACGCCCCGCCCGCGGTAAGGTTTCAAAACGGCGGTGAGGCCGAACAGAGCCTCGTTGCCGCTTACGGTGAGGCTCGAGAGTCCCACCCAGACCTCGCCCGCCGCCGCCAAAAACTGACTCTCGGCTACGCGCCAGTAGCACGGTTCAAAAAGTTGTTCGGAAAACTCCCCGAAGCTTTCAAAGCCGCCCGTGTGTCCGGGCGTCTCGAGCACGCCCTCTCTTACCAGCGCGTAGAGTTTACGCCGAACCGCCAAACCATCCTCAACGTCTGCGAGCCTGAAAAGCTCAAATCCCTGAGCCTTGACGCGTTCTACCAAAGCCTCCTGCTGCGCCGCGTCAAAATCAGCCAGCGTGAGGATTTGCTCAACGCCGCTCAAGCATTCCCCTCAGTCATACTTGTAAAATCCCTCGCCCGTCTTGCGCCCCAACCGCCCCGCCCGCACCATCTGTTTGAGGAGCGGCGCGGCGCGAAACTTCGGGTCGCCAAATTCATCATGCAGCGACTCGGCGGCGGCCAAGGCCACGTCCAAACCGACCAAATCGCCCAAGGCAAGCGGGCCGATGGGCATGTTCGCGCCCAGCTTCATCGCCCGGTCGATGTCTTCAGCGCTCGCCACACCCTCGGAGAGCGCGTGGATGGCGTCGTTCATGTAGGGGACCAAGAGGCGGTTGACGATAAAGCCGGGTTTGTCCTCGCAGACGATGGGCGTTTTGTTAAGACTCTCGACAAAGGCTCGAGCCTTTGTCACAGTCTCCTCTTCCGTCTGGAGCGCGCGCACCACCTCAACGAGGGGCAGCATCGGCACGGGGTTGAAAAAGTGGAGGCCGCAAAAGCGTCCGGGGTTTGTCACAAACGAGGCGATCTGGGTGACGGAGAGGCTCGAGGTGTTCGTCGCCAGAATCGCCTCCTCTGATGCGACCTCGTCTACGCGCCCCCACACCTCCTTTTTCACCTTTACGGTTTCAAACACCGCCTCGATGATGATTTCGGCCTCGCGTAGGGGCTCGAGGCCTTCCGTCGCCGTAATGCGCCCCAGCGTCTCCGCCTTGGCCTCTTCGGTGAGCGTCCCCTTCTTAACAAAGCGGGCGAGGCTTGTGTCCACCGCGCCCAGCCCCCGCGTCCGCGCGCCCTCATTCACGTCTTGCAGCGCGACCTCGTGCCCCGCCACCGCGCACGCCTGCGCGATGCCCGCGCCCATCGTGCCCGCGCCGACGACCGCAACCTTCATGGTGCGCCTCTCGAGATTACTTGCGGTTGGATTGAGGCGGTACGAGATGAGCCGCGTTCTGTAGATTTAGCGTTGTTCGTTAGGGCTTTGCGTAGCATGTGCATACAGCAATGTTACCCCACCACTCTTCCCAGCTCCGCGCTTCCAACGCAACGGCGTTCAGCAAACGCCGTTCTGCATAATCCCCTGTACAATAAACGACAGCTCTCTGTTACGCGTTTCGGAGCTGGTACTGGTTTCTGTCTGTAACCCACCCTGCCTACACCCTGCCTACAAAGGATGTCCCTTCGTGTCCCCGCTCGTTCGTGTCGACAACGTCAGCAAAACCTACGGTAACGGAACGGTGGCCCTGGAGGAGGTGTCGCTCGAGGTCGCCGCGGGCGAGTTCGTGTCGCTGGTGGGGCCGTCGGGCTGCGGCAAATCGACGTTGCTGCGCCTCGTCGCGGGCTTGGGCGAGGTTACGGCGGGTGAAGTAACGGTAGGCAGAATTGCTGTAAGAGGGCGTGCGCCCAAGGCAACAGAACTCGGCTTTGTCTTCCAGGACGCCACGCTGCTCCCTTGGCGGACGGTCGAGGCGAACGTGGCGCTGCCGCTCGAGCTTGCAGGCACCCGCAAAAGAGCGCGGCTGGCGGCGGCGCGTGAGGGGCTGGCGCTCGTCGGGCTGGCCGACGTTGCGGGGGCTTACCCGAACGAACTTTCCGGCGGAATGCAGATGCGCGTCTCCATTGCGCGCGCGCTTGTGACCCGGCCCGACCTTTTGTTAATGGACGAACCCTTTGGCGCGTTGGACGAAATCACGCGGCAGCGGCTTAACGATGAGCTGCTCGAGCTGCGCGCCCGCACGGGCGCGACGGTCTTGTTCGTCACGCACAACGTTTTTGAAGCGGTCTACTTGTCCGACCGCATCCTGGTGATGAGCGCCCGGCCTGGACGCATTATGAAAGAGGTGCGCATGAGCGCTCAGGCGGGTCGTGGTGAAGCGTTTCGCGGGTCTCGAGCGTTTTCCCAGGGCGTCCTGGCGGTAACGCGGGCGCTGAGAGGAGCCGGGCCGCAGGAGACGTTTCATCCTGATCTTGCGGAGGTGGCGGTGTGAGCGTGACTTCTGGTCGTGAACGTGTGGGTGAGAATGTAGATGGGCGTAGGCAGGGCTCGAGGGGGTCCCTTCTTCCGCGAATACTGCCGCCTGTACTCGCCTTTGTCGCCGTGGTGGCGCTCTGGCAGCTCGGCGTGGTTCTTTTCAATCCGCCCGCTTACTTCTTGCCGGGTCCGCTGCGCGTGCTGGCGGTGTTCTGGGAGCGGGGGCCGCAGCTCCTTAGCGCAACCTGGCTTACCCTTCGAGCGTCGGCCCTGGCGCTCGTCTTATCGACCGTGCTGGGCGCGGCTCTGGCGCTCGCGCTGGCGAGTTCGACGGGGCTCTACCGCGCGCTTTTTCCCTACACGGTGGTGCTGCAAACCACGCCCGTCATCGCGGTTGCGCCCGTGGTCATCATCTGGTTTGGCGTCGGTTTACCGGCCATCGTCACGATTGCGGTGCTGGTGAGCATGTTTCCGGTGGTCGCCAGCACGACCGTGGGGCTGCTCTCGACCGATAGGGGGCTCGTGCGGCTTTTCGACCTCTACCGCGCGTCGCCGTGGCAGGGGCTCGTAAAGCTCAGGCTCCCCTATGCGCTCCCCTACTTTTTCGCGGGCGTGCGCGTCGCGGCGGGGTTGGCGGTCATCGGCGCGATTGTGGGTGAGTTTGTCGCGGGGATGGGGGGCAACCGGGGCGGCCTGGGCTTTTTTATCACCGACGCGGCGAGTCGCTTGGCTATGGCGGACGTTTTCGCGGCGGCGTTCGTTTCGGCAGCGCTGGGCGTCGGCTTTTTGCTCTTGATAGACTTCGTGAGCCGCTCGAGCCTGCGCCACTGGCACGCGTCTGTGAGTGAAGACTAGAGGGTATGACAAAGATGAGTTTGTTTTGTACAGCGAACGTCAAGATTTGGAAGGCTCGAGGTTTAAGAGATTCGAAATCCGTTGCGAGGGTCTTTTTAGGAGATAACGCGTGAAAAAGTTTGTCTTTGTATTTTTTGCCTTCACATTTGCCTTGGCCGGGGCGCAAGCGCCCACCAAGCTCACGGTCTACACGAACTGGTTTGCCGAGCCGGGGCATGGCGGCTACTACGCCGCGCTCAAAGACGGGCTCTACGAAGCGCGGGGTTTGGACGTTGACCTTGTCCAGGGCGGGCCGCAGGTCAACGTGGCCGCGCTCCTCGCGTCGGGTCGGGCGGACGTCGCTATGTTCGGGGGCGGCCAGCTCATGAGCGCCCGCGCCGAAGGGCTGCCCTTGGTCGCCCTTTTCGCCACCTACCAGACCTCGCCGCAGGCGCTCATGTCGCACGCCGAGAACCCGGTGGAAAGTTTCGGCGACCTTGCCGGGCGTTCTGTGTCGGTCACGCCGGGGGCGACCTACTGGCGCTATATCGAGAAAAAGTACGGCCTAGAGGGCGAGGTGCAGGTGCTCAACTACAACGGGCAGCTCGCCAACTGGCTTTTGGACGAAAATGCCGTGACGCAAAGCTACGTGACGGCGGAGCCCTTTTTCGCCGCCGCGGAGGGCGCGCGGCCCGTCACGCTGCTCGCCGCCGACTCGGGCTTCAACCCCTACACCGACGTGATGGCGACGACCGAGACTTTTCTGGCGGAGCACCCTGACGCCGTGGAAGCGTTCGTCGAGGCCTCGAGAAGAGGTTGGACACGCTTCCTGGCCTCACCGACGGATTACGTGGATGTGCTGAAGGAGGCGAACGACAGCGTCACCTCTGAGCAGGTTCTCTGGAGCACCGAGCAGGCGAGGCCGCTCATCGAGCCTGAGGGGGGTGTTGTCGGCAGCATGACGCTTGAACGTTGGGAAGAGCTTTACAACCAGTTTGTGGATTTGGGACTTATTGACCAGGGCGCGCTCGAGGTGCAGAGCCTGCTTTACACGCCGCTCGAGTGAGACTCATAAGCCAAAACGGTGGGTGAAAGGTTACGTAGGTTAAAGTAGAAAAGCTCATGATTCTTACGCCTTTTCTCTCGACCTATCGGGCGTGCGGACGTATTCATGGGGTGACGCCCGGAGGTTTGACGCGCGCATGAAAATCTTGGCTATCGCCGACGCGGTGTCGCCCTTTATCTATTCAGAGCGTTTTCCGGACAACCTGCCCCCCTTCGACCTGGTGCTGAGCGCGGGTGACATGCCCGGTCACGTGCTGGAATTTATCGCCACCAAACTCACCGTCAGGCCCGTGTACGTGCTCGGCAATCACGGCAACGGCTACTTGCGCGACGGTGAGACGGGGGAGATGCGGTTGCCGGGCGGCTGCGTCAACCTCCACAACCGCGTGCTCATGGTTGATGGCGTGCTCATCGCGGGCTTCGAGGGGAGCGCGCGTTACCGCGCCGGGCCGCACCAGTACAGCGAGCGGCAGATGGATCTGTTGACCCTGGGCTTAACGCCGCGCCTGTTATGGAACCGGCTGCGTTACGGTCGCGCGGTCGACATCTTGCTCACCCACGCGCCGCCCCAGGGACCGCACGAGGGGGCCGACTACCCGCACCGCGGTTTTGCGGCCTTCAACCGCTTTGCGGAGCGCTGGAAGCCCAAGCTGCACGTTCACGGTCACGTCCATTTGCAAGGTGCCAACGCGCCCAGAGAGTACGTGACGGAAGCGGGGGTGCGCGTCGTTAACGCGTTCGAGTTTACGCTCATTGACATCGGCTTTGAGCGCGACCTCGAGGCCGCGGGCGAAAAAGAACACGTAAAATAGTTTATTGCCTTCCTGAAAGGCCGTGCTACACTCATGAGGCGAGCATGAGACGAGGCCAAAGGTTTTGTGTGGCCGCTTTCCGTCTTCTCCGGCCCGCCTGCTGTTACCGACTAATTTCTGACGTTTTTCTGACGTTCTTCGCGGGTGCCGGTGACCCCAAATCCGGATGACCATAATCTCCACTCACAGACAAAACTAAACGCAAAGTTCCGTATGAACCCCTCCATAAATCTCACCATAACTCCCGCTCCGCCAAACCCCGTTCGGAATTGCCGTGACGACATGTACACGTGCGAATGTCTAGAAGGTGCCGCAGAGGGTGTCACGGTATGAAGGATATACAGTATGAAGCAGTATGAAGGACATGATGTGGAGGGCTTTACATCCCCCATACAAAAAGGGTGTAGCCTGTTTTTGGAGGGCGCGGTGAGCCAGATGACGTCACAACGTGCGAGACGGGACGCGGAAAAAGCGCGCGGACGGGCGTTCTGGCGCAACGTGCTCTCTAACCTCAGGGGCATCCCCAACGAACTTCTGCCCTTTAGCGCGGTGCGAGAGTTGTACCCGAACTCCGAGAGTTACGGCGGGGTCCGGCCCATTCTCATCCAACAGATCGTCGGCTCGGTGGACCGCTACCGCGACTTCGACCATTACTTTCTGCCGCGCGTCGATCACACCCTGGAGCGCTGGATAGGGATCCGGCAGGCGGGGCTCGAGGGCGTCGAACTGCCCGCCATCCAGGTGTACAAAGTCGGCGACATCTACTTCGTCAAAGACGGCCACCACCGCGTCTCGGTCGCGCGCAACGCGGGGCAAAAATATATCGACGCCGAAATCATCGAACTCAACGTGACGGTGCCGCCGGGCGGGGCGGACTCCCTCAAAGACATCATCATCAAAGGTGAATACTCGCGCTTTTTGGAGCAGACCGGGTTGGACAGGGTGCGCCCCGGCCACTACCCGATTCTTTTTACCGTCACGGGCCGCTACGACACGCTGATTGACCACATCCGCACCCGCCAATACTACTTGGGCCTCAAGTATCAGCGCGACGTCTCCTGGGAAGAGGCGGTCGGCTCCTGGTATGACCGGCTATACAAGCGCGTGGTGGACGAGGCGAGAGAGCACGGGGTGCTGCGGCGCTTTCCGGGCCGCAACGAGGCCGACCTCTACTTGTGGATTATGGACCACCGCTACTACCTGACCCAGCGTTACGGCGAGGACGTGGGCTCGGAATGGGCCGCGACCGATTACGCCGCGCACTACGCGCCAGCCGCGACGAAGCGCCTTTGGCAGCGGGTGGTTAAGCGCTGGCGGGGCGAGGTGCCGGAATAACTCAGTGAGTAGTGAAAAGTGGAGTCAAAAGCGTGTTCTCTTACCTTCCGTTTCTCCCCGACCGAAAGTAGTACATGAGTTGAACGGTGTAGCAGGCAAGCGCATGTTCTTCAGGGCGGCGTTCAGGGTAGATGGGCGTGTTAAGACTAAGCTATGACACAAGACGCATTTTTAGAGGAGCAGGGATTTACGCTGAGGGAGGGACGCGCCGCCGCTTTTGGTGACGTTACGTCTGATTTTGAGGCGTTCGGACGCGCCGCGCTGGTGCCGCTCCTCGGGGTGACGCCGCTGCGGCTCACGGGGGCGGACCGCGCAGAGTTCCTCCACGGCCAGGTTTCAAACGAGGTCAAGAGGCTTTCCGTCGGGGGGGTCTCGAGGGCGCTCATGCTCAACGTCAAGGGTCACGCGCTGGCCGGAATGCACATTTATAAACGCGAGGACGACCTCTTTGTCGCCATCGAGGGCGGCGCGGGGGCGCGGGTCATCCAGGGGCTCAGGGCACACATCATTTTTGACCAGGTGGAGCTTGAAGACTTGAGCGGCGTTATAGCGAGCCTGACCCTTCAGGGCGAAAACGCGGCGGGCGTGCTTACGGAAGTTTTGGGTGAGGTGCCGGAGCCGGGGCGGTTCGTACAACCTCCTTTCGAAGGCGCGAAAGTGCTCGTCAGCGAGGCGGTGCGGGGCGCTCACGGTGGCTACGACCTGCACGTGCTCACCAAAGACGCGCCCGCGCTTTTCGAGGCGCTTCTTAACGGGGGAGCCGCGCCCGCGGGTGAGGACGCGCTCACGCTCGCCCGCGTGGTGGCGGGCCTGCCCGCCGCCGAAACGGAGGGCGGCGAGGGCGTGTTGCCGCAGGAGGCGGGGCTCGAGCCCCTGCTCTCCTACCGCAAGGGCTGCTATCTGGGTCAAGAAATCATGGCCCGCATCGAGGCGCGCGGCACCGTGCGCCGCGAACTGCGCCGCCTAGCTTTAAGCGCCCTCCCCGCCACGGGCGCGCGCGACATCCTCAAAGGCGGCAAGGTTGTAGGCCGCTTAGGAGCGGTTGCAATCCATCCCGAAGAGGGCGTGATGGGTTTGGGCGTGGTGCGCAAAGATGCCGCCGCGTCGGGGTCAGACGCGGGCGGTTCGGACGAAAACGGTTTAGAAGTGGGCGGGGTGACGGTAACGCTGACGGCGTCTCCTTCCGTTGGGGTTTAACCTCTCTGTCTTCTTAAGTGGCGTGTAAGAATATTGTAAGGGGTCTACCCCGCATACTAAGGGGGTGATGTCGCCTTCCTCTTACCAACCTTCGTTTCACAGACCGCTCTGCCCGAGCTGCGGCGGCGAGGGCGTCCGCATCGCCAGCACCGCCGCCGTCTACTTCGACGTTGTTTACGACGCCGCGCTTCAGGATTTGGTGGTCACGGCGGAAACGTTTGATGACGCCGACTGGGACGAACAAAGCGGGGTCACCTGCGGCGCTTGCGGCTGGCGGGGCGAGGTGGGCGGGTTGGGGCTCTAGCGCTGTCCCTCGATAGCCCCCTCGAGCGCCCCACTACGGAGCGCCCCCGTATAACGAACATTATTAATAAAAAGCGTCGGCGTCGCGTCCACCCCAAGATGATGACCGCTCACCCTCTGCTCGCGGACGCGGCGCAGCACCGCGCCCCCTGCTAAGTCGCGTTCGAAGCGGTCAAGCTCGAGCCCCAAGTTTGCAGCGTACCCTCTGATCGCCTCCGGCTCCAAGGCCCACGCATGAGCGTAGAGCGCGTCGTGCATCCCCCAAAACGCCCCCTGCAACCCCGCCGCCTCAGCCGCTCTGGCGGCGACCAGGGCGAACTCATGCGCGTCGGTCAGGGGGAAATGGCGGTAACGGAGGCGAAAGGCGCCTTCCAAAGCGCGGTGGGCACCTTCCAACAGCCTTACCGCTTGTAAGCTGTAAGGGCACTCGTAATCTCCGTAAAACAGCACGGTCACGGGCGCGCCCTCGGGTCCGCGGACATGGTCATGAACGCTGTTGTCAACCGGGTGAGGGTCAGAGGTCATGCGTTACCTTAGCATTGTCTCAAGGCGCTGCCACAACCTCTTTATCTCTTACCGCAAGATTATTCAAGACAGCGGTAGTGAGCCCCTGCCACTCAGAAGCAGCCTAAAACGCCAGATAGCGTAGAATGAGCCATGACCCTTACCGCTTACAGACATATCGCCCTTAACGGCGACGGCGTTCCGGTGATTGAGGCGGCGGGTTTTAAGGTGGCGCGCGTGACGCTCTATTCTTAGAATTAGACGCCCCACTTCGTGAGGTTTAAGCGGAGGCTTCAGGCGTGTGTACCGGCTGACGCGGCGCAACTCAGTAAGCTGCCAGCGTGAGGTGACGAGTGTAAAGCGCTTCGCCTTCCACGCACGGCGGATGAGGTCGGGCGGACTGTCCTTTTTGAGCAGGGCTGAAATGAAGAGGTTGGTATCGAGTAAGACGCGCACGGAACTTTATACGAACCCTAATTCAAGCAGATTTCCGCGCCCAGCGCACCGCCTCGTCAATGAGCGCGTCTAGTTCACCCTCAGGCACATCTGCGCCGCGTGCTTGCGCCTCCTCGACCGCTAAGCGGTACAGTTGCTCCTGCACAGCCTCCTCGACAAACGTTGAGAGGTCATTCACACCTTTGTGGGCCAGATAGGTGCGAAGTTGGCGCTCAGTCTCCTGCGAAATTTTGATGGTCAAGCGCGTGTCTATGTAGAAAGTATAAGCGCACAGGCGCAGGTGCGTTTGTATTGGCTAGCTTTGGGCAGATTAACGATTTAGAGCTACGAAGCGAGCGTGCCCTGCTGAAACCGTCCCGGCGTGGTGAAGGTGAACGTCTTACAAAAAAGTCAACTTTATTCAAGACAGCCTGCCCAGCGTTCCGCTAGCGTGGACCTGATGCTTTCATTTGGCCTACGTGGGTTTTTGATAGGGTGCGCGGCGTGAGCGACCCCGGCCCCTTCGGGTTCTTTATCCGCACATCGCGGGCGTCTCGAGACGGCCCCGTGCGAGGGCGCACCGATCTCGTCCCCGGACGCTTACCTCTGGAGGCGGTCAAGGACCTCGCGCCCCTCTTTAACGAGCATCTGGCGGCGCACGTGATTTTGAGCTTGCAGTATCAGAAGCAGGCGTGGGTGGGGCCAGCGCGCCGCACGGCTTCGGCGCGGCGGTGCGCGCGTGTCACGAAGCAGCGCGCTTACTGACCCCGTTGCCGAAAATATCGTCTCGCTGGGGGCGGTGCCGGTGAGCGGGCTCGAGCTGTTTAACTTCTCTCACCCGGCGTACGAAGGCGAGGGCGTTTACAGCTCACAAACGATGCTCACGCTCGCCTTAAACCACGAGCGGATGGTGGTGGACCGGGTGAACGTCACGCTCAAGGCCGCCCTAGACCGCCAGGACGAACCGGGTGAGGCGCTCCTCAACACCATGTTGGAGAGCTCGAACGGACGCGCGGAGCGGTTGCAAGCGTTGCTGGAACGGTTTAACTGAGCGGCGGACACTGTTTTGTATGACCGATTGTTGTCAAATGCACAGTTATCGTTTTATGCTAACAACCTCAGTACACGACAGATTTGAAATAAAGGGCTCTCCAGTGAAGAATGGATGTTGCGAGACACCACTTCAAGGGAGAGCATATGAAGCATACCGGGTTGCTGGCACAGTTGAAAGCGAGCGGCTTAAAGCTGCACCCGTCACGGCTTAAGTTCTTGAGCTTGTTGATGATCGCGATGGTGCAGGCAAAGACGGTGAACTTGGCGACGTTGGTAGGCATGATGGAGGGCAGAGCCCAGCCGGACTCGCTTTACAGACGGGCGCAACGGTTTTTCCAAGGCTTGCACTTGGCCGATGAGACAGTTTTCAGGTACGCGCTGAGTCTAGGTCCCAAGCGAAGCTACAGCCTGTGCCTAGACCGGACGAACTGGAAGTTTGGCAAACTCGACATCAACATCTTGACCCTGGCTTATGCGCATGAGGGCGTAGCGGTTCCCTTACTGTGGTGTCTTTTGCCCAAGGCTGGCAACTCCGCCACGCAAGAACGCATTACGCTTTTGGAGCGTTTGCTAAAACTTTTGCCCGTAGACCAGCTAGAGGTGCTGCTAGCCGATAGGGAGTTCATCGGGGGCGACTGGTTCGCTTATCTTGAGCGTAAGCACATCCCTTTCGTTATCCGCGTGCGTAAAGACGCTCTCGGTGATGGCTGGTTTCATCTGTTCGGCTTTTTCCAGCATCTACCTGTGGGTGAGCACAAGGTACTTAAACAGCGCTACACTGTCTTTGGTGTTGAGCTTGGGGTTGCAGGCGCGCGTTTAGAGGGTGGAGAATACATCATCGTCGTCACCAACCGCAATCCTAAGCAGGCCCTCGCAAGCTACGCGAAGCGCTGGCAGATAGAATGCTTGTTCAAAGCCTTGAAAAGCAGCGGCTTTGACTTTGAAGCTACGCATCTCAAGCACCTAGAGCGCATTAACACCTTACTTGTCGTTGTGACCCTGGCTTTCTTATGGGCCTTGAAAGTCGGAGCATTTGTTCACCGTCAGCTCAAACCTGTTCGAATGAAGTCGCACGGGCGCAAGCAGAAGTCTTTATTCCGGGCAGGCTTAGACCATCTCAGGCATCTGCTCACCAACTCGGCAACCAAAAAGCCTGACCTGGACCGCTGTTTTCGGCTTTTGTCGTGTACTTAGGGGCACCAAGTAAAATTTTATGAGGATTCTTCAAGGTCTGCTTCAGTTTTTCCCTGGCCTCTGTGGTTAACTCATGCCATCTGTACAGCTCTTCATATTTTGCATACTCTGAGTCATCCTCAAACGGGTCTGGCTCGTCAGCACGACGCTGTAAGGGCAAGTCGGGAATTTCTGGGAGGTCTTCCAAGCCCTCTGGCCTTAGCTTTCTGTAAGATTGCTCGTTGGTATAGCGTGTAAACTCTTCTTCTGGATACTCGAGCTGTTCCCACGTATCTCGCTCGCAAAACTCGCAGATAAATTTGGCAAACCTATCACCTTTTTGGCCTTTTATCTTTTTTGGTAACTTTTTGGCTGCTACTGAGCTAACTGCCTCTATGGCAGAAACGAGGAAGTAGTAGGCCAACCCAGTATCGTCCGCGCGGTTGAGGTGAGCGTGCTGAACAAGCCGCGCCGCCCTCATTACGACTACATAATCTTCATAAGGAATCTGGAACAAAAGGTTCGCCATCTCGAGAATTTCCGCAACCCATCTTTCGCGGGTGGCTCTCGAGACGCTGTAATAAGGGCTTTCGTTGACGATAACCGCATGTTGAACAGCGAGCCTTGTCAAATCAAAACCAGCGAGGCTTTCTAAAGTCATGGGTAAGAACGAACCTGATTTGGCAGCGTCTGCGGCTCTTATGCCTTCCCTGTCCACATTTTTGTTAGTTATCTTATCGGTGCTAGCCCTTACAGCCCTACTCGTTATGAGAGAAACGATGCTACTCAAACCCATACTGAAGTGGGGCTCTCCCCAGTACAAATTCTCTTCCTCAGCTCTGGACCTTACAAGCTGCCGAACCGGGGCGATAAACGCACTCTTGATGTTAGTAACCCCCACATTGATGGACTTCTCTATTTCAAACAGGTCATGCGTTATGGGTTCCGGGAGGTCGAAGTCGAGAAGCAAAAAGCCCGACCCGGTACACTGGTTCTTCTCTAAATATTCAGATTCAACCCGCCACTCTCTGGGGCGGAAGTCTGAAAGCGAACCTTCAAAAAGCTCATCATGCTCCAAGCGGCGGATAGAAAAAATGTTGACCTCCTCAGCTAGGGTCTGTCTGACTAATCAAAGCCAGAGGATGATGGAGGCGAGGAGCACACCAGCACGGTAGTTTCTGCCGCGTTTGTCGTAGCGGGTGGCAACGGCGCGAAAGTCTTTAAGTCGGTTGATGCAGCGTTCGACCACGTTACGTCCTTTGTAGGCTTGCTTATCGAAAGCAGGAGGTCGTCCACCTTTTGTGCCCTTAGACAAGCGAGACTTCTTGGCATCTTCGCGCTCGGGGCTGATACAGATGATGCCCCTGCGCCTTAGTATCTTCCGCTGCTTGTTGAAACCATAAGCGCGGTCGAGTCTAAGCTGAGGGGGGCGCTTACGCGGTCGCCCTCTGCCAAGGCGGGGCACATAAATCTCGTCCAAGACCGGCTCTAGCCAAGCGGCGTCGTTGCGCTGTCCCGCCGTGATGACCACGGACAGGGGTCGCACTTTGCCGTCCGCGCAGGTATGCACCTTGCTGGTGTGGCCTCCGCGTGAGTGTCCCAGCCACTCGTCTGCTAAGGTCCCCTTTTTTCACCCTCAGCAGGCCGCTTCCTCGCCCCGCTGGCGCTGCGGTGCGCTTTAATATGAGAGCTGTCTAACGCTGCGCCGTCCCAATCAATCTCACCCGCCGCATCGGCGTGAGCTTGAAGCCTGTGCAGGATGCGCTTCCAGACACCGTTGCGCTCCCACCTCGTGAAGCGGTCCCAGCAGGTCTGCCAAGGTCCGTAGCGTTCAGGAACGTCGCGCCAGGGAGCGCCTGTTTTCAAGCGCCACGAAATGCCGTTGATGACCTGTCGGTGGTTGCGGTAGTTGTGACCCCGTTGGGGATTGGGGGGTAGATGCGGTTTTAGTGCTTGCCACTGCTGCTCTTTTAGGTCTGTTCGTGCCATACGCCTACCCTAAACCATCTTCATCCCTTCTGTCAGACAGACCCTAGCACACGTTGTATAACACACCCACTGAATGGTAGCCGAACTCTTAGGGTGTAACCCTAAATAGGCGGATAGTCCTGGCGGTTGGGACATGGTAAAATACCGAAAATGTTAAATAGGGGCTCCTACAGGACGTAAAAGCGTGGCTTGTACCCTCGCGCGAGGGGCCGATCCGCGGGTTTATCCGACAGCCAGATGAGGCTGAACCCTGTCGGATGACAGGCCGACTCGGGCCAAAATTGCGTCACAGACGCAGTGACTGAAAGCTCCGCCAAACATCCCCCACCATTTATCCGACAATTCGGGGTTGCACCCGAACTCTTAAAGTGCCGCCTGCACTTCCCCTTCTCTAAACTGACGCTCGTAAAGGCTGCGGTAGAGCCCACCCTGCGCCATCAAGGCTGCGTGAGCGCCTTGCTGCGTGATGCGGCCCCCGTCGAGGACGAGGATGCGGTCAGCGTTTCGCACTGTAGAGAGTCTATGCGCGATGACAAAGGTCGTGCGGCCCTGCATGAGCACGTCCAGCGCCTCCTGCACCAGCGCCTCAGATTCAGAGTCGAGCGAGGAGGTGGCTTCGTCAAGGATGAGGATGCGCGGGTCTTTGAGGAGTGCGCGCGCAATTGCCACGCGCTGCCGCTGTCCGCCCGAAAGCTTGACGCCGCGCTCGCCGACGACGGTCTCGTAACCTTCAGGGAAAGAGACAATAAACTCATGCGCGTTCGCGGCCTCCGCCGCCGCTTGTACCTCGTCGTCGGTGGCCTCGGGGCGACCGTAGCGAATGTTCTCACGCACCGTTCCCGAAAAAAGCTGCGTCTCCTGGGGCACGATGCCGATGTGGGCGCGCAGCTCGAGCAGTCCCAAATCGCGCAAATCTACCCCGTCCAACAAAATACGCCCTTCACTCGGGTCATAAAAACGCGGGATAAGACTAACCAACGTCGATTTGCCCGCGCCGCTCGGGCCGACGAGCGCGACCACCTCGCCGGGGCGCGCCTCGAGCCCCACGTCTTGCAGCACCCAGTCTTCGCCGCGGTCACCGTAGCGAAAGCTCACCCCCTCAAACTGCACCCGACCTCGGACGCTTTGGAGTTTGGCGGGCGCGTTCTTTTCTTCTAAATCGCTCCGCTCGTCCAGAAGCTCGAAGATGCGCCTCGAGGCCCCGAACGACTCCTGAAGCTGGCTGTAGAGCGAGGTAAAGTTGCCAATCGAGCCTGCGACGGTGACAGTCAGAAACAAAAACGCGAGCAGGTTGCCCGGCGGCAGCGTGCCCGACAAGACCAAACGCGAGCCGTACCACAGCACGATGCCGATGCCGATAAACATCGCCATGATGATCGACGGCACGAAAAGTGCCCGGATGCGCGCGCGCCGGACCGCGGTGGTGTAGGAGCGGTCGATGCCGCGAGCGTAGCGGCGGGACTCGAGCCCCTCCGCCGTAAACGACTTCACCACCCGCACCCCCGTCAGCGCCTCCTCAGCCGAAGAGTTGGCGTCGGCGAGCGCGTCCTGAAAATCGCGCGAGATGCCGCGCAGCTTGCGCCCAAAATACGCCCCCGCGAGCACCACCGCCGGGATGATGGCGAGCATCACCAGCGACAAGCGCCAGTCGAGCACGAACAAGATGGCGATGCCGCCCACAAGCGTCACGCTCTGGTTGATGAGCTGCGCCAGCGAGCCCGACACCACGCCCTGCAAGGTGGTCACGTCGGAGGTGAGGCGTGAGGTGATTTCGCCGACCTTGCGCGATTCGAAAAAGCGCACCGAGAGCGTCATGAGGCGCTCAAAGACCGCCTTGCGCAGATCGGCCACCACGCCCTCGCCGACCAAGCCGAGGTTGTAAACGCGCAAAAAGTTGAAAAACGCCTGCCCGACAAAGACCGCGATGAGGAGCCCGCCGACCAAGTTGAGTTCGCCCCGTGTCGCCGGACCGGCGCTTGGATTCCCAGCCCCGCGCAGCGCCCCCAGCCCGCCCCCAAAGGCGACGTTAAAAAGCCGCGCGACGAGGAGGGGGAAAAGCAAGAAAAAGCCGCCCGCGACAAAGGTGGCGATGATGCCGATGATGAGGCTCGAGCGGTAGGGGCGGGTAAAGCCGTAGAGGCGGCGAAGCTGCTTCCAATCGAAAGTGGCGCGGTCTTCTCCGGCGGGGCGAGCGGCGCGGCGGAACATGTTCCTAGTTTACTCTTTACTACGCGAAATCCTTGTCCTTTGTTGCGACAAAGTGTGGTGACGAAATGTGCTGTGACGGGACACTTGGCGGCACGCTTCAACCTGCGGCCCGGACCGCGGTGAATTAGCGGTAGACTGGAGGTAAAGACCCTCTTGAGGAGGAGCACGATGGAAAAACCCCTCTGGACCCCGTCGCCCGAACGTGTAGAGCGGGCGTCTATAACCGACTTTCGCCGCCTGGTGGAACAAAAAATCGACCAATCGTTACCCGATTACGCCGCGCTCCACGCCTGGTCCGCCGCGCAGCCCGCCGACTTCTGGGAGCTTTACGCCGAGTACAGCGGGATTCACTTCGAGACGCCGCCCGAAAAGATTATGAGCGACGACCCCATGCCCCACACGAAGTGGTTCGAGGGGGCGACGCTCAATTATGCTCAGGCGCTTCTTCAGCCTCCTACGCTTGCCGACGACAACGCTGCTAATGTTACTGCCGTCATCGCTGTGGACGAAACCGGGCGGGAGCGCTCGCTCTCTTATGCGGAGTTGCGGCTCGAGGTCGCCCGCTGCGCTAGCGCCCTCACGCGCTCGGGCGTGGGTCAGGGCGATAAGGTCGCGGCCTACGTGTGCAACGTGCCTGAAGCCGTCATCCTCCTCCTGGCCTGCGCGTCGGTGGGCGCGGTGTTCTCGTCTTGCTCGCCCGACTTTGGCTTTGACGCGGCCTTGGCGCGGTTCGGGCAGCTCGAGCCCAAGCTCCTTTTTGCTTCAGATGGCTACGCCTATAACGGCCAAGCCTTTCAAACCCTTCCGACGGTCGCGCGTTTGGCGGAGGCGATGGGTGAACTCTCCGGCGTCGTCCTCATCCCCTACCGCGACCTGCCCGAGAGCGAGACCTATCCGGGCTGGCGCGGCTGGCTGGACGACGCGCCCGCTTCTCTTTTAACCTTTACGCCGCTACCCTTTGACCACCCGCTCTACGTCCTCTACTCCTCCGGCACCACGGGCCTGCCCAAGGCGATGGTCCACCGCGCGGGCGGGGCGCTGCTCACGCACCACAAGGAGCACCGGCTGCATAGCGACGTCCGGCCCGGCGACGTGGTCTTTTACTTCAGCACCTGCGGCTGGATGATGTGGAACTGGCTCGTCTCGGTGCTCGCGCAGGGGGCGACGATTGTGCTTTACGAGGGTTCGCCCGCGCACCCCGATATGGGCGCGCTCTGGCGGCTCGCGGCGCGGCTCCATGTCACGCACTTCGGGACCAGCGCACGGTTTATCCACGGCTGCAAGGCGGTGGGGGTGCAAGTCCCCGAACTCCCCAGCCTCCGCACCGTCATGTCCACCGGCTCGCCGCTCTCGCCCGCGGGCTTTCGGTGGGTCTATGAGGCGGTCAAAGAGGATGTGCATCTGGCGAGCATTTCGGGAGGCACGGACGTCGTGAGCTGCTTTATGCTGGGCGTGCCCACGCTGCCCGTGTACGCGGGGCAGATTCAGGGCCCCGGCTTGGGTGTAGATTTGGCTGCTTATGACGAAGCGGGAGAGCCCGTCCACGGTAAGCCTGGCGAACTCGTTTGTCGTAAACCCTTGCCTTCAATGCCACTCAGGTTTCTCAATGACCCTGACTTTGAACGTTATCAAACCGCCTACTTGACCGCCTACCCTGGCGTCTGGCACCACGGCGACCTCATCGAGATGACGGACGAGGGCGGCGTCATCGTCTATGGCCGCTCGGACGCGACGCTCAACCCCGGCGGCGTGCGCATCGGCACGGCGGAGATTTACAGGCCCCTCGAGCCCCTCCCCGACATCCTAGAAGCCCTGGCGGTGGGCAAAAAATCTGATGGTGACGAGGTCATCTGGCTCTTTGTCGTGTTGCAGGAGGGCGTGACGTTGGATGACGCGCTCGAGAAACGCATCCGTACGCTCATCCGTGAGGGCTCGAGCCCGCGGCACGTGCCCAAAAGGATTTTCAGCGTGAGCCAACTTCCCCGGACGCGGAGCGGCAAGGCGACCGAGATTGCAGTATCAAAACTCGTCAACGGTGAGAGCGTGCCCAACCGTGAGGTGATGGCGAATCCGGAGGCGCTGGAGGAGATTGTGGCGGTGGTTGGTTAAGAGGGCATAAACGAGCAAATTGGCGTCAACAAGAATTAGCGGAACGCTTCACCCTCACTTGCCGCCAACGCCTCGGCCACGTCATCAACGTCGTTTAGAAGGGAGCGGCCAAAAGAGAAGGTTTGGGTATGAAACGGCTCGCGCCGCGCTTCCCTCACAACTTCAACAGCGAGCCGTTCGGCTTCCTCCTCGCTAAGCTCAGCCGCCTTTGGTCCAGGTTGCTTGATCGCCTCATCCCACTCCGTCAGCGCTAAATCTTGCCGCAGCAGTTCTTCAAGCTCCTCCGCCCAACCTTGCCCTCGCCGACGGCGGAAGGACTCAATCTGCTCGGCCAGTTCGTCCGGTAGTTCCAGCGTCTTCATCGCCTCAGCATAGCACTTGCTAAATGGGCGGCGAAGATGAGGCCAGAGAGAAGTAAAAGCTATAGGAGGCTCGCAAACACAAGGTGATGGTGAATTTAGAGGTGTTGGACGAGCTGGCTGAGAACTATTTTCTGTGAACGCCCCGTAAATCGAGCACCCCCAGCATCTGACCGGGGGTGCTCGTTTGGAAGAGGGGGCGGGGGTTAGCGGATGGTGATGCACGTTGCCCGCCCAACGTCAAGATACAGAGTTCGCTGTCACAAAATTCTTACGGCTTTGTCACAGGTTTCTGACGGGCAGACCCGCGCCCAAGCTACTCGGCTTGTTGACGCGGCTCGAGCCCCCTCCCAAACCCCCTCCCCATATCCGTTATAGTGACCGGGGCAGCCTCCACCGGAACACCCCAGTCGGTTGCCCAAGAACGGTGCCGATGCAAACTATCCAAGAACTCATCGACCTGATTAAGCTCGAGCCCATCGAGGCCAACCTTTTCAGAGGCCAAAATTATCAGGCCCCCTGGGGGCGCGTGTTCGGCGGTCAGGTGCTCGCTCAGTCGCTCCACGCGGCTTATCAGACGGTGCCCGAGGACCGCGCGGCGCACTCCGTCCACGCGTATTTCATCCTGCCCGGCGACATCGGCGTGCCCATCGTGTACGAGGTCGACCGCATCCGCGACGGCGGCTCGTTTACCACCCGCCGCGTGGTCGCCATCCAGAAGGGCCGCCCGATTTTCAACATGTCCGCGTCGTTTCAGCTCGAGCAGGCGGGGCTCTCCCACCAAGCCCCCATGCCCGACGTGCCGCCCCCCGACGCGCTGCAAACGGACGTGGAGCTTTTGGAGACGTTGAACGGCGACGTTCCCAGAGCCCTGAGAGGCGCGCTCATCCCGCGGCCCCTAGAGTTTCGCCCGGTCGAGACCTTTGGTGAAGACGACGCGTACCCGCCCGTCCGGCACATCTGGATGAAGGCTAAAAGCCCCCTGCCCGACAACATGCGTTTGCACCAAGAGGTCTTCACCTACGCGTCGGACTACGACCTTTTGTATACGGCGCTGCTCCCTCACGCGGTGCAGTCCCATAAGGCGTTGCAGCTCGCCAGCATCGACCACGCGCTGTGGTTTCATAGGCCTTTTAGGATGGACCAGTGGCTCTTGTTCGCGCTCGACAGCCCCAGCGCCTCGGGCGGGCGCGGCTTCTCGAGGGGGAGCCTTTTTACCGAAGACGGTGTGCTCGTGGCGTCGGTGGTGCAGGAGGGGCTGGTGCGGGTTAAAAAGTAGAAAGACGTTCTTCTAAACTCCTCTGCCACTTCCGAAAGATTCTGAGGTGGTTTCTAAAAAGTTTTCAAAGTGTTGGACGCCTTTGTCTTATACTATTCTCGTGACTACCGCACGGACTTAACCCGCTAATCAAGCCGCCGGATAGCAGGTACGAGCAAACCGAGTAGCGCCAGAAGAATAGTCGCCCCGCCGTACCAGAGCGCCACTTGACCCACCTCAACACGCTCCGCTAGATAGCCCGTCAGCAGAAATCCCAAGGGCAGCAGCGCCAGCGATCCCAGCATGTCGATACTCACCACCCGCCCCAGCACCTCGTCGGGCACGAGCGCTTGCATCGTCGTCTCCCACACCACCCCGAAGACCGCGATGCTCCCGCCAACCACCCCCATCGCGGCGACGCCTGCGCCAAGCCCCGGCGCGAGCGCGAGCGCCGCTAATCCGAGGCCCAGCACGACCACCGCGGAATAAGCGAGCAGGCCGCGGCGGCGCGGTCGGCCAAACTGGTTGAGCGTAACGGCACCTACCGTCGCGCCACCCGCCACGCCCGAAAGTAGCCAGCCGAGCGAGCTGGCCCCCGAGAAGCGCGCCTCGGCGAGCAGGGGCAGCAGCAGCACCGTCACGCCGCTCGTAAAGATGTTGACGAGCGAGAAAATCAGGATGCTCACCCACAGCCAGGCTGAACTCGCCACATAGCGGAAGCCTTCGCCTAAGTCCTTTAGGTAACCGGGTTTTGCCGCTCCCTCGCTTTTTACGTTCCTCTTCATATCCTCTGCATCTACAACAGCTCGAGGCCGCACCATCAAGAGACAGAGCGCGCCCACCACAAACGTGCCCGCGTCGAAGCCGAGCGCCAGCGTCAGGCCGCCCACGCTCACGAGCAGCCCGCCGAGCGGCGGTCCCAGGATGCCCGCGAGCTCCCTCGCCAAGGCGCGCGCCGCGTTCGCCTGCGTGAGACTCGCGCGCGCCACGAGCTGCGGCGTGATGCTCGAGGCCGCGGGCATAAAAAAGGCGCTGGCGAGCCCGAAGAGCGCAGACAAACCGTAAAGATGACCCAGCCTCAGGTCGTCGCCCAGGAGTAAAAGGATGACCCCCGCGAGCAGCACCGCCTGGAAGGCGTCACTCACGATCAGCGTGAGCCGCCGCGGCAACCGGTCGACGAGCACCCCGCCCAGGAGCAAAAAAAGCACCTGCGGGACCACGTAAGTTGCCAAGAGCCGACCGAGTTGTCCGGCGTCCCCGCCGAGTTCGAAGAGGAGAAAGGGCAGGGCGACGCTGTACACCCGGTCTCCCAGAATGGAAACGGTCTGGCCCAGCCAAAACCATAGGAAAGAGGGTTGCCTGAGTGGGTGCGCTGTGGGTGGTGTGGGTACTGGTGGTGTGGGCGTCCTCATATCCCTACTCTCGAGCTAAGCTGCTCTCAATGAAAGAAGAAAATGCAAGCAGCACGCTCGAGGTGACGGACGTCGAGACGGCGAACGTGCTCACAGACCCCGAGCATCTGCGCTACATCGCGCCTTTTTTGGGGCGCGAACGCACCGTAGGCGAGGTGGCGCGTGAGACAAGAAGCACGTTTAGCACGACCTATAGGAGAGTCAAACGCTACTGCGATCTGGGCATCCTCGAGGTGGCGCGCGAGCATAAACGCAAAGGCAAACCTCTGAAAATCTACCGCACGGTTGCCGACGCCTTTTTTATCCCGCTTCGGCTTACGGGCGGACCGGAAGAACGCAGCGCACGGTGGCAGAAGCACTGGGAACGCGACTTTCAGCGGAGCTTTAGACACGCCTACAGGGATGAACTTGAGACCTGGGGGCAGCGCATTTACCGTAAAGACGGCGTCTTTGTCTCGATGACGGCGAAAAGCCCCAGCGAAGACCTCGACACCCTCACCGCCGAGATGCCCGCTTTTTTTAGCCGCTTTCACGATTCCCTTTACTTAGACTTCGCCGAGGCCAAAGCTTTCCAGCGAGAACTCGAGGCGCTTTTTAACACCTATGCGAACAAAACGGGCGGGCAGCGGTACATGATGCGCATTTCGTTCGCGCCTGTGCCGGAGGATACCGGGGTTATTCCGTAAAGGTGAGCAAATCTTGGCTTTGTCCTGATTTATTCAGCTTCATGGTGTCCGCATGACGTCCTCCCGGTATGGTAAAACTGAAAGCGCCCGCAAGGCTCAACTTATGCACCGCGTTACGGTGCCAATTTCTCATAAGGAGAACGTTTTATGCCAAAAAACCGCCCCGCCCTTTCCTTCGCCCTCGGTTTGCTGTTCGCGCTTTTGTGCCTGAGTTTTGCGAACGCGCAGACGCAGTACGGGGATGATTTCGTCTACGGCGACGCCCGCGTCGACGCGCCCGAGCTGGCCCCGCGCGGCTCTTACAGCGTCGGCGTGAGGACAATGGACATCACCAATCCCGACCAGCTCGACATTTTAAGCTACAGCGAGACGAACCAGAACCCGCGCTATGACCGGACAATGACGCTCGAGGTCTGGTACCCCGCCGTCGTCCCCGAGGGCGAAGAGGAACTCACCACCTACAGCGACGTACTGGGCACCGGCCCCGACAACCCCGAGCGGCCCAACACGCCCTTTACCTTTGCCGGACGCGCGCTCAGGGACGCAGAGCCCGACGCCGCAAGCGCGCCTTACCCTTTGGTCATCGTCTCGCACGGCTACCCCGGCTCGCGCGTGCTGATGACCTACTTGACTGAAAATTTGGCTTCCAAGGGTTACGTGGTCGTCGCCATCGACCACACCGAGTCCACCCACGGCGATAAGGTGGGTTTTGCCAGCACGCTCCTCAACCGCCCGTTAGACCAGTTGTTCGTGCTCGAGCAAATGGCCGACATGGGCGCGGCGGATTCGGGAAGCTTTCTCTCAGGCCTTGTCAACGCGGACGACACCGCCATCGTCGGCTACTCGATGGGCGGCTACGGCGCGCTCAACGCCGCGGGCGCGGGTTTTAGCGAGGCCATTGTGAATGCGCCTTTTGTGCCCGGCGGAGAGCTGGCGGCGCGGCAGACGGGCAACTACGAGGTAGACCCGCGCATCAAGGCGGTCGTGGCCCTGGCTCCCTGGGGCGGCGAGGCGGCGCTCGCTTCCATCGGCGTGCCCGGCCTTTCCTTTTGGGACGCGGAAGGCTTGGCGGGTTTGGAGGTCCCCACCATGTTCATCGTCGGCAGCGAGGACGACGTGGCGGGCTACGAGGGCGGGGTGAAGTCACTCTTCGAGGGCGCGGTCAACGCTGAGCGTTACATGTTGGTTTTTGAGAACGCCCGCCACAACGTCGCGCCCAACCCCGTGCCCGCCGCCGCCGAGGCTCGCTTTGAAGACTACATGCACTACGCCGAGCCCGTCTGGGACAGGCCGCGCACGAACAACATCGTCCAGCACTTCGTCACCGCCTTTTTGGGCGAGACGCTTAAAGGCGAGGATTATGAAGAGTACCTAGACGTGGTGCCCGTCGCCGCCGAGGGCGTCTGGTCGCGCAACGAGGACGGCAGCCCCGCCGCGGATAATACCTACTGGACGGGCTTTGAGAACCGGACGGCGCTCGGTTTAGAGCTTTACCACGAGTTGCCGCCAAGCCAGTAGCTCGAGCCGAAACGCATCCCAAAAACGTTCTAAAAACGTTGTCGCCCGGTCACATGGTTGGCCGGGCGTTTCTGTTGTGAATAGGCTATAAAGAAGTGTGGCCGCTTTTTTGGTGTTGAGTCTGCTGGGTCTCGCGCTCGCGTTCGCGGGCCTCGAGCTTCTTTCGCGCTACCGGGCTGAAGCTGTGGTGGGTTCAAAGGAGTGGAACGCCTACCAGGTGCGCTTGCGGGACCATCTGGACGCCTCTCCCTACGAGGAGGATGAGCGGCGGCGGGAGGTTTACGAAAGGCGGCTCGAGGCGGGGGCGGCCAGGGGCGTGTTTGCCGACGAGGAGGAGCGCAGGCGGGCGCGGGTCTTAAAGCTTCATCGGGATATCCACCGCGAGCGTGACGAAGCCCAATGGGCCGAACTGCGGCGGGCGCGGCAGGACGACCAAACCTTGTAGGAGGAGCGCTGTACAATCCTTTATGCCCAGCTTCGACGACATCATCTTAGGCGGCGGCGCGTCCGGCTTGAGCTTGGCCTATCACATAACGCAAGCGGGTCTGGACCGGCGTATTTTGCTCGTAGAGCGCGCGCCCAAGGCGGGGCACGACCGCACCTGGTGCTTTTGGGAAAAGGGCGATGGACCCTTTGAAGGGGCGGTACACCGCCGTTGGGAGCATCTGTGGCTGCACGGCCCCGGCGGTTCGCAAAAGTTAGACATCGCGCCCTACACCTACAAAATGATTCGTAGCGGCGACTTTTATAACCTAATGGATGAGTGGTTGGCGCTCCAGCCCAACGTCACCCGGCTCTACGGCACCGTCACCGGGGTGGAGGAGCGTGGAGACGGCGTGCGCGTGTGGGTTGATGAGCAGGCTTTTGAAGGAAAGTGGGCTTATAACAGCTTTTACACGCCGGAGATGGCGCGGGGGGGCTCGAGCCGCCTCCTCCAGCACTTCCGCGGTTGGGTGCTCGAAACGGACCTTCCCACGTTTGACCCGAACAGCGCCACGCTGATGGATTTTCGGGTGGCGCAGCACGGGGAGGTGCGCTTTGTCTACGTGCTCCCCTTAGACGCGCGCCGCGCGCTGGTCGAGTACACCCTGTTCTCGCCGCAGCTACTCTCGAGTGAGGCCTATGACGCCGGGCTCAGGGGGTATTTGGGGGAGGTGCTGGAGCTTGACGATTACCGCGTCCTCGAGCGCGAAGAGGGCGTCATCCCCATGACCGACGCCGTGTTTCCGCTCCGGCCCTCCCCCCACGTGCTCGCCATCGGCACGGCGGGCGGCTGCGCCAAGCCCTCGACCGGCTACACCTTCCAGCGCATCCAAAAGCAGTCGCGGCGCATTACCCGGCAACTATCAAGGACCGGGAACCCGCTCTACACCCCCCCGCCCCTGGACCGCTACCGCTGGCTGGACAGCGTGATGCTGCGGGTACTGGCGACGGGGCGGCAGGACGGGGCCGAGTTTTTCTGCGACCTGTTCCGGCGCAACCCTGTGGAGCGGGTGCTCGATTTTCTTAATGAAGACTCCACGCTGACCCAAGACCTGGCCCTGATGCTTTCGGTAGACAACAATCTGCTGTTCGCGGCGACGGGGGTTGAAGTGACCGCCTCGAGCCTTAAACGCAGCCTGACCTGAACAAAAAACAACATCACCCTCTTGACATTTGCTACACTGCGTAGCAGAATAAGCGCTGTGTCAGACCCCGCGCCGCCTCACAAGGTTAACTATAAATTTGAGAGCGTGTTTGGCCCCCTCGAGGCCGCCATCATGGAGGCGATGTGGGCGCTCGGGCAGGCGGAAGTGCGCGAGGTGACTGACGTGCTCCCGCGCGACAACGCCTACACCACGGTCAAAACCGTGATGGAGCGGCTTACCAAAAAGGGCTTTTTGACGCGCGTCCGCAACGGCAAGGCCTACCGCTACACGCCCGCGCTTTCGCAAGAGGCGCTCGAGGCGCGGGTCGCGCAGGAGGCGTCGCGGCGGCTTCTGGACGGCTTCGGCAGCGTGGCCTTGACGCACTTTGTCGAGGCGGCGCGTGAGGACCCGGCACAGCTAGCGGAATTGCGGGGGCTGCTTGACGGCCTTGTTGATGAAGATAAAAACGAAGAGGAAGCGTAAGGGTGGCGCTGCTTCTTTACCCACAGTTTGTGCTCGCCTTTTGGGCACCCCTCGTCGTCTTGGGTCTCTGGCGCATGACCGCGCGTTGGCACCAACATTTAACACCACGCACGCGCTTTTGGCTGGCGTGGGGGGTGACAGTGTTCCCGCTTCTATCTCTTTTTGTTCCTTATCTGCCGAATCTGCCCCTTCGGGAGGCGCTGCCCTACCGCGTCCCCGTCGCCTGGGGAGTGCTCAACAGCCCGGACCTCACGCACGCGCCCTTCTGGTACGCGTTCGCGGTGCATCTACCCTTTCTGCTAACCCTTTTGGGGCTTCTCGCGTCCTTTGTCTACAGCATTTTAGAAGAGGCCGCGGCGCTCTGGAAAGTGTCTCGTATAAAAAGCACACGCGTCGGTCGGGTGCGCGTCTTGCACGTCCCCGGCGAGGTCGCCTTTACCCTGGGTGTCTTTAGACCCCGCATCTACCTGAGCGAGGCGGTGTGGACGGGGGCACACCGCGACGCCGTGCTAGCGCACGAAGAGGCGCATTGCCGGGCGCGCCATCCGTTGCTGCTGGCCCTGGCGCGGCTCTCGGCGCGGGTGTGGTGGTATCTTCTGCTCGCGTGGGAGGCGCGGCTCGAGTGCGACCTCACCGCCGAACTCTGCGCCGACGAGGCCGCGGTGCGCGCGGCGGGCCGTGCGTCTTTGGCTCGAGCCATGCAGCACGCGCTGCTTCAGAAGCAGGAGCATGTTTATAAACCGGCCACCGCGTTCGCGTCTCAGCAAGCCAAAGAGGGTTTGCTTTTAACGCGCGCCCACGCGCTGCTAAACCGACCGCGCAAGTTACCCGTCATTGTCAAGCTGGGACTGGTTGGAGCCTACTTGCTCCTCTTTTTTCTCCTCTAATTTTTTTGTCTCGATGTGCTACACATTGTAGCAGTAAAAGAAAGGAAATCATGCAACACGCCATCCTCACCAAAAACCTCAGCAAGTCGTACGGGCGCACCCCGGCGCTTCAGGACGTGTGTCTGAGGGTGCCCGTCGGCACCGTTTACGCGCTCCTTGGGCCCAACGGCGCGGGCAAGAGCACCACGCTGGCTATCTTGCTCGGGCTACTCCCCGCGAGTGCGGGCAGCGTCGAGCTGTTTGGCGAGCCCTGGACGCGGGACGCGCTGGAGCGCATCGGCGCGAGCATCAACGGTCCCGCGCTCTACGCGCACTTGAGCGCGCGGGAAAACCTCGAGATCCACACGTGCTTACTGGGTCTTTCGCCTCAAAGGATTGGGGAGACGCTCGAGCAAGTGGGCCTCAGCGACACCGGGCGCAAACCCGCCGGAAGGTTTAGCACCGGCATGAAAAGCCGCCTCACGCTCGCCATCGCCTTGTTAAACAAGCCCGATTTGTTGATTTTAGACGAGCCTCAAAATGGCCTAGATCCCGAGGGCATCCGCGAATTGCGAACGCTGCTGCGTGGTTACGCAGGCGAAGGACGCACCGTCCTCATCTCGAGCCACCTCCTCGGCGAGGTCGTCCAACTTGCCGAGGAGATAGGCGTCATCGCTCACGGGCGCTTGCGTTATCAGGGGCCGCGTTCAGAACTCGCGCCGACGGGGACGGAACTCGAAGAGGCGTATTTGGCCCTCACCCAAAGGGCCGCCACGTGAGAGCCGCGCTACGCGCCGAACGCCTCAAGCTGCGCCGCAGCGGGGTGGCCTGGTTGCCGCTTTTTGGTCTCTTTGTAGGTTTATTAGAAGTCGGACTCTTCATTCTTAGCTCCGACGCCGCGCCTGCCTGGCAAAATCTAACCGCTTGGCAGAACCTGTGAATTACTTTTTTATCGCCGCTCACCCTGGCGCTGTTGGCTGGCGTCACGTCGCTTCGTGAGGCTCGAGCCCGCGGCGGCGGCACCTGGTGGCGGCCCGTCGCGCCGCTCTCCTTGCACCTAGCCGAATTTGCGGGTCTCGCGGCGCTTGCACTTCTCACCACGGCCTTTGTCGTCCTCATCAGCTTGCCTTTCGGGGTTGTAATGCAGCTTTCCGGCACCCCGTCGCTGGCTCGCCTCCTAAATCTCGTGTTGACGCTGTGGTTCACGTCGCTGCCCGTCCTGGCGCTTTATCAGGGAATCGCGCATTTAGTCGGGCTCATCGGCAGTCTCATGGCGGGCCTCATCGGCGCGATGGTCTACGTTTTTTTTGATGTTCTCGGCCCGGAAGGATTGCTCTGGTGGCTCAATCCCTGGGCGTGGCCGGTGCGGGCGACGCTGAAATTGGCGGGAACGCACGCGAACGGGCTGCTGCTCGAGCCCACCAGCCCCGTGTGGACCCTTCTCGTCTGGCCCGCGCTGCTCCTCGCCGCCCTCATGACGCCCGTCTTTTTGCTTTTGAGTGCGCGGATGCCCCGTGAACGTCACACTTTTTCTCTTCCCTTTGCTTCTCGCCACCGCCAAAATACCGCTAGCGTCAGCGTTAGAACTTACCGCCGCAGCCTATTGAAGAGTGAATGGACTAAGTACCGTCACACCATTCTGCCGTGGCTCACGCTGGTAACGCCCCTCTTTTTCGCGCTCGTCGCGGTGGGGTGGGGTGCGCTCAGCGCCTGGCAGCTCTGGGCGCTGCTCGCGCTTCCCTTCGGCGCGGCGCTCTTACCAAGCGTCGCGTGGTCGTGGGAGGGGGACGCGTGGCGCGCCCTGCGGACGCGGCGCGTCTCCACCGCAAAGCTTTACGTTGCCAAACTGACGGTTCTCTGGCTGCACGGAAATATAAGCGCGCTACTTCTCGCGTTCGCCCTCGGATGGCTGGGGTTGGCCTGGCACACGCTTTCTTACCTCCTCATCCTGCACGCCTCTGTGAGCTTCCTTCTACTTGCGCTGCACCTGCCCCTCGCCGCCCGCTTCGGGGCGGGCGTGTCGCTGGGCGTCGGAACCGTGATAACGCTGCTCGCGCTCATTTTGGGCGCTACAGGCTTAGGTGACGGGGTATGGCCCCTCTTCCCCTGGGTTTGGGTCTGGTCGCCCGTCGCGTTTGGCGTGTCCATCATCCCCTTTGTCGCGGTGGCGGGCGCGCTGGGCCTGGGGCTTACCTGGGCGGGCTCGAGCGTCGCCAAGCGGTTTTAGATTCTCCTCTCCCCCACAGGCACCCAGCCCCGCCCGCGCGCCCCGCCGTAAAGCGTGCTCGGGCGGATGAGTTCGTCCTCCTCGAGCTGCTCCAACACGTGCGCCGTCCAGCCGCCCACGCGCGAAAGGGCGAAAATGGAAGAAAATAAGCGGGAGTCCAAACCGACGCCGTGCAAGACAAGCGCGGTGTAAAACTCTACGTTTGTCTGTAAGCTGAGATTGGGTTTGTGCGCCTTGAGGAGGCGCAGAACCACGTCTTCGACTCTCTTCGCATCTTCGTAAAGTTGTACATCCTCCGCCCTAAAAAGCGTCTCAGCCGCGCCGCTCAGCACGTCGGCCCTGGGGTCGCGCACCCGGTACACGCGGTGACCGAACCCCATGATGCGCTCTCCCTGGGATAGCCTCTCACCCACCCAAGCCTCGGCCTCTTCTGAAACGCTCCGGCTCGAGCTTTGCGCGCGCCCCTGAATCTCAAACACCATGTCCATCGCGGGACCCGGCGCGCCGCCGTGGAGGGGACCTTTAAGCGCGCCTACCGCGCCGACCACCGCTGAAACCAGGTCCGAACGCGTCGAGGCGATCACGCGCGCCGCGAAAGTCGAGGCGTTCATGCCGTGGTCAATGACGGTGTTGAGGTAGGTCTCGAGCCCCCGCACCACCGCCTCGGAGGGTGCCTCGCCGGTGAGCATATACAAGAAGTTTTCGGCGTGGCCTAAGTCGGGATTGGGCTCGAGCGGCGCGTCCTCGTGCAACAAACGCCAGTACGCCGCGAGCACCGTCGGGAAGCGGGCGACGAGGCCGAGGGCGCGCTTTAGGTTGGCCTCTCGAGAGGTATTTTCGGCGTCCGCATCCACCAGGCTGAGCGTGTCCGCACCCATACGTAGAGCGTCCATCGGCGGCAGCTTGCGCTTGGCGGCCTCTCCTAACACCGTCAGCGTCACCTCGGGCAAGTCACGGTTGGCGGCCATCTCAGCGCGGAGGGCGTTAAGCTCGCGCTCGTTCGGCAGGCGGTCGTGCCACAGCAGGTACAGCACCTCTTCAAAGGTCGCGTTGGGGGCCAGCTCCTCCACCGGAAAGCCGCCGATAACCAGCTTTCCCGCCTCACCGTCGATCATGCTCAGGCGCGTTTCGGTCAGCACCACGCCTCGTAATCCTCGAGCGACTGTCGTCATATGCCCTCCTTTTGGTTGCTGGAATTTTTGAAACTTGAATGAGGTTTGGTGAGGGCTCGAGCCCTAATCCGCGCCCGCGGGCACGTTATGGTCATAAGGCCAGGGGCTGTCGAAAAGGGGTCTGGCGTAAGAAGGTTGGGGCGTATCCAGCAGCTCGGGGTGAACCAGCGTGAGGTGATAGTCCGCGCCTTGGTAGCTTTCCAATGTCGCTGGTACGCAGCGAAAATCTTCTCCCAGCAAGACCTCCGCCCGCTCCGCCAGCACCGCCGCCTGCAAGGGCGTACGCGCTAGCACCGCGACGTTTAGGGGCGAACGCCCGCCACGCAGATTGGCCTGCGCGGCGAAGAGCTTGATGACCTCGTTGACGTCCAGCCCGGACGCCGCCACGCTCTCCGCAAAACCCGCCGCAAGGTGGACGCCTAAACTTTCCTCAGCGGACCTGGGCGGCGCAGGCGCGACGCGCGTGCCCGCCCGCCGCCGCTGCACGAGGTAACCCTCGGCCTCGAGCGCCCGATAAGCCGCCGCCACGGTGTTATAGTTAACATTCAATGAGTTGGCTAGTTCATTGGCAGTGGGTAAGAGTTCATCCGACAACAGCTTTGCATCGTGAATGAGTACATGAATTTGCGTGCTGATCTGCTCTCCTATCGGAACGAAACTTTGCTTGTCGAGCACAATGTTCATGAGCCATATTAACTACTACGCTAAGCAAAAGCAAGTCATAGGATCAGAAGTTAGTCTGGTACTCCCTCTTTTTTACAAGCGCTCACTATTGCCTCTTTAACACCCTGCAAAAGGAGGAGTGGTAAGCTTGGGGCGTGCCCGCCTGTGACGCTCCCCTCGGTGTTTTCGACTCCGGCGTGGGGGGGCTTACCGTACTAAGCGCGCTTCAGAAAGCTTTACCCTTTGAAAACTTTATCTACCTTGGCGACACGGCGAGGGTGCCCTATGGGGGCAAGCCGCTCGAGATGGTGCGCGCTTTTGCGTTAGAAATCTCTCACGAACTCCTCCGCCGGGGCGTCAAGGGCGTCGTCGTCGCCTGTAACACCGCCGCGGCGGCGAGCCTGCCCGAGCTTGCGGACGCGCTCCCCGTGCCCGTCTGGGGCGTGATCGAACCCGGCGTGGCGGCGGCGCGTCGCGTCGTCACCCAGGGCAGAGTCGGGGTGCTGGGGACGGTGGGGACGCTTCGTTCGGGGGCGTATCAGCGGGGGCTCGAGGCGGCGGGTTTAGAGGTGTGGACAAAAGCCTGCCCCTTGTTTGTGCCCATTGTCGAGGAGGGCGTGGCAGACGGGGCCATCGCCAAGCTTGTGGCGGAGCATTATTTGGGAGACCGACCGGCGCTTTCGGCGGTCATCCTGGGCTGCACCCATTATCCCGCGCTCAAAAACGTTTTGCATAGCGTTTTGGGGCCGACGGTCGCCCTGCTCGATTCGGCGGAGGAAACCGCCAACGTGGTCGCTCGAGATTTACGCACCCTCTCCCTCACCCGTTCCACCACGTCAGCCGCACTCGGCACCGTCCATCACCTCGTCAGCGGCGACGTTCCCAGCTACCTCCATACCGCTCAAATCTTGGGCGGCCCCGCTGGAACGGTCGAGCGCATCCACTGGCGCGGTTCACACGCCGAAGCGGAGAGCGCAGCGGGTATGGTTGACACCACGGTTCATCTACTCGCCGACGCCTACGAAAATTAAGACGGAAAAGTTGTGATATGAGACAAAACAGACCCGACCAGCAAGTGAGAGACATCACCGTGACCCCGAACTACAACCGCTACGCCGAGGGCTCGGCGCTTGTGGCGTGGGGGCACACGACGGTGCTGGCGACCGTCACTATCGAGAACAAGCTGCCGCCCCACCTGCGGAACGTCAAGGGACAGCGCGCGGGCTGGCTCACCGCGGAATATGCGCTCTTGCCTCGAGCCACCCACGAGCGATCAATGCGCGAACGCCTCTATTCGGGCGGGCGCACGCAGGAGATTCAGCGGCTCATCGGGCGCGCCCTACGGAGCGTGACTGATTTGTCGCTCTTTGCCAACAAGACCTTGACCGTGGACATCGACGTGCTCCAGGCGGACGGCGGCACGCGCTGCGCGGGCATCTTGGCGGGCTACGCCGCGCTGCACGAGGCGGCGAACCGGCTCGTCCAGGCGGGCGCTTTGGACGAGTGGCCGCTCACGCACGAACTCGCCGCGGTGAGCGTCGGGGTGATAGGCGAGCGCGTGCTCGTCGATCTGGAATATAGCGAGGACGTGGTGGCCGAGGTCGACCTCAACGTGGTCGGCACCGCCGACGGCGCGCTTATCGAAGTCCAGGGCGGCGGCGAGGAGCGGCCCATCCCCGCCGAGACGTATGTGGGGCTCGTGGTCTCGGGTCTCACGGCGGTGGGGACGATTCTGGAGCGCGTCCGCCCGCAACTCGCATGAGCAAACTTGTGTTAGCCACCGCCAACGAGGGCAAGGTGCGCGAGTTCCAACAAACTTTAGCGGATACCTCCCTCACCCTCCTGTCGGCTGCTGAAGCGGGCGTGACGGCGTTTCCCCAAGAAACGGGCTCGAGCTACGAAGAAAACGCGCTCGGCAAGGCGGGTTACGTGGCGCTTCAGACGCGGCTGCCGAGTCTGGGCGACGATTCGGGGCTCGAGGTAGACGCGCTTGACGGCGCGCCCGGCCTCTACTCTGCGCGGTTTGGCGGCAAGGTGAGTAGCGGCGAGCGCATCGCCTATCTTCTCGCCAAGCTGCGCCGGGTGCCGCCGGAGGCGCGGGGGGCGCGGTTTGTTTGCGTCCTCGTGCTCGCCACGCCCAACGGCGGGATGTGGACCTTTCGGGGCGAGAGTGAGGGGAGGCTGCTCGAGGGGCCGCGCGGCGAGAGCGGGTTTGGCTACGACCCCGTTTTTTACTCGCCGGACTTAGGCAAGACCTTTGCGGAGGCCACGCCCGAAGAGAAACGCAGCGTGAGCCACCGGGGGCGTGCGCTCGAGGCTTTTCGTGCCTGGCTGGATACGCCTCGAGCGGCAAAGGTGTTTGAGGGTGGAACGAAGTAGCGCCTACCACCCGCAATGTTTAACTCACCCCTTCGCTCTCTCGACCAGAGCCGCGAGTCTTTTTTCGAAGCTAAAGGGACCGAGGGGCTCGAGAACAATCTGCCGAAAGTCTTTATGGTCCGGGTTGAGCAGGACGTTGTAACTTTCGGGCGCGACAACTGACGGAACACGCAAGGCTGCGCTTTGCGCCTCGCGGACCCAGGCGTCACCATATGCCCGCGTGGCCTCTTTGTTGTGAAGGTCAAAGTCAGCGGGCGCGTCAAGTGCGAGCGCCTCACCGAAGGTGCAGCGGTAGAGGCTATAGCCCTGCAAGCTCGCATAGATTTCCCAGCCCGCCAAGATTTCCAGCGCGGCCAAAGCGGCGTGTTCGGCTGTATACACCATAACCGTCCCCTCACCATTCCAGCGCCCCGGTGCGCCGCGTGGTCTAAAGGCGGCGCTTAAGCTTTCGGTAAAGGCTAAGCGATACGTCTTCAACACACCCTCAAAGAAAAGTGCCGTCCTCCAGGGCGGTAAGCATGTTCTGGAGCTTGCCTACACCCACACGCGTGGCGAGCAGGTCTATGGGTCTGGCCCCGTCCAGCGCACCCTTGGGGCTAACGAACCACGCCTCAGCCCCCGCCTGCCCGAGCACGCTTGCCACGCGGGCGAACAGGGTCAAGGCGCTGTGGGTGCGGTCTAAAAGTTCAACGTTCATCGCCGGGTTCTTGCTCTTGCGCGAGCGGCTGATGCCCAAGACGCCCAGCGCCTCGGTTTTGCTGACGCCGAGCAGGCTGGCGAGCCGCGCCAAAACCCTGTCCACCGACGGCTCGCCCACGGTGGTCTGGCTGAGAACGGCGTCCGCCACGCCCTCCGGTGTTGTGGCTAGCACCTGCGCGAAGAGGGCGTCGCGGGTCTGAACAAAAGAGGTTTGTGCCATGTTCAACATTATAGCATGAAGTTTCAACACCACCTGAACCTGATTGGTTTAGATAGGCTCAGAGACGCTGAAGCAGCGACAGGTTGGTGTGGCTGCTTCAGCGTTAATATCATCGAAAATAGATACCCACTTCACGTCGTTCCTTTTAACGCACGTAGCCAAGCCGCGAGCAACGGCACAACGCCAAGCTCAGCGGCGGCAGGGGCCAACGAGAGCTAAAACTCGCAATAACCAGTCCGGCTCTGCTGTCCGCTGCAGCGTTTAGTTCGGCGTCCAGGCTGCACCGCTCAGACCACCCGCACATGCCCAGCCGGGTACGACCCCGCCCACCCGACCGGCCACCGCCCGCGGTCGTACCACGGCAGCAGGCCGCAGAAGAACCCCGGCTCGCTGACGGCCCGCTCGCACGCTGCCCACGCCAAGTCGCGCTTGACGCTATGCGCCGCCTCCCGCTCCCACTCGATGCGGGTCGGGTCGCCGTCTGGGGCGAAGCGGCCGTAGTACGCCACCAGCGGGTCGAACCGAAGCAAGTTTTCATCAATCACGGTCGCCACCTCGTCGATGATGCCGTCGATCTGCGGGTCGGTGAGATAGCGGCGGGCAACCTCCTCGGCCCCGTGCGTCCGCTCCGACCAAAAATCCACGTCGAGGAACACCGGGGCGTCGGACTGGCCGACCACCTCGGGCACATCACCAGGGGCACCGATGTGGACAAGCATCGGGAACCGGCGCAGCCACGCGGCGTACTCGTCGCGGACGTTGTGCCATCTATTCACCGCGAGAAGCCCGCCGCCGAACAGATTGAGTTCAGGGGTGTGAACCCTACGGCTTCCACGAGTGAATTAAGTCTAAAGTGTAATTCTGTCAAAACAGTTCACATCCTCTGCAACGCCTAGTTAGATGACCAACACATGATACGAAACCTCTAACTGCTTGGGTCGGCTCTTAGTGCTTCCGTCGCAAGCATGTCACCTGCGTCCCATAGCCTTCGTAATTTAGCAAAAATAGGCAAACAATCGCGCTCACCTTCGGTCAAGGGCCGAAGAGACTCGTAGCCCCGAAAAAAGGCTTTTTGAAGCGCGTCAGGTGCATAATGAAAAAGAGACAAATCATAAGCGCGCCAACCATATCCACAATGGTCAAAGTCAAAAAAGGTTACTTGATTTTCTTGAAAGTGCATATTGCCAGGGTGTAAGTCACCATGAATGATGCCGTATTCATCATTATCAATGCTTAGACTTTTTACTGCGCTCACTAAATCAGGTATGGAAGGTAGAGAGGCAAGAAGCTCCTGTCCCTGTTCACTATTGTCTTTTTCAATTAACCTCAGTGGTTCATCCACGAGATATTTAAGGTTTAGGTGATAACGTTCATGATTTGAAGAAAAGTCATTGGCAGCAAGATGAAAAGCGGCAATAGTTTTCCCCACTTCCAAAATTTGTTCAGTTGTAACAGATTCCTCAGTTGCTTCTCCGCCTGGGGCAAATGAAAAAAGTGCCGTAGCTCGTTTACCTAAAGCAGTGGAAGTCCAGCCAAGCAACTCACTATTATCCATACGGATGGGATGAGAAACAGGGATGTTTTGTACTTGTAAATAGTCAAGCAGGTCAAGCTCGAACTGAAAAGCTTCAGGTGAGTCAACATAGTATTTTCCATTTAAGTACACCCTGAAAATGTACCTTGCTTGCCCAGCTTTAATAAGGTAGTGATCGTTAAAACCGCGCCTGATTAAAGCACAAGTTTGCGGTGTGTCTAAAGAATACTTGGCTCGCACAAGCTCGAGCACTTCATCCGATTTGAGTAAGGTATTCATGGATTCTCCTACAGTGGCGACCACGCAAGCCTTGCGCATGAAAGTGTCGCTATTCCGCGTCCGGTGCAAAGGGTTGTTCGGCGGCGGTTTCTGTTATACCTCGCTTGCCTACTGTGGCGTACGCCTGCCAAGGAACTTTGCAACCCACATCACCAGCATCGCCACCGCAACATGCACCACGATGATACTGCCGTCAGACAACACATTAAACCAGAAACCGAAACGCTGCGGGTCTGGTCCCCACAGCCAATCGTATAGGAACTGAATCAGCAGAACCGCTAGCAGGTCAAGAACAGTTACCGTCGCCAGCAGCGCCGCAGCGTATTGCCACCACAGATGGCGGCGAGCAAATCTAGGCAGAAGAAGCAGGCTGTTAACATAGACCGCGAGCGCAGAGGCAAATACCAACACCGCCGTAGCTAACACGGCAAGGGCTGGAGTCGGCTGGTACTGATGAGTAGCCGCAAGCCAAAAGGCAAACACACCGAGCCACACCGCCAGATGTAACGCTATACGCTTGAAAGACATTCTGCCTTACGCAACCTCCATTAAGGGAGGCGCTGAACTACTGATTATCAGACGTTTATCCTCAACAGCCAGCATCGTTTCAAAGGAGATGCAGCCTGGGTAAAGCATAGGCAAAACTTTTTTAGACATGAGCACCTTTCATAGAGGGCTTTAACGAACTGAACTCAAGGCGCTAAAGGCGCTAACGGATAAGTTTGAAACATGCTTCAACTCCTTTTTACATTTGCAGCAGAACGATTTAGCATCCCACGCAGTGACTAGTTAAACTGCAACCTCGATTTAGTCGGTAATAAAAGCTTCAAAACGGAGCCACGCAGGATGGTCAAGTTGTAATTCATAAAAGTCATCGTAATACTCGAGTCCTGCTGCTTTCAAACGAATGATAAACGTTTCTAATGCCTCAATACCAAAACTTGGCCCAAAACATAAAAGCGCCTCGTTTTGGCTGAAAAGCTCTTCTTCCATCAATTCTATAATTTTCTCAAATGGAATGTCTGATTCATCAAGGCTAGCTCGGCGGATAACAAGTTCGAACTCGAATGTTACTGGGATAGAAGAAGAGCTAGCCATGCGGTTTAACTAGCGATTATCAGACATTTGTCCGATAAAATTCTTGTAGGGGTGCTTTTGCGGCAATTTGAAGTGTGACTCAATCTCGCAGCTACTCACCACAAACTTCCCCTTTCATCAATCATGTTCGGCGTGCGATACGGCTTAAACACTACAGCCTCGCAACTGAGCGCTCATACTGCTACTACACTCTCGACTATACCAAATTTCACGGCGAGCAGCATCCACGCTCTCTCGGGCCAAACAAGGTTCGGGCTTACCTTCGCATCTCGCCACCAACAAAGTGCGGGCCGACTCTTGCTTAGGACGCCGTGCCGACTTTTGCCACGACCTCTTCGCCAAAACGACACCAAGTGTTTTAACTACGTTCCCTCAGTACACGACAGATTTGAAATAAAGGGCTCTCCAGTGAAGAATGGATGTTGCGAGACACCACTTCAAGGGAGAGCATATGAAGCATACCGGGTTGCTGGCACAGTTGAAAGCGAGCGGCTTAAAGCTGCACCCGTCACGGCTTAAGTTCTTGAGCTTGTTGATGATCGCGATGGTGCAGGCAAAGACGGTGAACTTGGCGACGTTGGTAGGCATGATGGAGGGCAGAGCCCAGCCGGACTCGCTTTACAGACGGGCGCAACGGTTTTTCCAAGGCTTGCACTTGGCCGATGAGACAGTTTTCAGGTACGCGCTGAGTCTAGGTCCCAAGCGAAGCTACAGCCTGTGCCTAGACCGGACGAACTGGAAGTTTGGCAAACTCGACATCAACATCTTGACCCTGGCTTATGCGCATGAGGGCGTAGCGGTTCCCTTACTGTGGTGTCTTTTGCCCAAGGCTGGCAACTCCGCCACGCAAGAACGCATTACGCTTTTGGAGCGTTTGCTAAAACTTTTGCCCGTAGACCAGCTAGAGGTGCTGCTAGCCGATAGGGAGTTCATCGGGGGCGACTGGTTCGCTTATCTTGAGCGTAAGCACATCCCTTTCGTTATCCGCGTGCGTAAAGACGCTCTCGGTGATGGCTGGTTTCATCTGTTCGGCTTTTTCCAGCATCTACCTGTGGGTGAGCACAAGGTACTTAAACAGCGCTACACTGTCTTTGGTGTTGAGCTTGGGGTTGCAGGCGCGCGTTTAGAGGGTGGAGAATACATCATCGTCGTCACCAACCGCAATCCTAAGCAGGCCCTCGCAAGCTACGCGAAGCGCTGGCAGATAGAATGCTTGTTCAAAGCCTTGAAAAGCAGCGGCTTTGACTTTGAAGCTACGCATCTCAAGCACCTAGAGCGCATTAACACCTTACTTGTCGTTGTGACCCTGGCTTTCTTATGGGCCTTGAAAGTCGGAGCATTTGTTCACCGTCAGCTCAAACCTGTTCGAATGAAGTCGCACGGGCGCAAGCAGAAGTCTTTATTCCGGGCAGGCTTAGACCATCTCAGGCATCTGCTCACCAACTCGGCAACCAAAAAGCCTGACCTGGACCGCTGTTTTCGGCTTTTGTCGTGTACTTAGCTACGTTCCCTAAATTTGCACCGTCACCCGCGCCCCGTCGCCCAACAAATGCACCGCGTCCGAGAAGCGCAGCACCCGCGACTGGTAGCCCATCGAGACGGTGTGGGTGCGCGCGCCGTTTTTGAAAAAGCGCACGCCTTTTAAGATGTCGCCATCGGTAATGCCCGTGGCGCTAAAGACGATGTTGTCGCCCGGCGCTAAGTCTTGCGTGCTGTAAACGCGCTCGGCGCTCGCACCCATCGCCTCGAGCCTCTCCCTCTCCCCATCATTACGCGGCCTAAAGCGCCCCTGAATCTCGCCGCCCAGACACTTGACCGCGGCGGCGGCCAACACGCCCTCGGGCGCGCCGCCGATGCCCATCACCGCGTGGACGTTCGTCCCGCGCACCGCCGCCGCGAGCGCCGCAATCACGTCACCATCGCCGATGAGCTTGACGCGCGCGCCCGCCTCGCGCACCTGCTTGAGCAAGTTTTCGTGCCGCGGGCGGTCTAAAATCACAATGGTGAGGTCTTCGACCGCGCGGTCCAGGCTCTGCGCGATGGCGCTCAAATTCGCCGCCACCGGCCAGGTCAAATCCACCTTGCCCGCCGCGGGGGGGCCGACGATGAGCTTTTCCATGTAGGTGTCGGGGGCCTGAAAGAGCCCGCCCTTTTCGGCCAGCGCGATGACCGCGACCGAATTGCTCACCATCCGCGCGGTGATGCCCGTGCCCTCGACCGGGTCCACCGCGATGTCAATTTGCCACGCGCCCTCGCCGCCGCGGCCCACTTTCTCGCCGATAAAGAGCATCGGCGCTTCGTCGCGCTCGCCCTCGCCAATCACAATCTCGCCGTCGATGTCGAGTTCGTTCAGCACGCGGCGCATCGCGTCGGTCCCGGCCTGGTCGACCAAGTCCGAGTCGCCCTTGCCCGCCACCCGGCTTGCGGCGATGGCCGCCTGCTCGGTGACGCGCACCGTGTCGAGCACCAGCGCCCGCTCCATGTCCATCGCCGCGCCCCGTTTCGTAGGGGAAGGCTTGCCCTTGGTTGCCGCTCTTTTGGGTGTCTTTTTTGTGACTGTCATTGGCCCCATTGTGACACAGCCGCCCGACGGGAGGCGCGTTGTACCTCCTGAAAGTGTCAATTTACGCAGGTGGATACGTTTTGCCGTTCGTTTTACTCTGGTGTCGCGCCTCCATCTCCCCCACCACGTCCCCCAGCCCGACCCCGCACTCGCGCAGCATGACCATGAGGTGAAAAAGTAAGTCCGCCGCCTCGCCCACCAATTCGTCGTTTTTACCCTCGAGCGCCGCCACAATGCTCTCCCCCGCCTCCTCGACCACTTTTTGCGCCACGCGGCCCAAGCCTTTGTGGTGGAGCGAGGCGACGTAAGAGCCTTCCGGTAAGTCTTTAAGACGTTGGTTGATGATGTGCTCGAGGCCCGCCAATGCGCCCAGCGAAGGCGTCTTTGCCTCCTCACCCACTGTATCCACGGTGCGGTAGAAGCAAGAGCGCTCTCCGGTGTGGCAGGCGGGGCCGGTCTGTTTCACGCGGTAGAGCACCGCGTCCCCGTCGCAGTCGTAGCGCAACTCAGTGAGCGTCTGGGTGTGACCGCTGGTGGCACCCTTGCGCCAGAGTTCGTTTCTCGAACGGCTCCAGTAGTGAGCTTGACCCGTTTGGAGCGTTCGTTCCAAGGCTTCTTGATTCGCGTAGGCGAGCATCAGCACCTCGCCGCTCTCGGCGTCTTGGGCCACGACAGGTACAAGACCGCGCGCGTCGAATTTTATGGTGGATATGGATAATGTCATACGCTATTCTACGGTGCTTGACGGGCTTTAGCCGGATACATGAGAGGCGCAGCACTCCACCTCTCTTTCACTTCTTCCTACGTTCAAAACGCTTAGCAGATTCCCCTTACCCAAAGTGCGTTACATTGGACTCATGCTCTTTGACCTTCCTTTAGATGAACTCGAACGCTATAAACCGCCGCGGCACGAACCCGAGGACTTTGACGCGTTTTGGGAAGTCAGCCTGGCGGAGGCTCGAGCCTGGGCGCTCGAGCCCCAATTCACGCCCGTCGAGGTCGGCCTAAAAACCATCGCGTGCTTTGACGTGACCTTTTCGGGCTACGGCGGTCAGCGGGTCAAGGGCTGGTTTCTCCGTCCGCAAGGGATAGACTCGCCGGAGCCGCTGCCCAGCATGGTCGAGTACATCGGCTACGGCGGGGGCCGGGGGAGGCCGACCGACTGGCTCCTCTGGCCGAGCGCGGGCTTCGCCTATCTGGTCATGGACACGCGGGGTCAGGGCAGCACCTGGCGCGAGGGGGATACGCCGGACCTGCCCACCGAGGGGGCCAACGCGCACTTTCCGGGCTTCATGACGCAGGGCATTCTCGACCCCAAAACCTACTACTACCGCCGCCTGTTCGTGGACGCGGTGAGGGCGGTGGAGACCTTGAAGTCACGTGAGGAGGTCGACCCGGCGCGGGTCGCGGTGACGGGTGGCAGCCAGGGGGGCGGCGTCTCGCTGGCGGTGGCGGGGCTTGTGCCGGACCTCGCGGCGGTCATGCCGGACGTGCCCTTTTTATGCCACTACCGCCGCGCTACCCAAATGACCGACGCCATGCCCTACAACGAAATCGCGCGCTACTGCAAAATCCACCGGGGCGAGGTCGAGAGCGTGTTTCGCACGCTCTCGTACTTTGACGGCGTCAACTTCGCGGCGCGCGCGGACGCGAGGGCGCTCTTTTCGGCTGCGCTGATGGACACGGTGTGCCCCCCATCCACCGTGTTTGCCGCCTACAACCACTACGCGGGCGAGAAAGACATCCGCGTTTATCCCTACAACGGGCACGAGGGCGGCGAGGGGGTTCAGACGGCGGCGAAGCTGGCGTACGTGGAGGCGCTTCAAGGAGAATAACCCGCAGCAGAGGGTTCATCTGATACCACAAAAACTGATTTTATGATAAACTGATTCTATGGAACGCATCAACGTCACGCAAGCGGCGCGCAATTTTTCGGACCTGCTCAACCGCGTTTATTATCAAGGGGTGAGCGTGGAACTCGAGCGCGGTAACAAGGTTGTCGCGCGCCTCGTCCCGGCGCTCCCCGCCCCGAGCCTGGCCGCAGGGGATTTGGAGGAGCTCTTCGCTTCTTTGCCCAAGCTGGGTAACGACGCCGAAAGCTTTGCCGAAGATGTCAAAGGGGCTGACGAATCCTTTTTGCCGGAGGATGATGTTTGGGGCTAGGTCGCGCGCCGCGTGGGGTTAGTGGTCGATACGGACGTGTTTATCCACCTCGAGCGGGGCTCCTTGCCTACCGACTGGGGAACTTACGCGGGTGACTATGGCGGCGTCTATATAAGCGCCGTTACCGTGTCCGAACTGCTCGTCGGTGTGTACCGCGCCGATACGCAGGAGCGGCGGGTAAAGCGCACGGCTTTGGTAGAGTCGGTGTTAGCCAGGGTGTCGGTGCTCCCTTTTACCGCCGAGGTGGCGCGCCTTCACGCGCAACTCTTGGCCGACCTCATGGGGCGGGGTCAAAAAATCGGGGCGCATGACCTCATTATCGCTGCCACCGCCCTCTATCACGGCTTTCCGGTGCTTACGAGCAACCTCAAGGATTTTGAGCGCGTCACCGGCTTGGACGTTCTGGTTTACACTGTCGAGGAGAATCCATGAAAATCATCACCATCATCAAACAAGTCCCCGACGCCGAGGCGCGCATCCGCTCGTCAGCGGAGGGCATCGACCTAGAGGGCGCAACATTCGTGATTGACGGCATGGACGAGTACGGCGTCGAGCAGGCCCTGCGCATCCGTGAGGGCGGCGAGGACGCGGACATCGTCGCGCTCGCCCTGGGTCCCAAGCGTTTCGAGGAAGCCATCCGCACCGCGCTGGCGATGGGCGCGGACCGCGCGGTGCATATCGAAACCGATGAGGCGTTAGACCCCATCAGCCAGGCCAAGGTGCTCGCCAAAGTGATTGGAGACGAGGGAGCCGACGTGGTCTTTGTCGGCGGCAAAGAAGCCGACTGGGATTCCGCCGCCTTAGGTCCGGCGGTGGCCGAGGCACTGGGCTGGCCGCACTCGGACTGGACGACGAAGTTGGAGCTAGCAGATAAAGGGGCTCAGACCACCCACGACGCCGACGAGGGTAGCGAACGTTTAGCGCTTCCCCTTCCCGCCGTCATCACCACCCAACAAGGCCTCAACGAACCTCGCTACCCCACCCTGCCCAACATCATGAAGGCCAAACGCAAAGAGCTCAAAAAACTGAGCTTAGACGACGCGGGCGGCGCAAACGCCAAAACGCGCGTGCTCAAAGAAACCATCCAAACCCGCGACCGCCTCAACAAAATGTTGGACGGCGACCCTGCGGAGGCGGCGCAGAAGCTCGCCAAGCTGCTCCACGAAGAGGCGAAGGTCGTTTGAAGTGGTTAGTGGTTGGTGATGAGTGGTTAGTCTTTTCTAATCACTATCCACTCACCACTCATCACTGTCTAAAGGAGAGATATGATTCTTGTTGTTGCTAATCAAAAGGCCGATCAAAGTGGCGGGTTGCGGAAGAGCACGCTCGAGCTGACCACCGCCGCGCGCAACCTCGCAGAGGCGTTGGGTACGGATGTTGCCGGGCTGGTCATCGGTAACGCCGAGGCTGCCGAGGCGTTCGCAAAGTACGTGGACACCGTCTACCGCGTGTCGGGTGAGGGCTTGGACGCGTTTAGGGCGGAGCCGTGGACGCGCGTGGTAACCCAGGTGGCGCAGGAGAAGGGGGCGCAGGCGGTGCTAATCGCGGCCTCGCGCTCGGGGCTCTCCTACGCGCCGCGCGTCGCGCTGCGGCTTGACGCGCCCTATTTAGAGGACGTGACGGGGCTCGAGCTTCAAGACGGCAAGGTGACCGCGACGCGTTTTACCTACCTTGCCCGCGTGACCGAGACGGTGCAGGCTGAGAGTTTGCCCGTGGTTATCAGCATCAAGCCCAACATCTATCCTGTCGCTGAGGAGGGGGCGGGGGGTTCCGTGGAGGCGGTGGAGGTGGGGCTCGAGAGTAACGACACCCGCGTCACGCTGGGCGAGAAGCAGGCCGCGGCAGCGGGGCGGGTGGCCTTGGAGGAGGCCAGCGTGGTCATCGCGGGCGGGCGCGGTGTGGGCGGTCCCGAAGGCTTCGACAACCTCGTTGAGCCCTTGGCCGACACGCTTTCGGCGGGGGTGGGGGCGACCCGCGCGGTGGTGGACGCGGGCTGGCGGCCCTACGGCGAGCAGGTGGGGCAGACCGGCAAGACGGTTGCGCCCGACCTCTATGTGGCCCTGGGCGTGTCGGGCGCGGTGCAGCACCTTTCGGGGATGAACCGCTCCAAGGTAATCGTTGCGATTAACAAAGACGCGGACGCGCCCATTTTCAAGGTGGCGGACTACGGCATCGTGGGCGACGTGGGCGTGGTGGCTCCGGCGCTCAAGGAGGCGCTGGCGGCGCAAAAGGAGTAGCGGAAGTGGGGAGATGGGAGGTAGGGGGAAAAGCCTAAACCTCCACCTTCTCCCCGCGCCGTAGCGACACTTCGGCGGAGAGAGAGAGCGCCACCGACGCCCGTCCGTCCTCACCTGTCGCGGGTGGTGGAGTTCCGCTAAATATAGCGTCCAAAAAAGCCGCCGTCTGCTTCGGCACGTCAAACGCGTGACCTGTAGACCGCGGCACGTCCACCCCGCGCGTTTCCTCAGCACCCTGTTCTTTACTGTGCAGCGTGAGCGCGACGTGGGGGCTCCTGTCCAAATCCATGCTGCCGCACCAGGCCGCGTGGAGCGCACCCGTTTCGCCCACGAGCTTGAGGTCTATGTGATGCCCGTAAGCGGCGATAGAGCGCGTGACGAGCGCGGAGGCTTGGGGAAACTCGAGCCTCACATCCAAACTTTCGTTCAGCATCTCCCGCCCGTCGCGCGAGTTCGACCAGGCTTGCAAGGCGGTGGGCTCGCCCACGCCCTCAAAATACCAGCGCGCCAAATCGAGGTAGTGGATGGGCTCCTCGAGAATCGCGCTACCTAACTTGTCGGGGTCCGTTTTCCAGCCCCCCGCGCCCGCCCGGTAGGGCCTGCGCCACAAGTCGAGCTTGAGGTGGAGAGGCCGCCCCACCGCGCCCGCTCCGATAAGCTCCTTGACCTTGGCAAAAAGGGTGAAGACGCGCATCTCGAGCCCCACCGCCAGCACCTTACCCGCGCGCTCCGCCGCGGCCAGCATCCTATCGCAGTCCTCGAGCGTCGTCGCCATCGGTTTCTCGACCAGCACGTGTTTACCTGCGTTTAGGGCGGCCACGGCGTGTTCGGCGTGGAGGTAGTTGGGGCTCACGACGATGACGGCCTCGGTATCCCAACCTAAAAATGCGTCCAAGTCCGTCGTCGCGGGCACGCCCCATTCGGCCTCGACGCGTTCTTTGGAGGCAGGGCTCGAGACCGCCACCCCTGCGAGCGTCGCGCCTACCTCTTCCAAAGCTTGCTTATGCACCTCAGCCCAGCGCCCCGCGCCGATAAGGCCGACTTTCATGGTAACGCCTCCTCAAAGAGAGCTTCACCCGTGACCTCGGCGGGGCGGACTTCGCGGCGGGTGCGGACGGACTCTAAGACCGCCAGAGACACCCGTAGCGCGTCAATGCCGTCTTCTAAAGAAGCTACTTGGCGCGGTACGCCTTGAGTGAGTTCGCGGTAGAACTGCTCAATCTCCTCGTTCCACGGGTCGGTGCCATTCGTCCGCCAAGGAGTCACGCCGCCAGCGTCGTGCAGCGTCATCGTCTCGTTCCAGTTCACGCTCAATAACCCGTCGGGTCCCATGTAGGTGTGGCGCTCGGTGGGCTCGACGCCGGAGGGAAGGCCCCAGGAGACTTGCACCTGACCGACGGTGCCGTTCGCATACTCGAGCGTGATTTGCGCGCTGTCGAGCGCCTTGTGTCGGATACCCGCCAGTTCCGGTTTGCTCTCGCTAAAAGTGTAGCCCCTGGCCGAAACCGTCTCGGGCTGAGTGCCGAAAAGTTCGCCCCAGAGGTTGAACACGTGGCAGCACATGTCGATGATGGGGCCGCCGTTGGCCCGCGCGTCGTGCATAAGCCTTTTGGGCCGGATGCCCGCGGCGATGGTGGCTTGGGCTAAAACGGGGCCGCCGATGCGCGCGTGCATCTCCAGAAGCTGGCTGTATGCGGGGTCGAACCGACGCATAAAACCGATGCGCAGTTCGCAACCGCTCTTTTCAGCCGCCTCGCTCATGCGCTCGGCGTCACTTAGCGTCAGCGCCGCGGGTTTTTCGCAGAGGACGTGTTTGCCCGCCGAGAGCGCCTGCACCGTAAAGGGCGCGTGGGTGGAGGTCGGGGTGCAGACGGAGACGACGTGAACGTCCGCGCGGTCTAAAAGCGAGTCCGGTGCGGCGTGGGCTTCTGCGCCAAAGGGAGCGGCTATGGCCTCGGCTCTCTTTACGTCCGCGTCGCAGACCGCTACCACCCTGGCCCCCGCCGCGGCCCAGCCTTCCGCGTGCCGCGCGCCCATGTCACCCGCGCCGATGATGAGCACGCCCAGGCTCACGCGCCGTACCCCTTGGCCCAATCTTCGGCGGCGTTCTCGAGCACCACCTCTCCCCCGTAACGCGGATGGTCAAACCAGGGCCGCGCGGTGTCCGATAAGGCCGAAATCTGCCGCAAATAGGGTAATGACGCTGTGACCAGCCGCCGCTCAACCGCACCCAGGTCGGGGTACGCGTCAAGCGCGTCCAGCCAAACCGCGCGCCCCGCTAAAAAGCCGCTCGAGCCCGCCCCGAACGCCAATTCCAGATTAAGCGCAAACTCGCGCGGCCCCACCCCCGCGCTCAAGAGCACCCAGGGAACATTGGTCGCCGCGTCGAGGTCTCGCAAGTAACCCTCCACCTGCTCGAGCTCATACACCGCCTCCCGCGCCGTCCCGTCGAACGCGCCCCCCGCGAACTCGCGGCAGTAGCGGAGGTTGGCGGGGAACTCGAGCTTGAGCAAATCCACCCCGAACGCGTCGTCCGAAAAATGCCGCACCGAGCTAAGAACCCGCTCCGGCTTGGCCGCGGCGTATTCGGACGAGTCCTCGCGCTCGCCCTCTTTAGGATAGATAAGCAGTTCCAACACGAAGGGGATGTCGTGCTTCTCGCAATCCGCGCCGACGGAGCGCACAAAAGTATCTTGATGCTTGCGCGTGTTTTTGCGCACGTCCGGGCGGTCCCAGACTAAAACCTTGACCCCCGCCGCGCCGCTCCGCTTGATCTTCTCGACGCTCCAGCCTGGGATGGGTCCGGACAACCTTTCGCCGTTCTTGGTCTTAAAGGCGTGGTCCTCGAGCGTGCTTAAAAGCCCCACCCGGCCCGGCACGTAAGGCAGCGCGTGTGGGTGCGCCCAGATGGGGTCAATGAGGACCGCCGACGCCTCCGGGGCGAGCGTGCGGGTTAACAGCGTCTTGATTTTCGCCACCTCGTCGTAGCCGACCGCGCCGGGGTCGCGCCCGTCGTGTTTGGCGAGCGCGCGGAACACGGGGGGCCGCTGGTCCACCGCAATCATCTTGAACACGCCGTGCGCGTCCGCGAGGGTAGTGAGCCCGCGCAGCTTGCCCGCCGAAAGCCCCTTGGCCCCGACCTTGGCGCGGAGGTTAATAACGTCGGGCGCGTCTAGGTCTACATACACGGTGTCGTGAACCTTGAAGTGCGCCTTGAACCAGTCGCGCAGGGGCGCGCCGCCCGTAATCTGCGCGGTGCCATTCTGGTTGGCGCGGCGGTTCACGTAGCCTTCAACGGCCTCCCCGGTGCCCAGCGTGAGCTTGATGGTCCCCTCTTCAAAAGGGACGTACGCGTCCCAGCCCACGGGCACATTGAAAAAGCCCCCGTCGTAGAAAGGTTTTTGCAGTGTCAAATCAAATCCCGGCATCGTCTATATGCTCCAAATTCAGTAGTGTGTCACTCATGTATTGTTCAAAAGATTCTTCAGGAACGTGAAACATACTCCCAGCATACGGCTCGAGCCGCCCCTAAGCCCACTTGAGCTCGTCCATCTCGCGCGCGGTGCGCTTTTCCAGCAGCCTCTCGACCTCGCCCGCCGTCGGAATCGCCCCGCGCCCCAAGCCGGTGCAGGACAAAGCCGCCGTGACCGAGGCGAAAAGCCCGCTCTGCGCTGCGTCCTGACCCCCCGCCACCGCGTAGGCGTAGGCCCCGTGAAACACGTCGCCCGCCCCGTTGGTGTCGCGCACCTCGACGGGCAGCGCGGAGATGTGCCGCACCCCCTCCTCGGCCTCGTAAAGAAAGCCCTGCTCGCCCAATGTGATGCCCACGATTTGCTCAGGGTGCCACCGCAGAGCCGCCAAAGCTGCCTCGGGGTCGTTGCGGCCCAGAATTTCGGCGGCGCACTCCTCGGAAACGAGCAGGTAGTCGAGATGCTGCGTGAGTTCCCAGTTGCGCGTGTTGCTCCAGTCGCCCAGCGTGGGGACGCCCAGACGTTTGGCCTCTTTTAATACCGCCTCGCTCACCTTTGGGTGCCGCCCGTCGGTGAGGACGCAGGCGGCGCGTTTCACGCTCGAGAAGTCCCAGCCCTCCGCCTCATCAACCAGCCCCGCGCCGCGGTAGGGGAAGATGTAGCGCTCGCCCGCCCCGTCCACCAGCACCGCGCTCACCCAGGTGGTGCCGCCCGTCACCATGCGGAGCTGTGAGGTGTCCACGCCGAAACTTTTTAACTCTTCCAGTGCCGCCCGTCCGTTCAAATCGTCGCCGTGAATCGCCCAAAGTTCGCTACTAGCGCCCAGCCGCGCCGCCGTGACCGCCGCGGTGGCCGCGGGGCCGCCGCCCTGCATCCGGTACGCGCTCGAGTGCGTTCTCGAGCTCGTCGGCGGGAACCTGTCCACCTGCCAGATGTGGTCCACGCAGGAAAGCCCGACAAAAAGGATGCGCGGTTTCGTCATACCGACCTCATAACGTATGCCTCAGGGGATATAAGGGGAGGGGGCTCGAGCCCAAATACGTGCAGAGTTCTTGTAACCCCTCGGTGAGTTCACCCGCGCCAAACGCGAAATGGTGCGGGAGGCGGTGGTCGAGCACGTTGGCGACTAGAGTTTCGGCCCGCACCTTTTCGCCGTTCCAGCGCAGGTTGCTCAGCCAGCCCCGCACCCCGTCGAAGCCCGCCTTGCTGGGCTGAGAAAACGCGCCCGAGACGATGAGGGCGCGGCGGCCCCCCTCGAGCAGCCGGAAACCCGTGGCAAAGCCCGGCCTAAGCTTCATATCCCGCACCACCCCCAGCGTGTCGCGGTTGAAATGCGTCGTGAGCCGCGTGCCTCCCTCGCCCGCCCAGGCACGCGGCGCGTTGCCGCAGTGCCAGAAGAGGAGGCTGTCGTCGTCCCCGTCCACGTCGGATAAGTCCATGAGGATGGCGGGAAGAGCGCTCATCCCCTGAAGCGCGAGCATCGAGAGCGCCCCCATCACGTCGCCCTCGCACGCCGCCGGGATGTCACGGTCCCCGAGCCGCCCCACCGCCGCACAGGCCATCGCGCCGCACGCGTCGGGGAGTTCGGGCCAGCAGCGCAGCGCGAGCGCGCCGTAGTCACCCTCTCGCGCCATTTTGTTAAGTACCATGTCGATACGGGCGGCGTTTTGGAGGTGCTCGAGGGGAGCCTCGAGCACCTCCTCCTGCGCCCAGACCTCCGCTCTGGCCGCCGCTTCTTCCCCCGGCACCGCCGCCGCGCGCTCGAAAAGTTCGGCCAACTCTTTCGTCTCCACCGTTACAGAAGCGAGTTCGGGCCGCTCCTCAATCCCGTAAAAGGCCGGGGCGGTGCCGCCGATTTGCAGGATGCGCGCCTCCTCAATGGCCTTGAGACCCCGCAGCGCCGCGAGCGTCGGCAGGAGCCGAGCGCGGAACCACGAACTCCCCGCCTCGCCGTAAAACCACTTCACGGGCTCCCGTTTGGCAACTTCGGGATGGTCTAAAAAGCTCATCGTCATGTTGAGGCCGCAGAGCGCATTCAAGGGCAGCGGCCCCGTGTCCCCGCGCCCGCCCGAGGACTCCGGCAAGGCCCACACGCCCACGCGCCGCGACGCGTGCAACAGGGGCGTGAGGAGGTCGCCCGTGGCGAAGGTGGTGTGCTGGATGAGAAGGAAGTCCAGCCCCATCTCAGAAAGTTCCCCCGCCGCCTTTTGAGAGGTTTCTAAATCGCTTGCCGACACCGAAGGCGTAACAACCTCAAAATGGAGTTCTTCGCCGAGGTCTTTTAGGCGCTCGAGGCTCCTCTCCGCAGCTTTTTGACTCTCACCCTTGAAGAGCGGACGAACGACGCTGACAAATCCTAGTTTCAACACCTAATGCTTCTCCTGCCCCGTTTGTAAACGGTAACGAATCCCGAAGTGCTCCAGCCCCCGAAAAACTTTCCCCCTACTCTACCCCTTGACCCCGCCCGCCGTGAGCCCGCTAATGATGCGCTGCTGGAAAAAGATAATCAAGACCACCAGCGGAATGATGCCCAACGTGACCGCCGCGCTAATCACCGCCCACGGAAACGCGAATTCACCCTGATAAAGCGTGATGCCCACGGGAACGGTACGCATGTTGAGGTTCGTGTTGAAGGTCAGCGCCAGCAAAAACTCGTTCCACGAATTCACAAATACGATGATGCCCGCCGTGACGATGCCGGGAGCCGAGAGGGGCATGATGATGCGGAAGAGCGCCCCCACGCGCGTACAGCCGTCCACGGTGGCGGCGGCCTCCAACTCGCTCGGGATGAGTTGAAAAAAGCTCGTCAGCGTCAGCGTCGCAATGGGCAGCGAGAGCGCCACGTAGGGGATGATGAGCGCCCAGTAGGTATTGAGCAAGTTCGGCGTCATGACCACGTCGGGCAGGAACAAAAAGCCCTCCAAAAAGGGCAGCTCGACGCCCCGGAAAAGCCGGTAGAGCGGCACGAGCAGGACCAAAGCCGGAAACATGCTCGTCATCACGATGCCCGTCATGATGACGCGCCGCCCCCGCAGCCGCAGCCGCCCCAACGCGTAACCCGCGAGCGCCGCGAAAAGGACGCAAAGAAGCGTCGCGCCGATGGAGACGACGAAGGAGTTGCGTAAAAAGAGTTCAAAGGGATTGCGCTCAAAGACCTGCACATAATTGTTGAGCGTCGGGTCGGCGGGCAAATAGGTGATGGGCGTGCGCGTGAGTTCGCCCTCGCGCTTGAACGACGTCAAGAAGAGCCACGCCGCCGGGAAAAAGCCGTTGATGATGACCAGCACCAGCGCCACGGTCATAAACACGCGGTTGGTGAGAGAGGGACGTTGTTTCATTGGCGCATCATTCCGTATAAATCCAGCGCAGATAAAACACGGTAATCGTCAGGCTCAGCGCGAAAAGCGCCACCGAGAGCGCCGCCGCGTAGCCGATGTCTAAGCCGTTGGCGGTCTTATAGATGTAGACGCCGAGCGTTTCCAAGGCCCGCCCCGGCCCCCCGCCCGTCATGGTAAAGGGGATGTCGAACGTCTGGATGGCGGTGAGCGTGCGGAAAATAAGCGCGACGGCGATGGAGGGCCGCAACAGGGGCAAGGTGATGCGCCAGAACCGCTGCCACGCGCTCGCCCCGTCCACCACCGCGGCCTCGTACAGACTCTCGTCAATCGACTGCAAGCCTGCCAGCAGGATGAGCCCCACGAACGACGACGTTTTCCAGATGATAGCCAGGTTCGCCGCGATGACCGCGGACACGGGCCGTGCGAGCCACAGGACGCCGTCATCCCCGACCAGGTTGGGCGGCAGGAGAGCGGCGAAGAGCGTGTTGAGCCCGACCCGCCCGAAGAGGTCGTTAACAACCCCGTAGTCGCTCTGAAAAAGCCACGCGAAGGTGAGGCCGGTGAAGGCTTGGGGCATCGCCCAGGGCAGGAGGAGCGCCACCCGCACGAGCCACTTCAAGGGGTGCTCGACGTTGGCGAGTAGCGCCAGCGGCAGCCCTACCAGAAAGGACCCGGTCACGCTCACGAAAATAACAAGCAGCGTAAGGTTGAAAGAGCTCCAGAAGCGCTCATCGGCCCAGCGTGCCCGTTCTATAGCAGGGTCGGGCTGGTAGCCCATGAGCCATCCGAAGATGAGCACCGCCGCCACGGTCCAGAGGAGCGCGTAGCGCCGCCCGAGCCCGCCGCGTAGCGCCCACAGCCAGGCCAAAACCGCGCTCGCCAGGCCCAGCACGCGCCACCAGACGAGGCTACTCACGGTCCACAGGGCGGGGTAGACGGTGCTGCCGTCCCTCTCGACGCCGCGCACCCACAGCATCTCGCGGAAGTTTGTAAGCCCCACAAACGGCGTCCCCAAAAAGGGCTGATTCAGCCTCTCAAAATGCAGCGACTGCCACAGCACGTTGACGACTGGATAGAGCATCACCACCGCGAGCGTGAGGAGCGCGGGCAGGAGGAGCAAGACGGCGAGCTGGCCTTCGCTCAAGTTGCCCGTGCGCAGGCGCTGCCAGAAGTTTGGCTTCCGGTAGGTGGGGGCGGGTTTGGAGGAGACGGCCATAAGATAGTCTGTTTATCCTTACATAAAATATAGGGGCAAATATAGGGGCGCGAGGGTTCACGCCCCTGTGGAAGTCACACTTACTGAAGAATGTCCTCTAAACCGACTTGCATCTGCTCGAGCGCCTCTTCCTCACTCAATGACCCCGCCAAAAAGGCGTTCATGGTGCTCCGGATGAGCTCGGACACGTCGCTATAAAAGGGCGTGACCGGGCGCGGGCGGGCGTTCACGATGACGTCGTAAAACCTCTCGAAGTGCGGGTTGGCCGCCAAGACCTCGGGGTCTTGGAAGAGTTCGGCGCGGACCGGGATGCGGCTCGCTTCTATCGCCCAGGCGCGTCCAAACTCTGGCGAAGAAAAGAACTGGATCACGTCAAAGGCGGTTTCTTTATTTTCGCTGTAGGGGTTGATGGCCCACTGCCAGCCGCCCACGCAGGTCGCCGACTCGTTGCCCTCAAAGGCGGGCAGGGGCGCGACGCCCACCACGCCCGCGACCTCGGAGTCCTCGTCCCCCTGGAAGCGCGCCCAGGCGTAGCCCCAGTTGAGCATGAACACCACGTCGCCCGCTTGGAACTCTTGGCGGGAGTTGTCCGTGCCCGTCTCGGCGATGTTGGGCTTCGTGATGCCTGAGTCTAAGGTTTCTTGGTACCACTCCAAGGCTCTCTGTCCCTCGGGCGAGTCCACGGTGATGTTGCCGTCGGCGTCTTGCCAATCGCCGCCCGCGGTCCACAGCGCCTGCAAGAAGGTGCAGTTGGTGCCCTCGATGGCGGCGCCCTGGTAGTTGAAGCCTTGCAGGGAGGGGTCGTTTTCGCCCTCGAGAACAGTCAGCGCCTGCTCTTGAAGCTCTTCCCAGGTTGTGGGGGGCTCGAAGCCGTACTTCTCGAGCAAATCCTGACGGTAGTACAAGAACTGCGCGTCCGTATAGGCGGGGATGGCGTAGAGCGTGCCGTCCACCGTGTCAGCCTCGACGGGACCTTGTAAGAAATCAGCCAGGTACTCCTCCTGCGCTTCTTCGCTGCCGAAGTATTGGCCCAGCGGCTCCGCCCAGCCCGCGGCGGCGTAGGTGGCGGGGCGGATGACGTCAATCTGGAAGATGTCGATCTCGCCCGACTGGCTCGTCAGGACGGTATTAAGGTACTGCTGCTGCGCGTCACTCGTCGCGCCGCCCGTTTCAAAGCGGATGGTGACGTTCGGGTTTTCCGCGCTAAAGCGGTCCGCGTACTCCTGAAACAGGTCCATCGGCTCGCGCGGGTCTAAGAACATGACCACTTCGGTTGGAGAATCGGTCTGCGCGAAAACGTGCGACAGGGGAAGCGCGAGAAGGGTGACGAGGAACGTCAGGCGTAAGGAACGTTTCATAATGCCTCCTAAGATTGGGATACTTTCGCCTTACTTTATCCTATTTGGGCGGCCTTAACCAGATGTGCGTCTTCATTCAGCTTCATCTTTGGGTTTTTGGGAGGCTTGAGCCCACCCTCACCTGAGTAACGAGCTTTCTCTTCACCACCCTTTATACAGCCCCGGACGCACGTAACGCGGCCACCTCCTCCTCGCTGTACCCCAACTCCCGCAGCACCTCGTCGGTGTGCTCTCCTAACGTCGGCGGCGGGGTGCGGACGCTGCCGGGGGTGCGGGAAAATTTGAGCGGGATGCCCGTCATTTTGAGAGGTCCGGCGGTGGGGTGTGGGAGTTCTACGAACATCTCCCTGGCCTCCGCCTGCGGGTCATGGGCCACGTCCGCAACCGTGAAAACGGGCGAAGCGGGGACGCCGTGTGTAGAGAGCGTCTCGAGCCAATAGTCGGTCGTCTCCCGCTTAAAAATCTCTTCTAACATGGGTAAAAGCTCGTCTCGGTGCCCTGCGCGCGCTGAGTTGGTCCGAAACTTAATGTCGTCGGTGAGTTCGGGAAGTCCCAACGCCTCCGTAAACTTTGCCCACAGCTTGTCATTACCCACCGCGACAATCACGTGACTATCGCGCGTCTCGAAAGCCTGGTACGGAACAATCGTGGGATGAGCCGAGCCGTAACGCCCCGGCGTCTCGCCCGTTGCAAAATAGTTCCCGGCGAGGTAGGTGAGCCAGGAGATTTGTCCCTCGAAAAGGGAGGTGTCGACGTACTGACCGCGTCCGGTCCTTTCCCTCTCCTGCAACGCGCTCAAAATACCTACCACGCTCCACATCGCCGCGCCAAGGTCGGCAACCGCCACCCCGACGCGCACCGGGGGCAGCTCGGGGTAACCCGTGGCGCTCATGATGCCGCCCATCGCCAGCCCCATGATGTCGTAGCCGGGCCGGTCGCGGTAGGGGCCGGTCTGCCCAAAGCCCGAGACGGCGCAGTAGATGAGGCGCGGGTTGATGTCGCTCAGCTTGCTGTATCCGATACCCAGCTTGTCAGCGGTGCCGGGGCGAAAATTCTCCACCACCACGTCCGCCCAGGCTGCCAGGCGGTAGATGATGTTTTTGCCCGCAGGGCTCTTGAGGTCAACGGTGAGGCTGCGCTTGTTACGGTTGACCGACATAAAGTAGACCGACTCGTCGCCGAGCGCGGGCGGCACCCAGGCGCGCGTGTCGTCGCCGCTGCCGGGTTTTTCTACTTTGACGACTTCTGCGCCAAGGTCGGCCAGGACCATCGTGCAGTAGGGGCCGCTGAGGATGCGGGAGAGGTCAAGGACGCGCAAGCCGGTGAGGGGGCCGGTGGAGACCTCGAGCCGGTCTTCAAAAGAAGCGTCAGAACGCGAAACGTTCGCCACGGTTTTTAGAGCGCGCGCAACAGGGGCTCTAAGTGCGCTCTGCCCGCGCGGAGCCCAGCTTCGCCGTCGGAAGCTGAGGCTGTCGTGCCGCTCTGCGAGTGGTGCGACCCGCCAAAAAGCGGGTCTTCATGTTCTAACGAGATACCCCCCGAAAAGCCCACCTCGACAAGCCGCGTCAACACCGCCCGCCAGTCCACCTCACCCCAACCCGGCACCCGGTAGCGCCACCAGCCCTCGCCCAAAAATCCCTGCCGCCTGAGTTTCGCCCCGATAACCTCGGTGTCTTTGGCGTGGACGTGAATAATGTAAGGGCCAAACTCGTAAAGTGGCTCATAGGGCTCAATCCCCAAGCGCACAAGGTGACTCGGGTCGTAGGTGAGGCGAAAGTTAGGCCGGTCCACCCTTTCAATGAGCGCCCCCCAAAGGTCGGGGTTGATGGCGATGTTGCCCGTGTCGGGGCAGTTTTCCACCGCCACCGCCACGCCCTCACCCGCGCGGTCACAGAGGCGTTGCAGGGCCTCTGCGCTCCCCGCGACGTTCTCGCTTAGACTCACCGCCGGGTCGATGCCCGTTGAAATGTTGACAATCGGTACGCCGTGGTCTCTGGCAATGTCGATGCGCGCCTCTGTGTTCTCCAAGAACTCTTTGCGTTTTGCTTCATCAGGATGACGAATGTTGCGGCAGTAGAGGAGCGCGCTGACCCGTAGGATGGGGTCTGAAAGGTACGCCCTAAGCTCATCTAAAGGCGCGTGCGGGCCGACCTCCATATGCGCGTAGCCCTCCGCCGCGCCCCACGCGGCAATCTCATTTAGGGAGCGCCCCGCCAAGGCGCTCGTGATAAACCCCAAGGTGATGGTCATGGAGAGAGCAAGCTACCACGCGCGCCTCCTCACTTCAAGATTTCATACAGGTTTTCACGTAGCGCCGCCCTCGCTCGGCCTTCCCGGCACCCCCTCGTCCGGCGCGCCGCTCTCACCTTCGTCTCTTTTGGCGTCTCCTTTAGATTTTTCTTCAGGCGTCTTCCTGTGGTGACGCAGCGAGCCGTAACGCACGGCGTAGGCCTTGCCAAATTCCGCGCCCAGGAAAAAGAGTTGCGCGGTGAAAAAAACCCACAGCAAAAAGACCACCAGCGACCCCGCCGCGCCGTAGGCCGAACCCACCACGCTGTTGCCGATAAAAATGCCGATGGCCCACTTTCCTATCGTAAAAAGGAGCGCCGTCACGATAGCGCCCGGCCCCACGTCGCGCCAGGTGAGGGGGATGTCGGGCAAAAACTTGTAGAGCAGCGCAAAAAGAAGACTGAGAAGCACGATGTTGACCACCGCGTCGAACGCGCCCACGAGCGCGGCAGGCATCATCAACTGTTTGCTCAAAAAACGCGTAAAAGCGGCCAGCGCCGCGCTTAATAGGAGCGACGTCAGCAGCAGAAAGCCGAGACCCAGCACCAGCGCCAGCGACACGATGCGGCCCCAGACCGCGCTCATGATCCCGCCGCGGTGCCCCTTGCTGACGCTCCAGATGGCGTCGAGCGACTCTCTAAGTTCGTTGAGCACCGCCGAAGCGACAAAAAACAAGATGCCGAAGCCGATAAGCGAGGCGATGATGCCCGAGCGCGCGCCGTAGGCGTCAAAGGCGTTGGTAAAGAGCAGCTCGACCACCTCGTCGCCCGCATCGCCGATGAGGCTGTGGAGCTGCGCGGCCACCTCGGTTTGGACCTGCTGCCGCTCGAACACGATGCTGCTTATGCCCAGCGCGATCACGAAAAGGGGTGCCAAGGACAGCACCGTGTAAAACGCCAGCGCCGCCCCCATGCGCGGCACGTTATCCTCGCCATAGGCGCGCATGGTATCCTGCAGAAGCGTCCGACCGACCCTCAACATGACCATAAGACCATGTTACCGAGAATCGCCTGAACAATGAGCGGTTGCGACCCAGTTCGCCCCGACGCCAAACCGGAACGCCTTGCGTCTAGCGCATTCACGACGAGGTAAAGGCGTGGTTAAGTGCGCCTAATAAACCTTACCAGCAGGAGAATCACAGCGACGACCAGCAGAATCCAAATAAAGTTGCCGATGGTGTAGACGCCAACAATCCCCAGAAGCCACAAAATAATAAGAATGATGGCGATGATCTCGAGCACACCCATAAGCGCTTCTCCTTAGAAGGTAGTACACATCAAAGTTTGTAAACTCCATTACGTTTTTCAATGCCTCCTATATAATTCCTCATTCGAGTCACCTGAAAAGCAAGAGAAGTTACATTTTGTTTATGATTCCGCCTCTGACGAACATAAATATTAAAGTTTCAGATCCCGGCCCTCTGGCTACGCCGGAGTCCCCCCGCCGCCACAACCAGAGAAAGCGTCAGGAGCACCGTAGAAAGCCCGAGCGCCCCCGCCGCGCCGCCCGCCACGTCCCCCGCCAAACCGCTCAGCGTCGGCCCCAGCGCCTGCCCGAACGCGAAGGTTGCGGTAGAGACCGCAAGCGCCCGCGCCCAGGCACCGGGGGGCAAGCGGTGCCTGATCACCTGCGTGATGGCGGTGACGACGCCCAGAAAAGAGATACCGAACGCGAACGCCGAGAGTAGAGGCGCGTAAACGACCAGGGGGTAGAGGCTCGAGGCCGCCAGCACCACCAGCACATGCACAAGCCCCCGCGCCCCGCCCACGCGCTCCACCCACGCTCCCCAGGCCAGCCCCGTCAGCACCGCCCCTAGCCCGAGTACCGCCCAAAAGGGGCCGATGGGCGTCCCCAACCCCGTCGTCACAAAGGTCATGTAACCGATATAGCCCGCCCCGTAAAGCCCGTAAGACACGAGCAGCAGTTTGATAGGGCGCAAACTCCCTGCCGCGCCCACGGTGCGCGGCGCGGGTTCTGTGAGCCTTCGTAAAACCAGCAAACTCACCAGCGTCAGAGCGAGCGAGAGCGCCCCCAGCAGCGCCCACGCCTCCCCCCAATCCCCCGCAAGGGGCACTATGAGAGGCGACAGCAAGATACCGAGCCCCACCCCGCCAAAGTAAACGCCCGTCGCCAACCCGCGCCCGCCGCTCGCTAGGAGAAGCGCCGCGCCGCCCACGAACACAAACGCGCCCAGCGCACCCTGGACGAAGCGCAACGCGAAAAGAAGGGGAAAGGAAGCACTCACCGCGAGAAGCGCCAAACTAACCGCCTGGAGGAGCAGCGACGCGTAGAAGCCCCGGCGGTAGCCCAGCGCGTAGAGCACCCGGTGGCTCACAAGTGCGCCCACGAGGTAGCCCGCCGTGTTCGCACTCCCTAAAAGCCCCGCCTGCGCGTAAGAGAGCCCCAGCGCCATCTGCATGTCCGGGAGCACGAGCGCGTAGGCGAAGCGGCCAATGCCCAGCGCCGCGCCGGGGCCGAAGCCTAAGAAGAAACCGAGAGAGAGACCGGAACGCATCGTGAGATTGTACGTTGATATAAGTTCTTAAAGTTTTTTGGTCATAAACACGCTGTTCGGGTCGTCGGTGTAGTCGGCGAAGGGGCCTCGAGCCGCAAACCCGTACCGCGCGTACAAAGCCCTTGCCGGGGCAAACTCGGGCATCGCCCCCGTTTCCAGATTGAGAGAATCGTAAGCACGCCGCCTGGCTTCGTTGATGATGTGCTCGAGCAGCCTCGAGCCGACGCCCCTACCGCGGTGGGCGAGCACCGTACGCATTGATTTGACTTCGCCGGTTTTTGAATCCAGTTCTTTTAACGCCCCGCAACCGAGCAGTTCGTCACCCTCCCAAACTGACCAAAAGGTGATGTCGGGCGAGCGCAAGCCTTCCAAAGGAAGCGCGTGGATACTTTCGGGCGGCGTGACGTCGTGCATGTTCTCGAGGTGCTCCCGGAGAAAGGCGATGATTTTCTCTCCTGTTAAGTCATCTTGACGGATCTGCAACCCACTCACCTCTTTTGTTTGTCAAATGATGTTCTAATTGAAAGCTCGCCTTTCATCTCAAAGCGCCTGCCCTCTTTAATCCCGAGAGTATAGCGCCCTCGGTAGAGCCGACACTCGAGTGAGACGCTAAAAAAGACGCTTCACAGGGAGAAACTTCACGAACGCGGCAAGCGCCAGAAGCGGCGGTCGAACACGATGAAGAGGGTGAGGATCTCGAGCCGCCCCGCGATCATGGCGAGGCTCAGGAGGAGCTGGCTTAGGGGATGAAGCGAACTGTAACTCTCCATCGGCCCCACCCCCGCCAGCCCCGGCCCGACATTGCCCAGGCAGGCGACGGCGGCGCTCAGCGCGGTGGTAAAGTCCGCGCCGAGCCAGGTGAGAATGAGGGTCAGCCCGGCGGTAAGCACCACGAACAGCGTGACAAACGCGGCCACGGCGCGCAGCACGTCTTCGGGCACGGCGACCCGGTCCAGATGGATCGGCACCACGGCGCGGGGATGGAGCGCGCGGCGGATTTCGCGGCGCGTGTTCTCGCCGATAATGAGCCAGCGTACAATCTTGACACCCCCCGCGGCGCTCCCCGCCGAGCCGCCGATAAACATGAGCGCCACCAAAATGCCCTGAGCGGACGCGGGCCACAGATTGTAGTCAACCGAGGCGTAGCCCGTGGTCGTGAGGATGCTGACGACCTGGAAAAAGCTGTGGCGCAAGCTTTCCAGAGGCCCGTAGGTGTGGCGCAACGCCACCGTGACCACGAGCGTCGCCAGAGCGATGATAACGAGGTAGGCGCGAAACTCGCTGTTGCGCCAGAAAATCCCGATTCGCCCCCTCGAGGCGCGGATATAGAGCGCAAAAGAAACCCCCGCGAGCAGCATAAAGGTCATCGCCACCCACTCGACGCGGGGCGCGTAATCGACAAAACTTTCGGCCCTCGGACTAAAGCCCGCCGCCGAGACCGTCGTAAACGTGTGGGCCAGCGCGTCGTAAAAGGTCATGCCCGCAAGTCGGTAGGCAACCAAACAGAGCACGGTCAGGCTCCCGTACACCGCCATTACCGCCCCCGCGGTCTGCCGCAGCTTGGGCGTGAGCTTTTCTTCGGTCGGCCCGGTCATCTCGGCGAAAAAGAGCTGCCGTCCGGCGAGGGCGAACTGCGGCAGCACGATAATAAAGAGCACGATGATGCCGATGCCGCCCAGCCACTGCGACACCGCCCGGTAGATGAATAAGCTTGCCGGAAAGGTATCAAAGTGGTCGAGCGCCGTGGCCCCCGTGGCGGTAAAGCCGCTTGCCGATTCAAAAAGCGCGTTGACCAAACTCATCCCCCCGCCGAACCTGTAGGGCAGCGCGCCCACCACCGTCACCACCACCCACAAAAGCGTCACCGCGATGAGCCCCTCGCGCCGCGTCGGCTGCGCGTTGCGGTGACCGAAAAAGAGGAGCGCACCCCCGAAACCGCCACCCAAAAGCGCCGCCAGCGCGTGCCCCCGAATGGGTTCATCCACAAGGAGCGCGTAAATCCCAAAAACGACGTTTAGGAGCGCCACCCCGAACAAGCCTACGCCCAAAACGTAGGGCGCAAACCGCCCCCGCGACCCCGCTGAGTTGCGCCGCAGGCTCAAAGAACCTGAGGCTCTTTGAGGTTTTGCGCCTTGTTTTTGTTGATAATGGTCACATTGTGCGGGTGGTGGAGCGCCCCGGAAGCCTGCAAAAGGGTTTCACCACCGCCTAGAATCACTGTATTCATGGGTAAAGCATACGACAAAGCGCACTCTTGCGATAACCTTCGTGGTGGAGGGGCTGTGGGGCTCGAGCCTCAGTTTACTGTTCTTGTCCTTGGTGCTAAAATTGTTTAGTGCTGCAGTTCGAGTGGGACCCAAACAAAGCCCAAGGTAACGCCGAGAAGCACGGTGTTTCATTTAGAGAGGCGGCGACGGTGTTTGGCGACCCACTTTCGTATACCTTTGACGACTCCAACCATTCGGATGAGGAACTTCGTTTTTTGACGGTTGGCCTTGCTATTACGGGCAAGCTGCTTGTCGTTTCGCATACCGACCGAGGGGGCAAAATCCGTATCATAAGCGCACGTGAACTGACCAAACGAGAACGAGAATTTTATAGAGGAGGCTAACGTGGCAGACGACGTAAAACCGGAGTACGATTTTTCCAAACTGGGCGAACCTGTAAGGGGTAAATACGCTGAAGCGTACAAACAAGGCAGTAACTTGGTTCTGTTAGATGAAGACGTTGCAAAAGTCTTTCCAAACGAGAGAGCCGTAAACGAAGCCTTGCGTCTGCTTATGATGTTGGCGAAGCAGCAGGTAAGTGCCGCTACTGAGGCTTGACTGTTGGTAAAGAAGAGGATCATATGAGCAGGGAAACTGACGACACCCTGCGCGATAACTATGATTTTTCAGAGGGCGTGAGAGGAAAATACCGTCACTTTATCGGTCAGGCGCACACGCTTAAAATTCGTCACCATGATGGTTCGGTGACGGTTGAAACGGTTGCGCCTGCTACCGCGTCAGACCCGGCTGAAACTGATTCATGAAACGCCCCACTTTTGGATACTTGGTTGCGACATGAACGGTGCAGCAGGGGCTTTAATAAAAAATAGCTTGGGCGAAATTCTTATCGTCAAACCCAACTACAGAGACGGCTGGTTGCTCCCAGGTGGCGTCATCGAACCGGGCGAATCACCCAAGGAAGTGTGCAGGCGCGAGTGTAAAGAAGAGCTTGGCTTAGATGTGCAGGTGGGTAGACTTCTTTGCCTTGAGTACCGCCGAGCTACGATGGTTGATAACGAAACGACGAGATTTGTTTTTGACTGTGGAACCGTTTTGGAGAAGTTTAGCCTTCAAGAAGAGGAACTCGAGGCTTACAAGTTCACTCCGTTAGAAAACGCGTTGGGTTTGGTAGACGCGCCAACCGTTCGGAGACTGCGGCTAATTCAAGAGGGTAAGCATGTGTATTTTGAATCCTGATGCGAAAGCGCCGCTGTTCTCGAGCTTAGTCCGTTACACCTTACCGTCAGATTCTCACATGAGGTTTAAGGTTTAGCCTATGTCAATCACCTCCGAAGATGAGCTGCAAGGGATGCAAAGAGCGGCGGAAGTCGTGAAAGACGCTTTGGCTGCGATGCAAAAGGCCATCGAACCCGGCACCACAACAAATGAACTGAACAAAATCTGCGGCCAAGTGTTTGCAAGATACGGTGCGGTGTCAGCCCCCCTCATAACTTACGGAGCCCCTGTCAACGCTTTCGTCTCGGTAAATGATGTTGTTGTTCACGGCTTGCCAAACGAGCGCAAGTTACAGGCAAATGACGTGGTGAAAATAGATGTCACTCCCATCATGAACGGTTTTATCGCCGACGCGGCAAGAACCATTGTCGTACCTCCTGCTTCAAAAGCCGCAAAAAGGCTTGTTGAATGTGCGGAGTCCGCTTTTTGGGCGGCGATGAACGTGACACAAGCAGGTAAGCCTCTAAATGGGATTGGAAGAGTTGTTGAGCGCGAGGTGAAGAAGCGTGGCTTTAGCGTGATTCACGGTCTGGCAGGACACGGTGTAGGACGTAGCATCCACGAAGAACCCGAGGTCTTGAACTTTTATCATCCCAAATTTCGACAGCCTCTCACCGATAACCTTGTGCTCGCTATAGAACCTATGGTTGCAGCAGGACGCAGGTACGTAATGCAAGATAAAGACGGCTGGTCAATCGCTACCCAAGACGGGAGCGTTACTGCTCACTATGAAAACACTGTGATAGTCCAAAAGGGTAAGCCTCTTGTACTCACGGCGTAGCTAGGCGATGTAAAGAATTTGGGCTTTTATGATTTTCTCCGTCTTTGCCGACAATGAACTGATTGGTACGACTCAGCTCGAGGGTGGCGACCCTCCTATGGGTGTTGCTTTCGGCATGATGATTCCGTGTGACGCCTACACGAAGTACCGAAGCTTTTTTACTAGCCAAGACGAAAATGCTATTGGACAGCTAAACCTCTACGTCATGTCTGAGAGTGGCGAGAAACTAGGGTCTGTCTGACAGAAGGGATGAAGATGGTTTAGGGTAGGCGTATGGCACGAACAGACCTAAAAGAGCAGCAGTGGCAAGCACTAAAACCGCATCTACCCCCCAATCCCCAACGGGGTCACAACTACCGCAACCACCGACAGGTCATCAACGGCATTTCGTGGCGCTTGAAAACAGGCGCTCCCTGGCGCGACGTTCCTGAACGCTACGGACCTTGGCAGACCTGCTGGGACCGCTTCACGAGGTGGGAGCGCAACGGTGTCTGGAAGCGCATCCTGCACAGGCTTCAAGCTCACGCCGATGCGGCGGGTGAGATTGATTGGGACGGCGCAGCGTTAGACAGCTCTCATATTAAAGCGCACCGCAGCGCCAGCGGGGCGAGGAAGCGGCCTGCTGAGGGTGAAAAAAGGGGACCTTAGCAGACGAGTGGCTGGGACACTCACGCGGAGGCCACACCAGCAAGGTGCATACCTGCGCGGACGGCAAAGTGCGACCCCTGTCCGTGGTCATCACGGCGGGACAGCGCAACGACGCCGCTTGGCTAGAGCCGGTCTTGGACGAGATTTATGTGCCCCGCCTTGGCAGAGGGCGACCGCGTAAGCGCCCCCCTCAGCTTAGACTCGACCGCGCTTATGGTTTCAACAAGCAGCGGAAGATACTAAGGCGCAGGGGCATCATCTGTATCAGCCCCGAGCGCGAAGATGCCAAGAAGTCTCGCTTGTCTAAGGGCACAAAAGGTGGACGACCTCCTGCTTTCGATAAGCAAGCCTACAAAGGACGTAACGTGGTCGAACGCTGCATCAACCGACTTAAAGACTTTCGCGCCGTTGCCACCCGCTACGACAAACGCGGCAGAAACTACCGTGCTGGTGTGCTCCTCGCCTCCATCATCCTCTGGCTTTGATTAGTCAGACAGACCCTAGAGCCCTGTAGCGGCATCGGCATTTTAGACCATTCAGAAGAAGCTGGTGAAGTCATGATTGTGGTGAATGTTTTAGGTTTAGATTCAGACTTGTACCAGAAGTATTTTGCTCACCACATTTGAGGCATAAGCTTTCTCGAGTACCCACGCCCTCACCCCCCTCTAAACCCAACCACCCCTCCAAGCGGTATCATGTCCCTATGACCCTCAAGGGCGAAGGCAAAGGCCCCCTCCCACCGCTGCTGGTCCAGTACGTCGAACTGCGCGAGGCGTACCCCGACTACCTGCTGCTGTTCCAGGTGGGCGACTTTTACGAGTGTTTTGGTGAGGACGCAGAAAAGCTTGCCCGGACGATGGGAATTGTGCTAACCCACAAGACGAGCAACCACTTCACCACGCCGATGGCGGGAATCCCGATACGGAGCGCGGACGGCTACATCGAGCGGCTGTTGGACTTGGGCGTGCGCGTGGCGGTGGCGGACCAGGTCGAGAACCCGGCGGTGGCCGACGGGCTAGTCAAGCGCGACGTGACCCAGCTCATGACGCCGGGCACCGTGACGGATGAACGCCTCTTACGCCCCGACGCGAACTATCTGGCGGCGGTGGCGACGGGCGAGGGCTACGGGGTGGCCTTTTTGGACGTGACCACGGGCGAGTTCCGGGGCACGCACCTGTGGGCGAAGCGTTCGCTCTACGACGAGCTGGGGCGCTACCGCCCGGCGGAGGTCTTGCTGGCCCCCGAGCTGTGCGAGCAAGACGAGTTCCGGGAGGGGTTCTGCAAGCGTTTCCCGGTGATGCTGACGCAGGGGCGCTTTGAGGCACAGACGGTGAAGAGGACGCTGCTCGAGCAGTTTGGCACCATACCGGGCGGGCTCGAGAAAGATGCTCTACAACGCGCGGCGGGCGCGGTGCTGTCGTACGCGCTCGAGACCCAGCGCGGTCACCTGCCCCAAGTCACGCGCTTTTTGCCCTACGACCCCGGCGCGTATATGCAGTTAGACGATGTGTCTTTAGCAACCTTGGAAGTCTTCGAGTCCGCGATGGGCGACGACACACGCACCCTTTTTTGTGTGTTGGACGAAACACGCACCGCGCCGGGGCGGCGGCTCCTGCGGGCCTGGCTGCGTCACCCGCTTTTAGACAAAACGCTCATCGAGGGCCGCTTGGACGCCGTCGAGGCGTTCGTCCGCGACGTGACGCTGCGGCGCGAGGTGCGTAAAAGCCTCTATAGGATGCACGATTTGGAACGTCTCGCCACCCGTCTTGCTTCAGGAGGGGCGAGTGCGAGGGACTTAGCGGCCTTGGCGCGTTCTCTGTCGCTCGTGCCGGGGCTTAGGGGGGCGCTCGAGGGGCGCTCCGAACACGCCTTGGGCGGACTCGGCGAGCGTATGGGCGACCTCTCCGAGGTGCAGGCGCGCGTGGCGGCGGCCCTGGTGGAGGACCCGCCTCTTAAAGTAACCGATGGCGGCCTTATCCGTGACGGCTTCGACGGCGACTTGGACGCCCTAAGAGCCGAGGGGGAGGCGGGCCGCGCTTGGCTCGCCGCGTTGGAGGCCGAAGAGCGCGAGCAGACGGGCATCCCAACCTTAAAAATCGGCTTTAACAACGTGTTCGGTTATTACTTGGAAGTCACTCGACCTTATTACGACGCCGTTCCTGAGACTTACCGCGCGGTGCAGACCTTGAAAGACCGCCAACGCTACACCCGGAGCGACCTGCGCGAGCGCGAGCGGGCCATCCTGCGCGCTGAAGAGGCTGCTAAGGGACGCGAGTACGAGGTTTTTTGCGCCTTGCGCGCCGAACTCGCCCCCTGCGCCGAGGCGGTGCGCGAACTCGGCGCGGCCCTGGCCGAACTCGACGTGTACGCCGGTCTCGCGGAGGTGGCGACGCAGGGGGGCTACTGCCGCCCGGTATTAACGGATGACCATGCGCTCGAGATAGAAGCAGGACGCCATCCGGTGGTTGAGCGTTTTCACACCTTCATCCCCAATAGCACCTCGCTGGGCGCTTATGAGCGTTTCACCCTCCTCACCGGTCCTAACATGAGCGGCAAATCTACGTACTTGCGGCAAAACGCGCTCATCGCGCTTCTTGCCCAGGTCGGCTCCTTCGTGCCCGCCGAACAGGCGACGCTGCCCCTTTTCGAGCGCATCTACACCCGCATCGGCGCATCGGACGATATCGCGGGCGGGCGCAGCACTTTTATGGTCGAGATGGACGAGCTCGCACGCATCTTGCAGAACGCGGGACCCAAAAGTTTGGTGCTTTTGGACGAAATAGGCCGCGGCACGAGCACGTACGACGGCCTCGCGCTCGCTTGGGCCGCGTCGGAGTACCTGCACGACTGCGTAAAGGCTTACACGCTCTTCGCCACGCATTATTTTGAGCTCACGGGCCTGGCGAGCCGACTCGCGGCGGCGCGTAACTATCATGTGGCCGCCAAGGAGGAGGCGGGCGGGCTGGTGTTTTATCACCAGGTCCTGCCGGGTCCAGCGAGCAAGGCGTATGGGTTGGAAGTCGCCAAACTCGCAGGGGTGCCCGCGGAAGTCTTGACTAGAGCTCGTGCGGTCATGGCCGGGCTCGAGTCCACCCAAAACGACCTCGCCAAAGAGGTTCTGGACGCGCTTTTGTCCCAAGACGTGAGTCGTTTGTCGCCCCTCGAGGCGCTCACCCTGCTCCACCGCCTCCAGGAGCGGGCCAGGGGGATGGTTGCTTCTTGAGTTATGGCTAAAGGGCATCTGAAAAAGGCTCGAGTTCCTACCAGAGCCCCCCTTGTCAAGGGGGGTTGGGGGGATTTATTTCTGACCGGCTTTACGGCAGGGTGGCAGAAGCAAATCCCCCCTCAGTCCCCCCTTATTAAGGGGGGAGGTAATAGATGTTCAACAGAACATGACCCATTTAGAGGTTAGCTCATGATTCGCAAACTCCCCCCCGAAACGGTGCGCGAAATCGCGGCGGGCGAGGTCGTGAGCGCGCCCGTGGACGTGCTCAAGGAACTCGTCGAGAATGCGTTGGATGCAGGTGCAACACGATTGGAAGTCGAGCTTAGCGAGGGCGGCATCAAAGGTGTGACGGTTGCGGACAACGGCGCGGGCATTCCCAAAGACGAGCTGCCTCTGGCTGCGGAGGCGCACAGCACGTCGAAGCTCGAGTCCCTACGCACCATCCAGACCTTTGGCTTTCGCGGCGAAGGGCTTTACGCAATCCGGCACGCCGCCAAGCTGCGGCTTACCAGTCGCCCCGCGGGGCAGCTTGGCGGCGCGAGCCTCACGGTGCAGGGGGACGTGCAGGTGCTCGAGGAGCACCCCGCGCCCCAGGGCACCAAAGCCGAAGTCACCGAGCTTTTCGCGGGGCTGCCCGCGCGCTTGCAGGCTTTGGAAACGCCCGCCACGGAGGGCAAACGGGCGCTCTCGCTTCTTTCGCACTACCTTTTGCATCACCCCGACGTGCGCTTCAAAGTCACAGCCGACAGCGGCGAGCGGTGGGACTACGCGGGCGGGAGCTTTCACGAGGCGGCAAAATTCGTGTGGGGCTCGGTGACGGCAAACCGTTTGTTGGCGTTGGGAGCGCAAGAGGACGCTTTCAGGCTTCGCGGCCTTCTTTCCCGCCCCGAACTCACCCGCCCGCGGCGTGACCGCCTCCTACTGGCGGTTAATGGCCGCCCGGTGGACTGGCCCGAGGCGCTACTCAAGGCTGTTAGTTTGGGCTACCGCGAACTCTTGCGCGCGGGGCATCACCCGGTGGGGGTGTTTAACCTACATATCCCCTTCGACACCGTGTTGGTCAACACCGCGCCCGACAAACGGCGCGTGAGGCTCTTGGAAGAGGCGCGCGTCGCGGCCTTTGTGCAGCGCGCGGTTGAGGAGGCGCTGTCGTCGCACCCGCTCGCGCCCGCGCTGCCCGAGTTGCATTCTTTTGACGCAGGCGAGGGAATCGCGCCCGCGCCGCGCTCGAGTCTTCCCGTCTTGCGTTACTTGGGCCGCTTCCGCGAGCTTTACTTGCTCGCCGAGGCCGAGGGCCAGCTCTGGGTGGTGGACCAGCACGCCGCGCACGAACGCATCTTGTACGAAGAACTCTCGCGCCGCTACCGCGAAGAAACGCCCGCCGAACTCGCCTACCCCGAACTCCTGCCGCTCTCGCTAGAAGAGGCGCTGCTTTACGAGGAGCGGCGTGAGGCGCTCTCTGGGTTCGGGCTGAGGCTCGAGCCCTTCGGCCCCGGCATCTGGCGCTTGCGGACCGTGCCCGCCTTTTTGCTCGCGCACCCCGCGCTTCTGGCCGACGTGGTCAAGGGCGCGTTGGGGCGTCGGGGTGCGGAGGAAGCCTGGCGCGCGGTGCTGGGCCGCTTGGCCTGTTTGCCCGCGCTGAAGGCGGGGCACGCGCTTTCTAGCGCGAACGCCCAAACGCTTCTGGACGCCCTCGCCCGCTGCGACACCCCCTGGAGCTGCCCGCACGGTCGTCCCACCGCACTGGTGCTGAGTGAGCTCGAGCTCGCCAGGCGTTTCGGTCGCCGCGGGCCGAGGGCTGTTCCGACGGAGCGCGTTTAGTCCCTTGACGCTCGAGCCTGCTTCTAACGCTGTCAAGGCTTGTGCCTGCCGGGCAGCACCCCACCGTCTCTTGGCGTACAGATACCCCCTGTATCTTGAGCAGGCGCGTCAACCGTGACGGATGCGTCCCCCTTAGGAGCCGTGAAAGGTCGCGTTATCTACGTGCTCGCGGCCATGCTGCTGCTGCAACTCACCTATCCCTTTTCGCTCCTGGGCAGGGAGCAAAACGCCGTTTATTTCGCCACCTACTGCGCGCTTTTGGGTAGCGGCGTCTACGCGGCGAGCGTAAACCGCGTGCGCTTTTTGACGACCAGCGGCGTGGCGCTTCTCACCCTCGCGGTCGGGATTCCCTGGGTGCTCACGGGGGGCGACATTTTCTGGCTCACGCTCGCCAACTACGGCGCGCTCTTCGTCTTTCAGGGGCTCATCGTGCTCGCGCTGCTCGAGTTCATCTTCTATACAGACGGCGTCACCCGTGACGTGATTTACGCGGCGGTCACGGTTTACATCCTCTTCGGCAACGCCTTTACCGCACTTTTTATGATGATTCAGACGCTCGACCCGCAGGCGTTCGCGGTCTCGGGGGCTTTGGACGCGCCTATCGCGTGGCAACGGATGGTCTACTTTTCCTATACGACGCTCACCACGCTGGGTTACGGCGACATCACCCCGCGCTCGGCCTGGGTTCAGTCTTTGGCGGTCGTCGAAGCGATGCTGGGGCTTCTTTACATCGCCATCATTATCGGGCGGCTCGTGGGGGGATACCGGGCGGCGGGGTCCGAGTAGCAAGTTCAGGTTACGCAGACGCTGCCGTTGGCCCAGATGGGAAATGGTATGCCTGGTACGCCATGCGAAAAATGAAGGCGCAAGCTTCTCCCCCTGACGCCCCTCTTGCCGGGCTTGCACTTGACGGCAATCTGTAGTACATTGGGGCTCACATTACGTTCACATTTCTGCCGTCGTGCGGACGCCGTTTTTTCAGAAGTGTTTCGCGCCCTTTTGCCTGGAGGTGTCCGATGACGCTCTCGTGCCGACTCCTTGCCGCCGCCCTCTTTTTCGTCTGTCTTACAGGGTGCTCTTTGACGCTCACCGACCGGACGGGTCCGCTCTCTTACAACACGCCCATCAACGAACAGCTTTTCAGCGTCAAGATCGACGCTACCGGCTATACGCCCCGAGAGGTTTTCCTGAGCGTCGACGGCGCGTCTTACAGTCCCATGACGGGGCGCAGCGGCAATCTCTGGAGCCTGCCGCTCCCTATAGCCCCCTGCCGGGAGGTGGTCGAGTACCGCGTTCACGTCGTCTACACCGACGACGTGTTCGGAACGCGCGCTTCGGAAACGTTTCCTGCTGTCGGCACCTTCCGCGATACCATCGAAGGTCAACCCGCGAGTTGCGCGGCCTACGCCCACACGGTTCCCCAGGTTTTCCGCGTCAACACCCCGGACGACCTAACCGACGCGCTACCCGGTGACGGCGTGTGCGACGCCCGTCCCCGCCTTGAGAGCGAAACCTGTTCGCTGCGCGCCGCCGTGATGGAGGCCAACGCGCGGCCCGGAGTCGACCTCATCAAGGTGCCGCGAGGACGTTACCGCCTCACCCTCGAGAAGCCGGGCGGGACGGAGCGCGACGCGGTAGCTGAGGACGCTTTCGGCGACTTAGACGTTACCGACGCGCTGACTATCGTGGGCGACGTGGGTGATGCGGCGCGTTCCGTCTCGATGGACAGTTTTCTCAATGAGACCTCACAGTATGTTGATGACCCCAGTGAGGACAACAGGTTCGTCAAAATAGACGGCAACAGAATCGACCGCGTGTTCCAAATTCACCGCGGCGGCGACGAGGAGCCCATATTTGTCGCGCTCGAGAACCTCCACCTGCTTAACGGACGGCAGCATGACCGGCCCGGCGGCGGTATTCTTAACGAGGCGGTGCTCACGCTAAGCCGCGTGGTCGTGGGGGAAAATACCTTGGCGCAGAGGGGCGGGGCCGGGGGCGTCTATAGCCATAACAGAGGGGTCGGTGTCGCTAACTTTGGTCGCTTGGTTGCCAAAGAAAGCGCCATCATTCATAACAGAATCGAAGTTAGAACCGGTATCGCGGGTGGTCTTTACAACGAGACCGGTGCCGAGGCGGTGCTCGAGCGCTCGCTCGTGGCCTTTAACGCAGCCCGCTTTGGTGGCACCATTTATAACCAGGGGGATGCTGAAGACGGAGTGTTCGGCCGTCTCACCTTAACCAACGTGACCATCACCGGCAACCGAAACACGGGCACCGTGCGCGGCGGCCTTATCAACATAGGAGAGGCGAATCTTACTTTCGTCACCGTCGCCCACAACAACGGAACGCCTGTTCCCGTTTCCAACTCCGGCGTTATGACTCTCGCGCACAGCCTCCTCATAAACAACGGCTCTTCAGCGTCCAGCCCCAACGGCGACTGCAGCGGCACCATCCATTCCCTCGGCGGTAACGTCGTTAAAGATGCGTCTAACTGCACGCTCTCCCGTGGGGGCTTACCCAACCAGGTCAACTTCATCGACTTTATCCCTTTGGGGTCTCTCAGCGTGCAGGGCGGCTTTACGCCCGTTCTCCCTCTTCGCCGCCCCTCAAGCTCGAGCGGTCTCGACGTGATCGACTTTACCCCCGGCTTCCCGCTCACGCCCACCGACCAGCGCGGCCTCGGCTTTCCGCGCTATATCGACGGCAACGGCGACGGTCGGGCCGACCCCGACCCCGGCGCTTATGAGGCCCCGCCGAAAGATGATTGACGTTCCGGCGTTTAGGTAAAGATTATGAAACTGCGAGCCTTTGAAGAACGCGGCGTAACGCGCGTCTGCCAATCCCGGACGCTTCAGGACCCAAGACGACGTTGGCAAGTCCTTTAGCAAGCTCTGGCCGCCGCTCCGCGAGATAAACGAGCGTGTTGAGCAGCCCCGGCGAAAGAAGGGCTTTTTGAAGGGTGCGGGAAAAAGAGAAGAGCGAGCCGAAGCGTTCGCGTAAACGTGCGTCATAGGATGAAAGCCCCGCGCGCGAAAGGTCCCCTCGAGCGAGGGCAGTAACCAGATGCTTGGCGGCGAGACGTCCGGACTCGAGCGCAAAGTCAATCCCGTCCCCCGTGAGCGGGTTTACCAGCCCCGCCGCCTCACCGACGAGCAAAATGCGGTCACTCACGGCGGAATAACGCGGGAAGTCCATGCGGATGGGGTAACCCTGGATGGGACCCGCCAAGCGTAAGCCCTGTAACGACCCTCTCAACGCGGGCGACTGCAAAAAGGGCTCGAGCGCCTCCCTGGGCGGCGTGGGTTTGGCGAGCCGCTTCCACACCTCTAGCGTGGGATAGAGCGCGACGCCGACGTTGGCGGTCGTGGTCGAGGTGGGAAAAATCCAGCCGTAACCGGGGAGCGGCAGCCCGTCGAAGCGGAACTGCATCCGTTGGGGCAAATCCTGAATGTTCTCCAGGTAAGCCCTCGCCGCCAGCGCCATCGGGGGCGGGCGCTCGAGCAGTCCCGCCTTGACGAGCAAACCGCTGTTCGCGCCCGTTGCCAGGACGAGCGCGCGGCTTCTGTAAAACACGTCTCGTCCTTCTTGTTGGCCTTGAACGGTGACGTAGCCGGTGGTGTGGGCATCACGCCCCAACCCCTTCACCCGCACTTTACAAAACTGCGCGCCCGCCTCCAAGGCTCTAGCGCGAACCGCGTCATCTAAAGCGTAGCGCGGGGCCACGATGATGTGGTCGGGCCAGCCCGGTTTGTCGGGAAGTTCCAGAGAAACAGTGCGGCCGTTCGGCGCGCTCACCGCCACCTCGTTCATCCGCCACGCGCCGGGGACGTTTAGAGGGTCCACCCCCATCTCGTTTAGCGCCTGCACCGCGCGCGGGGTGAGGCCGTCGCCGCAGGTTTTATCGCGTGGAAAGGTCACCCCGTCGAGGAGCAGCACCTCGAGCCCCGCCTCAGCGAGCCCGTAGGCCGCCGCCGAACCTCCCGGCCCGGCACCCACGACAATGACGTCATAGGTCATAAAGATAAGCTGGCTGCTTCAGTCACGTGAACCCTCTAGTCTTTATGCGCGTCTACAACTCGCACGCCATCTTTGAGGTAGGAGTAGAGGAGGAAAAGTTTCTGTCTTTACTCACTACTTTCCACTCGGTACTCGGCACTTTCTTCATCTACAACTTCAGCTCCAAAGGCCGCCACTTGAAGAGGTGAAAAAGCGCGTAAAGTTCAAACGCAAAAGGGATGTAGCCGATAAACCCCAGCAGCGGCATCTCGAACACGTACAAAAACTCGACGCCCGGCGTGGTGTAAATCCACTTGGGCAGGGCGTAAAAGTTCCACATCTCCCAAAAAAAGCCGCATAGAAGCGCGCCCACCCCCAGCGCCACCACCGGACGCCAGTCGCCGCGGTCTAGGGGCTCGAGCAGCGACCCCTTGCCGAGCCACAGGTTAAGAGGTTCTAACAGACAATAAACCGAGCCCCACACGAACGGGTAAAAATAGATAGGCCAGCCCAGCACAAGCCCCAGCATGGTGAGGCCGAGCCCGAACAGCACGAGCGCCGTGCGCCCCGTTTTGGGAATCCGCGGCCCCCGCCGGAGCCGGTCGACCCACCCAAAGGAACGCGCGAGTTCCGCCGTCTCGAACACCGCCGGAATCACGGTAGAAAACGCCAGCGAGGCGGTGAGGGCGTAGACCCATCTACTCATATCTTCAGCGCCTAAATAGTGCCAGTTTTGGGTGCGCAGGTTGATGAGTTCGAAAAGCCACCAGGCGGGGGCGGAGAGCACAAAAAGCATGGTGAACCCCCCCTTCGAGCGCGTCAGAATCGATGTGCCGCGCCGCTGCAACACGAGCGCGTCAACGACCAGCACGTACCCCAGCCACAGCGGGAAAAAGAGCAGGTGCGACCGGAGACCCGGCAAAAGCCAGTTGAGCGGCCAGCAGATAGCGATGAGCAGCAGACCTACCCAACCGTGCAAGGCCCAGCGGGCGCGCGGGCGGGCTCTAACGTTCAAGAGCGTTCCGGTAAAATTTGAGAATAAACGACATGCTCTTTTCTATCACGCGAGGAGCAAACCACAACAATGGCTTGCCCAACAGTATTTCGCCCGATGACGCGCTTCTCAGCTCACCCAGCACGTTTGGTTTGACGGCGTGTGAAGCCTAGCTCTCCGCTATCGCCTGGAGCTGCGCCAGGTGGTTGAGGTCGTGGCCCGCCATGAAGCGCACCTCCAAATCCAGACTCACGGGGCCGCGCTCGGGATGACGGGCTTCGGTAAGCCAGTCGTGCAGGTCAAAACCGGCAAAGAGGGCCAAGTTCCAGGCGCGGAGCGCGCGAAAGGTTTCGACGGCCAGGGCGGGCTCGAGTCGCCCATACCGCTCCGCCCACCTGTTCTCATCAAAGACTTGAATGGGGGCACCCGCCAAGACTTGCCGAATCCGAAAGCTCTTGCCGAGCTCGACGTCCGCCATATGGCAAAGAATCTCGCGCGCGGTCCATTTATCCGGCGCGTAGGAGAGACTCATGCGGTACTCGCCTAAGCTTTCCAAAAGCGTCTCCAGAACGCGTGGCGTGTTTTCCAAAACCTTGATGGGGTCTTCGTCACCCAACATTGCGAGGATGCGTTCGGCATAGGCAGTTTCAGAAGATTGCATACTCCAGCCTAACCCCTGAGGCGCGTGGGGGCCGGTTGCGTGGGTGTCGTGAAAGAACGCTACCGCCCCGCTCTACCGCTATAGTGGCCTCATGAACGATAGGGTCCCAGAAGTGAGCGTCCAGGAGGCGCAGAAGCGTGTTGACGCGGGCGCGCTGCTCCTCGACGTGAGAGAACAAAACGAGTTTGACGAGGCGCGTATCGGCGGCAGTCTCCTCCTGCCCCTTTCCGAATTCGTCGGGCGCTTTGAGGCCGAACTGCCCAAAGACCGCGAGATCGTGGTGCATTGCCGTAGTGGCAAACGCAGCGCGCAGGTCACGGAATTTCTGTTACAGAAGGGTTACGACGCGGTCAACGTGGCGGGCGGCCTGCTCGCGTGGGAAGAGGCGGAGCTTACGGTTGAACGTTGAGGAACGTTGATCCTCTAGGCGGCGGTGAGTTCTGTGATTAACTCCCCGCGTTCGTAAAGGCGCACGAACGCCTCGACCACCTGCGGGTCGAACTGCGCGCCGCGCTGCGCTCTAATTTCCTCCACGGCCTCGAGCAGCCCCCTGGCCTCGCGGTGGGCGCGGTTATGGGTCACGGCGTCGAACGTGTCGGCCACCGCCAGGATGCGGCTCTCTATGGGAATCGCCTCGCCCGCCAAACCCTGCGGGTAGCCCGTGCCGTCCCAGCGCTCGTGGTGGGTCAGGGCGATGAGTTCGGCCATCTTGATAAGGGGCGAACGCCCGCCCGAGAGAAGCTGCGCGCCGACCGCGGCGTGCGTTTTGACCACCTCGAACTCCTCCAGCGTGAGCTTGCCTGCTTTCAAGAGAATGCCGTCGGGAATGCTTATTTTGCCCACGTCGTGGAGCCGCGCCGCGCGCAGCAACTCTTCGGCTTGTTCCTTAGGCAAGCCCAGCTCGAGCGCCAGCAACCAAGACGTGCGCGACACCCGCCAGACGTGCTCGCCCGTCTCGTCGTCGCGGTACTCGGCGGCCTTGGCTAGACGCACGAGCATTTCGATATGGGTTTCTTCTAATTGTTTGGTGCGCTCCCTCACCCGCGCCTCCAGCCCCTCGTTTTGCTCGCGCAGCTTGAGGTGAAAGCGGCGCGCCTCCAACAAGTTCCGGATCCGCAGCCGCACCTCCTCCGCCTCGAAGGGCTTGTTAAGAAAGTCTCTCGCGCCGCTCGAGAGCGCCCGCTGCTTCGTTTCGGGACGCACGTCGGCGGTGAGCATCAGGATGGGGAAATACTCGTCTTCTGAAATGAGAGGGCCAAGCGCCGCCATCACCTCGAAGCCGTCTAAGTGGGGCATGTGCAGGTCCAGAAGCAGCAGGTCGGGCCGACACGCCCCAAAGCGCTTGACCACCTCGCGCGGGTCGCGAAGCACGGTGAGCTGCGTGTAGCCCGCGCGCTGCAGGATGCTTTTTAGGATGACGATGTTGGCCTCTTCGTCGTCGACAATCATCAGGTTCATGAGCTGGAGGTCCACACCGGATTGTAGAGCTTTGCCCGCGGGCGCGACGTTGATTTCTTGGCAGTTGTCACGGCCCGTTCTTGTGCCCTTTCCCACACGCGTGACAAAATGAAGGCGTGTTCTCTTATCAGACGAACTTAGAAGGCGTTACACCCGACAAGCTCACGGGCTTTTTCGTCGGCTGGCCGAATCCGCCTTCCCCTGAAACGCACCTGCGCATCCTGCAAGCAAGTTCTCACGTCGTGCTGGCCTGGGAAGAAGACGGGGCAGAGGACGGGGTGGAAGACAGAGTCGTCGGCTTCGTTACCGCCATCAGCGACGGCGTGTTGGCGGCTTATGTGCCGCTGCTCGAGGTGCTCCCTTCTCACCAAAAACAGGGTGTTGGGCAGGAGCTCATGCGGCGGATGTTGGAGAGTTTGGACGGGCTTTACATGGTTGACTTGCTTTGTGACGACGCGCTACAACCCTTTTATGAGAAGCTGGGGATGCGGCACTCTCAGGGGATGATGGTCAGGAATTATGCGCGACAGTCGGGAAAATAGGGGAGGCTTCCAAAGCCTCCCCGGAGTGTCATCAAGCGTGACGTGTAGTGCGCTAGCGGCTTGTTAGGAAGCTCTGTCCGGCCTCGAGCAGCCCGTACCACCACCCCGGCAGGATGCCCAGGAGCACCGTACCCAACGCCGCCACGCCAATGGCGATGTTCGTCGCGCCACTAAAAAAGCGCGGCGGCTCGTACTCGGGCTCTCTAAAGTACATCGCGCCGATAACCCGGAAGTAATAAAACACCGCGGCCACGCTTGTAACGATGGCAATAATGGCAAGCGTGATATAGCCCGCTTCAATCGCCGCGCCGAATACTAGAATCTTACCCGTGAACCCAGCCAAGGGCGGGATGCCCGCCAAGCTGAGCATAAAGAGCGTCATCATCGCGGCCAGCCAGGGGCGTTTGCGTCCTAGACCTGCGAAGCGTTCCAAATCGTCGCCGTGGTCGTTTTTATCGCCAATCAGCGTAAGGACCGCGAACGCGCCCGCGTTCATGAGCGTGTAGGCGGTCAGATACCACACCACCGCCTCCGTGCCTACCGTGCCCGCCGCGAGCACCGCCAATCCCAAGTAGCCCGCGTGCGCCACCGCCGAATAGGCCAGCATCCGCTTGACGCTCCGTTGCAAGAGCGCAGTAAAGTTGCCGACAATGAGCGTGAGCGCCACCAACACGGCCAAAACTTGAGGAAATATTTCGCCGATAAAAGGGTAAACAACGGCGAACACGCGCAGGAGCGCCGCGAAGGCGGCGGTCTTGACGACCACGCTCATAAAGGCCGTGACCGAGGTGGGCGCGCCCGTATACACGTCGGGCGACCACTGGTGAAAGGGCGCGAGCGCGGTTTTGAAGCCGAGACCGCAAAGGATGAACATACCCCCCAGCGCCGCGAGCAGGGGCTGGCTGAAACCCTCCAAAAGGAGCGCGGCGGCGATTCCGCCGTAAACGAACTGTCCCGTCGCGCCGTAGAGGAGCGCCACGCCGTAAATCAAAAAGGCCGAGGCGAACGCGCCTAAGAGAAAATACTTCATCCCCGCCTCTTCGGACTCGCGCGCGTCCTGCCGCCAGGCCGAGAGCACGTAGACGGCTAAGGACATAATTTCTAAGCCCAGCACCAGCGTGACGAAGTCGCCCGCCGCAACGAGCACCATCGCGCCTGTCGCGCTGAGGAGCACCAGCGGGTAGTATTCGGGATGCTCGAGCTCCGCCCGCTTCAGATAGTCGTAACTTATGCACACCGCCAGGGCCGTCCCGATGAGAATCACGAAGTTGAGCGCCAAGGCCGGACGGTCCGCTAAGTAACGCAGCCCAAAGGCGCTCTCCGCTCCCGGCGCGTTACTCACGAACAGGTTGAAATTGAACAACGCTGAGACCGCGATGCCGACGAACGCCAGCACCGCCGACGGGTGGCTGTCCTCGTTGTAAATGGCGAAAAGGAGCCCAAAGGCCGCGGTGATGAGCAGGATCAAAGGGGGCGCGATGGTGGCGAAACTTACGTCTACCGCCGGAATCACTGGGTGCCTCCTCGAGCCGCTTCCAACCGCGCGTTGTCTGAGGGAACTTTGACTAGAAGCGCGTCTTGCTGCGTGGTAATAACAAGCGCCTGCCTTTCGATGCGCCTGAGCTGCGGGTTCGGAAACACGCCCAGCCAGAGAATCCCGGCCACGATGGGTGCCAAGAGAAGTAGCTCACGGCTCCCCATCTCCCGCACCGGCCCGTGCGTCTCCGCGCCCTGATAGAGACGCTGATAGAGGTTGACGCCGTACACGCCCGCCGCAATCACGGAGAGCGTCGCCACCCCCGCCAGCCAGACGTTTGTTTGAAAGGCTCCCATCAGGCTCATAAACTCACCCGGAAAGTTGGACAGGCCCGGCACCCCGATGGACGCGAACAGGACGAAAAGCATCACCGCGGCCATCATCGGCGCGCTTTTGGCGAGCCCGCCGTAGTGAGCCAGGTCGAAACTCCCGCGCCGCGCGTAGAGCATCCCGGAAAGGAGAAAAAGCCCGCCCGTCGAGACCATCTGCGCGGCCAAAAGGAACACTGCCCCATTAAGCCCCGCGATGTGCAGCCCGAACACGCCGACGCCCACGATGCCCATGTGCGACAACGAGGCGTAGGCGAGGAGGCGTTTCATGTGCGTTTGCGAGGTGGCGATGATGGCCGCGTAGAGCGCTGTGACCGCGGCAAAGGCGAGCAGGTAAGGCGCGGCGGCGGCGGCGGCGTTGGGCAAAAGCGGCAGCGCCCAGGCGAAAAAGCCCCAGCCGCCCACCTTGTAGAGCGTGCCCGCCATGTCGGCGGCCCCCGAAGGGTGGTTCTGCTCGTGAAAGTCGGGCAGCCAGGCGTGGAGTGGCCAGAGGGGGAGCTTGACTGCAAAGGCGAGCGTGAAAGCGATAAAGAGCCAGAGTTGTGTGGGGAAAGGTAGCGCGGGCGTGACCGCCAAGAGGTCGTCCAGGCGATAACTCAGCGCGCCGGAGAGTGGTCTGATGGCGAGAATGGCGACGAGCATGAGAAACGAGCCCGTCACCGCGTACATGAGGTACTTAATGGCCGCTTGCCGCCGCCCCAACCCGCCCCAAATGCCGAGCATGAGCACGCTGGGGATTAAAGTCGCTTCCCAGAAAACGTAGAAGAGCACGAGGTCTTTGGCTAGAAACACGCCGTTGAGCCCCGCCTGCATGAGCAGCAGCAAAGCGACGAACGCGCCCATGTGACGCTCCACGGTGAGACTCGCGTAAACCGCCGCGGGAATCATCACCAGCGAGGCGACGAGGACGAGGAGGCCGGAGGCCCCCGCCGGGCTGAGCGAGAAGTAGACCTCGAAGCCCGGTATCCAGAGAGTTTCGACAGCGGGGCTCGAGCCCAGAAACAGCGCCACCACAAACGTCGCCAGCGTGCCGATAATCGTAAAGGCGTGCTTGAGCGGCGAGGTGGGAATGAGCGCGACCACAAGCGCAGTCGCCAAGGGAACGAGGAGCGCCGCCAGCGTCATGCCAGCACCCCTAGAAGAACCACGACGAGCACGAGCGCCACCAGCCCGAGGAGCATCGCCAGCGCGTAGGCGCGAACATAACCCGTTTGGAGAAATCCGACGGTGCGCGCGAAGAGCCCGGCGCTGGTGAAGCCGCCGCCGATGCCTTTGTCTACAAGTTCCCGGTCCACCGTAGAAAGCCCAGTTGCAGCACCCTCACCTGTTCGGGTAAAGAGACTCCTGTAGAGCGCGTCGAAGCCGCCGCCGCGCTGCGACAGCGTGTTGAGCGGGCCTAAACTTTCAGCGAGACGCCGCGCGGGCCGCCCGCCGCTCAGGTGATAGAACCAGAAGCCGACGAACAAGCCCACCGCCGCCGCGAGGACCGACACACCGATGAGGAGCCATTCGGTTTGAAGGGTAGGGTGCGCGAAGCTTAGAACAGGGGTAACGGGCTCGAGCCACCCCGCGAACCAGCTCGGCGCGACAAACTCGGGCAAACCGATATACCCCGCCACCACGCTAAAAAAGGCGAGGACGATAAGCGGCACGGTCATGACTCGAGGCGACTCGTGCAGGCGCGCCCGCGCCTCCGCCGTAAACCTTTCTTCGCCCGCAAAAACTTGGTAGTACCAGCGGAACATATAAAACGCGGTCATCACCGCCGTCGCCAGCAGGAGGCCGTAAATGATTACGTTGCCGTAGTCGCTGATAAGTTCGCTGTTAAAGGTATAAGCCAACACCGCATCCTTGCTAAAAAAGCCCGACAGCAAAGGCACCCCGGTAATCGCCAGCACCGCAATAAGCGCAGTGGTTCCGGTGGTCTTCATGTGCTTGCCGAGTCCGCCCATTCTTTCAATATCCTGCTCGCCGCCCAACGCGTGAATGACCGAGCCCGCCCCCAAAAAGAGGAGCGCCTTGAAAAAGGCGTGGGTGAAAAGGTGAAAAATCCCCACCCAGTAGGCCCCGACGCCCACCGCCACGAACATATAGCCGAGCTGCGACACGGTTGAGTAGGCGAGAATCTTTTTGACGTCGCGTTGCGACAAGGCCGCAAAGGCCGCGACAAAAGCTGTAATTGCCCCCACCCAGGCCACCACCGCCGAGGCGGCGGGCGCGCCTGCGAAGAGGGGCGCAGCCCTTGCAATCAAGTACACCCCCGCCGTGACCATCGTCGCCGCGTGAATCAAGGCCGACACGGGCGTGGGTCCCGCCATCGCGTCGGGCAGCCAGACCTGCAAGGGCAACTGCGCCGATTTGCCCGTGGCCCCCACGAAGTAGAGCAGCGCAATTAAAGTAGTGGAACCAATCGCAAGCCCCACCGCCGCCTCGTTGACCGCCGCAATGTTGAGGGTGCCGAAAGTCTGAAAGGTCAGAAACATCGCCAGCAAAAAGCCCACGTCGCCGATGCGGTTGACGATGAAGGCTTTACGCGCCGCGTCCGCGTTGAGGCGGTCGCCGTACCAGAAACCAATCAGCAGGTACGAACAGACTCCCACCCCCTCCCAGCCCACGAACATGAGCAGGAACGAGTCCGCCATCACGAGCACGAGCATGGCCGCGACGAAGAGGTTGAGCCCCGCGAAGTAGCGGCTAAAGCCGTCGTCGCCGTGCATATAGCCAATCGAATAGAGGTGGATGAGCGTGCCCACCCCGGTGATGACCATCATCAGGAGGACGCTTAAAGGGTCTATCACAAAGCCAAGGTCGAGCCTGAAGTCGCCCGCCGTCAAATAGGGCCAGAGCGCAACCGAAACGCCCTCTTCGCGTCCCAAGAGAGCAAAAAATGCGATGAGCGAGAGCAAAAATCCTGCGCCCACGGCAACCGTGCCGACAATTCCCGGCACCGGCTCCTTGAGGCTGCGCCCGAAGAGGCCGTTGATGAGCGCGCCGATGAGGGCTAAGAGGGGCGCGAAAGCGGCAAAGGCGACAACGTCACTCATAGAACTTCCTGCGATTCATAAAAATTCTCAAGGTGGGCTCGAGCCCCACCCATCACTAAAACTCCATCAACCCTTTTACTCCAGCCCCTCACAACCGCACCTCAGAAAGCGCGTCCACATCCGTACTCACCCGGTTGCGGAAAATCGCCACCAGAATCCCCAGCCCCACCGCCACCTCCGCCGCCGCAATCGCCAAGATGATAAACACCGCCGCCTGCCCCGAGAGCGCCACCGCGCTTCCCGCTATAGACCACTGCCGCGCGAAAGCTACCAACGCCAAGTTAGCGGCGTTGAGCATGAGTTCAACCGACAAAAAAATCATGATGGCGCTCCGCCGGGTCAAGACCCCCACCGCGCCAATCGAAAAAATAAGCCCGCTCAGCGCGACGTAGTATTCAGTGGGAACCATAGGAGCCTCCTTCGGAGGAGGTAGGGGAGGTAAAAGAGGAAAGAGGAAAGGTTAAAGCCTTTTCTTTCCTCTTAGTCCCTTTCTCTTTTACCTTGTTGGCCTCACGCATTGGTGAGTTCCCTCGGCTTTTCCGTAGGCGCTTCGGCGGCGCGGCTCGAGACCGCCCGCCGCTGCACCAGCGACACCGCGCCGACGATGCTCGTGAGTAGAAGCACCCCCACAAGCTGGAACGCCAGCACAAACTGCGTAAAGAGCGCGTCGCCGATAGGCCCCGCGCCCCCGCCGCCCAGCGCCGCCGCGATGATTTCAAAACTTGGCAGGAGCTGCGGGCTCGAGAAAGCGACAAGCGCGATGCCCACCGCCGCGACCAGACCCGTTAAGTAGGCCGCCGGGCGCAGCCAGCCGAGCCCTGTGGCGCGCTCCTCCCCCACGTTGAGCAGCATGATGACGAACAAAAAGAGCACCATGATGGCCCCCGCGTAAACGATGACCTGAATCGCCGCGAGGAAGTGCGCCTGCAAAGTCACGTAAGTCACCGCCAGCGTCAGCAGCGTCCCGACGAGCGAGAGCGCCGCGTGGACGGGCTGCCGCAGCGTGATGACGCCCACCGCGCCGAGGGTCATGACGGCGGCAAGGATGATGAACATCAGCACGGTAAGTCCTCTAGGACTGAGGACTGAGAGAGGAGAGAAAAGTATAACTTTCCTCTCAGTCCTTTTCTCTTTCCTCCCACTAGTAGTCCACCCCCTCGAGCTCAGGCCGCGGCCCCGACTTGAGGCCCAGGCGAACCTCCTTGCCCTCGGCGGCGGCTTCGCGGCGTTGCCACTTGCTGCCCTTGGTGCCGACGAGCATGTCTTCTTTGCCGTAGGTGAAGTCCTTGTAGCGGTAGTCGGCGAGCTCGAACTCGTGGCCCAGGACCACCGCGCCCGTGGGGCAGGCTTCCTCGCACATGCCGCAAAAAATACAGCGCAGCATGTTGATTTCGTAGATGCTGGCGTAGCGTTCGCCGGGCGAGGTGGGGTGGTCGGGGTCGTTCTCGGCGGCCTCGACGTAGATGGCGTAGGCTGGGCAGGCCGCGGCGCACAAGGAGCAGCCGATACACTTTTCCAACCCGTTCGGATGCCGCAACAGGTGGTGCCGCCCCCGGAAGCGCGGCTGCACCGTCGCGGGCTCTTCGGGATAACGCACCGTCACGGGCTTCTTGAAAAGGTGCCCGAGCGTGACGCCCATCCCCTTGGCGATGTCTAAAACACTCATACGGTCTCCTCTAACAAAATACTTACCGAATCCCCTACCCGAATCGTACCGCTTTTAACGATGCCCGCCCGCAAGCCCGCCTGATGAACCATGCTCAGCACGTCCTTGTGGACGATGGTGGCGAGGTGGTTGCAGGGCTCACACAGCCGGGTGCCGCGCAGCACAACGTCGCCGACTCTAAACGTTTTTCCCACAAGCCCATTGAGGCTGACGCCCTTGGTGACGATGTTGCGGCGCAGGTCGCCGGGTGCCAAGTCGTGCCCGCTCCGCTTGTTGAACGCCTCGAGCATCTCCCTCTCAACCAGCGTCACCTCAAAAGAGGGCGCTTCAACCGTGTCGGAAAAAGTTCCCTCGCCCTTGAAGTAGCGGTCACCCTCAAGGCCCTTCCCTTGAACAGCCTCCACCAAATCTACCGTCTCCATCGGCGCTTCTGCGCGGGATGCGATGTGGATGGATACGACTTTGTTATTCATACGCTCTCCTCGAGTCTCGTCATCAAGCACGTCCGCTAGAGCACAAAAGCGATGATAGCCCCCGTCAAAATCGCGCTCCCCAGCGCAATCTCAAAAAGGTAAATCCAGCCAAAGCGCATGAGCTGGTCGTAGCGAAAGCGGGGCAAGGAGCCGCGCAGCCAGATGAACAGGAACATGAAAATCGCCATTTTGGCGATAAGCCAGACAAAAGGCCACTCCGCCATCCCCGGAATGATGTTATTGAAAAAATCCGGGCCGCGCCAGCCGCCCAGAAAGAGCGTGCTGATAAAGGCGGCGGCGGTCATCATGTTGACGTACTCGGCCATTTGGAAGAGCGCCCACTTGATGGACGAATATTCGGTGAGGTAGCCCGCGACAATCTCCTGCTCCGCCTCGGGCAAGTCAAAGGGCGTGCGGTTCACCTCGGCGATGGCGGAAATGACGAAGGTCACAAAGGCAACTGTAAGCGGCAGCCAGAGCCAGGGGGAGATAGACCAGACGTTGAGGTAGACGATTTCGCGCAAGTTCAGGGTGCCCGCGATCATGATGATGGTCAGCACGGACAAACCCAGCCCGAGTTCGTACGAGATGAGCTGCGCCGACGAGCGCAAACTGCCCAGCAGCGAGTATTTGGAGTTCGAGGCCCAGCCCGCCAAAAAGATGCCGTAGACCCCGATGCTGGTCGCGGCGAGTACAAAGAGGAGACCGATGTCCAAATCCATAATCCAGGGATTGAAGCCGAACAAGCTCCCCGCCGGACCCGCGGGAATCGCGCCAAACGCGGTGAGCGCAAAGGTGATGGACACGAAGGGCGCGAGAAAGTAGACGAACTTGTCCGCCGCCGTGACGGTGATGTCCTCTTTGAAAATCGACTTGATGGCGTCGGCGATGGGTTGCAGCATCCCGAAGGGTCCCACGCGGTTGGGTCCTATACGGTTTTGCATCCGCGCCAAGACGCGGCGCTCGATGACGGTCATGTAGGCGAACGCGCCCAAGAGGACGGTGCAGAGCAGGAGCGCCTTTAAGAAAGTGATGATGAGCGGGTCGTTCGCGCGGGTGATGAAAAGGACTTCGCTCATGAGGCGGCTCCAAGCAACGGGGTCTCGAGCCTCGGAGCTTCCACCTCTTTCTCGAGCGCCTCCACGTCAACCCTCACCAACCCCATCGGCTGCTCGGGCAGCGCGGGCAGGAGCATGAGCCCTTCGGGCACACCGTCGTCCACCGCCACCACCGCGCGCCGCGTCGCGCCGCCGACGGTGAGCTTGACGCGGCTACCGGGGGTTAGGTCTCGAGCTAGCGCGTCCGCCGGGTGAAGGCGCAACGCCGTTTCACCAAAGGCTGAGCGCAAGCCGGGGTTGCGCCCCAAATGCTCGGCGCGGACCATTGTGGGCACCAAGAGGAGGTTACCCTCAGTGCGCCCTTCAACCCCTTGCGGGGCTTCGCCTTTGAGGACGACCGGGGGCAGGTAACCTTCGTCGGGAAGCTCGCTTAAGTCAACGCTGAAGTCTTTCTTAAACGCGCGGTGGGCGCTGCGGAGGCTGCGGCCATCCAAACGGGTGCCCAGCGCGTCACCCAAACGTTTGACGACGCCCGTGAAATCTTCCGCCCCGCCGCCGTCCACGGGCGCGGCGCTGACGTTGAGATAGCGGCCCTCGAGGTTCACCACCGTCCCCTCTTTTTCGTAACCCGTTTTGGCGGGCAGGACGACGTGGGCCATTTTGGTGGTGGCGGTGGGGAAAGTGGAGTGGGCGATTAAAAGCTCGATTCCCCCCAGCTTTTCCGCCACCTCTTTGTCCGCTGCGGGGTCTAAGTTGGACAGGAGGAGGGCTCGAGCCCCGCCGTTCAGCATCCCGGCGTAGGAGTGGTGGGTGTCTTTGGGGAGAACGCCCAGACGCTCCAACCCATGCGAGTTCGCCATCGGCCCCACCGCCACCGCCTTGGCCCCCACCGCCTTGGCAAGCGCGTTCGCCGCGTCCGCCGCCTCGCGTGAAGCAGTGACGAAACCACCGTAGATGATGACGGCGTCTTCTGCATCTTTGAGGCGGGTGACGAGCCCTTGCATGTCCTCTTGGCTCATCCCAAACCGCGTCGCGTCGTCTACCGTCTCACCGTTGGCGACGCTTACGAGGCTTTGAAGAAATGCGGCTTCCCTGCCTGCTGGATAGACGACGCTCGAGCCTGCATGACTCATCAAATCAACGCGGTAAGGTGCGGCCACGTTCAAAAGCTCGCGCTTACGCGGCGCGCGCTCCTTGAGGCGCAAATCGGCGATGGGCACGCCGTGGGCCATGAGTTCGGGGGGCACCACACCCTTTAGCGCCTCTTTGATGCGCAAATCCACCACGGGCGCTTCTTCGGTGAGGTCGCCGATCACCAACAGCGCGTCGCTCGTCGCCACGTCCGTGAGCGTAGCCTGCGGCGCGTTCGGGATGACCGAGGCGGCGGGGCGTGGGAAGTGGTCCAGGCCGCCCTTGAAGTGTTCGGCCAAGCTCTTGGCGGCGACGCCTTCCTCGAGCGTCGCGTCAGCCCTCAAAACAATCCCCGGCTCGCCCTCACCAAACGCGCTAAGCTGCTCCGCGACAAATTCCGCCGCCTCGTCCCAGGTCACGGGCGTGAGCCGCCCGTTAAGGCGAATCATCGGGTTTCTGATGCGATCTTTGGCGTCCACATACTCGTGCCCAAAGCGCCCGCCATCGCAAATCCAGTCGTTGTTGACCTGCGTGTTGCGCGCCCCCTTGACCCGCTCGATGCGCCCCGTGCGCGCGTCCACATTCGTCGCGCAGCCCACCGGGCAGTGCAAGCAGGTGGTGCGGGTATGGTCATATTCCCAGTTGCGACCCCGGAAGCGGCTCGTCGAATCCAGCAGCGCCCCAACCGGACAAATGTCGGTGATGTTGCCCGTGAAGTTCGAGGGTAAACCTTCCTCCTCGGTGCCGATGTAGGTGTGCCCGCCCCGCTCGATAAAGTCCAGCACCTCGTCGTCAGGAATTTCTTCAAAGTAACGCACGCAGCGTTTGCAGTGGATGCAACGTTCGCGGTCCAGGGTGATGAGGCTCGAGAGCGCGTGATGCTTCTCCTGATGCCGCTTGGTAAACTGAAACCGCGACACGCCGCTGCCGTACTCGTACGCGCGGTCTTGGAGTTCGCAGGCCCCGCCCTTGTCGCAGGTCGGGCAGTCGAGCGGGTGGTTGATGAGGGTAAATTCCATCATCCCCGCCTGCGCGCTTTTTACTTCGGAGGAGAGCGTGTCAACGACCATCCCTTCCATCACCGCGGTGGTGCAGGTCGCCATGAGGTTCGGGAAATAGAAAATTTTGGGCTCGCCCGTCTCCTCGTCCAAAATCCACTCACCCGTCTTCTGGTCCTTGCGCGGCGCGCCCACCTTGGCTAAGCACATCCGGCAGGCCCCAATGGGCGACATGTACTCCTGCGAGCAAAAGTACGGCACGTCGTACCCGGCGGCAAAAACCGCGTCAATGGCGGAGGTGCCGGGTTCTAAATCCATCTCTACGTCGTTGACTTTAACTTTCATGCGTCACGTCCCTCTTAAAACTCCTCATTCCGCCCACCAATCCATCTTTTTGTACATCGGCTCCCCGTGTTGAATCAGATACTCGTACTCCTCGCGGAAATACTTGATGCTCGCCTGCACCGGCATCGCGCAGGCGTCGGCCAAGGGGCAAAAGGCGGTGCCGCGCATGTTTTTGACCATGTTCTCGATAAGCTCCAAGTCGCCCGGTTGCCCCAAGCCCGCGAGCAGCTTTTTGTACATCTTCGGCAGCCAGGTGGCGACGCCCTCGCGGCAGGGGGTGCATTTGCCGCAGGACTCGTGCGCATAAAAGCGCACGATGTTGTATAGCGCGTTCACCATGCACTTCTCTTTGGGGATGAGGATGACGCCGCCCGTGCCCAGCATCGAGCCCTTCTTGGTGATCGAGCCGTAATCCATCGGCGTGTCCAGATACTCGTCCGTAAAGGGGAACATTGGCGTCGAGGAGCCCCCCGGAATGAGCGCTTTTATCGCAAGCGTCGGCCCGCCCGCGAGGTCATAAACGAGTTCACGAAAAGTCGCGCCCATCGGCATTTCGTAAACGCCGGGCCGGGCGACGGGGCCGCTGATTTGGTAGAGCTTGGTGCCCTTCGAGTCCTCGCTGCCCATGTTTGAAAACCACGCCGCGCCCTTGTTGATGATGTGGACGGCGCTCGCCAACGAAGTCACGTTGTTGATCGTCGTCGGCCTGCTGTAGACGCCCGCCTGCGCCGGGAAGGGCGGCTTGAGGCGCGGGTTGGCGCGCAGACCCTCGTACGAGTTCATCAGCGCCGTTTCCTCGCCGCAGATGTAGGCCCCGGCCCCACGGTGCAAGATGATGTCGAACTCGAAATCCGTCCCGAACAGGTTTTTGCCCAAGTAGCCCGCCTTGCGCGCCTCTATGACCGCTTGCTCGGTTCGCTCGTAGCCTTTGTAATATTCTCCGCGGATGTAGATGATGCCCTTGGTCGCTTGAATCGCGTAACCCGCGATAATCATGCCTTCGATGAGCTGGTGGGGGTCGTCCTCGAGCACATACCTGTCCTTAAACGACCCCGGCTCCGACTCGTCGGCGTTACAGAGGATGAAACGCTGCCGCCCGTCCGGTTTGGGCATAAACGACCACTTGACCCCCGTCGGAAAGCCCGCGCCGCCCCGGCCCCGCAGCCCCGAAGCTTTCACCTCATTCACCACGTCCTCGGCCTTCATCGTCGTGAGCGCCTTTTTCGCTCCGTCGTAACCGCCGTGTGAGAGGTAATAGTCGAGCGTCCACGCCCCCTCGACCCCCACGTGCTCGTACAGCGCCACCTTGTAACGCGGGTCTTTGCGGCTGGTAATTGGCTTGGGCTTATCTGCCACTGCGTCCACTATTCACCTCCGATGACGGGCTTCGTTGCGCCCGCGTTGTCGCCGCCGCGTTCAAACTTGGGCTCCGGCGTCTCATCCCGCCGAAAAGCCTCCAAAAGTTCCTTACACCGCGTTTTCGTCACCCGCTCGTAATAGGTGTCGTTCACCTGAAGTACGGGCGCGGTGCCGCACGAGCCTAAACACTCAACCTTTTGGATGCTAAAGCGCCCGTCGCGGCTCGTCTCGCCGGGGACGAGGCCGAGCTCTTCAGAGATAAAGTCGCACATCTCATCTGAACCTGCCAAGGCGCAGGGCAATGTCGAGCAGATTTGCAGGTGATACGCGCCCACGGGCTGCTCGTGATAGGTCGAATAAAAGCTCATCACGCCCTTGACCTCGGTGGCGTGGAGGTCCAGAATCGCCGCGATTTCTTCTAAACGCGCTTCCGAAATGTGCCGCTCGGCGCGCTGCACCTCCCACAAGAGGGGCATGACGGCGCTGCGGCGGCCATAGTCGGGGTAGCGCCCCAAGATTTCGTTTAAGACATCTTGTTTATCGGCAAAATATGGTTTGACCGTTTCTACCATTGTGTTTCCTCTATATGCTCATAACTACTCATACGCGCCTTGAATTCTTCGAGCGACAAGGTTTCGCCGTCGCGCCGCTCAGCGATAACGAGGAGGTCGTGAAGGTCCTCGAGCATCCTCTCATATACTTCAAAAGGAAGCACGACCTTGGTTTTCTCGCCCCTTTCGTTGATGATGTGCTCGAGCCCACTACTAAACTGCATGTGAAACATCAGCCTCCTCCCCAAAACTCATCTGTCCACGTCTCCTCATCACGCTCCCTCTGCGCGCTTGAGCTTTTGCGCCTCGAGCCTTTGCTCCCTGAGGGATTTTACAAAAATCTTTGCGCCGACCACACAAGCAACTATTCCGGGTATGAAGATAGCCAGCTTGACCGCCCATGAATCGAAGAAGGTCGTTGGCAGGTACACAAAATTGAGTAACATGAGAAAGTACGAAACAAAAGCCCACCTGCTCACACGGCCCTCTTCTATATACTTTTGCTCGCGCGCTTCCATTTTCCCGAAAAACCACACAAGAGCTTTACCGACAAACAGCGCGAGAAGGACGAAAAGAGCGCAGCCAGCCAGAATCCATAAAAGCACAGAAAGCAAGTTCATTGTTCCCGCCTTTCTAACAGAAAACTAGCCGTGCATCTCTTCTCGCGCTCAACCATCTATTTATCCACGTCCCCCATCACCGGGTCCATCGTGGCGATATTTACCACCATGTCGGCAAAAAGCCCGCCGAGACAGGTCGGCTCCAGGCTCTGCAAGTTAATGAGACTCGGCACCCGCACCTTGACGCGGTAGGGCATCGAGCCGCCGTCCGAAACGAGGTAGTAGCCCAGCTCGCCGCGCGCCGACTCGGTGGGCACGTAGACCTCGCCTCGAGGCGGGTGGAAGCCCTCGGTCACGAGTTTGAAGTGGAAGATAACGGCTTCCATCGAAGTTTCAAGCTCGCTGCGGGGCGGCAGGGAGATGCGGCGGTCGGGGTCCTTGAAGGGGCCGGGCTCGAGCCTATTCAACGCCTGCTCCACAATCCTCATGCTCTCGCTCACCTCTTCAAAGCGCATCATGAAGCGGGCGTAGGCGTCGCCCTTGTCCGAGGTAGGCACCTTGAACTTGTAGTCCTCATAGCCGCTGTAGGGCTGCGCCTTACGGAAGTCCAGCCCCACCCCGCTCGCGCGCAGGCTCGGGCCGGTGAGGCCGTACTCGAGCGCCTGCTCTTTAGTTAAAACACCCACGCCCTTGGTGCGGTTCACAAAGATGTCGTTCTTGGCGAACATGGCGGCGTACTGCTCGAGCATCCGCGGAAAACTCTTTAGAAACTTGCGCACCGCGGGCTCGAATTCTTCGGGGACGTCTCTCGAGAGCCCGCCCACCCTAAAGTAACCGTAGTTCATCCGCACGCCGCTGACCATCTCGAAAATGTCCAAAATCGCGTCGCGCTCGCGGAAGGTGTAGAAAAAGGGCGTCAGCGCGCCCATGTCAAGGAGGCCGGTGCCGAAGAAAACGAGGTGGCTGGCGATGCGGTTGAGTTCGTTCAGAATCACCCGGATGCGCTGCGCCCGCACGGGCACCTGCGCGTCCATTAGCTTCTCAGCCGAGAGCACGTAAGCCAAGTCGTGCGCAAACGCGTGAAGATAATCCATCCGGTTGGAGTAGGTCACGCACTGCTGGTAGGTGCGGTTCTCCATCGTCTTCTCAAAGCCCGTGTGGAGGTAACCGATTTGCGGCTTGATGGCGACGATGCGCTCGCCGTCCAAATCCACCACCAGGCGCAGCACGCCGTGGGTGCTCGGGTGCTGCGGCCCCACGTTGAGGCGCATATGATGCGTGCCGAACTCACCCTCCATGCTCTCGTTCACGCCCGGCACGGCGCCCGCTTGCGTCATCGTCATTTCTTACCTCCCGATTCCGTTTCCGTCGGCGTGCCCAGCTCCGCGTGACTCACCACGCCCTTGCGGACGCCGCCCTTCCAGCCCGACAGGCCCGAATCCTGCCCCGTCATGCCCGCGCGAAAGGTGGCGGGGTCGAGAAATCTTCCTTCGTTAAACAGTGTGGGCGTCTCGCCCAGCGGGAAGTCTTTGCGGTGCGGGTGACCGTCCAAATCCTCGGGCGTGAGGAGCTTGCGCAGGTCGGGGTGGTCCTCGAACTCGACGCCGAACATGTCGTAGACTTCGCGCTCCATAAACGACGCGCCCTTCCAGAGCCCCGTAATGGTTGGCAAGGTCTCGCCGTCGTCAAGGTTTACGCGGATGAAGAGGCGTTCGTTGGCAGAAATGCTGTAGAGGTTGTACGCAACGGTAAAACGTTTGCCCTGATGACCAGGGTAGGTGAGATAATCAATCCCGAACACATCCGAAATCATCTCGAAGCCCGCCTCTTTGGCCGTCTCCACCGCCTCGACCACCGCATCCCTTTCCACCATCACGCTGACCATACCCTTAAACTCAGCGGGCTTGCCGCCCATTCCTTTGAGCGTATCCACCACCGACTCGACCAAGCTCACCGGCTCCACCCAGGACACCCAGGACTGAGAACTGAGAGGAAAGAGAAAAGTGTAATACTCTCAGTCCTCAGTCCTTTTCTCTTTCCTCTCATCTGCTCCACCCCTCCACCATCGGCAATTGAACGCCGCGCGAGTCGAACGCCTCGCCGCGCACTTTCTTTTGGAGCTGCATCACCGCGAAAACAAGCGCCTCGGGGCGGGGCGGGCAGCCGGGGACGTAGATATCCACCGGCACCACCGAGTCAACGTTCTGGACGATGGCGTAGTTGTTAAACATCCCGCCCGACGACGCGCACGCGCCCATCGAGATGACCCACTTGGGGTCGGGCATCTGTTCGTAGACGCGGCGCATCACCGGGGCCATCTTTTTGCTCAGGCGGCCCGCCACGATCATCACGTCCGCCTGCCGCGGCGAGGCGCGAAACACTTCCGAGCCAAAACGCGCCAAGTCGTTACGCGCGTTCGTCGAGTTCATCATCTCGATGGCGCAGCAGGCCAAACCAAACGTCGCGGGCCAGAGCGAGTTGGAGCGGCCCCAGGCCACGAGTTTTTCTAGGCTCGAGAACAAAATCCCCTCATTCTCGAGCTCCTGCACATCTTTCGTAAAAAGGTCTTTAAGTCCCATACCCGCCTCTCAATCTAACTCTCGAGCCTCTACTCACCACGACCCACTCACTACTATCTACTGCCAATGGAGCACGCCCTTTTTGAGGATGTACACATACCCCACGCCCAACACAATCACAAAAATAATCGCCTGCACGAACAAAAACTCGGGCGCGGCGTGAAACCGAACCGCCAGCGGGTAAAAGAAAGCCGTCTCGATGTCAAAAATGATAAAGAGCATGGCGACGAGGTAGAAGTGAACGGGGAAACGTTCGCGCGCGCTCCCCGAGGCGGGCACGCCCGACTCATAGGCGGCCAGCTTGTTCTCGCTCCCCTTTTTGGGACCCATGAGGCCCCCCACGGCGAGCGCCGCCGCGCCGATAAAGCCCGCGGCCAGGAACATCATGAGCAGATTGAGGTACATGGGCGTCTCCTTTAGAAAACTTCAAACATCGCAAAACGAGCGAAGGGGGAGGGGCGAACCGCTTTGTGCGGCTTTTCACAGCTTTTTCTAGTGTAGTTTATCATTTCTCGAGAACCCTCAACAAGAGTGCGAGTGCATAGGGGTGCAACCCCAAATAGGCGGATAGAAAAAGGGGCGTAGCAGCGGTAGAATGGCGGATGAAAACGAGCCAGACAGGTGATTGGAAAGAACGGGCGAAGGAAGCGTTTGGCAGGTACTTAGAAGCTTTGGAACGAGACCTACCCGAAGATGCGGGTGTAGCCGAGGTTGAGACGGCGATGCTGGCGCATTATCAAGCGATGATGAGTGAGACTATGCAAGCTCTGGCAGATAGCCGGAGCTTTTCCCCCCGAGCACAAAAGAGAAGTACCTGAAGGCTATTGGGGTAACGGCAAACGTCGCTGCGCGGTTAAGCACTTGTGGGGCCGGGTCTATGTCGAGGTACAAAGGCTGGTTGATAGAGAGGGTCGAGCCAAACAAGCTATCCTCGATAGACGCTTAGACCATTCGGGCTGGACGCCCAAAGCCTTAGCTTGCCTGACCGACTTAGCAGCGCGCGTGCCCTTAGAAGAAGGCGCTTACATCGCGCGCAACTTCGGCCTGAGGATTAGCTCGTCAGAATTAGACCGCTTGCAACGCCCCTACGCTGAGGCGTGTCGAGCCGAGGTGGCAGACAGACTGTTGTCTTGTTCAGAGCCTGAAGCGGCACGCCGACAAGGACGCGTCATGGTGTTGCAAATGGACGGCGTCTACGTCTTAGGGCAACCTGAACAGGGGCTATGTCCTGGCCTGGAACTCAAAACAGCCGTACTTTATCCGCAAGCCGCTCCGAGTCAGCGCTGGATGTTGGCCGAACGCTGCTGTGCCGAAGACTTTGTCACGCTCGTGGCGGGTTTACTCAACGAAGCCGGAGTCACCCCCGCGGATACGCTGCTCGGTTTGGGTGATGGAGCCGTTTGGATTGACAACATCTTTTGTCATCTCGACGCCGTAAGAATCACCGACGTCTACCACGCCACTCAGTACCTCGACACCATCATGCAAGCACTGGCTTGGGATGAAGACCTAAGAACGCGCCACCGCTGTGACTGGTATCGGGGTCAGCTCAACGCCCGTGACTGGCTCGCTCACCACCTTCCTAAACCCGAGGTCTGGCTCACCTGGGATGACAAAGCGCAAACTGCTCTAAAGTATCTTGAAACCCGGCTTGACAGTATGGATTATGCTCGGTTCACAGAAAAAGGCTATCCCATCGGTTCAGGGCAAATCGAAGGGATGAACAAAGCCGTTATCGGAAACCGTATGAAAAGAAGCGGGATGCACTGGTCCAAACAAGGTGCTGCCAGTATGGCCTCTTTGCGTGCCCAGACCTGTGCCAAACATTCCCTCATTGACTTTGGGCAGCTCAGGCACCTCGCTTACCCTGCCCCGGCTTAATCCGACACTAGCGGGCTGCACCCAGTGCATAGTTGAGCCCCTTGCCACTCATCTCATTGACCCGCCCCCGCAATCCTGTTAAACTTTGAGACGCTTTTGAGGCCGGATGGAGAGGTGTCCGAGCGGTTTAAGGAGCACGCCTGGAAAGCGTGTATAGGGGGTAACCTCTATCGAGGGTTCGAATCCCTCTCTCTCCGCCATATAGCAGGTATCATCTGGTTAGAAACAAATTTGGCTTACGCGCTACCGTCCAGGACGCAGCCAAGGTGATGGTTCCTGCGCTGAACCCGCTAGGTATAAAAACTGTTGTACGACAAAAGACGTTAAAAGACGTTGTCCAGCTCGAGCAGGACGCGTCTCGCAAGCCACCATGAGTAACGCAAGTAACGCAGTTCATGAGACGCTACCTCCGCATATAGACTCACCTCTGAACGCTTCATACCTTCGCCACGTGAACCGCAAACGGCAGAAGAGTAAATTCTCACACCTGTTTTTACAGCCTAACCGTTCCCTAAAGCGCCTCTTCTCCCGCGGCGGGCGGCCATGACCCGCCGAGCTCGAGCCACGCCGCGACCATGTCGGCGGGCACCTGCGCGGTAAATGTAATGGCGTGGTTGTCGCGCGGGTGTGGCAGCGTGAGGCGGTGCGCGTGGAGCGCCTGTCGCGCGATGACCGAGGACTTTTTGCCGTATACGGCGTCACCCAGGATGCCCGCGCCCAGGTGCGCCAAGTGGACGCGGATTTGGTGGGTGCGGCCCGTGTGGGGCTTGGCCTTGACGAGCGTATAGTCGCCTGCGCTGGCGATGGTGCGGAAGTAGGTGTTGGCGCTTTTCGGGTTGTTGCCCCCCACTGTCATCTTGTTGCCGTGGACGGGGTGCCGCCCGATGGCCCCGTCTATGTGGACGTCCTCAGGGATGCTCCCCACAACAATCGCCACATACTCTTTTTCGGTGAGGCGCTTCTTAAACGCGCTCGCCAAACGCCTATGCGCCTCGTCGTGTTTGGCGATGACCATCACCCCGGAGGTGTCTTTGTCCAAACGGTGAACGATGCCGGGGCGGTAGTCCTCGGCGTCGGGGTCGAACTTTTTGTCTTTGGACAGGGCGATGCGGCCCAGAAGCGCGTTCACAACCGTGTTTGAGCGCACGTTGGCGGTGGGGTGCGCGGTCAGGCCGGGGGGTTTGTTGATGGCGGCCAAGGCGTCGTCTTGGTAGATGATGTCTAGCGGGATGTCCTCGGCCTCGACCATCATGGGCTTGGGCGGGGGCAGGAGCACCGAGACGATCTCCTGGCCCGAGAGTTTGGCGGAGGGCTTGGCGACGGGTCTGCCGTCCACCTGGACGTAGCCGTCGGTCACGAGCGTTTTGGCGCGACTGCGGCTCATCTCGAGCGCCGCCGACACCGCCACGTCGAGCCGTTCGCCCTCGGGCGCGCTGAACGTGCGAAAATCCACACCCCAGTCTACCGCGCACTTCTTGTGGGGGAGGTTGTAGAGCGGGTCGGGAAGCAGGAGAGCGCGTGTTTTTGCACCGTATCCTCGCTCCCTACCCTCGACCCTCCTCTATCTGAGAATATGTGTCACGCTACTCGAGCACCTGCGACACAAGCGCGTCGACCGACACGTTCGCGGTGAGCGTGCTCGCGCTCCTGCCGGACACGTAGACGGTGTAGACCGTCCCCGCCTCGATAAGCGTGTCGGGCAGGTCGAGCACCGCCACGCCGTTCGCCGTTTGAACCTGAAAGTGGTAGGTGTCGGCGGCAAAAGGCGTGTAGGGGCTCGAGTTGCCAAAGGGCAAGTTTGCCACGAGCGCGGTGCCCTGAATGGCTTGCAGCGCCGCCGGGTCGTCGCCCGTTTCACTCGCTGCGCCTTGCGACCCTTCCGGCGCGGCGACGAGCGTGGCGGCGGGCGCGTCGGGAGACACATGCACCACGCGCAAGAGCGCCTCGCCCGCGGGCGGGAAATCACCCAGGGTGTCGGTAAAAGTGATGAGCTCGAGCGTTGAGCCGGATTCAACCGCCTGGGCCACCACGCCGGGAACGGGTGCGCCGCCGGTTGCGTCTGAAGCGTTGTCCGCGGCGGCTTGGGTAGTGGCCTGAGTAGCGGCTTCCGTCACGACTACTGTGTAGTAAGACCCAGGTTCGGTTGTGATGGTGACGGCGGCAAGCGGCGCAGCGTCCGCGCCGCCTGTAGTCTCTGCGCCTGTGGTTTCCGAAGCCACGGGCATAAGCACGACCTGATGCTCGCCCGCGCCCACAAGCGTATAGCCCGTGACGAGGCCCGATACGACCCCCTGAAACGTAAGGGTACCGTCAACCAAAACCGTCACGTCTTGAGCGTCCGGCACGAGGTGGGCCAGGCGCAACGCCGCCTCCGGGCTCGAGGCCTGCGGGGCGCTCTGACCCTGTGCGGTCGCCATCTGAAAGAGTAAAAGGAAAAAAAGGCTAGAAGTAAGGCTAAGAGTGGTGAAGATGGACCTGTTCATCGTGTCCCCCTTTTGCAAAGTTTGTAGCGTTTCCCGTTCGCGCTGGACCCTTTCTTGGACCGCATCCCAAACGGTGAATCCTCTTCGGAGTTTTTCTAATCTGGCTAACACCCACTACACATTTTTAACACAAACGCCCCTCGATACTTCGGGCATAGTCTTTTGTACATTCTGGAAAGAGCCGAAAAAGGGAAACCCAATAAAAAGGACCCCGCCACTTGGCGGGGTCCTTTCGTACTCGCGTTGGGTTTAGCGGAGCTGCTGCGCGACGAGCGCGTCAACGGATACGTTCACCGCGAGGGTGCCTTGTGTGGCGCTGCCAAAGGCGTAGAAGGTGTAAACGACGCCCGACTCCAGCGTCGAGTTGGGGATGTCGAGCACGACGTTACCGCCGTCCGCTGTTTGCACCTGGAGCTGATAGGTGCCTGCCGGAACGGCGACGTAGTCGCTGGCGTTGCCCGTCTGGAGGCTCGAGACGAGCGCCGAACCCTGCGGTTGCGCCGGGGCCGGGGTCGTTGCCGCGCCACCTGTTACCGCGCCGCCCGTCTGGGTGCTGACGTCAGCGCCGCCTGTTACGGCACCAGTTGCAGTGTCCGTTACGCCGCCCGTTTGGGCACCTTGCAAGGCCTCGAGGCTCTGACGCGCGCTCTCGGCATCGTCATTGTCAAGCGCCGTCAAGGCTTCTTGGATTCTAGCTTCGGTGTTTTGCAGCGCACTCTGCGCGTCACCGGTTGCGCCCTCGAGCTGCGCCTGAACCGCCAACAGCGCCGCGCGCAAATCTTGCTGCGCCGCGCTTACGTCGCTATCAAGCGAGGCGAGCGCCCTGTCGACGTAGCCGCTAAGCTCCTGATCGAGTTGGAGGCCGAGCATCGCGGTTTGTGGGAAGAGCGCACTTACGAGTGTGCTGCCTCGTGGAGAGCTGCCCTGCGGCGTGGCTTCTAAGATGATTTCCACAGGGACGACTTCGCCCGCGGCAACCTCGACGCGCGTCTCGCTGGGCTGGTAGCCCTCGAGCGTCGCGGCAACCACGTACTCGCCGGGAGCTAAGCCCTCGAGCGTTTGGCTGCTGGTGAGTTCTTGCGTGAAGCCGTCCGGCCCGGTGATGTTGACGACCGCGCCAGCGGGATCGAACGTAACGTTCATGGCACCCGTTTCAGCGCCACCCGTCATAGCGCCACCCGTCACGGCACCCTCTTGCTGAGCTTCCGCGATGACGTTCACGGCGGGCGCGTCAGGAGAGGCGTGAACGACGCGCACGAGCGCCTGACCGGCGGGCGGGAGGTCCAGGCTGTCGTTAAAGACTAGAAGTTGAACGAGCGGGGGCTGCTCGGCGAAACCCGCGGCCTGCGCGCCGCCCGTTGCGCCACCCGTCGCGCCGCCCGTCACGCCACCGGGCGTCTCGGCTACCTGGGCTTGCGTGAGCGGTTGGAGCGTGAGGTCAGCGGCCAAAGTTTCGCCCGCTTGAGCCTCGACCTGCTGCTGGGCGCTCTGGTAACCCGTCAGCGTACCCGCGATGATGTAGTTGCCGGGGGTGAGCGCCTCTAATTGACGGCTGCCCACAAAGCTCTCGGCGTAACCGTTGGGACCCGTGACATTGATTTCTGCTTGTCCGGGTTGCGCGCTAATGTTGATGCGGCCCTCGAGCGCCTCCTGCGTCTGCGTGGCGACGACCGTGTAGTATTGGCCGGGCTCGAGCGTGATCGTCGAAGTGGCGATGGCCACACCCTCTTGGACACCCGCTGTGGCGGCTGTTGTATCGGTTGCGGCCGCATCCACGTCTGTATCCACTGTGGTGTCGGTCACGTCACCCGTAACCGCGCTCTCTATACCGGCGACATCTATTTGTCCGTACTGCTGCTCCGCCTGATCAAGCGCGTCCAACGCAACCGCGGCGTCAGGCGTATCGAGCGCTTCTTGAGACACCTGAAGCGTTTCCTGTACCTGCTGCACCGACTCGTCGGTGGCGGCGCCGACTTGCAAGCCCTCGAGGGATTGCTGCGCCTCTTCTATCTGATCCTGAGCGCCCTCAAAGTCTTGCGCGTTGATGGATTCCCGGATGGCGGTGAAAAGGGTAGGAAGGTTCGCCACTGAAGCCTGCAAATCCGGTCCAACCACACCACCCGTGACCGCCTCCTGGCCGACTGTGTCGACCGGTGCCACGCCCACGGCTCCGCCCGTGGCGGCAACCGCGTTTTCGCTTTCGATGGCAGCCGTGTCGAGCTCTCCGTAGCCTTGCTCCGCCTGGTCGAGCGACGTCAAGGCCACTTCCGCGTCGGGCGTGTCGAGCGCTTCTTGCGAGGCCTGAAGATTGGTGATAACCGCCTCTATGGACTCGTTTCGGGCCTCGTCGACACCCGTTTGCAGATTCTGGAGGTTTTGCTGCGCCTCTTCGATCTGGTCTTGGGCAAGTTGATAATCCTGCGCGTTGATGGTCTCGCGGATGGTGCCGAACAGGCCGGGGAGCGCCGCGAGTGACGTCTGCACGTCTTGTCCGACCACGCCAGCCACGCCGCCTGTTACCGCTTGTCCGAGCCCGGTTGCCGCGCCTGTGACCGCTTGACCAACTGCATCTGCGCCGCCCGTGACTGCTTGGCCCACCGTGTTGCCTACAGTGCCTACCGCGCCCACTGCGTCCGCGCCTCCGGCAGGAGCTTCCACTTGCGCCAACGCCTGCCGCGCCTGATCAAGGGCCGTCAGTGCAATTTGCGGGTCGGGCTGGTCGAGCGCTTCTTGGGCGCTCTGGAGGTTTTCTTGCACTTGCTGCTGCGCCGCCGTCGAAGCGTCGCTAAAATTTCCGCCAAGGTCTTCTATCTCTTGTTGCGCCTCTTCAATGAGGTCCTGCGCACCTTGGTAGTCTTGTGCGTTAATGGCCTGCTCGGTCTGGTCAATGAGCCCCGACACGGTTTGCGAGCTCAACGTACCCGTCTCCGCAGGTACTGCAGTTGTCGTGGTTGTCGTTGTGGGCTGCGCGCCGCCGGTCGGCTGCAAGCCCTGACCCGCCGCAACGACTTCAACATCGTATTGGCCCGCCGGGACGCTCACGTAACCCGACACCGTGCCCGCCGCGAGATCCGGTAGCGCGGGCTCGCCGTTGAGATAAATGTCAACGTTCGGCCCGTTCGGGACGAGGTGGACCACGCGCACCGCGGCCTCCTGGGTGCTATCTTGCGCCCACGCCACGGTAAAGGCGGCGAACAGGGCCACAAGCAGCGTGACGAAAAACTGTTTCTTCATACGTTTAATTCCCCCTTCTTAGAGAATTCTGTCCAGCATCGCAACCATCGGGGTCACTTGAAACCGAGTGTATCAGGGATTGTGTCAATAGTCACCACCTTAGTTGTTTCGGCACTGTTTCGTCTCCGGGTTTCGACTCTGGGTTTCGGCTCCGGGCGAAGCGGGCCTCATATGTCGTAACATAGCACTTCTGCAAGAAACGTATGCGCCCGCACCTAAAAACTTTCGCCCTTCGGTGAGGCTTTAGCGCGCGGCACCCCCGCCACGCCCAATCCCTCAAAAGCCTCTTCTTTACACGCTACACGCTCATCCACCCAACGCCTCTCTTGATGCCCTTGGCTTGGACCGTATAGCTGGGCTTCTATCCTTTGCCTGCCCTGGTTTGGCCCCTTACAGACTAAAAAAGCCTTCTTAGCGAGTTTGCGTGGTGCCTTACAGTAGCGTTTTACAAAGCTACTTTACAGCAGAAAACACCCCGGCTTGAGGATTCAGTTGTAGTTTTCAAGCATGATCTGCTGTGTGGACGCCAGTTAGGGAATGAAGTCCAGCTAGTCCTTACGAGTTGAGGCCTACGCTTTTGCTCACCCGGTGTAAAAACTGCCGGACTACCTTTGTCATGTAGCTTAGGGGACGCTTGTTTACGCCAAACGGAGCCTGGTAAAGCTGAAAACCGCTATGGGTCTCGCTCTACTTACCCCTCTTACCCCTCGTACTCGCCCCACTCGAGCCGCAAAACTCCGCAAACTTCCCCCAACGTCGCTCGTTTGCGAAAGGCCTCGAGCACGAACGGAAACAAGTTGTCCTCGCCCCGCGCCGCCTCACACAGCTTTGAGAGCGCCGCGTCCGTCTCGTTTTGATTCCGCCCAGCCTTGAACGCCCGCACCTGCGCCTCGCGCTTCGCCTGCACCTCGGGGTCTATTTCCTGAACGGGCACGGGTACACCGTCGGTCACGCGGAAGCGGTTGACGCCGACCACCACCCGCGTCTCACGCTCGACCTCGCGCTGAAACCTAAACGCGGCCTCCTCGATTTCTTCTTGGATAAAGCCCGCCTCGATGGCCTTGACGCTGCCGCCTAGCGCCTCGACCTGCGCTAAAAGGTCGGTGGCTTGGGCTTCAAGCTCATCCGTCAGATGCTCTATAAAGTAGCTCCCCGCGAGCGGGTCCACCGCCCCCGGCACGCCCGACTCAAAGGCCAAAATTTGCTGCGTGCGGAGCGCGGTGCGGGCGGATTCGGGCGTCGGCAAGCCCAGCGCCTCGTCCTTGGCGTTGGTATGGAGGCTCTGGGTGCCGCCCAGCACGGCGGCCAACGCCTGGTAGGCGGTGCGAACCACGTTGTTCTCGGGCTGCTGCGCGGTCAGGGTCGAGCCGCCCGTCTGGGTGTGAAAACGGAGCATCAGCGACTTGGGCTCCGTCGCGCCAAATTCCTCTTGCATAATGTGAGCCCACATCCTACGCGCGGCGCGGAACTTGGCGACCTCTTCTAAAATGTTGTTGTGGCAGGCGAAAAAGAAACTCAGGCGCGGGGCGAAAGCGTCTAGCTCGAGCCCCTTAGAAAGCGCCGCCCGCACGTACGCCTTGGCGTTGGCGAGCGTAAAGGCAATTTCCTGCGCCGCCGTCGCGCCCGCCTCGCGGATGTGGTAACCCGAAATCGAGATGGTGTTCCAGTTGGGCACATGCTCCGCGCAGTAGGCAAAGGTGTCGGTCACGAGCCGCATGGAGGGCTCGGTGGGGAAAATGTAGGTGCCCCTGGCGATGTATTCTTTCAAAATGTCGTTCTGCACGGTGCCGCCCAGCTTCTCAGCCCCTACGCCCGCCTCCTCCGCGACCAAAATATAGAGCGCCAAGAGCATCATGGCGGGCGCGTTGATGGTCATCGAGGTGGTGACTTTGTCCAGCGGCAGCCCCTTAAGGAGCGCGCGCATGTCGTCCAGGGTGCTAATCGACACGCCGACCTTGCCGACCTCGCCCCGAGCCAGCGGGTCGTCGGGGTCCATGCCGAGTTGGGTGGGTAAATCGAACGCGACCGAGAGCCCCGTTTGGCCCTGCTCGAGCAGATAAAGATACCGCTCGTTCGATTCCTCCGCCGAGCCGAAGCCCGCGTACTGGCGCATGGTCCACAAGCGCCCTTCGGAGTACATCTGCGGGTAAACGCCTCTTGTGTAGGGATACTCGCCAGGTTCACCGAGACGTTCGGAGAGATCCTCGGGTGGCGCTTTATAAAGGGGTTTCATAAACCCATTATACGAAAACGCGCCCATGAGGTTCTGGCACTAAAGCCAACGAGAATGTAAAGTAGGCTTGACAAAAAGTTTTGTTTACTTTACACTTACGTCAAGTAAACTTTACATTAGGAGGAAATGATGATAAGCCAAAAGCGCAAAACGGTGAACCCCAACTGGCGGCAGTTCTGGATTGGGATGACTCTCTACTCGGCGGCGGTGGTGTTGCAGGGGTTTTTGCTCGAGCCCAACGCCTTTCCCCTCGCGCTGATGATTCCCCTCGCGCTCCTCCCCATGCTTCCCGCGCTCTGGGGCATGGCGGGTTGGATGAGGGCGAGCCGGGAGCAAGACGAGTTGCAGCGGCGTATTCAGGTCGAAGGAGCGCTCTTCTCGCTCGGTTTGACTGCCATCCTCACTTTTTCTTACGGATTTTTGGAGCTTTATATGGATCTGCCCAGGGTGAGCATGTTCGCCGTTTGGCCTCTCATCGCGGCGACCTACGTGGTAGGGGCGCAGGTTGCCCGCCGCCGCTATCAATAACGCTATCCGTGACGCGTCGTCAATGAGCTTAAGAATGAGCTTAAGGAGACTTTATTATGGAGGCAATTATGAAACGGAACGGTTCAAACGCCTGGACGCGCCTCGCCGTCGTTGTCGGGGTTTACGCAGGGCTCGTCGTTCTTCTCGTCGTGTCGCAAACGGTTTTCAAGAACGGTGGCTTACCCCTCTACATCCTCGTTCCTGTTGCACTCGTATCGCTCATTCCGGCGGTTTGGGGCGTGGCGGGGTGGCTCGAGGCGGTTCGCCACTTTGACGAACGCCAGGGGCGCATCCAAACCGAGGCGGGGCTTTTTTCACTAGGCATGACCACGCTCGCCGCGCTCAGCTACGGACTCTTAGAGGCGACTGCGGGCTTTCCTAAACTCAGCATGTTCTGGGTCGTGCCCTTTGTCGCGCTCACCTTTTCTATCGGCGGGGCGAGGGCGAGATGGCGCTACCGGTGACCAACCACTTACGCGTCTTGCGCGCCGAAAAACGCTGGTCGCAAGCCGAGCTGGCCGAACATCTCGGGGTAAGCCGCCAGACGGTCAACGCCATCGAGACCGGCAAATACGACCCCAGCCTACCCTTGGCCTTCAGAATCGCCCGCATCTTTGGCAGCACCATCGAAGCTATTTTTGAACCTGAAGACTGCTGAGTAAGAACGCGTTGCGAGCTTCGCAACGCGTTCTTACTGCCAGCTCCCGACTTGTCTTTGGAATAAGGTTGACAGAAAATGAGGTGCAGCCCAAGAACTGCTTACGGCAAAACGGGCAAACCGAGCGCCGCTAAGCTGCTATAATCCACTGCCCAACGACCGTCCGTAAAAAGAAGATTGGCTTCACCCTCCCGCGTGTAGCTTTGACCGTCCACAACCACCGTCACGGTAAAACTTACCGAGGCGTTGTCACCATTGATGCTCGAGCCCACGTTGCTCAAACCAAAGCTTTGGAGCGTTCCCTGCGGCGCAGTACCCGCCGGAACGTTAGTTAAAAAGTAGGCACTCCAAGTGAGGTTTCCGCACTTGAGCCCCTCAAAAACCTGCTGCACCGCGTTCTCAACCAGGTAAGTGCTCGCTTGCGCGTCGGTCACCTGCGGCTCGCCCGCGATGCGCCCCACCGCGTCCGCGGCCCAGTGGCAGGGCGGCACGTCCACAAAGGGCGTCGGGCTTTGGGCGAAGGCGAGGCCGGTAACGGCTAACAAACAGGTTGTAAAAAGTTTCATGGCCCTAAGTATAACCCCTCGCAGATTTCTCGAGTATGTAAACATTTCACGTTTAGTTTGATAGCCAACAGTTTAATGGACAAGGGGACTTTCTTCCTGCCTCTCCAATCTCTCCTACCGCACAAACACGCGCGCTTCGTGGGCGGGCAGCTCGAGCGTGTATCTCTCCCCCTCGACGCTCACGTCGTAATCAATCGTCCACTCGTGCCAACTACCCGTTTCGGGCCAGGGCATGTCGTAGTCTTTGAGGTCGCTGTCGGAGAGGTTCAAAACCACCACCACCTGTGAGCCCTCGCCGTCATAACGCGAATAGGCGAGCACGCCCGCATCACCGTCTTCGTGAAAAAAGGAGATGTTGGCGGTGGCGAGCGCCGGATTCTCCTTGCGGAGTTTGATGAGGCCCTTGTAGTAGGTCTGGAGGTCGCGGTTGGCCTCGTTTTTTAAGAGAGACCACTCGAGCGGATTCTTCTCAATCGTTTTGGGCGTGTACGCGCCAAACTCTTCGCCCATCCAGATGAGGGGCACACCCACCGCGGTCATGGTGATGACCGCGCCCAGCCGAGCACGCTTGAAAGCGGCGTCCCCAAAAATCTTGCTCTCGCCCATCGTGGCCAGAAAATGGTCCTGGTCGTGGTTGGAGAGGTAGTTGACGACTTGCGTGGTGCCTGTGTAGCCCTGCCCGCTGGGGTCTATCACGGTTTTGAGCGCGCTTGCGTCCGCGCCCGTCCCGCTGAGTTGCGGCACCACCGTGTGATAAAAGGAGTCGTGCCAGCAGCCCTCCATAAAACCTCCCTCGCCCACAATCTCGGGGGTGTCGGGGATGTGCTCGCCGATGGTGTAGAAGGGCTTGCCCGCCGCCACACGCGCGGCCTCCCCCATGAGCCAGCCCAAAAACTCGGGGTTGCGAATTTGCTTGACCGCGTCCATGCGGAGGCCGTCGATGTGATATTCCTCGACCCAAAACCGCACCACGTCGCCCGCGAACTCTCGAGCCGGGTAGAGATCCAAATTATCGTCGTGCTTGTTGTAATCGAACTCAGGACCCCAACTGTTGTCGGGGTCTTTGGGCTCGGACAAGTACCAGTAGTTAAAGTCGATTTTGTTTAGGGGGCTCTCCGAATCCGAGTGGTTGAAAACGAAGTCAACGATGACGCGGACGCCCTTGCCGTGACACTCGTCGATGAGCGTCTTGAGGCTTTCGGTGGAGCCGTAGCTTGATTCGGCGGCAAAAAAATAGCGCGGGTTGTAGCCCCAGGAGTGGTCGCCGGGAAACTCGGTCACGGGCATGAGTTCGATGGCGTTTATCCCCAAATCCACGAGGTAGTCGAGCTTGTCCACCACGCCTAAGTAGCCGCCGCGCGCCTCGTCCTCACCGCTCGCAAAGTCGCTCACATGAAGCTCGTAAATGACGAGGTCGGCGTTGGCGGGTAGCGGTACGTCGTCGTGCCGCCAGGTGTAGGTGTCCAAGATGCGCTTGCCGCCCCCGATGCGCACAATCCCGTTTTGCTCAGCGCTGTCCTCGATAGACGTGGCGTAAGGGTCGACCACGTCCACCTGTTCATCTTGAGCAAAGGGACTTTGAGACTTAACGCGGAACTTATAGGTATGCGCGCCGTCCTCGAGCTCGACGCGCGTTCTAAAGTACCCGTCCTCGCCGCGGGTCATCTCGAGCGGCCCCCAGTCGGAAAAAGAGCCAATCAACTTGACGTCTTCGTTATAAGGCGCGAAAAGCACAAATTCCACACCCTCGTCGTTTTTGTCGCTCGTTTTGCCGGACGGCTTCTCCCCTACGGCTTCATCCTCTGCCGAGGCTGCACCACGTTTACTCACTCTTTTTCCTTTCGCTTCACATGTATAAAAAAGTACGGCCCCGCCAAGCCGCAGGGCAACTAGCCAAAACTACCGGGTACCGGGTGGGCAAAACCGCAGGATGAGCTACGATAACTCACCGCCTGTTGCTGCACTGCTGCACGTGATATTTATCAACCGTATCTGTCAACAGTGCCGTTATTAGCAGTACCGTCGTCTATTGTGGCTGCGGTCTCACCGGGGTGAGTCGGCTTTACCGGGGCCGCGGCGTGGGCACGGCGCTCAAGGCTCGAGCCGCGGCCTGGGCCAAGGCGGGGGGCTACCGCACGCTCAACGCGGGCGGGGCCGGGGCCAACACGCCTATGCTCGAGCTCAACAAACGGCTAGGGTTTGATATCGAACCCGCCTGGCTGACGTGGGTCAAAAAGGTGTAACAAATCATGAGCTGGGCGGCTAAACCGTAGAGCAACAGGAGGGGCGGATACCGCCCCTCCTCCCTCTCATATTTAGAGAATTCGCACGTGTTAAAATTTTCACAGCGGCGTAACCGTTTTTGTGCTCTTCCAAATCTTACTTCGGCACCGCTGAGGCATCATTTTAGGATGAAGTTTCAGGCTGAAGTTTCAGGATGAACTTCTTTAGTGCCGTGTACCGCTGTGGGAGGTGACGCCCTAAGTTACTAATTTTGCAGAGAAATTTGTAAGGGTAATCCCCTCCAAGAGCGCCAGTAGACACCCGTAACCGGTACTTGCCTCTTCTCATCCGATCTCTTTTCGCTCCGTCCAGTTTAGAAAGGGTAACCCATGCCTCGTCAACTGCTCGACTATCTTTCCAACCGCTCTGGGTGGACGCGTCCCAAAGCGTGGGCTGCGCTCGCGGCCCTTCTACTCGTTCTCGCCGGTTGTAGCTTGACGGAAAAGGTGCCTACGGCGTCCACGCCTGAGGGCTTTGTTTTTTCGGTGGACCCGGCGGACGGGCTGGTTACGCTTGCTCGAGGCGGCTCGAGCGGCCCCGCGCCTCAGAGCGTGCTCCAAAACGACGTAGATTTGACCGCGTCCTATACCTACACGTTTGAGCCGGACAACGTGCTGGTCATCGAAGCGACGTTTACCAACCTGCTGGGTGACATGAGTTTCGCCCAGCCTTTTTTCTTTATAGTTGACGAGGCCACGACCAATATCCTGAGTTCTGAAGAACCCGAAGTTACCGACGACGATTTAGGCGGCGACGGCGTTCTGGAACCCGGCGAGACGACGTCGACGCTGACGTTTAAGGTCAAGCACAAGGGCGAGCCGTTTGTCTATGTGGTGAACGCCGACGCCCAGAGAACGGTGCGCGAGGTCGGTTTTACGCAGAGCGACGTGCTCGCCTTTGTGAGCCGGTACGTCACGCACGTCGGGGAGGTGGGCTCCGCCGTCGCCGATGACGTCGGCGTTCGGGCGCTCCTTGCGCCCCTTACCGAGTTAGAGGGCCAGCTCCCCGAGGCTCCGGCTGACTGCGGCGCGGACGCGTGCCTCCCGCGGGGCGTGTACGACTATGGTGACGGGGCGTTTGGGGGCGAGTGGATGTTTGCCGAGCCCTCGGACGACCTTGTGCTCCGGTACACGGTTGACGCTGTGGGTAATGACGTGAGCGGTTCCGTACCCGCCGTGCTGAGCATCGACTGGAACGCGGGCGGCGCGACGTTGGTGCAAAGCGCGCCGCCGGGGAGTGGACTCAACCCGCCGGACGCTCCCTCGTACACCTATGAGGTGCCGACGGCTCCCGCCCTGTCGCTCACCGTGGACGGCGCGAGCGCCGCGGCGCTGAGCGCGACGCTGAACTGGGCTGACGGGTGCAGTTTGACGGATATCGGCCTCACCCGCTTCTCCCTGAACGGCTCTGTCGGCATTGACGTGACCGCGAGTTTTGACAACGTAGGTTTTGTACAGAACAACGGCTCGATCGGCTTTACGGGCACCACCATCCTGGCCTCGGGCGACGACGCGGCCATGTTTAGCGGTTTCGTGGAACTGGGTTTTGTGAACTTGAGTGAGGACTGCGCCCCTGAACTTTCTTCTTTAGGCCGCGTTGCTTTTTCCCTTAACACCTCCGTGAGGGTCGGCGGCCTGAGCACGCGTTTGGGCGCATCCCTGAACGCCAACAGCATCGTCACCGAACCGGGACAGGCGTCAGCGGAGGTAGACGGCTTGCTGCGTATCAACGACAGAGCCGCCGTGAACGTGCTCGGCACCCTAGACGACGAGAACGGCAACGGCATCCCCGGTGAGAACGTTGGTTTGAGCTTTGCCGACGACAGCACCACCACGCTCGAGGCCTTTATAGGACGCTTCATCATGGCCGAAGGGCTGGGTACCCTGTTAAAACTCACCCGCTAGCCCCCGCATGGGTAGCAAGTTCCCGCAGTCGCTCCGAAAAAGAGAATTTTCTCTCACCATCTGGTATGCTCATACCAAAGGAGGCAAAGATGAAAAACGAGCGCAACACGCAGGACGTAAACGCGGCTCCCGAAGCCAAGCCCTTCGAAGAGCCCAAGCTCACCTACCTCACGCCCAAGCTCTCCGAGCGCGGCAACGTGCAGGATGTGACGCTTCAAGGCTTCTTTGGGTCCTTCTCGCCGTAAGCTGTTCTCAATGTCTAGGCGTAACGAACCCTCAGCCGAAAAAGCTGAGGGTTTTCACACTATTGAGGCTAATGTTGAAGCTGATGTCAAGGCTGGCTCCCACCCTGACTTTCAGGCTGGGCTCGAGCCCCCTACGTTCGCCTGTACGCTCGGCGGCGTGCCCGTTCAGGTGTCGTGCCAACCGGAGAGCGCCCGCAGCCTCCGCGCACTTTGGCGGCAGCTTTTCATCCTGGGTGAGGCGGTCCCCGGGGCGGGCGTCCGTTTGCACTTTGGCGCGCGTCCTCTCACGCCTCCCGAAGGTGAAGAGGTTTACCACGCGCCGCCGCTCCGGGTGCTGAAGACGGGGCGCGGGTTCTTTCTCGCCTGCGGCGCGTCGGCGCTGGACTTACTCCTTTCAGAGGGTGTCGGTAGCGGCTATCTTGACGAAAAATTTTTCTCCAGAAGCGTTTATCACCAGCGTGAGTTTTTTCTCCTGAGTCTCCTTATGCTCCTGCGCCCGCGCGGGCGCTACGGCCTTCATGCGAACGGCTTAAAGAGCGAACGGGGGGGCGTCCTCATCATCGGCCAATCGGGCTCCGGCAAAACGACCCTGACCCTGAGCTTAGCGCGCGCGGGCTGGCGCTACGGCTCGGACGACGCGACGCTGCTTCGTAACGGCGAGGCGGGTGTTCAGGCACTCGCCCTTCGCCACGGCTTCTCCTGCACCAACGAGACGGTGGCGCGCTTTCCCGAGCTCGCCAAAGCCCCGCTCCTCTACCACGCGCAGGGCAAACGTGTTCTCGACATCAGCGCCGCCTTTCCGGACGGGTTCGCGCCCTCCTGCCGCCCGCGCCTGCTCCTGTTCCCCAAAGTCGCGCCGCAAGACGTTTCTCAGCTCGAGCCCGTGAGCCCAACCGACGCGCTGGTCGCGCTCATGCAGGGGAGCGCGGGCATCATGACCGACAAGGCGGTATCAAAGGTGCAGTTGGAGGTTTTGAAACGTCTGGTGGAGGGCTCGAGCGCCTACCGCCTTCTCTCGGGACGGGACGTGCTCGAGCGTTCCCAGACCGTGTCCGAAATCCTTCAGGATATATTGCAGTCACAAACCCAGCGTCACAAGTCCCCACAGCATCACCCACAGCACCATGAATGAGGCACGAATGAGGCGTCATGGCTAGAATCGTTATCGAACTCACCAACCGCTGCAACCTACGCTGTCAGCACTGCTTTTCGGGTCGCCACGGCGGGCGCGACGATATACCGTTAGAGCTTTTGCAAGACGTTCTGGACGGGGCCAAGGCGCACGGCTTCGACCACCTCACCTTTACCGGCGGCGACCCCACCATCCACCCACATTTCGAGGAGGTGCTGCGCCGCACCTTCCAGGCAGGCTACGAGTTTTCGTTCGTGACCAACGGCTTTAACTTCACCACCACCTATCCGAAGCTTTTGCCTTACCGCGAACGGTTGTCGCAAATCACCTTTAGCTTGGACGGCGCGCGCGAAGAGACGCACGACCGGCTGCGCGGGCGCGGGAGTTACCGCAAGGTGCTGGGCGCAATGAGCGTGTGTACGGCGCTGGGCATCTCGTTCTCGAACAATATGGTCGTCACCGGGCACAACCGGCACGAGCTGGGCGAGATGGTGGCGCTGGCGACGAGCCTGGGCTCGCGTGGCCTGCGTTTTGGGCACCTCATGCCCTCGCCCTTAACGACCGCGCAAGACTTTGACCTCTCACCCAAAGAACGTAAAGAGGTCGAGGCGGAAATTTGGGCGCTCAGAGACGCGCACGCGCTGCCCGTGGCGATGGCCCCCGGTCACCACACCACCTCGCTGTTTCCCTGCGCGCCGCTACATATGCAAGAAATCAACATCGACTGTAAAGGCTTTTTGACCAAATGCTGCCACTTGTCGAGCCACGGCGAGGGCGTCGGCAACGGCGACGTGGCGGGAGACTTGCGTACGGTTTCCTTTGCGGAGGCGGTGGGGCGACTAGAAACCGCCAACAAGGCGTTTCACAAGGCTAAACTCGAGCGCCTCAAACGCGGCGGCTTTGAAGACGCCGACTTTTTCCCCTGCTGGTACTGCTCGAACGCCTTTAAGAAGGTGGACTGGCTGGACGCTTTCGAGGCCAATCCCTGGACCCCGCTCCGTTGGGATGCGGAAGCCGAGGCGTCGGCGTAGTGGGCGCGTCTAGATGTTAACGACCACCGTCACACCCCATCCCGACGCGCTCTTTACCGTTCTCCCGGACGGCGCGGTGCTCTTGCACTTAGAAACCAAGGCGCAGTTCAAGCTCAACGAAACGGGCGCGCGCGTATGGCAGCTTCTGGTGCAGGGCTTGACGCTCCCCGAGATAAGCCGCCGCCTGAGCACTGAGTATGACGTGACAGAGGCGCACGCGCAGGAGAGCGTGAAGGGACTTGTGGACGCGCTCACCGAAGCGCAACTGGTGACTGTAGAGACAACGGAGACAACGTCCTCAGCCCCATAAGTTAAACAGGGCTTTTGTCACTAAGTCTTCTTGGGAGGGTTCAAAAAGATGAGCACCAAGGACTGAGACTCAAGTAAGGAGTACCGAGGAAATTTGCAACTCGGTACCCGGTACTCGATACTTCTGTCTTTGTTAAGGTAAAAACGCGTTCGATAGCCTTCTTTCTGGCGCCCAGGGCAAGAGCCTAGCCGGTATCTCTAACGTTGTCTAAAAAGTCCAGATGGGTTTCTCGTGATACTGATTGGGCACGCGCTGCTTGTAAAGCGTGATAACTGGGTCGGGCACGTTGCCGACTCGGTTGCCGGGGGGCATAACGACCGTTGTGCCGTAGACCTCTTCATCAGGATTCGCTACTTCCGTTCTCCCGAGGCTGCAGCCCGCCAACGCCCCCGCCAGCAAGAGAGACAGCACCATTGAGGCGAGTCGCCTGCGCTTAACTATCATCTTTGTCGAGTTACCGTTTGTCCGCGTTCTCTGAATCATATAGCTACTATACCGCCACGCGAACGAGAGAATGATGGCGCAGCTTAGGGTGTGAACAAAAAAGACCGACGCTCCGAAGCGTCGGTCTTTTCGTAAAAATTTACGAGTAGAAGGGGTTACTGCCCGCCGCTCGCCTGACCTTGGGCGGCCTGAGCGAGATTAGTAATAACCGCACCGACGGCTTGCACCTGCTCTTCAGCCGTGGCGTTGGCCCCTAACCCCGTGGTACCCGCAACCTCGGCGCCGCCCGTTTCACCCGGCAAGTCGCCTGTGCCGCCCGTGTCGCCTATGGGCGTATCAATCGCGCCACCCGTCGCATCCGCCTCGAGCGCGTCCTCGTCAACCACACCGACGTCTGTGTTCACTCCGCCCGTGGCATCTGACAGAACACCTGCGTCGCCCGTCTCGCCACCCGTCACGTCTACGGGCGTCTCGTCAATCACGCCGCCCGTGTCGCCGCCCGTCACGTCCAGAGGGTCAGCATCAACCGCGCCACCCGTGTCGCCGCCCGTTATGACCTCAAGTTCGGCGTCTTCTCCGCCGGTCACGGCGTCGTCTACAGGCGTCGTTTCTACGGGTGCAGGGGTTGTTTCTACGGGTGCGGGTGTAGTCTCAGTAGTCGTGGTGTCGTCGTTGGGTCCGCAACCCGCCGCGACAAGACCCAACAGCGCTGTGAACGCGGCGAGCCGCAAGAGTTTCATAAGTCGTTTGGATGCTTTCATGGTGTTCCTCCTTGAGTGGGTTTCTTGTACGTTGGTAGCACGCCGTTCCGATGTTTCGAATGTTTCTGAACTCTCATGTTTCCAAGCAGCATTGTTACCGAATGCATTATTGCACAATAGGCACAAACCTCATAGCGAACTATAGCGCGGGCTAAAGTGTGCGGGGGGTGAAAACGGATGAAAAAGGTGAAGGTTGTTTCGCTGTTGCGCGCGCGCTACCGTAGATTTTGTGCTCGGAAGGACTTCGCGGACACGAAACGGACCTTAGACAGTGCGTGGCACCTTAAAAAATCCTTCTTCCTCGACACCCAGAGCGACCGCTTCTTCGTGCTCGAGCCCCGCGCGCGGCACATCATTGCGGAACACGTTGGCGCTCGAGACGGGCCTGACGAGCTCTTCGACGTTCTTAGTGTCGAGAGCCTTGAGGCTCTCGAAAGACTCCAAAATCTTGTTAAGGTCGTGCTTGACGGCCTCTGTTTCGGCGTCATCAAGCTCGAGGCGGGCGAGCGTCTTGATTTTTTCCATCTCCGCGTCGCTGAGGGTGGGAGTGGCTGACGCATTTTCTGACCTAGCTTCTGGCACGGTTTTCGATACGGTTTCCGACATGACAAAAGTGTAACACCCTGCCGCGACGCTACTCGACTAACTCCGGCTGAACGCGCCGCAGCATCTCCTCAACACGCGTGACCTTGACGCGGGGCCGCCCCCCCTTTCGGCCCGCCTCGGTTTCGAAGCGGTCGAGCGCCAGCCAATCTTCAAAGGTCACATATGTTACGCCCTTTGCCCGCAGGAGCGCGCTGATGGCGAGCGGATGGGCGGCCTCGGCACTCACGCGCGGTAAGGTAGGAGTGTCCTCCAGAAGTCGCGCCACCGTCTCTACCGCGTCGGCCTTGTTGGTGCCGATGACCCCGGTGGGACCGCGCTTGGCCCAGCCCGCGACGTATTCCCCCGGCACGACTTCACCCCCAGGTGCGCTTAACACGCGCCCCGCGTCGTTGGGAATCACGCCGCGCCGCGCGTCGAAGGGCACGCCGAGCAGCGCGGTGCCCCGGTAGCCTACCGAGCGCAAAACCAGGCCGGTGTCAAGCGTCTCAAACACGCCCGTACCAACCGCGTTTAAGGTGCCGTTTTCGGTGGGCTCGAGCCTATTACGCTCCAAACGAAGCCCCTCAACCCGCGTTTCGCCTAAAATTCCAACCGGAGACACGTAAAAGACGAGGTGGAGCCGCCGCGATTTGCCTTGACTCTCTCTGTTGGCAAAGTCGCGCATGATATCGATGTTTTTGCGGATGAGTGGGTCGCCTGCGATAGAGGCGACGCTTGCGGGGTCGAGCTCGAGGTCCGCCGCGTCCACCACAATGTCGGCCCCCCTCAACTCACCGAGTTCGCGGAGTTCCTTGGTGGTAAATTTGGCCTGCGCCGGGCCGCGGCGGCCCAACATGACTACGTCTTTGACGCGGCTCTCGGCGAGAGCGTCTAGGGCGTGGTCGGCGATGTCGGTTTCGTAAAGCTCGTCCACCGACTTTGAGAGGATGCGCGCCACGTCCACCGCGACGTTGCCCATCCCCACCACCGCGACGTTTTCGCTACTCAGGTCGGGGTCTAAGTCGGCGTAGTCGGGGTGACCGTTGTACCAGGCGACAAACTCGGTGGCTGAAAGCGAGCCCGGCAAATCTTCACCAGGAATGCCTAGCGCGCGGTCGGTGGGAGAGCCCACGGTGTAGACAACCGCGTCGTAGTGGCGACGCACCGCGGCGTGGTCTAAGTCGCGCCCAAAGGAGACGTTGCCAAAAAAGCGCAGCCGCGCGTCGGCGAGCGTTTTTTCGTAGAGTTTGGTGACGGTCTTGATTTTTTGGTGGTCGGGGGCGACGCCGTAGCGCACCAAACCGAAAGGGGTCGGCAGGCGGTCGAAGAGGTCGATATTTACATCTTGGGAGGATTTGAAGAGCGCGTCGGCGGCAAAAAAGCCCGCGGGTCCCGCGCCGATGAGGGCGACGCGGAGCGGGCGAGGAGGAGTCGTCATGCTTCATTTTTACCACGTGGGTTTCTCTAAAAAAGGTTCACATGAGCGTTCCAGACTCGTAAAACTTCACTCCCCGTCGCGTAATTTTTTGTATTCTTTTAGTCGTGCCCTTTGGGGTAAGCGTCCCTGCGGGGCGTGGGTAGGAGACCCTTTGTCATATCCAAACCGTGCCGATAAACCAGGTGAGTCCGACGCCGCTCGAGCCACCCCCACCCTCGTCGTCCAAAAGTACGGCGGCACCAGCGTGGGCGACTTGGAGCGCATCCGCAAGGTGGCCGCGCGCGTGCAGCGCGCCGTCGAGAGCGGCAGCAAGGTCGCGGTCACGGTCTCGGCGATGGGCCGCACCACCGACGGGCTCGTCTCGCTTGCCAAGGAGGTGACCCCCCGCCCGAGCCGCCGCGAGCTGGACCTGCTGATGGCGACGGGTGAGCTTCAGTCTGCCTCGCTTCTGGCGATGATGCTCCAGAGCATGGGCGTCAAGGCGCGCTCCTTTACAGGGCAGCAGGCGGGCTTTCTGACCGACGGATTTTTTGGCGGCGCGCGCATTTTGGAAGTGGACCCCAAGAGGATGCTGACAGCCCTGGAAACCGAGGACGTGGTGGTGGTCGCGGGGTTTCAGGGCGCGGACGAATCGGGCAACATCACCACTCTGGGCCGCGGCGGCTCGGACACCACCGCGGTCGCGGTGGCGGCGGCCTTGGGCGCGGACGAGTGCGAAATCTATACCGATACCGAAGGCGTCTACACCACCGACCCGCACCTCATCCCCGAGGCGACGAAGCTGGCGCGAATCGACTATGACGAGATGCTCGAGCTCGCCTCTTTAGGTGCCAAGGTGCTCCACCCCAGGAGCGTCTGGTACGCGCGGCGCTACGGTGTGCGCGTCCACGTGCGCTCGTCTTTTTCGTACAATCCCGGCACCCTGGTAACCAAAGTGATAAAGGAGGAGACGATGGTAACAGACCGGCCCGTCACGGGCGTGGCGCTCGACCGCAACCACGCGCGCATCAACCTTTTGGGTTTGCCCGACACGCCGGGCGTCGCGGCGGGGCTTTTTGAGGCGCTGGGCCGCGCGGGTTTGAGCGCGGACATGATCATCCAGGGCGTCCCCGGCGACAACGCGAGCCGCCAGCAGATGGCCTTTACGGTTCATAAGGACACCGTGGCGGAGGCGCTCGAGGCCGTCCAGCCCGTGCTCGAGAAGCTGGGCGGTCACGCCGAGGTGGATTCCGACATCGCCAAACTTTCCGTCGTGGGCGTCGCCATCGGCTCGACGCCGGGCGTGGCGGGCACCATGTTCGCCGCGGTCTCGTCGGTGGGGGCCAACATCGAGATGATCACGACGAGCGAGGTGCGTATCTCCGTGGTCATCCCCGCGACCCACGCCGAAGAAGCCCTGCGCGCCGTACACGCAGCGTTTGAGCTCGACAAGGTGCCGAGTTAAGCACGCCTTTGCCCCTCACAAGACCGGGTTATGCTGGGTCGTGCGCTCGGGTTTTGAGGTCGAACAGCTTTTCTTACGTTTGCGCGGCGGTCAGTTCTCTGTCGAGTGCGTGCTGGTGGCCCCGAGCGGCGCGCTCAAACACGACACCGTCACCTTTCCGACGCGCAGCGAGCTCGAGGCCGTCAAACGCGCCGCGCGCTATCTTGCGGGTAGAGGCGACGTGGAGGGCGCGTCCAACGTGAGGTTGCGGATCGAGCGTCGTGGGGAACTCAAGGATGAAACGAACCTAAAACGCTTTTTTGTTCAAACCTTTGAGGACGAGCTTGAGGACGCTTTAAGCGGTTTGTAACGTTTTATAAGGTTTGCTCTACCGCAACCAGCAAGTCTCCTGTGCCGGTTGTACACTGAGCCATGCCACGCGCCGCCGAACCTGTCAAGACGGGGCTAACGTTTGAGGAGTATCTCGAGTTCGAGCGAAAGAACTCCGAAAAACACGAATTTGTAAACGGTCAACTGTTCATGATGGCTGGGGGGAGTATTCGTCATAATCGTCTTACGCTCATCTTAGCCGCGCAACTTCTGGCTGCGGAAACCGGAACATGCCGCACCTTCATGGCTGATATGAAACTGCGGACGCCGGACGACGTGGGCTACTACCCGGATGTCTTCGTTACTTGCGACGAAAGCGACGACGGTACCTATATTAAACGAAAACCGTGCCTCATCCTCGAGGTTTTGTCCGATTCGATAGAAGCGATTGACCGGGGCGAAAAGTTGCGCAACTACCTCAAGCTGACAAGTTTGCAAGGCTACGTACTGGTGAGTCAAAACGAGCCGCGTCTGGAAATGTTTCGCCGTGAAGAAAACGGCTGGCGTTATGAGGTGAAAGAGGCTGGAGAGACGCTGACGCTGCCGTGTCTGGACTTTACGCTGGTTGTGGATGAGCTTTACGCTGGATTGTAGATTTTGAGTCAAGGCTAGAGTCGCAGCTCAAAATAAAGTCTTTGCAGCCAAGCTAACCATGTCCACGCCTATCCACGCTTTTTACTTGAAAGACGATGTAGGCGCTTTTTTCACCCCCATTCTCTAAAAAATCTTTCTTCCGCCGCTTGTAGAGCTCTGGCGTGAAGTGGGCTTCCCAAGCTTTCATAGCGCTTTCTGCCTCTTCATCAGGCGTGTCCAGAAAGGAAAGAAGAAAAGGTATATCTTCTTCGGTCACCAGGTCCCAAAGCATCATATCGAGTTTTCCAACGACTCTTGTGGAAATGTGAGCAGGATTTCCCTGTGCATATTCCTCTTCCGTAGCTGGACGTTCCTCAAGCTCATCATCAAGCTCTTCAGCTCTTACCCTCACTTCTATAGGTGAGAGCTTCCCTGCCTGCCACGCAAGAAGCAGTTGGCGTAAAGTGTTTCTGTCTACAGTCATCTTTCAGTATCCTCTACAGACTTCTGAAAAGCTCGAGCGACACCTCTTCCAACGACTCCAAGACCACGTCCGCCTGCGCCACGACCTCGGCTCGGGTAGGAAAACGCGGGTCGGGCACGGCGATAACCTTCATGCCCGCGTTTTTGCCCGCCAGGATGCCGTTCGAGGAGTCTTCTAAACAGACGCAGCGTGTCGGGTCCACGCCGAGCCGCCGGGCGGCCTCTAAATAAACATCCGGCTGGGGCTTGCCGTGTGCGACTTCATCCGCGGAAAGGATGACCCCGAACTTGTCCGCCACCTCCGGCGCGGCGGTCACCAAATCAATGAGCTTACGAATCGAACCCGAGGCGAGGCCGGTCGGGAAGTTTGCCGAGGCCAAGGTCACAGCTTCGACCGCGCCGGGCAAAAAAGGAATCTCGCGCTCGTACATCGTCACCATGCGGGCCGCGATTTCGTCCTCGACCTCCCCCGGCGGAAGGTCCAAATCCCAGCGTTTAATCATGTAATCCACCCACGCCTGCGTGTTGGTGCCCATGATGGCGTGGTGATCCTCTTTGTTCCAGGTTTTACCCAGGCGCGCGGCCATGTCTAAGCGCGCCCTGTCCCACACGGGCTCCGAATCGACCAAAAGCCCGTCCATGTCAAAAATAACGGCGTCTATCATGCTTTTTTCTACCACACGCTTGTTCTTGATACTTACCGTGCGGCCTCACCGGGCAACTGCCGGTGGTGATGCCGCACGTGCCACGAAACCATTTGAAAGCACTCGAGCACGCTCATGGGACCCAAAAAAGGCTGGACCATGCACTGTTCGTCCGCCTTGCTTGAACGCTCCGCCTCTTTTGCCGCGTTTGTAACGGCCTCTCGCGTTTCTTGCAAGTCGCTCAGCAGCGCCTCTAAGGGACGGCCCGGCTCGGGTAAACCCGATTCGGGGGAGAGGGGTCGTCCTTCGCTCGAGAGCGTGCCGCGGGGCAAGACTAAGGGCTCACGTCCTTCTGCCGTTCTCGCAATGGCTTTGGCGAGATTTCTGTTGACGCGAACCACGTGGTCGGCAATCTCGGCGGGGCTCCACTTGCCTTCACTGACGGGTTGCTGGAAGACGGATTCATCCAGACGGGCGAGCACATCCGAAAAGCGCGCCGTGCCCTTCTCGAGCTTGTCTATCACCTCATCAACCGAACCTCCCTGACGCGCTAAGTAATCTTTTGGAAAGTACGCCTCGATTTCTTTCACGTTCTACCTCGTTTCCTTTGAGTTTAGTTTAGCTTAGAGGCGCGAGGCGCGTAAGGTGCGAAAGGTATAAAGGGCGCGGCGTGCGCTACGCTTTGAAGTATGGAAAAGAGTATGAAAGCGCTTGTGCTTTACGACGGTAACTGCGGTTTTTGCCGCTGGTCGGTCACGCTGGCGGGGCGTCTTGACAAACGGGAGAGGCTCGAGCCCGTCGCCCTGCAAACGCCGGGTGTGCTGGAGCGTTTCGGCGTCCCCCGCGCCGAGGCCGAAAAGGCGCTGCACGTCGTCGCGCCGGACGGCTCCGTTCATAAAGCCGGGAACGCGCTGCGGGTGATGGCGTCGGAGCTGCCGTGGGTGTGGCCGCTACGGTTTTTGTGGCTCATCCCCGGATTTTCGTGGCTGGCCGACCGCGCTTACTTTCTCGTGGCCGATAACCGCGGCAGGTTGGCGCGCGTGGCGAGTCGGCCCGACGTTCCTGGCACGCGTTCCCGTTCTGATTTGGGCTGAGTTTAGACCGGGTACAACGTTGGAGGGGCTGCGAAGCGCGTTATACTCGAGCCTAATGACACGCTCGAACACACATTTTTTAGCCTCAAAGCTAGCCTCGGACCTGTAAGGTGAATTTTTCCTTGCCCGACGAGCTAGAAATGATGCAGCACACCGTCCGCGACTTTGCGACGCGCGAAATCGCCCCCTGCGCCGCCGAACTGGACAAGCATCCCGCGTTCCCCTGGCGCACGCTTAGAAAAATGGGTGAGCTAGGCTTAATGGGCATTACGATACCTGAAAAATACGGCGGTTCGGGTTTGGACACGCTGAGTTACGTGGTGATGCTCGAGGAAATCTCCGCCGCCGACGCCTCGCACGGCACCATCATGAGCGTGACTAACGGCTTGCCCCAGACGATGCTCTTAGAGTACGGCAGCGACGAACAAAAAAAGCACTACCTCCCCAAACTCGCCTCGGGCGAGTGGATTGGCTCATTCTGCCTCTCCGAACCTCACTGCGGCTCGGACGCGGCGGCGATGAAAACGCGAGCTGTGAAAGTAGAGGGGGGTTACCGGCTCTCGGGCACCAAGGCCTGGATTACCTCGGGCGGCGAGGCACAGGTTTATCTGGTCATGGCGAAAACGGAGCCCGGCGCGGGGGCGCGCGGCGTGTCGTGCTTTGTGATCGAAAAGGGCGCGAAGGGGATGTTTTTTGGCAAGCCCGAAGAAAAACTCGGGCAGCACGCCGCCATCACCACCACGCTCACCTTTGACGACCTCTTCGTGCCCGACGAGGCGCTGCTCGGCCCCGAGGGACAGGGTTTTATCATTGCAATGGCGTCTCTCGACGGGGGGCGCATCGGGATTGCGGCGCAGGCGGTGGGGATTGCTCGAGCCGCCTTTGAGGCCGCCCGCGACTACGCCGCCGAGCGCGAGGCGTTCGGGCGGCCCATCCGCGACTTTCAGGGGATTTCGTTTAAGTTAGCCGACATGGCGACGGAACTCGAGGCCGCCCGCCTCTTAACCTACCGCGCCGCTTGGCTCAAAGACCGCGGCTACAGGGTCACGCAAGAGGCCGCGATGGCGAAACTTTTCGCCTCCGAAGCCGCCAACCGCATCACCGACGGCGCGCTCCAGGTTTTCGGCGGCTACGGCTACGTGCGCGACTATCCCGTCGAGCGCTTTTTCCGCGACGCGCGCGTAACCGAACTCTACGAGGGCACCAGCGAAATCCAGCGCGTCGTTATCGGGCGGCAAATCTACCGCGACATGGACCGCAAGTGACGCGGTGAGGCGTGTGCTTTACGACCGTCACGGTGCGCCGCGGCTCTACCTCACGGGCGCGGGCGTGGTGTACAACCTGCGCGACGAGCCGCTGGGCTTTGTGAATGACGAACGCGTGGCGGATGTGCGCGGCGCTCCCGTTGCTTGGTTTGACGGAAGCTTTTTGTGGGACGTGGAAGGCAAGCTCCTGGGTTTTGTCAAAGGTGCGCAGCCCGCACCCGGCTTCACGCTTCCTAAAACTCAGCCTCTTCGTATTAAACCCAACCCACAACGCGCCACGCTCGCGCCCTTTCTCCTTCGCTCGCCTCGGCCTTCTCTTGTGTGGGCGTGGTCGGAAGGGGACGCTGAGGGGCTGTTTGAGGCTCGAGTCATCTAACTCATCTCGTTTTTATCGATAAAGGAGCACGCATGATTTCCTTCGACCTAACCGATGAGCAAAAGCAGTTTCAGTCTTTGGCGAGGCAGTTTGCTAAGGACGTCATTATCCCCAACGCGGCCCAACACGATAGGGACGAGAGTTTTCCCGAAGACATCGTCGCGCAGGCGCACGAGCTGGGCTTGCTCAACGTCCTCATCCCCGAGGCGGTGGGGGGCTTAGGCTTAGGCATGGTTGACGAGGTCGTGATTGGCGAAGAACTCGCCTACGGCTGCATGGGCATCTACACCATCCTGATGGCCTCCGAACTGGGCATCACGCCGCTGCTCGTCGCGGGGAGCCCGGAGCAGCACGAGCGGTTTTTGAAGCCTCTCTTGACGGGACCCAAGCTCGCGGCTTTTGCGCTCTCCGAGCCCGACAACGGCTCCGACGCGGGGGCGATGAAGACCAGGGCCACCCTCGAGGGCGACGACGTGGTGCTAAACGGCAACAAGATGTGGATCACCAACGGCGGCCTGGCGGACGTTACCGTCGTGTTCGCCTCCCACGACCCCGAAAAGCGGCACCGCGGCACGCTCGCGGTGGTGGTTGAGAAGGATACGCCCGGCTTCTCTCACCAAAAAATCCACGGCAAGATGGGCCAGCGCGCCTCTTATACTTCCGAGCTGATTCTTGACAACGTGCGCGTGCCCAAGGAAAACATCTTGGGCGAACCCGGCGACGGTTTCAGGATTGCCATGAAAACGCTTGACAAAACGCGCATCCCGGTCGCGGCAGGCTCGGTCGGGGTGGCGCGGCGGGCGCTGGACGAGTCGGTCGCCTACGCCGCCGAGCGTAAAGCCTTTGGCAAACCCATCAACACCCTGCAGGCCATCCAGTTTAAGTTGGCTGAGATGAAGATGGGGCTCGAGACCGCCCGCTGGCAGACCCTTTACGCCGCCTGGCTCGTCGACTGCGGCAGACCCCACACCGAGGCCTCGGCCATCGCCAAGTGCTACGCCTCGGACATGGCGTTCGAGGCCGCGAACGAGGCCATTCACGTGCATGGCGGCTACGGCTACGTGAACGAGTATCCGGTGGAAAAACTCTTGCGCGACGTGAAGCTCAACCAGATTTACGAGGGGACGAATGAGATTCAGCGGGTGGTAATCGCGCGGGGGTTGACGTCTTAGCCGCATGACGGTTTTTCAGGAAACGTTACCGCGCGGGGTGCAAGGTAGCCATAGCCAAAGTACCAGACGACTACCTGCTATACATTTCAGCAAGAAAGGCGTGGCGTCAAAAATATAAAGAAGCCCCCTCGAGACTCGAGGGGGCTTCCCTTTGAAGTTATGGTTACTTGCTCTTCCGGCGGTAGCTCTCACCAAAGCGCTTCTGGAACTTCTCGACGCGGCCTTCGGTGTCGATAAAGCGCTGCTGACCGGTGTAAAAGGGGTGACAGGCGCTACACACATCCACCTGAATCTCAGGCTTCGTGCTCATCGTCTCGATCACGTTGCCGCAACCACAAAAGATTTTGGCGGGAACAACCTTGGGGTGAATATCTGCTTGCATTGTGGGTCTCCTTCCGTCGCACGGGCTTGGTCGTGCGGGAGCAAAGCGTAGTTTAGCAGATAAGGGGAGATGGGGTGTGTTGGCGCGACACGCTTGTACTTGTAGGGGGATAGAGAGTAGAGAACAGAGTGATAGTGCCTCTTTCTACCTCCCCAAAGCTTCTACAGCTCGAGCTTCTTGTTTTCTCCCGGCTGCGCCGTGTCGTTTTGCACGACCGCTCGAGCCATCTCGAAAAGCTGCGCCACGCCGTTGGGCGCGTCCCAATATTCGGCCTGGGTGGCCCGAACGCGTAAAAGCGCCAAGTGCGGGTCGTTCAAACCGTCGGGGAACCACGCCTTGAGCGCGGGGCTCCACAGCTCTTCCGCCTTGGCCCGGTCATGCACGACCTGCGCCGTGCCGGACACGGACACGTAGAGGTTGTTCTTTTCGCTCGCGTAGCTCAAGTTAACCTGTTTGTCCTTGGCGACCTCGTCCGTTTTGGCCGAGTCGTCGCGGGTAAAAAACCAGATGTCGCCGTCGAACTCGGGTTGCTGCGTGTACATGGGGCGGCTGCGGAGCACCTCGTCGCCCTCGTCGGTCACCATCATGGCGATGCGGATGTCTTTGATTTTGTCCCAAAGCGCCTCGCGGCTTTGCGTCATGGTTGCGGCATCGGTCAGGCTCATAAAAATCCTTTCGTTACGCTAAAAACGTCATTTCAAAAGTTTTGTCAAAAACTCATCCAGACTCGAGCCTATGACCCAGAACGCGCACAAAGTAGCGCCTATCCTACGATGCTTTTACGCCTTGTGCCCCCTCTGACGCCTCAGCGTGCTCGCGCACCTGCCGCTTGAGCCGCCCCATGATGGCCGACATACCGCGCAGCCGCAGGGGCGAAATCACCTCACCCAAACCCATCTGCGTGTAAAAATCATCGGGCGTGTCCAGAATGTCCTCGGCGGGCAGACCGCTCAAGCCTTCTGAGAGGATGCCCGCAAAGCCGCGTGTGGTGGGCGCTTCGGGCGGGGCGTCGAAATGAAACAGCACGCGGTCGTCCGGGAATTCGGTGGCGACGAAAAAGGGCGTCTGACATTCGTGAACGCGCTCCATCGCGTCGCGGCTGTTTTCTAAATGTTCGGGCAAAGGGGGCACTTTTTTGGAATACTCTAAGAGCATCTGGAGCCGCAGCGCCTTGGGCGCGCTTTTGAACATGCTGATGACGTTTTGAAGTTTATCGGGTACGCTCATGCTCCAAGCATAGCCATTTTTAATCTTTCAGGCCGTGGCCTGCGTGGCAAAGCCCGCGAGACGGTCCGCGCCAAAGAGGCTTAAGTCGTGGCGTGAAGAGCCTTCTAACGCTAAGTCTGCCAGAACCTCCCCCAAGACCGGCCCAAACTTAAAGCCGTGACCCGAGAAGCCTCCGGCAAGAACGACGTGCGGGTGCTCCGGGTGACGGTCGAGGATGAAATGCTCGTCGGGCGTTTTGGTGTAGAGGCACATCTCGTAGCTCACAAGGTTGTCCGTTACGTCGGGCATAAAGGCGCGCACCCTTTGGATGGTGTGGCGGGCTCGAGACTCCATCAGCGCGTTGGGGCGGTTTTCTAACTCTATCCTGGGTGCCCCGTAATGGTCCGACACCTTGACGGCGTGGGGAAACTCCAAGGGCGGCAAACCGTAGACGCCGCTCTCGTGGTTGATAAAAACGGGCATCTTGCCCCGTGCAAAATGTTCGCCATGCGCGACCCGCAGATAAAGAACCTGCTGCTGCTCGACGTGCAGCGACGTCTCCAACTCCGGGACGAGTCGGCTCAGCCACGGCCCCGCGCTCAGGACGAGCCGGTCGGCGGCGACGCGGCCTCCCGCTGTGGTGAGCGTGACGTGGTCCCGGTGAACGTCGATATGCTCGAGGGGCGTCCGGTCGCGCAGCACCGCGCCGCGCTCGGCGGCCACGCGCTGCATCGCGCTTAGGCAGCGCGTGGCGGCGAGAACGCCCGCGTGGGGTTGAAAAAGGGCTTCTTGACCCTCGAGCAGCCTCATGGCCGGAAAACGCGCCCCCACTTCTTTTGAAGATAAACGTTCAAAAGGCCGTCCGACCGCCGTAAGCGCTCTCTCAATAGGTTCTAGTTCAGCCCTACCGATGTCAAGGCCACCCGTGCGGTAGAGGAGCTTATCGTCGCTGTCTTGCTCTAACTGTTTCCACGCCTCGTCCGCGGCGAGCGCCAGCTTCACGTAACGTTCGTCCTCGTAAGCGTGCCGGAAGATGCGCGAGCCGCTGTGGGAGGAGCCGCGCGCGTGCAAAAAGGGGTACTGCTCGAGCAGCAGCACCTTGGCCCGGTTGGCCCGGCTCGAGAGCTTATAGGCCGCCGCGCTCCCGGCAACCCCCGCACCGACGACGATGACGTCAAACTGTTCCATAGAGAACTCCCTATAGTCACTATAAACCTTGAGGTTCGTGGAAGGCTCGAGGGCGTCTAAAAGAGCGTGAGGCGTGTAGATGTCAGGCCAGAGGCTTGCAAACCGAAGCCTTCACCGCGCTTCTCGAGCCTCTAAGCGTATAGTTGGAGCCATAGTCAGCGCGCCTCGCCCCACCCTTTCTCGGCGCATCACCAGAGTCTCGGCCTTACCTATCACGCCCGATAATTCAGGGTGAGGCCAAAACATAAAGGAGCTTTCCTGTGAAACGCGTTGTCGTCGCTTTCGGGACCCGGCCCGAGGCCAACAAGATGGTGCCCGTTGTTTTTGCCCTGCGGGCTCAGGCGGAGCTCGAGCCTCTCATCCTCACGACGGGTCAGCATAGGGAGCAGCTTGACAGCACGCTCGAGCTCTTCGACTTGCGCCCCGACATCGACCTCAACGTCATGACGCAGCGGCAAACGCTGCCCGCCCTGACGAGCAAGTTGGTCGAGGCGGCGGCCACGGCGCTTAAAGACCTGCAAGCCGACTACGTCTTGGTCCACGGCGACACCCTCACCACCTTTTGCGTGGCGCTCGCGGCTTTTTTCGAGCGCGTCCCGGTCGGTCACGTCGAGGCCGGGCTCAGGAGCCACAATCTGCAGGAGCCCTTTCCCGAAGAGGCCCTGCGCTGCCTCACCGACGTGGTGACCGATTTGGCGCTGGCCCCCACCCCCGGCGCGAAAGAGAATCTGCTCCGGGAAAACAAAGCTCCTCAAACCATCCTCGTGACCGGTCAGACCGCGGTGGACGGGGTGCGCCTGGCGAGTGAACGCGCGAGGCTGCCCCAGTGGGTCGCGGCGCACGCGCACCGTCGGCTCGTGACGGTGACGATGCACCGCCGGGAGAACTGGCCGGTTTTGGGGGAGCTGGCGACGGCGCTCGAAAGGGTGGCGGAGGCCCGCCAAGACTGCACCTTCGTTTATCCCGTCCACCTCAACCCCGTCGTGCGCGAGGCGGTGACGCCCGTGCTTACGGGTCTGGACAACGTCATCCTCTGCGACCCGCTGCCCTACGGCGAGATGGCGGCGCTTATGAAGCGCTCGGTATTGTTAGTGACCGATTCGGGGGGCTTGCAAGAAGAGGGCGCGAGCTTAGAGGTTCCCGTCGCGGTCTTGAGAAACGTAACCGAACGCCCCGAGGGCGTCGAGGCGGGCGTGATTAAGCTCGTCGGGACGGAGCCCGAGGAGGTTGTGAGGCAACTTGGCACGCTGCTTAGGGAGCCCGCCGCGCTCGAGGCGATGCGCCGCCGCCCCAACCCCTACGGCGACGGTCACGCCTCTTCACGCGTCGCGCAGGCCGTCGCCTGGCGGCTCGGTTTGGCCCCGCGCCCCGACGACTGGAGCGGCGTGTCGGACCTTAAAGCCCAGCCGTCCACTGTTCGCTAGCGCGTTCCCTTCAAGTCGAGGAACACGAATATCTCTTCGCATTCGGTAAGCTTCAACTTATAGCTCTACAACTTCCGGGTTGAGCAAGTGCGAAACGCGTTCGCCCTTCAGTACAGCAATGATGGCCTCCGCGCAGAGTCGCCCCATCGCCTCTCGAGTGCCCGTCGTGGCCGAGCCCGTGTGCGGGGCAAGCACCACGTTAGGCAAATCGCGCAAACCCGGCGAGAGTTCCGGCTCGTTTTCAAACACGTCGAGCCCCGCGCCCCAAATCCGGCGTTCGCGTAAGAAACGCTCCAACGCCCGCTCGTCCACCAGCGGCCCGCGCGAGGTGTTGACGAGCACCGCCGTGGGCTTCATCATGCCCAACTCGGCCTCACCGACCAGGTAACGCGTTTCGTCGGTTAGGGGCGCGTGAACGCTGACAAAGTCACTCTCTTTAAGAAGGTCGTGAAGGTCACGGTAGTTCGCACCCAACGCGGATTCCGCCGCCTCATCCCTCGAGCGGTTGTGGTAGAGCAGCCTCATCCCGAAACCCTTGGCGCGCGCCGCCACCGCCCGCCCGATGCGGCCCATGCCGATGATGCCGAGCGTCCTGCCCGAAACGTCTAAACCCAAAAGCTGCTTGGGTGCCCAGCCCCGCCACGCGCCGGAGCGGACGAGCGCGTCGCCCTCAATAACGCGGCGCGCGGCTCCCAAAAGGAGCATCAGCGCGTGGTCGGCGGTGGTGTCGGTCAGCACGTCCGGCGTGTTGCTCACCGCGACGCCGCGCGCTGTGCAGGCGGCGACGTCGATGTTGTTGTGGCCCACGGCGAAGTTGGCGATGATTTTGAGGAGCGGCCCCGCCGCCTCTAACAGCTCCTCGTCCACCTTTTCTGACAGGAGCGTCAGCAGGGCGTCGTAACCGCGCACGCGCTCCAAGAGTTTAGCTCGAGGGATAGGCGTGTCGGATTCGTAAACGTCCACTTCCAAACCGTCTCTCAACATATCCAGCGTGGCGTCGGGAACGGAGCGGGTGACAAAAATCCTGGGCATATTTCACATGTACCACGCGCGCGGCGGCGCTTCAACGGTAAACGCCAAGCTTCTCGTGAACTACTTGTAAACTTGCGCGAAAAAATGTGCTGTGCTTTTCTCTGGTACTGTACCTGATGACGCTTTCCCACCAAACCTCCTCAGAAACACATCCGTGAACGCGGACGTGACGCCGCGCGCGGCGCGTCGGGCCGTCCTGACGCTCTTTTTCGTGAACGGGACGGTGCTCTCGAGCTGGTTCCCGTACATCCCTCTGGTGCAGGAGCGGCTGGGCTTGAGCGAGGGGGTGCTGGGGCTGGCGCTGCTCGGCACCGCCGTGGGGGCCATCACCGCGATGCCCCTCGCCGGAATATTTATCGCACGATTGGGGAGTCAGCACGTCATGCGCGTGGCGACGGTGGTTTTTTGCCTCTCGCTGCCCTTGCCCGTGTTGGCTCCGAGTCTTCCGCTGCTCGTGCTCGCGCTCGTGATTTTCGGGGCGGGCAACGGCGCGATGGACGTGGCGATGAACGCGCAGGCGGTGGGGGTCGAAGAAGCGCACGGCGGGGCCATCATGTCGTCTTTTCACGCGCTCTTTAGCGTGGGCGGGCTCGTGGGCTCGAGCTTGGGCGGCCTTCTCATCTTCGTGGGCGTCTCCCCCGCCCTTCACGTTCTTTTCATAACGTTCGTGTTCGGCCTCACCGGTTTGGTGGCGTTGCGGTGGTTGTGGATTGACAAGATTGACAAGGCCGAAGACGCGGAGGCGGGCGGGCCTACCTTTGTTCGTCCCACGGGGCCTCTTTTGGCGCTCGGCCTGCTCGCCTTTTTCGTGCTCGTCGGCGAGGGAGCGGTGGCGGACTGGAGCGCGGTTTATTTAACCAACGCGCTGGGGACGGGCGCGGGTTTGGGCGCTCTCGGCTTCGCCGCCTTTTCGCTGATGATGGCGGTGGGGCGCTTTACGGGCGACCGGATGGTCGCCCGCTTCGGGCCGGTGCCGCTGATGCGCTCGAGCGCCGCCTTGGCGGCGGTGGGTCTTGGCGTGGGGCTGCTTATCGGTCGGCCCGTCGCCGCCATTATCGGTTTCGGCTGCGTCGGCTTGGGGCTTTCCAACCTCATCCCCATCCTCTTTAGCGCCGCGGGCCGGACGCCGGGGGTCAACGCGGGCACGGCGATTGCGGCGGTCTCGAGCGCGGGCTACTTCGGCTTTCTGGCCGGGCCGCCCCTCATCGGGCTCCTCGCCGAAGTGACCTCCTTGCCGCTCGCGCTGGGGCTGGTGGTGCTCTTTACCGCGCTGGTGGCGGTTTTTGCCCACGCCGCGGGCCGCGCGACACGGGCGCGGGTGCCGGATACGGTGCAGGAGCCGCTGGTTTAGGTTTGGGGTAGAAGAGACAGTCTAGGGCCACAAGAGTAACCGTCACAGCCAAGCTCAAACGTGGTTTCGATACAAAGGCACTAAAGCAGCTCATGTTGCCGTACTATACTTAGTCAATGTTACTAGAGGAGGTGAGGTGATGGCGCAGGACAATTTGACTTTGGTGCTAGACGGCGAGGTAACTCTTGACGAGTTCGCTACTGCTGTTAAGGGGTTGAAAGACCTCGTCAACGCCTTGTCTCGAGAGGTCGCAAAAAAAGAGCGTATCAAGTGGGTAGTGGCCGATTTAGAGTCGGGCAGCGCTTTTGCAACTATCGCCGGACGTTCTGACGCGCCCCAGAGCGTTGAGGCTGTCGTTCACGCTTATGAAGCAGTCGGCGTAGCGTTACAACGGCACACGCAAGTTCCTTATTCTCGTAAAGTTCGTGAGTATGCTAAAAACATTTACAGCGTGCTCGAACGTCCTGAGCGAAGCGTAACTTCATTGCGCTTTGAAACTCCCCTGTCTGAAGTGTTAGTGACGCCAGAAAACGTAGAACAACCCACGCAGGCCGCGTTGATATCGGCGTTTGGAGCCCTTGAAGGGCGCGTACAAACTCTGACGAACCGTGGAGGGTTGAGGTTTACTCTTTATGACGCGTTGTATGACAAACCTATCTCCTGTTATCTGACGCCGGGACTCGAGGATGCTATGCGGAGTGTCTGGGGACGCCGCGCCGTAGTCGAGGGATGGATAAGCCGTGACCCTGAGACGGGTCGTCCACTCAGTATCAGACAAATAGTCCATATAGAACCCCTGCCGGAAGTTTCTACGGGTGCGTTCCGCGCCGCCAGAGGACTCGTCTCTTTTACCAGTAAGCAGCTCAAATCTGAAAACCTTTTGCGGCAAGTCCGAGATGCCGAGTAACCCACCACGCATTTACTTTGATGCTTGCGTTTTTCTTGCTTATGTGAGCGGGGAGGCAGACAGAGCGCCAACTATAGAGCTTTTGTTCGAAAAGAGTGAAGCGGGAGAAATAGATATAGTCACCTCTACTACGTCAATTACAGAAGTGACTTACGTTTTAGGAGAGCAGGAAGCAGAGAAGTTAGACCCGGACATAGAGTCCAAACTTGATAACCTGTTTGGTGACGTTAAAACGGTTGTTCTTGCTGAATTTAGCTCGTTGGTGGCGAGGGACGCGCGCACGTTAATTCGTGAAAGCCTCGTCTTGCCTGTAAACACCCTGAAGCCAATGGACGCCATACATTTAGCCACCGCACAGAGGTTGAGGGTACAAGAATTTTTGACGTACGATAAGAAAGTGCTTAGACACAACGGAAGGTTCTCTTTTCCTGTAAAAGAGCCGTTTGTCTCGCAGCATAAGCTCATATGAGTGGTTTCAGTCCGGCGTATAGCTAACTCGCAACGGTTTAGTTCCCACAAAGGTCACGATGTGCTCTCCCAACCCTTCACGTGGGCGTGTTTCGAATGCGTTCTGAGAGAGGTCAATCGTGGGGAGGTCTTTTCTTTATAGGGCGAGCAACTTCGTTCAAGACGGTGCCCCGTGACAGTCTCTAAGCTCGAGCCCAGCCAGCGCGCTCACGCGTGTGCTGATTGAGGTGTGCTGGACTCGAGAGGAGACAAAAATATGAATATTGCAGGGTACGAAAGAGCGCTCCACAGGCACCATGAGCGTTATGTTTTCAGGCGTTACGCCTTTACAATACTGGCCGCGACGCTCCTCACGCTCACCATGAGCGTGCGGGCGCAAGACGCGTCTTCTGACACCGGTACCTTAGCACTACCCGGCGACGCGCTCTACCCGGAGGGCATCTTTGCGGCGGAGAACGGCGACTTGTTTGTGACGGGCTTCGGCAACGGCTCGATTCTCAAAATCACGGACGGCGAGAACGTAGAGGTTTTCAAGGAGGCGGGGGCGGACGGGCTCTCGAGCGCCGTCGGCTTGCACATTGATGAAGCCAACCGGCGGCTGTGGGTCGCCAACTTTACCGCGGACACGGGGAGCAGCGACCTCAAAATTTACGACGTCGCCTCGGGTGAGCTGCTCGCCTCTTTAGCCGCCCCGAACGACGTCCCGCACTTTTTCAACGAAATCGCGCTCGACGAGCAGGGAAACGCCTACGTCTCCGACACCCTCGCGCCGATTATCTGGCGGGCGGGCGCGGACTTGTCGACCGTGGAAATCTTTGTCCAAGACCCCCTGCTCGACAACCCCGACCCCGGCCAGCCCTTCAGCCTCAACGGGCTCGCCATCACGCCCGACGGGGGCGCGCTCATCGCCTCGGTCATGGACCGCATCGACCAGGGGGACGGGCGCTTGTCTACATCGACTTGTTCGACGAAGAGGTGCGCGACATTGAGCTCGTAGGGGACGCGGTGCCCGCCTTTGGCGGCTCGGATGGGATGTTTTTTGAGAACGGCACCTTGATTATGGTGAACGTGACGCCGCCCGCGTCGATTATGACCGCCGACTTTAACGAAGACTACAGCCGCGCCGAGATGGTCTCGCGTGACGCGTTCGAGTCGGTTTACCGTCGCCCGACCTCCTCGGCGCTCCGTGACGGGCGGCTCTGGACGGTCAACAGCCAGTTGGACCACATCATCAACGACGAGAACGGGGCGCTGGGCACGCCGCCGGATTTGCCCTTTGAGCTGGTTCATGTGCCGCTAGACGGGCTGCTGGGGCAATGAGCCTGTCCAGCATCACCTACGCCGTCACCTATGCTGACGGGGTGCTCCCATGACGAGCCGCCCTTCCTTTCTATTCACAGCGCTTCTTTTTGGCCTACTCAGCGCGTGCAGCCCCGCGCAGACCCAAACCGCCGCGTTTGATCTCGTGGTCACGAGCGCCGCGGCGAGCGCCTCGAGGGGCGGCAACGGCGCGCCCCTGCGCTTCGACGGCGAGACGGGCGCGTACCTCGGGCGCTACGGCGCGGACGCCGGATTAACTGACCCGCGCGACATTTTGCTCGAGCTGCCCGACCCGCGCACCATTGTGACGGACGGTCTGCCCGAAGACGCCACGGTTTTAGTCGTCGGAGGCGACACGGTGGTGCGGCTGGACGCCCGCACCGGACGCTTTCAGGAGACCGTGAGCGAGCTTGCGGGCCTCAACGCGGGCGGCCTCGTGATGGGGCCGGACGGCGACCTCTACGCCGGGGCGCGCACGGCGCGGACCATCGTCCGTTTCGACGGGCGCACCGGGGCCTCCCTCGGGAACTTCGTACCCGCGGGCGTGATGATGTTCCCGCGCGGCTTCGTGTTCGGCGCGGACGGCAACCTCTACTTGGGCAACGGCGCGGACCCGGCGACGGGTGAGGGGGGCGGCACGCTGATTAGGTTCGACGGCGCGACGGGCGCGGTGCTCGACGAGGCGTTCGTGACCGACCCCGAGCTGAGCCCGCTCGACGTGATTTTGGGGCTCGACGACAAGCTCTACGTAAGCAGCGAGTTTCCGTTTGGTCAGCCGGGCGCGAAGAGCACGGTGCGGGTTTACGGAGAAGACGGGAGGCTTATTGGCGTCCTCGACGCAGGCTTGGGCGAAGACGGCGAAGCGCTCCTCCAGGCCCCGCGCGGCGTGGGCTTCGGCCCCGACGGTCTGCTCTACGTGAGCAGCACGGGCACCGGAAGCGTCTTGCGCTTCGACCCCGCGACGGGCGAGTTTATAGACGTGTTCGCCCGCTACCCGGACCTCAACGGCCAGGCTCTGACCTTTGTTCCGCATCAGTAGGCGCTTCTTGCCTCTTACGCTAAGGGGGTCGCAAAATCGAGGTCTCTCAATCAGCCCCGCCACCCCGACGCAAGATTCTTCAAGACCTCAGTGCCCGAAAGCTTTTAAGCTCACCTCAGGCTGGTGCGGCTGTGCCCTGGTGCGGCTTTGCAAGGTTTCTTCCCGTCAAAGGTGCGGCGCCAGCCGTCAACGTTAGCCGGAGGCGCGCTAAGCCGTCCCTCAAAGAAAAAGAAATGGAGACATTGATGAAATACCTCTTGACCGTCCTGAGCACCGCCCTACTCGGCCTGGGTCTCGCCCAGACGACCTTTAACGCTTCCCTCACGAACGTTTCCCCCACCGACATGATTCAAGTTTCCGGGCAGGACGTCATCCCCGCCCTCTCACCCGGCGTGTGGGTGGTCCACACCTCGCCCGCGCCGCTCTTCAAGAATGAGCAGGCCGACTTTGGCGAGGGGCTGGAAGCCGTCGCCGAAGACGGGTTCGCGGGAGACTTGGGCGAATCTTTGGAGGCGCTTGTCGCCGCGATGGAGTCGCGCATGGGGGGCGCGGTCAAGTCGGCGGGCACCTTCACGGCCCTCAACAGCAGCGGCGCGCCCGGTCCGGCGCTGCCGGGCGACGGCTACATGTTTTCTTTTGAGGCTGAGCCCGGCGACTTCTTGACCCTCGCCACCATGTTCGGCGACTCGAATGACCTCTTCTTTGCGCCCACCGAGCAGGGCGTCCCGCTCTTTTCCCCCGACGGCACGCCCCTATCGGGCGACGTCACCTCGTACCTGATTCTTTGGGACGCGGGCACCGAGGTCAACGAGGGTCCGGGCGGCGCGAACCAGGCCACCCGCCAGAGCGCGCGCAACACGGGCGAGGACGAAGGGGGCGTGGTTCGCGCGGTGGACGACGGTTTCATCTACCCGCTCAACACCTCCTGGGTCAGCATCACGGTGACGCCGCAGTAAAGAAGTTTTTGAGCCTGCGGAGGCTGGCGCGTTCGCCAGCCTCCGCAGTTTCTTTGGGGCGTGTTAACCCTGTTAGGACAGCGTTCAAGAACGGTTCACGGCGAGGGTGTAAGCTGGACGCGACGGGGTCCCATTAAATTTGCACAAACCACCTAGGCGCGCGGGCGGCAGAAATGGATGAGGGTATGGCGGAAGTAGTTCAACCTGAAGGCATCAAGGTGTGGCGGCCACAGGAGTTTGCAGGCTTAGAGGTTGAGCTGTTTGAGAGTGTTCCGAGCCTCGAGATGCCCCCCATCTACTTCGACGGCTTTTATGAGATGACGGTGGCTCGAGCGGGAAACTTCAGTTTTCGTTATATTAAGACTAAGCGTTATCTTGTCCCAAAAGAAGACCTCTTTGTTGTTCAGCATCCGGGCGAAACTGCGCGTATTACACCCCTAGACGACGCTCCAGCCACAGCGCGCACCCTGCGTTTTTATCCTGAAGCGATGGCAGAGGCTAAACGCGCCCTAAACCTCAAGCAAGACTCCTTTTACTTCCCCTCCATGTTTACAGAAGAACATCTGAACGCTCCCATCTCTCAACTCGTTTCAAAAACCCTAATGGCGTTCGACAGAAACGAAAATCACTTGGAGTGCGAGTCGCGCTTGTTAAGACTCACCCACGCCGTCCTCACCCACTGCTCGGACACGCCGCCTCCGGAAGAAAAGTTGGGCAGAGAACACCAAGCCGTCTCACTCATTAAAGAGGTGGTGCAGGCGCACTATGAGCAGGAGCTAAAGCTCACCCACCTCTCGCAACTCACCAACCTGAGCACCTTTTATCTCATCCGGGTGTTTCAGCGGGACGTGGGTCTGTCACCGCACGAGCACCAGACGGGGCTGCGGATTCATCATGCTAAAAACTTACTTGCCAAAGGCGAAAAGATTGCCGACGTGGCGTATAACGTGGGCTTTAACGACCAGGCGCACCTGACGCGGACCTTTAGGGACTACACCCAGACGACGCCGGGACGGTTCCAGAGGTGGAGTCTGGCGGGTTAAGCAGCCTTAGCGCTTAGTTTAGGGAGGTCAAGCTGTGCTACCTTTTATCGTACTCGCGCTGCTCATCGGCGCGTCCATTCCCGTACAGGTTGCCGCCAACACGACGCTGCGTAATTTTCTGGGGCACCCCTTTTGGGTGTCCGTGGCGATATTCGCGCTCGGCCTCGCCCTGTCACTCGGGCTCGCGCTGGGCGTACGTTCGCCCGCGCCGAAGCTCGCCACGCTGTCGACTGTTCCCCTGTGGGCGTGGAGCGCGGCGTTCTTGGCGATTCTGTATCAGGTCGGTACGATCATCGCGGGGCCGCGTTTGGGGGCCGCCGCCCTTATCGGGCTGATTATCGCGGGGCAGCTCGTCACGGCGCTCCTCATTGACCACTACGGGCTCCTCAATTTCGAACTGCACCGCCTCAACTGGCAGCGCGTTTTGGGCGCGGTGCTCTTGCTGGGCGGCGTGACGCTTATCCGGCGGTTTTAGCGCTTCTGACTGCATCTTCAAATATCTAGGCGTTCGGGAGGGTACCGAATTCGTTGTCTAGGTTCGCTTCTGACCACGCGCGGTCGTAAGGATCGAAAGAAACCTCACCCCGTTCTAAAGCAGCTTTAACGGCCTCGTCCCAACCCTGGCGCGGCTGTCTGACGGGTTTGAAAAAAGCAGCCTCACCTCTCGCCGAGCCAAAAGGCGTCGGGCAAAGGTGCGTCAGAGTCTTCGTCTATGGTCAGTGCGCCTTTGTGCATGTTGAGGATGAGCGGCTGAGTATTTTCAGTCTCGAGCCTCCCCCGAAGCGACAGCGCGTATTCGTAGACCCCTATTGATACTTTTGGGGCCTGCAACTCCGGCGGCAGCGTTTCGATAACGGCGAATAACCCATCTTGCATAAACCCGTCCTAGCAAATTCGGGTGCGCGCAGGTTCAAGGCGGTGTAAGAGCCGTGTAAGGGACAGGTAAGGCGCGTCTGTCACACTGCCTCAAAACGAGGAGGTGAGTTTATGACGGACGCACATATAACTCCCCAGCCCGCGCAGCTTAGCGGGAGGGCGGAGCGCGCGGTGGCGGAGGCCAAAGGATATCTCTCTGAAAACTTTCGGGAGACGGTGTCGCTCGAGCGACTAGCCGAACTCACGCATACGAGCAAATTTCACCTCTGCCGGATGTTCACCCAGTCCGTGGGCGTTTCGCCCGTCACCTACCGGACCTCGCTGCGCGTGGAGGAGGCCAAGGTCCTCCTGAAGCGCGGCAGACCGCTCGCTCATGTGGCTTATGACGTGGGCTTTGCCGACCAAGCGCACCTGACGCGGCTCTTTAAGCGTCATGTGGGGGTTACGCCGGGACAGTACCAGGCTAAGAGCGCGTGAGAACGTTTCATTGGCCGGGGAGGCCGCGCGCAACTTCTTTCAAGACGGGGGCCTCTTTGAACCGTAGCCTTGGGATAGCGCGACGTCAAGCGGTTTTTGTTAACCGGTGAAGCGCAGATGGACCCGCTACGGGGCACCCGTCACCACCGCAACGACGTCCTAAACCCTCACGTATGAACCCTACCCGCTCAAATCAGCGTCTTGGCTGCTCTAAAGGAGGCTCGAGATGACCGTTTTTGCACCTTCTAACTTTACCCAGTCCGGGAAAGGCTGGGCTGCGCCGCCCCACGCGCCTCCGTCCCCTCTATGGCCCGCGTCATCCGGCTTCGTCCGCGACTACGCCAAAACCAGCCCCATCTTCTACAGCGGCGACGAGGTGACGGGGCTCTCGACCGTGGTGTCGGGTCTCGTCAAGCTCGTCCACCTCACCGAGGCGGGGCGCGAGATTACCGTGCGTCTGGCCGGGCCGGGCGACGTGCTCGAGCCCAACTTCTTAGACAAAAACGCGCGCCACAGCGCCGACGCGCACCCCGTCACGGCGTACGTCACGCTTAACCATGTGTCCCGCGACGTTTTTTTGCAAGGCCTGGGCCAGGGAGCCGGTCAGGAGGCGGGTCGGGGGGTGCCGCTCGAGCTTTTCCAAAGGGTGGCGCGGCAGCTCGCCTTGGCCGAGATGCGCGTGGCGTTTTCAACCTTGCCCATCAACCTGCGCGTCGTGTGGCTGCTGGGCTGGCTGAGCGGGCGCTTCGGGGTGCCGCGTCCTGGCGGCTGGACCGAACTCGCCTTGCCGCTGACCCACGACGACGTGGCGGGCATCGTCAACTCGACGCGGGTCACGGTCACGACGATGTTTAAGCAGTTGCGTGAGGAGGGGCGCTTGAGGGGCTCGAGGGGCCGCTATTTTGTTAGGAGATTGCCGCAGGGTTATCCGCACTAGCGGTTCAGATGTTATAGGCACTCGCAATTTTGTTCAAGACCCCATAATCCTGAACGGCTAAGCTTTTATGTAAAGGCCAAAAAGGAGGTTTTAGAGCGCCCGTCAAACAGTATTCACAATATATCCGTGAAAAAGGCGGCGGCCCATCCGCGCGAGTGCCGTCGCTCGTGACCGCCGCCCACGCCCACCCCCACACGAACAGGAGCTAGACAGCATGAACTTAACCCCAAAACGTTTTGCCCTTTTGATTCTCAGCTTTGTTTTTCTTACTGGTGTTACTTTCGCTCAAGAGGAGGGCGGCAACGACGACGACGTCGCCCCCGCGCCCGCTTCGATTGGCGCGGACGTGCCCCTGACCTATTTTGGTCCCGCACCCTCGCAGGTGCAGCGCGAACTCATCGGGCCGTACCAGCTTCTCAAGGCGGGAACGGTCGATCTAGAAGCCGGGACCGTCACGCTGCCCTTGTACCGGGGACAGATGGCCTCGGGTGAATCCGTCTGGTACATCGTGACCGACACCAACGACGAAGCCAACGCGGCGGCCTTGGGTCTCAACCATTCGTCCAAGCTCACCTACGCCAACGTCGGGCGCGGGGCGCGGACGGCGCGGCTCGAGCCCGACGCCTCCTTGACCTTTATGCAGGGCACCGTGGACTTTTCGCCCGAGCACGTGCTCACCCCCGGCGAGGCCCCCAACTTCTTCCCGCCCGCCGAATTCCAACCCGGCTCGGTCGGCGACGAGGACTACAGCCCGCTGGTCATGATCGAGAACGCGGGCGGCTACGTCTACAACGCGCCTATAGTCGCGTTTGACGTTGAAGCCGAAGAACTCAACTTTTGCAACGGCGACGTCGACTATGGTCTCGTTCACGACAAGGTCCTGAACATCTGTCCGCAAGAGCAGACGGTGACCTTGGCGCTCACCCCCGGCTTCTCCTTCGCCCGCCCCAACCTCTACCTCAGTATGGACTCGAACAATCCGCTCGCCGCCACCCTGGAAGCGGTCACGCTCGCGCCCGGCTTAGACGACATCACCGTGGGCCGCGACGATTCATTCACAAGCGCGGTCGAGCGCATCTTCGTCTTTACCAACGGCCACACAGGCGCGGACAACCCGCACCGCCAGGGCCTTAACAGCGCGATTAGCGACGGGCGCAGCGCGCTCAACGTTCTGGGCGGTATCCCCACCATCGCCACCGACTATAGCCCCCTGTGGGACATGAATTTGGGCGAGTGGACGCAAGAGGCGATTGACGCGGGCTACCGGAGTCGGCTCATCGAGGAGTTCCAGATTTTGGGCTTCGTCGTAGACGGCTGGGTCACGGGGCCGGGCGGCGAGCCTTACGGCTCGGTCGGCATCATCGTCAACTGCCCCATTGTTTTCCGCTTTCTCTAAGTTTTACCAATCTCTCGATACCCCGGAACTCGGTTTCCGGGGTGTTTTTTTAGTAAGGAGACCTGATGAACCGACCTGTGAAAAGGATGCGGGTCCTTTTGGCGCTACTTGCTCTGTCTTTGACTCTGCCTTTCAACCTATCTTTTGCTCAGTCTCTTGACGTGTCTGCGGGACACGCCCAAGACGCCGCCTTTGTGAACGAGTGGATGACGCTGCTTTACGCCCGCGTCAAGGGCGAGAGCGTCACGCCGCCCGTCGCCGCCCGCGTATTCGCTTACACCGGCCTTACCATGAACGAAACGCTCGCCGTGCTGGGTGAGGCGGGTTCGCTCGAGCCCAAGATGCGGGCGGGCTTAGCGCTTCCCCAACCCGACCCCGCCCAGACGTACGACACCCTCACCGTCATGAGCGCCGCACTCCATACGGTGACGTCGGGGCTTATGAGGGAGAACAGCGAGATGTGGCAGCCGTTTGCGATAAGCGCCCTCGAGACCAAACGCGCCCTCTCCGCCTTGCACGCTGAACAAGTTGCGGCAATGCGGGAGGAAGCGGGAGACGAGACTTTAAGCGCGTCGCTCGGGCTAGGCGCGGAGATTGGGGGGGCGGTGCTTACCTGGGCCGAAACGGACGGGTTTGCCGACGCGCGTGACGCCATGTACGCCTCCTCCGCCGACCTTGCCGCCGCTCACGCTGAAGATGCGTCCCTATGGACGTCGCGCGGCGCGGGGCGCACGCCGATTCAGCCTTTTTGGGGACAGGTCGCGCCGCTAATCACTCCTCCCGAGGCCTGCCACGTGCCTCTGGGCATGGCCTTCGACCTCACCCCCGGCTCCGCCTTTTACGCGCAGCTCACGGAAGTCCATGAGACCTCGCAGACGTTGAGCGAGGACGAACGCGACGCGGCCTACTTCTGGGACGACGAGCCCGTCGAGACGGGCACCATCGGCGGGCATTTTCTGATGCTCGGCGCGATGATGGTTGAGCGGCAAGCGCTGAGTTTACCCGACGCCGCCAGGCTTTACGCTGTGCTCGGCACCGCGCTCCACGACGCCTTCATCTCGGCATGGTGGTCAAAGTACGAAGTCATGCTGGTCAGGCCCGAAACGCTCATCCGCGAGACGCTTGACCCCGACTGGCGGCCCCTCTTGCAAACGCCCAACTTCCCCGAGTACCCCTCGGGTCACGCGGTGGCGGGCGCGGCTGCCGCCGAGGTGCTGACGCACGCTTTTGGCGAGGTGGCTTTCAGCGACCCCTACGGCGTGCGGAATTCGCGCAGCGGGTTTGCGGCGCACGACCAAGAAGCCATGACCCGCGCTTTTACGTCGTTTCGTGACGCGGCCCTGGAGAACGCGGCCTCGAGGCTCTACGGCGGCGTCCATTACCGCGTCGCGGCGGAACACGGGATGACGCAGGGCGAATGCGTGGCGCGGCGTGTGCTGGACGAGTTAGCGCCTTAGTCTCTCCTCGAGAAGCGCCCAGCAGCGCCCGCAACTTCGTTCAAGACCCCCGCGGTGTGAGAATTTTACACTGACCTTCGCAGCATCTCAGGGAGGTAACGATTGACGGCTCGAACCCAAGTGACGCGTGTGTATAAGTTTTGACGGCGGCAAAAAAGTGCCCCAAAGGGTGTTAACGGCACCCCTGGGGCAAAGACATCCCCTCGGAAAGGAATATCGCATGTACTCTATCAGAACGTTTCGTGTGGTACCAAAATTTGCACGTTTGTTGGGCCTGTGTTTATCTTTGAGTTTATCTCTGGGTTTTGCACAGCAAACAGGCGGAACCAACCAGACTCAAAATCAAACAAACCAAAACCAGGCGGCGCAATCACGGATGACGATGGCCTTTGAAAGCTCCCAGGCGGAGTTTCGCATCGCCAGCACGCTCGACACGCTCGTGGCGGACGACGAGAGCCAGACGACCGTCTTGGCGCTTCTCTCGACGGAAGACGGCAACACCATCACGGGCGAGCGGGTCCGCTTCGTGGTGCAGAGCGGCAACGCCTTTTTTGGCGACACCGGCAAGAGCGTGACCGTCGACGCCGAAGAGGTCGGTAACGGCGTCTACGCGGCCCGCATGCGCGCGGGCAACGTCGAGGGACCCGTGACGGTGGCGGCCATCTGGGTGAGCGCGCCCGGCTCGACGCTGCCGCAGGTAACGACCTCGGTGGATTTGGTCACGGCGAACGACCTGACAGTTGAGGTTGAAGACGACGTGCTGCTAGACGACGGGCAGGACAACTCGACAATTATCGCCTACCTCAAAGACGGGCTCAACCGCCCCGTCAACAACGCCAACGTGACGTTTAGGTTGTTGCGCGGCTCGGGCACGCTCTCGCCCGTGGCGACGCGGGGCAGCAACGGGCGTTACGCGGCGGTCTATCAGGCGGGCACGACGACGGGCGACGCGGAGATCGAGGTGGCCCTGCCGACCAACACGCAGATGCTCCGCCAGACCGTCACCATCAGCGTGGTCGAGGCGACCTCGCTCGAGGCCGAGGCCTTCCCCACGCAAATCGCGCGCCGCACGGACGACGGCGCCATCGAGCAGGCGCACACCTCCACCATTTTGGTGCCCGTCCGCGACGGCGACGGCGACTTGGTCCGCGGGCTCGGCGCGGGGGACTTGGTCGCGCAGGTGGTCAGCGGTCCGGGCACCGTCATGGGTCCCGAGGAGGTCATCCTCGCCGACGGCAAGCGCGCGGGGGTTTATAAATTTACCTTCGCCTCGAGCGGCACCACCGGCTCCTCTACGGTTCGCGTGACCAACCTCTCCTCGCCCTCGCAAGTCTCGGCGGACGCCACGGTCGAGACCGTGACGCAAGTTAACCCGAGCCGCGTCAACAGCTTGCAGGTGCGCACCTACGCCGACGACCCCTTCTACGCCGACGGCGGCTCCGACGCGGCGTTTTTTCTCCTGGCGGCGGACCGCTCCGGCAACGCCGTGCCCAGCTTGGGCCGCGACCTAGACATCGACGTGGTCGGGGGCCAAGGCAGCGTGAGCGGCGTGGGCACCGAACTCGGTAACTTGGCCGCTCGCAGCGTCGGCTCGGGCATTTATGTGGCGACCTACCGCTCGGGCTCGAGCGCGCTCGACACCAACGCGCAGCTCCGCGCCACCTTCGTGAATGACGACGGCACCATCATCACCGAGGAGATGGACGTCAACGCGACGCCCCTCGGCTCGCCGCGCATCGTGATTTTCCCCGAGAGCATCCCGGCGGACCGGAGCGCGCTGGCGACCATCGACATTTTCGACTTTGACGCGCGCAGCCTCTCGGACTTGCAGGCGGCGGGGCTCATGAATGTGCAGGCCGACTCGCGCTACCGCGTGAACTTAGTCAGCGGCCCCGGCACGATTGAAGAGGGCGGCGCGCGCAACACCTACGACCTGGTGAGTAACGACAGCGTCAGCACCAGCGTCTTTGAGGTGGGCGGCACGCTGGCCGCCGGGTCGGACCAGAACGTCGACATCCGCGTGATCGACTTGGCGGCGTCGGGCTATCCCGCGACCGAGGCGTCGTTGGACTTGGGGCAAAATACGACGCTCGAGGCCGTCACGGTGCCCGAAATCGTCGACCAGGGCGACACGCTGGAGATTATCGTCTTCGCGTTTGACGAGTTCGGTAAGCCCGCCACGGGGCACGACCTGACCATGACCGTCACCTCGGGGAGCGCGCAGGGGCTCAATAACGGGCGGCTTATCGACAACGGCTCGAGCGTCGAGGGCTACCGCGACCCCTTTGCGAACGACGGCATGTACGTGGGCGCGTTGGCGGCCACGGGCGCGCAGGGCGACACCATCGACCTGACCATCACCGACCTGACCTCGCCCAATCAGCCCGAAACGACGCTGACCATCACCGTCGGCGAATAGAGGTCGGTGCTTTGTAAGTCCGCCCTACAGGTCTACCCAAGTCCGAGGAGAGGGACGCCGCGTGTCCCTCTCCCTTTCAACCTTCTTAGACCCCCTTTCAAATCTAAGCTGTTACATCTCTTTCACATCTCCTTGTTCAACCTATGAACCTATCTAAGGAGTGAACTCCATGAACAGCCACAAAACGCACCTCATCCTCCTGCTCGCTGCGGTGCTCCTCTGGAGCGCGTTGCTGGTCGGCGCGTCGAGGCAAGACCAAGCCGACAGCCCGGACGCGTTGCGCGACTTTATCGGTCAGCAGGTCGGCGGCTTAGAGAACCTGACGGTGCCGGAAGAGAACGCCGACCTGCCGGAGCCGCGGCTCGAGAGTGGCGGCCCGGACCCGCAATTCGAGACCACCGAGGCCAAGCGCTACCTCGGCAAAATGCTCTTCTATGACCCGGTCCGGACGGTCAGAATCATGCCGGAGTTCGGCGGTTTGCCCGTCACGGCGTCGACCGCCTCTTGCGGTAGCTGTCACATGCCCGAGGCGGCGGGGAAAGCCGGTACGCTTCTCAACTTCGCCGTGGGCGGCGAAGGGCGGGGGTACCTAGACGCCGCGGGCAACTTTGTCCCGCGTAGGCGGCCTCGAGCCGAAGTCCCCATCCTACGCTCCACCCCGCTCTACCCCGGCGACACGCTCCAAGACGAGATCCCCACGCTCACCGACCTCTACGAGAACGCGGTGGGCACGCCCGCCAGGGGCCGCAAGCTGCCCGACCCCGGCGCGCTGGTGCGCACGGGTCGCCTCGACGCGCTTGACAGCGTGGCCAGGAACGCCCCCACCATCATCGGCTCAGCCTATAACAACCGCCTCCTGTTGGGCGGGTTCGCGGGCGAGCCCGACACGTCGCCCGGCGGCCTCAACCCGTTCGGCTTCACCGCCGTGGAAAGCTTGACGCTCCTCCTGCTCGACGCGCACCGGATGCTGGAGGCCCAGGGGGCCGAACTTCAGAAGTACCCGACCTTTGAGAAGCTCTTCCGGGACGCGTTTCCCGAGGAGGCCGCGCAAGCGGACGCCGCCAACGACCCCAATCTGCTCATCAACGACCAAACCGTCATCCGCGCGACGGCGACCTTTTTGCGGACCGCGGTTTCACGCAACACGCCCTGGGACGCGTTTTTGGCCGGGGACAACGCTGCGCTGACGCCCGCCCAGCAGCGCGGCGCCGAGCTGTTCTTTACCTCCGCCCCGGCGGGCGGGGCCGGGTGCTACACCTGCCACAGCGGCCCCATGCTCAACAAGCAAGTCGACGACCCCGACGTGGCCGGGGCGGGTCAATTTGTGGAGGAGAACTTCTACAACCTAGGCCTCGCCGACCACCCGCTCCAGGTCTTAAACGTGGTGGAGAGAAACGAGCCCGACTACCGCGACAACGGACGCCAGGAGATTACCGGCCTCGCCGACGACGCCTTTAAGTTCCGCGTGCTGACGCTGCGGCAGCTTAGAGACGGCAAGTTTTACTTCCATAACAGTTCTTTTACGGACGTAAGGGACATCGTGGAGTATTTCAACGCGGGCGTGCCGCAAGACCCCTCTACCGCCGCGGCGGGCACGCTCACGCCTCGCTTTACCAACCCCCGCGGACCCGGCTCGTCCCCCGGCTTAGGGCTTAGTGACGTTCAGGTGGACGACCTCACCGATTTTCTCGTAAACGGTCTCTACGACCCGGCGCTCCTCGAGTACGACCCCGACTCGACCACAGAGACATTGGGACCGAACCCGGAGGACCTGACCTACTCGGTCTACCGCCCCGACTTAGCGGCTCTGGGCGCGGTTGACGGACGGATGCCCAGCGGCCTGCCCCAATCGAACAACGACCCCCTGTCCCGGCGCGACATGGGCTTAGAATTCCTCGACGTGACCCCGCAGATGGAGGTGGCGCTGCTCGACGCCAGCCGCGACCCCAGCAGCAACAGTCAGCGCGACGAGCATGAGTTCATCAACGATAGTGCGTCAATCATCGACACGCACCTGCTCGTCGTCGTCGAGGGTCTCGCGCCCGAAGTCACCCTGACGAACGCCAGCGGGGTCACGAGTGACGGCGAACCCTATCTGCGTGTGTTCTTGTCTGAGGGCGTTTTGCTTCCGACCTCGAGCGTCGTCAAAACCCTCCTCTTCGAGGGGATGCCCGAAGGCGCGCCGGTGACGTACACCCTTAAACTTCTCTCGGGGCAGGGCACCCCGTGAGCCCAAAACGAGGCTGACTATGACTTAATCATAACCGTCAGCGCGTAAGGCCACACGTTTTACGAACCTAAGGAGAGGGGCGCACACTCCTCTCCTTTACGCGTACACGTACCCGTACACCCATAAAGGAGCGACATGAACGTCCAAAAAACAGACCTCACCTTCTTGCTCGCCATCACGCTCATCTGGACCCTTCTGCTCTTAGGCGCGTCGGCGCAAACGGACGAGGCCACAGCATCTAGCACAGCGTCCAACACGGAATCTAACACCGTACTCAGCACCGCGGCTGAGCTTTTCCCCTACTTGCAAGCGGGCACCTACCAAAGTTTTAGCGCCGAGTCCGCGCCGCACGCGTCGGTTGGGGCGCACGGTTTGGTGCGGACCTTTGTGAACCCGATTTTGGAAGAGGCGTTGGCGGCGGGGAGCGCCACGCACCCGGCGGGCTCGGCGGCGGTCAAGGAGCTTTATGACGGGGGCGAGCTTGCGGGTTGGGCCGTCTACGTCAAGACGCAAGAGGATTCGGCGGGGGGTAGCGGGTTTTACTGGTACGAAGTCTCGAGCACCACCGACCCAACCCAGGTCGTTGCAGATGGCAACGGGGTGCAACCCTGCGTCGGCTGTCACGCCGCGGGTACAGATTTTACGCGGTCGGCTTATCCGCTTCAATAATTTCAAAAGTAGAGAATGCGAGTGCGCTGCTTAGAGCCAGACGTGCTGATAAACGCCGCAGTCTGCTCGAGGCCACCACCCATGAGGTCATTCGGGTAGGCTAAGCTAAGCTCGAGAGGAGACACTATGGGCACAACCGCGCTCGTTACCGGCGGCAACCGGGGCATCGGCCTTGAAGTCTGCCGCCAACTCGCACAAAAAGGTTACGCCGTCGTCCTCGGCTCGCGCGACGCGGCCAAAGGAGAGGCGGCGGCGAAGAGACTGAAGGGCGAAGGGCTCGAAATAACCGCTAAGCAACTCGACGTAACGGACGAAAAAACCTTACGCGACCTTTATGGGTGGGCCGAAAAAGAGTACGGACGCCTGGACGTGCTCGTCAACAACGCGGGAACCGACTACGACACCGACCAAAACGTCCTCACCGCCGACTTGGACCGGGTGAGGCGGGCCTTTGGCGTGAACACGCTCGGGCCGTGGCGGGTAGCGCAGACTTTCATGCCGCTTCTCAAAAAAAGCGCGCATGGACGCTTGGTAAACGTCTCCTCCGGCGCGGGCTCTTTACACAGCATGTCGGGCGGCACGCCTGCTTACAGCCTCTCCAAAGCCGCATTGAACGCGCTCACGCTGATGCTCGCAGCCGAACTCAAGGGGAGCGGGATTTTGGTCAACGCCGTGTGTCCGGGTTGGGTGGCAACCGACATGGGCGGCGCGGGCGGACGCCCCGTGGAAGAGGGCGCGGCGAGCGTGGTCTGGGCCGCTACCTTGCCCGACGACGGGCCGACGGGCGGGTTTTTTCGGGACGGGAAGCGAGTGGACTGGTAAGGGGCCTTCCGCTTGTTACGCGTTTCTAAAAGAGCCCGTCTCCGAGAGGCAAATACCCTGCTGGCCTCGCGTGGGACACCTTCTGCCGGTATACCCGCGTCCACCGCAACTTTGTTCAAGACTTCCAAAAAAAATCGTGTCACACTGGTGAGCATTTGGACGTACCTGTAGACGTTGTAGACATAGCTTAAGCAGAGGAGGCATTTTGTGTGAGAGGATCCACGATTAAAGACTTAACTACTGTGGACAGCTCGAGCACAAAACGGTTTGTCACAGCGGTTGTCGCAGCCATTGTCACAGCGGTTACCACAGCGCGCGTCTCTGCTTTTTCCGCCGGGCTTTTGTGAGAGGAGGCCGCTCGAGCCCCACTGCGGAACACGCGCGTCTCGCTGACTCCGAGGCGCGGCGGGCCGACTGGAAGGAATGGGGACCTTACTTAAGCGAACGCGCCTGGGGCACGGTGCGCGAGGACTATAGCGAGGGGGGCGCGGCCTGGGAGGCCTTTCCCCACGACCACGCCCGCAGCCGCGCCTACCGCTGGAACGAGGACGGGCTGGGCGGGTTTTGCAACCGTTTCCAGAACCTCTGTCTGGCGGTCGCCCTCTGGAACGAGCGCGACCCCATCCTCAAAGAGCGCTTGTTCGGCCTCACCAACGCGGAGGGCAACCACGGCGAGGACGTGAAAGAGCATTACTTTTATCTTGAGGGCACCCCGACGCATTCCTACATGAAGATGCTCTACAAGTACCCGCAGGTGACTTACCCGTACGCGAGGCTCGTGGAGGAGAACGGGCGGCGCGGGCGGGGGGAGCCGGAGTTTGAGCTTCACGACGCGCTTGGCGAGGCGTTCAAAGAGAACCGCTACTTTGATGTATTTATCGAGTACGCCAAGGCGGACCAAGAGGACATTCTCTGCCGCGTTTCGGCTGTCAACCGCGGCCCCGAGCCCGCGCCGCTTCACGTCCTGCCGCAGCTCTGGTACCGCAACACTTGGTCGTGGGAGGGGCGCGAACGCCCGGTGCTCGAGCTGGTTTCAAATAAAGCCCTTTCCGGCGGAGTTGCCTACAAAACCGTCCACACCGAAGACCGTCACGTGGGCGAACGCTGGTGGTACGTTGGGGGCGACGCACCCTTGCTTTTTACCGAGAACGAAACGAACAACGAGCGGTTGTTTGGTGCGCCCAACGCTGCGCCCTTTGTCAAGGACGGGATTCACGAGGCGGTGGTGAACGGGCGTCTGGAGAGGGTGGGGCTCGAGCAGGGCAGTAAAGTCGCCGCTCATGTTCAGGGTGTCGTCAATCCGGGTGAGACGTTTACCGTTAGGGTACGTTTTTCCAACCGGTCCTTAGAGGAGCCTTTTGATGAATTTGACGGGCTTTTTGAGAGGCGTAAACGCGAGGCCGACGCCTTTTACGACGCTGTGCAGCCTCCTGGTTTAAGCGAAGACGAACGGCTGGTGCAGCGCCGGGCCTTTGCCGGGCTCTTGTGGAGCAAACAGTTCTACCACTACAGCCCCGAGCGCTGGCTCTCCGGCGACCCCGCGCAACCCAAACCCCCCGAGAGCCGCAAACGCGGGCGCAACCACGACTGGGCGCACCTTTACGCGCTCGACGTGCTATCCATGCCCGACACCTGGGAGTACCCCTGGTTCGCCGCCTGGGACCTGGCGTTTCACACGCTGCCGCTCGCGCTTGTCGACCCCGAGTGGGCCAAGCGCCAGCTCATCCTGCTCACCCGCGAGTGGTACATGCACCCCAACGGCCAGCTCCCCGCCTACGAATGGGCCTTTGGCGACGTGAACCCCCCGGTTCACGCCTGGGCCGCGTGGCGCGTTTACAAAATCACGCGCAACGTGACCGGGGTGGCCGACAGCGAATTTTTAGAAGGGATATTCCACAAGCTCCTGCTCAATTTCACCTGGTGGGTCAACCGCAAGGACTTAGACGGGCGCAACGTTTTTCAAGGGGGCTTTTTGGGACTCGACAACATCGGCGTCTTTGACCGTAGCGCGCCGCTGCCGACGGGCGGGCACTTGGAGCAGGCCGACGGCACCGCCTGGATGGGGATGTACTGCCTCAACATGCTGGCGATTGCTCTGGAGCTCGCCCGCACCAGACCCGCTTACGAGGACGTGGCGACGAAGTTTTTAGAGCATTTCATCAGAATCGCCGACGCCATCAACGCGCGCTGCGCGCAGGGGGGGCTGTGGGACGAGGCGGACGGGTTTTACTACGACGTGCTCCACACGCCTGACGGAGAACACGCGCCGCTCAAAATCCGCTCCTTTGTGGGGCTCATCCCGCTTTTTGCGGTGGAGACCCTCGAGCCCGATTTGCTCACGCGCTTGCCCCGCTTCAAACGGCGCTTGGACTGGTTTTTGGAGCACCGGCCCCAGCTCACCGAGAACGTCGCCTCGCTGACCGAGCCGGGGGTGGGGGGCCGCCGCCTCTTGAGCGTGGTGGACCGGGACAAGCTGACGCGGGTCTTGGAGCGCCTTTTAGACCCCGAGCAGTTTCTCTCCGCGCACGGCCTCCGCTCGCTCTCCAAGGAACACGGGCACCACCCCTTTACATTCGCGGTTGATGGCGTGGTTCACGCGGTGAATTACGAGCCCGCCGAGTCGAGCACGGGAGCCTTCGGCGGCAACTCGAACTGGCGCGGCCCGGTCTGGTTTCCGGTCAACTATCTGATGATCGAGTCGCTCGAGACCTACGCCCACTACTACGGCGACTCGCTCAAAGTTTCTCGGCCAGACGGCGAGGTAAATTTGCGGGCGGTGGCGGAAAGCCTCTCACGCTGCCTTGCGGGCCTCTTCTTACGCAACGCCGAGGGCAAGCGCGCCTTTTTTGGCGACGCGACCTTTCAGCACGACCCGCACTGGCGCGACCTCATCCTGTTTCACGAGTATTTTCACGGCGACACCGGGGCGGGCTTGGGCGCGAGCCACCAGGGCTGGACGACGCTCGTCGCCAAGCTCATCCAGGACGCGCCCGAAAACCGGGCGAAAGAGGCTCCCTCACCCGTTAGTGAAACGGCGTAGACGTGGACATTGCGATGGTGGCGCGCACGATTCAGCTTATCCTCGCGCCCGTGGTGGTCGTCACGGCGTGCGCCATCGCGGTGGGCGGCTTTCGGGGCCACTACGCCGTCATCAGCGAGCGGGTGTGGGGCTTGACGCGTGAACGCCTCGAGCTCTTGCGCGGCGACACGCTGCGCCCGTCCGCCCCCGACCACACCCAAGCGCGCCTCGCCGACATCGACGCGAGGCTTCCTCCCCTGCTCCGCCGCCTCAGGCTCATGCACGACGCGGTGCTCTTTACTTACAGCGGGATGGCGGTGCTGATTGTCAACATGTTTGTGATTGCCCTGGCGGTAGAGACGCGCTCGAGCCTCGCCGCCACCTTAGCCCTCGGCTCGTTTTTGCTCGGCGTGACGGGGCTCCTGGTGGGCGTTATTTTGGCGATTCTCGAGGTGCGCGCCTCGCACACGGCTCACCACGCGCGGTTCCACCTTGCCGCGAGAGGGGCATTTAAGAGAGGTGAGCCCGGGGACGCGCGTCCTTGAATTTCTAAGGCAGCACGGAGCATCCGGCGTTATTCTGCGGCGGAAGCTTTAGGAAGGTCGCTTAGGAGGCTCTCGAGCGTTACACTTTCCCCATCGTCTTCCGAGCCAGGCCCTCCTTCGTCAGTCGAAACGGCCCGGAGCACCCCCTGCGCCAGGTCGCGGTTTGAGGCGAAGCTCGCCTGGTGACGGATAACGTACCGGGAGAGCCTCGAGGCCAGGGCGTGTTCGCCTAGCGCCAGGAGAACTTCGCTAAAACCCGTTAAGGCGTGGAGCGTTTTAGCGAGCATCTTACCCTCTAAGGCAACCGTCAGGGCTTCGTTCAGGCGCTTTAGCGCCCCCTCACGTTCACCCCTGGTCAGTTCAATGCGGGCGTACTCCACCAAAAGGTAGAGCAGCCCCTGCTGGTCGTCGATATGCCGGGCAAGCTCGAGGGCCGAGGCAATCTGCTCATACGCCTCGTCGATATCCCCCTGCAAGCGCCTGAGCTGCGCGAGGCCCCAGCGAAGATACGGCTGAAAGTGTGCCAAGTTGAGCGCTTCACTGAGCGCCGAAACTTCTTTTAAGTCAAGCTCCGCCTGAGCGAGACGACCCACGAGCATAAAAAGGTTGGCCTGGTTGAGTAGGCAAATGGCGACGCCCACCTGACTGCCTATCTCTTGGTTGAGTTGCCTGGCTTGCGCCAGATACTTCTCGGCGGCGGCGTAATCTCCTAGGCAAAGCTGCGCGTTGGCGAGGTTGCCTAGGAGCACCGCCTCGCTATTCAGGTCGCGATGCGGGAGGCTGTAGGCTTCCTCGAGCAGCCCGACCACCCGCCTATAGTCACCCCTATAATCCGCCACAAAGCCCGCCAGATTACTCAGCCCCATCGCCACAAGGTTCGGGTCGCCGTGGGCGCGGAGCTGCGCCAACGCTTCCTCTGCGAGGTGCAGCGCGCGCTCCGCTTGACCGAGGTAATAGAGCATCCACGAGGAGGCGTAGCGCAGGTTACCGAGAGCGAGGAGGTATCCGGGCTGTAAGTCAATCTGCAAGTCTGCCCGTAAGTCAAGCTGTGAAGTGAGGCGCTGAGCCGCATGGTCAAAGAGGTCTAAGCCTTCTTGAGCACGCCCGCTGAATTCAAAAAGATAAGCGAGCGTAAAGACGCCTCTCGCCAACTCGGCGGCGTGGCGCTGCCCCAACTGATAGCGCCACGCACTGCGGACGTTGTCCAGCTCGCTACCCACCTCGTTAAGGACGACCTTGGCCCCTTCACCCTGGATGGTTTCGAAGCGCTCCTCTAAAAATGACGTGAAGTAGGCCGCGTGTGCTTGCTGCGCCTTTTGCTCGAGTTCGGGCTGCGCGGCGAGCTTCTGTTTGGTGAACTCGTGCAGCAGCGGGTGACGGTCGTAGCGCCCGTTGGGCTGCGGGCGCAAGAGCGCCTTGTCATTCAGCGCGACTAAATGCGTCAAGCCCACGCCCGCGACCGCTTGCGCCGCCTCCCTGGTGAAGCCGCCCCTAAATACAGCGAGCTTCATAAGCGCACCCTGTTCGTCCTCACTGAGCAGCCGCCAGGAGGACTCGAAGGCCGCCCGGAGGCTCGAGTGGCGCTCCGGCAGACCGCGCGCCCCGCCGCTCAGCGAAATCAGGTCTTGTTCCAAGTGCTCGGCTATCCCCTCGCAAGACAAGACGTTCACCAAGGCCGCCGCGAGTTCGGTGGCGAGCGGCGAGCCGCCGACCATGCGGCAGATGCGGGCGACGGCGCTCAAATTCTCTTCTGAAGGATCAAAGCCGTGCCGGTGGCGCTTGGCGCGGTCGATAAACAGGGTGAGCGCGTCCGGATACGGTGCGGCGTCCTCGAAAGACAGGCCCTCCAGCCACAACACATGCTCCTCGGCCAAGTTGAGGCGTTCGCGCGAGGTGACGAGCAGGGCGAGGTTGGGAAGGCGTTCCAGCAGCTCGGGCAAGACCGTCACCGCCTCCACAAGACGCTCAAAACTGTCGAGGATGAGGAGCATAGACTGGTCTTTGACGGCTTCGGCGATAGCCTCGACCGGGGCGTCCCCCCTAAGCTCAACGTCAAGCGTGGCGGCGAGGCGGTAGAGGAATTCGTGGGGTGAGGCGAGCGACTCGAGTTCGACCAGACGAACCCCGTCTCGGAAGCGCCCCTGCTGAATCAGCCGGTTGGCGGCCTCGACCGCGAGCCGCGTTTTGCCCATGCCCGCCAGGCCGACGAGGCTTAACAGACGGACCTCGCCCCCACGAAAAAGGTTGTCGACGGTTTCTAGCTCCGCACCCCGGCCGACAAACGAGGTGCCCCGCGTGAGCAGCCGTGGCGCGGTAGGCCGCAACTGGGCTCGAGCCTCAGCAGCGGTGAGGTTTAAGTCGAGACCCACCTCGTGAGCTGAACGCCTCACCTCCGCCGCGAGCGGGTGCCCGTCGGCTGCGAGCAGCGCATAGACGCGGGGGGCGAGATCGGGCTCGAGCCCGCCCCCGTCATCCAGCACCGTATATGCCTTCTGAGCATGACCCGCGCCCGCGCCAAAGTCACCCTCTGCCGCCGCCGCTTCGCCGAGCCCCAGGTGCGCCTCGCCCACGCGGCCCGCCAGATATTCGCGCGTGCTGTAGACCCACTCTTCTAGTTCCGCCGACCAGTCTGTGTAGACGCCGCTCAAGAACGGCCCCCCGTAAGCTTCGGTCGCCTCCTGCCACTCGCCACGCCCCAACGCCTCCAACACGGTTTGCGCGTCTGTTCCCACCGTGGCCCAGACCTGCGCGTTATCGGCCCCGACGACGTCGCCCGCGCGTTTGAGCCTCGAGAGTTCGACCGATAAGCTCGCTAGCGGGTCTTTGGCCTCGGGCCAGAAGAGGTCGGCGAGACGCCGCCGCGTCTGTGGACCCTCCAAACACAAGTAAGCGAGCATAAGGAGCGGTTTGGCGCGCTTGAAGCTGCTCGCCGACAGCTCGAGGCCGCCGAGCGTGAGCAGCTTAGGCTCCTTGGTGCCGGAGATGGCGGACATGCGCTAGGGCGCCCTGAGCGACGCCCGCTGAAAGCGTTCGGGGGTGGTTCGGGTAAAGCGCCTAAACGTATTGGTCAGGTGGGCTTGGTCGGTAAAGCCTAAGTCTTGGGCGACCTTGGCGACCTTTTCGCCCTCGGCGAGCTTGTCTACCGCCAGGCAGACGCGCAGCCCCGTCTGGTATTCGTGGGGCGAAAGACCGACGTCACGCCTGAAGACCCGCATCAGATAGTGCTTGTTGAGCCCGGCCAGCCGCGCCAGGTCGTCTAGCCTGAGGTCTTGTCCGGGGGTGTGGTGAAGCACCTCTTTGACCACCCGCACGGCCTTGTGTTCTCGGCCGAGTTTTCCTTCGCTCGGCGGCGTGCCCGAGCAGCAGGTGAGCACCGCGTGCAAGAGGTCGAGCAGCCTGCCCTCGCGCTCTAAGTGACTGGCCGGTTCTTCGAACGCCTGGACCGCGCTTAAGATCATGTGGAGAAGCGGCTCTCTGAGATTTTCGGGCGGGTGCATATGGGGTAGAACCAACTCCTTTGCCCCCAAGGTTGAGAGAAGCTGCTCCGCATATTCGGGCGAAAAGCAGAGCCAGGCGGTGCTGAGCGGCGCATCATCCAACGCTTCAGGCCGGAAAACCTCGCCCGGCTGCTGAAGCCAGACGAGATCGTGACCTGGGTGGTAGCGTAAACGCTCCCTACCGTAGCGGACGCGGTAGCTCCCGAAGCGCGGGTGGGCCAGAAAGTGGTAGCCCTGCACGACGTGAAGCGGCAGACTGTACCGGCTCACATGTTTACACGAGACGAGGTAGAGCCCCTCAAAGTCATTTGGCCGCCACACCCTGCCAGCTTCGGGTTCGCTCGAGTGCGTCATGGCTGCGTCCTTATCTCCGCCCCCGCCGATGAAATTGTGTAAAAACTCTCAGTACACGACAGATTTGAAATAAAGGGCTCTCCAGTGAAGAATGGATGTTGCGAGACACCACTTCAAGGGAGAGCATATGAAGCATACCGGGTTGCTGGCACAGTTGAAAGCGAGCGGCTTAAAGCTGCACCCGTCACGGCTTAAGTTCTTGAGCTTGTTGATGATCGCGATGGTGCAGGCAAAGACGGTGAACTTGGCGACGTTGGTAGGCATGATGGAGGGCAGAGCCCAGCCGGACTCGCTTTACAGACGGGCGCAACGGTTTTTCCAAGGCTTGCACTTGGCCGATGAGACAGTTTTCAGGTACGCGCTGAGTCTAGGTCCCAAGCGAAGCTACAGCCTGTGCCTAGACCGGACGAACTGGAAGTTTGGCAAACTCGACATCAACATCTTGACCCTGGCTTATGCGCATGAGGGCGTAGCGGTTCCCTTACTGTGGTGTCTTTTGCCCAAGGCTGGCAACTCCGCCACGCAAGAACGCATTACGCTTTTGGAGCGTTTGCTAAAACTTTTGCCCGTAGACCAGCTAGAGGTGCTGCTAGCCGATAGGGAGTTCATCGGGGGCGACTGGTTCGCTTATCTTGAGCGTAAGCACATCCCTTTCGTTATCCGCGTGCGTAAAGACGCTCTCGGTGATGGCTGGTTTCATCTGTTCGGCTTTTTCCAGCATCTACCTGTGGGTGAGCACAAGGTACTTAAACAGCGCTACACTGTCTTTGGTGTTGAGCTTGGGGTTGCAGGCGCGCGTTTAGAGGGTGGAGAATACATCATCGTCGTCACCAACCGCAATCCTAAGCAGGCCCTCGCAAGCTACGCGAAGCGCTGGCAGATAGAATGCTTGTTCAAAGCCTTGAAAAGCAGCGGCTTTGACTTTGAAGCTACGCATCTCAAGCACCTAGAGCGCATTAACACCTTACTTGTCGTTGTGACCCTGGCTTTCTTATGGGCCTTGAAAGTCGGAGCATTTGTTCACCGTCAGCTCAAACCTGTTCGAATGAAGTCGCACGGGCGCAAGCAGAAGTCTTTATTCCGGGCAGGCTTAGACCATCTCAGGCATCTGCTCACCAACTCGGCAACCAAAAAGCCTGACCTGGACCGCTGTTTTCGGCTTTTGTCGTGTACTTAGCAGTCAGGGTAAAGGAAAGAATCGAGGCAGCTGAGACTCGTAACAACCGGTAAAAATCTCTTGTTTTTTCCGCTGTTTCCCAATCTCTCATTTATGTAAACACACTTTAGGGCTCGAGCGTTACTCGAGCCCGCCCAGCCACCCCGCCAACGCCTTACCTATCTCATCCGGCCTGTCCTCGGGCAAGAAGTGCAAACCCTCTCCCACATTGACCGCCGTCAAGTGGCTCAGGCCTCTGCACCACGCCACCTCGTCCGCCCCAATGACCGCGCCCGGTTCTGCGTACAAAAGGAGCTTAGGCACGTCTGAGGTGGTGAGGTAATTCCTGTAGCCGTTCACAACGTCCGTTACGTCCGCCGGGTGACCCTCGATAGGAATCTCCCTCACCCACTGCAAGATGGGCTTTCGGGCGCGCTTTTCCACGTAGGGCGCGCGGTAGGCGTCCATCTCTTTCCCAGAAAGCTCGCGCCGCGTGCCCCCCGGCAGCACCGTTTCGACAAAAAAGTTTTCTTCTATGACCATCTCCTCCCCCACGCCCTGCGTACGGAGCTTCTTAAACATCTCCTGTGAATCCGCGTCGAAGTGCGCCCACGCCTCGATGGGGTGCAGGTGCCCTTCCATAAAGGCGACGGCTTTTACGTTTTCGGGATGGCGCGTTAGGTAGTGGAGCCCCAGCACGACGCCCCAGTCGTGCATGACGAGGGTGAGGGTGTTTAGCTCGAGCGCCCCGATAAACGCGTCCAGGTAGTCAATGTGGTCCCCCAGCCGATACGTGATATCCGGCTTTCCCGACCCGCCCATGCCGATGAGGTCCGGGGCGATACAGCGGCCCAGCGATGCGACGTGGGGGATGACGTTGCGCCACAAGTAGGACGAGGTGGGGTTGCCGTGAAGGAACAAGATGGGGTCGCCCGCGCCCGCCTCGAGGAAGTGCATCAACGAGTCCTTGACCGCAACGGTTTTGGAGCTGAGGGTGTCAGGGATGCTCGCTCGAGTCATGGTCGCTCCGTTCTTGTGGTGAACCGGCTGTGTGAACCGGCTGTAACGTTCTGCTTGAACCCAAGCTTACTGCGGTCACGCAGCCCGGTGACGTTCTACCCACGCAAAGCGTTCGTCACCGCAAATTGTGGACGGCGGATTGTGCAGTGTTGAACAGGCGTGACAACTGGGTAAACCTAACGACAGGGCGTTTAGAAGGTTAGCTTGCAAGTGCAGCATTGACGTTCGAAAATGTTTATAACCGGCCCTGTAAGCTTTCAGTAAGAGAGCCTTCCTATACTATCTATAGTCCTCTGAAATCCGGACTACCTGCACCTTATCCAACGGGGGTTTACCATGTCGTCATGCTCACACTGCCGCACCCTTTCTAAACTCAGCGACGAGGGTAGCGTTTTGCGCCTCACGCATCCGCTGGGCCACACGCGCGCCAAACTGCGCCGCGTCCTCGCTCAGCATTACGCGGTGCAAAGTAGTGACCACGGCTTGTCCGTGGTGGTGCCGCCCAACGCGCTAAATGACGTGGCGGGCTTGCTCGAGCACCACCTCAGCCAGAGTGAGCGTGAAAGCTGCCAGGCGCTGCTCCTCGCTGAGGGGGAAACGTTAAGTATTGATAAGATGGCGCAGGTTCAGCCGCTGGTTGCGCTTATTGCCAAAATTCGCTCGGGCTGGCTCGTCGACATGCTCAACGACGACGACTTTTACGCCGTTTTTCAGCCCATCGTTTCCGCAAGCGAGCCCGAACGCGCCTTTGCGTACGAATGCCTGCTCCGGGGCCGCGACGCCCAGGGTCAAATGATACCGCCGGGGCTCATCTTCGGGGCTGCGCGTAGCGCGGGCCTGCTCTTTCACCTAGACCGCACCGCCCGCTTGACCGCCATCCGCGACGCGCAGCGCCACGGGGTCACGACGCCTATTTTCATCAACTTCAACCCGACCTCGATCTACGATCCCGCGTTTTGCCTCAAGACGACCATCCAGGCCATCAAAGACGCCAACATTTCCGCCGACCGCGTCGTGTTCGAGGTGATCGAGAGCGACGCGGTGAGCGACCCCGCGCACCTGCTCAACATCGTCCGCTTCTACCGCGAGCAGGGTTTTCGCATCGCCATTGACGATTTTGGCGCGGGCTACAGCTCGATCAACCTTCTCACGCAGCTTAAACCCGACTTTGTCAAGTTTGACCGGGAACTCATCCGCTTTATCGACGAAGAGCCCTACAAGCAAAAGGTGCTGGGCAAGCTTATCGAGATGGCGCGCGAGCTTGGCGTGCGGACGCTGGGTGAAGGCATCGAGCGTGAAGAGGAATTCCTTTGGCTGCGTGAACGCGGCGTAGACCTTTTTCAGGGCTTTTTCTTCGCCCGACCGGCCAGCCCGCCACCGCAACCGCAGGCCGTCCTCACGTTAGAAAAGCCCGCAGCCACGCCTCTTCCGACCGAAGGGTTTGACATCGACTTAGACTTTTCGTTGGACGACCGCTCGCTCCAGGGCGTGCTCGACTCGCTCAATGAGCAGGTGGCGGTTATCGACCGGAGTGGCAAGATTGTGATGGTCAACCATGCCTGGCGGCGCGTTGGGGGCCAAGAGGGTGAGGGCACGCGTTTTACCGGGGTCAATTATCTCGACGTCTGCCGCGCGTCCGCCGCAGCGGGTGAACTCAACGCGCTCCTAAGCTACGAAGGCATTCTCCGGGTGCTCAACGGTCAAGCGCCCGAATTTAGCCTCGAGTACCCCTGCGAAACCCCCCAGGGCGAGCGCTGGTTCTTGATGAAGGTCACGCCTCTTACCAAGGGTCGTAGCGGCGCGGTCGTGCTTCACGTGGACATTACCGAGCGCAAGCGGCAAGAGGAGCGCATTAGCCTGTTGGCGAACTACGACCAGCTCACCGGGGCGGCGAACCGGCGGCACTTTTACGAGCAGGCGCACCAGAGGCTCGAGACCGCGCAGCGCGAGCTGGTTCCCTTTTCTCTGCTCTACTTAGACCTAGACGGCTTCAAGGCCATCAACGACCGCTTCGGCCACGCCTGCGGCGACGGGCTTTTGCAGCACGTGAGCGGGCGCTTAAAGGGGCTCTTGCGCGAGGGCGACCTTTTAGCGCGCTTTGGCGGGGACGAGTTCGTGCTTCTGCTCAGCCACGTCTCGAGCCTTGAGGTCGGCGCGGTCGCCGCGCGGTTTAACCGCGTTCTCGAGCAACCCTTCGCGCTGGGCGCGCAGACCCTCACCTGTAGCGGCAGCCTGGGCGCGGCGTCCTACCCCGAACACGGCCGCACCGTCGACGAACTCTTGCAGCGCGCGGACGAGGCCATGTACCAGGCCAAAGCGCGCGCGGGCACACTCGCAAGGGCCAGCTAGTAAGACTCGCTCTTGGGCCCTCGAGCCCACGGTACTGAGTTACGGTGTCACATGCGCCTCAAGCGAGGCGCAACTCTTCTAACGACGCTCTCGCGCTACCCCCGCTGATATCCGGGATGATAAAAAGCTCTAAGGCGCTTACGCCCTCAAGGTTGACCTGATAATCTTCAACCTCATGCGTGGCACCGTTGGGAGAAAAGTTGTACTGCTGGCGCGTAATCTCCCTGTAAGGCTCGCCCTCCGGAGCCCAGCGCAGCACGAACTCCTGCGTGCGCGTTTCCTCCACGTGAAAAGCGAGCCTGATGTGGCTGAGCTTCTGCGGCGCGTCGAAAAGGAGGCGGACGCGCCCCTCGCCCGGCTCCGCCGCGCGCCAGCCTGCGCCCGCGCCAGGTATCAAAGCTCCTTCAATGGGGTGCGTTTCCTCCTCGGAGGAGACCTCAACCTGCGCCAAGCGCTCTAAATCCAGCCAATCGCCCTGGGTGGTTGTTGCATCCTGACTAACGACTCTTTTACGCATCGCTGCGCCTCCTCCTGAAGTCCTGTTGTACCTAGCCACCAGTATGGCACGCTCTTTCATCGCCAATGCTCGTCCTCGAGCTTGACACGTGTTATACCGTTCGGTATAGTTTAGTCATGGAGGCTCGAGAGCACCTTTTGCATCAGGCTCTCCACCTCTTCTCATCGCGGGGCTACGACGCCGTCGGGGTGCAGGGGGTGGTCGAGGCGGCGGGGGTGACCAAGCCGACGCTCTACCATCACTTTGGCAGCAAGCGCGGGCTTTTGGACGCGCTCCTTGAGAAACATTTCGAACCGCTGAACGAATCCTTATGCCGCGCCGCCGACTACCGGGGCGACCTGCCGCTGACTCTAACACGCGTGAGTCTCACCTTTTTTAGCGAGGCGGAGCGCGAGCCCTCGTTCGCGCGGCTGCGTCTCGCCCTTCTCTTTGCGCCGCTCGAGAGCGAGGCGTGTGGCGCGGTGACACCTTGGCTGGGGGCGCAGCAAAAGGTTCTTGAGAACATGTTTGAAGCGGCGAGCCGCGACCACGGCAACATGCGCGGGCGGCACCACGCGTACGCCGCGAGCCTTCTGGGGCTTCTCAACACTTACGTCAGCCTGGCGCTCGGCGGCCATGAAGAGCTGAACGAGCCGCTGAGCCACAGAATAGTGCATCAGTTTATGCACGGTATTTTCTCGTGAAATTTTTTTGCCCCCATCTATACCGAACGGTATAAAAGGAGTTTGCCATGTCTACCCATTCCTCCCACCACTGGTCCAAAGACGCCGTCTTCTACCACATCTATCCCCTCGGTCACTGCGGCGCGCCGCCGCGCAACGATTTCAGGTCGGAGCCTGTGGAGAGGTTAGGGCAGCTTCACGCGTGGCTGCCTCATCTCAGACGTCTGGGGGCCAACGCGCTCTACTCAGGCCCCGTGTTTGACTCGAGCGCGCACGGCTACGACACGGCGGATTATTTTACGGTCGACCGCCGCCTAGGGACCAACAACACGCTCCGCGATTTTGCCGCGGCGGCGCGAGACCACGGGATTCGCCTCGTGCTGGACGGCGTGTTCCACCATGTTGGGCGCGACTTTTGGGCATTTCGGGACGTGCTGCGCGGCGGCGAAGCCTCCCCTTACCGCGACTGGTTCCACCTCGACTTTGGCCGACGCAGCCCGCACGGGGACCCGTTTGCCTACGAGGGTTGGGACGGTCACTACGACTTAGTCAAGCTCAACTTGTCCAACCCGGAGGTGTGCGCGCATCTTTTCGGGGCGGTGGAGATGTGGATGGAGGAATTTGGCATCAGCGGCTTGCGTTTGGACGCGGCGGATGGGCTCGAGTTCGGTTTCATGCGCGAGCTTGCTTCTTTCTGTAAGCGTCTAAAGCCCGACTTCTGGCTCATGGGCGAGGTGGTCCACGGGGACTACCGCCGCTGGGTCGGCCCCGACATGCTGGGCGCGGTGACGAACTACGAACTTTACAAAGGGCTTTGGTCGAGCCACGCCGACCGGAACTATTTCGAACTCGCCTACTCCCTCAAACGGCAGTTTAGCGAGGGCGGCGTTTATCAGGATTTCAACCTCTACACTTTCGCCGACAACCACGACGTCAACCGGGTCGCCAGCCTTTTGGACGAACCCGCGCACCTCTACCCGCTGTACCTCCTGCTGTTCACGATGCCCGGCACGCCTTCCGTTTACGCGGGGAGCGAGTGGGGGCTGGGGGGCAAGCGCACGCCGAACGACGACCGCGCCCTGCGGCCCAAGCTCGAGCTCAACCCCACGCACGCGCCGCACCCCAATTTAGCGAACGCCATCACCACTTTTAGCGGCGTTCGGCACCTCCTCCCCGCGCTCCGTTATGGGTGTTATGAGGAGTTGCACGTCAACCATCAGCAACTTGCTTTTTCGCGTCGTTATGAGGACGAACGCGTGGTAATCGTGGTTAACGCGGCGGCGGAAGCTGCGCCGCTCGAGCTAAACCTGCCGGGTGTGCAGACGGGCGCACTGGTTGACCTGCTCAACCCCGGTGCGCGCTTCGATGTGCGCGGCGGTCACGCCTTGGTGGCGGTTCCCCCACGGTGGGGGCGGGTGATGCGGCTCGAGGGCTGAGGGTCGCTACTGACAGGACCACGGAGCACGAGAAAACCGCTAAAGTATTCTATGCTTCCGTTTCAACCCGCTCAGAACGCCGAACCCGCAAGGTGGCTCGAGGAAAGCCTTGTAGACTTCGGCAGGAACATTTTATCCATCGTCCCGCGCGGCTTTGAGGCGTATGCTCGAGTTTTTCACCCGGCTTATCAAGTGACACACGACACGCGGACGCCGCTGCGCTGGTCGGACGTTGCGGCGCGAAGCGGGCGCACCTGTCACAGACAGATGCACTGGGCCGACATTCTAGGTGAAGAACCCGAACACGATCACGCCAATGAAGCGGGTGACACTTGGATTGAAGGCCCTATTGAAGGCGACCTCCCTGTGGAGGTAGCCCAGGTCTTGTGGCCCCTGCTTAGCCAGCACACCACCACGCCTGAAAGGTGCTTTTTCGCCATTTGGGAGGGTTTTGGCTGCTTACCCAAGTCGATTAGCAACGCACCCGCTTTTGAGATCCCGGCTCGCAAGTTCCACCTTTTCGAAGCGCCGATTGAAAACGTTGAAGAGACCTTTTGCACCAACGACCCCAACGAAGCCAGAGGTATGGGCGTTTTTGTCCTTGCGGACCCGTCGGGAACACTTTCACCCGCCGAAATCGAGGAGGCCAAGAAAAACATGCCGCCCCCGGAATTCCCGCTTTTTCACCAGAGCGCCAACCTGTGGTGGCCCGAAGACCGCGCCTGGTGCGTGGCGACGGAGATTGATTTTGTGACGACCTATGTGGCGGGTTCTAAAGAGGTTGTAGCCGCCGTCCTCTCGCGTGAAGCTTTAGAGGCCTATCAGGTTGAGCCGACGGACAGCGTTAGTTGAGTAGGCCAATTGGGGTCGGGTTTTGGAGACGCTCGAGGCGTACCTACTTTTCTCCTCAACTTCGCGTACAATTTGGACATGGCCCAAGTTGAGCCTATAAAAGCCCAAATCGAGGCCTTATCCCCCGAGGAGTTTGCTCGTCTGCGTGAATGGATAGCCGAAAAAGACTGGCAACGCTGGGACGAACGGCTAGAAAAAGACGCTGCTTCTGGAAAGCTTGATTTCCTGCGTGAAGAAGCTCTGGCCGCCAAAGCAAAAGGTCAACTAAGAGATTTGTAAATGCACCGCACAACCCCGAAGTTTTGATAGCGTTTCGACAACCTTGGCGAAGACATCCAGAAACTTGCTCGTAAAAATTTTGAGCTTCTCAAAGCCAATCCCAAACATCCCTCGTTCTCTTTAAGAAAGTTGGGGATTACTGGTCCGCTCGAGTCGGACTTTATTACCGGGTTTTAGGGGTTGAAGATGGCGACGACTTCATCTGGGTATGGATTGGCGGTCACGCCGAGTACGACAAACTTATCTCTTGAGTTACCTAACCAGGCGTGGGCACCGCTCCATAGACTTTTCAGTACGTCAAAATTTTTCAACAATATCCTTACGATTCTGTACTTTAGTACGCCCTGGTCTTCACCCTTATCCCTGTAGGCAACGTCAATAACCACTCGGTCACCGCGTGAACCGCGCCGCGCGCCGTTTTGGTGATGACGGGGTCGCCGAAAGGCTCGAGCCGCACAATTAGCTCGTCCCCCTCGCGCCGGTTCACCACCACCAAAAGCCCCTGCTTCAAATCCGGCTCGTCCACCGTCGCGCGCACGAGCAGGCGCGCGCCCTCGTCGGCGCTCACGCCCCGCAGCACCTCGTGCAAAATGACGTGGCCCGCGGCGTAGGGGACGACCCTTTTTTCAAAGGTCTCGAGGGCAGTGGGCAACGAGCCGGTCAGGAGGGCGTGGGGCATGGTCTCGTCTCTTTCTAGGGGAGGATAGAGGGGCGTCTCGCCCCCGCGGTACTCGAACACCTGGTAGTGGAGGGGCTTGCCCTGAGATTTCCACTTGAGCGCGTATTTGGTCTCGAACACCGCCGCTGGGGGCTCGGTTTCAAAAAGGGTGTAGAGGTCTGTTTTCTGAGCTTCGGTTTGGGCGAACGCCAGATAGTCCGGGTGGTCGGTGGCGAGCAAGATCTTCCCGCCGGGTTGCAGGCGGCTCGCGGCGAGTTCAAAAAAGGGCGCGCGCAGGAGGCGGTTATCCTCGTGTCTGGCCTTGGGCCAGGGGTCGGGGAAGTTGACGGTGACGGTTTGCAAACTGTGGGGCGCGAAAAGGTGACGCACGGCGAAGTTTGCGCCTATTTTGAGGAGGCGGACGTTGTCTAGCTCTTGAGTGCGGACTTTGCGCAAGGCGCGTTGGAGGGAGGCGCTCGAGATTTCCAGGCCCACAAACCGGCCCTCGGGCGCGTCCTTAGCCCACCGCACGGTGTAGCGCCCGTCGCCAAAGCCTATTTCTAAATGTAACGGCCCCGCGCTCCCAAACTGCGCGTCCCAGTCCACAGGAAAACGGTAGCGCCGCCAGGGGAAGAGCGGGCCGGAAGGCTCTTTGTCGAGCAGCACGCGTTCTAGTGATCCGTCCCGCACCGTCGCCATCCTCTAAACCGGCTTCACGAGTAGCGTCACGTTGACGGCTAAATTGCTTGAAAAAAGCGTGTCACGCGTGACAAGAACGTAAGGCCCCGCCCCCTGCACCGGGTGGACGCGGAACACGTCCACGCGACCGTCGGGGCGGCGGCAGGCGATGTGGTCGGGGAGGTAGCCCAGGACGCGCTGCCAGCCGCCCATGAGGTTGGGGTCCACGCCGATGCTGCCCGCGGGCAGGGTTTCTCGAGAGAGCTTCGTCACAAGCCGCGCCACGCGCGGTTTCTGCGTCCGGACGGTGAGCGCGCCCAGTTGGATAAGCCGCGCCACCACCGCCTTGACTTCAGCCATGTCGGCCCCCGCATCCGCGGCGACGCGCCCCAAGTTGCGGCGACCGTCGACAAAGCGGAGGATGGCGGTCTCAAAGGGTTGCAAGGTCAGGTTGGTCGCGCTCAGGTCGGTAAAGGCGGGGACTGCGTCGTCAGAAAGCACGACCGTCGCCCCCTGCGCCCCGCGCTGCGACTCGTCCAAGCGCCGGATGGCCTCCAGAAGCAAGTTTTCAGTCCCCCCACGGATGCTCGTTTCGGGCGCGGCCAAGCCCAACGTAAACTCGAACGACCCTCGCTCGTCCCGAAAAAGCGCGTACACCGACTCCTCACCCGTTAGGCCGTTAAAGTCGGCGTGGACGACGCGCCCCTTGTCAAAGTAAACGCGCGCCGCGCCCTCGGGGTGGTCGACCATCAGGCGACCCGTCCGCGACGACGAGGCGAGAAGCTGAAAAAGGTCCACGAGCGAGAAAAGACCGAGTGTTCCTGTCACCCGTCCAGTCTACCGGGTTGAGCGCGTGCGCCGTGAGAAATGCCGCAAAAATTTCAACTTTTACCATTCCACCACCGCGCGCACGATTTCCTCACCCTCCGCTGACTTGGCGAGGGCGAGCACCCCCTCGAGCCCTTCACACTTCGTTGGGTGATAGAGGGTGTTGGCGACGAGGCTCGAGCGCCCCCGCGGCGCCAGGTCCAAAACCTCCCCGACCATCATCGGGTTCACGCCGTAGCGCAGGTGCAGGCGGTTCTGCAAACCTTGACGCAAGCCGTGACGGAGCCAGGCTTCTCCTTCCGTGAGTGCGGGATTGGGAGGCCAGGGGCGCGTCCAGGCGGCGTGGTTGGCGCTCGGCTGCACGACGATTTGCACGCCGAGTCCGTCCAGACGCTCCAACACCGACCCGTAAAACCCGTCCAAGCAGACCGCCACCCCGACGCGGCCCGCGGGCGTCTCAAAGGCGTGAATGTGGTCTTGAGGCGCCCTTGAAAGACCCGCCCTGGACTCCGCGCCGGGTGTGAGGTAAACCTTGTGCGTTCGGTCGAGGATTCGGCCTGTCGGCCCAAAGGTAAAGGCGGTGTTGTGGACGCGGCGGCCCGCAAGGTGGACGCCGCGGCTCGCCTCTTCCTCGATGTGGGGCAGGAAAATGGTTCCGGCGACCACGGTGGCCCCCGCAAAACGCGCGGCTTCCGCAAAGGCGTCGCGGTAGGCGCGGTAGGCGGGGAGCGCCTGGAGGTGATAAAGCGCGGCGGCGGGAGAGAGTCTTCGTGTCATCATCACCCGCAGGAGCGCGCGCCACCGGCGTTTGGCAACCGCAAAGGCAGCCTCACCAAAAGATTTTGCGCCCCCCACGCTTTCAGAGTCGCTGAGCGTGAGGATGAGGGGAAAGCCTATCGTCTCGGGAAACGCGATGAGCTTAGGCGCGTCGTCAAGCCCCGCCACCGCCGCCTCGGTGAGTTCTAACACGCGCGTCTTGAAGCGCTCCGGCGTCTCGTAGTCGGGAAGCGTCATGGCGGCCTGAACCGCGATGAGGTGGGCTTTCACACCCCACAGTCTAAACCTTCAGTTCTTAAACGGCGGATGGTTGTTGAAGGGTGCGTTTCGTCTGCCAGGACGAGAGCATCGGCGGAAGCGGCGGGCGTAACGAAAAGCTTTGGAGCTTATATGCCTAACGTGCTACACAGGTAATCCGCCCTCTCCGTACTGTTTAACACTGTAAACTAAACCATGCTGAGCGCCAAACGTCTGGACACGACCCTCACCAAACCCGTCACGCTCGAGTACCTCCTCTACGAACCCGACGCGCCCGAACCCCTGCCCCTCGTCTTGTTCTTGCACGGGTCGGGAGAAAGGGGAAGCCACTTAGACGACGTAAAACGCGAAGGGATACCGCGGCTACTGGCCGAGGGGCGCGACTTTCCCTTCGCCGTCGTTGCGCCGCAGTGCCCCGACGGGGTGCGCTGGATAGACCTGTTGGGCGACCTGGGCGCGCTGCTGGACGAGGTTATGGCGACGGGCGCGGTTGACCCCGACCGGGTGTACCTCATCGGCATGAGCATGGGGGCGCAGGGGGCCTGGAACTTGGCGGCGGTCGCCAAAGAACGCTTCGCCGCGCTCGTGTGCGTGTGCGGCTTTACCGCGCCGTGGCGCGCGCGCGACCTAGTCGGTTTGCCCATCTGGGCGTTTCACGGTGAAGAGGACCCGCTAGTGCCCATTTCGGAAAGCGAAAGGATGGTCGCGTGGCTCGAGCGCGAGGGCGCAACCGTGACATTCACCCGCTTGCCCGGCGTGGGCCACGACGCCTGGACGCCCGTATTTGATATGCCCGAACTGTACGCGTGGCTGCTCGAGCAGCGCAGAGAGGGCGGTAGCTAGACCTGTGCTAGACCATCTGCGGCAGGTGCTGCTCGTGCGCTTTTAACATCGCGTCCAATGTATTTTCCGCAGCTCTCACGCTCTCCACGGTCGGGTCTAAGAGCATCGCTTTAAGGATATCGTTGCGTTCGCCCGTCACCGTGGCCTCGACCGTAAGCTCCATTTGGTCGATGTCGCGACGGTTAAAGGCGGCGAGCGTTTTGGGCAGCGCGACCTGCTGCAAATAGATACCCGTGCTGTCCACCACCGCCGGGGCTTCCGCGAATATGTCGGCGGGCAGGTGGCTCACCGCGCCGCCGTTGATGAGGTTGACGGCGGGCAGCCAGGCGCGTTTGTTGCTGATGCGGGCGGCGAGGATGGGAAACGCGAGCGTGTCGGCCCAGTTGCGCGGCTTGAAAAAGTCGTCTAGGCGCAGTTCCTCGGACAGTCCTTCTTGCGACCCGTAGTGTGATTCGTACGCTTCCCACTCGGCCTCGTTCTCAGCCAAACGTTTCAAATAATCCCAACGCTGGCTTTCTTGCTTGCGGTGTTCGCCAAAGTCGATGCCGTTCGTGCCTGCAAACTCGGCGGCGAAGGGGATGTATTCGCCCGCGTGCGAATCGAGGGTGGCGGGAAAGTAACCGTAAACGTCTAAAAGTTTGCGCGACAGGCCCTCCTCACCTGGGGGCAAGGCTTTAAGCTTCTCCCGCATAAGCGGGTAGAGGTCTTCGCCGGTCGAGGCGCGGCGCAGCTCGAGCAGCCAAGTGAGGTGATTCGTCCCCGCCGCGAGCGCCTGCAAATCGTCCCCGTCAATCCCGAGCACGCGGTTTAGCAGCAAGTAGAGCGCCATCTCGACGCCGTGGCAGAGCCCTACCACCTGATGCACATTCGCATGGCGTTCTAGAGCCAGACAAATCCGGTTGAGCGGGTTCGACGTGACCATCACGACCGCGTTGGGGCAGAGAGCTTCGATGTCGCGCGCAATCTCTAGGTGCAGCGGGATTTGCCGCAACGCGTGGAACAGGCCGCCCGGACCGCCCAACTCGCCTAAGACCTGCTTGTACCCGTGCGCGTTGGGAACCGTGAAGTCTCTCTCCCAGGTGTCGTAGTGGCCGGTATCGACCGAAAGAATCACGTAGTCGCTACCCGCCAAGAGGTCGCGGCGGTGGGGGCTCGAGCGAATCGTCACGGGGATTTTGAGAAGCGCGTTCACGCGCCGCGCGAGCTTGTCGTACGTTTCTAAACGCTGCATGTTGGTGTCGATAAAGTTAAAGGTGCAGCCGCCTACCTCCGGAAAGTTAAGGATGTCGCGCAAGACCTTGGGGCCAAAGGTAGTGCTGGCCGCGCCAATGACGGTAACGGTCGGTTTGGAAGGTGTCTTGTTCATAAAGGCACATTGTACAGGGAGTCACGCGTTTGATTCTCATGCTCAAGGTTCATGATTACTGGACACCCATCCTTCGCAAAAACGCACGCTTTCACCTCACAAGGTGAGGCTGTAAACTGCCCCTATGTCGCTAAAACAATTCCCTTTGCTGCGTCACCTGCGAAGCTGGCGCAACCCTCCAGGTTTGGACCGAAACCCGGAGGAAGAGCGCCGGGCGAACTGGCTCGAGCTCTTCTACGACCTTGTCTATATCGCCACGGTGATTCAGCTCGGCACCTATTTGCACCACCACCTGACGGTAACGGGCGCGTTGCAGTACAGCTTTCTTTTCCTCATCGTGTGGTGGTCGTGGTCGGGCACGACCTACTACGGGAACCGTTTTGTCACCGACGACGCACTCCACCGCTTGCTGGTATTTGTGCAGATTTTCGCGGTCGGCAACCTCGCGGTAAGTATCCCCACCGCCTTTGGCGCGGGCGGCGCGACCTTTGCGCTCTCCTATGTGGCGCTGCGCGTCTTGCTCGTGCTCATGTACGCGCGCGCGTACCGCCATGAAAGCGAAACGCGCCCGCTCATCCGCAACTACGTCGCGGGGTTCTCGCTCGGCATCCTCTTCTGGCTCGTGTCGGCTTTTGTTCCCCCGCCCTGGCGCTACGCGCTGTGGGGCTTAGGGATTGGGGCGGAGGTCGTCGTTCACTTCGCGTTCGGAACGCAAAGGTTTGAACAGCGCGTGCCCTTTAACCTTTCGCACCTGAGCGAACGCTACGCGCTCTTTATCATCATCGTTTTGGGCGACACGTTTATCAAGGCCATCGGGCGCGTGGCGGAGGAGGGCATCACGACCAACACGAACCTTTTTGGCGCGTTGGCCGTGCTCATGGCGGTGAGCCTGTGGTGGGTCTACTTTGACGACGTGGCGGGGGCGGCGTTGCGGCAGGGCTACGAGACGCTCACCTGGTGGGTTTATGCGCACCTGCCCCTGTCGGCCACGCTGGTGGCCTTTGGCGTGGCCGCTGAAGACATCACGCAACTCAGCTCGGGGCAAGGGCTCGAGCCGCCCCTACTCTGGCTCTTGTGTTTGTCGACCGGACTTTACCTCGCGTCCATCGCCTGGGTCGACCTGCTGACCGAGACGCGGACGCCGCAGTTGGGGCTCACGCGCGTGGTCATGCGCGCGGCGTCGGCGGTCTTGCTGCTCCTGCTCGCGCTTCTAGGCGGAGGGCTCCTCGCGCCTTGGCTTGTCGGGACGGTCGCGGCGCTCTGCGCGGCGCAGATTCTTTTTGACCTGCTCGTGGGCCGGGAAAGGGCGGAGGTGGGGGAGCTTTCTAAGAGTGAACAGGGCTAGGGCGTGAGACTGGGCGTGAAAAACTGGGCGTGAAATATGGGATGGGCTCGAGCCCTCAAAAAACGCCACGCATAACGTTCAAACATAAACCGCAAAGCAGGGGGAACGATGACTGAGCCGCTAAAACTTCACACCTTGGGCGCACCCACCGACAGAATGGGAAGGGCTATGAGCCTCGCATTTCGTCATGAACCCAATTTTGTATATATGCTCCCCCGTACAAACCACCGCGAGCGCCCGCTGAGCTGGTTTTTTGGGCGCTTTGTCGCCAAGCTGGGGCTCGAGCATGGCGAGGTTTACACCATTCGGGGGGGAGCAGGCGGGGCCGTCTGGTTCGGACCCGGTGAGACGCCTTCAGCAAGAAGTTCGCTACGCGCGGGGCTCCTCATGATGCCGCTGCGCTTCGGCCTCAAAGGAACAGAGCGTTCAGCCGAGTTGGGGCGCTATCTGGCGGCGCGGCGCGAGCACCTCGCGCCGCAGCCTCACCTGTACTTAGTGGCGCTCGGGGTGGACCCGGAGCATCAGGGGCGGGGCCTCGGGCGCGCGCTCCTCCGGCCTGGGCTCGAGCGGGCGGACAAAGAGGCGAGGGTGTGTTACCTTGAAACCTTTTTAGAACGCACCGCCGCGTTTTATGGCGGGCTCGGCTTCGAGGTGGTGCGTCAAGACGCGCTTCCTGGTGGACCTGCGTTTTGGTGTATGCGGAGAGAGCCGCGGGGGCAAGTCGTAAAGAAGCTCGCTCTAAGGTAGCTCATGCACTTTATATGAGCGGCGTCTACATAAACTTACCTGTCCAAACTTCAACCGCAAGAATCGGATAGCCTTCTTTCTCCCGCCTCGCCATACTGGTTTGAAGAGAGCGAGGCATACATGGTTCCCCATAAATCTATGACGCTACTCGAGTGGCTACTGCTTCTCACCCTCTCCGTTCTCTGGGGCGGGTCGTTCTTTTTTGGCAAGGTGGCGCTGGCCGAGCTGCCCCCCCTGACGCTGGTGCTGGGCCGCGTCGCGCTGGCGGCGGTCGCACTTAATCTGGTAGTGGTGGCGACCGGCCACTGGATGCCGAGGGACTTGAGGCTCTGGGGCGCATTTTTAATCATGGGCGCGCTCAACAACTTTATCCCCTTTAGCCTTATTTTTTGGGGTCAAACGGAGATTACCAGTAGCCTCGCGTCCATCCTAAACGCCACCACGCCGCTATGGACGGTGGTCCTCGCGCACGTGCTGACGGGTGACGAGCGGTTAAATTCAAACAAGCTCACAGGCATTTTTTTCGGGCTGCTCGGCGTTGTGGTCATGGTTGGTCCCGCCGCGCTTGGCGGATTCGGCCTCAACATTCTCGCCCAACTCGCGGTGCTCGGCGCGGCGCTTTCTTACGCCTTCGCCGGTATCTTCGGGCGGCGCTTCAGGCGCTTGGGCGTCCTCCCGCTCGTGACCGCGTCGGGACAACTTACCGGAAGCACCCTGATGATGCTTCCCGTTGCTCTGGTGGTCGATAAACCGTGGACGCTGCCCGCACTTAGCGTGACAACTTGGGGCGCTGTCACCGGGCTCGCGCTTCTCTGCACCGCCGTTGCCTACGTCATCTACTTTCGCTTGCTCGCTTCGGCGGGTGCCACAAATTTGCTTTTGGTCACGTTCCTTATCCCGGTGAGCGCGCTCATGCTGGGCACAACTATTCTGGGCGAGAGGCTCGAGCCGCGCCAGCTCGCAGGTATGGTGATGATAGGTCTGGGACTCGCCGCCATCGACGGGCGGTTGTGGAAGCGCGTTCGAGGCTGGTTTTTTCTTAAAAACGTCCCAGGCTAAGTTCTTGCAGATGCACGTCACCCACACAAGCGGCGCATTTATTTGGGAAACGCTTTCAGTTGAATTTGAGCAAAGATTCGGATGGAAGAGAGGGGTTCCTGGCGCTATCCTTTTAACAGAGCTAAAAGGTCTCTTGAAAGGAGCACCATGACACCCGAATTCAAAATCGTCGCGCAACCCTCCCAAAGATTCTCACCTCTCTTTTCCCTTACAGATGGGGAATTGAGGGCTCGAGGCGCACGCCGCATCACGGTTGAAGAGAGCCCCGGCTATCCTTGCAGAGTCAGCTTAGAGGACGCTGAAGTGGGCGAGCAGGTCGTTCTCACCCCGTTTCGCCACCACGACGTCAGCTCGGCTTATCAGGCGGTCGGACCGATTTTTGTCCGTGAGGGCGCGCGGACGGCGCGGCTCGAGCCCAATACCGTCCCGACGATGCTCCTTCACCGCCTTCTCTCCGTCCGCGCATACGATAAAGACGCCGTGATGACCGCTGCTCGAGTCGCTAAAGGAGACGGGCTTTCCCGCACCATTCAAAGCTTGTTCGGCGACGCGCGGGTCGCTTACCTCCACATCCATAACGCCGGGCCAGGCTGCTTTAACTGCGCTGTGAACCGCGCTTAAAAGACTGAGACTTTCTCTCAGCGCGGCCACTCGTTTTACTGCGGGATGTAAACTCAGCTAAATATTCAACGCTGCCACCCAAGCTTTCACCTGGAGGTGACGAATTTATGCGTGTCGAGAGCCAACCCTATCCAACCGACTCGAGCCGCTGGCAAGCCGTGCTAGACCGCGACGCCGCCGCCGACGGGCATTTTTTGTACGCGGTTAAAACAACCCGCATCTACTGCCGCCCGACCTGCCCTTCAAAGCGGGCCAAGCGGGAGCACGTTATGTTTTATATGAGCCCTCGAGACGCCCAGAGCGCAGGCTACCGCGCCTGCAAACGGTGTCGTCCCGATATGGTCAGTCGTCAGCAGAGCGTCATCGCGCAGGTGCAACACAGGCTCGAGTCTACCGAGCCCGAACCCTCCTTACGCGAACTTGCGGAAACGGTCGGGCTCAGCCCCTCGCACCTGCAACGCCTTTTCAAACGCGCGACCGGGCTCAGCCCCAAGCAGTACGCTATCGCCCGCCGGGAGGCGCGTTTCAAGGAGGAGCTGAGGGAAGACAAGGGGGTCACGACCGCCATGTACGACGCGGGTTACGGCTCGAGCCGCGCGCTCTACACGGACGCGCCAAAGGGTCTCGGGATGAGGCCGAAAACCTATCAAAAAGGAGGTGAGGGTGAGCGTATCAGCTTTGGACTTTTTGATAGCGTCCTCGGAAAAATGCTCATCGCCGCTACAGCTAAGGGTATCATCGCGCTGCGGTTTGGGGAAGACGACGCGCTCTTGGAGGAGCTTAGGGAGGAATTTCCTGCGGCCATTCTCGAGGAGGACCCGGCAAGCCTTTCTCAGTACCAGAAAGCAGTAGAGGATTATCTGAGCGGCGCGGCCCAGGCGCTCGAGCTGCCCCTCAACTTCAAAGCGACCGAGTTCCAAACGCGCGTCTGGCAGGCCTTGCGGGAGGTGCCTTACGGTGAAACGCGCTCTTACAGCGAACTCGCCGTGATGATTGGACAGCCCACCGCGGTGAGAGCCGTCGCCAGGGCCTTGGCGACCAACCCGGTCGCGCTGGTGATCCCCTGCCACCGCATCGTCCGGGCCAACGGTGAGAGGAGCGGCTACCGCTGGGGACCGGAACGCAAGGAGGCGCTTCTTGCCCAGGAGCGGCGGGGGAAGTCGGAATAGTCTGGGCGCTATTACGGCTGAGTTTTAACTGAGGCGGTCGCGGGTTGGGCCGAGACGCGGCATCCTCTAAAGAAACATAACCGGATAAGGTCACGCGCTTTTGTTAGGCTACCTGTTTGTTAAGCTGCCACCGTGAAACTCGCTTGCAACGACGGCACCCTCATACGTCAGCTTTTGGACGGGGGCCGGGCCGACGTGGATTTTCTCAAGGTAACCGATATAAAAAATTTGGACGCCGAGGTCTCCTCCGCGCTCCGTTACCGCCCCGCGCTCATCCATGTGGGCTTTGGCATCGGCGACAGCGTTGCGACCTACAAGGACTTCAACTGGGACGGGTTCAACGGTCTCGTTGAGAGGTCCGGCTCGCCCCATGTGGCGATGCACCTCGAGGTTTCCACGCACAACTGGTTTAGGAGCACCGATTTGCGCTATCAGACCGCGGAAGAAGCGAGGGCGATGGCCGCGCACCTCACCGAGCTGTGGCGCTTTTTGAGAGACCGACTTGTATGTCCACTTTTGATAGAAAACATGGACTACATGGGCGTCGAGTTAAAACCCGGCTACGGCGTGTTCCGCTCGAGCGTCGAACCCGCGCTGATGTGGGGGCTTGCCAACGAGGGGGCGGGCGTGCTGCTCGACCTGGCGCACCTGCGGGTGACCGCCTACCACCTGGGGGTGGACGCGAGGGCGTTCGCCCGTTCTCTGCCGCTCCACGCGGTGCGGCACACCGTTTTCTAGGCTGAACGCCTCGGGGTCGCTCTCGCCGATGGTGATAAAGTTGCGGCTGATTCTGTAGGTGTCGCAAAAGGGCGTGCCGTTGGGCTTTGTGCGGGCGCAGTCGATGTCCGCCGGGTCGCCCTCAATATCGCCCGTGTACACGTAGCCGCTGGGGAAAAAGAGGTAAAAGGCCGGTTGCACGCTGCCGGTCATGCCGCTGGACTCATATTCGTCGCGGTAAAAAAGCCCGATAAGGACTGCTCATTGCCTTCTATAGGCGGCGCGACCCCGTCGCCGTATCGAGCCCGTCACCACAATCTTTTTCACCCTTTGAGTCCTCTCCCTATGAAGGATGTTCGACTACATAACCAAAAGCAACCGCAACTACAGCAGGTCCCGCTCTGCTCGAGCCCCAGCCGACAGCCCTTGACAAACCCCACTCCCTCGACTACACTTTTACTCAACGTTGACCAAACAACGTTTTATATCAGAGGGAGGTCCGGTGAACACAGAAATCTTCGTCCTCGGCTTCTTAAAGATTCGGCCCATGCATGGTTACGACATCCAGCAGTATTTGCAATTCACCTACGCGGATTACTGGGCGGACATCCTGCCCGGCTCCATCTACAACGCGCTCAAAAAGATGACTAAGAAAGGCTGGGTGGAAGTGGCGCGCACCGAGGCGACGGGCCACCGCACCCGCGCTATTTACAGAATCACCGAAGCGGGCGAGGAGGCGCTGCAAATCTTACTGTTGGAAGCCTGGCGCAAACGCCCCCGCGTGATGCCGGGCACGCTCTACACCGCGCTGATGTTCGTGAGTGAGGTGGAGAAGCAGCGCGTGATTGAGGCGGTTGAGGCGCAGATAGAGGCGCTCGAGGCCGAACTCGCCGAAAACGACCGGGGCGAAGACATCAAGATGCAGTCACCCGACGCGCCGCCCTACATCCCAATCGTGATGGCGAACTCGCGCGCTCACCTCAAGGCCGACCTCGAGATGCTCAGAGAACTCAAAAAGCTCTTACCGGATTTGCCCTCTATACCCGTCGTACTGCCCGACTTGACCGAGTTAAAAGCGATGGACAACGCAAACTGGAAGGAGAAAGCGTGACGCATCTCATCGAAGCTCGAGGCTTAACCAAACGCTACGGTCGACGCACCGTGGTAAACGATGTTGACTTGGTGGTTGACAAGGGCGAAATCGTCGCCCTCATCGGCCCCAACGGCGCGGGCAAAACGACCACCATCGAGATGATGCTCGGCGTGCGCCAACCCGACGGCGGCACCGTGACGTGCAGCCTCACCGACGCGCGTAAGGGGACGGGCGCGCAGTTGCAGAACACGCCTTTTTTTCCGGGTCTCAACACGCGGGACAACCTCGCGTTGTTTGCCTTCTTTTACGGGTTGGCTGGGGATAAGGGAGGGCTCGAGGGGGTGCTCGAGCGATTCTCTTTGCTCGAGGTTGCCACCACCCAAGCCTCAAAACTTTCAGGCGGACAGCAGCGGCGCTTAGCAATCGCCATCGCGCTCGTTCATGAACCGCAACTCGTGTTTTTGGACGAACCCACCAGCGCGCTCGATCCCAGGGCGCAACGCGACGTGCGCGGGCTTATCAAAAACCTTGCAGACGCGGGTACAACGGTTCTTTTTACCTCGCACGACATGACGGAAGTGCGAAGCCTCGCCCACAGAATTGTGTTTATCGACGGGGGCAGCGTCAAGGCGGAGGGAAAGCCCGACGCGCTCCTAGAAAAACACGGCGTCACCACGCTCGACGAACTCTACCTTTTACTCACGGAGGCTGATTAGCATGACGAGCTTCAAGCTGCTTCTCAAACTGGCGCTACGTGACCGCATCTCGCTCGGTTGGGCGCTCCTTTTCCCGCTCAGCCTGATGATTGCGATGAGCCTCTTTTTTGACGACCCCGTCTACCGCACGCGCCTGCTCGCGGGTCTGCTGGCGATAAGCGCGCTTTTTTACATCGCCTACGGGATGGCGTTCGACGTGCTGGGACAGCGGAACCGCGGGGTGTATAAGCTGCTCAGAATCACGCCCGTGCGGACGCCCGTCTTCATCATCCGGCTGGCTCTGGCCCGCAGCGTCGTTGCGCTCGGTTGCACTTTGTTCGTGCTCGCCGCGGGGCTCGTCATCCTTCACATACCGTTCAGCGTCGCAGGCTTGCCTATGCTCTTCGTCGTGCTGGCGCTCGGTATGACGGCGTTTACGTTTCTAGGTTTTATCATCGGCAATTTGGGTAACGATGAGTCGGGCGTTGCCACTCTCACGAACGCCGTCACGCTGCCGCTCTTGTTTCTGACCGAGACGTTTTACAGCCTGGAGAGCGCGCCCCTCTGGATACAAACGCTGCGGGACGCGCTGCCCTTCAACCACTTTTTGAGCGCGATTCGGGCGTGTCTCGAGGGCCACCCAAGCGCAGCCGCCTTACCTCTGCTCATCGTCATAGGATACGGCGTCCTCTTCTTGTGCCTGTCCACCCTGACATTCCGCTGGGACGCGGCTGCGCCTATTGGCGGTAGGCTGTGGAGCAAATCAGCCTGAGAAATCAGCAGAGTAGCGTCAGCAGTCGGCCCCGTCTTCTTTACAGGGGTCATGACCCCAGTTCATGAGCGAATAGCGCCAGCGGCTCTCCTTGACGTCGCTCTCGGGACCCTGCGCGCTGTGGCGTTTGATGTAAGAGATCACCCGGCCCATCATGTCGTAGTCGTCGTCGGTGTAGTCGTCTACCTTCTTATGCTTGATTTCGACGATGTGCTCGCCGCTCTTGTGGCCGATGGCCTCGCCGTCGCCGCTGTCTTGCCCGACGGACTTTGACTCGTCGGTCTCGAGCCACTCTTCTAGCTCTTTGGGTGCCATGTTAACCAAATCGCCAAACTCCTTGCGCGTTTCCAACTTATCGTCTGCCATAAAAATCTCCCCCATTAAGATGATTGATTTTAGCGAATCTTGAACGTGCCCTTAGAACTGACTTTGGAACGCTAGCTGTAACGCTCCTCCTCGAAAGGGTCGCCGCGGTTGTGATAGCCGTTGCGCTCCCAAAAGCCGGGCGCGTCGCCCTTCATAAATTCGATGCCCTGGAGCCATTTGGCGCTCTTCCAGGCGTAAAGGTGCGGGATGAGCGCGCGGAGCGGGCCGCCGTGTTCGGTGGGGATGTCCTCGCCCTCGAGGGTGTGCGCCACCATGCAGTCGGGGGCCAAGAAGTCCTCGAGCCGCAGGTTCGTCGTGTAGCCGCCGTAAGCGTGAAACATCACGTGCGTCGCCTCGGGGTCAAGCTCGAGCCCCGCCATGAGGTCGGTCATCAGCACGCCCGTCCAGCTCACGTCAAGCTTCGACCAGTGCGTCACGCAGTGGAAGTCGCGGGTGAGCGTCGTTTGCGGCAACGCCATGATGTCGTTCCACGTCAAGCGTTTTTCTTCGACCAGGCCGTAGAGTTTGAGCTCGAGTTCGTCTTTACTCACGCGCGGCGTCGGCCCGTAGGTGAGGACCGGGAAGCGGTCGGTCACGCTCTGGCCGGGGGGAACTTTGGGGTTGTCGGGTTCCTTGCGAAACATTTTGCCTAGCATGTTCCGACGTTATCACGCGCTCGCCACGCAAACCTTGGCCTATTCGACGATGTTGACGGTTTCTGCACCCTTTTTCTGCTAATTTTGAGGTGTGGACTTGCGCGAGACCTTACGTTTAGCTTTCGACGCGTTTGACAAAGGCGAGTTGGGACGTGCGGCGGACCTTTACCAGAGGGTGCTCGAGGCACACGCCAGCGGAGACGTCCACGCGCACGCTCTTCACGGCCTGGGCTTTGTCAGGAGCCAGCAGGGGCGGTTTCTCGAGGCGCGGGAGCTTTACCTGAAGCTGCTCGAGCACGCCGAGGCGCAGGGGAATCTCACCGCGCAACACCGCGCCATGCACCAGCTCGGCATGGTGGAACGCCTTGCAGGACGCTTCGAAACGGCGCTTCATTGGTTTCAACGGGAGCACGGGCTACTCGAGCACTTCACCGAAGGGCGCGCTGTGGCCCTCTCCGCCAATCTTTACGAACGGGGTTACGTCACGTTTCTCGCGGGCGACCCGCAGGAGGGAAAGAGCTTGCTAAGGGACTCGCTCACCTATGCCAACGAAGCGGGCGACGCTATGTGTCAGGGCTGCGCTTTGCGCGCCTTGGGCGAAGTCGCGGCGGCGGGAGGCGCTGCTGACAAGGCGCGGGAGCAGTGGCGCTCGAGCCTCCGCCACTTCGAGAAAGCGGGCGATAGGGTGGCGTCGGACGAGGTGCGAACCCTGCTAGACACCCTCAGCTAGATGTACTTGGGTGGGTATACTCAGGAAAGTGCCCGGCCTACGCATCATCCTCGTGAGACCCAAAGAGCCCGCCAACGTGGGCGCGTGCGCGCGGGCGATGAAAAACTTTGGCCTCAGCGACCTTTTTTTGGTCGCCCCGCAGCGGCGAGTGGGGGCCACGGCTCGAGCACTCGCCTCGCACGCGGGGGATGTGCTCGATAGCGCAGTCTATCGTGACACTTTGGAAGAGGCCGTCACAGACCTTAAACTCGTCCTCGGCACCACCGCGCGCCCGCGGGCTGCGGAGGGCCAAAAGGTCTACACGTTGCGCGAGGCGGCTACCACGCTGCCCGCCGAGGGCGTCGGCATCATGTTCGGCCCCGAGGACTTTGGGCTCAGCAACGACGACCTCACACACTGCCAGGGTTACATCCAGATTCCTACCGCCGCTTACGCCTCGCTCAACTTAGCGCAGGCGGTGGGGCTGGTGGCGTACGAATGGTTTGTGGCCCGCGCGGAAGCTGCAGCTCCTCAAACCCTCACCGACCTCGCCCCCAGAGACGAGTTGGAGCCCTTCTACGCACAACTTTTAGATACCCTCCACCTCATTGGCTACACCGACGCGCAGCGCGAGAGGAGCGCCGACCGCCTCTTTAGGAACGTGTTCGACCGCGCGGGGCTCTCGAGCCGCGAAGTCTTGGCCCTGCGCGGCCTGTGCCGCCAAATCGTGTGGGCAGTGAGGAGAGGCAGTGGTGAGTGGTGAGAAAAAACTAGCCACTCACCACTCTCAAGCTCGCTTGAGAACCGCTTCACCCCCGTCTCATGGGTGGTGGGGTATGTTGGGGGTATGAAAAAGGGATTTTTGTATATAGTCTTGTGTTTATTAGCGGGGGCCGCGCTAGCGCAGGCTCAAACGGGGGGGGCGGGGGCCAATCCGGTGAGTTATCGGCTCGAGTCCTACGTCGTGAGCCAGGTGACGGGGGATGACGGCAATCAACAAGAAACCTTTACAGAGGCGACCACGGCCCGGCCCGGTCAGGTGGTCGAGTACCGGCTGTTCGTGGAGAACGTGGGTAACACCACCTTGCCGCCGGGCATCGTATTCGTGACAGGACCTGTCCCCGAAGGAACGAGCTACGTGGACGCCTCGGCCACGCCCACCTCGGACCGGGTGCTGACCGAATTTACCGCCGACGGTCAGACGTACGGCGAGCCGCCCCTCGTTGCTGCGGGCACGGGTGGGGGCCAAAGCGCCGTTACGCCCACGCGCTATACCGCCGTAAGGTGGACGCTCAAGCAGCCGCTCGAGCCGGGGCAAGAAGAGCCCTTTGTCTACCGCGTGACGGTTCAGTAGGAGACAAGTAAGTTTGATGAAGCGGAGGAGGTGGGGTAGTGAGGGAAAGCCCAAACCCTCCCCGTCACCCTTGTATCCCCCTACCTCACCTTACGCACCTGCATTACGCCAAAGCTCTAATTGAGATGTCCCGGTAGCAGAGCGGGAGCATCGTCGGCGTCGGTTCTGACCTTGTTGCGGCCCTCTTGTTTGGCCCCGTAGAGGGCGGCGTCGGCGCGCTTGATGAGAACGTCCAATCCCTCGCCGCGGCTAAACTCGGCTACCCCGAAACTCGCCGTAATGGTTCCAGCGGGCTCAAAACCATGTGCCTCGATCAGCCCCTTGAGCCGCACCGCCGAGGTGCGCGCCTCCTCTAAACCGACCTCAGGCAGAATAATAAGAAACTCCTCACCGCCCCAGCGCCCCACGTGGTCCACGCTGCGTACGCTCGTGAAGAGCAAATCGGCCATCTCGCGGAGCACCTCATCACCCACGTCGTGACCGAGAGCGTCATTCACGCGTTTGAAGTGGTCGATGTCCAAAAGCAGCACGCAAAAAGGGTTGCCGTAGCGCGCCGCGCGCTTCTCCTCCTCTTCTAAGAGCACCTCCAAATGGCGGCGGTTGCTCACCCTGGTCAGGCCGTCGGTATTGGCAAGGTACGACATGGTGCTGGCGAGCCCGGTATGGATTTCGGTGAGTTTGGCGAAGGCGTTAAAAATGAGGATGAGGAGGCCGCTCGAGACGTAAACCTGCCCCAAAGGGCGCAGGTCACCCAGGGATTCGCCGAGCGCGAAACGGTTCGCGCCGTGAATGAGTCCGACCGCGAAGGTCGCGCCAAAAAATACCAGCGACACACCCTTGCCGCGGCGCACGCCGAACATAAAAAAGGCCAAGCCGTATAGAATCGGAAACCAGTACCCGAACTCGCCCAACTCGCGGGCGATGTCGGCGGTTCCATGATTAATGCTGTGGTCGAAGAGCAAGAGCAGGCTGAGGCGCGCTAAAAAGTATGCGTAGACGCACACGATGAGAGACGCTTCGACGGCTCTGGTCGAAAGTTTCTTAAAATATAAGAGGATACTCAGCGCGACAAAAAAGCTCGCCACGAGAGGCCGCGCCACGGCGTCAAACGCGACCATGCGCGCCATTGGCGACTCTAAAAACCAGGCGGAAAGAAAAAACAGCACGCCCAACGGCAAGCCGAGCAGATACGTTTCTCTCTTGAACCCTTCTGCCGATTCGGCAGGCGTAAAAACAGACGTCATCCCCATGTAAATCCCATGTCTCTCCCGTGTGAACGCTCCCGGACGTTGCGACGTTCACCGTTCCCAAGCGTAGTGTAGGGGAAGGCGAAAAAGTTTTCTATAAAAACTTTGGCGTTGCTCCTGCTCCACTTGCAAGCTTTTCCTTGGAGGGAGTGGAGGGAGTGGAGGGAGGCTCGAGCCCGCCCAAATCAAGCGACGGTCCAGGGGTGTGCGTGGGGATAAGATAATTTCATGACTGAACGTACTCTCTTAGCCATTTTCGCCCACCCCGACGACGAAGCCTTTGGCACGGGCGGCACCCTCGCCCGCTACGCCGCCGAAGGCGTCCAGGTGCGCCTCATCTGCGCGACCAGGGGCGAGTCGGGCAAGCTCACCGACCCCGACCAGGACGCGTCTCGAGGCATCGCGGCTTTACGGGAGGACGAACTGAAAGAGGCGTGCCGGGCGCTAGGTTTAGAGCCGCCCGTGTTTCTCGACTACCACGACTCAGGCCGCCAGGAGCGCACGCAACACCATAACCCCAAGGCGCTCATGAACGTTGACGAGGGGGAGATTGAGCTCGTTTTGAGGAAATATATTGCCGAGCTCGAGCCCACCCTCCTGCTCACCTTCGACCCCCACGGCGTCTACGGCCACATCGACCACGTCAAGATGCACCGCGCCACGAGCGCCGCCTTTTGGTCCGCGGACGGCGTGACGAACACGCCGCCCAAGCGCCTCTTTTACACGGTTTTGGCGAGTGAGCGGATGCGGGCGATGCAAGAAACGCGGGGGCGTTCGCCCCTGGCCGAGCTCGACCCCGGCGTCTACGGCGTAAACAAAGATACATTCGCCGCCGTGCTCGACGTGTCGCCTTTTAAGGAGCAAAAAGAGGCCGCCGTCCGCGCGCACCGCAGCCAGACGGGGCCGCAGTCGTCGTTTGCCGATATGCCCGAGGAGATGTGGCGGGAGATGTTTTTGAAAGAGACGTTTACGCTGGGGGGACTCCGCGGGAGTTTTCCCGATATGCCGGTGGACGACCTTTTCGCCGGGCTTTAAGCTGAGTCAAATTAAACGAGTTCGCCCTTTGCATCGTCGAAACGGTAGGCGGTAAGCCCCTTTACCGCCCCCAGACGCTCAGCCAAGTCCTCATCTTTGACGACTGCGTAGTTCGCGCCGTCAACGCGCACGGCCTGGACCAGCCCCTCGTTCGAGGCCCACTTCCAGAGTTCCATCAAGTCTTTGTTTTTGAGGAGGACGGTGCCGGTTAGGTCTCGAGCCTCAAACGCTGGATGAATCATGCTTTAGTTTACGCTTTGAAGAAGGTGACATTAAAGCTTCGAAATTCGTTCTAGCAGTAATCTAAACAGACCCTCAGCATTAACCTCTGTTACCCACGAAGCATTGGAGGCTTTACCCGAGAAATTCCATGTGTCTACAACGCTCGTTCCCATCATCAATTCCGAACCTGTCTCAACTCTTACATGTCTTTCAACGCCTCTAAATAAATCAGAGTCGAGCAAGTAAGCAACAGTCAGCACATCATGTATGGGTGCAGTGTCTTGGCCGTAAATATCTTCGTATGCACGGTTAAAGTAATCTACAGACGCTTTTAGGATGTGAGACGCTGGTGTAGCAGCCAGGTCGTTTATGTGTTCTCGCCATACGTGGGGTACTCGAGCTTGATGCGTTGCGTCCAATCCAAAAATCGTTATGGGTCTGCCGCAAGTCAAGACGACCTCAGCCGCGTGAGGGTCAACATAAAAGTTGAATTCTGCCGCCGCGGTGACGTTGCCCCCTTCACGGACACTGCCGCCCATAATGACAATTTCCTTGATTTTGGCAGCAACGTGGGGTGCTTGGATCAGCGCCATAGCAATATTGGTTAGGGGCGCAATACAAACTAGAGTGACGCCAAAATCATCCGCCTGCTCGAGCGTCTCAATCAGAAAATTAACCGCGTGCTCTCTTTGCAGAGGCAACTTGGGTTCATAGATCTCAATGCCGTTGAGACCGTTGATGCCGTGATACTCCTCAGCAGTAACAAGTTTACGGAACATGGGACGTTCACAACCCGCATAAACGCGAACATCTGTTTTTCCCAGCATGTCGCAGATGAGGCGAGCGTTACGCTGAGTCATGTCGAGTTGAACGTTGCCCGCCACCGTAGTGACGCCAATGATATCAAGTTTTTCTGGTGCAGCTAACGCAAGCATTAAAGCAATAGCGTCGTCTTGTCCTGGGTCGCAATCGATAACGATAGGCAAAGGTTTAGTCACAAGAAACTATACGTCAAGCTGATTCCAGCACAAAGTTATGACCATCTTTGAAACGAAAAAAGCTAGAAACCTCACCACGCTGTGAGATGTAAACTTATAAAACAAGGCGGCAACGAAATTCTGGAATTTTAAGGCAGGGACATATAAATTGCCCCTGCCGCACCTCCTAAAACCGCTCGCTCACCGTCTTCATCTCCATAAAGAGCCTTAGATAGTCGGGGCCGCCCGCCTTGGCGTTCGAGCCCGAGAGCTTGTAGCCGCCAAAGGGCTGCACGCCCACGAGCGCGCCCGTGATTTTGCGGTTCAAGTAGAGGTTGCCCACCTGAAAGTCGCGGCGGGCCTGCTCGAGCCTCGCCCGACTTTTAGAAATCACCCCGCCCGTGAGCCCGTAGACGGTCGCGTTGGCAATCTCTAGCGCGTGGTCGAAGTCGCGCGCCTTCATCACCGCAACAATGGGGCCGAAAATCTCCTCGCAGGCGATGGACGCGCTCTGCGGCACCTCGGCGAAGACGGTGGGCTGGATGAAGTAACCCTCGCCCTTCGCGCGGTCGCCCCCGGTGACGAGGCGCGCTTCAACCTTGCCAAGCTCGAGATAATGCATAATCTTGTCCACCGCTTTTTGATTGATGACCGCGGCCACATCGGGATTCTCTTCAGCGGGACCTATGGTGAGGGCTTCCACGCGTTCGACAAACTTCTCTAACAATTCATCGTAAACCTCGTCCACGATGATAAAACGGCTCATTGCCGAGCACTTCTGCCCCTGAAAGCCGTAGCCACTCGCCGCCGCCGCCGCCGCCGCGTAGTCTAAGTCGGCGGTCTCGTCAACGATGAGCGCGTCCTTGCCGCCGAGTTCGACGAACACCTTTTTGAGCCACTTCTGGCCCGGCTGCACCTTGGCGGCGCGTTCGTTGATGCGCACCCCCGTGGCGAGCGAGCCCGTGAAGTTGATAAAGCGCGTGCGCGGGTGGTCGACTAGCGCGTCGCCCAAGTCGGCGTCGTCGCCGGTAAGCAAGTTAATCACGCCGGGGGGAAAGCCCGCCTCGGCCACGCACTCCATAAACTTCTGCGCGATGATGGGCGTGTCGGGAGAGGGCTTGATGATGACGGTGTTGCCGACGACCACCGGGCCGACGGCGGTGCCCACGAGAATCGCTAAGAGGAAGTTCCACGGCGAGATGACCACGCCGACGCCCAGCGGGACTAAAAAGGAAGTGTTCTCCTCGCCGGGGAAATCGTAGGTCTCGAGCGGCCCGTCAAGCCTCAGCGCCTGCCGCGCGTAATACTCGCAGAAGTCGATGGCCTCGGCCACGTCGGCCTCGGCCTCGGGAAAATTTTTGGCGGCCTCCAAGGTTTCCCAGGCGGAGAGTTCCCACTTGCGGCGGCGCATCACCGCGGCGAGCTTGACAAGCGCCCTCGCGCGGTGGGCCATCGGCAACCGTGACCAGTCGTCGTAGGCGTTCCAGGCGGCGTCCATCGCCTTTTCGATTTCTTTGCTCTTGCCCTTGGCGGTGCGCCCCACCACCTCGTCCGGGCGGCTGGGGTTGCGGGACTCGAGCCACTCCCCCGTTACGACCGTCTCGCCGTTGATAACGAGCGGGTAGTCGCGCCCAAGTTCGGCGCGCGCAGCTTTTAGCGCCTCCCGAAACGCCGCCTGCGGCTCGGGGGTCGAAAAGTCGGAGTAGGGTTCGTTGCGGTAGGGTTCAAAAAGTTCGTTCATGGGTCTCCTGAAAAGCGCAAATCACACGCTGAAAAAGTTGAGCGAGTGTGTTTACAAAGGTCAAACAGTAGCGTCCGAAGCTGCCCGGATATTCTTCACAGTCTGTGACGCTCTCTAAATTGCCTTAACCAAAAAGCCCGCGCACCACGAACATCAGGTTTGCGGGGCGCTCGGCCAGACGGCGGCTGAAGTAGCCGTACCAGTCCTCACCGTAAGGCACGTAGATTCTTACCCTATGCCCCGCGGCGACGAGGCGTTCTTGCAAAGACGGTTTGACGCCGTAGAGAAGCTGAAATTCGTAGCGGTCGGTACTCAGTTCGTGCGTCTTAATATAGTCCTCGACCTCGCGGATGATGCTTTCGTCGTGCGTCGCCACATTGACTTTAGCGCCGCCGTTAAGCCCCGCGAACACCATACCCCGGTAGGTTTTATCCACATCGGCTTTGTCTTGAAAGGCTACTTTATCGCTCTCGCGGTAGGCACCCTTGACGATGCGCAAGGTAGGTTTGGGGTCCAGGGTCAAAAGCGTATTAAGATCGTCTGGGCTCCGGTAGAGGTAGCTTTGCAGAACAGTCGAGAGGTTGTGAAAACCCTCATTGTGAAGTTCCTTGTAAACCTGAAGCGTCCCGTCCACAAAGGGATAGTTCTCCATATCGAGGCAGATGTTCGCGCCGACCTCTCGAGCCCGCGTCGCCACCCGCCGCGCGTTTTCGAGCGTTAAGTCCGTGCCCACGCCGAGCCCCAGTTGGGTGGGTTTCACGCTCATGTAGCGGTTGATGGGCTCGCCGGAGAGCACGTCCAGCGTCCGCAGGATTTCCCTGGTCATCGCCTCGACGCCTTCACGCGTGTCCACGAACTCGCCTAACAAATCAAGGATGCCGTGCAGGCCACGTTTTTCCAAATCGTGAAGCGCGGGGAGAGCGTCCTCTAGCGTTTCGCCCGCGACAAAGCGGCCCACGCCGAGCTTCCAGCCCTGGCTCTTGAGAAAGCTCGAGACGGGCGCGGCGTCGGCAACGCCCAAAAGGCCGCGGCGGTAGAGGGCGTCAAAGGTCACCGGAAAACTCCGCAGGAACCGTATGTATCAGATGCCGTGTTTTTCATACCTCATTCTACCAACTTGGGGAACGTTTCGAAGGAGTTCACAATAGGAGAATCACTCCTACAGGAGTAAAACTTCGCATATTCGCCCCTCCCGGCCTCTGCTAAGCTCAGGCCAAGGGACGGGGCCTCAACTATGGAACCGATACGGACATTGCGCACCACACAAGGAGACTCTTCCATCGGCGGCTGCTTTATCTATTCTCGAAAACTTTGCCGTTCAACCAGTAGCCGTGGGCGCTCGGTGAGTCCACCACAGTATATTGGTGATATTTTTGCGAGGGGCGTAGCGCGACGCGCCGCCTTTTTTGGGGCGAGTAGAAACGCCGCGCGTTCTTTTGGCAACTTCTTACCTCTTGGGCGCGTTCAAGGAACGCGGGCGTGAAGATTTTTCTCATTCGCCACGGCGAGACCGATTGGCAGCAGCTAGAAGCGCGCGGGGTGCGGGGTTTGGCGCGCTCGTTCGCGCCGCTCACGCCGCTGGGCCGCGTCCAGATTGACGCCATCGCCAACGACTACCGCTTGGAGGAGGCCGAGGCGATTCTTTGTTCGTCGTACGCGCGGGCGCTCGAGTCCGCCGCGCGGCTTTCTAGGGCGCTCAACAAGCCCATCTACGTCGAGTACGACTTGCACGAATGGCTCCCCCAAAAAGACGGCGACGGTGACGACGACGAACTCACGCTCGCGCAGGCCAGCAAAGAGCTCACCTACTACACGGGTTACTTTCCCTATCCCGAACGCCGCGCGCGCCGGGAGCCGCGCTCCGAAACCAGGGAGCGCCGCGTGCCCGTGAGCGAGCGCCAAGCGCCGCCGCCCGAGGCCCGCACCTGGGAAACGTTGGAAGAGGTTCGGGCGCGCGTTATCGGCGTGTTGCAGCGCTATCGTCACCTCTCCTCCATCGTTCTGGTTTCGCACGCGGTTGTGATGACGAGTCTTCTGAACGTAAGGCGGCCCTTTGAATACGCCGAGATCGTCCCCTTAGAACTCGATTTAGACGCGATGGTTGGAGAAGAGAGGCCGGAGGGGGCGACGACGCAGAGGGTGCCGGGTCGGTAGAGGCGCACGGCTTTTTCCACACCCTGCGTTCCCGCTTCGCGCTTTCTCACCTCCCACTGCTCGTTTTATGCTGCCCGTTTTATGATGAGGCATGATAGACCATCCTCTCGTTCTCTCGGGCCAGTCGGTGCGGCTCGAGCCCCTAGAACCCCACCACATCCCCGCACTCATGGCTATCGCGCAAAAATCGCCTGAAGAATACCGCTACACCTCGACGCCCGTAACCGAGGCGCAGCAGGATAAATATTTTGAAGCGGCGTTTAAGGGCCAGAAGGCAGGGACGGCGTATCCTTTTGTGCTGCTGGACGCGCGCACAAGCCAAATTATTGGCAGCAGCCGCTATAGCGACATCATCTGGCGGCACCGCAACTGCGAACTCGGTTATACCTGGCTTGACCCTGCGTATCAGGGGAGCGCGGTCAATGTGGAGAGCAAGTTCTTGATGCTCGAGCACGCTTTTGAAACTTTGAAGTTCCTGCGCGTCCAGATTCACACCGACACCCGCAACACCCGCTCACAAAAAGCCATCGAGGCGTTGGGCGCGACCTTTGAGGGTGTGCTGCGCCGCCACATGGTCGCCAAAGACGGCTTTGTGCGCGACACCAATGTTTATTCCGTCGTGGACACGGACTGGCCCGAGGTCAAAAAAAGGCTAGAAGAACGCGTCGCTCAAAAGCTAGCGTGGGTGAACGCGGAGGGGTAGGCCGCCCTTAGGATGGACCGTGTTGCCCGTTTCCTCAATGGGGTCGGCCCAGGCGGGCTCGAGCCGAAAGCGCCTGAAGAGCTCCCGCACCGTCTCCGAGATGACGAGCGTCGCAAGCCCCGCGCCGATGCAGTAACGCGCGCCGCCGCCGAAGGGAATATAGAGCGCGGGCGAGGGTTTGTCAGCGTCCGGTTGGCTGCGGTCCCAGCGGTCGGGGTCGAAGCGTTCCGGGTCGCGCCAGGCCGCGCCGCGGTGCGTGAGGTGGGTTGAAAACGCGACAAGACTCCCCGCCGGGATGCGGTAGCCCGCAAAGGAAAAATCCTCGGCGGCTTGCCTCAAAATAGCGGGAACGGGCGGGTAGAGCCGCAGCGTTTCCTTGATGACGCGCTCCAAATAGACCGTTTCCTCTCCCGCCAACTCCTCCAAAAAGCGCGCCTGCACCTCCGGACGGTGCAAGTTGTAAACCGTCCAGGTGAGCGCGGCGGAGGTTGTGTCGAAACCCGCCGACACGAGGCTCACCGCGCCGTCGCGCACCTCGCGGTCGGAAAGTTTTTGCCCCGTCTCGTCCTCCGCCGTGAGGAGGAGCGAGAGCACATCCTGGCCCGTTTCGTCTCTTGGATGGCGACCGCGCCGCGCGATTTCGGCCCAGAGCACCGCGTCGGTGGTGCGGCGCGCGCGTAGAAATGCGTGCCAGGGCGTGCCGGGTAGGGGGAGCTTGAAAAGCTGCGCGAAAAAAGAGCGGTTGGCAAACGTCATCATCGCGCCCACGCTGCTCACAACCTCGGGGTGGCGCGCCAGCGCGTCGGCTCCCAACAAAATCTCGCAGATGCTGGCGAGGACGGCGGGTTTGACGGCGTCGTAGAGGTGGACCGTCTGGGGGGGCTGCCAGGACTCAAAAAGCCGCGCGTTTTGCGCCCTGATGATGGTTGCTGAGCGCTCCAAGCCCCGCTTGTGAAAAGCGGGCTGCACCATACGGCGGCGTCTCAAGTGGTCGGGCTCGTCGCTGGAGATAAGCGCGCCCGCCCCGCCGATGGGTTCCAAAAAGCGGTAGGCGGGGCGCAACCGAAAAACCTCGGGCCGCTCGAGCATCAACCGGTTTGCCTCTTCACCGATAAGCCAGACGAAACGGATGGGAGGCACGCCAAACGCGAACGCCTCGCCGTAGCCGTTGTAAAGCCTCGAGACCGCCGCGTTGGGCGACTTTGCCGCAAGCCGCATTACCTCGAGATGTTCGCGGCCCTTGGGTGAAGGAACGAGCGGGAGAGAAACCGCCTGGGTGGACGCCATATATTCACCATACGGCAGGCACGGGCCAGAAACTGGGTGGTGTCAACCTTTGCTGCTTATGAACGTCCTTATCAGAGATAAGGCCAGCACTCCGCACCTTACTTCTTGCTTCTCCCGTTCCTAATGACGTCTCACCTGATGCCGTGCAGAATCTCCTCGAGCCCCTCCGGGTCGTCTAAATAAACCTCCTTGGGCCGCGTCGAGATGACGCCCTCGCCCTCCAAAGTCTTGAGCGCCCGCGTGACCGTTTCGCGGCTCGTGCCCGCCAGGCTGGCTAAATCCTGGTGTGTGAGGCGCACGAGCGTCCGGCCGTCGCCGGTAAATTCGACCAAGCCGTTGTGGTGAAGCCGCAAGAGCACATAGGCCACCCGGCCCTGCGCGTCTTTGTAGGAGAGCACCTGCGCCTCGTCGTTCATGCCGCCCAGGCGGTTGGTGAGCGTGGTGGTGACGTTGAGACTGATTGCGGGGTAGCCTGTGAGGAGCTTTCGAAAATCGTTCTCGAACATCATCAGCACTTCGGTCTGGTTGATGGTTACCGCGGTCGCGGAGCGCCGCGCGTCGCTCAAGAGCGCCATCTCGCCGAAAAACTCGGGCGTCTTGAGGATGGCGAGCGTTTTCTCGTGGCCTTCCAAGTCAACTTTGGAGAGTTTGACCATGCCCTGAGAGAGGATGTAGAGTGCTTCGCCCTCGTCGCCCTCGCGGAAAAGTACCGTGTCCGCCTCGAAACGCCGCCGCTGGACCACCGACGCCGCCACCTCCAAGGCCCGGTCCGGCACCCCGCGAAAAAGCGGGACGGTGGCGAGAAAGTCCTGCGTCTCGGTCACAGCCTCTCCCTGGTTACCTTTGACCATAACGCTGTGAGCCTCTGAGGAAGTCGTGACGGGCGCTGTGCAGAAGAGAGTAGAACACCGTTGCTGATAGGTTTGGCTGCCATGAAGTCCATAAGTGCTCGCAGCTTACCACGCGCCCCTCCCCGCGGCGCTTGCGCTTTTTCGCACTTTTACCCGCACGCGTCTAAACATGACTCGCGGGACGGTTTAGTGGCTATAGTAGAAGCGTGAGTCGTGTGACTAGTAGTGCGAATGTGAGTAGTGCAAATATGAACCATATGGATCGTCCCGTTCTGCGCGCGGCGAATCTGCACCGTTCTTTTAGGACCGCCGACAGCGTGGTGGAGGTGCTTAAGGGGGTTGAGCTCGAGCTTTCCGAGGGAGACGTGGTCGCCATTTTGGGTCCCTCGGGTTCGGGTAAATCGACGCTGCTGCACCTTTTGGGCGGCCTCGACAAGCCGACCGGGGGCGAAATCTTTTGGGGCGACGTGGCGGTTCATGAGGAGCCTCAGCGCGCATTGGCGGCTCTAAGACAGAAGCGCCTGGGTCTGGTGTTTCAGCAGCACTACCTCCTGTCCGACTTAAGCGTGCTCGACAACGTGATGCTGCCGGGGCGCATCGGCGGGAGGCCTGACCGGGCGCGCGCCGCTGAGCTTGTCGAGCGGGTGGGGCTAACAGGACGCGCGTCTTTTCTCCCTCACAAGCTTTCGGGGGGCGAGCGGCAGCGCGTGGCGGTCGCGCGCGCACTCTACGCGCGCGCGCCGCTCATCCTGGCAGACGAGCCCACCGGCTCCCTGGACCGCCACAACGCGGTGGCGGTCTACGAGCTTTTGGTCGCGCTGGCAAGAGAAGAAGGGAGCGCGGTCTTGATGGTGACCCACGACGAGGGGCTGGTGCGCGACGTAGACCGGCGCTACAGCCTGCGCGACGGCGTGTTAGTTGCCGCCTAAGCTGTTAAGTTTCCGCTCGCTTCATACCAAAGGCCACTGACGACGGAACCACCCGGCGCAACGCTCGTATCTTCCCCCTCAGCGGATGCTAAGGTAAACTTATGAGTGACGCAGCAGCCAACACAGCGCCCAACGAATCAGCGACTGGCGGTGCCCAGGCAGAAACGGTCAATATTACCGAGCTGTTGGGCGACGGCATCGGGCCGGAGCTCGAGCGTAGCGTCCACACAATAGCCGACGCGCTGCCCATTAACTTCACTTTTCACCCCATCGACTGGTCGCTACCGACGCGAGAAAACAAGGGCGACGCCGCCATCGACGAGGCCGAGGCGTCGATGCGGGAGACTAAACTTGCGCTCAAATATCCCACCGTGACCGGCTCGCGCTCGCCCAACGCGCTGATAAGACGCCGCTGCGGCTTTTCCGTTATCTACCGGCCCGCCATCTCGATCGAAGGCATCTCGTCAAATTTTAAGCGCAACGTAAATCTCCACATCGTCCGTGTGGCGGTGGGCGGCACCTATGACGACCCCGGCCAACTGGTCGGCAAAGACGCCGCCGTGTCGCTCCGTCTGGTTGAACGCGAGCCCTGCGCGCAGGCGGCGGCCTTTGCTTTTGAGCTGGCGCAAAAAAAGGGCTGGCGCGTCACCTCGTCGTCAAAGTACACCATCCAAAAGGCGACGGACGGGCTTTTCGAGTCGGTCGTCAAGGACGTTCACGAAAATTACGCCGAGGTGCCGCTCAACCAGGAACTTTTCGACGCGCTCCTAGCCAAAATCATCCTGACGCCGCAAAAGTACGAGGTGGTTTTGGTCCTCAACGAATACGGGGATTTTTTGTCCGACATGGCCTCGGGTCTCGTCGGCAGTTTGGGCACGGGGGCGAGCGGCAACTATTCGTTTAAGCCCAACCGCGAGGTCGATATCGCCATGTTCGACCCCGCCGGGGGCACCGCGCCCGACATCGCGGGCCAAAACGTCGCCAACCCCACCGCCGTTTTGCTCTCGTTCGGGATGCTTTTGGATCATGTGGGCCGCTACGATTTGGGCCACGCGCTGCGCTTGAGCCTGCTTCAGGCCATCCGGGAGGGCAAGAGCACTCGAGACCTGGGCGGGACGTTGAGTACCACCGACTTTACGGAGGTGGTGCTGGGGGGTCTGGATGAGCATCTGCCGTCCACCTAGTTGAGCCTTGAAGGCTCAACTCACGCTCAGTGCGGGTTGCGCGGGGTGTGGAGAAAATGAGGTGGTGAGGAGAAGATCAAACGCTTACACGCTCTGCTGCTCATCTTTTCATCTCTTTGTTCCGTTCTCTTCCGTAGCAGCGAGTCAACCGAACTCTGCATCCCCGACCTCGAGTCCTTACTCAAAAGGCGAGGGGCAGTAGGCACCATCAATGGCTGACGACGCGCGTCCCGGACGCAAACTCTGGCAAGCACCGACGCTTCATAGTGGTGACGAAGCGCGCGGCGTCGGCTGGCTGGACCTTTTCTTCGACCTCTTCTTCGTCGCCCTCGTCGCCGAACTCGCGCATCACTTGACCGAGCACCCAGGCGCGGCGGGCGTGCGGACCTTTTTGTTCTTGTTCATCCCGGTATGGTGGGTCTGGATTGGCGACACCTACTACGGCGAACGCTTTGAAACCGAGGGCTTAGAGTCCCGGCTCTACCTCTACGCGCTGATGCTGCCCGTTATCGGCATGGCGGTTTACGCGCACGACGGGCTTGGCGAGACCTACACGGGCTTTGCGCTTTCTTACGCGGCGGCGCGGGCGGTGATCGCCTTTATGTGGGGCTGGGCGACGGTGACTTCTCTCCGCTTTAGGCCGACCGGGAGGTGGTACACGGGCGCGTTTAGCCTCTCAATCTTGCTGGTCGTGGTGTCTGTGTTTGTATCGTCGCCGGTCAACCTTATCTTGTTTGGGGCCGCGCTGCTTATCGACCTGCTCACGCCCATCGTCACGCGCCGCTTGCAAAATGAGTTACCCGGGTTTAGCGCCTCGAGGCTCCCCACGCGCTTCGGGCTCTTTACCATCGTCGCGCTGGCGCTCGGGCTGTGGTGGCTCTACTTCGACTTTATCGGGCGGCGGCGTCCCAAAGGGGGCGGGTGGATGATCGCGTGGAGCCATCTGCACCTGCCTTTTGTGATTGCCGTGGCCGCCATCGGCGCGGGCGTGACGAACGTGATTGCGGCTGAGGGCATTCTTGGACGAGAGGTTCAGCATCTTATCGGCGGCTTTGTCGGGGTGGCGCTCCTGACGTTGGCGCTGCTCGAGCCCACCCTCATCCGCACCTCCGGCGAGCCCACCCACAGGGCGCTAAGCCCGCTTCTTAAAGTTTTTTCAGGAGCGGCGGCGTTTGTGGTCGGCTTTGCGCTACCTCTTAATTCCCTTCTCTTCTTGGGGCTACTCGTCGCACTTTTGCTCGTCAACATGGTTTATAGGCTGTGGGTTTGGTTTAGTCAGGGCGGGGCGGCGGAGAGTCCGGAGGCGGAGAGTCCGGAGGTTGCTATCGGTGCTTGACTTTATGTAAAGCGTCACCAGAACAAGCTCCTGCTAAGGTAAAGTTCGGAGGCGTGGGGGCTCGAGCCTCGTGCTTCATAAGAAAGGGCGGGCGCTTACGCAACTGTTGGCCCGGTTAGTCACTTAAAAGAGGCGCACCCTTTGGGGGTGTCAAATGAATCAGGTGTTCGCCCTGAAGTTAGAATTAGACGAACCTGCTATTTTAGATAACGAGTGAACGCTTGGTTTTCTGGCTGAGTCACCGCATGAACGCGATCATTTGCTCAAATAGCTCTAGATCCTGACGGAAATCTGACGGGTCCGTTTTGGGTGACAAACGTTCTGTGACATTTTTGTGAAAAGCTTTCCACTCGACTACGAAAGGATCTCCCCAGCCTGGGTGCGTGACCTGTTCTGTAACGCCACCGTTTCCGTCGATCTCAGTGACATAGACTCGGATTGGTAGATTGCGTATGTAAGGAGTATCGTACTGAACGCGAATAACCTTCTCCAAACCGTACACCTCGATATGCCCATCAAATCGGGGTATGCTGTCAATTCCCGTCTCAAACTGACAGACATAATCCCCATAGTCGAATGCTGCGCTAATATATCGGCCTGCGTGTCGGGCTGCTGCATAAAGGACACCTTTGGGCCTGCCCAGGAGTTCGCGCATGGCGGAGGTATCATGTGAACCGAGCCCAAGGAGCACCAAGTATGCCTTTCGGAGAGCCTCTGGTGTATCTCCGATTGCTTCAAACACCAACGACTCTTGCAGAGTTTCGGCCTGCGCCTTAACTTCAAGTGGGATGTCACAGCCTCGGATGACGTTGGAGGTATTCTCGATAATGAGCGCGTTTTTGCCGAGAACGTCGTGAACACGTGCAAGATTGATTGATGGGAGTTTCCTGACGAGTTCTCGTGCATGTATAAAGGCAGGTGCATACCGGCGCATGTAACCTACCTGCACCGTCACCCCGTACTGCCTCTGAGCTTTGATGATGGCGTCGGCTTCGTGCAGGGTTATGCACATAGGTTTCTCAACAAGTACATGCTTGCCTGCTTTTATTGCCTCTAAAACGACCGATGAATGATAGGCGTGGGGATTGGCAACGAGAACGGCATCGACGTTGGGATGCTCGATAAGCTTACTATGATCTGTGAACCGTAGATCGACCGACCATTGATCGCCTACGCCTTCCAGTACCGTTTGGCTGACATCACACAAAGCTGTTACTTCGAAATCCGTTTTGAGCTGACTTAGTGCGGGCAGATGAAGGATTTGGGTGACTTCGCCACAACCAACAATACCTATACGCAACTTACTCATGTCGATAACCTCGCAAACAAGAGTTTGTATCTACACTGTTTTGTACCGCTAGGTAGCGGAAATAAGACTGCTTATCGCTTCTCGATAACGAGGGGAAGCAATCGGCCCCTTAAGCAGTGGGTCGTTTGTCTTTTCCATCCAAGCTCTTAATCTAGCTTTGAGGTCTTGTTCTATTTCGTGATAATTTCCATCATCATAATTAGCTAAATTATTTCGCTCCAGCGGATCATCCTGAAAATCGTAAAACTCAAAGGGAGAGCGCGTGAAATAGGGACGAGTCGTGAGGGATTCTTGAAACGCTTCACTATACACACCGTCGGTTTCACTTCCCAGGGACGAGGACATCTCGGGGGTGAAGATGAGCTTATGATTGACAGTGCGAATACAGCGCATAGGTTCGTAATGTATCCCGAAGGTGTGTTCTGCGAAAACTTCCTTCCGTTCAGAATACGGTTTGTTTTCCAGGAGCGGCCAAAAGCTACGACCCTCGATCGTATCCGGAATAGGTATTCCTACCGCTTCTAAAAGTGTTGGCACTATATCCACGTTGCTCGTAAGTTGACTCACCACTTTGCCTCCCACCAATCCTGCCTTAGGCCACCGCATAATCATCGCAATCTCAATCCCAGCTTCATAGAGAGTGCCCTTGCTGCCTGGAAACGGCATCCCGTGATCAGTTACAAAAATCACCCACGTGTTGTCCGTTCGCCCTGTCACGTCCAGGGTTGAAAGGATTCTGCCAACCCCTTCATCAAGCTGACGAATGGCACCTTGAAACCCTGCTAGCTGCGCCCGTGTCGCTCGCACGTCTGGCAAGAAGGGGGGTACCTGAACACCCTTGCTAAGCTCAGTTTCACCCCATCCAACCAGAGGATATTGGTCCCACCGAGTATGAGCCTCGAAAAAACCAACTTCAAGATAAAAGGGTTCATTGGCCTTGTAATCCTCTAAATATTTACATGCTTCATCTGCAACTTGTTGGGCTGTTGCTTTAGACTCGAGCTGTGATAAAAAGTCGAAGCCCAACGCCTGCAGGAGGTCTTGCCTTTCCGACTTGACTACGTGTTGAAATCCAATTTGTGCAGTTTGGTAACCATGCTCTTTTAAGTGCCCAGCAGTGTGCCGTTCGCTTGCCTTTAGGATCCAATTGAAAGGTTCGAACAAAAAGCCCAACATACCCGTCGAATGCGGGTAACGGCCAGTGTGTAGTGCGGCTCGCGACGGGCAGCAAGTCGGTGCCGTGCAAAAGGCATTTTCGAACCGTACGCCTTGTGACGCCAAACCGTCTAAGGCTGGAGACACTACTGTAGGATTGCCATAACAACCAAGATGGCGACCAAGGTCATGGCATGTGATGAATAAGATGTTTGGAGATGTATCGCCCATTATGTTGTTCCCTTCAAGAGATAATTCTTACGACCCTGTCCATTTACCCATTCACAAACGTTTATCCTTTAACTCCCCCTGCGATGGCTCCATGAACCATGTATTTTTGGACGAACAGGAACAAAATAAAGGTTGGAAGCAGCGCGAGGGTCGAAGCGGCTAGAAGACTACCCCAATCGGTACGGTACTGTTCCATAAAGAATTGAAGCCCGACGGGCATGGTAAGCAGGTCGTTGTCTTTGAGAAACACGTTCGCGATGAAAAACTCGTTGTATGAGAATAGAAACGAAAAAATCGCTACCGCAGCGACCCCAGGCCCGGACAGCGGCAAAATAATACGGGCAAAACCCTGCATCTTGTTGCAACCGTCGACCAAAGCGGCTTCCTCGAGTTCCTTCGGGATGCTGTCGAAAAAGGCTTTGAACATCCACGTGGCAAAGGGTAGATGCACCACGGTATAGATGAGGATGACCGAAAGGTAGGTATTTAAAAGGTGTAGATTACGAAAGACGATAAACAGAGGAATGATAGCGAGTATGAGCGGAAACATTTGAACCATCAGCAGGGCGCGCGAGTAGCTTGTAAGGACAAAAGACCGAAACCGCGACAGTGCATAACCTGCGAAAGAGGCGGCTATGACCGTACCCAGCGTAGCAGCAAAAGAAATAACAGCGCTATTCTTAAAAAAAGTCCAGAAATCGGTTCTGGTGCTTACGTAAACGTAGTTCCTAAACGAAAAAGAAGAGGGAAGAAGTCCTCGCGAGGTCGTGATCTCTGCTGTGCTTTGAAAGGAATTCAAAATCATGCTGATGACTGGCAAATTGATGACCAGTACCACGAGAACCAAAACACAAAAAAGGCCCCATCTTTTTGCAGATGTAGTGCGCAACATGACTAAATCATCGCTCCTCATTCTGAACTCTTAACAGGGCTACCGCGAGAATCGCCAAAATAACGAAGCTCACAACAGCAATGGCAGACCCAATACCCACGTCATTACGGGCGAAAGTGTACTTATACGCAAGAATAATGAAATTTTCGGTGGCATTCGAAGGTCCTCCCTGAGTGAGCAACCAGATCGAATCGAAGCCGTTGACGGTCCAAATCGTCATGAGAATGCACAGGACAATGGATATGTTCCTGAGTTGTGGAAGCGTGACATAACGAAAAATCTGCCAACCGCCCGCACCATCGAGCCGGGCGGCTTCATACAAGTTCCGGTCAATACCCTGAAGTGCCGCGAGAAGAGACAGCATCATGAAAGGAAAGCTTCGCCATATCTTGACGATGATCACAGAAAAGACAGCCCACCCCTCATTACTTAGAAAGTACACGGGGCCTAGCCCGACATAGCCGAGAACTACGTTGACAAGGCCGTACTGGTCGGCAATCATCCAGCGCCAGCCCGTTATAGCCACTATAGAAGGGATAATCCACGGAACAAGGAGTGCGACACGGAAAAACCCTTGCCCAGGGACGTTCTGATTGACCAACATCGCCAAAGCCAGGCCAAGGGAATAGCAACCGACAATATTGAAGAACGCAAAAATCAAACTAAAGTACGCGGCGTTGTGAAAATCCGCCATAGCGAAAAGTTCCGCAAAATTTTGTAAACCAACGAATGGTCCGAGTTGCAACAATGAGCCTTCACGAAGGCTATATAGAAGGCCGGTCAGGAAAGGATAAAAAATGATTGCGACGATCAGTACAACTGAGGGAAGCAGCAGAAAATAGGGTAGCAAGTCGACCTTGTATGGTTTTTTCAGGGCCTGGGTTTTTTTGTGCCTACCCCGCGATAGTTGGGTTCTCATAGATCACCTCAAGAGGAAAGCTTTGATCATTTTTGCTTACCGAGACGAGAAAGTGGGAGACGGATGTGAGTAACATAGGCCAGCTTTGTACCCACACCCATCTGCTCAACCATTAAACGTTCTACTCTCCCAAGCTGAGGTCTTTCATGACGTCGCTGAACCTGGCGTTCGCCTTCTCGACCGAGGCCATCAAATCCTTGCCTTGTAGAAGATCTTGAACCAAGGTTTGCATAAAGCCCTCTCCGTCGAGCACGTTAAGCTCTGGGAAGATCGAGGGATATTTGGCTCCGATTGCCTGAGCGACCGGTATGTACTCATCGATGATCATTGCAGTGTTGGGATTTTCCTGAAAGAAGGGATCAGCCACGAACGATTGTCGCGCTGGAATGTTGCCGGTAATACCCCCGTCAATCCAGAGAGGTTTTTCGTGCTCCGCCCACCACTTTAGGAAGGTCTTAGCCGCTTCGGGATGCTCACTTTGCTTGTAAACCATGATGCCGTTTAATGCTCGGAAGGTCCCTTTATCTCCGCTCGGTCCTTCTAAAGGCGGTAGCACACCAATATCATCGGCAATCTCGGGAAATTGATTGACTAAACCAGGTCCGGCGAGAACGATAGCGGCGTCGCCTCGGGCAAAGGCGGACTGCGCATCTCCCGATGTATAGCCAGCGCTAGCTGGATGCATCACACCGCTCTGCGCTAGATCCGAAAAGAAGCGAAACGCTTCTAAATTGCGCGGATCCATAAAGTCAGGCTCTCCCGTCTCGGTGAACAACCCACCACCGTTGTTGACGACAAGCGTGTAAAGGTAGTGGGTTCCTCCCGAATCTTGGGATCCAACAATCCCATACTGCCCGTCGCCGGTCAGCGCTTCCGTCGCCGCTCGAAACTCTTCCCAAGTTGTTGGTAGTTCAATTCCCGCTTCTTCGAAAAGGCTCTTCCGGTAGTACCACGAACGAGTTCCTATGCTCCAGGGCAAAGCTATATTATGCCCGTCGTACTTAAAGAAATCGACGACTCCAGGGACATAATCATCCAACTGACCTTCGTCACGGAGTTCGGCGACCACTTCATCAATTGGCTCGATTGCCCCCATATCGTACAACTGTACGGGGATAAAAGCGGCTCCAGTACTGATGTCCGGAGCGGTCCCAGAACCAATCGCCGTTAAGAAGGTTTGGTACCAATTATTCCACGGAACAGAGCGGTATTCTACTTGAATGTCCGGATTCTCCGCGTTGAACTGGTCCACGAGTCCGGTCGCCACATCAATATACTGCGGCGGTCCCCAAACCATATCCCAGAATTCGATGTTTGTCTGAGCACTAGCTGTGCCTATGAAACCAAACAATGGGAGGAGTAGGAAGATGAATGCTGTTTTGAGTGAACGCTGACCTGGTCCTGTAGTACAGTTGTGGTTCATGCTGTTGAGGCTCCTTTCAACAACGGTTACCCGTCTGGGGGGCGTGAGTGGTCTATGATTGAAGACGGCTCAATAAAACCGCTGATCACGAGACACTCTTACTTGGGGGTGTTTACCGAATCTCTTACAACAAGTTGAGGGCTAAACCTTGGCACCACCTCCTTTTCAGCCGAGTAGCCTTTTAGATAGGAGATAGCTAGATGAGCAGCAGCCTCGCTCATCTCCTGGATAGGTTGTCTGATGGTGGTCAAAGGTGGATAAGCGAAAGCAGCAACGTCAACATCGTCGTAACCGACAACAGAAACATCCTCGGGAACACTCAAACCAGCTTGTCTCAAAGCTTTGTAAGCACCGATAGCCATAATATCTGTCGAAGCAAAAATGGCGGTGAAAGCCTCATTACGCCCTAAAAGCTGTTCAGTAGCCTCATACGCGCTCGTTTGGTCAAAACCTTTAGGGCTAACGACGAGTTGCTCGGAATAGGCTATGTTTGCTTTCTCTAAAGTACGGCGAAAACCGTTCAGTCTAGAAACAGTATGTTCGTGAAATTCTGGAAAGGCAATATGGGCAATGTAACGGTGCCCCTGGTCAATTAGATACCCTGTAGCCAGTTCCGCACCTTGTTCATCATCAATGCAAATACAGTGTTCAGCAAACGTAGAGACGTATTGGCCTATATGTATGAACTGGATACCTTGCTCTGTAAGCTCGAGTAGCTTGTTTTCAGGTACATGCGAATTACTTAGAATGACCACATTGTACTTTTGCTGACGCAAAAACTCTATCGCGCTGAGTTCATCTTTTGATGAGCGGTTACCACTAGCCACCGTAATTTGCAAGTTGTAGCCTTTGGTTACGCCCTCAATACCACGCAGTATCATACCAAAGTAAGGGTCAGCGAAATCTTGGATAACCACGCCTATACCATCAGCTTGCTTACCCGCTAAGCCCCTGGCAAATTTGTTCGGAAAGTAGTTGAGTTGCCTCATAGCGTTTGTGACCTGCTGTCCTGTTTTGGAAGCTACATTCCCATTTTGGTTAATCACACGGGAAACCGTAGCCGTTGAGACATTTGCAAGTTTTGCAACATCAGCTATAGTTGGCAACATAGCTCCTTAATGTAAGCGCTTACATTGGGAATGCGGTTTGATTTCCCTATTATTTTGATCTAGCATCTTGTGTAAGCGCTTACAACTCTACTCTAACCTCCCCATTTTGTCAAGCTTCTGCATCGGCTCCATCGGCTGGGTGCAACTCACGTAGTGGGGGAAGAAAAGGCGTGGTGCCTTATGGTGTCATGGGAGACGAGCGGCTGCTTGGAACAACGCCTAGCTCTAAAAGAAGCCATGCGACCTGCGCCAGGACGCGACCACTGCATCCCCGACTGTTTCATGCGGAAGCCGATGACGCTCTTGTTGACGCCCTCGACTTGACCAGAGCCAATGGGTAAGCCACAATTTTTATAACTGGGGTAATCCATATGGTGTTGACGTTCTTGAAGATAGCGTAAAGCCGTTTGTGATGTGTCATCCCAGCTCAGCCAAACAGCAGGGTCAGGACGATGCGTTTGTAACCAATCCGCAGCAGCAATCTCGCCGCTAAGCCAAGAGCGTCTTGTTTGGCTACGTTCGCGCTCATCCCAGCCGAGAGCTTCCATAAGGGTGTCAAGGTAAGCACTGCTGTGGTAAACGTCGATGATGTGTGGGATACCCAGATGCTCGTAAAGGTTTTTGATCCAACTCGCGCCATCGCTCAGGCCGACGACTTCATCATCTTGTCTCAGGCCTGCTTCACGCATCAGCCCCGCTACTTGGTCGGTAAACGCTGTCGCCTCACACACATCGGCTAACAGGCTGCGTTGCTGAGGTGCAGACACCGGGTGGATCACCGCGCTCTTGATCTCGATGCCGCCACAAACCCCGTCCTGAGCTTTTTCGAGCACCCGCACCCCGTCAACTTCAATCACCACTTTCCGCCCTCGTCCTGCTAGCAACGCTGCATCTTTGGCCGTGTCCAGCAGCTCGCGCGTTTGCGCCTGACAAGCGCTGGCGTAAGGTTGGGTCAAGCGCTCCAAGCCCGCGCGACTCATGCCCGGCAACATCTCAAAGTCACGGCTGACTTCTACCGCTTTTTCATACGATAAAGCGCTACTCAAACGCATCATCACGTTCAATGCGCCCGCTGTCCAACCACTGCCGTCTAAGTTTGGGTCCAGGGCGACTTGGCAATGTCTGCCGTCTTTGTGTTCGTACCTTTGACTGGGTACGCGCACGCTCCCCCAGAAGTGCTTGACCTCAAGCTCGCCCCGTCCGTCTTTATGCCAACCCTCGCTTTTGTTCATCAGAGGGGGGAAAATCCTGGCTCTCAACCAGGTGCTGCATCAGGCGACTCATCAGGCTACTTTGTCGCTTTAGCAAGGCCGCTTCTATTTCGTTCATGCTCGCTTTCGTCCCTAGCTCCTGCTTTATCTCCGCAACAATGCTCTTGATGATGGCGTCCAGTTCTTCTACCCTTTGCTCTGCGTCTGTTGTCATCGTCCTGTTTTATCACCCCCATTCACTGAGTTGCACCCCATCGGCTCTGGACAATAGAAGGAGCCAATAAGTGGGTGGTGAGCTCACGCGCGTAGTGGGATGCAGTAGTCCAGAGCGGGCGCAGGCAGCCGCGAATGGCGTCGATGCGCGCGCTCTTGTGCAGCAAGAAGCCTCTGCTTACCTTCTAACGAACTTAGACTTCAGGCTTATCCGCAACCCTTACCTCAGACGCTTCAGCAAGCTGCCTAATCCGCTCTCGGAGCGATGCACCCAGCCGACGGAAAACGGAAGAGCGATATAAAAGTCTACTCACAAAGGCTGAGTGAAATTTAGGAACCAAGCGGCCAGACGCGGTCATAAGTTTTGTGCGAGAGCCGCGCGCAACTGTTGCCTAAAATCAACCAAAAACAGACGCGCTAAAAACGTCGTCACACTCAATTTTGTGGGTAGTCCTCAGGCTTAGACTTTTCGGCACCCTCCTTACGCCTACTAACCTGTTAACGCTCGAGAACCAAGTCTCGAGCAAACCCCGTCAACACCTCTACCCCTTCGTCTGTTACCACCACATCGTCCTCGACACGCACGCCGCCGAGCCCCGGCACGTACACGCCCGGTTCGATGGTAAAGATCATGCCCGGCTCTAAAAGGTCCGTGACACCCGCGGCAATCTGTGGGATAGGCTCATGAACCTCCAGCCCTAAGCCGTGCCCCGTGCGGTGGATAAAGCGAGGGCCGTACCCGGCGTCTTCGATGACGCGCCGCGCCGCCCTGTCCACCTTGCCCATCGGCACGCCCGGCCCGGCGGCTTTTACAGCGGCCCGGTTCGCGCGCAGCACCGCGTCGTGGACGCGCCGCATCTCCTCACTGGGGGTTCCCAAACAAAAGGTCCGGGTGATGTCCGCGGGGTAGCCTTCTACGGTGCCGCCGAAGTCGAGAAGCAAAAACTCACCTTTTTGGAGCGCCCGGTCGCTCACGCCGCCGTGGGGCAAGGCGCTGTTGGGTCCCGTCTGGACGAGCGAGCCGAACGCCTCGCCCTCGCTGCCCTCCGCGCGCAGCGCCTCGGTGAGTTGTGCGGCGATGGCGCGCTCCGTCATGCCCGGTTCTAGCCCTGACAACACCCTCTCGAGCGCCCTTTCACTTAGCTTGACGGCCCGGCGCACGGCGTCCACCTCCCCCGCCGTTTTTCTCGCCCGGATGGCGATGAGGTCGCGCTCGAGCGGCTTTACCCGCAACGTTTCGTTCACACGCTTGAACGCCAGCCACTCGCTCACCCGCATCGTCATGCCGTCCACGCCGAGCGTCCCGCCCCGGAGCCCTAGTCCCGCCACCGCCTCTTTGAACGCGCCTTCAAACCCCGCCTCGTCCGTCCACACGAACGCCTGCGCCGCCAAGTCGGGGCGGGCGTCTAGCTGGGGCAGCTCGAGCTCGGGAATAATCACCGCCACCCCACCGTCCGGTGTGAAATCCGGTGTGAAAAGCGCGATGATGGGTCTTTCCGAAAGGTGAAAGTGGAGCCCGATAAAGTAGACCAGGTTCGCCCCCGGCACGAGCGCCACCGCGTCTACGCCGCGAATACTTCGCAGCTTCTCCTGCCGCTCTGCGTAGTCCGGCCCTCCTGTCTTTGGTTGACGCGTCACCGCTCTTCCTCCGTTAAAATTCTACAACTGCTTCACGCCTTTTAGGCTGTTTTATTTATTATCTTTCCACTGCGCAGCTTTCGGCGCTCCTGAACGTTAGTTCAGCACTCGCACCTCGTCGGCCTGGACCTCACCGTCCAACAGAACGCCCTGAACCCATACGCGTGTGCCCGGCGTCACGGCGCTCAGGATGAGGGGTTCGCCTGTTGAGTTCAAGAGAGTCGTTTGCGCGTCTGTGACGATGAGATAAACTCTGCCGCCTTCACGCACATAGAGGTTTGGCAGGGCCACTTGGCGAGCAACCTCTCCAACAAAAGACGTTTGGGGCGGTTCTTCGCACGCCGCCGTGCGGGGGGCGCAGGAAGCGAGCCCGAAAAAGAGAAGGAGACCGAGCAGAAAACGCATAAGGGGGAGTTTAAGGCAGCTCGAGATGAGGCTGTTGAGGCCGCGGCACCAGATGAAATCTGCTGAACTGGAAAATGCGGTGGGCAGCAGCGCTACTGCCCCACCCAGGAATCGTTTTCGGGCTGAGCATTGGGCGCTGAGCCCGTGGTGACGACCAGTTGACCGTCCACAAAACCCGCCACAGGTGACTGTCTGGGCGCGGGTAGAGGCGTGAGGTCGCGCCAGGCGTCCGCCGCGGGGTCGTACTCCAAAACCGCCTCGACCTCCTTTGACTTTTGCGTCACGCCGCCCACGACGATGATGTGGCCGCCCCAGGCGAGCGTCGAGGCCGAGGTGTGCGAGAGCGGCAGCGGCAACGGGGCCACCGCCTGCCATGTTCCGGTGGCGGGGTCGAAAGCGTCCACGCTTACTTGGTTGCCCCCCTCCTCATCACCCAGATGCTGCCCGCCTACCGCGTAAATTTTGCCGCCCAGGGCCGCGCCCGCGATGTGGTTGCGCGGATTGGGGAGCGGCGCGGCACCCTCCCAGGCCACCGGGTTGTCCAAGTCGAGCGTCCAGTGGTCGCCCTTATCCTCTAGATAACGCCCTCCCACGCGAACCGTGCCGCCAAAGAAGTGCAGCGTCCGGCCGAGCTTGACGAGCGCGCCGCCGCCACGCTTTTCGGGTAGCGACGGTCCCCGTTCCCAGGTATCTTCGCGCGTGTTGTAAACGAGCACGACGTCGGAACTGGGGCCGGGATGATCTCCGGCAAAGCCGCCTGCCAGATAGACCCGCTCGCCGTCCACCGCGGTGCCCGCGTGGGTCATCGGCACAGGCATATCGCTCCGCCTCTTCCAGGTGTTGGCGGCAACGTCGTAGGCAAACACCTCGGCGGTCGCTTTCACATCGTGGGTGTAAAAACCGCCGAACACATAAAGAGCGCCGCCAACGGCTGCGCCCTGCGATTCGAACAGCGTGAGGGGCGCGTCCGCGGCGTCCTGCCACGCCAAAGGCGCGGTCTCGGGCGGCGACGTGACGTTAACCGTAAGACTCGCTTGAGACGCAGCTTCAGTTCCGTCACCCGCCCCGTCAAAGGTGACGCGCACCCCGTAGGCGTAGCTTCCGGGCGTGGCGGTGCTCGAGGGCGCGCTTAGGGTAAGTTCGAAATCCGCGCCGTCTGTAACGCCCTCTGAAGCGCCGTCTAAGGGTTTTACCTCCCACTTAACACCGCTTGCGGCGCTGAGGGGGGCACCGTCGGCGTCGGTCAGGGTCAGGGTCGGCTCGCCGGAAACGTTTTGTTCGTTCTCGAGCGTCACCACCAGCGAGGTCGCGCCGTCCAACGTCACGTCCACCGCGCTCTGAGACAGCTCGAGGCCGAAACCCGGTTCCGGCTCAGGCGCAGGTCCTGGTGCGGGCTCCGGTTCCGGCTCTCCCTTGCTCAACACCAAGTCCGCTTTTCTGGTGTTGTCGGACGTGTTAAAGGTTGCGCCGGAAAAACTGTCGGCGCTGCTAAAGGTGCCGTCCAGTCGGGTGTCTCCGGCACCCGCCGACAGCGCGTCTCCCGTGAGCGTGCCCGTGTAGAGTACGGGGTCCGAAGCGCCCTGGCGGTACTCGAGCGTTACAGCCGTTCCTGCCATTTGCAGGCTCCAGGTCACGCCTACTGGCTCGGGCGCTCCCCCAGCCTGTTCAGCCTGAGGGGTCGCCGTGCCGTGCCACGGGCCGCTAACGTCATAGGTCGGCACTACGGGTGTGGTGACGGCATCCTCGCTGTTGCAGGCTGCAAGAACGACCATCACAGAAAGAACAACAAAAAAGGTGGAGGGGGGAAGGTTTTTCATAATCAAATCCTAATGGCTGAGAGTTTGAGTTTGCTGAAAAGCGGGATTAGCTGCGTTACGCGCCTATACACTATGTACAGTTTTATTACGGCGCGACGGTATATTAATGTTACAAAAGATACTTTTCCTTAAAATGTCCACCGGCTCCTGTTCTGGATTTCGCGCAAGACGGTGGGGTATCAATTTATCTACCGTCTATCTGTGGTTCATCTGCCGACGAAGCTCGTTTATCTTTGACCGAGCCTGCACTGAAGCTTACGTGCTGGACCGTATTTTTGCCATACGTGTTTGTGGGGTCGCGTCGCCATTGATGATCGCCATTGATGTAGGTCTCCTCGGCTGGTTGGGTGGTGGCACGTTGAGTGGGTGTAAAGCCATAAGTTGGTGCCTACTCAGAAGTGTCACATATCGTAAATTTGAGCGAGTAATTTTGCGCCAGTGACGAGGCCGGTATAAAACTGTACACGCATTACGTGGTACCGCGTTACATCATGCACCGCTCAGTTCTTGGTGTCAGGTTATGAGTTTATGAGCGCATCAGCTCCTTACGACTCGTCACGCCCGACCACCTTTTTAGCACACGCGGCGGGAGACGCTTTATAATACGGAGTGGGTTTCTGAGAAGGTGTTGCGTCAGGGTCTTACCTATCCATCATAGCCGCGCCACTGTGAACTAGTTCACTTGATGAGGCTAAACCGGTGGCAGCAAACTCGTAACGCCAAGCTCATAACACCAAGGCGGGTGACTCGAGCCTAAACCGCTTTTTGCTCCGTCCTCTCCACCAGAGCGTCGTCCTCTTTCGCTCTTCTAGACAAAGCGTCTTTAGCCACAGCGGTTCCGGCAAAGTCCGGATTGGCGCGGCGCGGGGGTTCTCGCTCGTACGTCGCCGCGTCCACCTGAAGGAGGGCGAACTCGGGATTGCCGCCGCGCTCTTTCCACACGCGCGGCTTGGCGGGCAGGCCCAACCCGACCACGTGCGGGTCTAGGTCGCGCGTGGCGAGCGCGAACGCGCCCAACATGCTGTCGTCACTCAGCACGGTGCCCGCCAAAACGGTCGCGTGGTACGCCACGCGGACGCCCCGACCGATGACCGTCTCTTTGAGCGTGACGTCGGCGGGCTCGAGCACGTCGTGCGTGTGGCTGTAGACGTTGACAAAGTCCGACAAGGACGCGCCGTCATGAATTTTAACCCCGCCGATGTCGTCGATAAACACGTGGCGGTGGATGACCACGTCGTCGCCCACCTCGAGGTTGTAACCCACCGAGACCTCGACGTTTTGAAAAATCTTGAGGTTTTTGCCCGCGCGCGCGAAGATGCGCTCCGCGAGCATCCGGCGCAGGCGCACGCCGCTATAAACGGACTGGCCCAGAGGCGTCGTGTCGAGACCTTTCCAGAGCCAGAGGAGCGGCTTCACGCGGGCGAAACGGTCCTTGTCGGTTGCGACGTAATACTCCGCCTCGAAGGTGATGTTGCGCGGGTCCAGCGCGAGCGCCGCGAGCGGCGACGCGGCCTCGAGCTCCCCGTAAGCACGTCCGTACAAAAGCTCGGCAAGCGTGTCCCGCACGGTCTCGTTGCGGTCTAAGCTCTCGTCGTCGAGCCGCTCGGCAAGCTCCCGGACGAAACGCTCGAGCGTTTCCTCGGCGCTTGGGGCGGGGCGGCGGTCGGTAAGCCAGGGCATGGGTCTCCTCAGCTCTACCTTAGCCCCCCAAGAAGCGAAAAGCGCGTAAGGTAGCCGACGCACCTTGTAAGAACGCACCCCATAAGAACGCCCACCGTGACCCAGGGTGTGTTGACCTTCTAGATTATCCGCCAAGAGATTTATCGTGCTGCAAGCGAGAAGCAAGGAGCGAAGAGGTTTGCGAAGCGCGAAAACTTACCCGCGTCTCGAGCTTGAATGATTTTCTTAAAACGCAAATGTCAGCACAACCTAGGTCGACCCAGGGAAAAAAGCAATTCAACCTTTCACTTGATAAACCAAAGCGAGTCACCGTCTGAGGGCGTAAGGTCCCGCCTCATCCGCCCCCACATGAAGCACCCGCATCTCGTTCATAAGCTTCTTGAGCCCCGCGAGCAGACTACGTTCGGCCATGCCCTCAAGCTCCGGGTGAAGCTCGGGGTAGACGGCGCGGCGGAGTTCGGCGAGGGTCAGAGGACTGCCCTCGAGCGCCGCCAGAACCTGCCCCTCACGCGCCAGCCGGTGCGCTTTAATTTCTTCTAGCTTCTCCTTGGGATTGGTCACAAGGGGGCCGTGACCGGGGCCGATGGTGGTGAGGGGGAGCTCGAGAAGCCCCTCCACCGTCTTTAAGAAGGCCGCCACATCGCCCTCGGGCAGCCCCACCCAGGTCGAGCCCTCGCCCGCCACCACGTCGCCCGCCAAAAGCGTCTGGGGGTCGGGAAGGTAAAAAGAGAGGTGGCCGGGGGAGTGACCGGGCGTGTGGAGCGCGCGCACCGTTTTGTCGCCGACCGTGAGGGTGCGGTCGCCGGGGAGCGCCCGCGCATTTTTCGCGCCACTTTCGGTGAGGCGGGGAAGCTCGAGCGGGTGGACGTACACGGGCGGGTCGCCGAAATGCGCCTGCACGCGCGCCACACCCTCGAGATGGTCGGAATGCGTGTGGGTCAGCAAGATGGCCTTGAGGAATGTTACGCCAGTCTCCTCGAGGGCGCGCTTCACAACCTCCACCGCCTCTAAGGTGTCGCTCCCCGCGTCCACCAGCACACCGACACCCCCGTCGGAAACGACGTAGCTGTTGGTGTGGTCAAAGGGCGGCAGCGTGCGGCTCGGCAGCGGCAGGCGCAGAACGCCCGGCGCGACGCGTTCGGTTTGTATGGGTTCAGTCATGGCGTGTGTGGAGGTGGGGAACAAAGAAGATAGGGCAATAAGGCGGTGTAGAAGTGTGGGAACAGAGTGTGGGGCCGTGAAACCTCTTCCCACCCTCCGCATTCCCGTCTCCCCCGCGCCCTGTCCCCCACCTCCCGTGCTCCCTATCCCCTACTGTCCCGTCAAAAATGCGACCGCGGCGTCCAAGGCCCCGTCCGGCTGGGTCTCAATGTCGGGCACCACGCCGCGGCCCTCCCAGGTCGCGCCGCGGATGGGAGCCAACACGCCCGTGGCAATCCAGGCTTGCGAGCCGTCGCGGAGGCAAAAGGGCAGCACCGCCTCGACGTTGCCCGCGCTCCTTTCGCCGACGACGGTGGCGCGCCCGTTGGCCTGGAGCGCGCCCGCCAAGCCCTCGGCGGCGCTGTTCACATCGCCGTCAATAAGGACCGCCAAAGGCAGCTCGGTCTCGACGGCTCCCAGCGCGGGATAAGGGAGGGGCAGCGTCCAGCGGGTGAGGGTGCGCCACAAGAAGCCGCTCGTAAAAATCCCGGCGGTCTGCATCATCTCGACCAAACGACCACCAGGGTTGCCGCGCAGGTCGAGCACGAAGCTCTGCGCGCCTTCACCCTTCAGGTCCTGCACTGCCCGCCGCAGATTTTGCGAGGTTCCGGGGGTGGCTAAGTCGGGCACGCGCAAGTAGCCCACGCCCGCGTCAAGGAGTTCAAAATCTATCTTGCCGCGGTTTCCCTGACTGCCCTGGACGCTGCCAAACACGCCCAGGCAGGGCAGGTCGCCGTACTCTCTTCTAATCTCCTCCACCCGGTCGGGCGGCACAAAGACGGAGTGATTGTCGCCCAATTCACCGTACATGTTTTCTAGAACGCCGTAAAAGGCGCGGTCGTTTTTGGCGGAGAGGGCTCGGGGTTCGTACTCGAGCCGAACCGCGTCCCAGTCCACCCCCTCGAACGTCGCGTCCCAATACCGCTCCTCGACGAGTTCCCAGGCGTTGTTAAAGCGGGTGGCGTAGTCCTGCTGAGTCTGGGTAGCTTGCGCGTTTGCCGTGAAAACGAACGGCGTAGCGGTCATCATAGTCATGACTACGGCGCACACGAAAAGAAACCTCACAAGGCTTTTAGAGGATGTCATACCCCATCCTACCGCGCATCCTGATTTTCACGGTGCTTTCACAGTGCTAGAGCGACGCTGTATCAAAGAGACGCTGTACTAAAGAGATTCAACGGCCAGCATTCTTTTGGCGTGGGTCTCGAGCTCCTTAGCACTCAACTTGTAACTCTGCGCGCCGATGCGGGTGGTGTTTAAGGCCCCCGCGATGTTGCCGAGCCGCGCGGCGTAGTGCAGGTCGTAGCCCTCCATGATGCCGTGCGCGAAGGCGGCGGTGTAGTAGTCGCCCGCGCCCGTCGTGTCGAGCACGTTGTCGAGCTCAAAGGCCTCGACGAGCTCGGTCAACTCCGGGGTCACCACAATCGAGCCCATCGCGCCCACCTTGACGATAACCCGCTCGATGCCCGCCGCCGCGAGCCCCGAGACCGCGTCCGAGATGGAGGACTCGCCCGTAAGCGTGTAGAGTTCCTGCTGGTTCATGAGCAGATAGTCCACCTCGCGCACGAGCGAGATGAGGCGGCCCTGGAGCGCGTTGACCGCGCCCGAGCCCATGTCGATAAAGGTGGTGAGGCGCGCGCGTTTAGCGGCCTCTAGCGCGCGCACCGCGTACTCGCGCTGCAAGCCGCCAATCAAACTGTAGGCGCTCATGACGAGCGCTTCGCAGTCGCTGACCATGCCGGGCTTGAGTTCGGCGGCGTCTAAGTTGCGGCTCGCGCCGCCCGCGCTAATCATGGTGCGCTGCGTGTCGGGAGTCACGAGCAGCGTGACCGAGCTTGTTTGCAGGCGGTGGTCCACCTGCACCAGGCTCGTGTCCACCCCGGCGGCGCGCACGTGCTTGAGCGCCAGGTCGGCAAAAGGACCCTCGCCGACGCGCGTCGCCAACCGCACGTCGTTGCCGAGCATCGCCAGGGCGGTGGCGATGGTGCCGCCCGCACCGCCGGGTTCCATCACCGCTCGAGACGCCGACGCCTCGCCGCCCGATTCGGGCAGCTCGCTCACAAAATACATTTGGTCGACGGTCACATCGCCGACAACAAAAAATTTACACATCGACCCTTCCCCCGAGTGGCCTCACAAACGTTGCTTGAGGCAGTATACGGCTAATTCGCAAAAAATACCACTATTCCCTCAGGAGAGTCTGTCCGACAAGCGACGAAAGTCTGTGAGCGTCACCTTTTCCGCCCGCACCCTCGAGTCCAAACCGAGCGCCTCCAGCGCCTCCAGCACCTTTTCTTTATTAAAACCCGCCATCGTCAGGTTCTTATGGAGCGTTTTGCGGCGGTGCTTAAAGGCGTGCTCGATAAGCGCAAAGGTGGCAGGGTCGGCTTTTGCCGCGGGGTCTACGTCAAGCCTCACCAGCGAACTCGTCACCTCGGGCGCGGGAAAGAAGGCGCTCGGTTTGATGTCGCGTACTATAATAGCCGTCCCGTAGTGCTGCACGCGCAAGCTGAGCGCGCCGAACGCCGCGTCGCCGGGACGCGCCACGAGGCGCTGCGCGACTTCCTTTTGGACCAGAAAAACGAGGCGCTTGAAGCGCAAGGCAGAGAGCCCGCGCATGATGACGGGCGTGGCGACGTTGTAGGGCAAGTTGGCGACGAGCAGACTGCCTTCGGGCAGACTTCTCAAGTCGTAACGCAACCCATCCTCGTGAACTATGTCCACATTGGGCAGCCCGCCCACCGTCTCCGCCAAAACGGGCAAGAGGCGCGCGTCAAGTTCAACGCTCACCACCTGTTTAGCGCGCGCGGCGAGTTCGCGCGTCAAGACGCCCAGGCCGGGGCCAATCTCGAGCACCGTGTCCTCAGCCCCAACCTCACCCGCCTCGGCGACCGCGCGCAGCGCGTTGCCGTCTATCAAAAAGTTTTGCCCAAACGCCTTGTCAGCGCGTAGGTTGTACTTGTTCAGAAGGTCTCGCACCGTTGACGGCGCGTAGAGGGGCGCGTTTTCTTGGGGGTGGGCTGAATCCGCCGTGCGTTTCACCAAGTCTTTCGTAATTTTTCTGGAGTTCTGGGGTTCTTTGCGAGGATGAACGCTTGCATCCACCCTTTGCTACTCACTTGGTTTGGGTGTTTGAGTGCGTCAAACTTTAGCTCGAGCCTAGAGGTAGAGACGTTAAACTCTCTTTCCCTTAGGCCACGCTGGCTTCGATGGTGCTGCTGATGCGCGCTTGCGCCTCGCTCATGCTGAGTTTTTCGACCACCGCGATCTCGCTGGCGAGCATCGTCTTGGCGGTTTCTAAAATCTCGCGTTCGGTCGCGGCGAGCCCCTTGTCGAAGTCGCGCTGCGCGAGCACGCCGATGAGCCGCGCCAGCTCGTAGGCGTTGCCGCCCGAGACGATATCTTGCTCCGCCCGGTAGCGCGGCGGCCACTGCGTCGGGAGCGAGAGGTCGGCCTTGGTGATGGTGTCTAACAGCGCCCCAATTTCTTCGGGTCCCACCGTGAGACGCAGGCCCACTTCCTGACCTTTTCTGAGGGGGACGAGCACGTCCATATCGCCGCGGACAAACGAGATTTTGAGGTATTCGTGCGTTTCGCCCAGCACCTCCCGCGTCGTTTTTTCGTCCACGACCCCCGCTCCCTGAGACGGGTACACCACATTGTCGCCAACCTTGAATGTCACAGGTGCGTCCTCCTAAAGGAAGCGTACCATTGTTTGCATCCCGTGGGCGTTCCGTTATGAGTGAGGGAGCCGGGTCGAGCGGTTACGAGGTCATTAGCTGGGAATCACCCTACCCGCATAAAGGGCGAACGCGACAGTACAAGCTTCACCCTCTCCCGCTACCCCTTCACGCTCAGCAGCCTCGAGCGCCTCTCTCATCACCCGCGCGACCGAAGCGTATCCTTCACGACTTAGCCGCACTTCCGCCATACCCAACGCGGGTTGATAAGCACCAACAGAGACGCCTTTTCCAAGGTTAAGCAGCCCGTACTCACTATTTTCTTCGTCGGCTTCACGTTGCACCGCCTCAAAAAATGTCTCGAACGCCCGCGTGAATCCCTTTTGCAATCCCTCAAGGAGCGCGTTCCCACCCGCCGTTAGCGCCTCTCCCACAACGCCCAACGCTTCTTTGCGAAAGCGAAACTTCGTGCCCACCCGTTCGTAAACCCGGCTGCGCCCGTTTTCGCTCACCACGCGCAGCAGACCCGCCTCCGCCAGACGCTTAACCTGGTAATGAAGCCTGTTCGCGGGGACACCAAGTTTTTTGGCGGCGGCGCTGGGGTTGAGGGGTTCGTCAAAGGTCTCGAGCAACAGATACGTTTCTGCGTTGTGAAGGAGCTCGAGTCCTCGTTCGTCTATGGTCACTGCTGCGCTTTCTGTCATGCTTCATTGTGCATGGACACGTTTTCAAATGCTAGCGGGAGATTTGAAAAGGAGCATTTGGGTGGGGCTTGAGGTTATACAAACTGACAAGTTTTTGAACGTCGCCGACCTCATGCTAAAATGCGTGTATATGAATGTCGGGCATTCAGCATGGAGGTGTGAGCGTGGCAGACATTAGCAAAGTAGGCAAGCGCGGCACCGTCGTTCTCCCGGCTGCGTTGCGGCGACGCTTCAACATCGAAGAGGGCGCGCTCGTGATTGCTGAGGCGCGCGATGAGGGCATCCTGATTCGGCCCGCTGTGGCGCTGCCGCTCGAGGTTTACACCCCGGAGCGCCAGGCGGAGTTCTTACTCTCCAACGCGGTAGATGAAGAGGATTACCGGGGGGCGGTCGAAGCCGTGCGGAAGATGGGCCTAGACCCCGAAGCGATACCTCACCACAAGCCCTAACCTTGGACATCGTCTTTCTGGACGCCAACGTGCTCTTTTCGGCGACTTACCGCACCGACGCCGGGCTGCGGAAGTTTTGGGCGTTGGACGTCAAGCTGGTGAGTTCGGCCTACGCTACGGAGGAAGCGCGGAGAAATCTAAAGCCCTCACAGCGGGAGGATTTGGCTAACTTGCTCAGACGTGTAGAAGTGCTGGGAATGAAGCGGTCACCAAAGAACATCTTGGATGTTGGCTTACCCGAAAAAGACAAACCCATTTTATCCGCCGCAGTTGATGCGGGGGCGACGCATTTGGTGACGGGAGATGTTAAGCATTTCGGTCCGCTTTATGGTCAGCGTGTTGGGGGCGTGCTCATTTTGTCGCCTGCTGCTTACTTCGCGGCTCGAGCTGGTGCGTAGGGCTAACGCCGACCCGCCCCCACTTTCGGCTTCTGCGGCTTCTGCCCAGGCACCGTCGCCATCTTGATCTCTTTACCCTGCAAACGGGCTTCTAATTCCCTAATCCGGTCACGGATGGCGGCGGCGCGCTCGAAGTCTAGGTCTTCGGAAGCCTGCCACATCTCGGCCTCTAAAATGCCCAACTCCTGCTTGACGTCGTCCATGACCAGCTCGCGCTCCCAGGGGTCGAGCTTGACTTCGGCCTCCTCGCCCTCGCTTTCGCCGCGAATCACGTCGTGAATGCGCTTGCGGATCGTCTCGGGGGTGACGCCGTGCTTTTCGTTGTAAGCAAGCTGCTTCTCGCGGCGGCGCTCGGTCTCGTCAATGGCGGCGCGCATCGCGTCCGAAACGACGTCGGCGTAGAGGAACACCTCGCCCTTGACGTTGCGCGCGGCGCGCCCGATGGTCTGGATGAGCGAACGTTCGCTTCGCAAGAAACCCGTCTTGTCCGCGTCGAGGATCGCCACGAGCGAGACCTCAGGCAAATCCAGCCCCTCACGCAAGAGGTTGATGCCGACCAGCACGTCAAAGTGACCCAGGCGAAGGTCGCGGATGATGACCTGACGCTCCACCGCGTCGATGTCCGAGTGCATGTAGCGCACCCGGAGACCCTGCTGCGCGAAGTATTCGGTCAAGTCTTCCGACATCTTTTTGGTGAGCGTGGTAACAAGCACGCGCTCGTCACGGCTCGCGCGCTCGCGGATGGCGAAGACGAGGTCGTCAATCTGGCCGCGGCTCGGCTTGACGGTGATGGCGGGGTCGATGAGGCCGGTGGGGCGGATCACTTGCTCGACGGTGTTGTCAGATAACGCCGCCTCGCCCGCCGCCGGGGTGGCCGAGACGAAGATGACTTGGCCCACTCGAGCCAAAAATTCAGGCTCCTTGAGAGGCCGGTTGTCAAGCGCAGCGGGCAGTCTGAAGCCATAATCCACCAGCGTCCCCTTGCGCGCCCTGTCGCCGTTATACATGCCGCGAATCTGTGGGAGCATCACGTGCGACTCGTCCAAAAAGGTGATGAAGTCATCCGGGAAGTAGTCGAGCAGCGTGTGCGGCGGCTCGCCCGGCTGCCGACCATCCAAGTACCGCGAATAATTCTCGATGCCGTTGCAGTAGCCCAGCGTACGGAGCATCTCTAAGTCGTACATCGTGCGCTCTTTGATGCGCTGCTTTTCTAAGAGCTTGTCCACCGACTCAAAGTAGCGGAGCCGGTCGCCCAAGTCGTGCTCGATGTGGTTGAGGGCGGGCTCGAGCTTGTCAAAGGGCGTGACGTAGTGCTTGGCGGGAAAGACGGTGGTCGTCTCTAACTCGCTCACTTCCTTGCCCGTCACAGGGTCCACCATCACCAAACGGTCAATCTCGTCGCCCCAGAGTTCGATGCGCAGGGGCAGTTCTTCATATGCCGCCCAGACCTCGACCACGTCCCCCTTGGCCCGAAAGCGTCCGGCGGCGAGTTCAACATCATTGCGCTCGTACTGCTGCGTAATCAGCCGCTCCAAAATCGCGTCGCGCGGCATCTGCGCGCCGACGCGCAAGAGCAAGTTGAGGTTTTGGTACTCCGTCGGCGAGCCCAAGCCGTAGATGGCCGACACCGACGCCACCACAATCACGTCTTTGCGCGTTAAGAGGCTGCGGGTGGTCGAGTGACGCAGACGTTCCAACTCCATGTTGATGTTGGCGTCTTTTTCGATGAACAGGTCCCTGGCAGGTACATACGCCTCGGGCTGATAATAATCGTAGTAGGAGATAAAAAACTCGACCGCGGCGTCCGGAAAAAAGTCGCGGAACTCGGCGGCGAGCTGCGCGGTCAAGATTTTGTTGGGGGCCAAGACGAGCGCGGGGCGCTGCGTCGCCTCGATAATCTTCGCCATCGTATAGGTTTTGCCCGTGCCCGTCGCGCCCAGGAGCGTCTGAAAGCGCAGGCCGTTTTCCAGCCCCTCGACCAGTCCCGCGATGGCCTGGGGTTGGTCGCCTTTGGGGGAGTAGGGGGAGTGGACTGTTAATGACATAGGGTTATTTTACCTCCCAAAGGTGTCAGGGCGTGTCAGGTATAGAGAAAATTCTGAATTAAATCTCAGTGTTGTCGAGACTTCAAAAGCCCAACCATGCGTTGCGTTACACTAGTGCCAAAGGAGGAAACATGCCAACACGTTCAGCCAACGCTGTGTGGGAAGGTAAGCTGCAAAACGGCCAGGGGACCATGAAGCTCGGGAGCGGCGCGTTCGAGGGGAACTATTCGTTCCCGTCGCGCTTCGAGTCGGGCGGGGGCACGAACCCCGAAGAGCTCATCGGCGCGGCCCACGCGGGCTGCTTTTCGATGGCGCTCGCCGCGGCTTTGGGTCAAGCAGGCTACACGCCAGAGCGCGTCCAGACCGAGGCCAAAGTTCACTTAGAAAAGGTCGGCGAGGGTTTCAAGATTACCAAGATTGAGCTCGAGACCGAAGCCAGCATCCCCAACATCGACGAAAACGAGTTTCAGGAGCAGGCAGAGGCCGCCAAGAAAAACTGCCCGGTCTCGCAGGCCCTGACGGGTACGGAGATTACGCTTAACGCCAAGCTGATGAGCCAAGCGCAGGCTTAGCAGTCAAGACTGACAACAAAGTAAAAGGGAGAAGGCTGTAAACCTTCTCCCTTTCTGATTGTTTTGGATTGTTATCTCAGATAGTTTGGGGGTAAGAAAAGAGTTTCATTTTTACCTGCTCCCAAGCCACTTAACATAGTTGAGTAAGCTGCTTTTAGCCATGAACGATAGCAGTTGGAAACTTGGAACCACAGGTGTTTTTTCGTGTAGGTTGTAAGCACCTTTCCGCTCTTCTTTTTTCCATTCCCCTCTCTGTATCTCCTCTTCTGAATACTCCCTTGGCTTAATCTCTTCTTCTGAATATATCTTTGGCACATACACAGCTTGAAAGAGGCGGGTGCGGCTTCTATGATCATGGAGGGCGGGCTGCTCTCCGTTATGAGTGTAGTTTGACCTAAAGTCGTGGGCACCAACTCAGTACACGACAGATTTGAAATAAAGGGCTCTCCAGTGAAGAATGGATGTTGCGAGACACCACTTCAAGGGAGAGCATATGAAGCATACCGGGTTGCTGGCACAGTTGAAAGCGAGCGGCTTAAAGCTGCACCCGTCACGGCTTAAGTTCTTGAGCTTGTTGATGATCGCGATGGTGCAGGCAAAGACGGTGAACTTGGCGACGTTGGTAGGCATGATGGAGGGCAGAGCCCAGCCGGACTCGCTTTACAGACGGGCGCAACGGTTTTTCCAAGGCTTGCACTTGGCCGATGAGACAGTTTTCAGGTACGCGCTGAGTCTAGGTCCCAAGCGAAGCTACAGCCTGTGCCTAGACCGGACGAACTGGAAGTTTGGCAAACTCGACATCAACATCTTGACCCTGGCTTATGCGCATGAGGGCGTAGCGGTTCCCTTACTGTGGTGTCTTTTGCCCAAGGCTGGCAACTCCGCCACGCAAGAACGCATTACGCTTTTGGAGCGTTTGCTAAAACTTTTGCCCGTAGACCAGCTAGAGGTGCTGCTAGCCGATAGGGAGTTCATCGGGGGCGACTGGTTCGCTTATCTTGAGCGTAAGCACATCCCTTTCGTTATCCGCGTGCGTAAAGACGCTCTCGGTGATGGCTGGTTTCATCTGTTCGGCTTTTTCCAGCATCTACCTGTGGGTGAGCACAAGGTACTTAAACAGCGCTACACTGTCTTTGGTGTTGAGCTTGGGGTTGCAGGCGCGCGTTTAGAGGGTGGAGAATACATCATCGTCGTCACCAACCGCAATCCTAAGCAGGCCCTCGCAAGCTACGCGAAGCGCTGGCAGATAGAATGCTTGTTCAAAGCCTTGAAAAGCAGCGGCTTTGACTTTGAAGCTACGCATCTCAAGCACCTAGAGCGCATTAACACCTTACTTGTCGTTGTGACCCTGGCTTTCTTATGGGCCTTGAAAGTCGGAGCATTTGTTCACCGTCAGCTCAAACCTGTTCGAATGAAGTCGCACGGGCGCAAGCAGAAGTCTTTATTCCGGGCAGGCTTAGACCATCTCAGGCATCTGCTCACCAACTCGGCAACCAAAAAGCCTGACCTGGACCGCTGTTTTCGGCTTTTGTCGTGTACTTAGCCCTGACTGTTAAATCTACCGCTTCTTCTGGGGCATACTCAACAATCTTTTTTGCGAATCCTAGAACTTCCCTATCTCCTATAATGCCATAAACTTGATCATTGGAAGTGAAAGCTTGAAGTATTTTTATGATTTCCTGACTGCTAAAATCGTTGACTCTACTGAGTTTTGAAATAGCCGAATGAGTTGCGGAGAAGCTTGATGAGCCCTCCAAATCCTCTATGGCTGTCAGTTTTCTTACTTCACCAGACAGTTTAATCTCCGGAAAGTATTTTCCTAAAAAGGATGGTAAATTCTTGTGAAGCTCTATCTCGCCGCCGTTCTTTTCTTCCCACTCTCGCTTTAGATAATCCTTTATGCTTCCTTTGGTGAGTACAGATTCATAATCACCATCTGAACTTACCAGTGTTAGATTTTCCTCGTCGGCAACATTCTCAAGTAGCCACTCCCAACAAATCGCATCCCCAAGGCTACCTTTTTTCCCAGGTGGGTTCCCTAGTGCTACGCGAAGCTTGGCCCTCTTGACTATTTCGTCCTCGACAGTTTCCGTCTTTGCTCTACCAAACAATCTTGCTATCACGGAATCTGCTTTGAGTTCATTATTATTTATGTCACTCTCCACCATTCTTTTAAGGTCTTTTGCCTGTTTGTTAACTTCATCAATCGCGTTACTCAAGCATTCAACTTCTTTACGACCACGTACAATGTTTGGGATTCGTGAAACTGCTTTTGTCTCATCAAATTGTTTGAGAGCATCCGAAATAACGCCCTCTCTGTTTCTCCAGAATTCATCTTCTACCTGTTTTGGAGCATATAATTTGAGGCGTCCAGCCCCCATAAGTTCGACTATTTTTTGAAGCTCGTCTAAATCTGGACCTGATAGATGGTAGAAGTCCAAAAGGATGTTGGTATCCAGAAAAACGTTTATCATTAGTGTGCCTCCTCGTCACAAGTCTCTGTCATAGTTACTTTTTAGAGACCAGCGTAAAGTTCCCCCACCGCAAGCTCGAGCCCCACGCACGGCAGCTCAACCTTTTCTCCCGCCTCTTTCACACTGTAGCGCCAGGTGCCGCCCTCGTCACGCTCGTAAATCTCAATGCGCTGCACATCCTGATTGATGAGCACGTAAGCGCGCAGGCTTTCGAACCTGAGGTAGTTGTGGAGCTTTTCGCCTCGGTCGACGGCCTCGGTGGAAGGGGAGAGCACTTCAACGATGAGACAGGGCCTGCGTTTGACGTAAGCGTCATCGTCTTCTTCATCACAGGTGACGAGCACGTCCGGGTAGTAGCCGACGCCGTCGGGGGTACGAACTTTCATGTCGGCGAAAAAGGTGCGGCAGGGTCCGGTTTCGGCGCTCAGCAGCCGGGCGTACAGGCGGCCCGCGAGGCGGTTGTGGCGGTCCGAAGCGCCCGCCATCACGAACACTTGGCCGTGGACGAACTCGTGTTTGACGGGGGAGTGACGCTCGAGTTCCAGATACTCCTCAAAGGTCAAGCCCGACCGGACGGGTTCAGCGGTGCGTGACATAGTCCATTATACGGTTACTTTTTATGATGTTGCCCTCGAGCCTCAAGCATACGCATCGTACAGGGTTGTTAGTCGTTGCTTTGAGGTAATGGGCTCGAGCTGGACAACACACCACCCAAATCAACCGCCTGAACGCTGATGACAAGCAATTCCGGTTCACTACCCAGCAGGTTCGTTTGCAGAAACTTGTTGGAAAATCGGGCGGTACCAAAGAACCCGAAGTCAAACGTGTAGAAAACAAGTTGACCATCGGGGCGGTGCATCCTGACCTCGAGGAAGATGTCCTTCTCTTCTACGTTTCCTATGACATCTTCATAAAATGAAGGGAAGATGCTGAAAAGTTGCTTTTCTTCCCCTCCTTGCCAGTCAAGCGCGTCGAGCGGCATTTCAACTGTTGTTAAGGGGCCAAGGTAGGTCAGCTTGTCGGTGGGGTAGTTCTGCTCGAAGTAAGGGCCATCAGGATAATTAACTGCAGGTTCTGTGGTCGTCGAAACTTTAACGCGTGCATCTGACTCTAGCGCAGCTCTTGAAAACGCTACGCCCGCAAGACTCTCGCGCCAAAGCTCTTTGGGCTCGTAATGTCGTATCGTTACCGCTCTTTGCTCTTCAGTTACAACTTCCTCCCGCTGACGAACTTGAGGAGCGTTGGGTGCGTTACTTTGAACAAGAACCACCTGTGAGAAGGTGCCGACCACTTCTGCGCCTGCTGTAGCGCTGACCATTCCCGCATCAACCGAACCGACCACCAGCCAAGCCGTCACCGCAAGCAACGTGAGGTTCACTCTGGTATCAGATTCATATGCACGAATCCATCTTCCTCTTCGCGCCCTCGTCAAAAAGAAGCGCGCGGCACCCCCCCATCCAAAATCGCTCTCATCCGCGCCTCGACAAGTTTATTGAAAGGCGGGTGCGTGAGGATGTAAAAGCTCTCCTTTTGGATGCCCTCGAACACGGCTTGAGCTACGTCGGCGGGCTCGAGCCCTCCCTTGACGGCTTCCATAATCGCGCCCGCGGTGCGCTGCGTGCCCTCGTCAACGGTTTCTAAAAGGGTGCGCTCCTCCGCCCGGCGGTTTCGCTCCGAGAGGTGGATGTTGGTCTTGATCCAGGCGGGGCAGAGCACCGATACGCCGATGTTGGCGTCAACCTCCCGAAAGTCCAAATGGAGCGTTTCGGAAAGCGCCACCACCGCGTGTTTGGTCACGCCGTAGGTGTTCATGCGTTTGGTAGAGATGAGCCCGGCAATCGAGGCGGTGTTGACGACGTGAGCACTCTCGCCGTGCGTCAACATGCGGGGTACAAAGACCTTAACGCCGTAGACGACACTCCGCAGGTTCACGCCCAGCACCCAGTCCCAGTCTTCTAACGAACTCTCCCAGAGGAGGCGCGGCGCGCTCGAGACGCCCGCGTTGTTAAAAAGCAGGTGGACGTTGCCGAAGCGTTCTTCGGCAGCTCTTGCGAGATGCTCAATCTCCTCGAAACGGCTCACGTCGGTCTTGACGGTGAGGAAGTCCGCACCCTTGGTCTCGAGCTCCCCCGCAACCATCTCCAAATCCCCTTCGCTGATGTCCGCCAGCACCACCTTCATCCCCAGCGCCGCGGCCCGGTGCGCCAGCGCCCGCCCGACGCCGCTCCCCGCGCCCGTGACGACGGCGGTTTTGCCCGCAAAGTCCTTCATGCGGGAGGTTCTGAGACCTGGACGAGCAGCTTGCCCATTTTGTCTCCGGTAAAGAGTTTGTTGATGATGGTGGGGGCGCTTTCTAGGCCCTGGTGGATATCAGAGCGAAACTTCAACCGACCTTCCTTCATCCACCCCGCCATCTCCTGCACCGCCTCGGCGGCGCGGCTGTAGTAGTCGAGAACCAAAAAACCTTCTATCTTGGCGCGCTTCGACACGAGGATGCCGAGGTTCTGAATCCCCGGCCCCGCCTCGGTCGCGGTGTACTGCGAGATAAAGCCGCACAAAGGAATCCTCGCGCCGATGTTGACATGCCCCAACACCGCGTCCAGGATGGGTCCGCCGACGTTCTCAAAGTAGACGTCCACCCCGTCGGGGCAAGCGTTGCGAAGCGCTTTGTAGACGTTCTCGCTCTTGTAGTTAACGGCGGCGTCCGCCCCCAACTCGTCCGTCAACCACGCGCACTTTTCGTCGCTCCCGGCAATGCCGACAACGCGCAGGTCCTTAATTTTGCCGATTTGACAGACCACCGACCCCACCGCCCCGGCGGCCCCCGACACGACGAGCGTTTCGCCCTCCTTGGGTTTGCCCACGTCCGAGAGCCCGTAGTAAGCGGTGATACCGGTCATCCCTAGCGGACCCATATAAGCGTCTAAGGGCACCCCCGGCTCACGCGGGAGCTTCTGGAAACCCTTGCCGTCGCTCACCGTGTACGTCTGCCAACCCGTCAGGCCCGAGACGATATCGCCCTCTGCAAACTTTGGATTTTTAGACGCCTCCACCACGCCGAGGCCGTTACTACGCATCACCGCGCCGAGTTCGACCTTGGGCAGATAACTGTCCGCCTTTGCCCACACGCGCTGGGTCGGGTCGAGCGAGAGGTAGACGACGCGGAGGAGGATTTGGCCGTCCTCTAACTCCGGCACCGCCTCCTCCCGCCACTCGAAATCGCTTTCCTTGAACATGCCGTCGGGACGCTCTTTGAGCCGCCATTGCTGGTTGGTTTGCATAATTTTTCCTTTCGGGATGGGGAATGGAGAGGTAGGGAGACCTTCACCCTATTTCCTCCGCCCCCTACCGCCCCACCTCAAACGCTTCCCCTGTCTACCGCCCGCTCCGCCATCTCCCCGCAGGCCCGCACCGCGTGGATAAGGCCCGCGAAACGCTCGTCTTTGGTTAAACCTTTTTTGTAGCGCGCGTAAATCTGCTGCAAGATGACGGCGATTTTGAAGAGGCCGTAGACGTAGTAGAACACGGGATTGGGTAAGTCGCGCCCGCTTGCCCGCTGGTACTGCTCGAGCACCTCCGCCCGCGTCGGGTTACCCGGCAGGGCCGTCGGGCTGAGGCCCAAACGCTGCATCGCGGGCGGGTCGTCGGCCTGAGTCCAGTAGCCTAAAGAGGTGCCCAAATCCATGAGCGGGTCGCCCACCGTCGCCATCTCCCAGTCGAGCACGGCGGTGATGCGGGTGGGGTCGTGAGGGGAGAACACTACATTGTCGTATTTGAAATCGTTGTGGATGAGCGACGCGCCCGACTCAGGGGGCATGGTTTGCTCGAGCCATCCCGCCGCCGCGTCAACAGTCGGCACATCATCCGTCTGCGCCGCCTTATAACGTTCCGTCCAGCCGCGAACCTGCCGCGCGACGTAGCCCTCCGGCCTGCCAAAGTCGCGCAGTCCCGCCGCGCCTAAGTCAACCGCGTGAAGCTCTGCGAGCGCGTTCACAAGGGAGGTGGCGACGCCCCGCATCACACCGGGTGCGGGCGCGCGATCCTCCGGCATGGTGCCGCGCAAAATCACGCCTTCAACGCGTTCCATTACGTAAAAGGGTGCGCCGATAATCTCGACATCCTCGCAGTAGAGGAGGGGCTTGGGCGCTTTGTCGTAGACGGGGTGCAGGTGCGAGAGCACGCGGTACTCGCGGCCCATGTCGTGCGCGCTTCTAATGTTCGCGCCAAAGGGCGGGCGGCGCAGGACGAGGGGCGTGCCGCCCAGCTCGAGCAGATACGTCAGATTTGAAAACCCGCTCGGAAACTGTTTTACTCTGAGTTCGCCGCTCAGGTTCAAGTGCTCGCGGAGGTAGGGCTCGAGGCGGGAGGGCTCGAGCCCTTCTCCTTGACGAACCGCTTTTGGTTGGTCGATGGGATGGTTCATAAGTTCCTAGATTCGTTTTGCGTAGAGGCCACTATGAGCTGCGAGAAGTACCGAGGACCGAGTGAAAAGTCATGAGTGAGACAAAAAGCTCATCTCCTAGCCTTCACTCCCTAAAGCTTCACCCCGTACTCCCGCATCACCCGCCGCGCCACCACGCCCTTATGCACCTCGTCCGCGCCGTCGTAAATGCGCGCGCCCCGCTCGTGGCGGTACCAGAACGACAGCGGCGTGTCGTCGGTGACGCCCAGCGCGCCGTGGGTCTGGATGGCGCGGTCGACAACTTTCATAAGCACGTCGGCGACGAAGAATTTGATGATGGACACGTCCGTCCGGGCCGCCCGGCTGCCGTCGCGCTCGATGCGCTCCGCCGCGTCCAAAACCAAGAGCCGCGCGGCGTTGACGTCGGCTCGAGACTCCGCAATCCAGTTCTGGATGGACTGCTTGCTCGCCAAAGGCTTACCAGGTGAAAGTTCGCGCTCCGCGGCGCGCGTACACATGAGGTCAAAGGCGCGCTCGCAGATGCCAATCCAGCGCATACAGTGGTGGATGCGCCCCGGACCCAGACGCTGCTGCGCGATGGCGAAGCCCGCGTTTTCCTCGCCCAATAGGTTTTCGGCGGGCACGCGGAGGTTTTCAAAGCGCAACTCTGAGTGGCTGTGGTGGTCCTCGCCCTCCTCGCCGACGATTTTGATGCGCCGCACGTGGATGAGGCCCGGCGCGTCGGAGGGCGTGATGAGCATACTTGCGCGCTCGTGCGGCTTCTCGGCCTCGGGATTCGTCACCGCCATGATGATGACGAACGAGGAGCCGTCGAAGCCCGTTGTAAACCACTTGTGCCCGTTAATCACATAATCATCGCCGTCTTTTTGGGCCGTGGTGCTCATCCACACCGGGTTCGAGCCCGCGTGCGCGGGTTCGGTCATCGCAAAGGCGCTGCGGACGCTTCCCGCGATGAGCGGTTCTAAAAACGCTTCTTGCTGCGCGGGCGTGCCGTACTGGTGCAAAATCTCCATATTGCCCGCGTCGGGCGCTTGGCAGTTAAAGGCGTGGTGGCCCAGGGGCGAGCGCCCCAACACCTCACTTAGGCGGCCAAAATCGGGGAGCGACAGCCCCAGCCCACCCGCCTCGGCGGGCATCTGCGGTGTGAACAGACCCATCGCCTTGGTTTTCTCCCGCTTCTCGCGCAACTGCGGCAGCACCGCGCCGAAGCCGTTTTGTAAGAAGGTGGGCTCGAGCGGATAAAGCTCCGTCTCGACAAAGTCCCTGGCGCGTTCAAGCACCTCGGAAAATTCATCCACGCGCGCCTCACCCGAACGTCCCAAAATGCTACTCATCTCGGCCTCCAACTCTAAACATCATGAAACGATGTATCCCCCGTCCACCATGTACACCCCGCCCGTGCAGTAGGCCGACGCGTCGGACGCCAAAAAGACGGCGGTGCCGACGAGGTCTTCGGGTTCTCCAAGCCGTTTGATGGGCAACCGGTTCACAAACTCTTTGGTCAGCGCCTCGTTACCCCACATCGCCTCGCTAAATTTCGTCTTGATGAGGCCGGGGCAGATCGCGTTGGCCCGAACCCCGTCCCCGCCCCAATCCTGCGCCATCGCCTGCGTGAGAGAAATCAAGGCCGCCTTGGACGCGCTGTAGACGCCGATGCCCGGCTCCGGCTTGAGCCCGCCGATGGACGAGATGTTGATAACCGAGCCTCCACCGCGTTCTCTCATGCTGGGTAGGGCGCGCTTGCAAAGCTCGAGCGGCCCCTTCAGATTTACGTCCATGATTTTGTCAAACGCGCCCGCGTCGGTGTTCTGAACGGGACCATAGACGGGATTGGCGGCGGCGTTGTTGACAATAATGTCGACGCCGCCGTAAGTTCGCAGCGTGGTGTCAACCAAGGCTTGTACTTGCTCCGTCTCCCCCATGTGCGCCGCCACCCCTACCGCCTCGCCGCCCACTTCTTTAATAGCTTCCGCCACCTCGTCCACGGCGGCTTGCTTGCGGCTGCTCACCACGACCTTGGCACCCTGCGCGGCGAGCGCGTGGGCTATGGCCTCACCGATGCCCTTGCTTGCGCCCGTCACCACGGCGACCTTGCCGTCGAGGCGGAAAAGCTTCAAAACGTCCACGTGTAAAGCCTCCTGTTAGGTCAGCATACACCGTTGGGGTTTGGGAAAAGTTTGTTCATGAACCCTTGTTTGTTCGGGTGGGGCGTCAGTAACTTGTGGGTAGTACCCTCACCAACCGTTGCCACGTATCTGTACATCATGTACACTTCCCTTATGAACAAATTGCCTCTTCAGGTCAGTATGACCGAATTCCGCGATAACCTTGCGGCTTACCTCGACCTCGTTGCGCGCGGCAAAACGGTCACCATCACCCGGCGCGGCAAACCGAGCGCGGAACTCAAAACCGTTGAAGCCGCTCCTGCTGTTGACGTGGCGGAGCTCGAGGCCTTCAGGGCTTCATTGGGCGTGCGCGTTGAGGAGGGTATTGTGGTTAGGGCGAGGCGGGAGGAGCGGTATTAGTATTTTGACACCAGCGCGGTGCTGCCCCTTTACCTGAACGAACCGGCCTCCGTGGCGGCGCAGGCTGCCCTAGCGCGCGATTTTGGACAACTTGTGATGTCGGCGTCGGCGCTTACCCTCGCCGAGTTGCGCTCCGGGCTCGCAAGGTACGAGCGAGAGGGTGTGCTAAATGCTGAGCAGGCCGAGCGCGTGTTTGGGCGAGCGCAACGTGACTTGGCCGGAACGCCGCGGCGCCTCGAGGTGAGCCAAGACGTGCTCAACGAGACCATTCGGCTTTTGAGCGCTTACCGTGACCTCACGAGCCGAACGCTCGACGCGCTTCACGTCGCAACCTGTTTGCGCTACGGAACGCGCGGTTTTGTAACCAATGACAAGCAGCAAGCGCAGTTTGCTCGAGCGGTGGGACTCCACGCACATTGGCTTGGAGGCAGCCTCGAGCCTTGACCCCCAGTGTCCATAAACAGTGTTTATGAAAATTCCTATAACCGCTACGAAAGCCTGTGCTTTTCAAACCGCTCCTTATTTTTCACACCCTGCAACAACGCCGGGTTGAGCCGCTTGTCTTTGAGGTCGCCGTGCAACACCGAGATGTCGCCTGTACTCTCCAGCACCACAGCCTGCACCTGGTCGAAGTCGAGCACGTTCGCTTCGCGCAGCTTGCCGTAGATGTCGTCCTCGGTCACGCGCGTCGCCAGCAGCGTATCCCTAAAAAATGTGCCGCCCGCCATGAGCAAAACGGGTTCGTTGTCGGTCACGCTTACGCTGGTGTTAGAGCGCAACCAAGACACGAAGCGCTGACAAGCGAGCAGCGCGATCAGGGCCGCAGCACCCTCGAGCAGCGAAGGCGTCGGGCTCACCACCGTGCTGGCGATCACGCTACCCGTCGCCACGGTAATGGCAAAGTCGAAGCTCGACATTTTTGAAAAAGTGCGGAGGCCGTTTAGGCGCGTAAACAAGATGATGGCGAAGTAGATGCCCACGGTTGATAAAAGGATCCATAATACGCTGCTGGCGGATGTATTGAGCCATTCCATAGTTTTCTCCTCGAGATGATGTTTGCCGTTGGTATTTACTGCTGGCATCCACTGCTGATGTTTGTCAGTGGTGAATGTGTTTCATTGAGAAGGACGCGAGGCACATGAGTATTCGCATCCTTCTTGCTCTTTACTTCTCCTCACTTCCCCCACATGGCAAAACTTGCAGTGAATAAGCTTAAACGTCAATAAACCCTAGTCCCCCGCCCTCTGCACCTCTCGCCTCGCCTTACGCGGCTTGAATTTGAACTCGCTCACCACCATCGCCAGCACCACCAGCGCGCCGCCGAGCCATCCCAAGAGCCCCAGCGCCTCACCGAGCAAAAGGTAGGCGAAAAGCGCGGCGAAAGCGGGCTCGAGCACGAAGATAAGCGCCGCCAGATAGGCGGGCACCACCCGCTGCGCGTAGGTTTGCAGCACCGTCACCAGCGCCGTGGCGACGACGCCCAGGTAGGCGACGGCCAAGAACGTCTCGAGCGACACCTCACGTAGTGCGCCCAGCGTCGGAAACGCCCAAGCCCAAGCGAGAAGCGCCATCATCCAGAGTTGGAGGCTGCTGAGGACCAGCGGGTCGTGTTTGGGCGCGACCTCACCCAAATAAACGATGTAGAGCGCGTAGGCCAGCGCGGTGCCGAGCACCCACACGTCGCCCCCGTTCACGCCGCTTGCACCCGTGACCGTCATCAGCCCTAAACCCACAAGCGCCACGAGCGCCGCCAAAAAGGCGCGCGGCGGCACGCGGTTACGAAACCACGCCGCGCTGACCAGGGGCGTGAGGATGACGCTCAAGCCCGTGATAAACGCCGCCTTGGAGGCGGTGGTGAGGGTTAGCCCGAGCGTCTGAGTGGCGAAACCGGCAAAGGCCAAAAGCCCCAGCACGAGCCCCGGTTTGAGCGCGCGCCGCTGTGGCTTGACCCAGCTCAGTAGGAGCGCGGCCACGCTAAAACGTAGCGCGAGTAAGAGGGGCGCAGGGATGTCAGAAAGCGCGCCCTTGACAATCGCAAACGTCGTGCCCCACACCAGGGTGATGCCAACGAGGGTGATGACGCCGAGCGCGGGAGACATGAGGGCGATTGTGGCATGTTTAGTGGGGGCGGACAAGTAGCGTAGAATTGAAGGTGTCCCAGATTGTGTGTTTGAGCGAGTTTCTTTGTGTCGGCGACAAAACCCGTGTGGAGCTATATACAATCTGTGGTACACCGCCTAAAGTCAGGCATGACGCCTCACAGCTACCGGATCGGTTTTGGTGAAGACGCTCACCGACTAGAAGTGGGGCGACCCCTCATCATTGGCGGGGTCAAGATACCCAGCAGCCCCCACGGCGCCGTTGCCCACAGCGACGGGGACGTTCTCCTACATGCGTTATCCGACGCGCTACTCTCGGCGTTTGCTTTGGGCGACATCGGACACTATTTCCCGCCGTCCGACCCAGCGTTTAAGAACATGGAAAGCGCAAAGATTCTAGCGCGGGTGCTCGAGCTTTTGGAAGAGCGGGAGGAAAGCCCGGAGATAGTCAATGTGGCCGCTGTTGTCACGCTTGATAAACCTAAACTCGAGCCCCACCGCGCCGCCATTGCCGCCCGAGTTGCGGGGCTCTTAAATCTACCGCAAGACCGCGTCGGTGTAGGGTTCAAGACCAGCGAAGGACTCGCGCCCGCGCACATCCAGGCGCGAGTCACGGTGCTGTTAAAAGGTTGAGCATGAGAAAACCCCCTCGAGACGTCTCGAGGGGGTTTTGGCTAATGTTTTAGCTGAATGTTACGGGCGGAAGGTGATACCCGCGCTGACTGTCGGGTAGATTTGGTCGTAGTTGTACTCCGGGGTACCGGCGGGCGCTTCATTAAAGTAGTAGTCAACACCTGCCTCGGCGAAGACGCCGAACTTGCTCGAGAGGCCGAGTTCGGCTCCCAGGATGCCCGCCGCGAAGAGGCCGTCGTTCGCTTGAGGGGCGTCGCTGAGGTTGTACGAGTAACCCGCGCCTGCGCCGACGTAGCCGCGCAAGCCGCCGCTACCCAGGGTGTAGGTGAGGTAACCGATGCCGGTGATGGTGCCGTCAGAAATGGTGCTCTGGCGACCATAGTCGGCGGTTGCGCGCAGGCCGAAGCCCGCAATCGCGCGGTCGACACCCACGTTGAGGCGCACGCCGATGCGGTCGTTGAGCTCGTTGAACGCGCCGAGACCGATGTAGAAGGGGCTGCGGTCTCTGTCGACGACCACTTCCTCGAGCGGAGCAGGTGCGGGCGTAGGCGCGGGCGGCGTGACCTCTACGGTCTCACCTGCGGCACCTGCCGGACCCTGCGGGCCTTCAGGGCCTTGTGGACCCTGCGGGCCTTCGGGGCCTTGTGGACCCTCGGGACCTTGCGGGCCTACCGGACCCTGTGGGCCTTCAGGACCCTGCGGACCCTGGAGTTCGCCCGAGGCGATTTGCTGGCGCAACGCCTCGAGTTCGGCGGTCAAGCTGTCGACTTGCTGCTGCAGCGTCATCATGTCTTGCTGACCGGACTCCAACGCGCTCACGCGGTTGCCAAGCGAATCGACGGTGGAGCCGAGTTCTTGAACCGCGTTGCGGAGCGAGTCGAGGTCGTCTTGGCTCAGCATTTGGCTCGCCATCTGCTGGTCCACCACGTCGAGCAAGCGCGAAATCACGAGCGCCGCTTGGTAACGCGTGAAGCTCTCGTTGCCGCGGAAGGTGCCGTCAGGAAAGCCGACGACGATGCCCAAATCGGCAATCCGCGCGACCGCGTCGCTTGCCCAGTGGCCCGCCGGGATGTCCGGGAACGCCTGGCTTTGCGCGAAGGCGCCACTCGCAACGAGCGCCGCGAGGGAAACTAACATAATTCTCTTCATTTTACCTCCTGGTTTTCAAATCTGGTTCGCTTCTGTGGTGCGTTTCTTGGGGCGTGCCCCCCAAACTTATAACACAAACTTTCAGGGTACGTTTTACGTCGAACAGTGGCACCTCCTTTTCATTGATGAGCGCGTCCCCCAGGCGCAACGTCACAGCGTGTGAAGCTGGCGTGAGCTTCAGAACACCCAGTGACGATGCGAAAGAAGCTCCACGAGCGCCCGGCGGTTCCGTTCATCTCGCTAGAGACACGGTAGAAGGTTCGCTTTTGGGACACTTGAGCCGGGAACACAAACGTCACTATAAGGAGGGAGCTGAGAAAAGCGTATGAAAAAGTTAACGCTTCTTGCGAGCGGGCGGCAGTTTCTGAGCTCGAGCTGGGCTAAACTTCTTGGTAGACCACAAAAACTTCCCCGTCCTCGACCAAGGTTTCAAAAAGGCGAATCTTTTTTACCGCGGGAAGGCTGGGGCGTCCCGTCTGGAGGTCGAACTTGGCCCCGTGGTACTGGCATTTCACCGAACCTTCTAAAAGTTCGCCGTCGTGCAAGGGGTATTTTGCGTGGGTACACCTGTCCGGCAGGGCGTAAAAAGACCCCTGCTGGTGAATAATCAGCACGTCTTGTTCACCTACTCGCACCACGTTCATGGAGTCCTCTGGAAAATTCTCAACGGAGCCCACAGCCACGCGTCCTTCTGTTACCGCCACAGTGTTCCTTTCACGAGTTTGCAGGGGGAAAAGTGAAAGAAGCGTTCTCAGAACGCTTCTCTTAAAGCTTAAAGTTTTTCCGTGACTCCGGGCACGCCCAACTTGGCCTGCACCACCCGCTCGACGTACTCGGCCACCTTGGGCAGCGTCACGCGGCCCATCACCTCGTGCAAAAAGCCCGTCACGAGCACGTGCTCGGCGACTTCGGGCGGCAGGCCGCGGCTCATGAGGTAGAAGCGCTGGTCCTCGGGGACCGGGCCGGTCGTCGAGCCGTGCGAGCAGCGCACGTCGTTGGCGGCAATCTCCAACTGCGGGATGCTCACCGCCTCGGATTCTGCGTCGAGGAGCAAGTTACGGTTCGTCTGGTACGCGTCGGTTTTCTGCGCGCCCTCGTCCACCTGGATGATGCCCGAATAGACCGCCGTCGAGGCGTCGCGCAAGGCGCCCTTAAAGAGCAGGTCGCTGTGCGCGTGGTCCGCTGCGTGGTGCTGCACGGTGTACTGGTTATAGTGTTGGCCCTTGTCGGCAAAGTAGAGCCCGAGCATTTCCGAGTCCGCGCCGGGACCCGCCAACTCGCACTCGACTTCGGCCCGCGCCGCGTCCGCCCCGACGCTGACCGTAAGCGACTCTAAGCGGCTGTTGCGGTCTAGGTGCGCGCGCAGCTTGTTGATGTGGACCACGTCGCGGCTCCAGTTCTGGAGCGAAACGTAGCGCAGCCCCGCGCCGTCTTTGAGGATGATTTCGGTTGCGCCCGAGACCACCAGGCGTTCGTCAAAGGATTCGCTGGTGTACTCGTCCAGATAGGTGACCTTGGCATTTACGTCCACCACAACGAGCGTACGCGGGGTGATGAGGCCGCCGCGGTCGGCGGTGGTAAACGCGCCCAGGGGCAGCGCCACCTCGACGTTGCGGGGCACGTAAACGAAAGTGCCATTCTCCCACAAGGCTGAGTTGAGCGCGGTGTATTTCGTCTGGGTCGCGTTGACCGTGCTGTAAAGATGTTCGCGCACCAAATCTTCGTGCTCACGGAGCGCGGTGCGGAGGTCGGTGAAAATGACGCCCGCCTCGGTGATTTTCGAGTCGCGGTAGACGACTTCGGGACCCTTGTGGACAAGCACGCCCTCGGCGTCGGAGTCGGTGATGCGCATCTGAATGCGGTTTGACACCTCGCGGCTGCGGGGCTCTTTCACGAGTTCTAAGCCGTTTATGCCAAAGCGCTCCAACTGGCTGTAGCGCCAAACCTCGTCGCGGTTGGTGGGGGCGGGCAACGCTTCAAAAGAGCGCAACGCCGCGCGCCGCTCTTCAGCGAGCCAGTCGGGCTCGTCATATTTTTGGATGATGGCCTCGAGCGCCTCGAGGTAAACCTGCGTTGTAATCATGTTACGTCTCCTGTTGAAAAGCGCGTACTAAAATCTGTCGTCCCGGTAGTTGGGTGCTCGGCTGGTGTGAGCAACCGCTAAAACGAAAAGCAGTTCCTCGGTCAGGACGTACAGAACAGCGTAAGGGAAGTGGGGGAGCAGTCGGCGGCGGACGCCCTTCGGGCTAACGGTGGGCGCGGCTTCGGGGAACTCGAGCAGCAGGTCCAGAGTGACGTTCAGCTCCGCGCGAAACGCTTCCCCCAAGCCCGCACGCTGCATGTCTAAGTAGGCTTCAATCTCGAGCGTTTCTTCTAACGCGGCCTCGGTGTAAGCTTCACGGTAGGGTCCGGCCACGCTTGCGAGCTTCCTCACCAGGAATAACGTTCATCTCGCCCCGCTCGGTCAGACGGAGCCGCCGTTCGGCCTCCTCAACCCAGAGTGCGGCAACTTCTTCTTTAGAGGGCTGCTCGAGCGTTTTCAGCAACGCTTCCGCCAAAGCCGCCCGTTCCCTGAGGCTCAAAGTTAGAGCTTGTGTTTTGACTTCCTCAAAGCTCATGGGTCTGATTCAAAACTTCTCGCGTAACCGCGCCTCTACTCTTTCTCGGTGATGAGGCTGAAGTCGCCGACGAAGTCACCGTCACGCCTCAGGGTAAGACCGCCTCCAAAAAGGTTGCCACTGCCGTAAGTGAGAGTGGTGCTCGCTGTGTAATCTGGGGCGGCAACAAAATCCATTGTCAAATCGGCGTCATATCTTCCAGCAAGTTCCGACTCTGACGTCGTCCTTAACGTGCCGCTTATGACGCCCGTATCATCTTCGAAATCAAAGTCATTGTCGTTGGTCATCGTGCCTGATATCTGCCCGTTCGTCACGGTAAAGGTGGTTAAGCCGTTGAAAAAGACGTCGTTGGTCTCGTCGTTTATCTGGTAGGTGCCGTTGTAGGTCCCGTTCAAGTCTGCTAAAGAACCGCTAGGAAGGTTGCCACCGCCGCCACCACCCGGCGCCGTGTTTCCACCGCAAGCCGTCAAAAATACTGCGGTTAAACCTAAAAGTGCTGCGCGTTTGAAAAAGCTAAATGTCTTCATGAGTCACCTTCCTTTTCGTCTCGAGTTCTATCACACTGAATGAGGTGCTTAATCATTTATAAGCATCCTTTCTGTGAGCCACGCGCAGAATGCTGATGACGCGCGCTTCTGTGTCGATCTCGTAAATGATTCTATAACTTCCTACGCGTACTCGGTACACTTCTTCGCCTTTGAGCTTCACCACACCCTGTTTAAGGGGATTCTCAGCCAAGCCCTCGAGGGTTGCCACAACCCTTTTCTGCGCCTCCTGATTCAAGCTCCGCAGCTCTTTCTCCACTTAGAGATAGAAGCGTACGTGATAGCTCACCAGTCAAGACGCTTTTTCATCTCTTCTAACGAGATGAATTCTCCGTCCTCGCTTCGGCGCTGCTTGATGATGTCCATGTCCTGAGCGTCAAGCGCCCTATCTAAAAGCTCTTCGTACGCCTCGAGAGAAAGCACGACGTGCGTGCGTCTACCCTGCGCGTCGGTGAGGTATTGGGGGTCAGGTGTGATGAGCGCGTCTGCCATAAATCCTCGCTAGAAGAAAGGGAAGCGTAGAGAAGTGGAGTTCCCTCACGCTCCCCCTACCCAATTTTAGCCGACGCTTCCTTCCATCTCGAGCTCAATCAAGCGGTTGAGTTCAACCGCGTACTCTAACGGCAACTCTTTGGCAACCGGCTCCAAAAAGCCGCGCACGATCAGCGCCGCCGCCTCAGCCTCTTCTAGCCCGCGCGACTGCAAGTAGAAAATCTGCTCGTCGTTGAGTTTGCTAACAGTCGCCTCGTGACCGACGTGCGCGCTCTTCTCGTTGATTTCGATGTAGGGATAGGTGTCGGTTTTGGCGCGTTCATCAAGCAGCAGCGCGTCGCATTCGACGTTGCTGCGGGCGTTCTCAGCGCCCTCGTGGATTTGCACGAGGCCGCGGTACGAGCTTCTGCCGCCGTCTTTGGAAATCGACTTGGAGACGATGGACGAACTCGTGTTGGGGGCCGCGTGAACCATCTTCGCGCCCGCGTCCTGGTGCTGGCCCTTGCCCGCAAAGGCAATCGACAAGACCTCGCCGCGCGCGCCCTCCTCCATGAGGTAGCACGAGGGGTATTTCATCGTGATTTTCGAGCCCAAGTTGCCGTCCAACCAGCCCATCGAGGCGTTGCGGTGGACTATCGCGCGTTGGGTGACGAGGTTGTAAACGTTGTGCGACCAGTTCTGGATGGTCGAGTAGCGGACCTTCGAGTCGGCCTTGCAGATAATCTCGATCACGCCCGAGTGAAATGAATCACTGTTGTAGGTCGGCGCGGTGCAGCCCTCGATGTAGTGAAACTTCGAGCCTTCCTCGCCGATGATGAGCGTGCGCTCGAACTGGCCCATGCTCTGCGCGTTGATTAAAAAGTAGGCCTGTAAGGGCACTTCAATCTCGACACCTGCAGGCACATACACGAACGAGCCGCCCGACCACGCCGCCGAGTTGACCGCGGCGAAGTAGTTGTCCTCGGGGGGCACGACGGTGGCGAAGTATTCTTTGAAAAGCTCCGGGTACTTCTGCAAGCCGCTGTCGGTGTCGACAAAGATAACGCCCAACTTTTCCCACTCTTCTTTGAGCGAGTGGTAGACCATCTCCGACTCGTACTGCGCGCCCACGCCCGCCAGGGCTTTTTGTTCGGCCTCGGGAATCCCTAAGCGGCGGTAGGTCTCGCGGACCTCCTCGGGGACGTCGTCCCAGGAGTTCGTGCCCTTGCGGTCTTGCGGGCGGATATAAAAGTAGATGTCGTCGAAGTCGAGTTTGTTAAGGTCGGGTCCCCACTTGGGGCGGCCTTTTTTCTCGGCAATCTCGAGCGCCTTGAGGCGAAACTTGAGCATCCACTCGGGTTCGTTCTTGTGGTACGAAATCTGTTCGATAACCTGCTTGGTGAGGCCCTTTTCAGACCGGAAAAAGTAGTTCTCGGGTAGCGCGAAGTCGTACTGCCGCTCGTGCTGCATTCCCTGCAAATTAGCTGCGTCTGACATAACTTCCTCTCTTAACTTGAAGATTACTTGGAGATAACGAAAGCCAAAAGGCTCCCGTCGGGGCTTACGGCAAGGCGGTTGATACCGCTCACGTCGGTTTCGCCAAAGTCGAGAAAGGGTTCCCAGCCTTCTTGCCCCTCTTGCCAATGGTAAATGACGTCTTCCTGCGCGGCGATGAGGCTGCCGTCCGGCATCCAGGCGTGCGCGTCCACGTCCGGCAAGGTTGTGGCGAGCTGACGCGTTTCCCCGCTCTCGAGGTCGAAAACCATAATGGCCGAGCTTTCGTCCTCGAGCCGCTGCACAAAGCTAACCGCTGCTTGGTTCGGGACTTTTTGCACACCCACGCCCACGTCACTGGCGAGCTGTTGCGTCTCGCCCGTGGCAAGGTCGGTGAGGTCGAGGCTGAGCGGCAAGCCGTTCGTTTCTTCGTCGACGCGCACGAGCGCTAAGTTGTCGGGGTCTACGAAAGCGTAGTAGCCGATGCGGTCAACGTTCTCGGGGTTGGGCTGAGCGTCGCCCCCCTCGAGGTCGAACCGCCAGAGGCGCTGGGTCACGCCGTCCGCTTCGATGCGCACCGCCGTAATGTGTTCACCGTCCGGGGTGACTTGGGGTGAGAACTCGCTCTCTTGCGTCTCGGTCACCCGCGCGGCTTCGCCGGAAGCCACCTCGTAGCGGTAGATGTCTGTCTGGCCCGTCTCGTCCTCCGAAACGTAGAGGATAGCCGTGCTGTCCGGCACGAACGAGGGTTGGTTGTCGTAGGTGTCGTTGTTCGTCAAGTAGGTGACGTCGTCCGCCGATACGGTCGTCGGTGCGTCACCCTCAACAGGGAGCGGCACCAAAAGAACGTCCGTCGAGGGCGCTTGCGCGGCGGCTCCTGCAACGAGCGCAACTACCACGGTCATAACTACCAAGCAAACTGTTTTAGAGCGTTTCATGTCGTCCTCCCGGTTGCCCAACCTACGCGGCGACCTCTTCGCGGAGCCAGTCATAACCCTTCTGGTCAAGCTCCATCGCCAACTCCTTGGGGCCTTCTTTAATAATTTTACCCCGGTACATCACGTGAACTTTGTCGGGCACGATGTAGTTTAGGAGCCGCTGGTAGTGGGTGATGACGAGCGCGCCGAAGTTGGGGCCGCGCGCGGCGTTCACGCCCTGCGACACGGTTTTTAAGGCGTCGACGTCCAAGCCGGAGTCGGTCTCGTCAAGGATGGCGTATCTGGGCTCTAAAACGAGAAGCTGCAACACCTCGGAACGCTTCTTTTCACCGCCCGAAAACCCCTCGTTAAGATAACGCTCAACGATGTTTTCGTCCCATTGAAGCGTCTTGATGCCGTCTTGAATCTTCGTGTAAAGCTCCATCACCCCGACCTCGTCGCCCTCGTCGCGGCGGGCGTTGACGGCCAATCTTAAAAAGTTCGCCATCGAGACGCCGGGCACCTCGACGGGGTACTGAAAGGCCAAATAGAGGCCCGCGCGGGCGCGCTCGTCGGGTTCCATCTCCATCACGTTTTCGCCGTCCACCAAAATCTCGCCGCCCGTCACCTCATACGCGGGGTCGCCCGCGATAACCTTGGCGAGCGTGGACTTGCCCGAGCCGTTGGGTCCCATCAGCGCGTGGATCTCGCCGCGCGGCACAACCAAGTCGACGCCGCGGAGGATGGGTTCGCCCGCGATGTTGGCGTGTAAGTCTCTTATTTCTAACTTGTTACTTATCGAATTGTCACTCATCAAATACCTCACCCACTTGTATGTTGTTCCGTCAAGGATTCGTGCAAGGGTGTGTAAGCTGCCACACCCTTTTTAGGACTCATTCCGACTTTCAGTATACACGGTTTTGGGGAATAATGTCGAGTTCCACACTCGGATTTCGGACGGTGACTTAGGTGTTCCAAAGTTTTCTGATACCTCGGTGCTGCACTACAAAAGACGCTCGAGCACAGGCTCGAGCTCCCAAGTCCTCTTCTGGCAAAGAAGCTTAAACTCTACGTCGTGGGTTGTTCGACCAAGGCACCTCAATCAGGTGCGTAACAGTTTACGATTTCCTCCACCCGAACAGGCGCGCGAACCCCCGCCGCGTCTCCTTTTCTGTTTCTTTATTTTCCTGAACCACGCGGCTCGAGCGGCCAACCGCGGGCGCGGCTTTTTGAGCGGGCGCGAACTCTTCAGCCGAAGAGGCGCGGCCTCTAATCTTTTCAAAGTCGGCGATGAACGCGTCCACGCTCGCGTAACGTTTGCCGGGGTCGCGCGACATCGCCTGCGCGACCACCTTAGCCGCGCCGCTCCCGACGCCCTTGCGGTGGTGCGCGAGCGGCTTGGGCAAGCCCGAAAGGTGCGCCATCATGAGCGCGTCATATGAGTCGCCGTGAAAGGGCCGCGTCCCGGCGAGCACTTCGTACGCGAGGATGCCCAGACTGTAAACGTCGGAGCGTACGGACGGGCCTTCACCCCTGAAAATCTCCGGGGCCATGTAAAACGCGGTGCCGACGCGTTCGGGGGACGCGTCGGCCATAAACATGCCCGTGCCGAAGTCGCCGAGTTTGGCGTGACAGCGCTCTCCCGAATCACCCAAAAAGACGTTGGCGGGTTTGACGTCGCGGTGCAGCACGCCGCGTGTGTGGCTGTAGGCGAGCCCGCGCGCTACGTCTAGGACGAGGTTGCAGGCGCGCTCGAGCGGCAACAGCCCGCGCTCGAGCAACAACCCGTCTAGGGTGCCGCCCTCGCAATACTCGAGCACCAAGTAAGCCTGTTCACCCGTGGGATAACCGTCGATACCGCTCACGACGTTTTTATGTTTGAGGTTGAGCGTAATTTGTACCTCGTTCTCAAACATCCGCCACAACACCGGCTGCGTCTTGAGGTCGCTACGCGGGAGCTTGAGCGCCACTTCTTTGTGCCGCGGGTGCCGGGCTAAATACACGTGCGAGGTCTGGCCGGACCCCAGCCGCTGCTCGACCTGGTAGTCGGGGGGGGTGTAGCTGGACAGGGTAGGGGACATAGAGCCCAGTCTAAACCAAAGCGCTCCGTTCAAACGTCAAAGGTTTCACCCGGAGCGAGCACCGTACACGCGCTCCCCGTTTCTTGCTCGACCGTTTTTTTGAACGCCTCCGGGTCCTGCTGGATGACTTCAAAGGTGTTGTAGTGCATGGGGATGACCCTTTTGGGCTTCAAAAGCTTCACGGCTTCTACAGCGTCGGCGGGACCCATCGTGAAGTTGTCGCCAATGGGCAACATCGCCAGGTCGAGTCCGCCCCGCCCGATGAGCTTCATGTCGCTAAAGAGCGCGGTGTCGCCCGCGTGGTAGAGGCGCTTGCCCTCGATGTCTAACACGATGCCCATCGGCATCCCGCCGTAGGTGCCGTCGGGAAAAGAGCTCGAGTGCCACGCCGGGGTAAAGGTCACCTTACCGAAGTCGAAGGTATGGCTGCCGCCGGGGTTCATCGGGTGGCCCTTGATATCCTTTTTGCCCACGTAGTTGACGATCTCAAAGCTCGAGACGACCACCGCGCCGCTCCTTTTGGCAATCGCCTCGGTGTCGCCGTAATGGTCGCCGTGCGCGTGACTCAAGAGGATGTGCGAGGGCGAAAACTCTTCGGGCTTATTTTTGGCAAGCTCGTTACCGCTCAGAAAGGGGTCGATAAGGATGTCGTGACCATCTGTATGGATATGGAAGCCGGATTGACCTAAGTAGGTGAGTTTCATCGGGGTCTCCTAAAGGTAAGCGTGAGAGTTTAAGGGTGTCGGCGTGTCACGCGAAAGAGCAGTCTCACCAGTCTCGCCTGTGCCTGAGTCGCCGCTCCTGGTCAATACGTTTTAAGAGTCGTTCTGCGGGCGGCGTGGCTTCTTCTAGCCGTTCCTGACGCTCCGCGCGCTTTTCGGCGCGGCGCTTGGTCTGCTTCACGCGTCTTTTGCTCTTCTTGGGCATTGTTTTATGGTAACGAGGCGGTGCGGGGGATGATGTAAGCGAAGGTGCTATGAGCGAAAAACGCGCACGACCACGAAGCCCGCCGCGAAAACAGCCAGCGCGAGGACGAGCACGTCGCCGTAGCGCACGTAAGGGGTGACGGTGTCGTTCAAGCCGTAGTCAACGCGCAAGGTAGCCGCTTCGGCGCGCGGTAGCCTCTCCAGCGTCCGGCCAAAGGGATCGACGAGCGCGGTGACACCGTTGTTGCCGTCACGCAACAAGTAGCGCCGCGTCTCGATGGCGCGCATCCGGCCCATGTCGAAGTGCTGCTCCGCGCCGCGCCCGCGCCCGAACCAGGCGTCGTTCGAGATGTTGATGAGCACGCCCGCGCCGTCACGGACCATCTGGCGCGCGACCTGCGGAAAAACCGACTCGTAGCAGATGTAGGTGGCGGCGGGGCCTAAGGGGGTCTCGAGGGGCTTAATCACGCTCCCCGGTGTTCTGCTGTCTAACAAGCCGAGGCCGAACCAGCCGAAAATTACGCGGTAAAGGGGCTCGAGCGGCCCGATAAGCGGGAACGCCTCACCAAAAGGCACCAAATAGACCTTGTCAAAACGGTCAACCACCAAACTGTTGGCGAGGCTGTAGACGCTGTTGTAGGCGCGGCCACCCTCCGTCGCCACGCCCCCCGTCACGACCGGCGCGCCGCCCGCGCTCTCTTGAATGGTGCGGCGCACATCCTCTAGGTCTGAAAGCTCTAAATTTGGGTAGTCGAGTACCACCCCCTCCGGCCAGACCACCAAGTCAACCGGCTCGGCTCCGGCTAGAGCCTGGCGGGTGAGGTCTAAGTACACATCCGTATCCCTCACCTGCCCAACCGCGCGGCCCAGCGGGTCGGTGTTGCCCTGAACGAGGAGCGCCGTCTGCGTCGCGGGCACCTCCGTTTCCCGGAGGATGCTCAGCCCGTCGAGCCAGCCCAGCCCCAAGAGCAGCGCAGCAATGAGCGGCGGGAGCCAGAGCATCACGCCCCTAGCGACAAAAGGCGCGGCGAGGAGCGAGGTGACGGCGGCGGTCAAGAAACTCAGCCCGTAGACCCCCGCGATGTCGGCGAGTTGCGCCACGGGCGTGCCTAGCCACATGTAACCGAGCGTGCCCCAGGGAAAAGCGAACACCCCTTGCGTGCGCGCCCACTCCATCAAAATCCATAAGGCGGGCAGGAGCCACAGCGTCCCCGCGCCGCGCCGTCCCAAGAGGCGGCTTAAACCCGTGACAACGCCCCAGAATATACCTAGCACGAGCACCACCGGTGGATAGATAATCCACGCCACGGGACCGAAGAGCGTGGGGGAGGAGAGGCTTTGCGGCAGCCAAAAGATGTAAAGCGCGAAAAACGCGAGGCTGAAGAAAAACCCCAGCCCAAACGCATCTTTGACGCGTGCGCTGCGCGCGACCAGGACGAAGAGAGGCACCAAAGCCAAGCCGAGGGGCCAGAAGCCTACGGCGGGGAGCGCGGCGCTCAGGAGTGCGCCGCAGAGGGCGGCGAGAAGCGCCCTGGGCCAGAACCCATAGGTGGGTTTGGTTGAAGAATAGGAACGAACGACGGACACGGTTTAACGCTATCACGCGTGGTGTGAGGAGGCTGGAGGATTGGCAACAGCGCGCGGGTTGGCTCCCTAACCGCCCGCTCACCTTGTGAGCAGGAGTACATGAAGATTTGTTGGGGAGCGGGGCGGCGGAGGTAGAGAGACCTTCTCCCCATCGCCCCGCTCCCCATCTTCCTTTACTCGGTGAGGAGCGCCGTGAGGAGCGCCAGACGCCCCAACGTCTCCCTCACCCGGATGTGCTCGTGCCGCGCGTGCGGACCCTCGCCCGCCGAGCCGAGACCGTCTAGGGTAGGAATGCCCAAGGCCGACGTGAAGTTGCCGTCCGAGCCGCCGCCGACGACTGCGCCCTCGAGCTTCAGCCCCATCGCCCCGCCTAGCTCCTGCGCCCTCGCAAAAAGCGCCCGGTTGGCCTCGTTGGGCTCTAAGGGCGGGCGGTTGAGCCCGCCCGTGACGGTCACTTTCACGCGCGCGTCTTTGGGCGCGTAGCCAAAGACCGCGCGCGCCACCCGCTCGCCCTCGTCTTCTTTAAGCACGCGCATGTCGACGCTCGCGCTCGCTTCCTCGGGAATTACATTCGTCACCGAACCGCCGCGCGCCACGGTGAGGTTGACGCTGGTGCCTTTGTTGGGGTCTTCAAGGCTTTCAACAAAGAGCAAAAAGTGCGCGAGTTCGCGTAGCGCCGACGCGCCCCGCTCGGGATCGTTGCCTGCGTGGGCGCTCCGGCCCTCGAAATGGGCGGTAAAGCCGCCCGTCCCCTTGCGGCCCACCTTTAGCGCGCCGTCGTTGAGGCCCGGCTCCAACACAAATACCCGGTCATGCTCACGCGCCAAACGTTCGATGAGGTCGCGTGAGTAGAGCGAACCTGTCTCTTCGTCCGAAGTCAAAAGCAAAGTGACGGGGCCTGCGAGCGCTAACCCCAGCGCCTCTGCCAGCATGGGCGCGTGGAGCGCGGTGGCGACGCCCGCTTTCATATCGAGCGCGCCGGGGCCGTAGACCTCGCTGCCATCTCTGCGGTAGGGCATTTTCTCCAAAGTGCCCACCGGCCAAACCGTGTCGTAGTGCGTCAGAAGCAGCGTGGACGTACCGGAAGCGTTCTGGTTTTTACGCGCGACCAACTGATCGCCGACGATGCCTTGCGTATGGCGCTCGGTCGTCCAGCCTCTCGTTGTGAGGAGGGTTTCAAGATGGTCGGCCAGCTTGTCAACCGCCCGTTTGTCGTGGGTGGGAGACTCAATCGCCACCAAGCCTTGCAGCGTTTCTAGATAAGCCTCTTCATGGGCGTAGGCGGCGGCGCGGAGAGTCTCGAGAGGGGTAGAGTCAGACATAGCGCCATCGTAACAGGGACTTGGGGTTTGGTCGGGGCTAGGGTTTGGTGAGGCTAAGGTTTGGTGAGGCTAGGGTCTGGTGAGGCTTCGTTTCTTCTTGCCGCCCCGCGTATGTTGCCCGACGGTTTGCACTTCTCTCGAGCCGCGCGTTTTCAGATGCTCCGTCCAGAGCGTTTCGGCGAGCTTACGGACGGCGGGCTCCCCCGTGCTGCGGGCGTAGGAGTAACCGAGCCGCAGGTCGCTGTCGGCTGAGGCGGGGTCTAAGCTCGCCGCCAACTCGTAGCGCGAGAGGTGAACGTAAGCGAGGAGCACGTCGCGCATCCTTTGCGGCTTGACCGCGTGAAGGTCGCGCAGCGCGTCTTCAAAAGAGCGCAATGCGCCCCGCACGTCGCCCCCTTCGGCTAACGCTTTGCCCCTTTTGAAATGGTCCGCTGCGTCGTAAAGTAGCTCGCGCAAAATGGCTCCCTAAAGCCTGCCTCCCCGTCTCACTCTTCCCCATCTTCCCACTTCTTCCCACCTCGGTAAACCGACCACGAGGGGAATGGAGCGAGTATAACGCGCCATTTTTCAAAACGTCGTGTGGGGCCGCGCATCTGTTTCTTGATGTTAACTATTTTTTCCCCGTTTGCTGGGCCTCGAGCCGCGTCCGCACCGCCTCATGCGCCTCACGGGAGATGGGAAAGCGCAGCGTAAGAAGGAGCGCGACGAGAAAAACGAGCGCGGCGACGGGTCCCGTCATGCCTCTAAGCCCCGCCACCGTCCGCGCGCTCTGCTCGGCCACGCCCGCCTGATAGCCAAAAAGAGAGGCCACGAGCGCGTTGGCAAATACGCCCAACGACCCCGCGAGCTTTTGACCGAAAGTAAAGAGCGCGTATAAGAGGCCCGCGCGCGCGTTCCCGGCTTTCTCGCCCCCCGTCTCTTTACTCGCCTCTTCGCTGAACTCGAGCACGTCCGGGAGCATCGCCCAGGGAAACAGCATCACCGCTGAGAGGCCTATGCCCGCGAGCGCGGTGAGCGCCAGAAGCGCTGAAAACGTCTGCGGCTCAACCCACACGATGAGACCCAGCCCCACACTCAGCCCCGCGAGGCCGAGACCCAGTCCCGCGCGTTTGCCAAACCTTGCGGCCAAAAACGTCCAGAACGGAAACGCGAGGATGGCGACGCCGAAGAGCGTGCCCAGCACCAGGGGCTGCGCCTGCGGGGAGAGCCGCAGAACGGATTCGAGGTAGAAGGGCAACACGGAATTCACAATCATGAGCCCCACCGTGACGGTCATGAAGAGCGCGAACAGGGGCGCAAAACCGTGGACGCGCCACGCGGCGCGAAGGTCCGTCATCACTGTCAGCATCCGCATGGAACGTCTTTTTGTGGCTTCTTGCGCGGCTTGTGCAGACGCTCGAGCCAACTCCCGCCCAGGCTCTCTCACCGACGCGGCCATTGTTAAATAAGAGGCCGCCGCCGCGAGACCGAAAAGCGCGCCCATCACGCGCCAGCCCGTCGGCCCCGACGCGGCGAGCGTGGGCGCGTCGCCGGATGAGGTGCCGAATGACGCGATGATAACGGGCGGCAGCGCCACCGCTAAGAGCGACGCGAGCACGCCGAAGCCGACCCGGTAGGCGCTTAAGGTGGTGCGCGCGTCGTAGTCCGGCTCGAGTTCGGGCGTGAGCGCCAGATAGGGCACCTGCACCACCGTGTAGAAAAGCGAAAAAAGCCCAAACGCCCCCAGCGCGAGCGCGAAACTTCCGGGTCCGCCCGGAAGGAACCACAAGAGCGCGAAAGACGCGCCTAAGGGCGCAGCGCCCAGCCGGATGTAGGGCAGCCGTCCCCAACGGTTCTGAGTCCGGTCGCTCACCAGCCCCATTACGGGGTCGAGCAGCGCGTCGAAAGCGCGTCCGGCGACGAAAACCAGACCTGCGCGCAGCGGCCCCAGCCCGACGACGTTGACTAAAAAGTAAAGGAGCCAGGTGTTGACCGCCACAAACGTCAGCGACGCGCCAAAGTCGGCCACGCCGTAGCCGACGCGTTCCCGAAAAGAGAGGGCGGGGCGGGTCACAAGGGCTACACCCGCCCCCGCGTCATCTCGTAAAGCGCCAGGCCCACCGCCACCGCAAGGTTGAGCGATTCAATACGCGGGTCCTGCGGGATACGGACGCTTCGACCCAAGGTTCTGTAGGATTCGGGCAGACCGGGACCCTCGGGGCCGAAAACGAGGGTGCAAGGCCTGGGAAAAGAAACTTTATGAAGAGGCGCGTCGGCCCCCAGCATAAAAGGGAAGAGGGGACGCGTGAACGTCTCCTCATAAGTCGCCACATCAAAAGACGCCGTGTTGAGCGCGAACAGCGCGCCCATCGAGGCGCGCACCACGTGCGGGTTGAAGGGGTCCACGGCGGGCGGGACGAGCACAAGATCGCGCACGCCGAAGCCCAACATGGTGCGCATAATGGTCCCCGCGTTGCCCATGTCCGAGGGGTTGACGAGCATGAGGTGGGTTGCATCCGGGTTCAACGCGGTTTCGTACTTTTCAAACGCCGCGAACACGTAAACGTTGCCCTTGTGCGAAAGCCTCTCCACGAGCGTGTCATTCACCTCAAAAGGCGCGTGGTGAAGACCACATAGCGTCTCAATCCGGTCAATCCCCGAGCTCACCGCGCCCTTGGAATGCGCCACCACCCGCAGCGCTCGCTCGGGGCGGTGGGTGAGGAGCTCGAGCACCGGAAACGTCCCAAAGGCGTAGGAATGCTCAAACTCCCTCTTGTAGCGTTTGAGGTGCATCTACGGTGACGCCTCCTCAAAAGCCTCAAAGGGTGCGATAAGTCCCGCCGCCGCCGCCGCCCGCGCCTCCTCGGGCACCCAGTCCAGCGCCAGCGCGCCCCGATACGCGCGCAGCGCCCCCGCCCGCTCGCCCGCCAAGTCGCGCAGTTGCCCTAAGCGCGAGAGCAGGTAACCGGGCAGATAGTAGGGCTTACTGAAGTCGCCGTGAGAAGTCTCCTCCAACACGCCCAGCGCCTCCGCGACGTGACCGTTGGCGAGGAGCAGATTGGCCTCGTGGTAGCGCGCTTCGGAAGAGGAAAGCGTGCGGAGCCTGGCGATGACGTTGCCCGGTTCGGGCGGGTCGCCGCGAAAGGCGAAGTCGAGGAGGCTCCGCTCTCGAGCCTCCTCCGTGGGCGCAACGTCGGGCGGGAGCGTGAGTTCTGCGCGTCCCTCGAACGCCTTCTCCAAAAAGGGGATGTGGTCGGCGCTGGCTAGAACGGCCACGCGTTCATGCGGGAGTTCTAACACTCGCGCCGCCACCACGTCCATCCTTTCGCGCAGCCAGTCGGTGCCGGGACCGTCGCCAAGGCGCGCCTCGCGCAGGGTTTGGTAATCGCTCAGGAGCGGCAGCACCTCGTTTTGGATGCGCGTCAAAGTGAGAGACTCTTCTAACAGAAACGGGAGAGGCCGCAGCGCGGCGTCCACCTCGCTGAGCAGGTTGCGCGCGTCGGTGTACTGCGCCGCGTAGCGCCGGAAATCCCGTTCGGCGTAGGGGTCGGGGGAGGGCTCGAGCACAGGATAAAGAGGTAAGCCTCTCTTTTTGGCCCACGGCACCACCGCGAGCGGCAAGGCAATCTCCTGCGTGTCCTGCCAGGCGGGCGTGTCTAGGGCGGTGGACCCTAACGGCGTGAGCGCGAGCGCGTCCGGCTCAAAGGCCGCCACAGTGTCGCGGACGCTCACCGCGTTGTAGAGGGGAAAGCGCAAATGAAGGGGTCCCATAAGCGGGACGAGCGAAAGCTGCATGGTTACAAGTATATGGTTACAACTATGACGCGGCTGGCCCTGCTGGAACAGGTTTCACCAAGATGACGCCGACCGGACGCGGGCGTTCATCAAACTGCATCTTGGACGGCCAATACGGAATCAAATTTCGCAAATACCGCCCCCTACAACTTCCGCCTCAGCCCGCACCGATGCGGCCTAGCAGAAGACCTATCCCAAAAACGATGCCGCCCCCCACGACAACTTGCAAAACGGTCTGGCCGAGTGGACTTTTCATGTAGTGGTAGCGGATGTAGGCGATAGCCAAGAGTTCAACCGTGACGACGATGTAAGCCAGGTAGAGCGCCGTCTGTAAGTCGTTGAGGAGGAAAGGGAGCGTGTGGAGCATCCCGCCCAGGATGGTCGCGCCGCCTGTGATCGCGCCCCGCACCCAGGGATTGCCCCGCCCCGACACGGTGCCGTCATCCGACAAGGCTTCGGCGAGTCCCATGCTGATGCCCGCGCCTATCGAGGCGGCCATGCCGACGTAAAAGGCGGACAGGGGCCTGCCCGTGAGTTCGGCGGCGGCAAAAAGGGGCGCGAGCGTCGAGACGGAACCGTCCATGAGCCCGAGCAGCGCGGGCTGCACGACTTGAAGGACAAAAGCGTGATTGGAAGGAAAATCCGGTTGTTGGGTGGGGCCATCAGGCGTCTGCATACGCTTATACTAATCGGAATGATTCCGAACAACAACCAGTAGAAGAGTCGGGATTAGTCGGTGAAGTCTCGTTTCGTCACTCAGGCTGTTGCTCTATTGGACTGGCTGCTCGAGGAATCCTGCGTCAGACTTTGTTTTTGGTTTTCCATCAGCAACGAAAGCGGCTGACGCGCACAGCTAACGTGGTTGCGATGCAGAAAAGACGTAGAAAGATGGCGCGAAAAATCAGCCGTCGGCAGCCAGCGGCGAGGCGTCATAGTGCGCCAGCAGGTCGGCGGGGTCGTCGTAAATAGCGATAGCTCCCTCTAAACCCGCGTCGTCCCAGCCCCCGCAGCGCAAGCCGATGAGGGCGACTCCGGCACGCCCCGCCGCCTCAACATCATAGGGCGTGTCGCCAATCATCACGACATTCTCTTTGGGGAGGCTCAAATGTTCCAACGCCGCCCCTACAATGTCGGGTGAGGGTTTGGACGCGTCCGCGTCGTCGGTTGAGGTCTTACTTTCGATGAGGTCGGTTGCCCCGGCGAGCTCGAGCAGAGGCTCCAACGTCTCCTTTTTGGACGAACTCGCCACGACGAGCTTTAGCCCACGCGCGCTCATGTGCGCCAAAAGCTCACGGACCCTTGGGAAAGCTTGCAAGTGAGGCAGGTATTGAGTGCGGAAAATGTCGCCGCGGCGGGCGTCGATGGCTTTGCCTTCCTCGCTTTCCCCGTCTACGCCGACAACCTCGGGCATGAGCTTGTCGCCGCCCATGCCGATAAGGGGCCGCACCGTCTCAAAAGGGACGTCGTAGCTGTGTTCGGCCAGCGCCTCTATCCAGGCGCGCGCGTGGGCGTCGTTGCTGTTAACGAGCGTGCCGTCAACGTCGAGAATCACGCCGCGAACGTTCATGGTTCGCCCTTTTCGGCTCCTATATTCACGCTTATTCTTTCCAGCCGTAGGTATCCGCGCCCGGACGAAACTCCCCCTCGCGTCCGCAGTTGGTGCAGGTCATGCTGACCTCGGGGGTGCCGCTTCCGCCCTCCGCCGGGTCGTTGTCGAGCGTGACCTCGACCTCGCCCCCACAAGCAGGGCAAGAGGTTTCTTCGCCCTCCTTCTGAAACTCTTGCCAGATGGCCTCGAGTTCACTCCCGCTGTAGTCGCCTCCGCCGCTCTTCGCGTCGTTCGCGTTTACGTCGCTCATATTCAACCTCCGGAAGTCAGCTTACGCACAGGAGACGCTTCGGAAACGTGGTGCGCGCGGCTTTTACGTCTTTTATCATGTGGAGTCGGGTTGGCTCAGAAGATGTGAAAGTACCGAGTAAAGAGCAGACCCAGAAGCTTTTTCTGCTTACCTCCTTTTTCGACAACAGTGCATGTTTAACAACAGTGCTTTAACAACAGTGCGTGAGGAGCGCGCGCTTTCTCACTTCGAAATTTCACGCTGTGTCATGTTTCACACCCGCGCGTGTGGGGTTTCAAACAGCGTCTGCGCGCTTTTGGGCGCAAAGTGGGGCGGTATGAGCGCACCCACGATAGTCCCCCTCGCCCAACGGTTGGCTGAAGAAAACAACGTCGATTGGCGGAGCCTTAGCGGCAGCGGCCCACAGGGCAGCGTCACCGAGGTCGACGTTCTCAATTACCTCGCCCGCGTGATGGCGGGTGAAGAGGACCTAAACCCCACCGCCGAGCCCGTTCCCGAGGGCATGGAGGCGTGGCCCGAGGAGGATGTTAGGGCGCACAAAGCCGCCCAGGCGGGTCAAGACGCGTCCACCCAGTTCACACCCCCCACCCCACCCAAAGCGCCCGCGCCTGCGCCTGCACCCCCTGTGTCACAAGCACCTCAGCCCCAAGCCTCAGCTCAAGCCGCGCCTCAGGCCAGCGCGCAACAAGACGCCAAACCCTACGTAAAAAAAGAAGCCTACTTAGAACTGCTCCAGAAGCACAAAACGCTTACCGAGCAGTACACGGCGCTTGGCAGCAAGCAGTCGGCAGGGGAGGCGGAGGCGGCGCGTTTCAAAAAGCAGGCGGCGACGCTCGAGGGCGAGCTCACCACTGCCAAAGCGCGGGTCGCACATCTCGAGAAGGAAGTGGCAACGCTAAAGGAGCAGGCGGGGTCGTTTACCAAGGAGAGAGACAAGGAGCGCGACAAGGCTGCGGAAGCGCTCAAACGCCTGCCGATGCTCGAAAACGAAAACGAAAGTCTCAAAACCGCGTTAGCCGCAGAGCAAGCCAAGGTGGCGCAGCACCGCAAGGCCTCCGAAGAGCTGAGCGCCGCGCAAAACGCGCGTCCCTGGTGGAAGTTTTGGGGCTAGAAAAAGCAAGTACCGGGTGATGAGCGGTGAGTGAAACAAGGGGTTGCAACCCCTTGTTCTCCTGCTTCCGGTTGACCTACCGCGCCCGCTGCTGCAAGATGGGGTATGACCTCATCATCCGAATCATCCGACGCACCACCAAACCCAGCCGACGCGCTCACAAAAGCTTTTGTGGACGCTCGAGCCCGCCGCGCCCTCCTCACCCCACCTTCGGAGGAGGGCGCATTCGGGTTTGAAGAGGCGTACGGCGTGGGCGAGGCGCTGCTGCGTCTGCGCGAGGCGGAGGGGCACCGCGTCGCCGGGCGCAAGCTCGGCCTGACCAACCGGGCGGCGTGGGAGCCGTTGGGGCTCAATGCGCCCGTGTGGTCTTACGTTTATGACGACACCGTCCACCAAGTTGAAACCGAGGATGACGCCTTTACACTGTCGCTGGCGGGGTTCGCGGCACCCAAGCTCGAACCCGAGATCGTCTTTGGCTGGCGGGGCGGGGGCGCCGCGCCGCGCGAGAATCCCTGGGAGATTCTCCAAAACGTTGCCTGGCTGGCCTTAGGTTTTGAAATCGTGGACTGTCACTATCCCGACTGGCGCTTTCGCCCCGCCGACGCGGTGGCGGACTTCGGCCTCCACGGCGCGCTCCTCATCGGCCCGAAGGTGGACGTTCCCTCGGCGCATCAGGCCCTTTACGCTCAGCTCGGCAACTTAAGGCTGTCGTTGCGGCGCGGTGAGGTCGAAGAGGCGCAGGGAAGCGGCGCGGACGTGATGGGTAATCCTGTGGACGCGCTCACTCACCTCGTTGACACGCTGCAAAATTTGGAACACGCGCGACCCCTCGAGCCGGGTGAGGTGATGACCACGGGCACGCTGACCACGCCCGCGCCCATCAAGCCGGGAGAGCGCTGGACCGCCGTACCCGAAGGCGCGCCGCTCCCTCCTCTGCTGTTCCCTTTGACGGTTACATTTTTCCCGTGAGCCTTTTTGGCCCCTAAAGATTGGGTAACGGCTCAAGCGTGCATCAAACCCTGCCAAAGACTCGACACGCCGACGCAACCCCCTACTTGCTAAGCGCCGCGCGTCCGCCCAAAAAGCCGAGCCACACAAAAACCGTGAGCCAGTGAATGAGAATGGCGGGCCACAATGACCCGGACGTCCAGGTGGCGGCGGTGCAGGCCACGCCTAGAAGCGTGACCGCCACGAGAAAGCGCGGGTCGGTGAAAACGTTCAGCGCCGCGGGCCTGAAAAGAAGCGCGTTGACGGGGTGCGACAGAACGTAGAGCGTCAAGCTCAGCGCGGCGTAGAGAAGCGCCCCGCGCTCGTCCGGGCGGGGCAGCAGGAGGGCGCGGAACAGGCCCTCCTCGAGCCCACTCGGCGCGACCAGCAAAACGAGCCCGAGCTTTAAGTAACCCCAGCCCGTCAGCGGGAGCGGTGAAGGCTTTATAAACCCGCTCCCGCTTATAACTAGCGCGGCAAGAAGCACATAGACAAGCAAAATGACGGCGAGGGAGCACCACGTCTCCCGCCCCGGCAGCGTCGTGAGGACCGAAAGCGTTCTCTCGACCGCGCTCACTCGAGCCCGGTCGCCTCCGTTTTCTCCTTGTCATCTTCAAAGTTGTCTTCAAAAACCCGTTTCGCCATCCCCGCTGCGGCCTGCTCCATAAGCCGCCGAATCCGGGGCACCATCGCGGCGGGGTTGGGGTGAAGGCCTTCCATCACGAGTTCGTTTTCGAACATCTGCTCGAGCAGCAGCGGCAGGAGCGGGTCTTTGTCATCTTCACGGAGCCGTTCGGCGAGACCCTGAACGAGCGGGCTCTTTGGGTTGAGTTCGAGGATTTTCTTGGGCACCTCCGCACCCCGGCTTGCACCCCTGCCCATGAGGCGCTGCACGCGGTACGCGCCCGCGTCTTCATGGGGCGGGTTCACGAGCCGCGCCGCGCCCTCGGTCAAGAGCTTGCTCTCGCGCACGCCCGCGACCCGGTCGCCCAAAATCTGTTTGGCAAACGCCGTGAGCGAGATGAAATCTTCATCCTTGGGTGTCTCGAGTTTTTTGTCCTCGGGGAACTCGGGTAACTCGAGGTCGGCGTCGTCGATGTTTTTGAGAAGCTTGCCCTCGTAGTTCAATAAGCCCATGACCAAAAACGCGTCTACCGGGTCGGTAAACAGGAGCACTTCTAGGTCGTGCTTTCTAAAATACTCGAGGTGCGCGCTTCTGGACACCGTCTCGTAATCGTCGCCCAAAAGGTAGTAAATCTCGTTCTGGTCGGGCTTCATGCGCGCTACATAACCTTTGAGTGAGGTCCACTCGGCGTCTCGGCTCGAGGAGAAGCGCAGGAGGTCGGTAAAGCGCTCCGCGCCCTCCGCGTGGGTGGCGACGCCCTCTTTGAGAAAGGGGCCGAACTCGCGGAAGAGCGCACGGAAGCGCTCGGGGTCCTCGTCGGCCAGCGCGGCCAAGTCGCTCGCCACGCGCCCCGTCAGCACCTTGCGGATGCGCGCCACCGCGGGCGTCGCCTGCACCGACTCGCGCGAGACGTTGAGGGGCAGGTCCTCGGAATCCACCACGCCCTCCAAAAAGCGCAGGTAGGGTGGCAGGAGTTCTTTAACGTGCTCGCGGATAAGGACTTTGCGCGCGTAGAGCTTGAGCCCGTAGTCGTCAAGACGGCCAAAGGGTTGGTAGTCGCGGCTCGAGGGCACAAACAAAAGCGCGTAAAACTGGATGGGCAGGTCCGCCGTAACGTGAACCGTCCTCAGCGGTTCTTTCGCGTCGTAGGTGAGTTGCTGATAAAACTTGGTGTACTGCTCACCCTCGAGTCCCCGCGCCGGTTCGCGCCAAAGCGCGCGCTGCGCGTTGACTTGCGTCCATTCCGAGCCCTCCTTGAGATAAATGGGAAAAGCCACAAAATCCGAGTGCGTCTTGACGACGCCTCGCAGGCGGTAGGGTTCCGCAAACTCCCCCGCGTCCTCTTTGAGTTTGAGCGTAACGGTCGTGCCGCGCTCCTCTTTGTCCGCCGGGCCGACCTCATAGCTTCCCCCGCCGTCGGAGCGCCAAAAGGCCGCCTCGGCCTCGGGGCGGTAAGAGCGTGACGTCACCGTTACCTCGTCGGCGACCATAAACACCGAGTAGAAGCCCACGCCGAACCTGCCGATAACGTCCACCGTACTGCCCGCGCTCCCCGCGTTAAGTTTCATCGTCTCGACAAACGCTTTTGCGCCCGAGTGGGCGATGGTCCCCAGCGACGTAACCATCTCGTCCTCGGTGAGGCCTAAACCCGTGTCGCGCACCGTCAGCGTGCGCGCGTCTTTGTCGCTCTCTATCCAGACGGCCAACTCGGCCTGCGGGTCCACGACGTCCCCTCTCTGGAGCGTCTCGAGCTTGACCCTGTGAAGCGCGTCGGAGGCGTTCGAGACGAGCTCGCGCAAGAAAATCTCGCGTTCGGTGTAGAGCGAGTGGATGAGAATGTCTAAAACCTGCTTGATTTCGGCCTTGAACTCGGTGCGTTTTGTTCCTTCCATAACAGACCCCCTGCGGCGCTACTTGCAGTAGGTAGACCACGGGCGTCAATCATCCCTGTGAGCGAATTCAACCTACAAATTATCGTGCAGGACGTAGGTTCGTCGATGACCGGTGCTCCGTAGAGGGTATATCTGCGTCGGTAGACTCAGCGTTTCTGAGAACCGCTTAGTGCGCCCTTTCCAGCCTAACGCGGCGGACCCCGAGCTTCAAGAGAGGGGATGACTGAGGGGATGACTTGGGCGAGAGCGCTTGAAGGAGCAACCCTGAAAAAACTCTCCAAAAGAGAATGACCTCACGTGGGAGGCGTGAGGCCGGGGAGAGAAATGGGATGAGGCGGGAGGGGACCTTCATCCGTTCTTAACGTAACAGGGGAAGTCTTACAAAATTCTTACAGACGTTCGCGTGGGTTGTGCAGGTGACGTGGCGAGGGTTTTGTGAGAGGCGTAAAGTGCAGGTCCGGAAAGCGTGCCAAAGGTGTAACCTAACGCATCGGCACAGCCTTGCACATTTGGTAGCGTACATCCGGAATTTGCAGGTTGGGTGTAACTAGACTGGGACGACGCATTCGCTGTGACAGGACACACTTCAACTTACACCTCAACGACCCTAGACGGCCTGCGGGAGGCACATTTGTGAAAAGATCTCTTTTTCTCCTTCTCATCCCTTTTCTGTTGCTCATTGGGTGCGACCAAAACCCCAATCAGAGCGACACGACCAAACCCACCGTACGGATAGCTTTAGAGGGTACAACCAACACCTCCGGCGCGTATACGGACAGCGCCAAAGTGACCGTCACGGCGGCGGACACGGGCGGCTCTGGTTTGAGCACGACCGAGTACAGCTTGAACGGTTCTTCTTTTCAAGCCTACAGCCAACCCTTTACCCTCACCACACCCGGTGAGTACGTCGTAAGGGCTCGAGCCACCGACGGCGCTGGCAACGTTGGTGAGAGTGAAAAAACCTTTACCGTTGTGAAAGGCGGCGCGCCCGCAGATGCGGTTGACCCGACGGTGACCCTTACGTTGAGCGGCGCTACCAACGCTTCCGGTGCTTATCAGGGCAAGGCCACGGTGACGATTGCGGCAACGGACGCGGGCGGCTCGGGTTTGGCTGCGGTTGAATATAGTCTCGACGGCGCGCTTCCCGTTCGCTATAATGCACCCTTTGAGGTCACGACCTCGGGTGAGCACACGGTCGTCGTCAGGGCCAGCGACAACGCGGGCAACACGGCGGAAGCGACTGAAACGTTCACCATAGTGGATGGCACCCAACCCGACACCACCAACCCAACCGTGTCGGCGGCGGTCACCGGCACCCAACGGTCTCCCGGCGTCTATGAAACCAGCGCCACCGTGACCATCACGGCGGCGGACGAGGGCGGCTCCGGCTTGGCTAAAACCGAGTACAGCCTAGACGGCGGCCCCTTTCAGAGTTACAGCGCCCCCTTTAGCGTCTCGACGGTCGGCAACCACACGGTGACCGCCAGAGCCACCGACGGCGCGGGTAATGTGGCTGAAAGTACCCTCACCTTTCAGGTCGTCGGTAGCGGCACGCCGACCGCGCCTACGCCTAACGCGGCGGAAGTCACGCTCAACAACTTAGACGGCGCGCCTTATGATGACCGCCTTGTATTTAGTCGTATCCAAAATCCGGAAGATGGTACCAAACTCAAACCTGATGACTCCTGCTGCCGTTTGCCCAACGTAGTTCACGACACCGCGACCGTAAGAATTATCAACACAGGCAGCGCCCCCCTCGAGATAACCGACTTACCCATCCAAGGCGCCTGGCAGCTCGTGTCCCCTCCTTCTCTGCCGACGACGGTCGCTGTTAACGGTAGTCTCAACCTGACGCTCAAGTTTGTGGCGACCGGGGGAGACCTCAATACAGGTACGATGACAATCGTCTCGAGCGCGTCGAGCAACCAGTACAAAGTCGTCGAACTCGCGGGCTTTTGGCAAGAGTTCTCGGAACAAGACAGAGAACCCTCACTCCAGGAGCTAGTCAAGCTATTTGGTTACAAAACTACCATCACTAAGTCGGGTCAGCCGCTTAACAACAAGGGCCGGGTCGAGGCCGTCGGCGATGAGGTTCTCTCGCCCTACTGGCAGCGTGCGGACACCAGCAAACCCGTCACGGTGCGCCAACTCGCCGCTTACCACATTCAAGGAAACGTCAGCAGCCTCTACTGGTATGAAAAGAAGGAGGGTTACAGCGCTGCAGCCCCCTCCACCAACCGACTCTTTGTACATGACGAAGAAGAGGGGCAGACGGTACTGCCTAGCAGGATAGACACCAGGAACAACCCGGTCAAAGGCAGCTTCACGTCCAACGGCGTGTTTGGTTTCAAGGTAGACAATGAGTGGAGCGACTGGAGACTTAACACCATAGGTGAGGTGCCCGACGGCAAAGGGGGCACGACTATTATAGACAAAGACTGCTTGGAACAGAGGGCGCGCAATGCATCCATCGTTTGCGGTCACCACATCCGTTTCTGGGTCGCCGAAGACCGCACGGGTGCCGTGATCCCCAATACCTACTTAATGGGGATGGACTACGCGGGCATCAACTACGACTTCAACGATAACGTTTACCTTATCTCCAACGTTACCCCCGCTGACCTCGCGCCCTACCGCATCAACGTGGCCGGAAGCGGCTCGTACACGAGCGGCGAAGGGGTCTGGTATACCGACACCGGGAGCGGTCTCTTCAGGCCCTCAACAGCCAAGGTCGAAAGTCCTGACAAGTTGCCCATCGACAACACGACGGACGACCAACTATACTGGACCTACCGCGGCAACGTGGAAGAAAGCACACCGCAAAATCAGCGCCAACTCGTCTACAATCTTCCCTTAACTGACGGAACTTACAACCTCACGCTCTACTTCGCTGAACGGTTCTGGAACGAGGCCGGTAAGCGCGTGTTTGACGTGTCCGTTGAAGGCAAACTCCAGCTCGACAACTTTGACATCTTTGCAGAAAGCGGGGGCAAGAACACAGCTATCACCCAGACATTCGAGAACATCAGCGTAACCGACGGCAACCTCACCATCGTCTTTGACCCTTCGGTAAACTTTGCATCCGTCGCGGCCATCAAAGTTACCAAATAACTTAGCGGAGTGATTCATGAACAAACTGACCAAACGTTTTGCAGCCTTTTTGTGTTTGCTTCTTACGCTTACCGCCTGCGGCCTTTTTGGCCCGACCGAGCCAGACCGCGAGTCCCCCACCGTCACTCAGGTATCGCCTGAGAAAGGAGCGACTGACGTCTCGCTCAGTGCGTCCGCCGTCGCCACGCTTGACCTCGTCAACGGTGGCAACATCGACAGGGCTACGGTCACCTCGAGCACCGTCAGGCTCGTGAGTAGCGACGGGACGCAGGTACCCGCCTCGGTTTCGGCGACCGCCAACGACACCATCACGCTCGAGCCCGACAACCTGCTCGCACCCAACGCACAGTACCGTTTCGAAGTAACCAGCGGCGTCGAAGACTCTATGGGTGCGCCGGTCAAGCCCCATACAAGCACCTTTACAACGGGCACCACAAACAGCCCCAAACAGCCCATAGTCGAAAGCTCGGACCCCGCGGACGGTGCGACGGATGTTTTCCGCGACGTGGGCATCAAGACCAGCCTTAATCTTCCGGGTGGCGGGGTAGACCCGGAAACGCTCACTTCCGCCAACGTCAGGTTGGTCAAGGTGGCTACCGGCACCCAGATCGCTGCGAGCCTCGGGACGTCGGGCGGCAACGACGTGATCACGCTTTCGCCGACTAATTTGCTCGAGGCCAACACCGAATACCGTTTTCAGGTCACGAGCGGCGTCAAGGATTTAGACGGTGTGTCGTTTGTTCCGTACACGGCCACGTTTACGACGGGAAACAAAACCCGCAACGTGAGCGTCGTGGCGTTCACGCCTACCACCGTGGTGACGGGTACGGACAAACACACCTCGCTGGTGATAGGTCCCGACGGCAAACTCTATGCGACCACCGTCGACGGGCGCATCAAGCGTTTTACGATCCAGGCGGACGGAACGCTCGGCACCCCCCAGGTGATCACCTCGCTGCAAAAGGCGGAAAACGGCCCGCGTCTCCTTATCGGGTTTGCTTTTGACCCCAGCGCGACGGCCAACAACCTCGTCGTCTGGGTGAGCCACACCTTTGCTGGCTTTGACAACGTCAACAACCGCAAGCCCTGGAGCGGCAAGATCACGCGCCTGAGCGGTCCCAACTTAGAAAACGTGCAAGACGTTGTGGTCGGCTTGCCCCGCTCCACCAAAGACCACGCGACCAACTCGGTAGCCTTTGGTCCCGACGGCGCGCTCTACTTTAACCAGGGCGCAAATACCGCGATGGGCGCGCCCGACCAAACCTGGCAATGGCAACCCGAGCGCCTGCTCAACGCCGCTATTCTCCGCCTCGACACCAGCATGATCGCCTCGCTACCCCTTAACGCCAAGACGGAAGACGGCGGCACCTATAATCCCTTTGCTGCGAACGCGCCCCTAACTATTTATGGTCGCGGGGTTCGCAACGCTTACGACCTGGTGTGGCACTCCAACGGTCAACTTTACGCCCCGGCCAACGGTTCGGCAGCCGGTGGCAATATACCGCGTTACGACCCCCTCCCCGGCACGTGTGAGACGAGGCCCGGAGGAGGCTACGCCGGGCCGAAGCTCACCGCCACGGACGCTGTGAATGCTGAATATCTCGGCCCAACCAGCAATCCTCCCGAGGACCGCACCGACGGCTGGAGAATTACCACGACGCAAAACGACTGGCTCTTCCGCGTGGTCAAGGATGGCTACTACGGACATCCCAATCCCAAGCGTTGCGAGTGGATTTTGAACGGGGGTAACACCTCGAGCAGTGGCCCCGCTCAGGTAAGCCAGTACCCAAGCGGCACGCCCGCCGATCCCAACTACAGAGGTTTCAGCTTCGATTTTGGGGTCAGCAAGTCGCCCAATGGGGCTATCGAGTATAAGAGCAACACCTTTGGCGGTCAGCTCAAGGGTAAGCTGCTGGTTCTTCAGTACAGCACCGGCAACGACATTCTCGTGCTCACGCCCGGCAGCGCGAGTCAGAACTACGACATCATCGACACCCCCCTGAACGTGCCAAGCCTCAAAGACGCGAATACGGGTGATCCCCTTCTGTTCATTGACCCCCTCGACCTGGTTGAAAACCCCGCCAACGGCGACATCTACGTGTCGGACTTTGACGAAGAAGGCACCAATCCGACGATTGTGCTGTTGCGTCCGGCAAACTAGCCACCCACCAAACCTCTTGCAGTTCGGTCAGGCTCCTTTAAGGGGCCTGACTCTGTTTCGGCTAATCTTATAGAAGCCTCGAGCCCACCTTTACTTAGCGCCTCCCCGCAGGGTATAGTGACGCTTGGTGACCATGACGGGCGCTGCACCGGGTTAGTGTGATTCTTGCTCGTCTTGTGTACCGGCTACGTGCCGAGATGGCGGAATCGGTAGACGCAGTAGACTCAAAATCTACCGGGGCAACCTGTGCGGGTTCGAGTCCCGCTCTCGGCACCACTTTATAGCAGGTATCATCTGGTCTGATGTAGCAGGTATCATCTGGTCTGAGACAAATTTAGTCTGCGAGTTGTCGCCCGTACCATAGTTCAGGGGATGATATCTGCGCTGATGGATTTGGTAGTGATGAAAACCGCTGTAGACTAATTTTCGTACGCTAGAACCATGCTGGAGGCAACGCGTGTTTTTCCTTTTTTGGCTTGTATTCGTTCTTTTCATCCTTTTGTCGGGTCTTCTCACCGCGATCATCCTTATGCAAGAGCCCAAACAGGGCGGCCTGGGTGAGGGCTTGGGCGGCGGGGGCGGTCAGGAGTTTGGCGGCGCGAGGGGCACCGCAGGGGGGCTTCACCGCCTGACGGTCTGGGGCGGGATTATCTGGGGTTTGCTGGCGCTCGCGTTGGCGGTGCTGCCGAGGGCCTAGGCTCGTCAAGCTGGACCAAAGAGAACGCGTCGCGGCTAGAAGCTGCGGTGCGTTTTTTCCTCTCTACACATGTTTAGAAGAAACGTCTTTACATGAGAACCTCACAAAGAAGACGACTTTTTGTGCAGAGTGTCCGAGACGGGCGTAACTATCCTGGTGGTCACGCAGGGCAGCCGCGACGTTGAATGCATGTTTGGGCAGTAAGGGCAGCTCTGCACAAAAACCCCAGGAAAAAGAAGGCGTTCTGTTCAAAGCTGGAAGAAACCTGAAAATGAACATTTCTTCAGAAGGCCGAACCACTTTGCTCACTGGTGTGGTTATACTAATAGGGTGCAGACATTCAGAATTTACAGGGTGCCGCCGGGATGTTTTCTACCTGGGAGCTTGCCTTGTGGGGCGGCGCTGGAAAGCGGGGTGTGCTTGATTTTTTGGCCTTAGCAAGTTAGCCTAAAGTGCGACATCTTATAGTTCGCAACGACGTCACCCGAGGCTCCGGTTAAGACCGCGGCTTGGGACGCGTCAAAATTCTTAGGAGGTAATTAGATGAAGAGAATCCTTTTGAGCTTCGTTCTCGCTACGTTTGTGGGGCTGGCCGCCGCACAGACCGAGACGGACGTTTTCACGTGGCCGGAGGCGTACGCGCCGAGCGCGCCGCAGGGCGGCACCATTGAGGAGACCGCCTTTGGTGATATCACTACGCTGAACCCGTACTTGACCTCGAGCGCCACCGAAACCGTTATCTTGGGCATGTACGCGGGTCCAGGCATTATTTACCGCGACTGGGTGGATAACCGCACCTTCAAAGACGCAGACGGTAACTACAACCTGTACTTCGCAAGCAACATCGAAGAAGTTCAGCCGGAGCAGGAGTTTGTCATTACGCTAAAGCAAGGCTGGAAGTGGTCGGACGGCACTGAGATGACCGCCGACGACGCCATCGCCGCGCGCACCATCCTCGGTGACCCAGAGGTTGAGGCGAACGCTTTTGCCTGCTCTGTCGTGGACGAAGAGCCTGTTGTTTACGAAAAAATTGACACTTACCAGTACAGGATCACCCTGCCTAAGCAGCAGGTTAACGCCCTCGCCAGCCAAGACTGCGGCATTATGCCCGCGCATATCTTTATGCCCGTGTATGATGCCAGCGGCGCTGAGGGTATCAAGGCGATGTGGGGTGTTGATACCGACCCCAGCGAAATTGTTTCGGGTGGCCCCTATATGCTAACCGAATTCCGTCAGGGTGAGCGCATCGTGTTGGCGAAAAATCCCACCTACGGCGAGCAAGTCCAGGCTGCCAACGGCGATCCCATTCCCGGCCCCGACCAATGGGTTGTCACCTTTGCGGCAGACCGTAACGCGCAGTTGGGTCTTGTCACGACGGGTCAGTCCGATATGTACTACCCGACCACGGTAGACGAACTGCGCGCCGTGCAGGAGGCTGTTCAGAACGGCGCGATTCAGGGCGAGCTTTACGCCAATATCGGCCCCGGCTCCTACACCGACTACCTGTTCTACAACTTCAACAACACCGACGAGTGCAAGGCCAACATGTTCCGCGAACCGGCCTTCCGCCAGGCGATCAACGTCATGATTGACCGTCAGGCGCTCATCAACGCCGCGCTGGGTGGTCTCGGGGTGGCTGGCTACGACTACAACACGGCGGCCTCGGCTCCCTTTGACGCTTCGTTCTTAGAGCCCTTCGAATTCAACCCCGAGCGCGGTGTTGAACTCCTCAACTCGATTGGCTTTACCGAAACGGGCAGCGACGGCGTGCTGATGAACCCCGACACGGGCTGCCGCGTCGAGTTTGACGTTCAGTTCAACTCGGGCAACAACCGCCGCGCCCAAGAAGCGCTGGTCATGTCGCAAACGATGGCCCCTTACGGCGTGCAGGTTAACCCTCAGGAAGTCTCTGTAGAAATCTGGGGTGACTCCTGGTCCGGCACAGAACTGCCCCGCGCTCACGACTTCGACGCCCAGATTGGTGCGCTTGTGGGTGGCGACGTGGATAACCCCTCAGGTATCAACGTCTTCCGCTTGGCATCTAACCTCAACGGTTGGAACAAGAGCACGACCGACGTGGCCCCCTGGGAAATCCTGCTCGACCGCCTTACCGTTCAGATGAACGACACGATTGACTTAGATGAACGCGTTCAGGTTTACAACGAGCGCGCCGAGCTGATGCGCGAGTACCTGCCCCTCACGCCGCTCATCTCGCCGTCCTTTAGCCTCTACGAAAATATGGGCAACATCTGGCCCGAAGAGGCGCTGGACTCTAACTCTATCCAGGATCCCTATCGTCCCGGCAACTTCCGCGAAAACCTTATCGTCGCCCAGTAACAAGGTGCTGCACGGGGAACTCTGGCTCATCCAGAGTTCCCCGTTTTTCAAATATCTCCACCGGCTAGCAAATTTTGCGACCCTCGTATCATGCCCCTATACACCACCTATGTCGAGCTGCTGTCAACGCAACGTCAACGTAGCGCGAATTTATCGTGTTCGTCTTTGGTTTTAGTGTAAGCTTACGTATAAGTTTACTTTTCTCTGGAGAAGACCGTGACTGCATATATTGTAAAACGCTTTATCAACCTCATCCCTACCTTTATCTTAGCGACTTTTTTGGCCTGGGCGGTCATTGAGTGGGCACCCGGCGACTTCGCTAGTAGGTTTACTTTTGACTTAGTAGACCCCAATAAAGCCGAGCGCATTCGCGAACTTTTGGGGCTCAACCAACCCTGGTGGCTGCGCTATTTTTACTGGCTGCGCAACGTGGTCCTGCATTTTGACTTCGGCACTAGCATGGTTAGCAAGGGCGACGTGACTAACCTCATCATTCCTCGCATGACGAACAGCTTTATTTTGCTTCTTCCCGCGACAATTGTCACTTACCTCATCGCTATTCCCATCGGCGTTTACTCAGCGTTGCGCAAGTATTCGCTCGGTGACAGGGTGTTGACGGTGTTTAGCCTCATAGGGCTGGCGGTTCCCAACTTCTTTTTGGCGCTCATCGCGGTGGCGCTGATGGTGCAGTATTTTCAGGCGAACAACAGCTTTCTTTTTCCCATTGGCGGGATGACCTCGACCAACTTTAGTTCGTTGAGCCCGTGGGGGCAGCTTGTTGATATAGGCTGGCACCTCGTGCTGCCGCTCTTGGTGGTGGCGCTTTCGAGCCTGTCTTTCACCACCCGGATTATGCGCGGGGAAATGCTCGAGGTCTTGGGGCAAGATTACATCCGCACCGCTCGCGCCAAGGGGCTTTCAGAGCGAAAAGTCAACTACAAGCACGCCTTTCGCAACGCTATTATCATTATTGTAGCAACGATTGGTGGCATCTTGCCGGGACTGATCAGCGGGGCCGGGACGGTCGAATACGTGACGCGCTGGCCGGGCATCACGCCGCTCTTTATTTCTTCGATTTACGCGCAAGACCAGTACGTGGTGATGGCATTTCTTACCATTCTGGTCGTGTTGCTGATGGTGGGTAACCTCGTTTCGGACTTGGCGATTGCCTTTATCGACCCAAGGATTCGGTACTAGCGTGGACGCGCAAGCACCTCGTTCTGGTGCTCCCGAAGAAACGACCAAAGCCGCGCCCGAAGCGCGGGGGGCGAGTCTTACCAGCCTCGCCTGGACGCAGTTTCGCAAACACCCGCTCGCGCGCCTCGCGCTGAGCGTGCTCGGGGTGCTCTACCTCGTGGCCGCGTTCGCGGACTTTATCGCGCCCTATCCCGAGACGTATATCAACTCTTACGCGACCTTTCAGCCGCCCGTCCAGATCCACTTTCGCAACGAGAGCGGGCGTTTCGTCCGCCCCTACATCTACGCGATGGACAAGACGCTCAACATGGAAACGTTCCAAAACGAGTGGACGGTGGACACCTCGACCACGTATCCGGTGTCGTTTTTCGCCAACCGCGAAGGCATTCGCAACCGCTACGTGCCCTTTCCCGTCAACCTGATTCCGGTGCAGCTTAGGCAAGCTATTGGCATCAAGCCGTGGGCGACGCGGCACCTTTTTGGGCTCGAGGGCAACGCGCCCCAGAACGTCAACCTTTACCTTTGGGGTTCGGACGACGTCGGCGGGGATATTTTCGGCAAAATCTTGTTCGGCGCGCGCATCAGCCTGACCATCGGCATTCTTGCCGCCTTTGTGTCTATCTTTATTGGGCTTGCTATGGGCGGCCTGGCAGGGTTCTATGGCGGCTGGGTGGACGAGGTTATCTTGCGCTTTGTCGAGGCGCTTTCCGCGATTCCCTCTTTGTTTCTGCTCATCGCGCTTTCCGCGGTGTTTTACCCGCTCAACCTACCCACCTCAACCGTGTTTATCTTGGTCGTCATCGTGCTCTCGGTCATCGGCTGGGGCGACGTGGCGCGGGCGGTGCGTAGCCGGGTGCTCTCGCTCCGCGAGCAGGAGTTCTCTTTTGCCGCAATGGCTTTGGGTGCCAGCAACTCCCGCATCATCTTTCAACACTTGTTGCCCCAGACGGTAAGTTACATCATCATCTACGCGAGTCTCGCCATCCCGAGTTTTATTATTGTCGAGTCGGTGCTCTCGTTTTTCGGCTTAGGGATTCAGCCGCCCGCGACGAGTTGGGGCCTGATGCTCAGCACCGCGCAGAGTTTTGCGGGGGTGTCGGGATTGGGTGACCGCTGGTGGGTGTTTATTCCGGGGGCGTTCATCTTCGTTTCCGTGTTGGCCTGGAACCTCTTGGGTGACGGGTTGCGTGACGCTTTTGATCCTAGAAGCCGTGACTGATGAGGGCCGTGGGTGGGGGCTCGAGCAGACCGACACAAAGCCGCCTGCGCCTACCACCGTAACCCCTTAACCTTTTTCGGACGTCACATCTGTAATATTTGCCGCTGTCAGTAAAATATCAGGTACAATGGTTTTATGAGGAGTCAGAATGGCTACTGAACGACTGTTGGACGTGAAGGCGCTAAAAACGTATTTCGACACCGATGAGGGCACGGTCAAGGCGGTTGACGGGGTGAGCTTTCACATAGGCCGCGGCGAAACCCTGGCCGTGGTCGGCGAGTCGGGCTCAGGGAAATCCGTCACAAGTCTGTCGATCATGCGGCTTATCGCGCAGCCGCCGGGCCGCTTCGCGGGCGGTGAAATTCTCTTCGACGGCAGCGACCTCTTAAAAATGACCGAGCGGCAGATGCGCAAGATCCGCGGCAACGAGATTGCCATGATCTTCCAGGAGCCGATGACCTCGCTCAACCCGGTCTACACCGTCGGCGACCAAATCAGCGAGGCCATCGTCTTGCACCAGGGCAAAACAAACCGGCAGGGCATGAAGATGGCCGCCGAAATGCTCGATCTGGTCGGCATCCCCGAACCGGGCAAGCGCGTCAAGAACTACCCCCACCAGATGTCGGGCGGGATGCGCCAGCGCGTGATGATCGCCATGGCGCTCTCCTGCGGGCCACAACTCCTCATCGCCGACGAGCCGACGACCGCGCTGGACGTAACCATCCAGGCGCAGATTTTGGACCTCATGCGCAAACTCCAGCGTGAGATCGGCATGAGCATCTTATTTATCACGCACGACCTGGGCGTGGTCGCGGAGATTGCCGACCGGGTGGTGGTGATGTACGCGGGGCGCGCGGTCGAGGAGGGCAGCGTCGGGTCGATCTTTGCGAGGCCGCAGATGCCCTATACGCTGGGACTCCTCAATTCGATTCCGCGGGTGGACAAGGCGGCGGAGCACCAGGACAGGCTCGAGGCCATCCCCGGCAACGTCCCCAACCCGCTGCACCTGCCCCCCGGCTGCTCGTTTCACCCGCGCTGCCGCTTCGTGATTGATGAGTGTAAAGAGGACGTCCCGCCCTTAGAAGATACCGGCGGCGGTCACATGGTGCGCTGTATCCGCTGGCAAGACCTCGCGCTCAAAGAGGAGGTGGTCGCGTGACGGCCCCCAACACAACTCCAGACACAGCCCCCAAGGTAACGGTCTCTCCCCAGCGGGGCGTCGACAAACGCGCCAGCGCCAAGGGCGACTATCTTTTAGAGATTAAAAACCTGCGTAAATACTTTCCCATCCGCGGCGGCGTGTTCTCGCAGGTCGTGGGCAACGTCAAGGCGGTCGAGGACGTTTCTTTCACCATCAAACCCGGTGAAGTGGTGGGTTTGGTGGGCGAGTCGGGCTCGGGCAAGACGACCGCCGGGCGGACCATCCTGCGCCTTTTAGAGCCCACCGCGGGCGAGATTATTTTTGACGGGGTGGACGTTGCCAAACTTTCCAAGTCGCAGATGCGTGAATACCGCAAAGAGATGCAGATCATCTTTCAGGACCCTTTCGCGTCCTTGAACCCGCGGATGACCGTCGGCGACATTATCGGTGAGGCGTTCCAGATTCACAACCTGGCGCGTGGGCGAGAGCGTGAGGAGAGGGTGGCGGATCTGCTCGAGCGCGTCGGCCTGTCGTCCTCGCACATGCGCCGCTACCCGCACGAGTTCTCGGGCGGTCAGCGCCAGCGTATCGGCATCGCCAGGGCGCTCGCCGTGGACCCGCAGTTCATCGTCGCCGACGAGCCCGTGTCCGCGCTCGACGTGTCGATTCAGGCGCAGGTCGTCAACTTGCTCCAGGACCTCAAGGAAGAACTGGGCTTAACCCTGCTTTTTATCGCGCACGATTTGGGCGTGGTCGAGTACATCTCGGACAAGGTCATCGTCATGTACTTGGGCCGCATCATGGAGGTCGCGCCCGCCAAGGAACTCTACGCGAACCCCGTTCATCCCTACACCGAGGCGCTGCTGTCGGCGGTGCCCATCCCCGACCCCACCGTCAAGCGCGAACGCGTGATTCTTCAGGGCGACATCCCCAGCCCCATCAACCCGCCCTCGGGCTGCGTGTTCCGCACCCGCTGCCCGCTGGCGATTGACGAGTGCGCCAAGGTGGTGCCGCCCTTGGAAGAGACCACCCCCGGTCACTTCAAGGCGTGTATTCGGAGGCCGTAGAAGGGCATTTCCTGACCTATCCAGTTTTTGAATCACTGTAACGATGCTGCGCGTGCGGCATCGTTTTGTGTGGTGCGTTCTAAAAGGGGACTGTTGCGAGGCTCGAGCCTTCCCCCAAACGCTTATTTCTTACGCTCTATTTCTTACGCCGCGGTGCCCAATAGAAGCTGGGGCGGCCATTACGAAAGTAGAAGTGCAAGCCAAACGGTAACCGAAACGTTTTGGTAAACCCTTGCGTCCCGGCGCTCGTGTACCCGCCCTTTTTGTCATAAAAACCGATGTTGATGCCCCGGCGGCTAATCTCTAAAAATCTCCGCTTGCCGATGGGAATGCGGATGTACATGGTGCCTCCTGTCAACTGCATCATGAAACGTGGGCTGGCTCAGTGATAGAAGCCAGCCCACATAACGTATAAACCCCTAAGCCCGACCTAAAGGACGTAGCGGCTCAAGTCTTCATCTTCGACGATGTCCTCGAGCTTGCGCCTCACATAGTCGCCGTCAATCGTCACGGTGCCCAAGTTCGTGCCAAAAGACACGTCCTCCAACACCGTCTCCAGCACCGTGTGCAGCCTGCGCGCGCCGATGTCCTCGACCTCACTGTTGACGCGCTCGCTATATTCGGCGACCGCGACGATGCCCGTTTCGTCAAACTGGACGTGCGTCCCGTCGACCGCCAGGAGTTCGGTGTACTGCTTGGTGAGCGAGTGCTGCGGCTGGGTGAGGATACGCTGGAAATCCGAGGCGGTGAGTTCTTCCAACTCGACCCGGATGGGAAAGCGGCCCTGAAGTTCGGGGATGAGGTCGGAGGGCTTGGACACGTTGAACGCGCCCGCCGCGATAAAGAGCACGTGGTCGGTTTTGACCTGACCGTAACGGGTGTTGACCTGCGTGCCCTCGACGACGGGCAAGAGGTCACGTTGGACGCCCTCGCCGGAAACGTCCGCGCCGCTCGAGTTGTCGTTCCCCGCCACCTTGTCGAGTTCGTCCAAAAAGACGATACCCGAGTTTTCGGCGCGGAAGATGGCCTCGTTGGAGACCTCGTCGCGGTCTACGAGCTTGTCGGCCTCCTCGCTTTGCAGGGCCTTACGCGCCTCGCGGACGCTCGTCTTGCGGCGCACGCGCTTTTTGGGCATGAAGTTCGAGAGCATGTCCTGAATGTTCGCGCCCATCTCCTCCATGCCGGGCATCATCATGGGGCTCGGGCGCTCGTCCTTGACTTCGATTTCGATGGGTCGCTCTTCCAATTTACCCGCGCGTAGAAGCTCGCGCATCTTATCGCGGCCCTCTTGCGTCCCGCCGGGCAGGAGGTAGTCGAGCAGGCGCTCCTCGGCGTTGTGCGCGGCGCGGTCCTGGACGCGCTCGAGCTTTTCCGCCTCGACCATCACGTAAGCCGCCTGCGCCAAGTCGCGGACGATGGACTCGACGTCGCGCCCGACGTAGCCGACCTCGGTAAACTTCGTCGCCTCGACCTTGATGAAGGGCGCTTTCGCCATCCGCGCGAGCCGCCGCGCGATTTCGGTTTTGCCAACGCCCGTGGGGCCAATCATCAGGATGTTTTTGGGCGTGACTTCCCGTTGAATCTCCTCGGGCAACTTGCGGCGGCGGTAGTGGTTACGCAGGGCCACCGCCACCGCGCGTTTGGCCTTGCTCTGGCCGATAATGTGCTTGTCGAGCTCGGCGACGATTTCTAGGGGTGTCAGGTCGAGCATGGGGCTGTCTTTGGGTGTTTGTACAAGGGTCTGACTCATGATTCTCCGTTTTCGTTCGGTTCTCTGTCTGCGTCATCGTCCTCAGTTGTCTCACCGCCGACCGTGAGCACGGTCGCGTTGCCGCTTGTGTAAATATCTATGTCGGCGGCGATTTGGATGGCTTTTCTGACAATCTCTTCGGCGCTTAAGCTTGTGTTTTTAAGAAGCGCGAGCGCGGCGGCCTGCGCGTAGGGTCCGCCGGAGCCCGTGGCGACCACGTTCTCATCGGGCGAGACCACGTCGCCCACGCCCGTCAGGAGGAGGATGCGTTCGCTGTCGACCGCGATAATCACGGCTTCCAAGTTCCTTAACATCCTGTCCGTGCGCCACTCCTTGACCGTTTCGACGGCGGAGCGTAGGAGGTTGTTTTTGTAGGAGGATAAGTAGCCCTCGAACTTTTCTAGGAGCGTAAAGGCGTCCGCGGTCGCGCCCGCGAAGCCCGCCAAGACCTCGCCGGAGCCCAACTCGCGCACCTTGACCGCGCCCCGCTTCATGATGGTGTCGCCCAGCGTCACCTGACCGTCCCCGGCAATCGCCGAGACGCCGTCCCTGTGAACCGCGACAATCGTTGTGCCGTGCATTCGTTCCATATAGGCGCAATGGTATCAGGCTGGGTTCAAAGGTATGTAAGGCAGGTTCCGCAGGGGGTTATGTCAAATAACCTCTAAGACCGCCTCGCATTTACCCCACTCGAGCGCCTCCTCACGCGTCTGGACCCAGATATCCACATGATTGGTTCGGCGCGGGTGCATCGTGTCTTGCACCTCCAGAACCATACCGGGGTTCCAACCGCCGCAGGCGTTCGCCTCGCTGTTAACTTCAACCACGCGGAGTTCGGTGCCGTAGGGAAGTTTGTCGTTGAGTAGGTCGCGGCTTACCGCCACAACGCCGGGGCCGACCTCCTCGCCCGTCGCGGTGATGGTGGGCGTGCTATCGGTCTGCGCCGCCTCGGACGAATACGCGGTCATGGTGACCTCGAGCGTTTGCGCAAACGAAAACGAGAGCGCTAAGAGAATGGAACAGATTAAACTCCTGAATGTAATGTTCAATGTAATATACCGGAGCATTTTATGCCTCCTCAAATAGATGAGCTTTGGGTTCTTTCTCGAGTCACCAAACACTATGTGACTTTCTTTACCTTTGCTAGTTAAGCACATCTTCATGAAGATGATTGTCTCGTGAGAACCATTTTCTGCGAACATGTCCCATGAGCAAAAGGTGGGCCGCTCCGCCTCTCTCCATCTCCCGGTCTTGCCTCCCGGCCTTCCCATCTCCCTTTCCCCAATGCGTTAGCATAGTCTCATGCCTTATCTTTTTGGAGGGGGCTGGACGGAGCTTATCGTCGGCCCCATGTTTTCGGGAAAATCAGAAGAACTCATCCGCCGCACCACCCGCGCCCTGATTGCCAAACAGCGGGTGCAGGTGTTCAAACCCGGCTTAGACGCCCGCTACAACGCGCGCTGCGTGGCCTCGCATAACGGCAGGACGTTAGACGCGCAGGCGGTGGAGAGCGTGGCGGACATTCGGGCGGGGCTTGAAGACGCGACCCAGGTCGTCGCCATCGACGAAGCGCAGTTTCTCTCGCACGAGCTTGTGGCGCTTTCCGAGGAGCTGGCCGACGCGGGGGCGCGCGTCATCATCGCGGGGCTCGACTTAGACTTTCGCGGCGAACCCTTTGGCCCCATGCCCGAGCTTCTGGCGAGGGCGGAGCGGGTAGACAAACTCACCGCCATCTGCCGCTGCGGCCGCGCCGCCACCCGCACCCAGCGCCTCATCGGCGGGCACCCCGCACACGCCGACGACCCCATCATCTTAGTGGGTGCCGCGGAGTCTTACGAGCCGCGCTGCCGCGAATGTCACGCGGTCATCCGGCACGAACGCGTCACGCCGCTTTTTCCCGCCAAGGCTGCCGCCGAACTTATGGGTTAGCGGCTACACCCACACATCCGGTTCCCGCTTGGTCATACTTTTTTCTGGGAGGGTGCTATGGACGACTCGAGAGACCACTGGCCGCAAGACGATGAAGCGTCTCGTGATGTGTACAAGAGCACGCTTGACGAGGACGATGACGCGTACGAAGAGGATGAGCTTTATAAGGACGACCTTGAGGGGGACGACGAGCTTTACGAGGACGAACTAGAAGAGGGTGAAGACCTCTACGAAGGTGACCTTGATGACGAAGATGAGTGACGAGGACGACTAAAAGCTAATCTAAGGACGGCTCGAGCCTCGCCAGCATCTCTCTTAGTTTTGCCGCCGCCACGCCTCTGAGCCTCACGCTCTCGGACTTGAGCGCGTGCAGGCTCGTCTGCTCGACGGGGGCGTCAAAGGCGGCGGCGGCTTCCGTCTCGGCCTCGAGCCGGTCCAAGAGTACGCGGTAGCGCTCGTTAAGCCCTTCTAACGCGTCCAAGTCGTCCATACTGATGAGGTCGCGGTCCATCCCCGGATTAAATGTTACGGGTAAGACTCGTGCGTGGGGTTGTCGGCTCCCGTGGAGGCGAGCCTCTCGAGCGCGTCCACCTCGGCTCTAAGTCTATAAACGTAGTTAAGCATCCACCCCAGGTCGCCATCCAGCTCTTTGGACCCTAGCTCCCGGAGGATGCCCTGAATGAGTTGAAGGTGGTCAGCTACCTTGCTCGCCTTGTTTTCATTTCCAGTAGCATTTTCGGTATCGCTCATGGTCCCTCCCGTATAAGACAAATTAGCACAGCGCGTTACCAAAAAGCGTTCTAAGGGCGCAAAAAGCCTCTTTTTTCAAGCCTTTGACCGCCACTCAGGGCTGCAACCGGCTCCCGTCCCGCGGAAAGGCGCGCGCGAACCTCACGTTAGAAATGCCCAGCAGAAGCGCGGTGATGCGCTCCGCCCCGATGGCGAAACCGCCGTGGGGGGGCATCCCGTATTTGAAAACTTCGAGGTAGCCCCGGAACTTTTCAGGGTCCATCCGGCGTTTCTGAAGCTCCTCGACCAGCACGCTATGCTCGTGAATCCGCTGCCCGCCCGAACTGATTTCGACGCCCCTAAAGATTAAGTCCAAACCTCGCGTCAACCCGTCGGGGGTCGGGTAGGTGTAAAAGGGCCGCGCGGCCTGCGGGTAGTGTGTGACAAAAACGAAGTCCGAGCCGTGCTCCTCTTTGGCCCAGCGCCCTATGAGGCGTTCTGCTTCGGGGTCTAGGTCTTTACCGCCCGTTTGATGACCGTAGCGGTCCCTGACGAGGTCTCGCGCCTCGAGCAGCCGAATCCGCGGAAACGGTCCGCTCATGGCGGGAGCTTCGGCCCCCAGAAGCTCCATCTGAGGCCCGCAATGCTCCACAACGTGCGCCATCATGCTTTTTACAAGCGCCTCCTGCATGTCCATCACCTCGCCGTCGTTCTCGATAAAGCCCATCTCCACGTCGAGACTCAAGTATTCGGACAGGTGACGGCTCGTGTGCGAGAGTTCGGCGCGGTAGACGGGGGCGGTCTCATAGACGCGCTCGAAGACGCCCATCATGATTTGCTTGTAGAGCTGCGGCGACTGCGCCAGATAGGCGCGCTTGCCGTAGTAGTCCACTTCGAACAGGTTCGCGCCCCCCTCGGCCCCCGCTGCGACGATTTTGGGCGAGAAGATTTCGGTAAAGTTTTGTTCGTTTAGGTAGTCCCGAAACGCCCTCACAAGTTCCGCCTGCACCTTCATGGTGGCCCGCGCCTTGAGGCCGCGCAGCGACACGTGGCGGTACTCCAAAAGCGTGTCCGGGTTCGCGGTCCAGTCCTCTTTGGGGATTTCAATGGGGGCGGGCTCGAGCGCCTCCGAAATCTCTTCCAATGTGGTTGCCTGAATCTCAAACCCTCCAGGCGCTTTTCTACTCTCCACCACCCGCCCCGCCACGCGCACGGAACTCTCATTCAGAGGGACGCGCGCGCCTTCAAACACGCACTGGACCACGCCCGTGCGGTCGCGCAGGAGGAGGAACTGGACGCCGCCTAAGTCGCGGCGGTTGTGAACCCAGCCTTGTAGAGTCACGTCTTGGCCCGCAAGCGTGGGCAGTTCGGCGGCGAAGGTGCGGACGGGGGTGGACATGGCGGGCTCCTAAAACGCGTCTCGGCGCGAGACGGCAAAAAAAATCCCGAGGATGAGCCTCGGGGACAAACGCGGCGGTAAGTAACGCTACGCCCCGAGCCCCTCCAAATTATCGTCGTTGGCGTGGGGGGCGGGCGTCGTCATTGCCGGGTATCGTAGCAGGGGGCGGGCGGGGATGTCAACGTTAGTGCGGGGGTAGGGTGCAACATTGCTAAAGGGGATAGAAAAGGAGCTATAGGGGAAGTAAACTGGCGCATGGACAAGCCAGGCTGGGAAGAGAAAGCAAGGGCGGCATTCGAGAGGTATATCGAGGACATAAAGGCGACCCTGCCGCCGAACGCCAACTTTGCGGATATGGAAAGGGCGGTAATGAAGTTTTCGCCCGAGATCATGCGGAGTACCTTAGAAGGTTTGGCGGCTTCTAAAGATTTTTCCCCCGGAGAAGAAAGAAGTACCTAAAGGCTACTGGCGCAACGGCGTCGGTTGGAGTTATGTCAGTACAAGCTGGGGCCGAGTCGAAGTTTTAGTTCAACGTCTGAAAACTAAAGCCGGTAAGCAGCGGCAAATCTATCTCGATGCGGCGTTGGACGAATCAGGCTGGAGTCCTGAAGCTTTGGTGCGTCTGGTTGACTTGGGCACACGCTTACCCTATGAAGAGGCCGCGGCTGTGGCACAGTGCTTCGGTCTTGACGCCAGTCGTTTCTTGCTCAACGACATGAGCGCGGCTTGTGCCGAGAGCTGCCAAAGCGAGGTGTTGAAGCGGCTTCAAGGCGCAGAGGGCAAAACGGACAAGGTGTGCGAGGAAACCCGACCCCAGTCAATGAAGTCGGCAGGCCGCGTGATGGTTTTGCAGGTTGACGGCGTGTACGTGTTGGCTCAGCCTGAAGCGGGTTGTTGCCCCGGCCTAGAGATAAAGTCAGCCGTGCTTTATCCACAAAACAGCCCCGGCGAGAGGTGGATGCTAGCCGACAGATGTTCGGCAGAGGCGTTCTTACCCCTGCTGGCCGGTCTACTTACGGAAGCCAAGCTCACGCCCCAAGACACCCTTATCGGCTTAGGCGACGGCGCAGCTTGGATTGACACCATCTTTAGCTACTTAGGCGCGCTGAGAATTACCGATGTTTATCACGCCGCTGAGTATCTCGACCTTGTCATGCAAGCTATGGACTGGGATGAACAAACGCGCGCTTCTCACAGGCGAGACTGGTACAGGGCTGATATCTCCGCTCGGGACTGGCTTAAACAGCATCTACCCAGCCCTGAATGCTGGCTCACCTGGAGCGAGAAGGCCGTCACAGCTCTTCACTACCTTGAGAAACGCCTCGACTCTATGGACTACCCCCTTTACAAAGCCGAAGGCTACCCCATCGGCTCCGGTCAAGTTGAAGGGATGAACAAAAGCGTTATCGGAAACCGCCTGAAAAGAAGCGGTATGCGTTGGTCTGAAACGGGCGCCGCTGGCATGGCCTCCTTAAGAGCCCAAACTTGTGCCAAGCATCCGCTCATTGACTTTGACACCTTACGCTTCAACGCCTTTTCCCTTGCTGCTTTATCCCCGTAGGAAATGTTGCACCCGCGGGGGTAGAGAGCGGGGGAGGTAGGGAGAGGGGGAGAGGTCACGCTCTTTACCTCACCGGGTTGCTTGCTCGAGCCCTGACTTAACCGTAAAATCTGTTTTATGCGCCCAACCCCCTCCGAACGCTCTGTCAGCACCGACTAAACCATGCCGATTTTTCGTGTTGAAAACCGCTCCCTTACGCCCATCGAGCAGCATAACTTTCAGCAGGAGAAGGAGCTGCAAGCACTGATTGAAGCGAACCTCGGTGTAGTCTTCAACTGCCGTTTCGTGGCGTCCGAGTTTTCAACCGGAGCCGTCCATGCTGGCAGGATTGACACGCTCGCTCTATCGGAAGACAACAACCCAATTATCCTTGAGTACAAGAAGACCGAGTCGTCCGAACTCATCAATCAGAGCCTGTTCTATCTTCACTGGCTCCACGACCACCGAGGCGACTTTGAAATCGCGGTTCAGCGGGCGCTCGGCTCCGCGGCGGAGGTGGACTGGTCCGACATCCGCGTTATTTGCATCGCGCCGAACTTCAAAAAGTACGACATTCACGCGGTGCAGGTTATGGGGGCAAACATCGAGCTTTGGAAGTACAGGTTGTTTGAGAACAGCACCTTGTACTTGGAGGAGGTGTTTCAGAAGACGGTGTCGGCCAGCACGTCACTTGGTGGCGATGGTAAAGACCCGGTGATGGTCGCAGCCGGAAAGAAAGCCGCCGTAACTCGAGCGACGGCAACCTACACATTTGAAGAGCACCTTGAAGGGAAACCGGAGGGAGTAAAAAGCCTCACGCTCGCGGTTCAGGAGTACATCATGAACCTTGACGCCGCTTTCGAAGAGGCTCCAAAAAAGCTCTACATCGCGTACAAAATTTCTCAAAACATTGTGTGCGTTGAGGTGCAACGTCAGAAGCTTTTAGTGTACTTGAAACTTGACCCGAACAGCGTTTCTCCGTTGCCGCAGAACGCACGCGACGTGAGTAAAATCGGACACTTTGGCACGGGCGACTTTGAACTCTCGGTTTCGACAGAGGAAGACGTGGAAGCGGCCAAACCATACATTGAGATGGCGTACCGGCGCGTTGGTGGGTGAAAAATTCTTCTCAGTTAGCATGTTTTGGTGGAGACGCGGGTTCGGGGATTGGCTCGAGCCCTGACACACCCATAAAATCCGCATTGTAAAAACAGTGTAAAATTCGTCCTCATGGGCTTTATCTTTCGTCCAACCCGCCAAAAGATCACAGTGCGCACTGACAACTTTCAGTCTTGCCTTTACACTCTCCTTAAATCATGATAGCCGTTATCAGATTCCCCGGTTCCAACTGCGACGACGACGCGCGTTACATATTGGCGGACGTGCTGGGGGCCGATGTGCGCCTCGTGTGGCACCGCGACACCGACCTAGACGCCGACAGCCTGGACGCCGTGGTGCTGCCCGGCGGCTTTTCGTACGGCGACCACCTGCGGAGTGGCGCGGTGGCTGCTTTAAGCCCCGTGATGCGCGAAGTGGCAGCCTTTGCAGCGCGTGGCGGGCCGGTCCTGGGCATCTGCAACGGCTTTCAGATTCTCACCGAAGCGGGCCTCTTGCTGGGCGGGCTCCTGCGCAACCCGTCGCTCCATTTTGTCTGTAAGCCCGTCTATCTGCGGGTCGAAAAGACCGACACGCCTTTTACGAATCTATACGCACAAGAGCAGGTTTTGGGGATGCCCGTCGCGCATAACGAGGGCCGCTACTACGCGGACGCGGAAACGCTGGCGCGGCTCGAGGGCGAAAACCGCGTCGTTTTCCGCTATTGCAACGCCCAAGGCGAGGTTAACGAGGAAAGCAGCCCCAACAGCAGCTTTCACAACATCGCGGGCGTCGTCAACGCGCAGGGCAACGTGCTAGGCATGATGCCGCATCCTGAAAGAGCCTCGGAGGAACTTCTGGGCTCTGCTGACGGTTTGCCGCTTTTTCGGGCGCTGCTCGAGAGGACCCAAAAAGGAGCTTTCACCTAAAATGCGCCACCTCATCGTCTCCGACATCGACCACACCCTACTCAGCAACACGGGCGAACTTTTAGCCGACAACGTGGCGGCGCTTAGTGAAGCGCGACGGGCGGGCGCGACGGTGGTGCTCGCCACGGCGCGCTCGTTTATCGGCGCGCTGCCCGTCCACCGGGCGCTGGGACTCGAGACGCCCCTCATCGTGAGCAACGGGACGATCGTGTGCGACCCGGACGGCACGATTCTGATGGTGCAGGCCGTGGAAGCTGCAACGGCTAGGGCGGTATTCGACCTTTTTGAAGGAACGCCCCACCACTGGTCGCTGCGGCGCGGGGACGTGGCGCACCTTCACCCAGGGTTTGATTGCAGCCGCGCGCCTTTTGACGACGCGCGTTACTACCAGCCGCTGCTGGGAAGGCCTCGAGATTTCTTCGGCACGTTTGATGATATCGTCACGCTGAGCCTTTTTGGGCAGGACTTGAGGAGCTTTTACGACGCGCACCCCTGGATTGATATGGCGCTCGCCCCCTCCTACTACGCGCCCTCCTACTATGACCCGCGCGAGGCGATGACGCTGATGTCGGTGAGCGCGAGCAAGGGCGAGGCGGTGCGCTGGGTGCAGAAGTATCTGGGGCTTGGCGGCGCGCCCGTGCTGACGATTGGCGACTCTACCGCCGACGCCACCATGTTCGCCTGCGGCGTGGGTGTCGCCCCCGCTTACGCGTCCGCCGAGGCGCTGGCCCAAGCCCACTGGATAGGTCCCTGTTGTGATGAAGGAGTCGTGGCGGCGGCGGTGAGGCGGTTTGTGTTTGAAGGGCTCGAGCCTGCGGTCAAGGTTAAAGCTCTCCTCACGCCTCTTCAGACCCTCGAGAACGTCCTCGAGGGGTGACGGTTCAAAAACGCTTTAACCATGTTCTCTTTACCTGCGGTTAAAGAGTTTGCAGAACCACCCACACAAAAATGCCTTAAACTAACCTCGTGACGAGTTTACGAGACCGCGCGGGCACGTTCGGTTTGACCGAAGCGGAATTCGACGGGGTGGTCCGGGCGATGGGGAGAGAGCCGAACGCGCTCGAGGCCGCCATGTTCGGCGCCTTGTGGAGCGAGCACTGCGGCTACAAAAACTCGCGCCCGCTCCTTAAGCGTTTGCCCACCAAGGGGCCGCAGGTGCTCCAGGGTCCCGGTGAAAACGCAGGTGTGGTGGATATTGGCGACGGCTTCGCGGTGGCCTTCAAGATGGAATCGCACAATCACCCCTCGGCGGTCGAGCCGGTGCAGGGGGCGGCGACGGGGGTGGGCGGCATCCTGCGCGACATCTTTGCGATGGGCGCGCGCCCGGTGGCGGTGCTCGACGCGCTACGTTTTGGGCCTTTGGAGAGCGCCCGCACCCGCTATTTGCTGCACGGCGTGGTCGAGGGTATCTCTTTATACGGCAACGCGGTCGGCGTGCCCACCGTGGGCGGCGACATCTTTTTTCATCCCTGTTTTGAGGAAAACCCGCTCGTCAACGTGATGGCGCTCGGGTTTTTGAAGCACGAAGACAGGCAGAGCGGCACGGTCGGCGGGGTGGGCAACCGGCTCGTCTATGTGGGCTCCAAAACGGGGCGCGACGGCCTGGGCGGCGCGGTGTTCGCCTCGGCGGACCTTTCCGACGCCTCGAAAGAAGACCGCCCGGCGGTGCAGGTGGGGGACCCGTTTATGGAAAAGCTTTTGTTAGAAGCGTGTTTAGAGGCCATTGACAACGGGCTGGTGGTGGGCGTGCAGGACATGGGCGCGGCGGGGCTGACGAGCAGCGTGGCGGAGATGGCGCACCGGGCGGAGTTGGGGGTGGACCTGTGGTTGGGGCGTGTGCCGCGCCGCGAGACGGGCATGAGCCCCGCCGAGGTGATGCTGTCTGAGTCGCAGGAGCGGATGGTGCTGAGCGTGGTGCCGGAGGGGGAGGCGGAACTGCTCGAGCTTTTAGAGCACTGGGAACTCGACGCCGTCGTGATCGGTGAGGTGACGCAAGGGGACCGGCTGCGCCTCTTTGACGGAGACGCGTTGGTGGGCGACATGCCCGTCGCCGCGCTCAACGAAGCGCCCACTTACACGCGGGAGGGTGTGGAGAGTCCGGAAGTCGTTGCAAAACGCGAAACGCCTGTGGACGTGCCGTTGCCGGAAGATTTCAGTGCGACGCTGTTGCGGCTACTCTCGAGCCCCACTATCTCGAGCAAGCGCGCCGTATTTGAAAGATACGACTATCAAGTTCAAACGAACACCGTGGTCGTGCCCGGCGCGGCGGACGCGGCGGTCTTGCGCGTCAAGGGCACGACGAAGGGCGTCGCAGCAACTGTGGATTGCAACCCGCGTTACTGCTATTTAGACCCCTTTGAAGGCGCAAAGCTCGCGGTGGCTGAAGCCGCGCGTAACCTCGCGTGCGTCGGGGCGCGGCCTCTCGCTATAACTGACAACCTCAACTTTGGCAATCCCACGCGTCCGGATGTTTACTACGCCTTGAAGCGGGCCGTCGAGGGTCTTAGAGAATCTTGTCTGGCGCTCCACACGCCCGTCACAGGCGGCAACGTGAGCCTCTACAACCAGTACGCGGCGGGCGGCGAACTGCGCGCAATTTACCCGACGCCGACGGTTGGCATGGTCGGCGTCTTGCCGGACGTTTCCAGGCACGCTACGCAAGCTTTCAAGCGTGAGGGCGATATCTTGCTCCTCATCGGTGAGAACACGGCCCATCTGGGCGCGTCGGAGTATCTGGCTTGGATTCACGGTTTGGAGATAGGACACCCGCCGCGCGTTAACCTGTCACGTGAAAAGGCAGTTCAAGACGCGGTCATCGCGCTCATTCAGAACGGGCTTTGTGACACCGCACACGACGTTTCAGAAGGCGGGCTGGGAACCGCGTTAGCGGAGATGGCTCTCGGCGGCGGGCGGGGTGCTAAAGTCAGCCTCATGGACGCTCCAAGCCCCGACGCGCTCCTTTTTGGCGAGGCCCCGTCGCGCATCCTCGTGGCGGTGGAGCCTTCACGGTTGGAAGAGATCAGGGCGGCGTTTAGCGCTTATGAGGTTCCCTTTGCAGAAGTCGGCACGGTTTTGGGGGAGAGGCTTACGGTTCACGCTAACGGTCAGGGTCTTGTGGACCTCTCGCTCGAGCGCCTACAAGAGGCCTATGAAACGCCCCTGCAAGAGGCGCTGGCCTAAGAGGACGAGTATGTACAATTCCCTTGAAAATGATATCGACAAGCCGCAAGAAGAGTGCGGCGTGTTCGCGCTCCACCTCCCTCAGAGGGCGGAGGGCACTCCAGATATTGCCTCGCTCTGCCACTTGGGCCTGTTCGCGCTCCAGCACCGCGGGCAAGAGTCGTGCGGCATCTGCGTGTCGAACGGTGAGGATATCGCCGTCGAAAAGGAAATGGGTCTCGTGTCGGAGGTGTTTACCGAGACTCGTCTCAACGCGCTCCGCCTTGGGAACGCACGCACCGGCATCGGCCACACCCGCTACTCCACCACAGGCTCGTCGTTGCGCTTTAACGCCCAGCCCCTCACGGTGCGCTCGAACAAGGGCATCTTGGCCCTGGCGCATAACGGCAACTTTACCAACGCGCGTAGGATGCGCGACCAGATGCTGAGCGAGGGTGCGGTGTTCCAAACGACGAACGACAGCGAGGTGATGATTAACCTCGTGGCACGTTACAGCCACCTCTCATTAGAAGACGCCACCGCCAGGGTGATGGGCGAACTCTACGGCGGCTTCTCGGTCGTCATCATGGACAAAACCCGCGTGCTGGCCCTGCGCGACGGTAACGGAGTGCGGCCTCTCGTGATAGGGACGCTTGACGGCGGCTACGTGTTCGCCTCCGAGCCGTCGGCGCTGCACGTGGTCGGCGCGACCTTCTTGCGCGACGTGAGGCCGGGTGAGCTTGTGGTGGCGGACGACGCGGGGTTGCACTCCCGGCAGGTGCTCGAGCCCAGACCCACCCCCTGCGCTTTCGAGTGGATCTACTTCGCCCGCGGCGACGGCGCTTTAGACGGGGCCGACGTTCATGCGGCGCGCGTGCGGATGGGGGAGAGGCTGGCTTTTGAGGCCCCCGCCGAGGCCGATGTGGTCGTGGGCGTGCCCGAGTCGGGGCTGGCGGCGGCGATTGGTTACGCGCGGGCCTCGGGCATCCCCTACGATTTGGGACTTTATAAATCTCCCTACGCGGGCCGCACCTTTATCAACCCCACCCAGCGGCTGCGCGACCTCAAGGTCAAGCTCAAGCTCGCGCCCACCGGGGCGGTGCGGGGCAAGCGCGTGGTCTTGGTTGATGATTCCATCGTGCGCGGCACCACCTCGGGACGCATCGTGCAGCTTCTGCGCGAGGCGGGCGCGACGGAAGTGCATTTTAGGGTCTCGAGCCCGCCCATCAAATACCCCTGCTACTACGGCATTGACACCGCCGCCCGCAAAGAACTCGCCGCCGCCACCATGACCACCGAAGAAATCCGTGCGAAGATTGGGGCCGACTCTCTTTATTACATTTCTGAAGCGGGTCTCGCCGAGGCGGTCGGTTTAGCCAAAACCTGTTTAGCCTGTTTTAACGGCGCGTACGAGGCGGGGCGTCCGGAGGAGGGGCTCGAGGCGTCTCTGTTAGACCCCTTTGCGCCGGTGGCTTAGTGTAGTCAAAGCCAGCGTTGTCTAAACCTTTGCCACAACTTCCTCTGCGCTGAGCACACGCAGGACTGCATGTTTATAGTCTTTTTTGTTTCTCGTGACGAGAGCGTCCATATGGTGCTCGAGCGCCGTGTAATACTGTACGGCGTCTTCGTAATCACTAAAGTCACTGCTGAGCGACCTGTTGATGGCCTCGTCGCTCGTGGGTACGACGGTGACGAGGAGTTTGAGTTTGCGCAGGAGTGTTAGTGCCCTCTGTTTGCCGAGCGTTTTGCGGAGAAGATAGTGGACGTTTACGAAGACAGTAGCCGAGGTATACGCTTGGTGTTCACCGGCTTGAACAGCCATAAAGAGGTGAGCGGCGGCCGTGAAGTGAGGTTGACGTTCCGTCAGTAAGTCGAGAATGATATCCGTGTCAATAAACAGTTTCACTGGTACTTACGACGCAGATAGTCGGTATATTCCTCTTGCCAATCCTCTCCCGGTACGTCTTTCAACACACCTGCAAGTTCTGCAACGACGCCGGAAAGCTCTGGTTCGGGCGTCATGGCGGTTAGGTGCTCGAGATACGCCTCGACCAAACCGGAGACGCTCAGCTCCCGCTGCTTGGCATAAGCCTTTGCCTTCTGGGCAACTTCGTCGTCAATTTTCAAAGTAAGTTTTGCCATCACACCCTGATTCTCCCCTACACGTACGATTTTAGCATGGGTGTTTTTATTCTGAGTACACCCGAAGCTATGAACCGCGCTCCTGTTGCGCCGCTCGCACCAAACGCACAAACGCCACCAGGCGCGGGGCGCGGTGCCAGCGTTTGGGGTCGGTGCCGACGCGCCATACCCACTCGAGCCCCGCGCGCCGCGTCCAACCGGGGGTGCGCTTGACGCTGCCTGAGAGCACGTCGAGCGCGCCGCCGACGCCAATCATAAGAGGCGTACGGAGTGCTGCGCGGTGCTCGTGCAAAAAACGTTCTTGGCCCTCGCCAAGGCCCGCCAACAGGAGCTGCGCGCCGCTCTCCGCCACGCGCCGCACTACCTCCGGTACCTCGAGCGGGCCTTCAAAATAGCCGTGCTGGACGCCCGCTGTGGTTGTGCCGTAAAGAGAACGCGCCCGCGCCGCCGCGAGTTCCGCCACGCCGGGTTTGGCCCCGAGAAAAAAGACGCGCAAATCCGCGCCGCCCGCTTCCAACACGCGCGTGACTAAATCCACGCCGGGCACGCGCCCCGGCAAAACGTGTCCGAAGCGCCGCGCCGCCCAGACCACGCCGACGCCGTCCGCGACGGTTAGGTCCGCCGCGTCCAAAGCTGCTTTGAGGGTGGGGTCGGTTCTCGAGCGGATGATGATTTCGGGGTTGAGGGTCACGAGCAGCTTGGGTTCCGGCGTGCGGGTCGCCGCGAGGCACCACGCCGCGGCCTCGTCTAAGGTGCAACTCGCCACCTCAAAACCGAGCACCACCGCGTTTACACGGGCGTTCACGTCAGCTTAAATGACCGAAGCGGTAGAGAGGTGCGCCCTCGACCACGCTTCTATCCTCTAACTCGGGTACTTTGTCGGACTGAGACACGAGGCTCGCCACCGCGATGTCGTCAGGCAAGTTTAGACCTCTCAGATAGTGCCCTGACTGAGAGGTCCAGAAGGCCTCGAGGGGGTCGGGGAACGCCTTGAGCAGCCCCACCGCCAGATGAGCCGCGCCAGAAAGTTTGAGCTGGGTGCGCGGCTCGAGCCGCGCCGCCAAATAGCCCGCAGTCAGGGTGTCGTCTAAGTCTTCGCTCCCCCCGAAGCCGCAGCAAACGAGCGCGACCTCTTCTATATTTAGTGCCTGCAACCGCGCCACCACCGCGTCGGCGTTGTAGAGCGCGCCCAACAGCACGTGCTTGGCGTCCGCCACCAAGGGCAGCGTCTTGGGCAGGTTTTCAGACACCATCACCGCCGCGCGGCCCCGCAGGTCGAGCGCCAAAAATTCGCTCGGCGAGTTGCCGTAGTTAAAGCCCTCGGGCGGCAGGCCGCCGCGCTCGCCCAACAGCAAGAGTTCGCGCGCCTCGGCGAGTTTACGCGAGGCGCGCAGGCTGGGCGAGAGAAAAAGCGTTTCCAAACCCCGTTCAAAAAGAATCGGGGCGACCGTACACGAGCGCAGCGCGTCGATGAGGACGACCGCGCCGCCGTAGGGGCCTTTGGGCGTGAGGTCTACGGTGAGGTTTATGGGCTGCATGGGGTGGCGGGGTCGCCGAGCGAGGTCGGCGTTCGGTCGAGGCCGCGAAGCTTGATTTTGGAGCGAAGAGCAAAATTCAGAGGGGGCACTGGTAGGAGCACGCAGACGAGTTTAACATCCTCCAGCCCACGTTACCGCCAAGGTCCACCGCGTTATGCTTGGGCGATGCTCCCTCACCCCCAAGCCCCCAAGGTCGCCCGTGACTAAAGAACCTGCTCCCACGGATTTTCTGGCCCGCTACCAAAGGGGCGACCTGAGCGACTTTTACGCCCTGCCTCCCGGAAACCTTGACGCGGCGCTTTCTCGCCCCCGGCCCCAAGACCGCACGCGGCTCGCGGACGCGCTGCGCATTTACGCAACGCGGTTAGGCGCGCCGAAACCAGTGTTTGAGATGTTGGAGAGGCTCGAGCACCCCCAGAGCCGCGCCGTCGTCACGGGCCAGCAGACGGGGCTGCTGCTCGGCCCGACCTACACGTTGTCCAAAGCGGTCACCGTCATCAGCCTCGCCAAAAAACTCTCGACCGAAGACAAACCCGTCGTGCCCGTGTTCTGGCTCGCCAGCCAGGACCACGACGACGCCGAAATTGACCACGCGTATCTGCTCGACTTGAGCGAGTCGCTGGTGAAGCTCTCGGTAGAACTGCCAGGTGAGGTTTCTGCGGGGCGCATTCCCTTTGAAGCTGCGTGGTTAGAGACGTTAGCGGAAGGGCTTGGTGCGTTAGAGGCCAAAGAAGCCTACCGGGAGGAGGTGCTGGCGCTACTTGAAGAAAGCGCGGCGCACGCCGAAACCTACGCCGACCTCTTCGGCGCGCTCCTCTACCGGCTTTTGGGGGAGCAGGGTTTAGTTCTTATCGACCCGCTCGAGCCTTCCACCGCTTCCCTATTCACGCCTGTTCTCGAGGCCGAACTGCGCGACCCGCTCCTTTCGTCGCGCGCCGTCAACGAGGCGGCGGAGCGGCTAAGGGGCCTGGGTATCACGCCGCAACTCGGCAGGGGAGAGGACGCGACCAATCTCTTTTTGGAAGAGGCGGGAAAAAGGACGCTTCTACGCTTTGATGGTAGCGCCTTTTACACCCAAAGCGCGCGCTACAGCCGCGAAGGGCTAGAGAGCATCCTCGAGACCGACCCAAGCCGCCTCACCCCGGCGGCGGGCTTAAGGCCCGTGACCCAAGACGCCGTCCTGCCCACCGCGGTGACGGTGGTGGGTCCCGGCGAACTGCGCTACTTCGCGCAGCTTGGGGGCGTGTACGAGGCGCACGGCGTGCCCACGCCCCTCATCTGGCCGCGCCTAAACGTCACGGTGCTCGAGCCCCCCACCTCACGCATCATGGAAAAGTTTGGGCTCACACCAAAAGATTTAGACGATTTCGTCGCGGTGCGCCGCCGGATTTTGCTCGAGCTTCACGGTCATAAAGAGGCTTTTGACGAGGCCGCGGAGACGCTCGAGCAGAGTGTCGAGATCCTCCTAAAACACGTGCGCGAGATTGACCCGACGCTCCAAAGAACCGTCACGCGGGGCGAAGCTTCGCTAGAGGCGACGGTGGCGCGGCTAAGGCGCAAGAGCGGCGACGCGCTCGCCAAACAGGACGATATTTACGCAAAGCAGCTAGCGCGCGTGGAGCGCCACCTGCTGCCTAATGGCGTACCCCAGGAGCGCATCTTGAGCCCCTTTTCTTTTTTCCTAAAGTTCGGCGTCAAAAACGTTATAGACGCCTTTTTGGCGCTACCGCCCGAGGGCGAGCACACGGTGCGCTTTTGAGCGCGTCTTGGGAGTAGCTTGATGTCCGACTGGCTGCTGCGGCAACTCGAGACCGGCTCCGAAGTCTCGGACGCGTGCGCGCTTTGTGGGCTCGAGGGGCGCGCCTCGAGGCGCTACCTGGAGGGCGTCGCCAACGACGGCGTCAACAACATCCCGCTGCGTGGGCGGTTGGCGCGTAAGGGCGGCTTCTGCGGGCGTCACTGCAAGGTGTTTGCGGACGAGGCGCACCTCCTTTCCAGTGCCATTTTGCTTGAAGACTTTTTGAGGATGCGGCTCGAAAATGCGGAAGCGGGCCGCACGACGCGCGTCACTTGCGAGGCGTGCGAGGCCGAGGCGGACATGCGGCGCACGGTGAGGGCGAGCCTCAAGCGGGACCGGAAAAACTCCGAACTCCACCAGGCGCTCACGAATGTGCCCCTTTGTCTCGAGCATTTAGAAATCGTCTGCGCCGCGTTGCCCAAGGAGGTGCGGACGCGCTTGATAAACAAACACCGCGACCTGCGTTTTCGGCTTAGCGAGGTCGTCCGCAAACACGACTACCGTTTTAGCGGGAGCGTAACGCAAGACGAGGCGCGGAGCGTGAGGGAGACGCTGATGCTTTTTGACCCCGAGGCTCGAGCAGAGTAGCTTTTGGGCTCCCCAACCGTTAGGATAGACGTATGTTAAAAGGAACTGTGCAAGCTCCCATCGACGTGCGCGAGGTGACGCTGCCGGGGGTGGGCAAAAAATTCGTGATGCCCCTACGCGACGGCGGCAACCTGGCCATCGTCGTGAAACCCGACGGCGAGAGGCAGATGTACCACTTTTTGGAAGACGACGACCGCCCCTCAGACGTGTTCAAGTTAGACCGCGACGAGTCGCAGCAGCTCGCCAACTTGCTCGGCGGGGCGATGACGAGCGCGCCGGACTTAGAAAAGCTCGAGCTTGCCCTGGGCGCTTTAGAGATTGAGTGGGTCACTTTAGAGCGCGACGCCGCGCTGGCCGGACGGACGCTCCAAAACTTCCCCTTGCGCACCCAGACGGGCGCGTCGGTGGTCGCCATCATGCGGGGCGATACGGCCATCCCCAATCCGGGCGTGGACACGGTGTTCGAGCCCGGCGACACCGTCTTGATCGTTGGTTCGCACGAACAGTGCGAGGCGGCCAGGGAACTCATTTCGGGTTGAGGCTCGAGTCACCCCAACAATTTGGCAGATAACTGGGCTTCCGTACTGCTTCGAGTAGGAGAGAACAGGAGTGGGAGATAAAAGTTGCTGGTTTTACTTTTTGCTCGTCACTCGGTACTTTTTTCTCCCTCCTAAATAGACCCTCCGCCTAACATGAACGAGAAAGGGAGACTGAATGTCACCAATTTTAGAGTTCGGCGTGATCGCGCTCGGGCTTTACGTCGCCGGGTGGCTGAGCCAAAAGGTGGGCTTGAGCAGCATCGTCGGCTACATCTTGCTGGGGCTCCTCCTGGGTCCTTACGGCGTCTACACGCTTTACGAGACCACCCCGGTGACCGATATGCTGGGCGAACTGGGCATCATCATGCTGCTCTTTTACATGGGCTTGGAGTTCTCCCTGGGGCGCTTTTTTGAGGGAGGCCGCGCGACCACCCTTTCGGGAACGCTCGACCTGCTCAATTTCGTTGTGGGCGTCGGCATCGGCTTTTTGCTCGGGCTGGGCTGGCTGGCGGCGCTCTTTTTGGGCGGGATCGTCTACATCTCGAGTTCCGGCGTCATCGCCAAACTCTTAAACGAGCGCGACCTCATCGCCTATCCCGAAGCGGAGCGCACGCTCGGGGTTTTGGTCTTTGAAGACTTGGCGATGGTGGTGATTTTGGGCGGCTTGGGCCTCATCACCGCGGGGGGTGGGGTCGCGGACTTTGCCGGGGTCGGGGTTTTTCTGGTTCTCTACGCGCTCTTTTTACGTTTTGGTCGGGGCACGCTGGAACGCCTCTTGGGCCGCGAGGGGGAGGCGCTGGTGCTGCTCTCGCTCGCCTTGGTGGTCCTTTTTTCGGTGGGCGCGAAGTCTCTGGGTTTTCCCGAAGCGGTGGCCGCCTTTTTGCTCGGCATGATGGTCGCCGAGTCGCGCTTTAAGGACCGGCTCGAGGCCACCCTTCATCCCTGGTACGACGTGGCCGCCGCCGCCTTTTTCTTGGATTTCGGCCTCCACGTGGATGTGGTGAGCGCGCTCGGCCAGTGGCCCGCCGCCCTCCTGCTCATCGTCGCCACCATCGTTGTGAATATGCTCACCGCCTACGCCTCGGGGCGGCTGAGCGGCCTCAGCAAACGCGCGAGCGTGGGGCACGGGCTTATGCTCTTGCCGCGGGGCGAGTTCTCGCTCGTCATCGTCGGCCTAGCTGCGGGCGCGCTCGCCATCCCCCAAGGGACGCGCGAGGCGCTCGTCGGCATGACCTCGCTCTACGTCATCGTCATGGTGATTCTGGGGAGCGTGGTGTTTCGCTACTACGACGAGGTCAACACCTGGCTCGCCGACCGGCTCAAGACGCCCGCGCAGCGCGAAAAGGAGGAGGCGCGGCGGCGGGAGCTTGACTCGATGAGTCTGGATTAGAAGGATTGTTCTATGAGGTTTGTCTTCACGGCGCTCGCCCTGATTCTGGGGCTTAACCTGCTCTTCTTCGTCATGCGCGCCCTGGTGCCCCCTTTTGAGACGGTGCAGTGGGTAACTGCTGCCGTCTTACTCATTCTGGGATTTTCTATGGCTCAGAGTCAGGGTGTTCGGGGCGAGATGCTTTCGCGGAGCAGGGGCAAGGTGTTAAACGAGAGAACGGCGGGTCGTTTGCAGGGGGAAAGGTTCAAGAAAATTGGGGATTGGTGATGGGTATAACGGGGTTGTCGCTCATCCTTTCTGAACTTTTGCTGTAACAGGGCGGTAGGACCCGTGTGGATTAAGGCTCGAGAAAAAACCCGAACACCCTTACTGAGTCAAAAAGACCCCAAACCTTGTTGTGTTAAGCTCTGCTAAAGAGCGGCAGGGGCCGTTCACCATCCACAGGGAGACTGATATATGCGCGTAGCCATCGTTGGAGCCACCGGAGCCGTAGGTCAGGAGTTGCTAAAACTCCTCACAGAACGCCGTTTTCCCGTTACTAACCTTACTCTTCACGCCTCGGCGCGCTCGGTGGGTAAAGAGATGGTGCATAACGGCGAGACCTACACGCTGCAAACGCTCCCCGAAGACGGCAACTTAAACGCGGACATCGTCTTCTCCTCGGCGGGCGGAAGCATTTCCAAGGCGCACGCCTGGGACTGGGCGGCGCACGGCGCGCTGGTGATTGACAACACCTCCGCCTGGCGCATGGACGCGCGCGCGCCCCTCGTCATTCCCGAAATCAACGGCGAGGCGGCCCTCAATCATCAGGGCGTCATCGCCGTTCCGAACTGCTCGACCATCGTCGCGCTCATGGCGCTTGCACCGCTGCACCGCGCGTTTGGCTTAGAGCGCGCCACCGTCGCCACTTACCAGGCCGTGTCGGGCGCGGGGGCGGCGGGGATTTACGAACTTACTGCTGGCACCAAGGCCGCTTTAGAGGGTGCTGAAAGCACGCCCGACAAGTTCAAATACCCCATCGCCTTTAACCTCTTTTCTCACGATTCCGAGGTGGGCGAGGACGGCTACAACGTCGAGGAGCGCAAGCTTCTTTTGGAATCGCGCAAGATTTTAGGCGCGCCCGACCTGCGCGTCTCCGCCACCTGCGTGCGCGTGCCCGTCTTTCGCGCCCACAGCGAGGCCATCCACGCCGAGTTCGCGCGGCCCGTGAGCGAACGCGAAGCGCGCGAGGTGCTTTGCAACGCGCCGGGTGTGAAGGTGATAGATGACCGCGCTAACAACTATTTCCCGATGCCCCTAGAGGCGAACGGCAAAGACGACGTGTTGGTGGGCCGTATCCGCGAGGACGCATCAATGCCTGGCGCTATCGCCTTATTTGCTTCGGGTGACCAGATACGCAAGGGGGCCGCACTTAACGCGGTGCAAATTGGGGAGTATTGGCTCGAGCATAATCTCAGCCGGGTATAGACGAAACTGATGGATGAAGAGAATAAAACTGGGTTGACTCTCGGCAAAATTGCTAGAGTTGTTGTGGTAGGGGGTCCCGTCGTTGCTGCCGCTGCGCTCTCACAATTTGACCCACACACAGCCGCTCTTTGGGCAGCCAGTACAATGTCCCTTCAATTGATGAGTCCTACTGACCGTGAAATTTTCGCTACTGAATTCAGCAGTAACAAAGCTGCAATAGCAGAGGAAATTCTACATTCTGAGGAGTTTGTTCGCGCTTTCAAAACTACGATAGAGGCAGCTTCTAAAACAAAGTCGGAAGAGAAGATTAGACTTATTGCGCGACTCCTGCGTTCAGGAGCAGAGCAAGGTGTAATCAACGACTTTGATGAATTCAAGGAATACGTTGACATCGCTGATGATCTCTCTTCTCGAGAGGTGGTTGCCCTCACTGTTCTTGATAGGTTTCTGACAGCACAGCCGGGCGCTGAAAATCCTGAAAGCGCCATAAAGGCATATAAATATAGGGTCAGCTCAGAAGTGGCAACTTATCCTAGACCTCGCCTAGATGATCCAGAACTATACTCCGCAAATTATGAACAGATAATAAACGAAGGAAAAATGGAGTTTTTTGGTAGAGAGATAAGGTCGCAGGAGTTCTCCTGGCTCGTTGTGAAACTCGGTTTAATGCAGAAGCTAAGCGTTTCAGAAACGGAAGTGCAAGGGATTCTAAGCCGAATTTCTCGAACTGGTTTGATTACTCTTACCCATCCCACCTTTGGCAAGAGGCCCAACATAGAAGCCGTACCCACCTTGACTCATATTTTTTATAAGTTCAAGGGACTTGTTCTCAAAGAACACAACACGATCTGCTAACCCTCTGAAGACGTTTTAGTTATTAAATTCAAGAGCCGTGAGTCCTGAACATTCTATCTGTACGCTTCATTCCATCATCACGTATACTCGAGCATCTTAAACCACGTGAGGATGCCATGATTGCGATTATCACCGATTCGACTTGCGACCTACCTGCCGAGACCCTGGAAGCGCTCAACGTCCGGCGCGTGCCCCTCTACGTCCATTTCAAGGGCGAGACTTATAAGGACTGGCTCGAGATTAGCGCCAAAGAAATCGTCGAGGGCGTGCAGGCGGGCGCGGCGCTGCCCACCACGAGCCAGCCGAGCCCGCAGGATTTCGGGAAGGTCTTTAAGGAGGCGGTGGCGGACGGGGCTACCGAAATCCTCTGCCTCGACATTAGCGGCGAACTCTCGGGCACCGTCGCCTCGGCGAATCTCGCCAAGGAAGAGGCGAGCGTGCCGGTCACGGTCATCGACACGAGGTCGTGCAGCGTCGGCATCGGCGCAATGGTCGCGCGCGCCGCGGGGCTCCGCGACGAGGGCAAGAGCATGGCGGAGATTGTCGCGGTGATGGAGGAGATGAAGAGCGAGCTGAAACTCCTTTTCTCAGTCGGCTCTTTGGAGTTTTTGCAAAAGGGCGGGCGCATCGGGCGGGCGAGCGCGCTTTTGGGCGGGCTCCTCAACATCAAGCCTATCTTAAGCCTCAACGACGGCACGGTCGAGGCTGTCGGGCGGGCGCGCGGGGCCAAAAAGGCGCTCAAGGAGATGGTCGACCGGGTGCAGAGCTACGCGGCGTCTCACAAAGGCGAACTCATCATCTACTTTTTACACGTGCAGGATGAAGAGGACATTGACACCCTGCGTAATGCTCTCAAAACAGCGGGCGTGTCCTACAGCGACAAAGGCTCTTTCGAAATCGGCGCGGTGGTCGCCGCGCACGTGGACCGGGGACGTACGGGCTTTTTATGTACAGCGAGTAAAGCGCCTCGCTACTGAAGATGACCCAGTAAAACGCACAAGCAGGACAGGAAAATCTTATATACCGCTCCCTGGTGCCTGTGCCTATGATGGGGGGTGCTTGCTCGAGTCCTCTCCGCCGCCGTCTTAGGTGTCGACGCCTTTGAAGTCCAAATTGAAGTCGACATCTCCAACGGCCTGCCCTGCGTGATGGTCGTGGGTCTGCCCGACGCCGCCGTGCAGGAGTCGCGCGAAAGGGTGCGGGCTGCCATAAAGAACGCCGGGCTGCCCTTTCCCGCAAGCCGCATTGTGATTAATCTTGCCCCCGCCGACGTGCGCAAAGAAGGCCCAGCCTTTGACTTGCCCATCGCCGTCGCGCTTTTGGCGGCCCAGGGCATCATCAACTCCGAGGCGCTTGCCGACGCGGTTTTGAGCGGCGAACTGGCGTTAGACGGCACCATTCGGCCCATCCGGGGCGCCATCAACATCGGGCTGTTCGCGGCGGAGGCGGGGTACAAGCAGGTGGTGGTGCCCTTAGAAAACGCCGCCGAGACGGCGGTGGTGGACGATATCGAGGTCTACGCGCCCCGGACGCTGCTCGAGGCCGTCGAGTTTTTTCAGGGACGGCACGTTTTAAGAGCCGCCGAGCCCGCGCATATAGAAACGCAAGAGGACCTGCTCGACCTCCACGACGTCAAGGGCCAGGCCGCCGCCAAACGCGCGCTGGAAATCGCCGCGGCGGGCGCGCACAACCTGCTCATGACGGGGCCGCCGGGCTCGGGTAAAACGATGCTGGCGCGGCGACTGCCCGGCATCTTGCCACCCTTAGCCAGGGGCGAGGCCATCGAGGTGACGCGCATCCACTCCACGGCGGGGGTGCTCAAGCGGAGCGGCCTTATCAGGCATCCTCCCTTTAGGAGTCCGCACCACACCGTCTCGGACGCAGGACTGATTGGCGGGGGCAACGTGCCTAAGCCCGGTGAGGTGAGTCTGGCCCACCGCGGGGTGCTTTTTCTTGACGAATTCCCCGAATTTTCCCGCAAGGCGCTCGAGGTCCTTAGGCAGCCGCTCGAGGACGGCGTCGTGACTATCAGCCGCGCACGGGCCGCGCTAACTTTCCCGGCTCGCTTTATGCTCGTCGCCTCACAAAATCCTTGCCCCTGCGGTCACTTTGGCGACCCGCAAAAGGCGTGTACCTGTACCCCCAGTATGCGCCAGCGCTACCGCGACCGCATCAGCGGGCCTCTTTTAGACCGCATCGACTTGCGCGTCGGCGTGCCGCGCCTGCCCGCTGACGACCTCCTGCGGACGCCGCCCGGCGAGGGGAGCGAGGAGGTAAAAGCGCGCGTGCTCGCCGCCAGAGCGTGCGCGGTCGAGCGGCAGGGGGTCCCGAATGCGCTCCTCGTGGGGCAGGCGTTGCGCCGCTTTGCCAACCTCTCCGGGGGTGCCGAGGGCTTTATGAAGGCGATGATTAAGCAGCTTTCGCTCTCGGGCCGCGGCTATGACCGCCTGTTGCGCGTCGCGCGCACGGTCGCCGATTTGTCCCACGCGGACGCGGTGAGTGAGGAGCATTTGGCTGAGGCGGCGGGGTACAGGGACACGCTTTAGAAGGTTTTTAATCTTTTGGTTGGGCTCGAGCAGCATTCCGCATCTTCAATAAGGCGAGCTTTTCATCCGCAGCAGGTTCGTCAAGCATGAACAGGTCTGGCGGAGGCGCTCGAGCATAGAGAGGAGATTTATGCTTACAGGTCTAGTGACGGCGTGAGTCGGGCGCTTATCGCTGGTGCGGTGCTGGTTTTTTCAGGATCAGTCAACGCTGGGATGACGCAGGCGCAGCTCGAGCAGGTGAGCGTGAATACGCAGTTGCAAGCACTTACCAAGGTGCCCTTTACGGTTGACACAGCCGAAATTACCGGGGGGGTAGAAGTTTCGGCGGGTCAAAAGGAGGGTCTTTTTCTCGATGACGGCGAAACGTCCGGAACCTTTGAGTTACCCCGTCCTTTGACCCCGGAAGACCCTCTTATGCTGGTGACCCTTTGGGGGGCCGATGTATCCCTTGTCGCCCAAGATGTGCTCATCTACGGTGTGAAAGAGAGTTTGACCTTTGACGCCACCAACGCTGCTAAAGGACTCGTTATGTTCCTTCTTAACGGTTCCACGCTCTCAACAGACCGTCTCATAACGATTTACTCAAAGATAGAGGCTCATCCTGACTTTCCGAACCTGGTAGGGTTCATGCGTACGCACAAGGGCTATCCTGACGGTGACGCATTGCTTGACGACATGATCGACATCTCTTTCCCCATCATTAACGATTTGGTGGCAGAATTAAATGATACAAAGGAGCCAGCAGGCTCTCTCACCCCCCAGACCGTCCGCAGCGGCTACGGCTTCCCCAGAACCTCAACTTTTACGCTGACGCAGCCCGAGGATTCGAACGCAGTCACGGTAGAAGCCAGCAGTATGCTCGAGTTCAGGCTCATGATTTTTGAGGGAGGCGTAGGTAGAGACGCCCTCAGCTAATCCCCCTCTCAAGTTTTATGGATGGTTGTGCCTCTGCCTCGAGCCGCCCCCACCCCTCCCTCTTCTCACACCCAAAGCCCGTAAGAAGAGTCCCAAACGTGACAATTGTCCCTAGTTCCCCCCTGAGCCTTCCATGATAAAGTGGCGCTAACGTATCGCTTGATTTCGGTCTCGCGGCAACGCATGGTGCTTGGTAGAGGGGTTTGGATAGGCTGTGCAGGTGCTGTTTCTGGCGCACCCCAACTATTTTCTGGACACCACGCAACTCACGCAAGGAGGATGATGTGCCTATAACGAAGTGGTCGCGCCGAGGCGCGCGAAGCGCCCTGGCCCTGCTCGGGTTTCTGGGGCTCGCCGCGCTGCTGGCGGGGTGTGCGGTCGATCCGGAGTCGGTTTTTACCACGCGGCAGTCGGCACTCAATCCGGCGGGTGAGGTGGCGCGGGAGCAGCTTGCGCTCTTTAGAACCACCCTCTGGTGGGGGATAGCCGTGCTTGCGGTGGTGGCGGGCGGAATTATCTACTCAGTCGTGCGCTTTCGCCGCCGCCCGGACAGTGAAGGCATCCCGGAGCAGATCGAGGGGGCTTTATGGTTGGAGTTTACCTGGACCTTTATTCCCGCGATCATTTTGGTGATTATCGGCATCCCGACGGTCAGGCTTATTTTTAACACCGAGCGCTACGTCGAGGCCACCAACGCGGACTTGCGCGTGAACGTGGTTGGGCATCAGTGGTGGTGGGAATTTGAATATCCCGATTTGGGCATTGTCACGGCCAACGAGCTTCACATCCCTGTAGGGCGGCGCGTTATCTTGGACCTCGATTCGGCGGACGTGCTCCACTCGTTCTGGGTGCCCCGGTTGGGCGGCAAGCGTGACCTCATCCCCAATCAGGACAACCAGCTCTGGCTCTCCGCCGACGACGCGGGTCTCTACTACGGTCACTGCGCCGAACTCTGCTTGACCGCGCACGCCTATATGCGCTTCCGGGTGGTGGCTGATACCGACGAGGCGTTCGCAAGCTGGGTGGCGGCTTTTAGAAACGAGGGTGAGGCGCAACTGGCCTTTCAGGAGACTGGAGCAGGCATGAGGGCCGGGGTCACAAGCGTGCCAGCAAATACGGCGGGAGCCATGTCGGAGACTATGTCAGAAACTCCACCGGCAGACGCATCAGAATTCGCGTCGGCGGTGGGCTATACCCTTCAAACCGAGTCTGTTCCGCCTGCGGTCAATCCCGTTGCGGACCCCACCGCCGGGCTTAATTTAGATCCTCAGACCGTGGAAACGGGCAGGGCGCTCTTCAAGACAAAGGGGTGCGCGGGCTGCCACGCGGTTCGGGGCTACGCGCAGGGGCAGATTGGGCCGGACCTGACTAACTTTGGTTTGCGCACCTCTGTTGCGGCGGGGGTGCTCGAGAACACCCCGGAAAATCTGGCCGCCTGGCTCCGCAACCCCGAGGCGGTCAAACCGGGCAACTACATGCCCATCTTGTGGACGGCGGACGACCCCAACGCCGACGAAGAAATAACGGCGCTGGTCGCGTATTTGGAGAGTTTGGGACACGAAGAAGCGGCGACCGCCAGCACTGCGGCTCCCCCCCTTTCTACTCCTACTTCTACCCCGGCATCAACCCCTACCCCTACATCCGTAGCGGCATCCTTGGGAGGCAACAGTGGCAATCGGTAGACAACCCGCGAGACCTGTAACCGACACCGGCCTGTGGGGGCGGCCCACCGCCCAAACGGGCGTCGTGAGTTGGCTTACGACGGTTGATCACAAGCGCTTAGGCATCCTTTATTTTGTAACAACCTTTGGCTTTTTTCTCTTGGGTAGCGTTGAGGCGGGACTCATCCGCTTGCAGTTGGCGCGGCCCAACCAGACCCTTATCGGACCCGAAATTTATAACCAGCTTTTCACCATGCACGGCGTGACCATGATTTTTCTGGCGATCATGCCCCTGGGTACCGCCTTTGCCAACTATTTCGTGCCGCTGATGATCGGCGCGCGCGACTTAGCATTCCCGCGCATGAACGCCTTTGGATATTGGGCTTACTTCGCGGGTGGGATTATTATTTACTCGAGCTTTTTCTTGGGCGGCGCGCCCAACGCGGGCTGGTTCGCTTACGCGCCGCTGACGCAACTTGACTACAACCCGGGGCACGGCATCGACTTCTATTTGGTGGGTCTGTTCGTGAGCGGTATCGGTACGCTCGTGACCGCGATGAACTTAATCGTCACCATCATCAACATGCGCGCGCCCGGCATGACGCTGATGCGGATGCCGCTTTTCCCGTGGATGATTCTGGTCACCGCCTTTTTGGTTATCTTTGCGTTCCCGCCCCTGACCATCGCGCTTTTTCAGATGATCATGGACCGGTCGTTCGGCACGCTTTTTTACGATCCTGCGGCGGGCGGTCTGCCGATCTTTTGGCAGCACCTCTTCTGGGTGTTCGGACACCCGGAGGTCTACATCGTCATCTTGCCCGCTTTCGGCATCATTTCCGAGGTGATCCCGACGTTTTCGCGCAAGCCGCTGTTCGGTTACCCGATGGTGGTCTTGGCGGGTATCTTTATCGGCTTTATGGGCTTTGCGGTGTGGAGCCACCACATGTTTACGACGGGTCTGGGTCCGGTCGCCTCGTCCGCGTTTGCGATTACGAGCTTTGTCATCGCCATCCCAACAGGTATCAAGGTGTTTAACTGGATTGCGACGATGTGGCGGGGGCAGATCTGGTTTACCACCGCGATGCTTTTTGCCATCGCCTTTTTGTTTACCTTTACGCTGGGCGGCATCACGGGCATTATGGTCGCGGTGCCTCCTTTTGACGCGCAGGCGCAGGACTCTTACTTTGTGGTGGCGCACTTTCACTACGTGATGGGCGGCGGCGCGCTGCTGTCGTTTTTTGCGGGCGTCTACTACTGGTTCCCCAAAATGACCGGGCGTCTTTTGAGTGAGCGCCTGGGCAAATGGGTGTTCGCGCTTACCGTGGGCGGCTTTCACCTCACCTTTTTCCCGATGCACTTTCTTGGGCTTCAGGGGATGCCGCGGCGCGTGCAGACCTATCAGGCGGGGATCGGGCTCGAGTGGAATAATCTTCTCGCCACCGCGGGCGCAGGCCTTTTGGGTCTTGGTGTACTTCTGTTCCTCTTCTCGCTCCTGCGCGACATACGTACGGGCAAGGTGGCGGGCAACGACCCCTGGGACGCGCGCACCTTGGAGTGGAGCACCACCTCGCCGCCCCCACATTATGATTTTGAAAATCTGCCCAAAGTGCATGACCGCGATCCTTTGTGGTTGGAAAAGCACCCCGAACTGTTAGAAGAGCGCGACGAGCTCTCCCAGGCCGCCGACGACCCCTCGCGCGAGGGCGAATACGACGAATCGGGCGGCATCCATATTCCCGCGCAGTCGTGGTATCCCTTTATCGCCTCGGTAGGTTTGCTGCTGGGCGGCTACGCGGTCATTTACGAAAACTGGATTCTTGGTACCTTTTGCTTTGTCGTCATCACGTTTAGCACCTACGCCTGGGCCTTTGAGGGCGTGGGCGGCGAGCATATTCATCCCGAAACGGGTCATCCCGGGAGACACGCGTGAGTTTTGTTACCGAACAGGGCGACTACCGCTCGACCGCCCTGCCCGACCGTAAACTTCTGATGTGGATTTTTCTGGCGTCGGACTGTATGTTCTTTGCGGCGCTCATCGGCACTTACGTTGTTTACAATGGTCGCAGCTTGATGGGGCCTTACCCCGTCGACGTGCTCGACATCCCCCTAACCACCGTCAGCACCTTTGTATTGCTCATGAGTTCGTTTTTGATGGTGCTGGCGCTCCACGCGCTGCGCGAGGATCACATCCAGCAGTTCCGGCTCTGGACCTTTGGGGTCTGCTTTTTCGGCGCCATCTTCTTGGGCTTTCAGGTCTACGAGTTCAACCACTTCGTCCACGAGGGCCTGACGCTACAACAAAACCTCTTCGGCTCGACCTTTTTCGTGCTCACCGGCACCCACGGCGTCCACGTGACCATCGGGGTGCTCTGGCTCTTGTCCATCCTCATTCATTCGTACGTCAAGCCGACCTCGTCTAAAGACGCGCTCTCCTTAGAAATTGCCGGGCTTTACTGGCACTTTGTCGACATCGTCTGGATCATCATCTTTACGGTTGTTTACCTGGTGGAGTTCGTGTGAGCAAGGACCCGACGCAAAAACCCGATACTTCGGTGGGGACGTACATCCTCATCGCGGTGGTTCTGGCGATCATCACCTACCTCGAATTCGCCATCGTCGAGTACGATATCGCCTGGCTCGACTCGACCGCCACGCTCGCGTGGTTGGTCATCATGTCGGTTATCAAGTTCATCCTGGTCGTCGCGTTTTTCATGCACCTCAAGCAGGACGACCGCATTTTCACCGGCTTTTTCTCCTCGGGGATGGCGATCGCGGTGGGCACGCTCCTCGCGCTCTCGATTTTGCTGACCGTTCGTAGCCTTTCGGTTACCAATACGCCTCAGTTAGAGGTGGCCGAAATAAGAGCGGGCGTGCCGGTGGCCGAGGGCGACTTAGGGCACGCGCAGGAACTTTATGCGGAGGCGTGCTCGAGCTGTCACGCGCTAGACGGCCTGGGTACCGCGAGCGTGATGCCGCCCCTCGTCCAGCAGATGCCGCTGCTTTTGCAGGCCGACGGGGGCCGCGCTCACGTGATCAACACGCTTTTGTACGGACTTGAAGGTCCCATCCAGGTTTTGGGCGAGACTTACGACGGCATCCAGCCCGCGCAGGGTTACCTTCACGATGAAGAGCTCGCGGACATCCTCAACTACAGCGCGCAGGCCTGGGGCAACGATCAGCTCCTGCCCGACTTCACGCCCTTTACCGCCGAAGAGGTCGCGGAAAGGCGCGGGGAGGCGCTTTCCGCCGCGCAGGTCTACAGCCTGCGGCAGGCTCTCACGCTCCCTCAAGTCGCCACTGCCCCCCTCTTGCGCCGCCGCCCCTTGACCGCGCAGCTCGACACGCCCGAGCCGAAATACCTGAGGCTGGACTTGGGGCCGGATTCGGCGGTGTCGGAATACCGCACCCCGACTGTTCCCGGTGCTCAGCCCATCAATCCCGCAGATGCGCCCCCCGAACCCCGCGTCGAACAAAACGGCTACGCGCCCCTTTATGAGCCAGGCAGCGCTCGAGAGCACGGCGACGGCGACCCCGACACCGCCATCGAGGAGCGCGCCGAAGCGGGCACCGTCGACCCTGAAGAGGCCCAGCACAGCGCGCCTTTGGAGCTCGGCCCCGGTCACACGGCCACAGGCGCAACGGGTGGCGAGAGCGCCTTTGCATCATCCTTGCTTAGCCGCGAGGGGAATTATGCGCCCTTGGGTGGTACAGGTGGGGTGACGCTGGTAGAAACGGGCGAAGCGCCCACTCTAACGACCGCTCCCCCCGGTGATGTGGATGTTCTCGAGGCGGTAACAGGGGGAAGCGTACAAGAAACTCCCCCAGCAGCTTCCGCGGTGGCCCCACTTGGTGCCACACAAGAGTCAGCCCCACCCGCTCCCGCGCAGCAGCAACCAGCTCCTCCCGCAGCGCCTAATACAGCACCACCTGCCACAGCGCCCGGTACAGCACCCACCGCAGCGACGACAGGAGGTGCAGCCGAGGCGGCGACGCAGCCCCCACAAGCAGCTCCGGCGGCGTTTGATTGGCAGGAACTCGGTACCACCATCTACACCGGCAACTGCTCGTCTTGCCACCAACCCAACGGCGAGGGCATCGTGGGCGCGTTCCCGCCCCTCGCGGGCCACATGCCAGAGCTCTTGCAAACCGAGGGCGGGCGCGAATACCTCGTCAACGTGCTTCTTTACGGTTTGCAGGGCGAGATCAACGTGGAGGGCCAGACCTACAACGGCGTCATGACTGCCTGGGCGAGCTTAGGAGACGAGCAGATCGCGGCAGTGCTGAACCACGAATCGACCTCATGGGGCAACGCGGACGCGCTCTCAACCTTCGAGCCCTTCCAGCCTGGAGAAATCGCGGCGCAGCGCGGTCTGGGTCTTAGCAGCACGGACGTGTATGAGCTCCGGCAGACCCTGAGGCTCGAGTAATGCCGACGCTCGCGTGGCAGCTTGACCCGGCGCTTATCGGCACCCTCTTAACGCTCGCGGTCGTTTACGGCTTGGCGGTCGGGCCGCTACGCGCGCGGCTCGCGCCCGGCGAAGGATTCCCGGTGGGCAAGGCGAGCCTATTTTACAGCGCGCTGCTCATCATTTTTCTCGCGGAGGGTTCGCCCCTGCACGACCTTTCGGAGCGTTACCTCTTTAGCGCGCACATGGTGCAGCACCTCCTGCTGAGTTACGTCGCCGCGCCGCTCCTGATTCGCGGCACGCCCGACTGGGTGCTGCGGCCCTTGCTACTCAACCGCGTGGTGCGGCCTTTCGCCAAGGTGCTTTTCAACCCGGTGGTCGCGTTTTTGGCTTTTAACCTCTTTTTCTCGCTCTGGCACTTCCCGGCCATCTACGAGGCGGCGCTGCAAAATCCGTGGATACACCACCTCGAGCACGTCTTCTTTATCGGCACCGCCATCATGCTGGGGTGGCCGCTTATGAGCCCGCTCAAGGCGCTGCCCCGCCTGTCACACCTTGGGCGGCTCGTCTACTTGTTTCTCATCCCGATGGCGCAGTTTTTGGTCGCGGCGGTGCTCACCTTTGCGCATAACGCCTTTTACCCCACCTACATCGCCGCGCCGCGGCTCTGGGGCCTCACCGCCGCCGCCGACCAGCAGTTGGGCGGCATCATCATGAAAATAGGCGGCGCGGTTGCTTTCGGCATCCCCTTCGTGCTCATCTTTTTCGCCTGGTACGCCGAGGAGATGGCGACGGGCAGCCGCAAGAAAAAGCGTAAGGGTTCGCATAAGAAGCCGTACGCCAGCGACGAGGTGCCGGGAAGCAGCGTGAACGTTTAGCTTCACCTTTACAACGCTCAACCGCACAGCCTATGTAAAGCCGGGACTACAAAGTTCCGGCTCTTTTCTTGCGTTATGACGAACTCCCGACGGACGAACGTAAACTCTCGCGGTATCCTCACCCAGAGGAGTGACCTATGACCAACATTCAAGCCATCGCCTTTGACTGGGGCGGGATTTTTACCGAAGGAACCTTTGACTCGAGCGCTGTCAAAAACTTGGCCGCGCTCTGCCGCGTGTCCGAAGAAGAGGTTGCGGCAACCTATTTTCCGGTAATGGAGGAGTTTGAAGCGGGCGCGTTCGACTTTGACGGTTTCTATAAACACTTTACGACCCGCTCCGGCCTGACCCCCGACGAGGGCGTCTTTCGGAAAACGTTTTTGGGTTCGGTACGAGAGCGAGAGGCGATGTTCGAGGTACTGGCAGGCATCCCCCCGACCTACCGCGTAGGCGTGCTTTCCAACAACGTGCCCGTCCTCTGTGACCGCGTCCGCGACGACGCGCGAATGAGCCGCGTCGAGCACTTTGTTTTTTCCAACGAAATCGGCGTTAGAAAACCCGCTAAGCAAGCGTTCGAGAAACTGACCGAGGCGCTGGGCGTTCCCGAGGACGCAACCGTTTTTGTCGATGACAACCGGGGCAACGTTGAAGCCTGTGAGCGTCTAGGCTACCAGGGCGTGCTGCTCACGACTTTTGAAAGCTTCGCAAGGGCGTGGCGGCGTCTTCTGCCCGACCTTCCGCTTCCCGACGCGCAGCAGGCTTAACGGTGGGCGAGCGGGCCGTCAAGCTTTTGCAGGGCTACATCTGGCACCCACGCGAGCAAGAGCTTGACTTGGCGGACTATTTGCCGAGAAGGCTCGAGCCCAACATCCACGTCCTCTGGGACGACATGCCCGCCGCGCCCTTTACCTTTTTCGACGACGGCACGCTCTCGGCGACGCAGCGCTTTTTTCAGTTCACGGTGCTGACGCTTATCGGAGATGAAGACGAGGGCGAACCGCAACGGCTCGTCCCCTGGCTTGCTGAAACGTTGCAGGAGAGGCTTGAGGGGACGCCCGAGGGCGTGGGCTGGCAGATATTCGAGGACCTGCGGGACGTGTAATCTTCTGTCTTCAACCTTACAATGGAATGTTTCCATGTTTTTTGAAGGGCCGCTCTTCGGCTTTGCCCTCGAGCATTCGCAGGTGCCTAATCAGGTGCCTGCGCGTATCCTTGGGGTCAATCACGTCGTCGATGTAGCCGCGCCCTGCGGCCCAATAAGGGTTGTCAAACCGCTTTTTGTACTCGTCGATTTTGGCGGCGCGCGTGGCCTCGGGGTGCTGTGAGGCGTTGATGTCGCGGCGGTAGATGATGTTGGCCGCCCCCTCCGCGCCCATGACCGCGACCGCCGACGTGGGCCAAGCCAGCACCACGTCCGCGCCCATATCGCGCGAGTTCATCGCCAAGTAGGCGCCGCCGTAGCTCTTGCGGACGATGAGCGTGACTTTGGGGACGGTGGCCTCGGCGTAGGCGTAGAGCATCTTGGCCCCGTGGCGGATGATGCCCGCGTGCTCCTGCGTTACCCCCGGCAAGAAACCCGTCACGTCGACAAACGTGACAATCGGTACATTAAAGCAGTCGCAGGTGCGGATGAAGCGTGCGGCCTTGTCAGAGGCGTCGATGTTGAGCGTGCCCGCCATCTGCCGGGGGTTGTTGGCGACGACGCCGACCGGCTGCCCGCCAAAACGCGCGAACCCGCAGAGGATGTTTTTGGCCCAGTCGGGCTGGATTTCAAAAAAGTTTTTGTCGTCCACAAGCGTGCGGACAAGCTCGAGCATCGGGTAGGGGCGGCGCTGGTCGGGGTGGACGATGGACAAAACCTCGGGCGTCTCACGGTCTTCCGGGTCGCTCGTTTTGCGAAAGGGCGGCCTTTCCTTGGCGGATTGCGGCAGGTAGGACAGGAGTTCGCGGACCATCGCCAACACGCCCGCGTCGTCGTCGGCCTCCCCGTGCGCCACCCCCGATTTGCGGGTATGCACGTCCGCCCCGCCAAGCGCCTCAAACGACACGTCCTCCTTGGTCACCGACTTGATGACTTCGGGGCCGGTAATAAACATGTAGGACGAGCCGCGGCTCATGAATACAAAGTCGGTTAGCGCCGGGCTATAGACCGCGCCCCCCGCGCAAGGACCCAGAATGGCGCTAATCTGCGGCACCACGCCCGAATAGACCGCGTTGCGGTAGAACACCTCACCGTAGCCCGAGAGCGAATCGACGCCCTCCTGGATGCGCGCGCCCGCCGAATCGTTTAAGCCTACGATGGGCGCGCCCGTTTTGACCGCTAAATCCATTACCTTGGCGATTTTTTGCGCGTGCATCTTGCCCAAGCTCCCGCCCAGCACCGTGAAGTCCTGGCTAAAAACGAAAACGGTGCGGCCCTCTACCTTGCCGTAGCCCGTGACCACGCCCTCGCCGGGCGCGTCCACGCCGCTCATCATCTCGCCGCCCAAGTGTTCGGTAAACACGCCCAGCTCGGTAAACGAGCCCTCGTCCAGGAGCGCGTGGACGCGTTCTCTCGCGGTCGTCTTGCCCGCCTCGTGCTGCTTTTTGATGCGCGCCTCGCCCCCGCCCTTTTCCACGCGCTTGCGCCGCTCCTCCATCTCCGCGGTGAGTTCGTTCATCCAAACCAGCGTATCGTCAGACACTCTTTACTCCTTGGGTTGCCGCTCGAACTGTCATACTCGGCATCTAAACCAAGGATACCTTGAAGACCGAGCGCCGAGTACCGAGCCCTGAGTACCGAGTTGAAAATCGTCTCAGGGCTCGGTACTCTTTTACCGCCTCTCCGTCACCGTCACATAACGCACTTCATCTGGATAGACAAACCCTTGCAGCCGCGCTAAGCTCTCACGGTAGGAAGCGTCGTAGCGGTGGTTGACGGTGGCGTTAAGTACCTCAATCTCACCGTTGATGTCGCTTAAATCGCGCTCTAAGCGCGTGATTTCGCCCCGGCTGTAGAGCCAGCGGTTGGTCTCGACGCCAAGCATTACAAGCGCGTGCAAACTACCCACAAGTGCAAGAACGGTGAGAAGAAACCCCATGCCCCTGGGTTGGGCGCTCTTCTTGGACTCCTGCGGTTCCTCCTGCGGACTGCGTGGTTTGAGACCGGCTGGTCTGCCTACCGAGACGCGGTGCGCCCCTCTACCGGTGGGACTTTTGATGGTCACAACGCTACCCCCTGAAGCGCCAGCGCCTCCCGTAAAAAGCGCGCGGCGTCTTCGGGCGGCGTGGGATTGACGTAAAAGCCGCTTCCCCAATCAAAACCCGTTTGCGCGGTAAGGCGCGGCAAAAGTTTCATGTGCCAATGATACTCTGCGTCGCCGCTGGCGGGTAGGGTATGCAAAATCATGTTGTAGGGAGGGTGGTTGAGCGCGCTGTTGATGGCCCCCAATATAGAACGCAGGATGTCGCCCAGGAGCGGCAGGGTGTTGGCGGTCACGCCTGCAAAGGCGCTTCCGTGCTCGCGCGGCAAAATCCACACCTCAAAAGGCGTTTTGGACGCGTAGGGCGCAAAGGCCAAAAAAGCCTCGTTGTGCGAGATGAGGCGCGCGCGGTTTTCTAACTCGGCCTCCAGTACGTCGCAAAACAAGCAGCGGTGGTGACGCGCGAAGTGCTCCCCCGCCGCCGCGCGCTCCTCGCTCAGCCAGCGGTTGGTCACGGGCAGGGCCAAAAGGAGCGCGTGCGGGTGCGCGAAGCCTGCGCCCGCCGCCCGGCCCACGTTGCGTACGAGTTGCACATGGCGGATACCGGGGTAAGACGCCAGGTGCTCGAGCCTCTCGCGGTAGAGCCTGAGAAGCGCCAACAGGTGCTCGCGGGGCATGGTGGACAAACGCATGGCGTGTTCGGGATGTTCGACGATGAGTTCTTGCACGCCGCTGCTCGGCGCGTGGGTAAAAAGGGGCGACCCCTGCGGCTCAAAGACGCGGGCGTCCGAAAAGTCGGCGTCCGCCAAACCCGTGAGCGGGCGCAGCACCCTCGCGCGCCAGTCGGGCGCGCCCAGCGCCGAGGTGCTCGGCCTGAGCGCGCGCACCTCCTCCCCAACGCTTCTAGAAGCGCCCGGACAGAGCGGGCAGTCCTGTTCCTGATGGGTCCCCCCGTGCGTCCCTTCATGCGCCGCGCTGCCGAAGTCCGAAGCCAACAGCCCGCGCTCGGGCGAGATGATGACCCAGGTGGGGCCGAAGGGGTCTTTGCGGAACTGGGGCATCCGCTTTACTTTAGCTCACGGCATTTCGGAGGAACGTAAAGAATCTTATGGGTCGTCTTAAGCACGAGCGGCTGAGGAGCCGTCTAAAACGGGCTGAGGCGTGGGGAACACAGTGAGCTCCGCGTAAGAAACGTGACGCTTCCTACTTTGCCCGCCCCGCCTCGGTTTGCGGGTGATTTTCACGGCGCGGACACCCTTGCGTGAGCTAAGGTGTACAAACATGGCGGGCGCAGAGAACGCGACAACAAACGTGACCAACTTAGTGGGTAATCCGGTCGATAAAAATCTAGGTGGCAAGAATTTGGTTGACGTGAGCGGTGAAACGCCCGATGACGTTGGCGGCGCGCCGCCAACGGACGCGAAAATCCTACTTATCGACGATGAGAACATCAACTTGCTCCTGCTCGAGCGCATCCTGCGGCGGGCGGGTTATGAAAAGCTTTGCAGCGTCGAAGACCCGCGTGAGGCTTTAGAGGCGTTTCAAACCTTTTCTCCCGACCTCATCGTGACCGACTTGCACATGCCTCACCTGAGCGGCATCGAGCTCATCAAAAAGCTTAACGCGCGCATCCCGGCGGACGCTTATTTGCCCATCGTGATGCTTACCGCCGACCTCAACCCGGACTTAGAGCAGCAGGCGCTGCTGGGCGGGGCCAAAGATTTTCTTAACAAGCCCTTCAAGGCCAACCAGATTACGCTGCGCCTGCGTAACCTTCTCCAGACGCGCGCGCTGCACGAGGCGCTAAGACGCCAGAACAGCCTCCTAGAAACGCGCGTTGTGGAGCGCACCGCCGAGTTGGAGGCCGCGCACCTAGAGGGGCTCGAGCGCCTCGCCTTGGCGGCGGACTACCGCGACCACGACACGGGCCTCCACACCCAGCGCGTGGGTCACCTCTCGGCCAAAATCGCGCGCAAGTTGGGCTTTTCGGAGCGCGACGCCGTCGTTTTGGAGCGCGCCGCCCCGCTCCACGACGTGGGCAAAATCGGCATCCCCGACAGCATCTTGCTCAAACCGGGCCGCCTCGACGAAGGAGAGTTTACCGTCATGAAGCAGCACGTCAGGGTGGGGGCCACGCTCCTGTCCAACGGCCGCTCCGACCTCATCAAGATGGCCGCCTGCGTCGCCCTGACCCATCACGAACGTTGGGACGGCTCGGGCTATCCCAACGGTTTAGCGAAAAGCACCATCCCCCTGGTAGGACAGATCGTCGCGGTGGCCGACGTGTTTGACACTCTTGTCAACAAACGCCCCTACAAAGAGGCGTGGCCCGTCGAACTCGCCGTCGCGGAGGTGCAGGCCAAAAGCGGCTCCTGGTTCAACCCGCAGGTGGTCGCGGCTTTTTTGTACGTGCTGGCCGACTTGCCCGAACTCCTCACGGAGCAAGACGCAGTCTTAGAGTTGTAGGGTCTGCTGACGGTTTGTTTTTCAAGGTTTGGAAAGGCGGGGAAGAGAAGCGTTTCTTGCCGTGCCCGGTTCTACCCTAGCCGAAGAGGGCAATCGGAACGTCCCATCGTCGTTGCACGGAAACGCGTGTACGGCAGCCACCGCGCGCCACGGTAGTGGGCCATAAATGTGCGGGAAAAGTTCTCCGCTCTCGCAGAGGTCCTCATCAACAAGGTTCTCATCAGCAAGGTTCTCATCAGCAAGGTTCTCATCAACTGCGTCGCCGTCAAGCAAAAGCTTGTCAATCTCGAGCAGCGCGAGGTCGGTTCGTCTGTAAAGAAAATTAGCAACCCGGCATACTTGATGTGGATAAGAGCAGTGAATAAACCCGTCGCCAGAGAGGCTGGGCGGCCCGTAAAAACCGTCAAGCCGCGCTCTGTCTTCCCTTTCGAAACGGTGTGAAGAACTGTTTGCACGACCTTTAGTCCACGATTTTTAGTCAGAGTGTGTAACGCAGACGCAAGCCCGTAAACCGGCCTGCCGTCTTCAGTTCAGCTCCCGCTCGCGTAAATTGACAGGCGGCGTTTCTTCGTTTTCTAGGTACAAAAAGTCGTCAATCGCTTCTAACAGGTCGCGCAGCCGCGGGTCGTCGACGAGCGCGTCGCAGAGCTCGAGCCTTTCCCCTTCATCAAGCGCGGCGAGCGCTTCAACAAGTTCTTCCACATTGGGTTTGGTTCCCGCGTTCATGCGCCATTATACTTGGTGAGGCGAAAGGGGCAAGAGGTGTGCGAACGGTGGCGCTGAGGTTAAAACCCGGTCAGGACTTGAAACGCGCCTTGAGCGAGACCGTCGCGCAAGAGGACGCTCGAGCTGGCTTCGTGCTTACCTGCGTCGGCTCTCTTTCCAGAGCGGCGTTGCGCTTGGCTGACCGCGACGGGGAAAGCGTCTTTGAGGGACCCTTCGAAATCTTGGCGCTCTCCGGCACCCTCTCGCCTGACGGTTTGCATTTACACCTAGCGCTCGCGGACAAGGACGGGACGACGCTGGGCGGGCATGTGCTGGAGGGCTGCGTGGTCTACACCACTGCCGAAATCGTCCTCGGTTTCCTTCCGGATGTGGGCTTCTCCAGGCGTTTGGACGCGGAAACGGGATACGCAGAGCTGGTGGTTGAAGAGCTCTAGTCCGCCGCTTTGCTGCACTACAGGTTTACCCGCTGCGAGCGGACGAGCAGGCGAAAGGTGAAAAGGAGAACGAAAGCGGTCACGGCTAAAAGAGCCGAGAGCGCGAGGGCGGCGTCTAAATCACTTTCTAAAGCCGCGTAGATCGCCAGCGGCATCGTCCGCGTGCGGCCCGCCAAGGAGCCCGCGAACACGATGGTCGCGCCAAACTCGCCCAGGGCGCGCGCCCAGGCCAGCACCAGCCCTTCAATCAGGTAGGGCCTGGTGAGGGGCCAGGTCACGCGCCAAAAGGTGCCCCAGCGGCCCCGCCCGAGGGTGAGGGAGACGGCCTCGAGCCGCGTCGGCACACCCGCAAACCCCGCTTTCATCGCGCGAATATAGAGGGGCGCGGCGACAAAAAGTTGCGCCAGCACCACCGCCGAAGTCGTGAACGCCAGGTTGACGCCTAAAGCATCCAGATACGCCCCCAGCACCCCGCGCCGCCCGAACACCAGCAGCAAACTCACCCCCGCCACCACCGGGGGCAGCACAACGGGCAAGTCGAGCAGCGTGTCCAGGACACGGTAACCGGGGAAGCGGTAGCGCGCCAGCAAGTAGGCAACGGGCGTTCCTAAAAGGAGCGTCAACACCATGCTCAGCCCGGTGGTCACGAGGCTTAAGCGCAGCGCCTCCAAGGCAGCGGGTTGTAGCAGCGCCTCCACAACCGCAGGCCGCACCGCCCGGAACATAAGTACCCCCGTCGGCAGCACCAGGAGCACGAGCATGACGAGCCCGGCGGCGAGCGACAAGAGCGGGAGGCGCGACGAGGAGGCCAAGTTTAGAGTCTAAAACCGTGGCGCGCCAGAATGGCCTGTCCCTCGTCTGAGAGAACGAACTCGAGAAAACGCTCCCCGAGTTCCCGCTGTGTGCTCTCTTTTACGACCGCGATGGTATAAGCGGCTTCTACGTTATACGCGTCTGGAAGGTCGATGGTGCGAATTCCCTCCACGACCGCCGCGTCGGTCGCGTAGACGATGGCGGCGTCCGCCTCGCCCAGGGCGACCTTGGCGGCAACCTGCCGGACGTTGGTCTCCTCGGACACGAGATTTTTGAGCACCCGCGCCGAGAAGTCGTCACCGTAGAGGGCGTTGAGTTTGTCCAAACTCTCGAGCGCGTAGCGGCCCGCGGGCACGTCGGGTCCCGCTAACACCAGGAGCGTGCCCGGCTCTGCTAAATCTTCGGGGGTTTGTAGGCTCGAGCCCTCCGGCGTAACAATCACCAAGCTGTTCCCGGCGAAACGCCGCGGCGTTCCCGTTACCTCCCCCGCCACCGCCTCCATCTGACGCACGTCGGCGCTCGCAAACACGTCGGCGGGGGCACCCTGCAAGATTTGGGTGCTCAGGGTGGAGGAGCCCGCGAAGTTGAGGTCTACATTCACCCCAGGATTCGCCGCCTCAAAGGCTCCCGCCATTTCGTTAAACGCTTCGGTGAGGCTCGAGGCGGCGAACACGGTAAGGCTCTGTGCAGACGTCAAGCCGAGCGTGAGCCACAGCGTGAAGACAAAGAGTCGTTTCATCGGTTCCCTTCTGAGTTTTGAAGTGCGCGCGGGCGCAAGTCACTCAAGTTTATCTGACAACCTTCTGTTGGTGATGCGTTTCTCTTCATCCAAGCTCCATAAAATCCATCTGTCACGACGCAGAAGCCTCACGGACTTTGACCCCGCGCGCCTTCCAAACGCGTATGTCATACTCTGTAGTAAAGGCGTGTTGGTAAAGACGTGACACCTGAAGAACCTAAGGAGTAACCATGCCCGGAATTGCGATTATCGGTGCCCAGTGGGGCGATGAAGGCAAGGGAAAAGTCGTGGACGCGCTCGCCAGCGAGGCGGACCTGGTGGTGCGCTTTTCGGGCGGCGCGAACGCTGGTCACACGGTGGTGGTGGGTGAGGAAGTGTTCAAGCTCCACCACCTCCCCTGCGGCGCGCTGCACGACCACCCCGCGTCGGTCCTGGGCGGCGGCATGGTCATTGACCCCTGGGCCTTTCGGGAGGAGTACGAGGCGTTGGCGGCGCGGCGCGACCCTGGGCGGGTCTACCTCTCGCACGAGGCGCACTTGGTGCTGCCTCACCACAAAAAGAACGACGAGGGCGGCGGCTTCGTCGGCACCACGGGGCGCGGCATCGGCCCCGCCTACTCGGACAAGGCGCGGCGCGTGGGCTTGCGCTTTGGCGACCTCAAAGACGAGGCGGTGCTGCGGGAGCGTCTGGAGCGGTTATTGACGGCCAAGCCGAACTCGACAGCTCGAGTCGATTGGACAAGCGTCGAGGAAGCCTTTGAAGCCCTCCGCGAGGTGCGCGACTTTGTGCTCCCTTTTGTTTGCGACTCGAGCAAGCTCACCAGAGAGGCGCTCGCGTCGGGTAAGCGCGTCATGTTCGAGGGCGGGCAGGGCACCATGCTCGACCTCGCTTACGGCACTTATCCCTACGTGACCTCGTCGCACCCGACCGTCGGCGGCATCTTGGTAGGCGCGGGCGTGAGCCACAAGGCGCTTGGCAAGGTCTACGGCGTCGTCAAGGCCTTTACCAGCCGCGTCGGCCACGGTCCCTTCGTGACCGAACTCGAGGGCGAGATGGCGACGCGGCTGCGGGGCACCGGCGCGAACCAGTGGGACGAGTACGGCACCACCACGGGCCGCGCGCGCCGGGTGGGCTGGCTTGATTTGGAGCAAGTTAAATACGCGTGTGAGGTCAACGGTTTCGACGGTTTAGTGGTTACCAAACTCGACGTGCTCTCGGGGCTCGAGACGCTCAAAGTCTGCACCGCGTATGAAGAAGGCAAACCCGTTTACAAGGAGATGCCGGGCTGGGGCGACCTTGGGGGGCTTGGCCGACGCGACGCGCTGCCCAAGGAGTTGGGGGAATATTTAGACCTCATCGAGACCCACACGGGCGTCCCGGTGGTGATGTTCTCGACGAGCCCCGACAGGGAAGACACCTACGGCGAGGTAGTTTGGAGCGATTAACTCGAGCTGTCAAGGGAGGTGAATGGTGAGCGCGAAAAAGAACTTAACAACTGCAATACAAGACCATAACAGGCCAACTTACATCTTGCTTAACAGCGCCTTTCCCGGTGGCGTACCAGAACCCTTCTATCTCCCCCTCTTGTTCGTGCTTTACGAAGAGATGTCAAACCGAAGTATCTCTAGGGTCATATCTTTTGTCACGGACAAGGAGTATTCGGAGGTCTATAACGATATTCCTATAGTCTCAGGCTACGTAGAAGGTCAAGAGCAACCTTCAAAAGAATTCTTGGAAAGGGTTGCAGAAGTGAGGCGTATTCTTGATGAGCATGGGTGGCAGGAGTGGCTGCAAGGGGAGTAAGGCTTGGGCGCATTAAATCGGCGGCGCGGGAGGACTGGCGGCGCGTCACTGAACGCAGCTTTGAGGTTGCGCGGCTCGAGCACCCCCACTTCACAGGCCACGTCACCAAGCTGAACATCTACGTCATCACAGAACCCTTGTACGTCACCGGGTTTGGCAGAAGATTTTGTGTTGCCGACGCTGGCTTTACTTGGTTACAGCACTTTCCCGAAGGGACTTACTACACCATGACCACGATGATTGATGCGGCGGGGCGGGTGGTGCATTGGTATTTCGATATCTGCAAAGAACACGGGCTGGACGAGGCAGGCGTTCCCTGGTGGTACGACCTCTACCTGGACATCGTCGTACTGCCTACGGGCGAGGCCGAGATTTTTGATGGAGATGAGCTCGAGGTCGCCCTCCAAAGGGGCGACGTGACGCCGGAGGAGGCCGCTTTGGCCTGGCGTGAGGCGAACGCGCTGCTCGAGCAGATTCAAAAGAACCGTTTGCCCCTGCTTGGGTTGAGCCTCGAGCACGTGAAAAAGTTTCGCTAGCCGCGCGTAAAAGCCTCACCCGAACCGAGGTTGGCTTGACAACCTTGAGAATTAGAGTAAACCGTTTATTTCACCACACGCCGCACGTTTTTGCCAATCAAAAATTTCACTTCTTTTCGCGCTTCCTTTTGTCATACTCCTTTTGGCTCAAGCAAATCTCATACACCATCTCGAGCACATAGGGCGCAGGCGGACTAATTTTACGTACGCATCGGGGCCGCGAAGGGAGCTGTAGGGGCGGGGTTTGTCAGGATGCCTTTGGGCACGGGTTCTTGTCATGCTTGGGAGACACCTTTGAAACTAACACAGTTACGCCTGTTGATGTTTGCGCTGCTTGTTCTCGTTTTGGCCGCTTGTAGCAATGTAAGTAACGCCCCCGCGGGTGCGCCTCAAACTCCTTCAGAAACGCCTTTAGAATCACCGACGAATGAAGCTGTCTATATACCGGGTCAGTACATCGTGGTGCTTAAAGGGGGCTCGAGCGGAGACCTGAACACGCAGTCCGCGACGAGCTTCGACCTCACCGTGCAGCGCGTGGCTAACGACTTGGGCGTGCAGGCGGTTCTGCCCCTGCGGGTTATCAGCGGGTTTGTGGCGAAGAACGTGAGCCAGATTGAGTTGGCGGCGCTTAGAAGCGACCCGCGCGTCGACTACGTCGAGCAGGACCAGGTCATCACCATCGACGCCACCCAAAGCAATGCGACGTGGGGTTTGGACCGCATCGACCAGCGTTCGCTGCCCCTCAACGGCTCCTACACCTACACCGCCACCGGGAGCGGCGTCACGGCCTACATCATCGACACAGGCATCCGCGGCGGCCACAGCGAGTTTAGCGGGCGCATGGTGGGCGGCTACACGGCGGTGAGCGACGGCAACGGGACGAACGACTGTAACGGGCACGGCACGCACGTGGCGGGGACGGTGGGTGGAAGCACCTACGGCGTCGCCAAGGGCGTCAAGCTTGCGCCCGTCCGGGTGCTCGGCTGCGACGGCTCGGGGAGCAATTCGGGCGTCATCGCCGGGGTGGACTGGGTGACGTACAACCATTCGGGGCCGTCGGTGGCGAACATGAGCTTGGGGGGCGGCGCGTCCAGCGCGCTCGACCAGGCGGTGAACAACTCCATCGCCTCGGGCGTGACCTACGCGGTGGCCGCGGGCAACGACAACAAGAATGCCTGCAACGCCTCACCGGCCAGGGTGGACGCGGCGCTCACGGTGGGCGCGACGACGAGCAGCGACAGCCGGTCGTCGTTTTCAAACTACGGCACCTGTGTGGACGTGTTCGCGCCAGGCTCGAGTATCACCTCCGCCTGGTACACGAGCACGGGCGCGACCAACACGATTAGCGGCACCTCGATGGCGAGCCCGCACGTGGCGGGGGCGGCGGCCTTGTACTTACAAAACAACCCCAACGCCTCGCCCTCAGCGGTATTCAGCAACATCACCAGCACGGCGAGCACCGGCAAGCTCTCGAGCATCGGCTCGGGCTCACCCAACAAACTTCTCTACACGGGCGGCGGTGCGGGCGGCGGGGGCGGCAGCCCTTGCTCGGGTTGCGAGAGCTTCACGGGTTCCCTTTCCGGCAGCGGCGACTACGATTACCAGCCCAACGGCACCTACTACTACAGCGGCTCGGGCACCCATAAAGGCGTCTTGAGCGGCCCCTCGAGCGCCAACTTCAACCTCTATTTGTGGAAGTGGAACGGCTCGAGCTGGAGCACGGTTGCCCAAGGAACGAGTTCCAACTCCGCCGAAACGGTGACCTACCAGGGCTCCTCGGGCTACTACGTGTGGCGCGTCGAGTCCAGCAGCGGGAGCGGGAGTTACACCTTCCAGTTGAGCCGTCCTTAGATGGCGTAGAGAGCAGCCTTGTAACTGTAAGAGAGGGGCACCGCATTGTTGCGGTGCCCCGAAACTTTGTGCATCTTGAAACTTTTAGTTGGGGCTCGAGCCCTCCCTAAGCTTCAAACATCCTACGCATCAAATACCTCAGCCACCGTCACCCCAAAACCACTCAGGTCACGCGATGTGGCCCGCTCATCACCTGTAAAACGGCCATGAGCTTCATAAGCGGTTGCCCCTCCTGGCAACACATAAACCGTGATGGACGCGTCGCGCGGGTCAACGAGCCAATATTCGGGGATGCCCGCCTTTGCGTATTCTTCAAACTTCATCACCGCGTCCCGGTTCGGGTCGTCCGGGCTGACAACCTCCAAGACTAAGTCGGCACCCCGCCAGAACTGCTCGCCCCGCTTTTCGGCGTTTGCATTGCTCATAAAAAGGATGTCAGGCTCGCGGAACTTGCCTTCCCAGAGTTTGATTTTTAGGGAGGCGAAGAAGACCTCACCGAGCCCCCTTTCGCTGACAAAAGTATAGAGGAGGAGAAACAGAAATCTTACGATGCGTTGGTGGCGTTCGCTGGGCGTGGGTAAAAGCTCGAGCCTTCCCTCTGAGAGTTCAATCAAATGGTTGGTCGAGAGTAAGAGGTAATCGACCTCCGTCCACTCGCCTTGATAGGGGAAGAACTCGGTCACGGCCAAGGTAGGCTCTCCCACCTCGTCCTTTGCCTCACGTCTCACCGCCTCCTTCACTCGTGCCTTCATGGCCCCACTGTAGCAGGCGGGGCGCTGCTTCGTGGTTTATGTTGCGACTTGAACTTGAACAAACAAGCGGCCCCGTCAAGAGCCGCTTCTCTGCCAAAAATACAGACTAACGCTCGTCAACCGGCGTGTAGGTGCGCCCCTTCGGCCCCTCGTATACGAGGCGCGGGCGCATGATGCGGTTGTCAGCGTACTGCTCATAGAGGTGCGCCATCCAGCCCGAGATGCGGGCCACGGCGAAAATCGGGGTGTACATGTCCTTGGGGAACCCCAGCATCCGGTACACGGACGCGGAAAAGAAGTCCACGTTGGGCTTGACGGGCTTGCCCTTCGCCTCCATCTCACGGTCCATGACGCGCTCCATCTCGAGGCTCATGTCAAACCACTTCGAGTCGCCCGACTCTTCGGCCAAATCCCCGGCCACCTCACGCAGGATGTTGGCCCTGGGGTCTAAGACCTTGTACACGCGGTGCCCGAAGCCCATGATGCGCCCCTTGGAGTCGCCCAGCTTGTCCATCACATAAGGCTCGACGCCCTCGACGCTGCCGATACTTTCTAACGCGCCCATGACCGCCGAGTTGGCCCCACCGTGCAGCGGCCCCTTGAGACTCGCCACCGCCGCGGTGATGGCGCTGTATACGTCCGTGAGGGTGGAGGCGGTGGTGCGGGCGGTAAAGGTGCTCGCGTTGGAGCCGTGTTCGGCGTGGAGCACCAAGGCCGCGTCCATCACGCGGGTGGCGGCGTCGGTGGGCTCTTCGCCCGTCAGCATGTAGAGAAAGTTGCCCGCGACGCCCAGTTCCGGGTGCGGGGTCACGGGGTCCTTGCCGTCCCTGACGCGCTGAAAGGCGGCGGTGAGGGTAGGAAAGGCCGCGACGAGTTTCGTGCCGATGCGCCGGACGTTTTCTAAATCCACCCCGTCGGGGTTTTCGTCAAACATGGCGAGCATACTCACGGCGGTGCGGAGCGCGTGCATCGGGTATACGTCTTTGGGAAGCATCCGGTAGAGGTCGAACACCTCGTCGGGCACGGCGAAGTGCGGCTGAAGCTCCTTTTGAAAGCTCTTAAGCTCCCCCTCCGTCGGCAAGTCGTCGTTCCAGAGAAGGTAGATGACCTCTTCAAAAGAAGCTTTATCGGCCAACTCGCGGATGTCGTAGCCGCGGTAGATCAGTTCGCCTTTTTGCCCGTCGATGTCGCAAATTTCGGTGGTGTCGATGTTGACGCCGTCTAAGCCGCGGTGGATGGTGCTTTCCATGCTTCCTCCTTGTAAACTGCTTCTTGGCGTGGGCACAGTGTGATAAGCGCGCTCACGAGGGTGTTGCTCGAGCCTCAGTCATGCCATTGTACCCTTTTCAAGCCAGGAGGAAGGCAGGCGAAGCTTCAGGCTGCACCGCTATATCGAGGTGGCAGTTGTATGGGAGTGGCGAGGACGGAACGAGGTTGTAAAAACCGTTAAGAACTCCCGGAAACGTTCGGTTCATCCTTTAACACCCTCAACAGGGTCTCGCCGTAGCGCTCGAGCTTCACCGGCCCGATGCCCTTGACAGCTTTTAGCTCATCCAAAGTTTCCGGATTTTCGCGCGCTAACTGCGTCAAACTCTCGTTGCGAAGCACGATGTAAGCGGGCAAACCTTCGCGGATGGCGGTGGCCTTGCGCCAGGCTTCTAGGCGGCGGTAACGCCCCAACGCCGCGGGCGTGAGCGTGTCGGCGGGAGTTTCTGGAGCTTTGATTGGCGTAGCGTCAGGTACGGATACATCCGAGGGGGGAGGGGAGACGGGCTCTCGAGGTTTGGGTTGAGGCTTGGCTTGGGGTTGAGGCTCGGCTCGAGGCTCCCTACTGGCTTCTTTGGCCTCGCTTTCGGATTCTCTTGGCTCACCTGCTGGCTCATCCGCCCGCACCCACGTATCATCCGCCTCATCACCCTCTTCGCGCGTGAGCAGATACGCGCCCGCCGCGATGAGGAGCGCCGCGAACGGGGCGGAACTCAAAATGCCGCTCCTGACAAACCCGACGATGAATCCCAAACCCACAAGGAGCCCCGCGACCTGAACGGGCCAGCGCGAGCGGCGCGGCTCGACCCGGTCAAGCGCGAAAAAGCCCACGCCGAGGCTTATCAAAAAAGCACCGTGCCAGCCCCAGGCCCCCTCGAGCAGGAACCCCACCGACACGCCTGTCAGCACACAACCGACGAGCAAAAAGCCGTATTTCCGCCGCGCCACATACGCCAGCAAGAAGCCCGCCGCGACGAACCCCACCCAGAACCAGCCCGCGTAGCCGCTACTGGGGAGGAGCGCGAGACCACCAAGCGCCAGAAGCGCGTACCCAAGCCACCGTTCTTTCATCGTCCTCCCATCGTCCTTCTTGGTGCGGCGGGCTCAGCATGGATGTGGCCTCGAGCCGCCCCTTTGCTGAAAATCGCACCAGAAACTCAATCTTTTCCTAGTTTAGCCTCTACACGTCCCCCGATGTGTACAGATTTTGGCTTGTGACACCGCTCTTTAAGTGCGCGGGTGCTAAAATCCTGAGGTATTAATAACAGATGCTTCCCAGGGGCTCGTAATGCCCAAAAGGGCAACGGCGGGGGGTATCCGAAAGGTTTACAAGTGGGTTTTACGTCCCATGAACGACTAGTCTTCAACCTTCTAGGCGGTGCGGGCACCGCCTGGCCCCGGTGTCGTTACGCCGGGGTTTTTTCATGCTCCAAAGGAGGTTTGCATGATTCAATCCCAGCTGTTTCAGCCCTTTACGCCTAAGCCCATCTCGCTCCTTAATGAGGCGGGAGAGTGGACGGGGCCGTTTGCGCTCGAGCTTGACAACAGCACGCTCCAAAGTTTCTACCGCGACATGCTGGCCGCGCGCCTTTTGGACGAACGTTACAGCAAACTCCAACGCTCGGGCAAAACGAGCTTCGTCGCGCCCGCCGCGGGTCACGAGGCCGCGCAGGTGGGCGTGGCGCACGCGGTGAAACCCAAGTTCGACTGGCTTTTTCCTTACTACCGAGACGCGGGGATGGTGCTGGCCTTGGGCGTTCCGGCGGTGGAAATCATGGCGCAGTCCTTGGCAACCCGAGCCGACCCCAACCGGGGCCGCCAGATGCCCGCGCATCCGGGTTCCAAAGATTACAACGTCTTCACCGTGGCCTCGCCCATCGCCTCGCACGTCCCGCCCGCGGTGGGCGCGGCCATCAGCATGAAGCTTCAGGGCACCGGGCAGGTGGTTGTCACCTCCTTTGGCGACGGCGCCACTTCCGAGGGCGATTTTCACGCCGGGATAAACTTTGCAGGCGCGCAGGGTGCGCCCATCGTGTTCGTGTGCGAGAACAACCGCTACGCCATCTCGGTGGATTACCACAAGCAGACCGCCGCGGAGACGATTGCCGCTAAAGCGCAAGCCTACGGGATGCCCGGCTATTTTGTGGACGGCATGGACGTGCTCGCCTGCTTTTTCGTCATGAAAGAGGCGGTGGCGCGCGCGAGGGACGGCCTCGGCCCCTCCCTGGTCGAAATGCTCGTCTACCGCTACGGCCCCCACTCGTCCGCCGACGACGATTCACGCTACCGTCCCGCCGAGGAGGTCGAGAGCTGGTGGAAGCGTGACCCCTTGGTGCGGATGCAGCGATTCTTGGAAAAGCGCGACCTGTGGAGCCGCGACTGGGACGACGAGCAGCGCGCGGTTATCAACAAAACTTTCGCCGACGCGGTCAAAGAGGCCGAAGCGGCGGGCGAGGTGCCGCTCGAGTGGATGTTCGAAGACGTTTATGCGGAGGTGCCGCGGCACTTGCGGGAGCAGCAGGAAAGTTTGAAGGGGCAAAAAAGAACCGAGTAGGGACACCTACTTACCGGAGGACATATGGCAACACAAACGATGGTTCGGACCATCGCGCGCACGCTTGACGAGGAGATGGCCCGCGACGCGCGCGTGGTGGTGATGGGGCAAGACGTCGGCAAGCGGGGCGGCGTCTTTCTCGCAACCGAGAAACTTTTTGACAAATACGGCCCCGACCGGGTCCTGGACGCGCCCCTTTCCGAGGCGGCCATCATCGGCGCGGCGGTGGGGATGGCGGTTCACGGGCTCAGGCCCGTGGCCGAGGTGCAGTTCGCGGATTACGTTTACCCCGGCTTCGACCAGCTCGTCTCGCAGGCGGCGAAGCTGCGCTACCGCTCGGGGGGCCAATTCACCGCGCCGATGGTGTTGCGGATGCCCGCGGGCGGCGGCGTGAGGGGCGGGCACCACCACTCGCAGAACCCGGAAACGCACTTCGTCCACACGCCGGGGCTCAAGGTGGTCTATCCCTCGAGCCCCACCGACGCCAAAGGACTTTTGAAGACCGCCATCCGCGACGAGGACCCGGTGGTGTTTCTCGAGCCCAAACGCCTCTACCGCGCGCTCAAGGAAGAGGTGCCGGGCGGGGATTACACCATCCCCCTGGGCGAGGCCAAGGTGCGCCGCGAGGGCGACGACGTGGTGTTGGTGTCTTACGGTGGCTCAATGGCCGAGACGTTGAAGGCTGCCGACGCGCTTGCAGAGCAAAAGGTCAGCGCGACGGTGATTGACCTGCGCTCCTTGTTGCCGTGGGACAAAGACGCTGTGCTGAACGCTGTTGCCAGAGTGGGCCGCACCGTCTTAGTCAGCGAAGCACCTCACACGAACGGCTTTGTCGGCGAGGTGGCGGCGACGATTGCCGAGGAAATCCTCGACAGCCTCCTCGCGCCGCCCTTGCGCGTGACCGGCTTCGACACGCCCTACCCTTACGCTCAAGACCGCGCGTACCTGCCGGGCGTCAATCGCATTTTGCAGGCGGTGCAGAAGGTGCTGAGCTATTAAGTAGCTAAACGGGCCTCAACTAGTTATGAGAAGTGCTTTACCGTTGGATGGCGGATTCTGGGATGGATGAAATCGTGATGAAGAGACCAATAAATGTACCAACACGAGCAACAGCAGATTTCATCGCATCTTATCTTCCTGTAGGAGCAGAGGTTCTTGAAATCGGATGCGGCGTGGGGCATGTTGCCTTGGAGCTTTTGAACCACGGTTACCATGTGACCGGCGTGGATTCCGATCCAGATGCCGTCGCGCAAGCTAGAGGGCGCGGAGTCCCGGCAGTGCAGGCGTCGTGGCCGGAGTTTGAAGGTATGTCTGTTGACGCCGTTGCTTTCACCCGCTCGTTGCACCACATCAGCCCGCTCCGGCAGGCAGTTGACAAGGCGCGAAACGTCTTGCAACCAACGGGGACGCTCTTGGTTGAGGATTTCGCGTTCGACGAAGTGGACAGAGTAACGATGAACTGGTTTCTGGACGTGCTCATTTCTCAGGCGGGTCGAGCATTCGTCGAAGCGGTTCCAGATGAGTTGGTTACAGATTTACAGAGGGAGAGAGACCCGGTAGCTGTCTGGCATGAGAGTCACGACCATGACCTTCACACAATGGCCGCGATGACGCAAGCCGTAGCAGCGCACTTTGTTGTCTCACAAACTCAGCCGGTTCCGTATCTTTATCGTTACCTCGTTCCGGTGCTGATGGAAACCCCGGAAGCAGAGGAGTTCCTAAAGGAGGTATTCCATGAGGAAGTCCGCCTGGGGATGCGTGAGGAAATAGCGCTTATTGGCCGTCGCATCGTAGGATTACCACGAGAGGCAGTAACTTAGAAAACAGAAACGCTGAGCTTGCAGCTTCGTGCGTTGATCTTATCTGATTCTACTGAGGAGCATTATGGCTAAAGAGTTTTTGCTACCCGAACTCGCCGAGTCCGTCGTCGAGGGTGAGATTGTCAAGTGGCTGGTTGGCGAGGGCGAGTGCGTCGAGGAGGACCAGCCCGTCGTTGAGGTGATGACCGACAAGGTGACAGTCGAGTTGCCGAGCCCGTATGCGGGGGTGCTCGAGAAGCAACTCGTCAAAGAGGGCGACGTGGTACCCGTAAACGAACCCATTGCGCTTTTTGGTGATGGTACTTCGCAGGGTGCTCCGCAGGCGGAGACGGAACCCGCTCGAGCCGACACAAATCAGGCAACTGATACAGAAACCGACCCAGCCCCAAGCCTTCAGGCCGAAGAGGAGCGCTCGATTGTCGAACCGGGCGGACCCGCTGAAGAGGACGATGGCGACAGCCTGAGCCTCTTCAAAGCGTCTAAAGACGTGGACGAAGGCCCCACCTTTCAGGTGCGGCGCGCTGAGCAGGAAATGAGCGGGGCGTCCGAGGCAAAAGGAGCCACGGGACCCTATGGTCGCCCGCTGGCCGTGCCCGCGGCGCGCAAACTAGCCAGGGCAGAAGGCGTTGACATCGCCCAGGTGCAGGGGAGCGGCCCCAACGGGCGCATTCGCGTCGAGGACGTGCGTAAGCACACTGAGCTTATCAAGGCTGGAGGTGCTAAAGCTGCGCCCGCCTCGAGTCAGCCTGCCCAACCTACTCAGCCCACCGTTCAACCCACTGTGGGACGCACCGTCTACAAAACGCCGCAGGGCTACGGCGAGTTAGAAGAGCGCCTCCCCGTCCGCGGCCTCCGCCGCGCCATTGCCAACCAGATGGTCGCCTCGCACTTGCAGTCGGTCCGCACGCTCCACGTGGACGAGGCGGACGTGGGCGAACTCGTCGCCATGCGAGAACGCCTAAAACCTTTGGCGGAAAAGCGCGGCGTCAAGCTCTCGTATCTACCTTTCATCCTTAAGGCGGTGGTCGCGGCGCTCAAGGCGTTTCCGATGATCAACGCCTCTTTAGACGAAGACGCGGGCGAGATTGTCCGCAAGCACTACTACAACTTAGGTGTCGCGGTCGCCACCGACAACGGTTTGGTCGTGCCCGTCGTCAGAGACGCCGACCGAAAGAGTGTGCTCGAGCTAGCCACCGAAATAGGCGACCTCGCCGAGCGGGCGCGCACCGGCAAGCTGGCACCCGAAAACGTCAAGGGCGGCACCTTTAGCGTGACCAACATCGGGTCGCTGGGCGGGCTCTTTTCTTTCCCCATTATCAACGTGCCCGAGGCGGCGATTTTGGGGGTTCACTCGATCAAAAAACGCCCGGTTGTCTTGGAGGATGATTCAGGGGAGGATTCCATCGTCGCCCGGCCCATGCTCTACCTCTCGCTGTCGTTCGACCACCGCGTGGTGGACGGCGCGGAGGCGGCGATGTTTACGGGCTACGTGATTGAACTTTTGGAAACGCCCGAGTCGCTGATGCTTGAAGGCTAGCGCGCTTCTCTCCTCGTCCTCTACCCGAAAAGCCCTGCGCCCGCGCGGGGCTTTTTCATATCTTGACGCCGCGCTTTACGGCTATAGTGGCCCTAAACCGTGGACCCCGCCTTCGACGCCTTTTACCTCGGTCCAGTCAGTGGTACACGAACGGAAGGTGGGCTATGAGGGGTGAGGGAGACGTTGAGAGCGCAAACGACCCTGTTTTCCCGGCGGGCTTGACGCTGCGGCGACAGGGGGCGAGTTTAGAGCGGGTTAGTTCTCGAGCGGGCGCGATAGACCTCCTCGTCTCCGCACCCACGCTCGAAATTATTGAGGGAACGTTGCAAAAGGGCGAACGTATCACACTCGTTCCCTCGGCGGGCGCGGTAGAAACGTACTATCTCCTGTCTGGCTCGTTGCGTTGCGATTTGCCTTCGGGACCCCTAACCGTGCGCGTGGGCGACTGCCTCATCACCGAATCGCTGGCGTCACCCACGATTCTTTCCGCAACCGAAGAGGTCCATTTTCTCTACGTCACCTCGAGCCCGATGTTTCACGACATCAGCGGGCGGCTCAACGAACTCATGCAACTCGCGGTCGAGGTGGAAATCAAAGACGGCTACACCGCCGAACACTGTTTGCGGTTGCAAAAGCTTTCATTTGAAACGGGCCGAGAGCTCGGACTTCCGCCCGACCGGCTGCGCCTGCTCTCTTACGGTGCCTACCTGCACGACGTGGGGAAAATAACGGTGCCCGTGAGCATCCTTGAAAAACCCGGCGACCTCACCCAGGAGGAGTGGGCGGTGATGCGCAAGCACCCGATTTTCGGGCGCGAACTGCTCGAGACGACTTTTATGCGTGACGCCGGTAGAATCGTCGAGCAGCACCACGAGCGCATGGACGGTTCGGGCTACCCGTACGGTCTCACGGGTGAGAGCATCCTCACCGAGTCCTACATCGTCGCGGTCACCGACGCGTACGACGCCATGACGACCGAGCGCCCCTACCATCAGGCTGTAAGTCATGAAGAGGCGGTGGCCGAGCTCAGGCGCTGCGCCGGTCTGCACTATCCGGCGAACATAGCGGAAGCTTTCTTCGCCACGCTTGAGCGAGAAAAAGCGTAAATTTTGTACTCTCGAGGACGCTGTTGAAAATCCGCTACCGTTCCCGCCTGAGCTCTGCTACTCTCTTACTAGAAGGTTAACCCCTTCCTCGGAGGCTATAATCTCTGCTTCTTATGTGGGCGCTTGGAGCAGAGGGAGCCAGTAGCGCAACCGGCCGAGTGCATCTCTATTTCACTTTGCACTCAATTCTCAAAGCCGCTGCGATTCGAAGAGCAGCGGCACCTTTTTTGGAGGTTAAAAATGAACAAAATTAAAACGTTTGCGTTCGTCCTCGTGTTAATCGTTAGTGGTGCAGGTTTCGCCGCAGGCGCGGCCCAAAAGGTTCAGCCCTCGGGTCCGTCCACCACCCTGTTCGAATTCAACCGCTAAAAAGTCGCAGAAAAAAGTAGCAAAACATATGTGAAAAAACCCAAACCGCGCGGCGTGCTGATGCGCCGCGCGGTTTGGGTTGATTAGGGCGTACTGACGTTTACCCTTCGAAAATCATTCAACCTCAAGACGCGGGTAAGTCTCCGCGCTCCGCAGCCTCTTTACTCCTCGATTCTTGACGCCCGCTTCTCGCGTGCAATACGCTAAAACTCACGGCGAAAGGTCTGAAAAGTCAACAGAAGCCAAATTTATCCAAAGAGACGACGTTGCATTTCCGCTTACTCCTCGCCGCGGGCGCTCGAGACGAAGCCCAGCACTTCCCAACCGCCGGGCACCTGAAAGGTATTCACGCCCAGCACATCCAAAAAGAGGTCGCCGCGAAGCTCTAAAGAGGTCGGGATGCCGTTGAGCGCCGCGCCTAGCGCGTCACGCGTGGTAGCGGGAAGATTTCTGTCGGGGTAAAAAAGCAGCTCGACCCGGCTCACCTCGCCCGCGGGCACGGGCACGGGGGTCAAGTCGGCGGTGGCTAAGGGTGCGCCCGCCACGCGCAGCTCTAAGTCGTTACCATAAAGAAAATAGCCGATGTCGCCCCCATTGTCCGCTTGCACCACCACCCGCACCACCGGCACGCCCTCGAGCACAAACACCGCGCTCTGGCTCTCGTCTAAGCGGAGCTGTGGAGGCGCGACCGTCTGTCTGGAGGCGGTCGCGCCCTCCAAAAAGGCGTAGGGGCCAAAGCGCGAGCGCGACCCGAGTTCCGACGTGCTCACCGTGCCCTCAAAGCGAAAGGGCAGCGGCTCACCTAAATCGCCCAAAAACGCCCCGCCCACCGAGCGCAAGAGGCTGGGTTGCGTGTCTAGGTTGAGGGTGGCTTCAAAACTCACCGTCTCGCTGCCGCCCGCGGGCAAGCGCACCATCGGCGAGAGCGCGCCCTCGCCCACGCGCGTTTCTTGCAAAAAGACGCGGTAGTTAACTTCGCTAACCTGGATGGGAAAGGGATTGGGATTGACCACGCGCGCGCCCACGGTGAGCGTAATGCTCGAGCCCGTCCCCGGCGGGTTAAATTTATCCAGCGAGGTGAGCCCCGGCAGGGGCTCGAACACGGGCGGCAGCACGGCGCGTTTGCTGGGCACGGTCGAGGTCGACGCCGGGGCGGGAGGCTGCGTGCGGGGCGCGCAGGCCGCGAGCACGCCAAAAATGAACACGAACATGACAAGTCGGGTAATAAAACGCATCCCTCAGTCTAGCAAAGAAGGGTGCGAAGAGCGTGAAGGCGTTTCGGCCTTGCCGACTGGAGGTGACTAGGTCGCCCTGACCGTCGGGTGAACCCACGCGCCAGCGTCTCCCAGAACGTATCCGAAAAGCCCGGCGCTCGCTGCACAAGAGAGCCAGGCGAGCCAGATGGTGGGCACATTATCCGTCGTGACGTCGGTGCCCCCCAGCGCGTCAAAAAGTCCACCCATCGGGATGAGATAGTAAAGGAAGTCCAAAAGGAGCGGGAACCCGGAAACGAGAAGGGGCGCGCGCCATACACTGACGAGGCCTAGAACGAAGAGAACGGCGGCGAGCACGAAACTGTGAACCGTAAACGTCGAAACCGCCGCCGCGACCCTGGCCGTCACGTCGTCGGAAAGACCCCTCCAGCCGTAAAGCAGTTCCCACCGGATGATGCGGAGGTGCAAGAACCAGGGAGCGAAACCTAGAGGGAGGCCCACGACTAGGAGAACTCGAGACGCGTCTACGCCAAAGGTCCGCCTCACCCACTCGCCGCCCCTGCCGAGGGCGAACCCGACGCCGCCAACAAGCGCGGGCAGGAGGAGCGTCATAAAGAGCGGGAACACTAAATAATCTCCCTGAAACCCACCGCTTCGCTGCGGCGCTTGAGTTCGTCGCGCAGGCGCACGGCCCAAGCGGCCTCTAGCTTGGGGTCGGCTGATAGCATCCGCTTAGCCAAATCTCTTGACTTCTCAATGATGTCGCCATCTTGTGACAGGTCGCCCAAAACCAAGTCGGGTAGCCCCGACTGCCGGGTGCCGCGTATCTCGCCGGGGCCGCGCAATTCCAAGTCTTTTTCCGAAATCACAAAGCCGTCGCTGTGTTTCTCGATGATTTCCAAACGTTGCTGCGTCTTTTTGGAGCGGTCGCCCGCGACGAGCACGCAGTAGCTCTCATGCTCGCCCCGCCCGACGCGCCCGCGGAGCTGGTGGAGTTGCGACAGCCCAAAGCGCTCAGCGTTCTCGATAATCATTAAAGACGCGTTGGGGATGTCCACGCCCACCTCGATGACGGTGGTCGAGACGAGCAGGTCGAACTCGTGGCGGCGAAAGCGCTCCATCACCGCGTCTTTTTCGGCCCCCAGCATCTTGCCGTGGAGCATGTCGATGCGGCAACCCGGCGGCATGATTTGCTGTAAATCTTCAAACATCTTGGTGGTCGAGACGGTCTCGGCAAGGGCCTCGCTCTCCTCAATCAAAGGCGTCACAAGGTAGACCTGCCGCCCTTTTTGGATTTCGCCCCAGGCGAAGCGGTAGACGTCGCGGCGCTTGGCGGCGTTGACTAACCGCGTGGTGACGCCCTTGCGGCCCGGCGGCAGTTCGTCAATGATGGATAATTCCAAATCGCCGTAGTAGGTCAGAGCCAAAGAGCGTGGGATGGGGGTGGCGCTCATCACCAGCACGTCGGGAAGGTTGCCCAGGAGCTTGCGCCGCTGCTCGACGCCGAAGCGGTGTTCTTCGTCGATGACCGCCAGCCCCAAGTCGCGAAACTCGACGCCCTCCTGGATGAGCGCGTGCGTGCCCACCGCCACGTCCACCTGGCTCGAGCGCAGCCTTTCCCTCGCCTCAAAACGTTCGCGCGGGCTCATCGTGCCGATAAAGAGTTCGCAGCTTACGCCCAGCGGGTAGAGGTACTTAATGAGGTTAAGAAAGTGCTGGCGCGCTAAAATCTCGGTGGGGGCCATCAGCGCGGCCTGGTAGCCGTTGCGCACCGCCACAAACGCCGCCGCCGCCGCCACCGCCGTTTTGCCCGAGCCCACGTCGCCCTGCAAGAGCCGCGCCATCTGTTTGGGTCCCGCCATGTCGCCCAAAATCTCACCCAGCGCCCGCTCCTGCGCGCCGGTCATTTTGAAGGGCAGGCTCGAGCGAAAGTCACTCAAATCTTTTTTGCGCACCTTGAACTTTTTACCCAACAAAGTGGTGTCGCGGTTGAGAAGCACGCGGAGTTCCAGGAACAAAAACTCGTCAAACTTGAGGCGGCGCAGCGCCCGCCCCAGCTCCTTTTCGTGAGTCGGAAAATGCACCTCGCGCAGGGCCTGGTCTAACGACACGAGGTCGAAGCGTTCCAACACGCTCCGCGGCAAATGGTCGGGGAGGGTCTCGAGCGAACTCAACAGCCGGTGCGCCGCCCGGCGGACGTACGCCTGCGACAGCCCCTGCGTGCTCCCGTACACCCCCACAATGCGCCCCGCCGAAAGCGACTCGCTGTCGTCGTCAATCTCGTGATGCGAGGCGCTGATTTCGACTAAGCTCCCCTTGCGCTTGACCTTACCCGTGACAATCAGGCGCTGGCCCGGAAAGAGCTGCTTCTCGAGCCACGGCTGGTTGAACCAGGTGACCGTCAGCCGCGCGCCGAGCCCGTCCTCTAAAAAAGCCCGCAGCACCACCATCCCCCGCTTGCTCTTCGTCGCCTTGCGCCCGGTGATGGTGCCCACCACCGTCGCTGAGTCTTGGTCTTGCAGCGACGCGAAGTAGGGCAGCGCGCGGCGGTCCTCGTAGCGTTTGGGATAGTGGTGGAGCAGGTCGCGGTAGGTGCGGACGCCGACGGCGGCAAGTTTTTTGGGAGCCTGCGCGCCTAAGTCGATGGTGCGGTCCTCAAGCAACGTGTCCAAAACGTCGCTCCCAAAGCTCTCCCCCGTGCCTGGACGGACGCTCTGGGGCGCTTCGGACTCTCTAAGTGGAGGAGCCGCGGGTGCTGGCGCAGCCTTGTGTGCTGGCTGCTTAAAAAGGGGATTCTCGTCCAAAAGGCGCAGGGCGCGCTCGAGCCTGCTCTCGCGCTGCTCGGCGTCTAGGCTGCCGTAGCCCTCGATGACCGCCCGCACGTCGGCGAAGGGCGCGCCCACCGTCTCGACCAGACGCTCCAAGCCGCCAACCACCACGCTGTCTTGGCAGCCGTTGCGAAGCTCGAGCTGAAGCGGCCCGCGCAAACGGTCCCTGAGTTCTTTCACCGTCGCCACGTTCTTTAGTCTACCGTTTGCGGGGGCGGGGGTGGGTTGGCGGTGTCGAGATTGAAGAAGAATATTTATTGCAGATTACAATATGCCTACAGTTACACAATTAACTATCGTTGTGATCGGCCAGTTATAGACACATATTTAGAGTAAAGTAATGATTGATTTGGAAGACAGTAATAATTCTTACCTTAAGCGGAAAGAACTCTTGGGTTATGGTCAGGGGCAGAATCCCGTTGTCAAAGCACAAGGTGTTACCCAAGCAGAACGAAGTTTACAGAAATTAGCAGAACGTTCGTTTTTATCTCTTTGGAGTTATCTCAAAACAATACTTCGGACAGGTATTGAAAAGAAGGAAGCCATCACGCTAGTTTGAATGTGTGATGAAACAAACAGATGATGGCTTGCTAGAGATTATAGACGAAGCGCTGATAAAGATGCCAGGGGTAGGCAAATGGCAACGAGATTTTCTAAGACAGTTGTTCAGTACCGTGCTGTTGGTGTACGGCAAGCTCAACTTCAGCAACTTAGCCAGACATAGCGAACTGGATGAGAAAACGTACCGCAGAGGTTTTAGACGAGACTTTGACTTCGAGATGTTCAACCTGCATTGTCTAGGGCAACGTACTACGAGCGGCGAACTGGTGGCAGCACTAGACGCGAGCTACTTAGCTAAAAGCGGGAAACAGACGTTTGGGCTGGGTAAATTTTACAGTGGCTGTATAGGTAGGGCAGTAAAAGGCTTAGAGATTAGTGAACTGGCTTTGATTGACCGTGACAGCCGTCAGGCATTTGCTTTTTCAACGAGGCAGACTGTGGCTAAGGCGGGGAAAAGCCGCGTTGAGCAGTATGCCGAACACGTAGAAGCCTGTGCTGAAACCTTGCCTAAAGAGGTCAACTATCTGCTGGTAGACGGCTATTACAGCAAGAAGGGGTTTGTTGACACAGTGTGTGCTCTAGGAAAGCTTGAGGTAGTGGGCAAACTACGCTGTGACGCCAACCTACGCTATCTCTACCGAGGAGCCTACTGTGGCAAAGGACGCCCTAAACGCTATGATGGCAAGGTTGATTTTGGAGACCTGAGCCGGTTTGTTTATGAGAGCGAAACTGAACCGCAGCTTCACATCTATACGCAAACCCTTTGGCATGTTGGTTTGAAACGTCTTCTTCGCGTTGTGCTACTGCTCGATACCAGCAAAGCCAAACCTCGTTACATCTTGCTCTTTTCGACAGACCTGAGTCTTACCGGCAAGGAGATACTAGACCTTTACAAGTTACGCTTCCAAATCGAATTCCTGTTTCGGGATGCTAAACAGTTTACAGGTCTTTGTGACTGCCAAGCCAGAGATGCAAAAGCACTTGCCTTTCATTTCAACACCGCTTTATCGGCTGTTAATCTTGCCAAGTTAGACCTTCTAAACCAGCAAGAGGGAGAGCAAGCTTTCGTCTTCTCTTTAAGCAGTTACATCCACCGTTCTTTCAGTCACCGACTGCTTTCTCGACTTTTTGCAAGCTTAGACTTTGACCTCAGTTGCAATAAAGTTCAGTCCGCTTTTAACCATGCCCTTGCCTTCGGGCTAGCTTGTCCTTAAATCTGTCCGGAGTATTGCATAGATAAGGGTGGTGCGAATGGCAAAGGACAAGAGTTCTGTGACCTATTGGTAGTGTTTGGGAAACACATTCTCATTTTTTCTGACAAAGATATTGTGTACCCCGAGATTGACGACAAAGAGTTGGCTTGGAAGCGCTGGTTTAAGAGAGCAGTTATGAAATCGGCAGAGCAGATTTATGGAGCAGAGCGATGGATAAAACAGCATCCTGACCGAATTTTCCTTGACCAAGCTTGCACACAGAAATTTCCCCTGAAGCTCCCCATGTCAGATGAGATGGTTGTCCATAGAATCGTTGTTGCTCATGGCGCTTCTGATGTCTGTAAGCAAGAACTTGGAGGCTCGGGGAGCTTAATGATTGCTCCTAGTGTGGTTGGTGAAGCACACTATAACTTAACGCCACCAATGCACCCCTTTACAGTTGGGCAAATCAATCCTATAAAAGGCTTTGTCCATACTTTTGACGATACCTCTCTTAATGTCGTCCTGACGATGTTAGACACAATATCTGACTTTACAAGCTATCTAGCGAAGAAAGAGCGTTTCATTGAAAGTGGAAAGCTTGCTTTTGCCGCAGGAGAAGATGATCTGCTTGGTTACTACCTTCAACAGCTAAATACCGATGGAGAGCACGATTTCGTTGTAAATCAAGATTTTGATTTTATCACATTTGATGAAGGTCACTGGGAGGAGTTTAAGAACCACCCACGGCGTTTAGCACAAATTGAAGCTGACAGAATCAGCTACTTCTGGGACGAGTTAATCGAAACTTTCAGCAAACATATTTTGGCTGACACTCAATACTATACCTCCCAACCTGGCGTAGAGCATTCAGAGCAAATTATTCGATTCATGGCTCGAGAACCGAGAACGCGCCGACGCTTGTTAGCAAAATCTCTCATTGGGTTAGCTTACAAAACCCCTGAAAATCACAGGGCTGTCCGTGTCATGCAACCTTCGAGACCAGGTGATCCTTTTTACGTGTTCGTCTTAGTACCTAACAAGTACGCGGAGACAGAAGAGCAATACAGAAAAGTTCGAGGTGCCCTACTTGAAGCTTACTGCCTTGTGCTCAAGCTGGTTTTTCCAGAAGCTCTCGATATTATCGGTATTGCAACCGAATCGGCAAATCCTGGTAAATCAGGGGAAGATTCACTTTATTTCGATGCAAGAGAGTGGACGGCTGAGATGGAAGCTGAGGCGAAGCGTTTACAGCGGGATTTAGAATTGTTAACTAATCTTACGCAGCATTACATAAAAGTTGAAGAGTACCCTGAAATTGAGAGAAATATTAGCAGAGAAGTACCATTACTAAAGGGAAAACATCGTAACAGCCCCTGTCCATGTGGTAGTGGGAGAAAGTACAAGTATTGTTGCGGCAGGCGGTGAGTTGTATAGATAGCCACTGTAAGGGACACTGACCCACTGCGTTTAGAATTTGGAAAACGTTTAACCGCTCCTAAATCTTCCGTTGCTAACAGGTTTGAGAAAGCCGGTTCACAAAGCTCATAACACAAGAGGGAGTGCCAAAAGGCGCTCCCTCAAAACGTATTTTGCACCTTATACTGCCTACCGCGCGTACTCCACCGCCCGCGACTCCCTCACCACCGTCACCTGCACCTGCCCCGGATACTCCATGTCCTGCTCGATGCGGTTGGCAACGTCGCGGGCCAGCAAGACCGCCGAGGCGTCGTCCACTTTTTCGGGCTCGACGATGATGCGGATTTCGCGGCCCGCCTGGATGGCGTAGGACTTCTCGACGCCGGGAAAGCTGGTGGCGATGCTTTCCAGGCCCTCGAGCCTCTTGAGATAACTCTCCAACGTCTCGCGGCGGGCACCGGGGCGCGCGGCGCTCACCGCGTCGGCGGCCTGGACCAGGACCGGGTAGAGGGTTTCGGCTAAGTCTAGGTCATGGTGATGGGCAATCGCGTCGATGACCTCGGCGGGCTCGCCAAAGCGGCGGCCCAAGTTCGCGCCGATTTCGGTGTGGGTGCCCTCGATTTCGCGGTCAATCGACTTGCCGACGTCGTGCAGGAGCCCGGCGCGGCGCGCTAAGGGTTCGTCCATGCCCAGCTCGGCGGCGATGATGCCCGTCATGTGCGCGACCTGCACGGAGTGCTTGAGGACGTTTTGGCCGTAGGAGGTGCGGAAGTGCATCCGGCCCAAAAGCTGCAACATACCGGGCTTGAGCCCGACCACGTTGGCCTCTAAAGCGGCCTCCTCGCCCCGATCTTTGATGTAGTTTTGCATGTCGCCCTGCGCCTTTTGCACCGTTTCTTCGATGCGCGCGGGGTGGATGCGACCGTCCGAGACGAGTTCGGAGAGCGCGAGTTTGGCGACCTCGCGACGGATGGGGTTGAAACTTGAGAGCAAGACCGCCTCGGGCGTGTCGTCAATAATCAAATCCACGCCCGTGAGCGCTTCGAAAGCGCGGATGTTGCGCCCCTCGCGCCCGATGATGCGGCCCTTCATCGCGTCGGACGGGATGGGCACCACCGACACGCTGATGGCCGCCGAGACTTCCGACGCGCTACGCTGGATGGCCTGCGCGATGATGTTAAAGGACTTGCGTTTAGCCTCGGCGTCGGCCTTGTCCATTTCGCTGCGGATGCGCACCGCTTTTTCGCGCTCGAGTTCATTGTCTAAGCGGGTGAGAATAATATTCACAGCTTCGTCGCGGCTGAGTTGGGCGATCTCATAAAGCCTGTGCTCGACCTCGGTGGTCTTTTGCTCGAGCGCGTCTTCGCCCCTTTTCAGCGCGTCCGCGCGCTCGCCCAGACGCTCCTCAACCTCGTCGAGTTTGAGCGCGCGCGCGTCTTGCTGCTCGCCGCGGCGGTTGAGACGGTCTTCTAGGGTCTCGGTCTTTTCGCGGTCGCGGCGGAGCGTCTCGCGGGCGTCGCGCAGGTCTTGGCGGTCTCTGTCTAGGAGTTCGCGGGACCTGGCGAATTCGTTTTCCAAACTTCCGCGGGTGCGGGCGAGTTCGGCCTCGAGCCCAGCCCGCATATTTCTTAGCTCGTCTTCCAAACGCGCCCGTTCGGTTAAGACGAGTTCCCTGGCCTCCGTTTCCGCACGTTGCCGGGTATGCTCGGCTTCCTCGTCGGCGCGGCGGCGCAGGGCGTCGGCGTCGGCCTCAGCGCGTTCTAAAACCTCCCGGTCGCGGCGTTGGCGAAACGCGAAACCCACCGCCGCGCCAACCGTCAGACCTATCAAAAGGTCCACGACTAGCACCAGCCAGTTCATTCCTCACCGCCGTCCTCGTCGTCTGCACCGTCATCCGTGCTCGAGCCCGCTTTCACCTTGTACCCTGCGGGCTCGCCCTGGATGGTGGCCACGACCTGCTGCTTTATCCGCTCAATGAGCTCGGGGTTCTCACTCAAGAAGCTCGCCGCTTTCTCCTTGCCTTGGCCTAAGCGGGTGTCGCCGTAGCCAAACCACGAGCCCGACTTCTGGATGATGTCTAAGTCAGACGCGATGTTGATCAGGTCGCCCAGCTTGTCAATCCCCCGCCCGAACATGATCTCGACCTCGGCTTCCTTAAAAGGCGGGGCCACCTTGTTCTTCGTGACCTTGACCCGCGTCCGGTTACCCACCTTGTCCACACCCGACTTCACGTCCCCCTTACGCCTCACTTCCATCCTGACTGAGGAGTAGAACTTTAGCGCGCGTCCTCCGGGTGTGGTCTCAGGGTTGCCGTACAACACGCCGATCTTTTCTCTGATCTGGTTGATAAAGATGGCCGTGGTGTGACTCTTGCTCAACACCCCGGTAAGCTTACGCAACGCTTGGCTCATCAGCCTGGCTTGTAAGCCTACGTGCGAGTCGCCCATCTCGCCCTCGATCTCAGCCCTGGGTACCAAGGCAGCCACCGAATCCACCACGATCACGTCGACCGCGCCGCTACGGACCAACAGCTCGGTGATCTCCAGCGCCTGCTCACCCGTATCGGGCTGTGACACCAACAAGTTGTCGATGTCCACCCCCAGCGCCTTGGCGTACTGCGGGTCTAGCGCGTGTTCGGCGTCAACGAAAGCGGCCACGCCACCCGCGCGTTGAGCTTCGGCGACGATGTGCAGGCTCAGCGTGGTCTTACCGCCTGACTCGGGGCCGTAGATTTCCACCACCCGGCCGCGGGGCACGCCGCCGACGCCCAGGGCCAAGTCGACCGACATGCTGCCTGTCGAGATGACGCCCTGCGAGAGCATGTTCACGTCCTCGCCCAGGCGCATGATCGCGCCCTTGCCGAACTGTTTCTCGATTTGCAAGAGCGTGGTGCTTAAAGATTTTTTTCGTTGCTCATCCATGTGTTGCCTCCGTAAGTTGGCACCCGCTGTGGGTGCCGGGAAGAGAAAATCATCACTTGAAAATCGTCATATAGCTGTCATGTCGCTACTCGAGCCTCATCTCCACCTGCTCAACCGGATCCCGCAAAAGGACCTCGCAAAACGCGGTGGGAGACGAACCGTTAAGCGCGAAGCTGCTGCCAAAAGAAAGCCAGGGCCGCGTAGGTGAGGCGTTCTCTCACCCAGTCGGGCTCGAGCCGCGGCAACCTGAGCCTTTTCGCACGTCCCGTGACACCGCCCCCAGAACCCAAACCGGGACCAAACACGGCCACATACGCCTCTTGACCCTCGTCTGACCCTGTCACTGGAGTCACGTCGGTTGTGGCGAGACCGTAGTCCGCGCCGAAAAATCGCGCGGCAGCTTCGGCCATTGCGAGCGCACCCTCTTGGGAGACGGCGTGAGAGGCGTCAAGAAGAGCTTTGGGCACACCAAAGGCTGCCTTGGTTCGCGCGTCCCATGCTACCACGCCGCCCAGGAGGGGCGCAGACGCGTCGGCGACGGTTAAAATCTGGCTTAAACTCTGGATAATTCCGCCGCCCGTAGCCGTTTCCATCACGGCGGCGCTCACGTTTTTTAGCAGGAGAAGCTGCCGAATCACCTCGGGCAGTTCATCGCCATTGTATCCCCACACAAAGCCGTCAAGCGCCTCCCCAACGCGCTCCAAAGCCTCCGCCGCAGTGCCTTCCGCCTCCGCCAGCGTGTCGGCCTTGGCGGCGACGCGCACGTGGACGCCGTCGCGCTTGGCGTAGGTGGCGACGCTCGGGTTGGCGGCCAACGTAAGCTCGCCTAAGCGTTCGGCCACCGCCGATTCGCCGATGCCCTGCGTCTTAAAAGTGCGCGTGAAGAGGGCGGCGGCGGGCAGCTCGAGCCTAAGTACGGCTTCCTCCAACCACATCCTCTTGAGTTCGCGCGGCGGACCCGGAAGCGCCACAATCATTTTCTCTTGCCCACCACGCTGCGTCCTTACAAACCAGCCCGGCGCGGTGCCGAGCGGATTGGGCAGCGCCTCGGAGGAGGGGATGAGCCAGGCCTGTTTGAGGTTACGTTCGGGCATACTGACCGAAAAGGAGGCGAAGCGCGCGCGCAGCTCGCGCTCGAGCCCGGTGTCCACCTCCGGCGTTTCTCCCAGGGTTTCGGCGACGGCCTCGCGGCTCATGTCGTCGTCGGTGGGTCCCAGACCCCCACACATGATGAGCAGGTCGCTCCGCGAGAGCGCCTCCTCGACCGCGCGCTTTAAGCGCTTGCGGTTGTCCCCCACGCGCTGCGACCAGTACACGTCCACGCCGCGCCGCGCCAAGTCCTGAGCCAGCCAGGCGGAGTTGGTGTCCACGATTTCACCGAGCAGGAGTTCGGTGCCGACGCTCAAAAGCTCCGCAATCACCGCGCACCTTCGTATCCATGTAAGAGGTTTACCGTCACCAAAAGCTTGTTCGCTGTGAGATTGATTAAGCAGAATCGGGTCATAGCCGCCAGCATACAACCCGGCCTGAGTCGTGAGTAAGTCACAATGCGTAAAGCGCACCTCCTCACGGTCCTATAGGCGCTTTTTTATTACTTTTGTTCACGCGTCGTGTTTCCGCTGCTTTGCACCTCGCCGACCACCCTCACCACTCGTTCTCTAGTTCCAACGGTGGAGATTTTCAAGGCCCAGGCAAAAGTTTGTAAGAAATTTGTAAGATTCTGATGTGTAGACTTAACTTTAGTTTAGCCCTCGGGTTAAACGGGGAGGGACACCCCTCCACCATCTCCTCTCTCGTGACCCCGTGCCCCCTACACGGGGTCGCATTTTGCCCAAGAGCCACACTCATAAATCTTTGTGCATGAGCAGCATGTGGGGTGTGAACCCGTGACGCTCCCACGCGGTGGCAGCTCGAGGGTCGGCAAAGGCCGTGGAAAGTTTGATGCGCTTGACCCCTTGAGCCAGGGCGTACGCTTCTACTTCAGCCATCAGCAAACGACTCAAGTCCTGTCGGCGAAAACGAGCAGAAACGTCTAAATCAACGACGTAAAGGTAACGTCTTGGCGCAAAAATGGGGGCTTCTTGTTCTATGCGGAAGGTGGCGTAAGCAGCCAGCGCCTCATCTGCAAAAATCACGAACGCCTTTTTTGATCCCTCGCGGAGTTCTGCGGCTAAACGCTCGCTCAATTCAGGATGATTTAAGTTCGGTTTATAGATGGGTTCATGCGTGGCTACCTCGAGAGTGGCCGTGAGCCAAAGCTGCGCCATAGACCCTGCATCGTCGGGTGAGGCTTCTTGAAGTTTGAACTCAGGCAAGGTGAGCCTTCCGTGGTTTTGAGGCGCTGAATCAAGAACTAACGGTTGAATTTAACACTCAAACAAATTTGAGCTTTATCAAACTTATTCTTTAGCTCGAGAGTGGGTGCAAGCTCAGATTCGCAACACCTTCAAAGTCTCGAGCGTTAAACGTCACGAGCGTAATGTTATGAACCAAAGCGGTTGCAGCGACAATGGCGTCAGGAACAAGAATGGGTCTGTTTGATTCCCTGCCGTGAAGAATAATCTCACCTGCTTTGTCAGCAACGGCAACGTCTAGGTCAAGACTAACGAAACGCGAGAGCAGTTTCTCAGTGCTGGCCTGTTCAGATGGATGCGCGCCTGCTTTGACCTCGAGCCTCGTAACGGTTGAGATACATAGGCGGTTGGTTTTACCCAAAGCGCGTAGCAACTGCACCGTACTTTTTTGTCCACGCAAATGGCGGATTAACAAACCAGTATCCAGCAGGTAACGCAAAAGCTACCCCCAGCTTCGGCGGGATTCTTCAAGCCATGCTTCTATACCCTCATCATTTCGCATGTCCGGGTGATTTTCCAAAGACCACGCGCCCGCGGTTTCCTCGAGGGCGGCTGCTTGCTCGATGAGGTCAAGGTGTTCTTCAATAGCCTCTTTAATGAAAAGGTTACGCTCACGGCTCGGTACGGTTTGGTTTAGGCGCTCGAGTAAACCTTTAGGTAGCGTTACAGTAACTTTTTGTTGGTCTAAAAGCCATCTAACTAGACCTCCTACTAAACGTCCAGCTTATCATGAACTGTTGCAGAGCTGTTTAGACAGTACAAATGGCTCTGGTTAAGTAACAAATGTTTACTCTGACAGGCATATATTTGGGCGAAAAGTCAGTTTTATTCTGGGAACTCGCGTCGAAGCGTTGCCAGCACCTCGCCGTAAGTTTCCCTAATGTTGTTTTTAGAAAATTTGATGTATTGAACTCCTTGAACGTTAGAAAACTCCTTTACACCCTCCTCGAGTAGCAGAATGGCGCGAGAAAAGCCGAGGCGTCCCTGAAAGAGGCCCGCTTCGTGAACGACATTTTGTCTGGCTTGAAGCTGACCATCAGCCTGTTCGTCCTCACCTGTAAGTACCAAAAGCGCGAACGAACTTTTAGCTACCATCTCCTCGAGAATGTCACGGATGGTATGCCCTGCTCGCGCGCCAGTTTCGTAAGCTTCAATCCTAAAGCCATGCTTATCTTGTAAGTGGTCTTTGAGGTCACGCCAGGCTGCGCTGCGTCCATGCCCAATGAATACTACGGGTCTTGCGGCAGGTGGTAATGGAAGAGGTGAAAGTTTGGCGGAGACAGCATATCTCTCAAACACATGAAAGACCGTCTCAATGTCAACTCTCTGTCGCGCCTCCATGCTGACGTCTGTGTTTTGGTTTCTAATGGAAAATAAAAAGGTAGTGACAATATTGTGTTCGCCGTGTCTACCGCTCAAATGGAGACGTGCATCTCTATTGCACTTTCGGTAGTCGGCTAAGAACTCCTCTATTGTGTCGTGGTCCCAAGTCGAATCATCATGCTCTACCGTGAGCGAAAGATATGAAGTTTTTACTCCTGTGCGTACTGCAGCTTCTTCTACTGCTGAAATTGCCTCTCTTAGAACATCAGCACTGAAGCGCGTATTAAGGTACTTCTTTTCCTTCTTCAAAAAAGCTCCTACAAAAGCTGATTAAGTTTACGCTGCACCCCATAGCGTGATTCCTGCAGAATATGTAAAGTTACCACATAACCCTCCGAAATAACGCCAGCCCCACCCGCCCCCGGTACTGCGCCCGAAGAAGTTTTAACCCCGCCACGTTCGCCTGCGCCTCCAAACTTTTGGGCTCAACAAATCGGAGCCCCGACAGCCCCAGCGACCCCTGCCCCAACCGCCCAAGCCCCGTGTCGGCCTTGGTGATGTACATTTGCCACATCAGCCCACCGGGCCGGAGCACTCGAGCCATCTCCCTTAAAGTCCCCGGTAAATCAACCAACTCATTAAGCGTGCCGCCGGAAACAATGGCGTCGAAGACTTCGCTTTGATAGGGGAGATGGCGCAGGTTAGCTAGAACCAACACCGGCTCTACCCCGTCACGTTCGGCGTATTCTCTGGCTTTTTTCAAAAAGGGGAGGCTATAGTCTACGGCGTGAACCTCGAGCCCCCCTTTACCTAAAAGCGTGCGCGCGTAGAGCCCACCTGAACAACCCGCGTCGAGAAAACGCTCCCCCGGCTTTGGCTGGGTCCACTCGAGCATGAGCGCGAGTTCTCTTTCCACACTAAAGCCCCCGCGCGTCAAAATTCCTATGGAACGCATCCGCCACAGCGGCTCGTACACCGCGGCGGTGAGGGGTAAAAAGTTGCTCGACTGGGCGGGTGGAACGCGGGGTCTTTTCTCCAGAGCGCGGTAGACGCCCTCCTCGAGGGGGAGAGGAGATAAAAAAGGAGAATTGGACGCGTTCACTAAGGCGCATTGTGACACGCTTGCGTTCAGAGTTTCGTAGACGAAAGCGGGATGAGAAACGGTTCAGCGGCCTGTTATAAAGCTCGAGCCGCCTCACGCTCCTCTTTTGTGCTGCCGGGTCCTAAGTGCTTTAGCAAAATCTCAAACACGTCGGTAGCCTTAACGGTATGCTGTTGCAGCAGCCCCTTCTGCGTGGTCATCAAAAGCGGCGCTTTCTCCGGCGTGGGGCTCCGGCGACCGTGCGAACCCCCGACCACGGTAGCGTCCAAACCAATCACGTCCATGAGGTAACGAAAACCGAGCTTCTTTTTAAGCAGCACCCCGCCCGCCTTGAACTTGGGGCGTTTGAGCGTAGGGTCCATAAAGAGTTCCGCAGGGTCGTAACCGGGTTTCTTGTGAATTTCCACCGTGCGCGCGAAGTCGGGGGCTTTTTTGTCATCCAGCCAGTAGTAGTAGGTGAACCAGGCGTCGGGCTCGGCCAAGACAACGAGTTCCCCTGAACGCGGGTGGTCAAGGCCGTGCGCCCGCTTGCCCTCCTCGCCCCAGACCTCCGCCACGCCGTCGGTAGCCTCCAAAAGCGCGCGCACCTCGTCTATGCGTGACGGGTCATTCACATACACGTGGGCGAGCTGATGGTCGGCGACGGCGAAGGCGCTGCTCATCCCCAAGTTGAGGTGCTCCAACCCCTCCTCCTCGCGCACCGCCAAAAAGCCCCGCTCGCGGAAGAGGCGGTTGAGGTGGACGGGCTTCTTTACAGGCTCAATTCCGTATTCCGACAGAACCACCACCACCACCCCGCGCCCCTCGAAAAAGGTGATGAGGTCGCCCGCCACCGTGTCGATGTCGCGCAGGTCTTGGGCGACTTTATGAAGGTCGGGGCCGTGTCTTTGCAAGCCGTAATCGAGGTGCGGGAGGTAAACGAGCGAGAGCGTCGGGGCGTGGCGCGTTTCAACCCATTTGGCGGCGTCGGCAATCCAGCGGCTCGAGACGATAGAGGAGTTCGGCCCCCAGAAGTTAAAGAGCGGAAACGTCCCCAGCTCCTCCTGCAAAGCGGGGCGCAGCTCGTGCGGCCAACTGTAGATGTCAGGCAGCTTGCGCCCGTCGGCGGGGTACATGGGCCGCTCGACGACGGTGTAGTCGGCTGATGAATAGGTCGCGTAGCGCCAGAAGAGGTTCGCGCAGGTGAAGTTCGGGTCGCGCTCCCTCGCCACCTCCCAGATTTTGGGCGCTTGCACCAAACTGTCCGAACGGCTCCAGAAATGCACCTCGCACTCGTCACGAAAGTACCAGCCGTTGGCGACGACGCCGTGCTCACTCGGGAGTTTGCCTGTCAAGTAAGTGGCTTGCACCGTGGAGGTCACGGCGGGAAGCGCCTCTTCGATGGTTGCCAGGTCGCCTCGAGCCCGGAACGCCTGCAGCTTAGGCGTGTGCTCGCCCAGCAGTTCCGGCGTGAGGCCGACGATGTTAAGAACGACGGTTCGGTTCATCTTTTATCCCCTAAGCTCAAGTTCTCTGACGTGCTTCATAGTCACGTCCTCTGCCTTTAAGTTCCCTTGATATAACGCTGAAAAAAGAGCGTGAGCCCGAACGCCAGCCCCGCCAGCCCCACCCCGACGGCGCTCCCCGCCCCGGCCAGCACCAGCGCGTCGAGGAGCGACACGCCCGCGATGAGCCGCCCGATGGCCCCGCCGTAGTCGCGCCTTTTGTACACGAAAGAGAGGCTGTAGACCGTCCAGCCCGTGAACAGGAGGACGAGGAACACGCCCGCGTCCGTGAATTGCAGCGACGCGTAGAGCGCGGGCAAAAAGAGGAGCGCGGCGGGCCACAGGCCCAGCAGGCCGGGTTGCCGCTCCACCTTGGCGAGGTAGGTGAGCCCGACGATGTAGAGACCCAGGAGCGCCATCCACACGAAAAGGGCGGGGGAGAGGAGCGTCGAAAAGGCCAAAAACGCGGTGAGGTACACCAGCGCCCTGGTGCTCGCCATCACCACCGGGCTTAGCGGGTTGGTCTTGTGCCAGGCGTCGTAGAGGACGATGAGGCCGATTAAGACGAGCCCACTCAGAAAGGGCGCGACGCCGGTAACGAGCAACAGCACGCCGCCAGTCCCGAAAAGCGCGAGGATGGTCGCAGTGGCGGCGGCGTGCGTGACCGCGCCCGACGGGAGCGGGCGTTCGGGGCGCTCGAGCCTGTCCCGCTCAAAATCCAAAAGGTCGTTCAGATACATCCCGGCGGTGTAAAAAAGAACAAGTGCCACTACGAGGAGAATCAGCGTAGGTGCAGCGTTCTCCGTGCTAAACGCCCCCGCCAGGGCCGCGCCCGCCAGAACGTTGCTGGCAACCGTTGGGGCGTTGGAAATGCGCGCCAGCGCGAGGTGCGCCCGCAGCGTCCCGCCCCAGCCCTTTGGAACGGTCCTAGAGTTCACGGAGCACCCATTCATATTCACGCGCGATGGACTCGCCCAAGTCTGCCTTGAGCCCCGGCGGCAGCACTTCCCAGGTGTAAGTTTCGATTTCTAAGTGGTTGGTAAAGGGCCGTTCGCGCAGAAGTTTGAACGTTTCCGAAATGGTGTCCTGTGTCGAACCAAGCTCGCCGTACCCTTCAGCAAAGATGGGCACGTGAAAATGGATGCGCCATTCTGCGGCGTCGGGGCTTTGGATGTGCTCGAGTGCTTCGGGTAGATCGGGATACTGGGTGAAACTGCCGTCCTGACTGCGCTGCACAACTTGGTGGAGATAGGTGGATTCGGCAAAGGGGAGGAGGCGTTGCGCCGTCTCTTCTCTGGCACCCTCCGGCAACGGCACGCGGAGCGCGGAAGAGACCTGAACTTTGCCCACTTTGATACCCACTTCGGCAAGGTCAGCCAGCACCGCCGCGGGCTCCTCAAAGGCCACCGCCGCGTGGCAGGTGTCGAAGCAGACTTGGATGTGCTCGAGCAGCCTCCCCCGCGCCTCGTCCTCCGTTCCCCCCAACCGCCGCGCCAGATTTGCCGCGCCTCTGGTAAGGAGCCAGTCTTTGTAAAAAGAGACGAGTTCCGCGTTCGTTCCCAGCAAACCGTCGGGTTCGGGTTCGATGTCTAAATGAATCGTCTTGCCCTGCGTTTCCTTCACCCGCACCAGCGCCTCGGCTACGCGCACGACGTTCTCGGTCAAGGTTTCCCAGAGCGCCGGGTCGTCCGCATTCACCCAAGTTTTGTAAGAGAGCGGGCTCGTCGAGATGCCGCCCTCGGTATCCTCCGGCAAGAGGTACGCAAGCATTTCAATAAGCCGCAGCGTGTACGCTACCCGCTCCTCGCTCTGCCAGTCGGGCGCGTGGACCTCCGCCTTGACCGCCTGTCCGTGAAAAGGGCCGTAAGGAAAGCCGTTCATGGTAAAGATATACAAGCCCTCAGACTCGAGCCACACCCTAAAGTCCTCTAACCGTGTCCCTTCAAGCCCCTCGCAACTCTCCACTCCCGACAGCCTCAAGCCGATGCCAAAAGGCTTGTCGGGCGAAAAGCGCGCCTTGAGGGCCGGGGCGTAGCGCGCTAGGTTCGCCCGCACCCCCTCCCAACCGCTGCTCGCGTGGATGTTGGTGCAGTAGGTGAGTTCTAAGCCGCTACTGAGCCGCATGGCCGACGAGGAGTTCACCCTCGGGCGTGGTCTCGGCGGGCGTGGCTAGCTTGAATTTGGGCGACCCGCTGAGGAAGGCCTTGGGGTTTTCAAAGATGATGCGGTTGACTAAGTCTTCGCCGTGCGCGCGGCGGCGCATCTCGAGCGCGAACGTCGGCACCGCGACGGGATCGCTCGGTCCCCAGTCGCAGGCGGAGGCGACGCAGACGCGCTCAGCGCCGTGCATCTCGATCATGTCAATCGCGCGCCCCGGCGAGGCCTTGGTCTTGGGATAAAGCGTGACGCCCGTCCAGAAGCCGTTATCCAGAATCATCGGCAGCGTGTGCTCCTCGGCGTGGTCCACCATCACCCGGTTGGGGTCGATGCGGGGGTCCGCGGCTAAGGTCTCGACGATGATCTTGGTGCCTTTGTATTTGTCTTCTAAGTGCGGCGTGTGGATGTGAATCATCTGGTCATGCTCCAAGGCCAGCTCCACATGGTCCTTAAAGGTCGCTAGCTCGTTGCGCGTCACCCGGTTGAGGCCGATTTCGCCAATGCCCAAAACGTTGGGACGGTCCAAAAACTCGGGGATGATGGCTAAAACTTGCTTGGTGAGCGCCCGGTCCTCGCCCTCTTTGGGGTTCAAACAGAGCCAGGTGTAGTGCTGGATGCCGTACTGCGCGGCGCGCTTGGGCTCGAAGTCGGTCAAGTGGTCGAAGTAGTCCGCGAACACGTCCGCGCTTCGGCGGTCATAACCCGCCCAGAAAGCGGGTTCGGTTAGGGCCACGCAGCCCGTGAGCGCCATGCGCTGATAATCGTCCGTCGTGCGCGAGACCATGTGCGCGTGCAAGTCTATATACTTCATTTTTTCCCCTTCCGAACGGAAGCCCCGAACGCCCCCTGCTGGTCGCGTTCTTCTAAAAGTTCGCTGTTAAGATCGCTCAAAATCATCTGCACCCGCTCGGCCCGCCCCGGACCCTCCGTTTGCAGCGCCCCCAGCGCCTCCCGGAACGCGACGAAGCGAAAGTCGTCCTCGGCGTCACGAGCGCTCGAGCGGTCCAGCCGGTCCAAAAACCCCGCGATGTCCAAAATCTTGGTCCGGTGTTCGATAAAAAACTCGTCGATGAGTTCCTTTTGCGTCATCGGGCAAGTGCCAGCCATACGTCACCCCTTTCCGTGTTCGTGGTGTAGGTTTCTAAAAGCGTGATGCTTTCCCTAAGTTTGGTCTCATCCATCTCGTGAACCTCGAGCCCCCGCCCGATGCCCTCGAGGAGCATGATGGTGAGTTCGCCGCCCAAGTGCTCCTGAAACTCGCTCAAGCCGCTTAATACCGCCGGGTCGCGCAGTTCGGGAGTCGTAAGCGACAGCCTCAGGTTTACAAAAAGGTCCAAGATGCGCCGCCAAGACGCTTCATCCAACATCCCGGTTAAATAGGCGTAGGACGAGTCAAGCGCGATCCCCACCGCCACCGCCTCGCCGTGGCGCAATTCATAGCCGCTCAGCGCTTCCAGCTTGTGCGCCGCCCAGTGACCAAAGTCCAAGGGGCGAGAGGAGCCGAACTCGAAGGGGTCGCCGCTCGAGGCGATGTGGTGCAGGTGCAGCTCGGCGCAGCGGTAGACGAGGTAGCGCACCGCGTCCATGTCGCGGTCGACCAAGTCTTGCGCGTGCGCCTCTATCCATTCGAAAAAAGCTGCATCTTTAAGAAGTGCAACCTTGACGGCTTCCGAGATGCCCCCCAACCAGTCACGGTCTGAAAGCGTCATTAAAAAGTCGCTGTCGTTCAAGACCGCGTAGGGCGGCGCGAAGGTGCCCAGGAAATTCTTTTTTCCAAACGCGTTGACGCTGTTTTTGACGCCCACCGCCGAGTCGTTTTGCGAGAGCACGGTGGTCGGCACCCGCACGAGGCGCACGCCCCGGTGCGCGGTTGCGGCGGCGTAGCCCGCCATGTCGATGACCGCGCCCCCGCCGATCACGACCACGAACGCGTGGCGGTCGAGGCCGAAGCGGTGAACGGCGTCGTGAACGGCAGAGACGGCGGCAGGGTCGTTCTTGACGCCCTCGCCCCCCTCAACCACGAGCGGCGGATGAACGAGCGAGAGCGCGTCCGCGTAGGCGTCACAGTAGCGGGTGATGTCCGTTGTAAGTGCCGGGTGATGCCGCGCCACTCCCGCGTCGAGCACAACGAGGATTTTGTGGGGTCTGTTGCCGCGCCCCAGCACGTCCGCAAAAAGGGGATTGTCAGGAGAAAAAAGTTGCTGCGTGAAGTGGACCGGGTAGCGGAAAGCCACCTCGATTTCTTGCAAAATGGCGTCCATTTCTCTACCTTACTGTCTCTTTGCATAGACTTTTGTGCGTTATTCACTCATTTCTGTGCTGTGTAAATTCTTGCGTCAGCCAAATTTTTTGGGTCCTCGAGTCGCTTCCAACATCGCAACAGGAATAAGGAAGAATCGCGCAAAGTGGCGAACGCCGTTTTGTTGAGCGCGTCCGCCGCGCAAAAGTAGAGGGATGACGGATTGGGAGATTCTTATTATCGGCGCGGGCGCGGCGGGGTTGGCGGCGGCGCATGCTTTGCGGGGGGCGGGGCGCATGGGGGTGCTCGAGGCTCGAGACCGCGTCGGCGGGCGCGTGCTCAGCCTTTCGGATCCCGCGTTTCCGTTGCCTATCGAAGGGGGCGCAGAATACATCCACGGACGAGCGGCGGCGCGTTCGGCGTTTTTGCGGGCTGCCGGGGTCGTTCCGGTGGACGTGGCCGACGAGCATTTTCTTCTTCAGGGAGGGAGCTTAGAACCCGCGGAGGGATTTTTTGCCAAGGCGGGTGAACTTTTGGGTGGGCTCGAGCTGACGGCGGCTGATGACTCCCTCGAGGCGCTCCTCAACCGGCCCTCAACGGACGCGGACGAGGCCACAAAAACCCTTGTCCGCACGCTCGTCGAAGGCTTCGACGCGGCGGACCCCGCGCGGGCGAGCGCGGCTGCATTGGCCGAGGAGTGGCGCGGCGGTGCCAATGAGGAGGGCGCGCAGTTCCGGCCTTTGGGCGGGTACGGCGGGCTGTTGCGCTTTTTCACCCGCTCCATCACGCCCGAGGTGACGCTGCTCCTCAATACCGTTGTCCGGGAGGTGCGCTGGGGTGAGGGAGAAGTAGAAGTAGCCTGTGAGCGTTTCGGCCGAGAAGAAACTTTCCGGGCGCGCCGCGTTATCGTCACGCTGCCCCTGAGCCTGCTCAAACAAGGTGCGCCGGGCGCGGTGCGCTTCTCCCCGGCCTTACAAAAAGAGGAGGCGTTGGCGGGGCTCGAGCTAGGCCCCGTAGTCAAGGTGCTGCTCAAGTTTGGAGAGCCGTTTTGGGAGGATACGGAGGACGGGCGCTACTTCAGCGCCGCTTACTTCCACGCACCCGACGCGCCTTTCCCAACCTTCTGGACCTCCCTGCCCCTGCGCGCGCCTGTACTGACTGCGTGGGCGGGCGGACCCAAGGCGGCGCGCTTAGGGGCGTGTTCGGAAGAGGAGATAATTGAGCGGGCGCTCTCGAGCCTTGAGACACTTTTCCCCAGAGTGCCCCGCCCCGAGGGGGTACGCGTTTACGACTGGCAGCGCGACCCGTTTTCAAAGGGCGCGTACAGCTTCGTCACCGTGGGCGGCGTGGGCGCGCGTGAGAAGTTGGGAGCGCCGCTCAAAAACACCCTCTTTTTTGCGGGAGAAGCGACGGACACAGACGGCAAAGCGGGCACGGTTTACGGCGCACTTCAAAGCGGGGTGCGGGCGGCTCGAGAGGTGCTGGACGCGCTCTAACTAAAAATCCCCACATCCTACAGAAAGCGGCCTCGGTGGGGTGCTACGTTCGGGATGTAAGGGAGATATCACGTAGATTTTGTAACCTCAACCCGCCGTTGAGCTAGATGAAAGAAAGGGAAGAGCATGAGTGATGATGCAGAGCGAGACGAATCAGAAACGCCCTTAGAAAGGGACGAGGACGACCACGAACTCACTTTTGAGCACGGTTTTGGTGCGAATGAGGCGCTTCATGAGGATGATGACAGATCACTCGCCGAAATCGCCGGGGTGAGCGAGGAGGAGGTGCGGGAGGATTTGCTCGAGTCGAACGCGGAGGATGAAGGAGGCGCGGCAGACAAGCGGGCGACCGAGCACTAAGAGGCTTGAACCTTCTCAAACTAAACCCACGACGCCTCACCAACTAAAAAGGGAGCGTTTTGGAACGCTCCCTCTCTCTTTCGTGTGTTCGCTACCGCTACAGCCCCGGCACCAATTCGACCTTCATCCAACCCGGCTGCCGCTCGTCAAACGCCTTGAACGCGTCAATCGCGTCCGTCATCTCCTCGACTTTGGTGAGGATGCTCTCGGGGTCAAACTGTCCGCTCTGGACTAGGTCAACGAGCATCGGAATGTACTTGCGGTGGTTGCAGTTGCCCATCTTGAGCGTGAGGTTTTTGTTCATCGCCTGACCGATGGGGAAGTTTTGCATAGTGGGCGGGTAAACACCGATAATCGAGAGCGTGCCCGCCTTGGCAACGGCTCTGACGGCCCACTCCAACGCCTGCGAAGGCGCGCTCCCCGGTACCCAATTGTCGCCGTTGGGATTCTGCTCAGGCGCGACTTGCTGCACTTCTTTCTCGAACTGTTGCTCCTCTTGCTCGCTCGGCGCGGCGGGGCCGTGCGAAGCGTGCTCGGCGTCCACGCCGACGGCGTCAATCACCCGGTCCGGGCCGACGCCGCCCGTGAGGCGCCGCAAGGTTTCGACGGGGTCCTCTTCTTCAAAGTTGACGACCTCGGCCCCCTGGCGGCGGGCCATCTCGAGCCGCGACGCTATCCGGTCCACCGCGAACACGCGCCCCGCGCCCATGAGTTTGGCACTAGCAATGGCGAACTGCCCGACCGGGCCGCAACCGAAAACCGCCACCACGTCGCCCGGCTCGATCTCGGCCAAGTCCGCGCCAAAATAGCCCGTCGGGAAGATGTCCGAAATCAGAATCGCCTGGTCGTCGGTCACCTCGTCAGGCAGCTTGACTAGGTTCACGGCGGCAAAGGGAATGCGAGCCTTCTCCGCCTGCAGCCCGTCAAAAGGCCCCGTGTTCTTAGGGCCACCGTAAAACGCGGTGCCCGCCTGAGACCCCTGCGGGTTGGCATTGTCGCACTGTGCGTAATAGCCCGCGCGGCAGTACGAGCAGTAGCCGCAGCCGATTGTCGAAGGGATAACCACCCGGTCGCCCACGCTGAGGTTGCGCACGTCGGTCCCTAGTTCCTCGACGACGCCCACGCCCTCATGACCGAGAATGGTTCCCTCTTCCATGCCGGTAAAGGTGCCGCGAATCATGTGCAAGTCGGTCCCGCAGATCGCGCTGGCGGTAAGCCGCACGATGGCGTCTGTAGGTTCTTAAATCTGTGGGTCGGGCACGTCCTCGAGCCGAACATCCCCCACGCCGCGCCATACAACTGCTTTCATCTTTTCCCCTCCCGTTTCTGTTTTTCTCCTGTCTCTACAAATCTTTATGAGGCAGCCACAAAAGCAGACAGAATCACCTTTGAGACTCCCTAACGGTTGTTGGTCGGGTTTGAGCTTGTATGTTTGCTGACAAACAGTCTTCGCTGCGGTGAGCTTGCCGAAGCAAGTGTCGCTACTTACGTTTTTTCCCGCGTTGATGTGTGTTTACTGCCTGCTTCCCCGTCAACCCGCTTAGAGCAGCATAGACGCGGGCGCGCGTACGGGACGACCTACCTGCTTACAGTTACATGAAAGCTTAGAGATTCCAGCCCCCCGCCACCTCGAGCACCGCCCCCGTCACATAAGCAGCCTCGGGTGAAAGGAGGTAAAGCGCCGCGGCAACGAGGTCTTCAAACCGTCCGGCGCGACCCATCGGCAGTTCATCAGGCACGTCCACGCTGTTCTCAACGATGCCGGGCGCGAGGACGTTGACGGTAATCCCGTGCGCCGCCTCGGTTTTCGCCAGCGCCTTGCTGTAGAGAACCACGCCCGTTTTGGCGGCGCTGTAGGCGACGATGCTCGGGCGCGCCTTGAGGAGTTCCGCGCCCGCGTACCCAAGATTGAGGATGCGCCCGCCGCCCGCCGCTCGCATGAAAGGCACCGCCGCCTGACTCGTATAAAAGGTGCTGTGGAGGTTCGAGGCGAACATCTCGAGCCAGTCCTCCACCCTATGCTCCTCCAACGTGACCCGGTGATAGTTGCCGACGTTGTTGATGAGCACATCCAGACCGCCAAGCTTTTCATGCGCCTCTCTCACCAACGTCTGCGCCTCAGCCGGTTTGGTCACGTCGGCCTGCAAAACGACACTTTTGACGCCGTAAGAGGCCGCGTCCGCAGCGACCGCTTCGGCTTCAGGCTGGCTCGAGCGGTAATGCACCGCCACGTCGTAACCCTCTTTGGCAAGCGCCAACACGAACGCTCTGCCGATGCCCTTGGCCGACCCTGTCACCAGCGCGGCGGGCATTAGGGAAGTCTCCGGGTGAGCTTAACCGTCATGGCCCGCTACCTTACCACCCGTTGTAGGCTCGAGGGCGTAACGCTACAAGCCTGAAACCTTTATTGTGAGGTTGCTATGACCCTCTTCGGCTGGCTCGTCGCCCTCGTTGTGCTGCTCTTCCTCTGGCGCACCTTTTTATGGTGGCCGCGCCCCCTCCCCGGCGTAACGCGGCCCCCGCCCCGCCTCATCGGTCACCGCGGCGTGCGGGTGGGGGAGCCCGAAAACAGCCTCGCCGCCTTTCGGAGGGCACTGGACGCGGGGCTCGACGGCATTGAGTTCGACGTGCAGCGTAGTCGGGACGGGGCGCTGGTGATTTTTCACGATTTTGAGTTGCGGGGGCGGGCGGTTGCGGCGCTTTCTAGGGCTGAGATTGAGAGTAACGATCCCAACATTCCTACGCTCGAGTCACTCTTCAACCTCGCTCACGACTATCCAGGCACGCTCCTCAATTTGGAAATCAAGGCGCGGGGCTGGCGGACGGGGGGGCTCGAGCGCACGGTGGTGCGTTCTGTCCGGAATTCAAAGTTAAAAGATAGGGTGCTGGTCTCGAGCTTTAGCCCCTTGTCGCTCGCCCGCGTGCGGCTGCGCGCGCCCGGACTTCGCACCGCGCTCCTTTTTGCGCCCGATTTGCCCCGTTTTTTGCGCTCGGGCTGGCTCGCGGGTTGGCTCCACGTGGACGCGCTCCATCCGCACTATTCGCAGGTTACCCGCGACCTTGTGACGCGCGCTCACGCTCGTCATCTGGCGGTCAACGTCTGGACGGTCAACGAGGCGGCGGAGGTGGCGCGTCTTTTAGCGTTAAGGGTAGACGGCGTCATGGCGGACGACCCCACGCGGCTTAAGAGGGCGGCGGAGCGGGATTTTTCATAAGATAAGAGCGAAGTTTCTCATCGTCAGAGCGCTTCTTTATCTCTAAGGTAGAAGAATCGAGGCGACTTCACCCCAAAGGCTCGCTCTCGCCTCGAGGTGCAAGGGGTGAGGCTCGAGTCACTACGCGAAATAAAACTTTTTACAACAGAACTTACGCAGCCTTTATCAACAAAATAAACAGAGGGGACGGAAGCGAGAGGATGACCAAATTCAAGCTCATCAGTTCGGCGACGGTGGACACCTTTGAAGAGCGGCTGGGCCGCTTTGTGGGCTCGCTCGGCGCGGACGACATCATCGTGGACATCAAGTTCTCGACCGCCGTGACGGGGGAGCGCGTCGAATACAGCGCGCTCGTCCATTACAAACAGACCGAAAGCTGGGGCGACTGATGCCCCCAACAAGAGAAACCCAGGTGAAAGAAGTCCCGGTGAGAGAAACCCGTCACCCCAAAGGAGAGGCGCGCGCTAAACTGTCCCCAATGGCTTCGTCCGCCCTGTCCTCATCCACCCCTTCTTCCCCCACGCTCGTCCTCGCCGTCGACGACGACCCGACCAACCTCAAGCTCATCGAGATGAGTCTTACGGGCGCGGGCTATACGGTCTTGACTTTTGACCGCGCCAGGAGCGCCCTCGCCGAAATGCACGAGGGCCTGAGGCCCGACGTGATCGTCTCGGACGTGTCGATGCCGCTCATGGACGGGTTTAACTTTTACGGCAAGGTCCGCGAAATCCAAGAACTGCGCGCGGTGCCCTTTCTCTTTTTGACCGCGATGGGCGAACGCGAGTACATCCGCTACGGGATGTCGATTGGCGCGGACGACTACGTGACCAAGCCTTTTCAGCGCGACGAACTCGTGCAGGCGGTGAGCGTGCGCTTGCAGCGCGTGGCCGAACTCAGGCGACCGCTCGAGGGCGCGGTCAAGGTCGAGGGCTTCGGCAACCCTTTGGTCGAGCGCGACGGCGAACGGCTCAACTGGGACTCGCTCAAGGCCTTAGAGCTGCTTTACTACCTGCTCGAGAACCGCTCCGGCGTGAGCACCTTTGAAGTCGCCGAGGCCTTGTGGCCCGGCAAAACCGAAGCCAAGGCGAGCTCGTCGTTTCACACGACGCTCTATCGGCTCCGCAAGGTGATGGGCGGCGAACTCATCGAGTCGGCCAACCGCCGCTACTACCTCCACAGCAAGTTCGACATCGACTACGACGTGGACCGTTACCGCGCGCTCTCGAAAGAAGCGCGCGAGACGGGGCGGCTCGAGTCCTACGCGGGGGCCATAAACCTTTACAAGGGTGATTACCTGGCGGGCTTCGATTCCGAATGGGTCGAGGCCATCCGTATGGGGCTACACAACGAACAGCTCACGCTGCTTTTGGGGGCCGCCGAGAGGTCCAAGGGCGCGGGCGAGCTCGAGTCGGCCACCCGCTACTACCAAAAGATGACCGAGCACGACCCCTATAGCGAGAGCGCCTGGGAGGGCTTAGCCAACCTCTGGGAATCGCGCGGCGACTTCTCTAAGGCGGCGGAAGCGAGAGAACGCTTTGGCGCTTTTATGATGGACATGTAAAAGACGGGCGTGTGGGTTCGGCGTAAAGCCTCGCAAAATCCCCCGGCCCCTTTTGGGGATAAGGTATGAGGGTGGCACCCATCACCGCCGACCGTTTGGCCGAAGCCGAATACACCGCCGCAAGCGACCCGGCGTTCACGAAGAGAACGCGTTTCGGGCGTTTCGTGAACATCCCGCAGTTTCCCGGCAGACGCGACGCGCATCAACTTGTGGACGTGCGCTGTCAAGAGGACGAGGTGGAGGAGATGTTCGGGGAACTTTCCGGCCTCTACGCTCCCACAGGTCTCCCGTTCCGCAAGCTCGCGGGTCACGACTCGGCGACGTTCGCGCACCTCGAACCCACGCTCAAAAGCAAAGGCTGGTCCCTCGAGCGCGTTTGGATGATGACGCACCAGAAACCGCCGGAACGGCCTCTCAATCCCGATGTCGAGGTGAAAGTTGTTGAACCTACCTCAGATGAGCTTAAACGCGTCTCGCCGCCCGAAGAGTTTAACGCCGAAAGACACGCCTATCACCTCTCGCAAGACCCGCGTTTGGGTGGGGAGGTGCTGGTGGCGTTCTTAGGGGGTCAGCCCGTCGGCTCGACAGGCTGGTTCGTCGTAGACGGGGTGGCGCGTTACCGCGGCGTCTACGTTCATCCGGCGGCGCGGGGGCAAAACGTCGCGTCAACCATGATCCAGACCGTCCAAAATCATCCCACGGTGCGGGCGCAAGATGTGCTCACCCTCCACGTGGGTGAGGAGGGGCCGGTGCGACTTTATGAGGCGCTGGGTTTTGTTAAGCACAGCCCCTTTTGGGAGGCGCTGCGAAAGCTCGAGTGACACCCAGCTCACGGCGTGGCTGAGCCTTTCGGGTCACACTGGCGTATGAGATTTCTTTTTCTTTTGGGATTGTTGGGGTTGGGCTCGAGTCTCAGCACGGCCCAAGACGCCCCCGACCTTACGCTTCCCGAAAGCTATACGGCGTCGGTGGTTGCGACGGGGCTGAGGCAGCCTACCCAAATGACCCTGGGACCCGACGGGCGGCTCTGGCTGAGTGAGCTCTCCGGCGGCGAAAACGCGGGAACCGGGCAAATCGTCGCGCTGGACCTGACGACGGGCGAGCGGGAGGTGCTGCTCAGTGAGCTCTTCAAGCCTACCGGTCTGGCCGTGCTGGACGACACGCTGTGGTTAGCCGCGGGCCGCGACCTGCTGCGCGCGCCGCTCGTTGGCGGGCGACCGGGCGCGCCTGAAAAGGTCCTCGAGAACCTCCCCTTCAACGGTCGCTCGAACGGCGCGCTTACCCCCACGCCGGACGGCGCGCTTCTGTTCGAGACGAGCGGCAGCCGTCAGGGAAACGGGGCGGCGGCGGGTTCGGGGACGTTGTGGCGGCTCGAGCCCACTAAAATCACAGAAAACCCCGCCCTGCAGCCCCTCGCCACCGGGCTCAAAGGCGCGTACGCCCACACCTACGACGCGGGCGGCATCCTTTACACCACCGAAATCGGCGACGACCCGGTCAACGGCCAGGCCCCACCCGACGAACTCAACCGTGTCGTCCCGGGCGGCGACTACGGTTGGCCGCAGTGCTACGGCGACCGGCAGCCCGCCCAAAACTACGGCGGCACCCCCGAGACGTGCGCCGAAACGCAGGCCCCGCTGGCGCTCTTCGCCCCGCAGTCCACCCCGACGAGCGTCGTGGCTTCACCCTTTGAAAAGGACGCGCTGCTCGTCGCGCTCTGGGGTCCTGCCACGCCCGGTGTGGTGAGCGTAGATACCCGGACGGGAGCGGTCACGCCTTTCCTCTCGGGTTTGAGAGCGCCGCAGAGTTTGCTGACCCTGCCCGACGGCAGCCTGCTCGTGAGCGACTTTAGCTCAGGCGTGCTCTACAGAGTCACCGGACCCTCTTAACCTTTCTTAACCTTTTCTCGTCGTCAGGAGGCCGACGCGCTCTCTCACCGCCTCCATTGTGGCCCCGGCCCTCATACGCGCCCGCGCCGCCCCCTCGCGCAGCACGTCCGTCACCTCGTCAGGCCGCGCCGCCAGTTCCCGCCGCCGCGCCCTCGCCTCCTCAAAGGTGCGGTGAATCATCCCGACGAGTTCGCGCTTCGCGTCCGCGTAGCCGTAGCCGCCTGCGCGGTAGGCCGCCGCGAGGCTTTCGCGTTTCTCATCTGTTGCGATGAGCTTGATAAGCGCGAACACATTGTCCTGCTCTGGGTCCTTGGGCGCGGCCAGCGGGGCCGAGTCGGTAGGAATGCTCATCACCTTGCGCTTTAGCGTCTCGCCCTCGTCAAATATGTTGAGGGTGTTGCCGTAACTTTTAGACATCTTGCGTCCGTCTAAGCCCGGCACCACCGCCACCTCGTCCAACACGAGCGCCTGCGGCTCGGGGAACAGGGGCGCGTCTGGGGGGCAAAAGGTGCGGTTAAAGGCTCGAGCCAGCTCCCGACTCACCTCCACGTGCTGCCGCTGGTCCTGACCCACGGGCACGAGCACCCCACGTTGAGACTCGCTGTACATCAAAATATCGGCGGCCTGCAACACCGGATAAGTCAGCAGCCCCGCGTTGGGCGTATTGGAGCGGGCCAGTGCGTCCTTGTAAGAAACGCCGCGCTCTAAAGTCGGCACCGTCAGCAGCGTGTTAAAAATCCAGGCGAGCTCGGTCACCTCGGGCACGTCGCTCTGCAAAAAGAGCGCCGCCTCGTCGAGACCGAGCGCGAGGTAGTCCAGCGCGATGTCGAGGCTGTAACACCTAAGCGCGTCGCGGTCGTGAATGGTTGTCAGTGCGTGGTAGGTGGCGATGAAGAAGTAGGTGTTTGCGTGTTGCAGTCTGAGCTGCTGCCTCACCGCCCCAAAGTAGTTGCCCAGGTGCAAAATGCCGGTCGGTTTCACGCCTGAGACGATGGTGGCTTGGGCGGCGGGCGTTGGTGAGGATGCCTGGGTGGAGGGAACGGGTATCATGGGTGTCTCCGGTATTTGAATCAAAGAACAAAGAAAAACGCGCCAGTCGAGGCTGGCGCGGGCGCGGTTTTAGAGAGTTATCTACAGCTAGCCACGACGCCATCGCCCACGGCTCCACCAGAGGGTGGTCCAGAAGGGGACGGGGTGGCGTTGACCGGTCATGAAAGAGAGTTTACAGGGGGAGGAGCGCGGCGTCAAATATGTAGCCGGACCCTAACGCGTGAGTCGTACCCGCTCAAACCAAATTATTTTCTGCCTCCAGGTGGATTCTTTGGGCCACGGGTCGAGGGATTGTAAGCGGGGGATGTTGGAGGGTCGGGCGAGGCTGACAAGTGGATTCATAAGCGTAAGATTCTGTGAGACTTAAAGCACCTCATTGAGTCACTCACGTAAAAAATTCGCAACTTTCTCTTTTACCGCAGCACTACCCTCGCCTAACCAAATAAGATGTCCCCACGTTTGCGCTTCGAACAATTCAGAATCCTCAATATATTTTTGGGCATGAAGCGGATGTTCAAAGCTTACCGAATTGTCATTTCTGCTATGGACAATCAACGTGGGTACAGTGATTTTCTCTAAAACCTCGGTTGGTACATTTTGGTCGATGTCAAGCATAAAACCTTGACCTGATGACAGGTGCATAAGCATAGTTTTGAAAGCGGCTTTATCCTTATCAGTCAAAGATGACGAAACATCCTTTGTAGCCAGCTTCGTAAAGGATGGAATCATCTGTTTGTAGATTAGTCTCGGGGTCAACTGCACAAAGGTTCTCAGCGTTCCCCACGTCACATTTTGCACTCGAGGATGAAACATCCGCCTGGCTGTTTTGTAAAGAGCGTCATTTGGCTTTAACCATTGCGTCGTTACAGAAGACTCGAGCACCAACTTGTCTACACGCTCGGGATAATTGGCCGCCAGATAAAGCCCTGTTGGTCCCCCCGCAGAAATAGCCACAACAGAAACTTTGTCAAGTGAGCGTTCGTCTAAGAGTGCAACCAACGCCTCCGCCGCTTCGGACGCTGACGCGCCAACACTGGCAGGTGTTCTTCCGTAGCCCGGACGTGAAGGCACCAAAGCCGACATACCAGCGGCGAGTATCTCTTCAGTTCCAAAGCTTTCAAAACAGTTGGAGTGTCCGCCATGCAGTAGTAGGCATGTTCTGCCTTCACCTTTAACAACATACTCAATCTGACCTTTCAAGGTTTGTGCAATATGGCTGTTTTGATTCATTTATCCCTTTCATGGGTCTGAGTAACGAACCGCCCGCGCCGCCGCCCCCTTACCCGACAGAAGCGCGAGCGGAACCCCGCCCCCCGGATGTACGCTGCCCCCCGCCAAAAAGAGATTCTTGACCCCGCGCACCGTCCCCTTGGGGCGAAGCGTCCCCAGGAGCGAATGGGGCGCTGCGCCGTAGATGCTGCCGCGGTGCGCGAGGGTGGCTAAGTGGTCGGGACCCAAGGTGTGGCGGAAGCGCACCTGGTCCCGCACATCCAAGCCGCGACGCGCCAACACCTCGAGCAGATGGTCGGCGTACGAGTCGGCGTCCTCTGCCTCCCTCGTCTTGCCCACCGGCAGCGCGGGCGCGTTCGCCATCACGAACAGGTTTTCGCAGCCCGGCGGGGCCTGCGACGGGTCGGTTTTAGAGCCCACCGACACGTAAAGTGTCGGGTTGCGGGGCTTCTCACCGCGGCGGATGGCGGCGAACTCGGCGGGGTAGTCTTCGGCAAAAAGGATGGTGTGGTGGGCCAGTTCGGGTGACGTGCCCCCTACGCCCAAAAGCAGCACGAAGCCTGACAGGGAAGGCTCGAGCCCCTCCACCCGCGTTCGCTTGCCCAAAAGCTGATGCGTCCTGACGATGTCCAAAGACGAGACCACCACGTCGGCGTTAACATTTCCCGCGCTCGAGCGCACCTCCCGCACCTCCCCAGAAGCGCAGTCGAGCCCCTCGACCCAGGCGTTCGTCCGAATCTCCACCCCCAGCCGCGTGGCGAGCGCGGCCAGTTCGCGCACGACGTGTTTGACGCCGCCCTCCGGGTAGACCACGCCCAGCCCCAGCTCGACCCAGGCGATGTTGTGGAGCACCGCCGGGGCGCGGGTGGGGTCCGCGCCGAAGTAGGTGGCGAAGCGCAGGAAAAAACTCCTGAGGTCGCCTGTCGCGCCGTGACGCTCGAGCAGTTCCGGCAGCGTTTTCAAGGGATGAGCCCTTAAGCCGTGGGTGAGGCCATATTTCATCAGCTCGAGCGGCCCCGGCGCGCTTCCGTAAACAAACGTAGGCGAAGCCGCTTCATAGAGCGCCTTGGCCTCAGCGAGCAGGCTCCGGTAGACTCGAGCTTCTGCCGCGCTCAACTGTGCCGTCGTTCGCTCGACATCTTTGGAAACGTCCCACACGCGGCCCGACGGGAAGCGGTAGCGGCAGAGGGGGTCTAAGGGGTTGAGGGTAAAGGGTAACGCCTCGCCCGCCGCTTGGAACACGCCCTCGAGCACCCCCGGCAGCGTCAGCACGCTCGGCCCGGTGTCGAAGCGAAAGCCCTCGCCCGTGATTTCGCCCGCCTTGCCGCCCGCCTCGGCGTGGCCCTCCAATAGCGTCACCTCAAAACCGGCGAGCGCCAGGTGAATCGCCGCCGACAGCCCTGCGAAGCCGCCCCCCAGCACCAGCGCCGCGCCCTTGTTCAAAATCCCCCTCACGCGTACGTCCGCCCCTTCCAGCGGTAGCCCTTGCGCCGCAGCGCCCGCCCCGTTACCCGCCAGAGCGGGACGACCATAAAGGGTTGGAGGAAAAGCTCGAGCGGACTCCGCCGCGTCTTGAGGGAAGTGAGCAGCCTTTGCAGAAGTCCCCCGAAACCAATCAGCAGCCACCAAGGGTTCAGCAGGGCCAGGGGCCACGCGAGGGTGTAGGTGAGTGTGTTGAGCACGCCCAGCGCGAGCAGCGCCGCGCGGTTCCCCCCGACCGCCGCGAGGATGTTCTTGGCGAAGCCCTCGAGCATCTCCTTTTCACCTCGGTACATGCGAGTCGCAATCATCCGCCCCCCCAGCGCCAGCGCCACGCGGAGGCCGACGCCCTTCGCGCGCTGGCCCATCCGCACGTCTTCCAGGACTTCCCCCCGAAAGGCCGCGTGACCGCCCACGCGTTTGTAGCCTCCCCGCGTCCAGAGCATGAGCTGACCGTTGCCCGCGGAAAAGGCGGCTTGAGAGGAGTAAATCACGCCCAAGTAGGGCAAAAAACCCAACAGAACGAGGTCGATGGCGGGCACCATGAGCCGTTCGGCGAGGGTGCCGGTAAGCTGACGCGGCCACACGCTCACGAACTCGGCCTCGTGCCCGGTCCCATGCGCCTTGCGAAAAGCGAGCAGCGCCGCCAACGTCTGAGGCTCCCAGCGCACGTCGGCGTCGGTGAAAATGAGCAGGTCGCCCGAAGCTGTCTCGGAAAGCTGATGACAGGCCCAGTTCTTGCCGCTCCACCCGTCAGGAAGCGGCTTGCCGGAAAGCACGCGGAGGCGCGGGTAGTTTTCAGCGAACCCCTCTAAAAGCGCTCGAGTCCTGTCCGTCGAGCCGTCGTCAAGCACGACAAGTTCAACCCCCTGACAGATGTTCTTCAGGAGGCGCGGCAGCGTCTCAGGCAGGTTGTGCGCTTCGTTGCGTGCGGGCACGAGGATGGAGACGGAGGGCGATTCGCCTACTTCCTTTGGGGGAGCTTTGAGCACCGGAAAAAATACGAGATTACTCAGCAGTGTGAGGAGTTGCAGCCCCAGAAAAAGCGCGGCAACAACGAAAAGAACCGTCGTCACGACCCCTAAGACCACAGCCGCGCCACCCAGCCCATCCGCGTGTGAAAACTCTGCTGACCCGCCAGCCACGCCTCGAAGCCTTCGGGCGGGGCCTCGGGTTCGGCGTGGGCGATAAAGGTGTCTAGCTCCGACAAAAGCCCGTTCACCGCCCCCCGGTAGGCTTCCAGAGTTGTGTGAGGCTCGAGCCTTTGTCCCAACACGACAAACGCCTCTGGATGCTGCGCCCCCCGCACGACGACGCGCAGCGCGAGCGGGTAAATGGGGACGGCGGCGCGCGTTGCTAAAAACTCGAGCCCCCGGTGGACGTTGACCACTTTTCCGGCGGGCTCGAGCCGCCCCTCGGGAAAAATGAATAGCAGGTCCCCCCGCTCTAAACGCCGCAGCGCCTCGCGGACCTCCCTGCGGTCAATCGCGCCCCAGTAGCGGAAAAAACGGAACCGTTCTAATTGCCGCCCCTCCATGAGCAGGCATATGGGGCGGTTGGTGCGTCTTTTAACGAGCCAGAGCAAGTAGCCGTCCCACCAGGAGTGGTGGTTCGCCGCGATGATCAGGCCGCCCGGTGGCAGCGCGTCCCAATCGCCCTTGGCCCACACACCGTGCAGCCCGCTCTCGAGCGAGCGCCGGATGATGAGGGGAACCGACCGGGCAATCCAGCATTCGATTTCACCCGTGAAAAGCCCTCTAAGGTGCGCCGCGTAGCGTGTCATTGGGTCTTTCTGAGAGGCGGCCCGTCAGGAGCGTGGGCACGAGGAGGAGCCCCATCGCCACAAAGGTCACGCCCGCCGCGAGCGGCAAGCCGAAAAAGAGCAGGCCGACGCTCATCAAAAAGGCTTGGGCGAGAAAGATAATGCGGAGGTCGGCGGAGTTTTCGTTCTTTAGGCGGGGCTCGAGCCTGATTAACAGCCAGACCAGCCCCACCCCCGCGACGTACCAACCCACAAAGTTACTGAGCGGCACCCCGTAGTAGGGAGCCGCGCCGTTAAAATTTGCCTCAAAATGCCAAAAGCCCCGGCTGACCATGAGCGGGTCCAGACCCAAATCCCAGGCCACGAGCGCGAGCGGCGCGACCAGAACCTTCCAGCGCGGTGCGACCGCGATGGCAATGATTGTAAACGCCCACCACCCAAGGAGCACGAGGAGCGGCACCCCCAGAAGCGATGGCCCCGGCGCAGTATAGGTGTAAGCGCCAAACGGTACCCCCGTCCGGCTGCCGACGGCCTCGACAATGAGACCAAAAAGAAAAGCGACGGCGAAAAGGAGGAGCGACCGGACGCCGTAACGCTCCCAGGCAAAACTCAGCACCCCGAGCGCCAGCAGGCTGGTGCTGAGATAAGCGAGCACCGGGAAGAGGCCGGGCAAGAGGGGCGTCGGCACCATGCTTAGCGACCACAGCACCAGCAGCGGACGCCACCAGGCGCGTCTGGGAACCGAGAGCGCGTTTAGCCTCTCTAAAGAGCGGGGCTCGAGCGACGCGCTAAGCCCGAACACGACAAAGGTGGTCGTCAGGAGAAAAAACACCGCCTCTTCGATGGGCAGCCCCAGCGGCTTAAAGCCGGTCGTAAGCTCCGGGCTAATCCACCAGATACCCAGCGCGATGGCGACGCGGTCCGCTATCCAGAGGTAAAGCGTCGGCAACAAAATAGCAGCCAGCGTCAGCCGCCAGCGCGCCGCGAACCAGTCACCCGCGAACCCCCACAGTAGCGCCAGCACCGGCCCGGCCCACACAAGGATGAGCCCCAAATAGGTGCCGCGTTCGGTACGCAGGAGCAAAAGCCCGGCGGCGGCGACGGCAAGGGAGAAGATGACGCCGCCTATTCTCAGAGACTTTGAGGAAGAAAGCACCTCCGCCTGCGCCCACTGTGGTCGCCAGCGCGCCAGCCCGAATAGCAGGAGTCCGGCCATAAGTGTCTGAACGATAAAGAAAAAATACTCCTCCACCGGCACGTAGCCAATCGTAAAGAGCACCCGCCCCGGCGCGTAACCCCACACCTCCCGGTAAACGAGATAGTTGTCCCACGGCGTCGTGTAAACGAGCGCGATCAGCACATGAAGAAAAAGCGCCCCCACCGCAAAGCCCGTCCGCCCCCCCAGCCCTCCCGAGAGCGCCCGCCCTCTACGCACCGCGCGCACGCTCACGAGCGCCAGCCCTATAAGCAGCGGCAGCGTAAACACCAGGTGAAAGCCCCAGTAGGTCATAAACTCAAAAACCAAAGACTCGAGGAAGGAGCTGTCACAGCGTGTTTTTCACTTATCTTACGCACTTTTTCAACCTTCTTTTCCCCACTCACCACTCGCCACTATCCACGACCCACTTCATACCCGCTTCCGCTCCAAATCCCCCAGCACCACTCGCGCCGCATTCCGCCCCGACGCGCCCATGATACCGCCGCCCGGATGGGTGCTCGCGCCCGTTAAGTAGAGGCCCTTGAGGTGCGTGCGGTACTCGGCCATGCCCAAAAAGGGGCGTAACATAAACATCTGGTCCAGACTCATTTCTAGATGCATCACGTTGCCGCGGTGGAGACCCAGTTCGCGCTCGAGCCAGGCCGGGTGCTGGAACAAGCTCCCCACGACCGAGGCCTTGGTGCCGGGGGCGTAAGTCTCATAGGTGTCGAGGATGGACTCGGCCACCTCGTCGGCGATGTCGTCCCAGGAGCGACCTTTGGAGAGTTCATACGGATAATACTGCGCCCAGAGCCACAGCACCTCGCCGCCGGGCGGCGCGAGCGTGGGGTCGACCGCGCTGAAACTCATGGCGACGATGGGCGGGTCTTTGGCGGGTTCGCCGCGCATAAAGTCGCCGTAGGCGCTCATGATTTGCGCCCGGTCGCGGCAGAGGAGACCCAGCGCCCGCCGCGCGGCGGCGCCGGGATGCGCGTCGTAACGCACGGGCTTGTCGAGCGCGAGCCGCAAGATAGCGCCAAAGCCGTTGCCGACACGCATCCCCTTACTGTTGGGCGGGCGGTGCGCCTCGGGGAGGAGTTTGCCAAAGGTCGTAAGCGCGTGCGTCCCCGCCACCACCACCTTGGCGGTGTAGGTCTGCCCCTCAACTTTAATCCCCGTGCTCCGGCTCCCCTCGACCAAAATCTCTTCGACGGGCGCGTTCACATGCACCTCGCCGCCGTGCGCCTCGATGTGGTTTTTGAGCGCCTGCGTGAGCATCCCCGAGCCGCCCTTGGGCCGCGCCATGCCGCCCTCGTGGTACAGGGGGTGCCACAGCACAAAGGGCGAGGTCATCGGCTCGGTGGGCGGCGGCCCCGACTGCGCGGCCATCCAAACCAGGGGCGTTTTGACCCGTTCGTCCTTGAAATATTCGTTCACAAGCTCGCCGTAGGGCTTGAGAATCATGGGCAGCGCGCGCTTCCAGTCGCCGCGGATGCTCCGACCGAAAATCATCTTCTTGCCCAAATTAAAGGGGCTCGGCACGCTCAAAAAAAGGTCTTTGACGACGCGGGCGAAAGGCCCCCAGTCGTGCAAGAAGCGACGGTACGCCTCGCCCTCGCCGGGGAAATGGCACTCGAGCTCCGCCGCCGTCTTCTCCGCGTCCCGGTGAAAGAAGACGTTCTCGTAACCCCCCTCGGCGTCGCCAAAAGGCGCAAAAAAAAGAGGGTCGATGTCGATATACTCTAAACCAAAATCTTCTAACCCCAACTCCGCCACGATCGGCGTGAGCCGAATCAAGATGTGCGCGCTGCCGCCCAAGTCGAATTTATAACCCGGCACGATTTCTTTCGTCGAGACCGCCCCGCCCACGATGTCGCGCCGCTCGAACACCCCGACACGGTAACCCGCCTGCGCCAAATACGCGCTCGTAATCAGCGCGTTGTGACCCGCACCAACCGTGATGACGTCGTAATCATAGGTAGAGCTAGGCATCAGCGGAGGGCAACTTTGGAATCAACATCATCTCATCTGTAGGTTCAACTGTAAAAATTTCAAGCGTAAGAATAAAAAAAGTACAAGGCTTAGTCATTTGCCCCATTCAGACCGGCCCGCTACTGTACACATCATAAAAAGCCTTGGGAATAAGCGCGATGCGTTCGATGGGCTTGAGGTGCGCGCGGCGCGTGAGGTTGTCGTAACCGTTCTGCCGGAGTTTGCGCAAAATGGCCTCGTAGTTGAGCGCCGCCACGCCCACGGCGGACGCGGCCACGCCGTTGAGTTTAGGGATGCCCTGCCAGCCCAGGCGGTAGAGTTTATGGGTGAGCCCGGCTATCTCTTCTAAGAGCGCGATGTAGCTTTCCGTCACCCGCCCGGCGCGCAAGTCGTCTAAATCCACACCGTACTTGTGAAGGAGTTCGTCCGGCAGATAACAGCGGTCCATCTCGAGGTCTTCGCCCACGTCGCGCAAGATGTTGGTGAGCTGCATCGCCTGACCCAGCGCCAGCGCGTTGAGCAGCGTGGCCGGGCCGCCGCTATACCCGGCAATGGGCGCAATGAGCAGCCCCACCACGCCAGCCACGCGGCGGCAGTAAAGCATAAGCTCTTCCATCGTCTCGGGGCAGGTCGCTTCTAAGTCCGAGGCGAGACCCAAATAGAGCTCGCTCAGCGCCTCTTTGGGTACGGCGTAGCTCTCCAACACCCAACTGAGCCCCACTTCCAGCGGTTCATTCGTTGCGGGCGCACCCGCGTAGGCCCGCTCGACCTGCGCCCACCACGCCTCGAGCCTGCGCCGCCCGACTGCAAGGTTGGGCGCTTCGTCCACCGCGTCGTCGCCGGAGCGGCACACCGCGTAAATGACGCTCACCGCGCGGCGCTGCTTGGGTGGAAAGAGCCGTGAGCCCAAGTAAAAGGTGCTCGAGTGCCTTTTGGTCAGGCGGCCACAGTAGGCCACCGCCTCCGTAACGTCCGCGCTCGCCCCCTGCCCCCAGAACTCGAGCTCGAGCCTGCGTCTACCGTTAATCATGCGTTATCCACGCTTCCTGTGGTGTTTGTGACATTGTTAACAGGCTACGACGCCTGCCCATGTGTAATATAGCAGACTCACACAATGGCCAAGGGGTGGCTCGGAGCGTTAAGGGGGGCGTCACCGCAAACGTCAACGGTGGCATTCCACAAAAATACATCCGCTCAACAAAAAGCTAAGCGGATGCGGCGGGATTCGAGTTCAGTCTGTGGCTGGTCCAGAAGCGAAGGTACGGCCGGTCTAACCTGCGGGCTGGCTCTTTCGGCTTGAAGCCGAATCTGACGAGCGGTACACCAGCCACGCCGCCACGAGCGCCGCCGCGAGGAGCGCGCTGTTGACGACGAGCGAGAGGTCCCAGTATTTGATGGCGATGCCGATAAAGGCCCAGATCAGCACCAGGTTGAAAATAACGTCGCGCCGCCGCGCCATAAGGAGCGCGCCGATGCCCGCCGCGGCAAAAATCGCCACCGCCGCCCAGAAGCGCGCGCCGCCCTGCCAGCCCAGGGTGTAGAAGAACACGCCGACGTTCGTCACGGTCGCCACGGTAATCCAGCCCAAATAGAGCGAAAAGGGTGCGCGGACGGCCCACGCCTCGGCGCTGGATACGTCGGTACTGGATACGTCGGTACTGGATACGTCGGTACTGGATATATTGGTAGTGGGTGCGTTGCGCTTGCCGATCCCCAGACGTTCGTAGATGAGGATCAGGGTCGTGAGGAGCGCCAGCATCAGTACCAGCGAGAGGCCGATCTGCAAATTGTGCCAGGCAAAAAGCCAGAGCACGTTAAACGCGCAAGAGGCGACAAACAAGTAACCCACGCGGCGCAGCCTGGGGTTGTCGCGTTGCGAGGGGAGCGCCTGGTAGACCACAAACACCGCCAAGGCGGTATAGATAAGGCTCCAGATGCTAAACACGTAACCCGCTGGGATGACGAGCACCCTAAAGCTGTCGGCGATGGCCTCCGTGCTGCGTCCGGCCAAGGGCAGCGTGACGGCTAAGACGTTGAAAAAAATCGTCACAACCAGGGCGAGGATGTTGGCGCTCTGCCTGATAACGTCCCCTCTGTTACCGCCCTGACCGTCACCGCTCTGCCTCTCTCCACCAGGATATCGCGTCATCAGCACGTCCTTTCCGCTCAGTCTCTAAACCTTAGTTGTTATAGCAGTTGTTATAGCCGCCACGCCACGTTCTAAGGAGCACCCTAAGGAACAATAATATCGAGCACGGCGTCGTCGATACTTTGGCTCGCGCCGTAGAGGGGGTCGCCGCCCTCGGGAAAGCGCGCGGTAAAGACGTTCCAACCCGCTGCCAATGATACCTCGTTGCCGCGGCCCGACAGCGTGGCGGGTTGGTCCACGTAAAGAAGCACAAAAAAGCCCACCGGGTTGTCGACGCTGGCGAGGCCCAACAGCCCGGTGTCCTGGGTGAGGTTGTCAAACGCGCCGTTGCCGCTATTGTCTACATAGACTTTGGTGAGCGCCCGCGCGTAGTTGACACCCTCCGGGCTCACCCGGTATTCGTTTTGCAGGCCCGGCAGGGGTATGGCGCCGTTGCGAAAGGGCTGGAGCAAAGTGGGGCTCGGCGGGGCCGTCGTCACGCTGAAAGTTCCGGCGACGGGGGCGGCGCTCGAGACTTCCTCCAAGGTGTCGCCGTCCATGTCCACGACGTGAACGCCCACGCGCGCGCCTTCGGGCAGGGCCTGGTCGGACTGGATGAGGCCGCCCACCGTCGCTTCTTGCGGGGTCTGCGCCGCGCTCGCGCCGAAAAGAAGAGAGGCCAAGAGAAAAAAGAGTAAGTGTTTGGGGATCGTCACGGTTCTTATCATTATCGTCTCCACAAAAGCGTCTCCACAAAGTTGTCTCTGCGTTATCTTTAGCATCGTCTCTACAACGTCACAGGAGCGGGTTCTCGAACGCTGTCAGCTTAGCACGCTGACGTGTGACCAAATCCAGCCCTCCCCCACCCACACGTTGGGGGTGAAGGGGGCCAGTATGACACATCACTACGCTGAAAAACGCGCGTGGGCGCTCCCGTGCGGCTTTGATGAAGACCGGGTGATGCTTAGGGTGCTAAAGCTAGGCGTGGGCGCTCAGCCTCGAGCCGTCCCGGTTACCGCATCTTCAGGCGCTTTTGCGACCCCCGCTGACCCGTACCCGTCCGGGTGCGCCTGGTGCCAGGCCCAGGCGGACGCGACGACGTCGCGCAGCTCGGTGTAGCGCGGTCTCCAGCCCAGTTCGCGCTGGATGAGCCTCGAGTCCGCAACCAGCGCCGCCGGGTCGCCCGGTCGGCGCGGCGCGAGGTGCGTGGGGATGGGCCGCCCCGTGACCTCACGGCAGACTTCGATCACCTCTTGGACCGAAAAGCCCTGACCGTTACCCAGGTTGTACGCGTGACCCTCACCCGGCTCAAGCGCCTCCACCGCTAAAAGGTGCGCCTCGGCCAGATCTTGCACGTGGACGTAGTCGCGGACGCAGGTACCGTCGGGGGTGGGGTAGTCGTCGCCGAAAATCTGGATACCCTCTCGCTCTCCCGCCGCGACTTGCAACACGAGCGGGATGAGGTGCGTTTCGGGGTCGTGATCCTCGCCGTAGCGCGCAGAGGCCCCCGCCGCATTAAAGTAGCGCAGCGTGGTGTAACCCAGCCCTGACGTCTCCTTGAGCCAGCCCAGCATCCGTTCGATGAGCCACTTTGACTCGCCGTAGACGCTGCCCGGTTTTATCGCCGCGTCTTCGGCAAGGGGCAGGCGCTCGGGCAGGCCGAAAAGCGCCGCCGTCGAGGAGAGGACGAAGCGCGTGACGTTTTCGTTGACGAGCGTCTCGAGCAGGCGCAGCGTCCCGGCGCTGTTGTTGTCAAAATACTTGAAAGGCTCGCGCATCGACTCGCCCACGAGCGAAAAGGCGGCAAAATGCAGCGCGGCCTCGACCTCGTGCTCGCGCACCGCCCGGCTTACCGCGTTCTTATCAGCCACGTCGGCTCGTACAAACGCCGCCTCCGGATGCACCGCCCCTAAGTGGCCCGTCGCAAGGTTGTCGAGCACCACCACGCGGTGACCGCGGCTGATGAGTTTTTCAGTGGTGACGGAGCCGATATAACCCGCGCCGCCCGTAACGAGGATGTTCATAAGCGCCAGTGTACAAGATTGCGCCCAAGCGCATGGCGGAAGCTTCACACAGGGGACCCAAAGAGGGGAGAGCTAAAACGAGGGGGTTCGCGGGCGGGTGGGCTTTTTCTCGACTCCTTTGTCCGGACGTTTTGGCTGGATGTTTGGGTAAATGCGCTCGAGCCGTCCCCCAAGAACCGCCACAGTGTCAATACAGTATTGATACAGAATCAACGATTAATACAGAATCAACGATTAATACAGAATCAACGTCAAACAGCGTCAATATTAAACAGCGTCAACACCAGACAGCGTCAACACCAGACAGCGTCAAAGGCTTTCTTACCGAGAACCACAGTGTCAAAAATTTACCCTCGCGCGTGTGCGGAATTCCCAAACACGCGCCTTTCGCAGCCTCTACAGTTGAAAAGAAAATTTTACGTGGAGGTTTACCTGCCTTATGTGCGTTTTCCCAATCAAGCCCTCGCCCCTCTTCCTTGCCGCACTCGTTGCCCTCTGGCTGGTCGCGTGTTCACAGTCCACGCCCGCTACTGAGGCTACCGACACCACCCAACCCACCGTCCTTGCCCTCTTAGACGCGCAAACGCGCGTGGTCACGGGAGAAAGCGTCATCATCATGGGCGCTGTGAGCGACGACGGTGGGGTGAACGGGGTTAAAGCGCTTTCTTACAGTCTTAACGAAGGCGCGCGGCAAGACGTGACAAGCAGTCTTAACGAGGGAAACTTTTCCTTTACGGTGACGGGCCTCCGAGAGGGCAAGAACGACCTGACCGTGAGCGCCGCCGACGCCGCGGGCAACGAAGGAAGCGTCACGCTTACGGTCGAGGTCGCGCCGCCCGCCGCCGCTTTCCCCACCCTCGAGGGCGTCTGGACCGCAGCGGGCGTCGCCACGGGCATGTGCGACCAAAGGAGCTCGAGCGTTACCTTCATCTTCGACGCGCCGCAAGAGAGCGGCGCGCTCGCAGGGCTGTGGGGGATGGTGGACGACAACGGGAGCGGCCAGATGACGGGCTCGTTTGCGGGCACCTTGAGCCGCGCGGGAACGTTTAAGGGCGTCGCCACGCTCACCTACGGCGCGCGCCCGGCCAGGTTCGACCTCGCCCTCACCGTGTCGGGAGAGACGGTAAAGGGTGGTCTTGTGAGTCAAGAGGACGTCCTTTGCTGGGGCCAAAAGAGCTCTGTTTATTTCGACGTCAACCTTAAACCCTTTCAAGACGACCCATTCGAAGCCAACGACCGCGCCGAGGACGCGGCGAGCGTCGGCTTGGACTTTAACCAGAACCTCACCTTGCGAGGGGGCGACGAGGACTGGTTTACGTTCGTGCTCCCCAAGGCGCAGATCGTCACGCTCGGGCTCGGCGCGAACGGGAGCTACTACGATGCCCCGGTCGTCGAACTTTTAGACGCGTCTTTTAAGAGCTTGACGAATAGTGACTACGGCTATTACAGAGATGAGCTGAAGCTTGGGCTCGAGGCCGGAACCTACTACCTAAGGGTCTTTTCCGGTTCCTTTAAGCACTACACCTACAGCCTGAGCCTCAGCACCGCGACGCTACCCGACGAGGCCTTTGAACCCAACAACACCAAAGCGCAAGCCACCCCCGTCTCGCCGGGGTTCACCGGCGACTTCTACCTCACGGTGGGTGACGAGGACTGGTTTACCTTCACCCTCGCCAAAGAGCAGGTCATCACGCTCTACTTGGGCAAAAGTAGCGGCCTTCGCTACGCCTATGACGGGGCCGCGGGAACCAGCGCCGACTATTACGGCGGGCGTCCCGTCGCCAGGGCGCTCAAGGCGGGGACGCACACCCTGCGCGTGCTTTCGGAGTCCCAGACCTCAACCGCTTACGCGCTAAGCCTCAGCGTGTCAGCGCTCCCGGACGAAGCCGTGGAGCCCAACAACACCTTTAGCACCCCCACCAACGTCACCCTTCCCTATGCGCGCGACCTTTTTATGAGCGGGGGAGACGAAGACTGGTTCAAGTTTACGCTTAGCGAGGAGCAACTCGTCACCTTGAGCCGCACCGACGGCGGAGACTATTCGTACGGCCTCAGCGGTGTGCTCTACACCGACGTAGGGACGGAAGTAAAGCGCTTCGGCCTCAGCGCCGGAGACACGCAGCTCGCGCTCCTGCCCGCGGGGACCTACCGCCTCAACCTCTCCGCATCGGAGGGGTTTGCCTACTCGCTCGCCCTTAGCGCGGAAAGCACCAACGACGCCTCTTTCGAACCCAACAACACCAGCGCAAAAGCGTCCGCCGTCACGCTCGACTTTGCCAACGATAAGCTCTTGGTCGGTGACGGGGACACGGACTGGTTTAAGTTCACGCTCGCTCAGGGGACGCAAGTGGAGATTAGTCTTGCGACCACCCAAGACGTTCACGTCAGGTTGTACGACGAGAACGGACAAATCACCTCTCTTTACGGCCCCGGCACGGTCTCCCCGGTGCTCAGCCCGGGCACCTACTACCTCAGCGTAGAATCCTACTGGGGCTTAAGTAGGTACGGCCTCAGCGTGGCGAAGAAGTAAAAGAGCACCGCAGACTTACCCAATCAGGAGCCCTCGAGACCTCTCGAGGGCTTTAAGGTTGGCGTCGGCGCGCGCTTCTATTTTGTAAACTTTGGCTTTGTGAGCACCAGGCTGTGTTGACGTTCTTTATTGCTCAACCCCGGAACGCTGATAAGCCTCCGCGCTCCATAGCCTTTTATTCCTGACTTCTTAACTCTCGCTTCTCACGTGCAGCGCGGCAACCCTCATAGTGGAAGTGAAAAGTCTACAAAACCCGTTTTCATCATGAAACCGCGAAGGTGGAAAGCCTCACCTCAAAACTGCCTCCCCTGTCCATCCTTTGCGCTCACACTCCGGTTTCTTCCTAGGTAACCCGTCGTATGATGGAACGCCACAGGAGGTTGATGATGACAACACCCCAAACCGAAGTTCAAACCGGAGCAAAAAAGGCCCCCGCCAGCACCTCGGCGCTCGAGGCAGGTTACATCTGGTTCGACGGCGAGCTTGTGCCCGAGGCCGAGGCGACCGTGTCGGTGCTTACCCACGCGCTCCACTACGGTACGAGCGTCTTTGAGGGAATTCGCGCATATGAAACAGACCGGGGGGCCGCCGTCTTCAGGCTCCCGGAACATAGCCAGCGCCTGCTCGAGTCGGCCAAGATTATAGGAATGCCCACGACGCTCTCCGCAGACGAGATTAGTGACGCTATTGTAAAAACTATCCGCAAAAACGAGCGCAAAAGCTGCTACATCCGCCCGCTCATGTGGTACGGCGCGGAGTCCTTGGGCGTCAACCCCGGCAACAACCGGGTGCATTTCATGGTGGCGACGCTGCCCTGGGGGGTCTATCTGGGCGAGGAGGTGATCGAGAAGGGGGCCAAGCTCATGACCTCCTCGTGGCGCAGGAGCCCCGGCGACGTGATGCCGACGAAGTCCAAGGCGGGCGGCAACTACGTCAACTCGGTATTAGCCAACACCGAAGCGCGGCAAAATGGCTTTGACGAGGCGCTGCTCCTGGACAAAGAAGGCTTCGTCGCCGAGGGCTCGGGCGAGAACATCTTTTTTATGCGTGACGGCGTGCTCCACCCCGTCGCGCACTCCATAAACCTACGCGGCATCACCCGCGACTCGGTCATCAAAATCGCGCAGTGGCTGAGCACCCCCGTCGAGCCGACGATGGCGACGCGCGACGAGCTCTATACCGCCGACGAGGTCTTTATGGTGGGCACCGCCGCTGAGGTCACGTCCGTCACCTCGATTGACCGCCGCCCGATTGGCTCGGGCGTGGTGGGTCCGTACGCGCTAAAGATGCGCGAAACCTACCTCGCGGTCGTGTCGGGCAAGGTGCCCGAGTTTGAGGGGTGGCTGCGCTACGTGAATGAGTAGAGCTCAGTTGGCGCACCGTCCGCCTGGCGCTTTGGTTTTAAGGGGGTGAAAAGCTCGAGGTAGTCATCTTGCTCGAGCTCTTTACCCGTTAGAGCGGTGTTTCAAACACCTGTGTTCATTCTCCCAAAGGTTATCTCATCAACAGTGCAAGCTGACATCCGGACGAAATTCAATCAGGATCGTTTAGCATAAGCAATTCTCCGGCAAGTCCGAAAGCGGTTAGCTTCTCCCCCTCAGAAACGCTCTTTAGAGGATGCAAAAAGCCTTATGCAAACTTTTGTCCGGGTACGGGTGCAAGCTGACAACCGGACGAAATTCACTGCTGGTGAATAAAGGTTTGCCTGACGTGATAAAACTCGAGCCCCCAAAGTCTTACTTCGTGCCGAAAGCAGTAAGAAAGGTCGAGTAGAAGGGCACTTCCGGTGGAGCTGGGGTTATTTCGGGTGTCACAGAAGCGTATATACAGACTTTTGTCCGGTCAACAGTGCAAGGGCTTGACGAATAGCGTATATGGGGGTAAACTATTCTTTAATAGGCGCTCGAGAGAGCGCATTTTTTATTTTCCGTTGGTGGTAAAAACAGACTATCCCCTTTTGCATAACAGGCCTTACTCACCGTCCTGGTGCTTTTCTTACAGTCTCCCTCCTCTCAATTGCCTAACCTTAAAGCTGTTGCGTCCTGAAAGGAGTGCGTATGAACGAAGAGCAGCGTAGAGAGTACGACAGCCTCATCCGGGGGATTATCGATCAGGCCGAAGCGATGCGAGAGCCCGACGAAGAGGAAGAAATGCTCTATGACAAAGTGAACGACCTCCAGAGCAAGCTCGACGAGTTGGGCGAACTCATTGACAGGGTGTACGCGTAACGGAGAGCTGCTTCTCGAGTTGAAGACGCCGTTAAGCTCCCCTGTGACTGTTGTGTAGGTATGGCTGTGTAAGTATGATGAGCGTATGATTAAGCTCGAGCTCCGCTACGAAGGCAAGGCCAAACGGGTCTACGCCACGGACGATTCTGAAGCGTACATCGTCGAGTATAAAGACAAGGCCACCGCCTTTAACGCGCAGAAGCGCGGGGAAATCGCGGGCAAGGGCGCGGTGAATAACGCCGTCACGGCCAAGATTTTCGAGATGCTGGAGGCCGAGGGTGTCCCAACGCATTTTTTGGGGACCCTAAGCGAACGCGAGCAGCTTGTGCGGGCGGCTGACATTATTCCTGTAGAGGTGGTGGTGCGCAACCTTGCGGCGGGTTCATTTTCCAAGCGCTACGGGGTAGAGGAGGGGCGTGTGCTCGAGCCTTTTATCATCGAGTGGTGTTACAAAAGCGATACGCTCGGTGACCCGCCCATGAACGACGCCACCGCGGTGGCGCTCTCGTTTGCGAGCGAGCGCGAGTTAGAAACGTTGCGCACCCTCGCCACGCGCGTCAATACGCTTCTTAAACCCTATTTCAGAAAGCGCGGGCTCGTTTTGGTGGATTTCAAGCTCGAGTTCGGCCGCCTGCCCTCCGGCGAGATTGTCTTGGCCGACGAGATAAGCCCCGACACCTGCCGTTTGTGGGACGCTTCTACGGGCGACAAGCTCGACAAAGACCGTTTCCGCCGCGACTTGGGCGGCGTTGAAGAAGCCTACCAAGAGGTGCTGCGCCGGGTCACGTCCGAACCGCAACGAGGAAGTATAGATGCCTGACTTTCGTGCGGAGGTGTACGTAACCCTCAAACGCTCCATCCTGGACCCGCAGGGGCGCACAGTGGAGGGGATGCTCGAGCGCTTAGGTCACACCAATGTAGCCAACGTGCGGGTGGGCAAGTATATTGAACTCGCCTTTTCGGGCGAACGAAGCGAGGTGGAGGCGCAGGTGCAGGAAATGGCGCGCGCCATTCTGAGCAATCCGGTGATGGAAGATGTGAGGGTGGTGCTCGAGGCGGTGTAAACACTCTTACCGCTTGTGAAGATGGTAGTACGCCCTAAGCCGCGCCTTGGGGATGAAAAAGAGGCTTCGGAGCGCAAGCCCCTTTCGCTGTGAAATTTATGGTCATAAAAATAGAAAAGCGACCATAATCGTGTTACTGTAAAGTATGAAATACGCCGTTTCCGAATTGAAAGCTCACTTGACCCAGGCGCTTCGTGAGGTCGAAGAGGGAAAAACTATCGAGGTTACGCGCCACGGCAAAAGTGTGGCGGTACTCATCGCTAAAGACGATTATGAGGACCTTACCTCCGTGCGCCCAAGCTTCACGCTCAGCGTACGCACCCTGCGGGAGTCTTCTCAGTTCACGCCTCTGGACGAAGACGACCTTGCTGGTCTGCGCGACAAGGGTGCAGGTCGAGAGGTCGATTTCTGACCTATCTGCTAGATACCAACATCCTCTCCGAGCTTGTGCGTCCGCAACCAAATAAAGCCGTGCAAAACAAAGTGCAGACGTTCGAAAGAAAGTGCGCGGTCGCTACGCCTGTCTGGCACGAATTTCTTTACGGTTCTCACCGCATGGCTGAGGGTGCGAAGAAAAGGACTTTGGAGCACTACCTTTTTGAAAACGTCGACCTGCTCCCCAAGCTGGCCTATGATGACAAAGCCGCGAGGTGGCAGGCGGGAGAGCGCGCCAGACTCGAGCGCCTTGGGCAGCCCACAAGTTTTGTCGATGGTCAAATCGCCGCCATCGCCGCGACCAACGGTCTAAGCCTGGTCACGCGCAACGTCCGGGACTTTGAACATTTTGAGGGCTTAGAGATTCAAAACTGGTTTGCGTAGGCTCGAGCCGCGCCTTGGGGATGAAGGAGAGGCGTTGGGGCTCGAGCCAAGAAAAAGAGGACGACACGCTTTATGCAGTTCGACCTCGCGGCACCATCTCGAAGCCCGCTTGTCTAAAGTGTTTATCAAAAGTCAGGGCCGCCATGATAGTTTGCTCTGTCATCACGACGAAGGAAATGCAGTCGGTAAACGAATATCTCTTGTCTTGATGTTCCCGAAAGTACCACCAGCCTTTTTGAAAAAGTGCATCGTCCACTTGCAGCACATGAACAGCAGGGCTCTGTAACAGTCTTTGCCCTACCTCGACAGCTTTGGCATGATGGTTGCGGCTGTTGAAGAAAGTTGCGATTTCGTCAAATACGTAAGAGCTGGTGATAAGAGGAGGTAAAGCCGCACTAAAGCTTTGCCAGTGAGAGAGGGCGGCACGGTGGTTCTGGTCGTTGGCAAGTTCTAGCGCAAGCACGTAACCAGTGTCCAGAAAAACGGGATTCATGGGTACAGATAGGCGTCATGGTTTTCTGAAGCGTCCGTTGCGTCGTCCTCGAGAGGCTGCGTACCAAGCTGAAGGATGGGGTCGGCGCGAAGCGGGACGACGAGAATACCGTCTTCTTGTCTGCGAATTTCAACCGCCTCGACCCCCTCGAGCCAAGCTTTGGGGATGACGACGCCGTCTTTGGTGACTCGAGCTTTCATACCGTCATCATACTGCGTTTACTGGCGAAGTGGGGACTCGAGCCGCGCCTTGGGGATGAAAAAGAGGCTTTGGGGCTTAGGGCGTTCAGTATTCGATAACAACTGCAAGCGCAGCAACAATTTTCTCTTGAATGTCAACCTCACCCAGTTTTTTGACAAATCTCTGCAAAGAAACCGAGCGTGTCTGCAAAGTGTCTGCCGATGACGGTTTGCTGAGACCGTTCCTTTGGCTGGGTGTAATTTGAACATGCCAAACTTTGCCTTGAAAGCCGGGATTCCAAGCTGTCACAGGTACGACAAGTTTAACGGCCAAAGCCCCTAAACCGTCCGAACTGACAACAACGCCGGGACGCCGTTTTTTAAGTTCGTCGCCTCTGGTTGGGTCTAAGTCTATGAGCCAGATGTCACCGCGTTTGGGTGAGGGGGTCATGCCTTGGCTCATCCTCCACGTAGCCCTCCGTCCACTCGAGCAGTTCGCTACCGGAGGCGTACAAATGGGCAACCTCTTCGGCTTGTTCAGTAAGCAGTTTTCGCCGCTGCGCTTTGGGAAGTTTGAGGAATTCTACGGGATTGGCGGGGTCTATGTTCATGGAGTGAGTTTAGCACGCCTTAAGCCGCGCCTTGGGGATAACAAAGAGGCTTCAGGGCTCGAGCTTTATTTGGGTATAGCTTGCGGGTCGAACGGCCTCGAGCGCCGCAGAGATGACATCAAGCTTGGTCTGTATTTTGGGCCAACTGGTGGTCATCAGCACGGTTATAGCGATGGTTCTTTTTGCTAGGTTCTGCTGATAGCGCAAGTTTTGGTCGGTTGTTATCAGCACATCAAAGGTAGCTTTCTCAGCCGCTTCGGTAAGTTCACCATTGTTTAGTTCGTTCCAGCCCAACCCAAACGCCGTAGAAATCTCGTGCCCAGGTAGATGCTTTCGTAGAGGCGCAGGTACACCCTGGTCAAACAAAATCTTCACCTCTTAGGCAGCTTCTAAACTGCGGCTGGTGTGCTCCAGAACGGCGTCTACTTGTGCTTTGGTCACGCCGGGAAACCACGCCAAAAAATCCTCCACGCTCGCGCCGTCTTCAATGTTTTCGAAAAGGGCTTTGACGGGTACGCGCGAACCCTTGAAGACCCAGGCACCGTTGAGCTTTTCCGGATGACGTTCAACCGCAGGGCAGCTTGACCACTCGAGCATCGCTTTACCCACTTTCCCTTAAACTACTCGCCCTTACCTCTTGTGAAGATAGTAGCACGCCCTAAGCCGCGTCTTGGGGATGAAAAAGAGGCTAGGCTTTAGGGCTCGAGCCTCCACCACTTAAAGCAGGACGCTCCCGACGGCTACCCGCTTGTAGTAAACTGGTATTTACGTGAGCCCCACCGTCTTGCGACACGGACCCTACCGCTTTTTCTTCTTTTCCCGCGAAGAAGCGCGAATGCACGTTCACGTTCGCAGTGCAGAAGGAGAAGCTAAGTTTTGGTTAGAGCCGATGGTGGCTCTTGCAGACCACACAGGATTCAATAAGAAGCAGCTTAGAGAGCTTCAAGAACTCGTTGAAGGGAACGAAAATGTCATCCGCGATGCTTGGAAAAAACACTTTGGAGATTCTTGACGTAAGCCAGCATGGTGTATGGCTTTATTGGAACGCTCAAGAACATTTTTTATCCTATGAGCACTTTCCTTGGTTCAAAGAGGCGAAGGTCAAGGAGATTTTGAACGTCGTTGAGGAAGCGCCAGAGCATCTTTATTGGCCTGACTTGGATGTTGATTTGAGTTTGACTATGATTCGGGAGCCGGAGAAGTATCCTTTGATTGCTAAGTAGGCTTGAGCCTACTCGCCCTCCGTCAGAAGTTCAGTATCAAGAAGGTTTTAAGGTTTGCCTGCCGCTCGTTTGGCGGCAACTAAATAACAGAAAGGGAATTAAAGTAAAATGGCAGAGTACAAGTTTAAGTTGGAGGTTAGGATTTCTCCCTCTGCTTTCGTACCCACAGAATTCGTGGAGAATGAGATGCGAAGTGCTCTCAAATACACCAACTTGATTGACGAACGAAATTTCCCTTTAAATCCCGGTGAAGGGGTGGTAGAAGTGAAGTCCAATTTGTCTTCAATGCTACACGTAAAAAATAGTTCCAGAGACCGAGAGCTTTACAATGAAATAAAGAAGGGAAACCTTTCTGCCGAGACTGTGAAAGTGAGATTAGAATCGATTTTGGCAGACTCAGATCACAATCCTAACAACCGGAAAATAGTTGATTTCAGCATTAGTTTCCCTGAGAACAGTGAAAAGGCAAGGTCGGCTTCAAAAAGATTTGCTTCCCAATACATTGAGCGATATATAAGTGATGTTTCACTATTGTTAAACCTTTCGGCTCCGGGGTGCTTCAGTTTTTATCCAGAGCGAATTTTCGATAACGAGGATTTTGATAATCCTCTTATTGATGGAGTTACTCTTGATGCTTTCCTTTTTGACAATGCTTGGAACATGGCAACTGGTCGCGGCTGGCCTAGAGTAGAAGCGATTCCACTTGCTAGGGTAATCAAGTGGTACGATTCTCTAAATGTTCAAAGATATATAGCTGGTACGAGACTACAAAGGGCCATCTTCGCTCTACTTCATGTTACAAACTCTAAGTTTGCAGGCTAAGTACACGACAAAAGCCGAAAACAGCGGTCCAGGTCAGGCTTTTTGGTTGCCGAGTTGGTGAGCAGATGCCTGAGATGGTCTAAGCCTGCCCGGAATAAAGACTTCTGCTTGCGCCCGTGCGACTTCATTCGAACAGGTTTGAGCTGACGGTGAACAAATGCTCCGACTTTCAAGGCCCATAAGAAAGCCAGGGTCACAACGACAAGTAAGGTGTTAATGCGCTCTAGGTGCTTGAGATGCGTAGCTTCAAAGTCAAAGCCGCTGCTTTTCAAGGCTTTGAACAAGCATTCTATCTGCCAGCGCTTCGCGTAGCTTGCGAGGGCCTGCTTAGGATTGCGGTTGGTGACGACGATGATGTATTCTCCACCCTCTAAACGCGCGCCTGCAACCCCAAGCTCAACACCAAAGACAGTGTAGCGCTGTTTAAGTACCTTGTGCTCACCCACAGGTAGATGCTGGAAAAAGCCGAACAGATGAAACCAGCCATCACCGAGAGCGTCTTTACGCACGCGGATAACGAAAGGGATGTGCTTACGCTCAAGATAAGCGAACCAGTCGCCCCCGATGAACTCCCTATCGGCTAGCAGCACCTCTAGCTGGTCTACGGGCAAAAGTTTTAGCAAACGCTCCAAAAGCGTAATGCGTTCTTGCGTGGCGGAGTTGCCAGCCTTGGGCAAAAGACACCACAGTAAGGGAACCGCTACGCCCTCATGCGCATAAGCCAGGGTCAAGATGTTGATGTCGAGTTTGCCAAACTTCCAGTTCGTCCGGTCTAGGCACAGGCTGTAGCTTCGCTTGGGACCTAGACTCAGCGCGTACCTGAAAACTGTCTCATCGGCCAAGTGCAAGCCTTGGAAAAACCGTTGCGCCCGTCTGTAAAGCGAGTCCGGCTGGGCTCTGCCCTCCATCATGCCTACCAACGTCGCCAAGTTCACCGTCTTTGCCTGCACCATCGCGATCATCAACAAGCTCAAGAACTTAAGCCGTGACGGGTGCAGCTTTAAGCCGCTCGCTTTCAACTGTGCCAGCAACCCGGTATGCTTCATATGCTCTCCCTTGAAGTGGTGTCTCGCAACATCCATTCTTCACTGGAGAGCCCTTTATTTCAAATCTGTCGTGTACTGAGGTTTGCAGGATTACCAGAAAATTTGATCTGGTTAGCTCATGCGCTCGAGGCGCTTTTTGATACTCCTCCAGAAGGTATTGGCAAGCATCTCAGAAATCGTATCTTCAAAGTTCTTGGCCGTCCTCAAGAATCGACAAGACAGTTCAAAAAGCAAATAGACGACTTTTATCAACTTAGGAGCCGTTTTATTCATGGCGATCTTGCAATTTCACATCCGATAGAAACTTGGTCTTGGGATGATGAAGATATAGATAAATACACAAGTCAAAAATAGTAGATTCAGTTAAATTTGGTTCTGCAATAGTCATAGCAACCGTTCAACTTATGATTGTCAATAACTGGCATTCCATTGGTTTTAAAGAAGAACTGTATGGCGAAGCTAACGAGCAAGCCTAAAGACCAATTTATTATGAATCTTTAGGCTTGCGATACCTGAGCTGACTAAGCCCTCCCCATCGCCTCCATCATCGCATCCCCCATATCCGTCGGCGTGGGCGCGACCACGACACCAGCACTTTCTAAAGCCGCAATCTTATCCTCCGCCGTGCCCTTGCCCCCCGAAATAATCGCGCCCGCGTGCCCCATCCTCTTGCCGGGCGGGGCGGTGGTCCCCGCGATAAACGAGGCGACGGGCTTGGTCATGTTGGCGGCAATCCAGGCCGCGGCCTCCTCCTCGGCGGTGCCGCCGATCTCGCCAATCATGATGACGCCCTCCGTCTGGGGGTCGGCGTTGAAAAGCTCGAGCACGTCCACAAACGAGGTCCCGTTCACCGGGTCGCCGCCGATGCCGACCGCCGTAGTCTGGCCCAAGCCGTTGTTGGTAAGCTGAAACACCGCCTCGTAGGTCAGCGTCCCCGAACGGCTCACAACGCCGATGCGCCCCGCCTGGTGGATGTAACCGGGCATGATGCCAATTTTGCACTCGTGCGGCGTGATGACGCCGGGGCAGTTGGGACCGATGAGCCGGGTGTCGCGGCCCTCGAGAAAACGCTTCACCTTGACCACGTCCATAATCGGGATGCCCTCGGTGATAGCGATGACGAGCGGGACACCTACGTCGGCGGCCTCCATGATGGCGTCGGCGGCGAACATGGGGGGCACGTAAACGACGGAGGCGTTCGCGCCGGTTTGCTCGACGGCTTCCCTGACGGTGTTGAAAGAAGGCAGGTCCACGCTGTAGGTGTCGGGCCGACCGGGCACGCCGGAGTGGTCGGTTTCGCCCTCGAAGTGGACGGTCTGCCCGCCCTTGCCGGGACGCACCGCCCCGACCATTTGCGTGCCGTAAGCGATGGCCTTGTCCGTGTGAAATGTGCCCGCTTCGCCGAGACCCTGGATGATGACTTTGGTGTCTTTATTAACGAGAATGCTCATTGGGCTAACTCCACGATCCTTTTTGCCCCGTCTTTCATGTCGTCGGCGCTCACCAAGCCGTCGATGCCCGCGTTTTTGATGATGTCTTTGCCTAAGTCAACGTTGGTGCCTTCTAAGCGCACGACCAAAGGCACCTCGAGCCCGACTTGCTTCACCGCCGCCACCACCCCGTCGGCAATGGTGTCGCACTTCATGATGCCGCCAAAGATGTTGACGAAAATCCCCTTGACGTTGGGGTCTTGGGTAATAATCTTGAAGGCCGCGGTCACGTTCTCGGCGGTCGCGCCGCCGCCCACGTCCAAAAAGTTGGCGGGCTCGCCGCCGACTTCTTTGATGGTGTCCATCGTCGCCATCGCCAGGCCCGCGCCGTTGACCAAGCAGCCGATGGTGCCGTCGAGCTTGATAAAGGATAAGCCGTACTGGGCGGCCTCGAGCTCGGCGGGGTCCTCCTCGCTCTCGTCGCGCATTTCCGCGACGTCTTTGTGACGCGGCAAGGCGTTGTTGTCGAAGCTCATCTTGCCGTCCAGCGCCATAACTTTACCGTCTTTGGTGACGACCAGCGGGTTGATTTCGACTAAGTCGGTGTCGAGTTCGACCGCCGCGTCGGCGAGGGTTTTGGTGAACTTGACGCCGTTCTTAAAGGCGTCACCGGAGAGACCCAGGCCAAAGGCGAGTTCTCTCGCCCCAAAATCGGTGAGCCCCACACCTGGGTCGATGGTGACGCGCAGGATTTTTTCGGGCGTGTGCTCGGCGACCTCCTCGATGTCGGTCCCGCCCTCCGTCGAGGCCATGACGATGTTGCGGCCTTGCGCCCGATCCAGCACGACCGACAAGTAGAGTTCGCGGTCGATGTCGATGCCCTGCTCTATATAAAGCTGATTAACTTTCTTACCCTCCTCGCCCGTCTGGATGGTGACGAGGGTGGAGCCCAGCATCTTTTCGGCAAGCTCGCGTACCCGCTTTTCAGCCGCCTCTACGCCACCCTTAAGCCCGTCCGTCACGACGGTGACGCCGCCTAAATCGGGGTGCTCTTTGAAACGGCCCTTGCCGCGCCCGCCCGCGTGAATTTGCGACTTGACGACGACGACCTTGTTACCCGTCGCCTCGACAAGCGGACGCACCGCCGCCGCGGCCTCCTCGGGCGTCGTCGCCACGCGGCCCTCGGGGACGGGGATGCCGCGGGCTTTCATGAGTTCTTTGGCTTGATATTCGTGGATTTTCAAGGTAAACCTCCCATTAGAGGTATCATCTATAATCTACAGGTGATACCTCACAAAACGCTCTAGCCTACCGCGGGCGCACCGTCCACGCCAAGTTTTGCGTTGGCGCGCGTACAACTCGAGCGGACCGAACCCTTGTTCTCTCAAATGTGATTTTCCGCAAACCTGGAGGTGGGGCCTCGAGTATTCTAGCCTCATGATTCGTACGGCCATCCTGACAGTGAGCGACAAGGGCTCTCGAGGGGAGCGCGCGGACGCCTCGGTGGGGGAGATACGCGAGCTTCTTAGCGCGGGACCCTTTACCGAGGTGGATTACCAGATCGTGCCCGACGAGCAGGCGGTGATTCGCTCGAAGTTGCGCGTCTGGTCCGAAGGCGGCGGGGTGGACCTCATTTTGACTACCGGGGGCACGGGGCTGGCGGCGCGCGACAGAACGCCCGACGCGACCTTGGAGGTTATCGAGCGCGAGGTGCCCGGCTTGGCCGAACTCATGCGCCTAGCGGGGATGCAGAAAAACCGCAAGGCGTCCCTCTCGCGCGCGGTCTGCGGCACCCGCCGCCAAACGCTGATTGTGAACCTGCCGGGCTCGCCCAAGGGGGCGCGTGAGTCGCTCGAGGCCATCCTCAGCGTGCTCCCCCACGCGGTAGACACGATGACGGGCGAGAAGCGCAGCGCGCCGGAGGCGTGGCATGAATAAAAAGTAATGGTAACAGAACACCTGGGACACCTGCGTTATTTGGTTGGGTCGGGAAGTGGTTTGGTCGTGACTGAAGCCGACACCGCCTATGCGCGAGACAGCCCATTCACACGCATAGGGGAATATGTGATAAAGCTACCGTTTGAAGATTCCTGTGTTGCCCTAAAACTTGAGCCCTCAGCCAAGCCTCACCTCATGGTCGAGCCCGAGAAGCCACTTGGCAATCCCTCTTTGGCCCAACGGGATGAATGGCGCGAGAAAGGGGATCAGGGTTCTCGCTACCTTGGCAAAGGGTTTCTTACCCCTGGGAATTTCGGTCATGCGCTCCGTCTGATGAACCACCGCCTTATCCACAGGATGACGAAGGCGGTGATAAGCCTCTAAGCGTCCCGCAGCAGCGAGATTGGCGAACACGTAGGCGTCCTCTACACCCAAGTTCATCCCTCTCGCCCCCAAACCCGAATGAATATGAGCGGCGTCACCTGCTAGATAGGCGTTGCCTTCCTGAAAACAATCTACCAGCAAGCTAGAAATGCCGAAGTCCGATTCCCAACCAACCGCGCCGTGGGTAGTGTCTTTGGGCAGATGCTCGAGCAAGTTGGGCACGTTGCTGATAACGCGCCAGAGCCTCTCATCCAGACGCACGATAAACATTCCGCCCGCTTCGAGCAAAAAGATATGCGCCTCGTTTCGGTCTAGGGGTGTATCTAGTTCTATGTCATAAAGCTTCCAAGGTTCATCAAACCTCGAGCCTGAAAAAGAGATGTCCAGCGCTTTGCGTACCGTGCTGCTAGGACCGTCGGCTCCCAGAATAACGGGGGGCTTAAGCGTTTCCTTTTTCCCGTCCGCGTGACTGAGCGTTATGTCCGCGCCGCCCGGCTGCATGGTCAATCGTGTCAGTTCGACCTCGCGTTCGACGGTAACGCCGCGTTCCCCCAAGGCTTCGCGCATCAGCGCCTCACTTTCGGCTTGCGAGTGAACCAACATGAAAGGGTACTTATGGTTGACCGTTGATAACTGGATTTGAAAAAGCTTTTTACCCCTTTTCCAAGCGTTGACCGCTCGCACCTTGAAGCCCCGCGCTAGCATCCGCTCGGTAACGCCCGTACTTTCATGTAAGGTTAGAGTACGGGGATTTACGCCAAAGGCTTTGGAGTGCGGCGAAGGTTCTGCGAGTTTCTCAATGATTCGCACCCCTATCTCTCTATCAACTAGATGGAGGGCGGCAGTTAAGCCCGTGGGTCCCGCGCCTACAATAAAAACATCCTTAGCGTTCATAATTTCCTTCCTATTGAGAGTGTACACTCTCAATAGGAAGTGTAGGGGCAGACGGCAAGCTTGTCAAGCTTATCTCGCGCTTTGGCAGCTTTCTCTTTTGCAAGGAACTTTCACGAGGCAAACTTGCTATAAGCGAAGGCAAAGCGGAAAGCGGATTGAAACTAGAAACTACCAATGGGAGAATGGTTCTTATGCCAGCACCTATCCCCGAAGAACGCATTTTTGACGCGGTCATAGAGGTCATTATCGATGTCGGCTACGCACGTGCGACCACTGCCCAGATTGCGGAGGCCGCAGGTATTGGCGAAGCCACCCTGTTTCGGCGTTTTGGCGATAAAGACACCTTACTCAAAGAAGCCCTCACCTTTGAGGTGGAGCAGTTCACACGTGAGGCGGTCGCCTATACGGGCGACCTGCGGACGGACTTGGAGCGGGTTGTTAGCACCTACAACCGCTTGCTGAAACGCAAGGGGCGACTGATTTCTGAGATGATGAACGAGTTACCCAGACGTCCCGAACTGAGCGAGGTCGCCGCCGTCCCTATGAGCGGCATCGGGAAAGTCACGGCTCTGCTTCAGCGTTACCAAGACGAAGGAAAACTTAAGGGCAAAAAACCGTGGGAAGCAACCTTAGCACTTCTTGGGCCTGTGCTTGTGACCAGTGCATTCAAAGGTCTCAACCCTTTACTTCCCGCGGTGCTCGAGCCCAAAAGCTATGTCGAGGTTTTTTTGAGCGGGTGGGAGAGAAGGTAGTCTCCTGTCAAGCTGTGACGAGCAGGAGCTTGGACTGGAGTACAGAAATTTACGCAGCTAACGCGCGCAACTGTCGCTTTAAAGGTGAAGTCATTCATTAACGCTCCCCGAAATTTTTGGTGTGACAGGTATAACCAAGGGAAGGCTTAAGCTCGAGCCTTCAGATGCCCCTGCCAGTCAAACCCCTCGCGCACCGCGCTACTTTGAGGCATCACGTCTAAACGTATACATTCCTCAACCGCACACAGTTCGGCGTCCCTTTGAAAGCCCAGAACCGCTTTTATTTCGTTTCCTTTGACGTAGTAGGCTAAAAACTCGCGCGCGTCTAAGTCGCCGTCAATCACCACGTCGTCCCAATCTTCGGCGTGCCCGACGTAGCGCAGGCCCACGCCGTGCTGTTTGCTCCAGAAAAGGGGGACACCGTCAAAATTTACGTCTTGCCCCAGCATGGCCCTTGCCGCGGTGACACCTTGTTGCATCGCCACGCGCCAGTGTTCGATGCGGACGCGGTTGCCGCGGTAGTCAAAGGCGGCCAAATCGCCCGCGGCGTGAAGGCCATCTCCGCCTTCAACGCGCATGGTCGCGTCTACGGACACGCCCCCATCGTCGTTTTTTGGCACGCCCTCCAAAAAGTCCGTCGCGGGCTCCACGCCGATGCCAACGATGACCGTATCGGCTTGGAGCCTTTCCCCCGGTACCCTGAACGCAGTGAGTTACGAAGGCGGCTACTACGGGATGCCCCTTAACATTCACACCGCCACACAGCTCTACTACAACAAGGCGGTCTTAGAGGCGCAGGGCATCGACCCGAGTACGCTTACCTCTTGGGAAAACGTGTTGAGCGCGTTTGGAACGCTGCAGGAGGCGGGCGTCATACCTATCGCTTACGGCAACAAGTTCGGTTGGCCCGGCTCACAGTGGTTCTACGCGTTTCTGGCTCGAGAGGTCGGCGCGGCGAAGGTCAACCAACTCATCGCACGCAACTGCGGCTACGCCTGGACGGACGCGGACATCGTCGCCGCCGCGCAGCGCTACATCGACCTCGCCGAGACGGGGTATTTCTCGAGCGGCATGGCGAGCGACGACTACTCCACCGCCACCGCGCTCTTCTTCACAGGTCGCGCGGGTTTTTTCCACACGGGCTCGTGGTTCGTCTCGGAAACGCTGACGAGCGCGCCGCCGGACTTTGAACTGGGCATCCTCAAGTTCCCCGCGTTTGAGGACAGCGCGAGCACGAACGACGCCGTTTTAGCCGTGCTCGGCGGCATGTCCGTCACCGCAAGAGCCGCCCAGGACCCCGCCAAGCGTGAGGCGGCGCTGACCTTTATGGACTGGTGGACGGACCTGACGCAGCAAGTTTACTGGGTGGAGAATATCGGCGAGATCAGCGCGACGGCGGGCGCAGTCACCGAGGAGACCGCCGGACCGCTCACCATGCAGATCGTCAACGAACAGGTCGAGGGCAACACGGGCACCATCCCCTTCATCGAGCACGTGACCGACCCGCTCGTCGGCGAGGACAAAATCTGGATGGGCAGCGTGGGCGTGCTGACGGGACAGCTCACGGCGCAGGCGTGGATGCAGAGCGTCGAAGAGGCGGCGGCGAGCGCGGAGCCGGTATTGGCGCTCGAGGCGGTGTGTCGGTAGCGCTGATAAAAAGCTATTAGCTTTTAGCCGTTAGGTATTAGCCAAAGCTTTTCAAGCTAACTGCCAACGGCTAACCGCCTTTAAGAAATAACTTAGTTCGGAGCAGTGTGCTGCGACGCTGCGCAACAAGTCGGGAGGTGTACGTGCAACGGAGAGCGACCCACAAAGCTGTTCAAGCTAAAAGTCGGCACCCGAAGCGAAGGCAAAACACCTGGCTGCCCTACCTCTTCATCGCGCCTGCTTTTGTCTTCTACGTTCTCTTCCTCGCGCTGCCTATCGTCGGGACCGTCGTCATCAGTCTTTTTACCTGGACCGGCATCAGCTTCAACACGTTGCGCTTCGCGGGGCTGAGCAACTACGCGGCGCTCTTGCAAGACCCCATCTTTTGGCGGGCGCTCCTCCACAACGCCTACTTCATCGCGGGCGGCATGGGCTCGGTCGTCATCGTAGGGTTGCTCTTGGCGGTCTTGCTGGAACAAGATTTACCAGGCTCGAGCTTCTTTCGCGGGCTCTTCTTCGTGCCGACCATCATGTCTTTGGTCGTCGTCGGCATCGTCTTTTCGCTTATCTTGAGCCCCGAGTTCGGGCTCGTCAATCCGCTCTTGCGCGGTCTCGGCCTGGGTCAGTTCGCCGCCGCTTGGCTCGGCAACCCGTCCACCGCGCTGCCCACCGTCATCGTCGTGAACACCTGGCAGAGCTTCGGGCTCGGCATGTTCTTGTTCGTCGCCGGGCTTAAAGGCATCGACGCGGAGCTTTACGAGGCGGCGCGCATCGACGGCGCGACGCCCTGGCAGTCTTTCTGGCGCGTCACCATGCCCCTCTTGTGGCCCGTCACCACGCTGGTGATTATCCTGACCAGCATCAACATTTTGAAGCTCTTCGATTTGGTGTATGTGATGACGAGCGGCGGCCCCAACTACGCCTCGGAGGTGTTGACGACCTACATGTACTCGCAGGGCTTCGAGTTCAACCGGATGGGCTACGGCTCCGCGCTCGCCGTGGTGATTCTCCTCCTCACGCTGCTCTTTACGCTCTTGCAGGCCAAGGTGTTCTCGGGGGAGCGGGCGGGGGCGACGCCCAGACCCGTCCGGAAAGACGCGGCGGAGCTGTCATGACCAATCAGTCGGTTTTTTGGCGTACGCTCTCGAGAGTCGCCACTTACGCGGTCTTCGTCTTTGTGTTTTTGCTCGTCGCGTATCCGCTCTTCTGGATGTTCTCGACCTCACTGCGCGAGCAGTGGCAAATCTTCGACCAACCCTTCGCGCTGCCCGAGAGCCTCAACTTTTCCAACTACGTCAGGGCGTGGACGCAGGGCAACTTCAGCCGTTACTTCCTGAACAGCGTCCTCGTGACGCTCCCTTCGGTCGTCGGCGTCGTGTTCGTCTCGGCGTTGGCGGGCTACGCGTTCGCGAGGCTCGAGTTTCGCGGCAAACGCGCCCTGCTCCTCTTCTTCCTCGTCGGCATCATGGTGCCGCCGCAAGCCGTCGTCATCCCCGCCTTTCTGATCGTCTCGGAGTTGGGGCTGCTCAATACCTATTGGAGCCTCATCTTCACATCTTCACCTATCTGAGTTGGTGTCCGGTCGGCATTTTTATCCTGACGACGTTTTTTCGCTCGCTCCCAGTGAGCATCGAAGACGCCGCCAAGGTGGACGGCGCGACGACGTTCGACATCTTTTGGCGCATTGCGCTACCGCTCGCCAAACCCGCGCTGGCAACGGTGGCGATTTTCTACTTCGTGTGGGTCTGGAACGACTTTCTCTACCCGCTGCTCTACTTGCAAGAGGAAACGATGAGCACGATTCCGGTGGGGTTGTTGCAGTTCAACGGGCGCTACCGTGTGGATTGGGGGATGCAGAACGCGGCGCTCTCCATCGCGGTGCTCGTGCCGCTGGTTTTCTACATGGTGTTTCAGGACAAGTTCGTCAAAGGGCTCACGGCGGGGGCGGTGAAGGGGTGAGGCGTGGGAGGTCTCGAGAGGGTTGCACATCAAGTCTACAAGGGCGATTAGCTGTTAGCTCAACCTTTGCTAATGGCTAAGAGCTAATGGCCAACAGCTTCTTAAACATTTCGTCAGAAACCCACACCTCACACTCGCTACTTGAGGAGACACCATGACCCGCACCTACGTCACGCGCAAAGAATACGACGCTTGGATCGCCGAATGCGCCGCGCTCGCGGTGGCGTGCGGCTATCCGGTGCAAGAGAGCATGATCAACGACAACACGGGGCTCATCTTGGGCGAGAGTCAGAACGCCGCGTTCGAGAACGGGATGTGGTCGCGCGAGCCCTTCGAACTCTTCGCCATCTTCGAAGCGGTGAACGAGCCTGCGGTGACGGGCTTGCCTAAGGGGGGGCTCGAGTACGCCGAGTACGGTGGGCTCTGCGACAAGCTCCTCATCGTGCATCCCGGTAAGTTCTGCTCGCCGCACCTGCACCTGCGCAAGACCGAATACTACGAGGTTGTCTTAGGCGAGATGGATTTGTTTTATGCGCAGAGATCAGCGAGGACGAAGCGCTCGGCATCGTTCCAGACCAACTTATGACACCTAAGAAGGTTAAAGCGGGACAAGCCTGGCCTGATGACATCGTTTTACCCGAGGAGCGCGAGCACACCTACGAGAAGCTCACGCAGTACAAGAGGTTGAAAAAAGGCGATCCCAAATTTATTATGCACCGCAAGCACCTGCACGCCTTCGGCTGTCCGAAAGACGCCCGCACGCCCGTCGTGATCCGGGAGAACTCGACGTACAGTCACGAGCCCACTGAGACGGGTAAGGAAGCGCTTTTTGAGGTGTGGCGCGAGATCAACGACAACGCTTTTTTATTCCCCGAAGCGAACGCGGGCAGGCTGAAGAACAATATTCGGGAGGGTGAAGTGCTGAGTCCTTGAAAAGAGTTTTTGGAGGACGGCAGAACGAAGGGCGATACGGCGCTCGTATCTTTAGAATCTCACCGAATAAGCGAAGGGCAACAGCCAACGAACGCACTTTTAACGCAGTCATTGAAGCTGTCGAAACTTCTCAACAAGAACGGAGACACCATGAGACTCGAACTCAACTTGGACTTCAAAAAGCACTTCTCCGAGGAGAACTTCTTCTTCGGCGTCGCCAACGCACCCTATCTGTGCGAGGGCGGTTACAACACGCCGGACGGCATAAAGAACAGCTACGGCGTCCTGGAGTTGAGCGATACGATTCAGCGTTCAGGTGACGCGATCCGTTTCTGGACGAACTACGAGGAGCAGATTAAACTCGCGGCGTCGCTCGGGCTCAACGCCTTTCGTATGGGGATAGATTGGTCGCGGATTCAGCCGTCATCCTCCTTGGAACCCCATGAGCCGCCCCCCTGGGACGAAGCGGCGCTGGACCACTACGCCGACATCATCGCCACGATCATCGCGCACGACATGCAGCCCATCATCACCTTGCATCACTTCACCCACCCCGGCTGGTTGCCTCTGGACATGTGGCTCAGCGACGAGGGTCCTGACCTCTTGGTGGACTACGAGGTGCGCGTCGTGCAGGAGATCAACACCCGCTTGGCGCGGCGCGGCTCTGAGCTGATGCGTCACTTCTTAATCTACAACGAGCCCAACCTCATCCCGCTCCTCTATCACTACGCGGGCTTATTTCCGATCGAGCGGCAGGGCGAGGACTACCTCTTGCCCGCCTACGACACGATGCTCTCGCACTACATCAGGGCGTATGACGGCGTCTACGACGCCTTCGAGCAGCGCGGCTGGGGCGAGCCGCACGTCGGCTTCACCATCGCCAACTTGTGCGCCTACGAAATGGACAAGCAGCTCGACGACCTGGTGCGCCTGCGCAGTTGGGGCGTGTCGCGCGAGGACGCGCCCGCGAAGATTGCCGCGTGCCGCGCGGCGTGGCGAGGGCGCATGGACGACCTCGGTATGTCACAGCTTACCGGCGAGCAGTACGGGCGCTACGAAGCGATGATCGCCATGACCGCCGAGCGCCTCGCGCCGGAGAAGTTCGTCAAGACCTTAGACGCCCTCTACGCCTCGCCCCGCACCAAAAAGCTCGACTACCTCTCCGTGAACGTCTATGACCCCTTCGGCATCCCTCGAGACGGCGACCAGCCGGGCGCGGACACGAAGTGGGACGAGTTCCCGATGGACGGCGACATCTACCGCGCCTTTATCCTGGCGACGAACGACTTCAATGACGAGGCGTTGCCCGTCTACATGGGCGAGAACTCCTCGGCGAATCTGCAACCTATCGGCGAGCCCGCGCAGCCTCGCCCCGACGGGTGGACGCGCGAGCGCTATCTCAAGACCTACCTCATGGCGATGATCCGCTGCATGAAGGAGGGCGTGCCCATCAAGGGCTACCTGTACTGGTCACTGGTGGACGACTTCGAGTGGCAAGCGGGCTATCCGCCGCGCCTGGGGCTCTACAACTACGACTACGAGAACCATGAAATCCTCCCCACCGACGGCTTCGGCGAGCCTTCCGGGGAGATTTACGCGCACCTCGTCGCGGCGCTGAGAAGCGGGGATAAAGGAAGCGTTCAGAAGGCGTTCCGGTTTAGCTTCAGCCACCAGAAGTCGCGGCTCGAGCCGGAAGAAGCGCTCTCTACATGAGCGTACTGAGCACGCCTTTGCTCCTTCTCCAAGCATCCGCCAGCGCCTCGAAAGAGCGCAGCAGAGCTTCCCTGACCAAAAGGGCAAAGCTACTCAGGCACCCACAGCGAGACGGGTGTTCCACTGCTTTGTGGGTGTCCAGCTACTCGTTATCAACTCCCAGCAACAGCTCGTCCTTAAGGAGCATCGTCAGCGTTTACTCTCGCTTCTTGGACCTCGTTATGTAACTTGTTATGTAACTTTTTATTCCTAAAAAGCGCGGGGGGGCGTGCGGAATGTCGGTTAGGTGGCGGCGAGCGTCAGCACTTGGTCGCCGGGCTCGAGCCGCTCCAGCGCCCGGAAGAGCAGGCGCTTTTCGCCTCTCGCCACCACCAGCGGCAACTCGTCCGGCGCGTGATGCAAATCTGTAACCGACCCCGCCTCCTCGTCCCCGATGGTGCGGCGCAGGCGCGCCACCTCGCGCGCCGCGAGCCGCCCGTCCCAGGCGTTGAGGTCGACCGGGGTAACAAAAAGCGTGTGCGCCCCAAGCTCGTCCAAGAGTTTGAAAAGGCCCCCGTCGCTCTCTTTGGTTAGAAGCGCGTAGAGCTGGGGCACCATAAACCCCTCCCCGGCGCGCTGCGCGCTCAGCACGTTGACCTCGGCGTTGGGCGTAAGCGCGACGAAGGTGCCCGCCTCGCTCAAGCCCGCGCGCTCCAACACCTCGTCCTCCAAGGCGTCGCCGTGGACGGCCTCCAGTCCCATCGCCCGCGCCGCCTCGCAGTGCTCCCTGTTCGAGTCTAGGAGCGTGACGCGCCCGCTCTGTGAAAGTTCTTGGGCGAGCACGCGCGCGACCGGACCCGCGCCGACGATGACCACCGCGTCGCGCCCGCCGGTCGAGCGCACCAATTCGCCGCGCCGCCTCAGCCAGTCCACGCCCCACTTAAGCAGCAGCGGCACCGTCGCGGTGGTGGCGATGGCGGTAAAAACGAGGATGGAAAATATCGTCGCGTCGATGATGCCCGCCTGGAGTCCGATGCCCGCGATGATGATCTCGACCGCCCCGCGCCCGTTCATGCCCGCGCCGATGACCAGCCCCTCGCGCCACCCGTGGCCTGTGGGCAGGTAGAAGAGCGCCGTGCCGACGATTTTGCCCACGGTTGCTAGGATGATCACGGTGAGCAGGAGCGCCAGGTCGGTCTGGAACACGCCGAACGACACCTCGAAGCCCGCGGTCACGAAAAACACGGGGGCCAAAAAGCCTATCGAGACGTCGCGGACCATCGTGGTGAGTTCGTGCGAGAGCCGGTGCTCGGAAATCGCCTCGCGCAAAAAGAGCCCCGCGAGAAACGCGCCCAAAATGCCGTGCAGGCCCGCTAGGTGCGCCATCTCGGCGAAAAGGAGCGCGGTGAGGAGCACCAGCGTGGCGCTAAAGGCGCGGTTGGTGAGCCCGCGGCGTCTTAAAAAACGCCACAGGCGCGGGTAGAGCACGAGGCCGACGAGCCAGGAGGCGGCGAAAAAAAGTACGACTTTGCCCGCGACGCCCAGCATGGGGACGAGCTCGAGCGCCCCCAAACTCGCAAAACTCATGATGCCCGCGAAGATAATGAGCGACAAACTGTCGGTAATAAGCGCGCCCGCCATCATGACGTGCGCCATCCGGGTGTCGAGAATTTTCAAGTCCACCAGGATGCGCGACTTCGTCGCCAGCGAGGTGACGCCCATCGCCATGCCCACGAACACGCCCGCCACGGGCGTGCCGCCAAAGCCGAGCACGACGAAGTAGCCCAGCGTGAAGGGCAGGATAAAACCGCCCACGGCCGCCAGAAAGCCGCCCCACGAGGCCTTGCCGAGCTCTTTGGGGTCGATCTCCATACCGATATAGAGCATCATGAGCAAAACGCCGAGTTCGGCCAAGACGCCCAGCGCTTCGCCCCCGTAAAGAAGCCCCAGCAGCGGCGGGCCGAGCAAGATGCCCACCAAAATCTCGCCCAACACGGACGGGTAGCCGAGGCGAATAGCGAGCCGACCGCCCAAAAAGGCGGCCAGCAACACCAGCAAAAGGTTGAGGATGCTGAAATCCATCAGCTCATCCGTCTGCCGTTGCCCCTAACGTCGCCGGGCTCATCTTTGGCGACAGGAATGAGAGTTAGCAAACGGCCCAGTAGAAATACGCCGAGAGCGACCTCGGCAAAAAATAGGCCCAGCTTCCATAAGGAAAGGTCAGTCATGGCAGGCTCGAACGGGGTCATAAGAGTCTCCTTTCGGGAGGGAACGCGTATCCTTAAATGGTGTCTACGCATCCGAAGCTTGGTGAAGTCTCAGAAGGTCGTATTTTCATCTAACGGATGGATTTGTCATCTAGCGGACGGACTTGGAAGTTCCTACGCTCTGGTGAGAAGCGTGCTACGCCTCGCCGCGCGGGCCGTTTCAGTATGCTTTCTCATTACCAACCTCCGGCTGAAAAACATCATGACGTATGATAGAACATGGGTAAAGCAGCTAGTTTACGACGACTCGTTTACAATGGTTTGTAAATACAACGGTTTGTGGGGTGGTTTAAGTAAAGCTTACTGCGCGCTTAAAAGTGCGCGGCAGGATCTCGGAATTCCTCGTCGGGATGCCAGTCGCTACCGCTCGGGCATCTGCCAACGGGAATGAGTAAGGTTGTAAGACCCTGTAACATCATAGGAATAAGATACTCGAGCCGCCTCTCCGAATGGGTAAGCCAACCGGTAGATTCTTCGGGCGGAATTTGCTATCGTAGGGACTTTAAGAGAGCAGCAGCAGGTGTGAAAGGTAAGAACTTAGTTTAGAATTTATCACGGAAAAACTCAGTCGTCCAGCAACCCCTCACGGCCTTACAAAATTTGCTACTTTCGAGGTGTAAACGTTGGTTGGGGAGTAGCCACTCTGGATTAAGGGGGGCACGTCGTCACTACAAAGTTCGGCTAGACTAGAGTCTATGTGGGCTTTCGGCGTGTCCGTCGCGCAAGCGATAGGCGAGACCACCACGGCATGGATGCTGTGGTGGTCTCGCCCTTTTAACGCCCTCCACAGCACCGGAAACGAGGTTGAGATGAAATCGGTCAGATTTACGCGCATGATGGGGATAGACGTCAGACTCCATCCGTCGTTCTTTTTGTTGGCAGGCTTGGGCGCTATTTACGCCCTCCAGGGCGGGCTCGGCGCCGCTTTAGACGGCGTCACCTTTCTGGTCTTACTTTTGGGCTGCGTGCTGCTGCACGAGCTGGGTCACGCGTGGGCGGCGGAGCGCTACGGCGCCAAGACGAAAGACATCATTTTGTTACCCACCGGCGGGGTGGCGCGCCCTGAAAAGATGCCGACAGAGCCTAAGCAAGAACTCGTGGTGGCGCTCGCGGGTCCTGCGGTCAACGCGGTCATCGCTGCTTTAGTCGCCGCCGCGCTGCTCGGGGCGAACCTCGGCGCGGGCCTTGACCTCGCGGCGCTCGCGGGCGCGGGAGGGCTGACGGGCTTGGCCGTCCAACTGCTCACGGTCAACGTGCTGTTGGTGATAGTCAACCTCCTGCCCGCCTTCCCGATGGACGGCGGACGCGTTTTGCGGGCGCTCCTCGCCACGCGACTGCCTTACGCACGCGCCACCGACGTCGCCGTTCGCACGGGGAGAGGTGTGGCGGTGCTCATGGTCGTGTTCATGGCGGTGTACGGCCTCTTTTACAACCCTCTACTCATGCTCGTGGCCGCGTTCGTCCTTCTGAGCGCGGGGCAAGCGAACGCGTACACCAGAATAAGGGCGGGCTCGAGCCGCCTGCCCGTTTCCGCGGTGATGCTTACAGACGTGGCGAGCGTATCGCCGCATGACTCTTTGCTAGGTGCCGCCGACACGCTCGCCCGCACCGCGCAGCCCGCCTTTCCCGTGCTGACGCCCGCGGGCGTCGAGGGCGTGCTCACCAAGGAGGCCTTGCTGCTCGGGCTAAAAACGCGCGGCGCGACTACCGCGGTGCGCGACGCCATGCACACGTCTCTGCCGACGGTGCGGCTCGAGACGCCCTTCGACGAGGCGTTCGAGAGGATGCAAGAGCACGGCCTGACCGCCTTGCCCGTCACGGACGGGCTGGACCGGCTCATGGGCATGGTCACGCTCGAGAAGGTGCGCGAGCGGCTGAGGGTGCAAGGGGCGCTCGAGCGGGGGCGCCGCGGGCCGCGCGCCGCGCGACCTCGCGTGGGACGGTCGCCGCGTTCGCCGGGAACGGCCTAGATGCTCCAGGCGGTGCTGGCAAGTTTTGGCGTAGCGCTCCTCTCACCGTGGCTGGTGCGCGTTTTCAAGGGGCGGAGCGGCTGGCTCCTGGCGCTCTTGCCCCTTGCGCTCACGGTCTACTTCGGGAGGCTGGCGCCGGGGGTGTCGGAGGGCTCGAGCGTGACCCAGAGCTTCCCCTGGCTCCCCGCGCTCGGCGTCGAGCTTTCTTTCTATCTGGACGGCCTGAGCTTACTCTTCGCGCTACTCATCTCCTTTATCGGCGTCTTCATCGTCGTGTATGCGGGCGGCTACCTCCGGGACGACCCCAACCTGGGGCGCTTTTATCTAGCGCTGCTCGCCTTTATGGCGGCGATGCTCGGGCTCGTGCTATCGGACAACCTCATCACCCTGTTCGTGTTCTGGGAGCTCACCAGCCTCACCTCGTTCTTTTTGGTCGGCTATAAACACCAATATGAGGAATCGCGTAAGTCGGCGTTGCAGGCGCTGCTGGTCACGGGGTTGGGCGGTCTGGCGATGCTGGCGGGGTTTTTGCTGCTCGGCTCGGTGGCGGGAACGTATACCATCAGCGAACTTTTGACTCAATCAGGGGCTATCCAGGGTCATGCGCTCTACCTGCCGACGCTGCTTCTGGTGCTGCTCGGCGCGTTCACTAAGTCGGCGCAGTTCCCCTTTCACTTCTGGCTGCCCAACGCGATGGCCGCGCCCACGCCCGTGTCGGCTTATCTGCACTCCGCGACGATGGTCAAGGCGGGGATTTACCTTCTCGCGCGGCTCTCGCCCACCCTGGGCGGCACGGCGGCGTGGCTGTGGCTGCTGGGCGCGGCGGGGCTGCTTACCGTGCTCACGGCGGGGGTGCTGGCGCTCAAACAGCGCGACCTCAAGAAGCTGCTCGCCTATTCGACGCTGGTGGCGCTGGGCCTGTTGACGATGCTTTTGGCCGTCGGCACGCCCGCGGCGGTCAAGGCGGCGATGGTCTTTTTACTCGCGCACTCGCTCTACAAGGCGAGTCTCTTTATGGTGGCGGGCACGGTTGACCACCAGGCGGGCACGCGCGACGTGACGGAGCTTTCGGGCCTCGCGCGCGTGATGCCCCTTACCTTTGTGGCGGCGCTCTTCGCGGCGTTTTCGACCGCGGGTTTGCCGCCCAAGCTGGGCTTTATCGGCAAAGAGCTCGCCTACGAGGGGCTGCTCGGCGCGCCCGCGCTGCTCGTCGCCGCGGTTTTGAGCAACGCCACGATGTTTGTCGTCGCGGCGCTCGTGGCGCTCAAACCCTTTGTCGGGCGCAGCCTGCGAGCGCCCCAGGCGGTGCGGGGCGCGCCGCTTAGCTTGTGGCTCGGCCCTTTCGTGTTGGCGGGGCTGGGTCTGGTGTTCGGCCTTTTCCCCGAGCTTATCGAGCTGACCAAGCTGCCCGCGGTGGCGGCGGTATTGGCCGCGCCCTACGAGTTCAGTTTGTACCTGTTCCCCTCGAGCTTTACCCCCGCGCTGATTTTGAGCATCGTGACGGTGGCGCTGGGCCTCGTGCTCCTCGCGCTGTGGTCGCCCATCTACCGGGGCTTGTCGCGTTTGAAGGGCTTCGACTGGGGTCCGGCGAGAGGGTACGACCTCTCGCTCAAAGGCTTAATCTGGCTCGCGGAGACGCAAACCCGGCTCGTCCAGGGCGATAACCTGCGCCGTCACTTGGCCGTCATCCTCGGTTTTACCGTGGCATTGGTCGGGGCGACCGCCGTTTTTCGGGGGGGCCTAAACATAGAGTTGAGGCTCGAGACCGGTTACTTTTACGAGTATGTGTTGGCTGGCCTCGTCGTCGCGGCGGCCTTGGCGGCGACCCTCGCGCGCACGCGTTTGGCGGCGGTGACCGCGCTCGGCGTGGTGGGTTTCGGCGTCGCGCTGCTCTTCGTGGTTTTCGCCGCGCCCGACCTCGCCATCACCCAGTTCTTGGTCGAGACGCTGCTCGTTATCATCGTGGTGCTGGTCACCCTGCGCTTGCCCGAGTGGCGGCGTGAGGAGGGCTCGAGCCGCCCCACCCGCCTCCGCGACGGTTTTATCGCCCTAGCGGGCGGAGGGCTGGTGACGGTCTTGCTACTCAGCGTAACGAGCCCCCCCTTTAGCGGCGAACTCACCGCCTTTTTTGAGAGCGAGAGCTGGCCGTCCGCTTTTGGGCGCAACATCGTCAACGTCATCTTGGTTGACTTCCGCGCGCTCGACACGCTGGGCGAAATCACCGTGCTGGCGGTGGCGGCGCTCGGCGTGTTCGCGCTGCTGCGGACGCGTGTAAATCCGCGCGCGGAAGTTTCATCGAACACGTCCACAGACACTTCGCCGGGCACCTCGCCGGGTAGCTCAGCAAATTTCCCGGAGTCAAATACGAACATGTCAAACGCGAACACGCCAGATGTGACCATGCCAGATGTAACCACGCCAAATGTGACTATGCCAAAGACGGACACACCGAGTCCAAACACACCGCATCCGAACGCACCCGTAACAGCAAAACCGGATACGGCAAACATAGCGAATCCAGAACAAAAGGGGACGCCGTGACCTCCGTCATCTTGCGCACTACCACGCAAGTCCTCACCCCGCTGCTCGCGCTGCTGTCCATTTTCCTGCTCCTGCGCGGGCACAACCTGCCGGGGGGCGGCTTTATCGGCGGTTTGGTCGCCGCGGCGGCGTTCGCGCTCTACGCCACGGCCTACGGGGTCGCCGCGGCGCGCTACGTGCTGCGCTTCGACCCCTGGAGCATCATCGGGGTGGGGCTATGTGTCGCGGTGCTGAGCGGTTTGTTGGCTGCGGCGACCGGGCAACCCTTTTTGAGCGGGTTATGGCTCGAGCTTCCGGGCGGGCTCAAGCTCGGCACGCCGCTGCTTTTTGACGTGGGCGTGTATTTCGTCGTTATCGGCATCGTGCTGATGATGGTGTTCGCGCTCGAGGAGGCCTGAATGGAGCCGGTTTTGGCCTTTATCGTGGGCGCGCTTTTCGCCTGTGGTATTTATCTCATGCTGCGCCGCAACCTGCTGCGCTTCATCTTCGGCTTAATTTTGATGAGCAACGGCGCGAACCTGCTCATTTTCACCGCCGGGCGGCTCACGCGGGGAAGCCCGCCGCTCATCCCCGCCGAGGCGGACCTCCCCGTTGGCGAGGTCGCCAACGCGCTGCCGCAGGCGCTCGTCCTGACGGCCATCGTCATCGGCTTCGGGCTCGTTTCGTTCGCGCTGGTGCTGCTCCTGCGCGCCCATCAGGGGCTCGGCACGCTCGACACCGACGTGATGGCGCAGGCGTCACAGGTGTCAGATGAAGCCCCCGCGGCGACCGGGCCTGCGTCTCAGGCTTCTCGAGCGCGCGAAAAAGAGGTGACGGCGTGAGCTGGCTCGTCGCCGCGCCCGTCGTGCTGCCGCTCCTTAGCGCGGCGCTGCTCCTCTGCCTGCGCTCCAACGTGCGCGCGCAACGTATTTCAAGCGTCCTTAGCAGCGCCCTGCTGCTCGCCTTGTCCGGTGTTTTGCTCTGGCGGGTGCTGGCGGAGGGCGTCCTCGTCGCGCAGATGGGCGACTGGCGCGCGCCTTTTGGCGTCTCGCTGGTGGCGGACCCCCTAAGCGCCGTGATGGTCACCATCACGGGCGTGATGGCGCTCGCGGTGGCTTCTTACGCGCGTGGGGATATCGGGGAGCGGCTCGAGCATCTCGGCTATCATCCCCTTTTTCAGGTGCTCGTCACGGGCGTCAACGGCGCGTTCCTTACGGGCGACCTCTTCAACCTCTACGTCTGGTTCGAGGTCTTGCTCATCGCCTCGTTCGTGTTGCTCACGCTGGGGGGCTCTAAGGCGCAACTCCGAGGCGGCGTCCACTATGTAACCATCAACCTGCTCTCCTCGGCGCTCTTTTTGAGCGCCATCGGCCTCCTTTACGGTTTGACGGGCACGCTCAACTTGGCCGACTTGTCCCTAAAGCTCGGCGCGCTGCCGCCGGGGCTGGTGACCACCCTGGCGATGCTCTTTCTCGTCGCTTTCGGCATCAAGGCGGCGATATTCCCGCTCTTTTTCTGGCTGCCGAGTTCGTACCACACGCCGCCTACCGCCGTCGCAGCGATGTTCGCAGGGCTCCTCACCAAGGTCGGCGTCTACGCGCTCCTGCGCGTTTTCACGCTGCTTTTTACTCAGGATGTCGGCTACACCCACACGCTGCTCTTGTGGCTCGCGGGGCTCACCATGCTCACGGGGGTGCTCGGCGCGGCGGCGCAGAACGACGTGCGTAAAATCCTGGGCTTTCACATCATCAGCCAGATCGGCTACATGCTGATGGGTCTGGCGCTTTTTACCCCCCTGGGGCTCGTCGGCGCGGTGTTTTACCTCGTCCATCACATCATCGTCAAGGCGAACTTGTTTTTGATTGGCGGCATCATGAAGCGCGAGGGGGGTTCGTATAGCCTAGACGACCTGGGGGGGCTCTACGCGGGGCGGCCCCTGTTGGCGGTGCTCTTTCTCGTTCCCGCCTTTTCGTTGGCGGGCTTCCCGCCGCTCTCGGGCTTTTGGGCCAAACTGATAGTCATTCGGGCGGGCCTCGAGTCAGGTGCCTACCTCATCGTCGCGGTGAGTCTGGTCGTCGGGCTCGTGACCATCTACTCGATGACCAAAATCTGGCGCGCCGCCTTTTGGAAACCGCACCCGGCGGGCTTGCCCCCTAAGCAAGGCTCCTTACGCACCCTCTACGCGCCCGCGCTGGGATTGGCCGCGCTCACGCTTGTGATCGGCTTCTGGACCGCGCCTTTTTACAGCGCGGCGGAAACGGCGGCGGCGGGGCTGCTCGAGCCCGCCCGCTACGTCGAGGCGGTGCTGGGGACGGACGAAAGGATGGGAGAACGGCCGTGAACATGGTTATGAGAAGAGACGACGGGAAGAAAGGTCGTTTGACGCAAAAAATGAAAGGAACCCATGAACCTTTTTCTGCTTAACGTCCTCTTGGCGCTCCTCTGGGCGGCGGTCACCGGCACGCTCACGCTCGCCAGCCTCCTGACCGGGTTTGTCGTCGGGGTGCTCGTGCTGGCGCTCGTGGGCCGCGCGCTGGGCGGCGCGCGCTACACCTCGCGGCTCGTTCGCGGCGTCGCGCTGGCGCTGTTTTTCCTGTGGGAACTGTTCGCCTCGAGCCTGCGCGTCGCCTGGGACGTGCTCACCCCGCGGCACGGGATGCGCCCCGCCGTCGTCGCCGTGCCGCTCGACGTGACCACTGACGCCGAGGTTACGCTCCTCGCCAACCTTATCTCGCTCACGCCGGGCACGCTCAGCCTGGACTTGTCCGACGACAAAAGGACACTCTTCGTCCATGCCATGTACGTGGACGACCCCGAGGCGCTCAAAAGGAGCATCAAGCGCGACTTTGAGGGCCGCGTCATGGGGATTCTGTCGTGAACCCGCTAGACTCTAACATCTTGAACGTGGCGGTGCTCATCGGCTTCGGGATGCTTTCTCTGGCACTCGTCATGGCGTTCGTGCGGCTCGTGCGCGGCCCCAGTCTGCCCGACCGCGTGGTGGCGCTCGACCTCATCGCCTTTATCGCGGTGGCCTTTATCGCGCTTACGAGCGTCGCCACGGGGCAGGAGGTCTTTTTGGACGCCGCGGTCGCGCTCGCGCTCATCGCTTTTTTGGGCACGCTCGCGTTCGCCCGCTCCGTCGGGCGTGGGCGGCTCGAGGGGGAGCCGTGAGCGATATCATCGCGGCGGGCCTCATCTTGCTCGGCGGCGCGTTCATACTCATTTCGGCCTTGGGACTCCTGCGGATGCCCGACCTCTACATGCGGATGCACGCGGCCACCAAGGCGGGCACGCTGGGCGCGGGACTCATGTTGGGGGCGCTCGCGGTCTTTTTCGGCGGCTTGGGCGTGGTCGCCGAAGCGCTCGCCGTCATCATCTTTTTGCTGCTCACCGCGCCCGTCGCGGCGCACGTGCTGGGGCGGGCGAGCTACAGGAGCGGCGTCACGCTCTGGGAGGAGACGCGCTTTGACGAGCTCGAGGCCTACCTAAACACCCGCGCCTCCCCTCAACCCGACCCGGACCCCGCCCCGGTGCGCTCGCCCCTCGGCGCGCCCGACGCCTAAAGGAAAGGAGCATCATGCCGCCCGACCTGCTCAACCGCGACCGCAAGCGCGGTGACAAACACGGCCAGCAACACCGTCAGAAACACAAATACAAAAGTTTTCGGCCCCTCCAAAAGCTTGGCGTGTTCGCCTCGGGTTTGCGCTTGGCGGTCCTCGGCGACCGCACCGTGGCGTTCCAGGTGATCGTCTCGCTCGCGGTCCTCGCCGCGGCGTTCGCGCTGCGCGAGTGGCTTGATGTGCTCCTCATCCTGGTGGTGACCGGCGTGGTGCTGACGACCGAATTCATGAACACGGCGCTCGAGGCGCTCAGCGACTACGTCCAGCCTGAGTTCGACCCAAAAATCGGTGCCATCAAGGACATCGCGGCGGCGGCGACGGGTATCGCCCTTGTGGTCTGGCTCATCACCTTAATGGTCGAGGTCGGCAGGCTGTGGGCGGTTTTTCGGGCCTGACCAGCGCTCCCGCCGCTTCCGGATACCGGCAACCTTAGAGTTCATATCCGCAGAACCGAACCTCACTAGCACCAAGCCTCACTAGCACCAACGTCCGCCAGAACGAAATCATCGAAAACCGTTAGAAAGGAGAAGAACATGAACCCGACGCTAAACGAAGGCTTAGCAGCGAGCGAGACCGCCTGGAGCTGGCTCCTACTGGGCGAATGGCTTATCGCGCTCGGCATCCTCGCGGTCGCGGGCGGCGTCCTCTGGACGGTGGTCCAGAACCGCCGCATCCTGCGCGCCGAGAGCACGCCGAACCTGATCTTTGACGACCTTGTGTTTGCCCGCCGGGACGGGCAGAACGCCTACACGCTCTCGTCTCAGGCGGTCAACCTGGGGCGCTTTCCCGTCTATTTGCGCGCGCTCACCTACGGCACCGACACCATGCACAGCCGGGCGGCCGAGGCGCTGCACGTGCTTATCCCGCCGGGCGAGTCGCGGGGCTTCGAGCACGACTTCGACCATCTGACGGTCGTCGAGGGCGGCACGCTCGGTTTTGAATTTCAGTACGGCGCGACGGGCGCGCGGGTCCACAAGCTCGAGTTCCCGCTAAGCCTGACCAGGCAAAACGACGTCGTCGTCAAAGCGCAGCCCTCAGGCGAAACGGCGAGCGTGGTGCCGTCTTAATGTCCAAAGATGTAATATTCCAGGTCGTGACATTCGGGGCTGTAACGTTTGGGGCTGTAACGCCTAACGTGAAGGTCGCTGTCACGAGTACGCCAGAGGCCGCCTGAAGGTGGCCGCGCTCCTCATCGTCCTGGGGCTGGGCGGGCTGTTTGTGGGCGGCGAGCTGCTCGTGCGCTTCGCGTCGCGTCTGGCGCGGCGGCTGGGAATAAGCTCCCTCGTCATCGGCCTGACGGTGGTGGCTTTCGGCACGAGCGCGCCCGAACTCGCCGCCAGCCTCACCGCGGCGCTACGCGGCAACGCCGGGATCGCGTTGGGCAACGTGATCGGCTCGAACATCGCCAACATCGGGCTCATCTTGGGGGTGAGCGCCCTCGTCACGCCGCTCGCCACCCGCGCGCCCTTTTTGCGCCGCGAGCTGCCCTTTATGCTCCTCACCAGCGCCGCGCTGCTGCCGCTCTTGTCCGACGGTCGCTTGAGCCGAGTGGAGGGCCTGGGCCTCATCGTGGTTCTCCTCGCCTATCTGGCGGTGCTGCTGCGCGGTGCCGCACGTGAAGCGCCGTCCGGTAGGGCGTCCGAAGCAACCGGAGCAACGGGAGAAGCAGAGGGTGACAGGGGAGGCCCTGGTCCGCTCCTGCTGAGCCTGCTCGGTATCGCGGGCGGCTTGGTCCTTTTGGTCGGCGGCGCGCAGGCGCTCGTCTCGGGCGCGGTCACCGTCGCCAGCGCGCTCGGCGTGCCCGAGAATGTGATCGGCTTGACCCTGGTGGCCGTGGGCACCAGCCTGCCCGAACTCGCCTCCTCCCTCGCCGCCGCCCTCAAGCGCGAGCCCGATATTGTGTTAGGCAACATCGTCGGCTCGAACATCTTTAACGTGCTCGCCATCCTGGGCATCTCGAGCGTGGTTCAGCCGCTCGCCACCACCGCCGCCTTTGGCTTAGATCTGTGGATCATGCTGGGCTTTAGCCTGCTGGTCGTCCCCTTTTTGGTCACGCGCCTCACCCTGAGCCGCTGGGAGGGAGGACTGCTTGTGGGGCTCTACGCCGCCTACACCGCGTGGCTTTTCGTGCGCTAACAACGGGAAAAACGATTCAGACATCGGTTCACGAAACCTGAAGATTTGAAAGGAGAAAAAATGACAACAAGCGAAAAAGAAGCGGTCGCAACGCTCTGCCTTATGGCGGCGTTTGCCGACGGACAAAAGGGTGGCGAGGAGCGTGAGCACATTAAAGCTGTCGTAGAAACGCTGGACGGCGTCAGCACCCCCGCCCTCTACCAAAGGGTGCTCCTCAACAAAGTAACGCTCGAGGAGGCCGCGGGCGCGCTCGAGCGCCCCGAGACCCGCAGCTTAGCCTTTGAAATGGCGGTCGGCGTGTGCGACGCCGACGGCGTGATGAACCCGTCCGAGCGCGCCTTTCTGGAAAAGCTGGCGTCCGCCCTGGGGTTGTCCGACGATGCGAGAGACGAGGTCGAGAAAACTGCGGAGACCCTCGCCGCGGGGGCGCTTTCTGAACGTCCTGCGGGCGCTGCAACGCCTGTGACGCCTGTTATCCCCGTAACCCCTGCCGTCACGGCCACGGGAACGAGCGGCGACGCGCTCGGCTCGAGCGCCCCCGACGAAAAGGACTTGGACGCGATGATCCTCAACCACGCGGTGCTCGCGGGCGCGCTGGAGCTTTTGCCGCAGTCCTTGGCGACGGTCGCCATCTTGCCCTTGCAGATGAAGCTGGTCTACAGCGTCGGCCAGCGGCACGGTTACGCGCTGGACGGCGGGAGCGTCCGCGAGTTTCTGGCGGTCGCGGGCGTGGGCGCGACCTCGCAGGTTTTCGAGGGTTACGCGCGCAAGCTCTTCGGCTCGGTCGCCAAAAAAGCGCTCGGCAAGGGCGGCAAAAAGCTGACCAAAAGCGCGACGGGGGCGCTCCTGACGTTCGCCACCACCTACGGGCTCGGCCAGGTCGCTGTCAGCTACTACGCGGGCGGCAGGACCCTCACGCCGGGGCAGATTCAGGGGGTGTTTGCTGACAAGCTCGAGCAGGGCAAGGCGCTTTTTGCTCAGCATCAGGACGCGGTGAGAGCGCAAAGCGAAAGGGTCAACCTGCGCGACTTAGTGGGGATGGTGGGGCGCTAAAGTTGCGCCTTGACACATCGCCCGGAAGCCGCGCTTAAACGTCGTGTGCAGCGAGGGCGGCGCTGCACACTCCATCTTCTTTATGCCCCATTTCTTGAAACGCGGCTTCCTCCTCTTGCCGCAGTGAGGCGTAGGCTCTCATCTATTCTCATCATATTCTCTGTAAAATTTAGCTATCCAGGGGAGTAGCCGCCCACGTACAGCTCATGTACAAAGGGAGCGAGCCGCCGTCAATACGGAGACCACATCGTTTAATTAGAGGTTTCCCGGTCGCTCGCATACAAGGCAAGACCTGAAGAGGAGTCCGAATGGACCTGCCGCTTTGGGTTTGGCTTGTATCTATAGGTGGTCTGTCAGGAATCGTTGCCCCTGACCTGGACGTTTTTCACCACAAACCCCACGAAGCGCGTACCGTCAGCGTCAGAGCGGCCTCGAGCTGGAGCGCCGTCTGGGTCGTGCTGTCGCCTTTTTGCTTTTCTTACCCTTTTCACCCTTTTCGCAGTGGCGCGGCAAAAGACGCTGCCGCCGCCCCTCCCAAAACAGCGTCAAAGCGTAGCAGGAAAGGAACCAAGTGACGACTTTGCTTTGTCCGAGAGACGGCAGCACCATGAACGAGATTGTGCGCGACGAGGTGCTTATTGACGTGTGTCCCCAGTGCCGCGGCGTCTGGCTCGACCGCGGGGAACTGGAAAAGCTTATGGCGCAGGTGTATCTGCCCGACGACGCCAACGTGGCTTATGAGAGTAAGGGGATGTACAAGCGCCAACGTCCGAGCTTACAAGATTTCTTCGAGTAGTTTTTTGGTCAATCAAACGTTGATGAGTTTAGGAAGCGTTAGATGAATTTAGGGAGGAAAGATCATGATACTTTTTATCGTCACCTTGGCCGCTACGCTGCTCGTGCAGCTCTACTTGCGCCGCACCTACAGCAAGTGGCAGGCGGTACCCTCGACCGCCGGGCTCACCGGGGCGGAAACGGCTCGAGCCATCCTGGACGCGAACGATCTGCGCGAGGTGCGAGTCGAAGCCGTGGCGGGCGAGCTTTCTGACCACTACGACCCGCGCGAGCGCGTCGTGCGCCTCTCGGAGGCGAACTACCGGGGGGCGAGCGTGGCCGGGGTGGCCGTGGCCGCCCACGAGGTAGGGCACGCGCTCCAGCACGCGGGGGCGTACAAGCCGCTCGTCTGGCGCGCGACGCTCGTCCCGGTCGCGGGCGTCGGGGCCAACTTCGGGCCGTGGCTGGTCATCTTGGGCGCGGTCGTAGGCGCGAGCGGGCTGGTCGGGTTCGGCATTGTGCTCTTTGGCGCGGCGGTGCTTTTTCAGCTCGTCACGCTGCCCGTCGAGTTCGACGCGAGCCGCCGGGCGCTCGCCCAACTCGAGCGTTTAGAGCTCGTTACCGCGCGCGACGCCGGGGGCTCGAGGGGGGTGCTCAACGCCGCCGCCCTGACCTATGTGGCGGCCGCCGCCGCGTCGGTGGCCTATTTGCTCTACTACCTGAGCATGTTTATGGGTGGGGAGGAGTAACCTCTACGGTTCTGAGTAGCCGCGTCCGCCCTGGCGACGCGGCGCTTGTTTCTTAACGTCTCTACTCCCACCGGGGTGACGCTAATCACCGCCCCGCGGCATCCTAGTGGGGGAGCTTAACGACTTGGGTCACCTTCTCGAGCCTCTTTCTCTACACCTAAATTCGCTGCCGGGGCAAAAGTGTTAAGGGGGTGCCAGTCGCTCCACTTTGATGAACCTGATCAATCTAAGAGCCGGTCACGTTCAGAAAGGCCTACACCATGAGCCGAGATATCGACGTCGAAAAGCCGTACAACAAGCGCGAGGTCGCCGCCAAGCTGCGCCGCCTCGCCGACGCGCTCGAACAAGGAAAAACCTTCGGGATCCAGATAGCGGGTCACCGGGTTCACGTGCCAGCCCGCGCCACCGTCGAGCTCGAATACGAACGAGAGGGTGATGAGGCGGAGATCGAGATCGAGATAAAGTGGTCCAGGCGCTGAAAGTTTTATATGGTGAGGCGGGCCGCTTTGCGCTCTACGTTTGAACACATAGGAAGCTGCTCCTTCGGGCGGTTGCGTCTTCACTTATTGTGCGAGAGACGCGCGCGGCGCGCGCAGAAGGCGTTGTCAAGTTCACTCGAGCCCCAACTGATAAGAGCAGCGAAAACCCTACTACCGCATTACGCTTTAGGCCGTGAGGTGGAGGCCCGCGACCTCCCGCCAGCTCGTAAAGCGCTGCCTCATCTCCTGGCGGCAGGCTGGGGCGGGGAGTAAGGGACGCCTGGGGCGGAAACGTGAGGAGACGAAGCTGTAAGCGCAGAGAAACCGCTGTGCCTGACCCGGTGATTTGAAGCGTCGCAACGGCAGGGCAACTGCCCGTAACGTATGCGCCTCTCTCTTCTTCTCGTTGGGCGGCGGGAGTTCTCGGCGCGGTTGTTGAGCCCCTTGTGCTGGCGACGCTCGGTGTCGAAAAGGATTTCCTTTTTGGCCGCTTCGTGGCTCCTCAGCTTATCGGTGACGATCACGCGAGCCTTTTTTATCTCGAGGGTCATCTCCTTAAACACACCAGGCACTGTTTAGCCTCATCTCGCTTTTAACCTGCTCGGCTTGGGTTGATAAAACCGGAGGAGCTGTGGCAAGAGCGCAAGGGAACCGCTTTAGAAACGTTTTGCCAGCCGACACGCTGGTCCTGTGGGCGAGGATTATTTAGTCGAAATTGGGGCAGGAGCGGTGCTCCGTAAGGCTACGCGACCACCAAAAGCTCACGAAATCCCTTGGTCAGTGGCGCTCCCCCGTCAGGTCCAACCACAACCACGTCTTCGACGCGGCAAGAAAAGGTGTCGAACTGCGTGATGCTCGGCTCGACGGTGAACAGCATGTTTTCTTGCAGCAGCGTCTCATCTCCTGCTGTTAAGAAGGGGCGTTCGTGAACGTCGAGCCCGATGGCGTGGCCTAAACGGTGGCGGAACGCCTCGCCGTAGCCCGCCTGGGCCAGTACGTCTCGAGCCGCCTTGTCGGCCTCGCTGGTCGTCTTTTCGTCGGCCTGCAGCGCAGCGATGCCCGCTTCTTGTGAGGTCATAACGAGCCGGAAAATCTCCAGAAAAGACGCGTCCGGCTCGCCGAAGAAGACGGTGCGCCCGTAGTCGTAGCAGTAGCCGTCCAAAATCGCCCCGAAATCGAACAAGATCGAAACTGGCGGGGTCAAGACACGCTTCCAGGTGACCTGCCGCCGACCGAACAAAAGGGGATGACGGGGGCCGGAGTTGTAAAGCGAGGTGGTAAACGACGGACCCAACGACCCGTGTTTACGCAGTTGATAATCGACTTCAGAGACAATATCCAACTCGGTCATCCCGTGCTCGAGCTTCCCCAGCACCTCACCAAACGCGGCTTCTGTGATTTCGCCCGCCTTACGCATCACCGCGATTTCTTCGTCCGTTTTAACGGCGCGTAGAGGCTGCAACACGTGTGAGGCCGACATGAAGCTGGCCCCCGGCAACAGCCCGCTAAGTTCGCTCACCGTTGTTCCGTGCGTCGCGCTACCGATAGCGACGCGTGGGTTCGCGGGTAAAGAAAAGTCTTCGACAAGACCTTTGACCATCTTGCGGGGGTCGTCAAAATCGTTCAGGACGCGCAGTTGCACGCCCTTCAAAGCGGCTAAGCCGCCGAACTCAGCCGTCATGCGGGGCAGGGCGAGGATGGGTTCTCGGCTCGGGCTGAGCCACGCCCCTTCCAACCAGTCGCCGGGATGAACGACCGCGCCGTAGTTCGGAATGTCGCGCGGCACGCCCGTCAGGTACTGCAAGTCGGCGGATAGGGGGAAAAACGCGAGGTCGGCAGCGCCCTCTAAGCGTCTTTGAAAAGTAGCGAGTCGTTGCGAATAGTTCATAAATAACCTCGGTCGAGTATTTTTGTTAGTATACCGTGGGTCAGCAACGTTGCAGAAGACTTGACAAGGAGAATAAAGATGCTACAGCGGCTCTTCTCGAGGATTCGACCCTCATACGTCTTGCTTATCGCCGTCGGCCTGGCGCTGACGCTGGTGCTAACGATGTCCAGCGCAACAGCTCAGGATGAAAAAGTCATCGTCATCGGCCACACCGAGGTCGCCGAAGCTTACGACCCGGCCCACGGCTTTAGCCCCACGGCCGGGATTGTTGACAAGGCAACCTACGATACGCTCGTGACTTTTCCGGACGGCGACGCCAGTTCCGTCGAGCCGCTCCTGGCAAGCGACTGGTCTATTTCGGAAGACGGGCTCGTTTATACCTTTACCTTGCGGGACGATGTCACCTTTGCCAACGGCGACCCCTTACAAGCCGAGGACGTGGTGTTTTCGTTCGATCGTCTCAAAAACGTCAAAGCTCAGCCTTCGTTTTTAGCCGACCCCATCGCCGGGCTCGAGGCGGTTGACGATTCAACCGTCGCCATCACCCTGAGCGAACCCCGCCCATCCTTTTTGTCCGAGCTGGCGAACACCGCGTTTTCGGTGACCAACGCCGACGTCGTGCGGGCCAACGGCGGCGCGGACGCCGCCGACGCCGCCGAAACCGACGCGGCGGTGGACTATTTAGACCAGACCTCGGCGGGCACCGGGCCTTATGTCTTAGAGAGCTGGGCACCGCAAGAAGAAACCGTGCTGGTGCGCAACCCCAACTTTTGGGGCGAAGCGCCCTACTTCGACCGCGTCGTCATCGTCAATATTCCCGAAGCGGCCACGCAAAAGGTCGCCTTAGAGTCCGGCAACATCGACCTCGCCACCGACCTGACACCCGACCAGGTGGTCGATCTGGAAACCAACGAGAGCGTCGGCATTTTCCGCGGCTCGAGCACCTGGACGCACTTTTTACTGATGAACCGCGATCCGGAGATTGGCGGCCCGCTCGCCGACCCGCTCGTGGCCGAAGCGGTGCGTTACGCGCTCGACTACGCGGGCTACCGCGACCTTTGGGAAGGCAGCGTCACGCCGGGCACGAACATGTGGATTGGCTTGGCGGGCGCTTACGGGCAAGACGAAGCTTTGGAGCGTGACGTGGAGAGAGCAAAAAGCCTGCTGGCGGAGGCTGGTTACCCGGACGGCTTCGACACCACGCTGAGTTACCCCGACCTCACCTGGAGCGGCGTGAACATGAGCACCAACGCCCAAAAAATTCAGTCGGACTTGGCCGACGTCGGCGTCAACGTGACGCTCAACCCCGGCGAGGTGCAAGTCGCCCTCGAGGACTACCGCAACGGTCAGCAAGGCTTCGGCTACTGGTTTTGGGGGCCGGACAAACTCGACCCCGTAGACTTTTTGGAGTTCTTGCCCGGCGGCAAAGTGGCTTCCGAACGCACACGCTGGACTGAAGGCGCGGCGAGCGCAGAGGTGCTCGAGCTTATCGCTCGGGCTAAAGTTGAGTCCGACCCCGCGGCGCGCACCGAAATCTTTAACCAACTGCAAGACTTCGCGCAGGCGAGTAGCGCGTTTGCCCCCTTTAGCGTGCCCGCCGTCCAAACTGCGTTCCGCTCCGACATTGAAGGCTACGTCTGGCACCCGCAGTGGGGTCTGGACGTTGCGCTGCTCAGCCGCAAGGAGTAGAAACTAAGAGAGTAGGGATGTAGAGGGTGGGGGAGTTAAGGGTTTTCTTACTCCCCCACACCCCCACTCCCCTCGACCCATGCCCATCTACCAGTACATCCTCAGACGCATTCTCTTCGCTCTCCCGCTGCTTTTGGGCATCACGGTGGTGGCGTTTCTGATTGCCAACGCGATTCCCGCCGACCCCATCAACGCCAACTTGCCGCAGAACGCGCTCAGCAACGAAAAGCTGGTGACGGCCTTTCGGGAAAAGTGGGGCCTGGACAAGCCGCCGCACATTCAGTATGTGACCTACGTGCGAAATTTGCTCCGTGGAGATATGGGAACGTCTATCAAAACCAAGAATCCGGTGCTCGAGGACATCAGACAGTTTTTGCCCGCCACGGTCGAACTGGCGACGGCGTCGATTTTCGTGGGGCTCCTGTTGGGCGTCAGTTTCGGGGTGATTTCAGCCGTGTGGCGCAACTCGTTTGCCGACTACGTCGTGCGGATTTTTGCGCTTGTCGGCGTGAGTTTTCCCGTTTTCTTGCTGGCGCTGGTCGCGCTGTCCGTGTTTCACGCGCGGCTCGGCTGGGTGGTGGGGCCGGGGCGACTGGGGTTTTTGGTCAAAGACCCGCCGCATGTGACGGGTTTGTTTACGGTCGACAGTTTGTTGGCCGGACAATGGAAAACCTTTCAAGACGCTGTCGCCCACCTCGTCTTGCCGAGCCTCGTGTTGGGCAGCTACGTGTCGGGCATCATCGCCCGCATCACGCGCTCGTCTCTTTTGGACGTGCTCGGGCTGGACTACATCCGCACCGCTCGCGCCAAGGGACAGCTCGAGCCCAAGGTCGTCTTGCGCCACGCGCTCTCCAACGCGCTCATTCCCGTCGTGACGATACTGGGCGTTCTCTACGGCAGCCTGCTGGCGGGGGCGGTGTTGACCGAGTCCATCTTCGCCTGGCCCGGCATCGGCCGTTACGCCTTTCGGGCCTCGACCTCGCAGGATTTTCCCGCCATCATGGGGGTGAGCATGTTGATTGCGCTGATTTACGTGATTGCCAACTTTTTTGTCGACATTCTTTATTTCTGGCTCGACCCGCGTATAAGGTACTCGTGATTTAGCGGTGGTTACTCAAGCCCCCAAACTCGCGCCACGTGCTACAGAGGTTCGCAAGCGTTTGCGGCAACTCCGCAAACATCCCGAAGTTATCGTCGGCGCTGTTGTCGTCGTCGCCTGGTTGCTGCTGGCTTTGCTAGCGCCAATCATAGCGCCGTTCGACCCGCTCGAGCAGCACGTCAAAGACCGCCTGCAAGCGCCCAACGAAACCTATCTCTTGGGTTCGGACGAACTCGGGCGGGACATTTTCAGCCGGGTTCTTTACGGGGGGCGCATCACCATCCCGGCAGGCTTGGCCGTCGTCCTCATCGACGGGTTTATCGGCTGGCTCATCGGCGCGGTGGCGGGCTTTTTGGGCGGCGTCTGGGACGAAATCTTGATGCGCCTGACCGAACTTTTTATGGCCTTTCCGACCATCATCTTGGCAATGGCGGTAACCGCGGCGCTCGGCCCGAGCATCCGCAACGCCGTGTTGGCCCTCGTCATCGTGCGCTGGCCCGACTACGCGAGGCTCACGCGCGGGCTCGTCATCGAAGCCAAAACCAACGAGTACGTCGAAGCGGCGCGGGGTCTCGGGGCCAAAGCGCCCTATTTGCTGTTCAAAACGCTGCTGCCGAACAGCGTTGCGCCAACAATCGTTTACGGCTCGCTCGACATCGGCAACGCCATCCTTATTTTTGCGGGCCTCAGCTTTTTGGGACTCGGACCCGAACCCGCCTCGCCCGAGTGGGGCCGGATGATCTCGATCGGCATCGACTTTTTCGACCAGTGGTGGATGTGGCTCTTTCCCGGCCTCGCCATCGCCAGCCTCGTCATGGCCTTTAATTTTATCGGCGACGGTTTGCGGGATATGCTCGACCCGAGGACGAAAACGTGACCCTGGATTATCTAGACAAGATCATTATTGGCGGCTGGCAACTTGCCAAGGACCACAGCGACGAAAGACAAGGCTTGAAGGTGCTCGAAGCCTACTACGCCGCCGGGTTCCGCACCTTCGACTGCGCCGATATTTATACGGGCGTCGAGGCGCTGATTGGCTCCTTTATTAAAGCGCACGGTTTGACCTCCAACGACATCAAGGTTCACACGAAGTACGTACCCGACATGGCCTTGCTGACCTCATTAACCAAAGAGCAAACCGAAGCCGTCATCGACCGGTCTCGAGCGCGTTTGGGCCTAGAGACCCTTGACCTGGTGCAGTTTCACTGGTGGCACTACTCGAGTGGCGATTATCTGGCGGCGCTGGACAGCCTCCGTGACCTCAAACGCGCGGGCAAGATAAGAGAAATCGGTGCAACGAATTTCGACGCTGCACATGTGCAGGAGATTCTGGATAGGGGCGTTCCCGTCGCTTCCATCCAAACCCAATACTCGGTGCTCGACCGGAGAGCGACCAAGACGCTCGCACCCTTCGCGCGCGAACATAAAGTCGCGCTGCTTTGCTATGGCAGCGTGGCGGGCGGCTTGTTGTCGGACCGTTGGCTGAGACAGCCTGCCCCACAAGCGCCCTTTGAAAATCGCTCACTCGCCAAATACCTGCTCATCGTTGAAGAGATGGGCGGCTGGGGGGCGCTACAACGTGTGCTCGAGGTTTTGAAAAATATCGCTAATGCACAAGGGACGGACGTTGCGTCGGTTGCGAGCGCGTACTGCTTGAGGCAGCCGGGTGTTCGGGCTTGCATCGTAGGGGCGCGAAATACCAACCATCTCCAAGAGCATGTTCGGCTGCGTGACGAGCTTCGGCTTTCCGACCGGGATGTTGCTGACATCGAGGCGGTGAGGCGTCAATTTAGGGCCATCCCCGGGAACGTTTATGAACTCGAGCGCGACGTCACGGGTAAACACGGGCGCGTCATGAAATACGATTTGGGCGAAAGTTAGATTATGCCGGGAACGTTCGAGCTTTACAACCTGAAAGTCGAGATTGTCAAGGTGAAAGAGGGGCTCGAGGCCGTCTGCAATCATCACCTTGGTGACTACTTCGAGGTGTCCGGTGAAAACATCAGTATTCCGGCTGGCAAAACGTTCAGCATGTACGCGCTGGCCGCGGTCTTGCCCTTGCTCCCTGCCAAACAGCGTGTGACGAGTGAACACGACTGGATGACCTTCGACGACCTCGTGATGTGTCCCGACCCCAATTGCGAAGCGGTCATGAGGATAACACGGACGGGCGTTCGTGAGTTTAGAACCGGGGAGGTCACAGTCTCCGGTTGGCGACGCTCTGATAAGCTCGCCTAAGTCAACTGTATGTACGTTTTAGATGGCCGACTTTCCGCCCCCTTTTACAAGTTCTGTCAAACTAAACCTTTTAGAGGAAACACCGTTTCACGTTGCCGGGTTTGCGAAGCGAGATTGCCGTTTTCCTCTTTGCGGTAGCCCTGCGTAAGTTTACAGGCTGACACCAACGTCTATAGACGTTGGTGTCAGTGACGACCCCTGTAGGGGGCGAAGGCCGCAAGTCTTGGAAAATCGACCAAGCACCCTTGGCCTTGACGCGGAGCGGCGGGCAACCCAAGCTGTTGCGACCAGCGCCCCCTGGTATCTTATCGTCAGTGTTGAACGCGCTAAAGGCTCCTTTCAAGGTTATGGGCGCTGCCGTCAAGGATTGGTGGCGCGACTGGGTGAACATGGCGGCGCTCAATCTCGCTTTCGTGCTCTGCTGGGTCACGGTTGTGCTCGGGCCGCCTGCGACTTTCGCCCTGTACGACGCTGTTCACACCTACGTGTATGGCCGGAGCTTTGAGCTGCGCGAGACGCCCGCGACGCTGCGGCGCTATTTTTTTAAGAGCTGGCTTTGGATGCTTGCCAACGCCCTCGTCGTCGGGGGGATTGGGCTCAACCTGCAATTTTACACGGGAAGCGCGCGTTGGGTGGCTGCGTTGCGCGTGCTTTCTCTCCTTATCGGGGCGGTGTGGCTCGCGGCGCAGTTCTACGCGCTTCCTTATCTGCTCGAGCAAGACCGCCCCAGCCTGCGCCAGGCCTACCGCAACGCCCTCCTCACCGTTCTGGCGAGCCCGCTGTACACGCTTTTAATGCTTGGTTTCGTCCTTCTCCTGGTTCTTATAAGCGCGCGGTTTGTGGTGCTCCTCTTTCTGGGCGTCCCGCCTCTGATAGCGGTGCTGGGGGTCCACGCAGTGGCCGAAAGACTTAAAAACTACCAAACCCGAGGGGGCGGCGCTTGAACCGCGCCTTAACAAGCCGCCTCTCGTTAACCCACAAGTTGGTCGACCCAGACCTTAAAGGTTTTGATCTCAAAGGACGCCGTTTCGTTCAGCCGGTCAACACGTTCGAAGTCAAGCCTAATGGATTTCTGCGTCATCCCGCCTGCTCCAGCGGCGCGGGCGGGGTGAAGCTCGAGCTTAGCTCGACCGGCCTATCCGTTTCCACCGAGGTTTTCACGGCGTTGAGAATGTCGACGATGTGGGCCGCTTGTGCGCCCGTGGCGCGGTGGGGCTCGTCTTGGAGCATCGCCGCGGCCATCTCCTGCACGCCGCGTCCCCACTGCATCCCCGGCAGCTCGCCGAGCGGAACGGGTTCGTAAGGTTCGCCGAACGGTGCAAACTCTAGCGCCGCGTCGGGATCTTGCCAGCTCGAGAGGTGCAGCGAGCCCGCGTCGCCGTGAAACTCGATGCCCGTCTGCTTGCCGCGCTGCGTCACGTAGAAGTTGGTCGTGAGCCGCACCAGCACCCCGTCTTCCAAGTCGAGCACTGCGGTCACGAAGTCGGGCGTCGCTACGGTAAAGGGTGTGCCCGTTTTGCCCACCCGGTTCGGGTGGAGGACGCGGCCTTGCGCGGACACGCGAATCGCGGGGCCGAACATCGCGGTGAGGAGCGTGATTGGATAGACGCCGACGTCGAACAGCGCGCCGACCTCGTAAAAGGGCGCGGGCGCGGGGTGCCACGCCTCGATGCGGCCCCAGTTCACCTCGGCGTAGGCGACGCGCACCGTGCCGAGACGACCCTCACGGACGAGCCGCCAGGCCGCCCCCTGCGCCTCGCCCAAAAAGGTAAAGGGCGAGCAGCCGAGCCGCAAGTTTTTGCGTTCGGCAAGCTCGACAAGCTCTTTGGCCTCTTCATAGCGCATCGCCAGGGGTTTTTCGCTGTAGACGTGTTTTCCGGCTTCCAGACACGCTTTGGTCACCTCAAAATGCGCGTGGTGGATGCTTAAGTTGACGACAAGGTCGATTGAATCGTCGGCCAGTAAGCTTCTCAGGTCCGGATAAGCCTTTATCCCTCGCTTTGCGGCGAGCGCGTCCGCTTTGTCTCGGTCGATGTCCGTAACGCCCACGAGGTCGGTCTGCGGATAAGCCAACAAGTTTTCGGTATAAGGCCCGGCGATGTTGCCTGCGCCTACGACCGCCACCCGGATGCTGGACATCATCTTAGGCATCGTCTCAGGCATCGTTAGCCAACCCGTGAGCCAACCCGTGAGTCAACCAAGCCTCGAGCCGCGCTTTGCTCGCGCGAACATCCTCCGTCGGGTCGAAGGTCTCGGGCTCATGCTCGACCGAAAGGGGGCCTGCATACCCCACGTCTTTAAGAGCCGCAACGCACGCTTCAAGGGGAACGACGCCCGCCCCGAAGCGGCAGGTTTCGTGTTTTCCCCTTTCCTTTACGTCCTTGAGATGCACGTAAAACAGATGGGGGGAGAGCGCCCGAACCGCGTCAGCCGCGTTGTAACCGTGCGTCCCGAACCAGCCCGTGTCGAGCGTGACGCCGACGCGTTCACTCCCGCCGTGAATCCGCTCTATAAGTTCGGCGGGTGTTTTTTCGGGATGGTTTTCGTAGCCGAAGCGCAGGTCGTAGTGCTCGAGCACCTCCTCCAAAAGCTCAGGGTCGTCTTCGAGCAGCGCCGTATTGCCCCCGAGAATGGGGGCGTGAAGCGTTTTAGCCAGTTCGCAATTTGCCTCGAGTTCGGCTCGAGTGGTGCCAAACCCCCCGGCCAGACTCGTTACGGTGAGATGGTGGTGCTCGAGCAGTGCCTTGGCCGTGCGAACCTGCTCGTCACTCGCCCAGACCGGGTTGAGGAGTTCGGTCCACAGGTCGAACGCGCCGAAGCCGAGCGCGGTCACCTCGCTTAACAAGCTGTCGAAACGCGTCTCAAAGGTTTCCGGGGGTTCAAAAAAAGCTCGGGTCGTCCTCACCCCTTCACCCCAGCCGTCGGTGAGAGCGTAGTCGGCCTGCCGCGCGACAAAGTTAGCGCCCATGAATGAGAGTTCGTTCATCATATCCTTCCCGGCACCCTATCAAACATACCCCGCTCACGCGACACAAATGCCGAGAAAAGCTGATGGGCAAGGAACCCAAGGTGCCGCTCGAGCATCATTCACTTCTCCCTTTTAGTCGACGCGTCCTTGGCTTGCTCGTTACCGTCACTAACGCTTCGGCAAGCCAGCCTAAACTTTTGTCCCCAAACCTCACCTCAGCCGCGACCCGCGCCCGCCGCACGGGTTCCGGGGTGGGCGAAAGCGTGAACCGGAGGCAGCCTTCGCCACGCGCCTCGAGCGTGACCGACGCGAGCTCCGGCTCCACCCGCCATCGGGGCGGCGCCATGAGCGTGACGGTGGCAGTTTCGGCACAGGCAAAAGGATTACGCACGGTGACCTCGAGCCTTCCTTTCTCTCCCAGATTTAGCTCGAGCCTGTAAGGACGAATCCTTACGCCCTCGTCCCCCCCGAAGTCCGCCCGCTCGAGGGGCAGAAGCTCGCGGTGGAGGCGGCTCAAGGTTTCGCCCCGCTCGTCCAGACGGTCAAAGTAGCCCGGCTCGACCCGGTAAGGCTCCCAGTGACCGGACAAGACGAGGTCGGGCTGCAAGCGCCGGTAAAGCGCGGCGCTCCTTTTGTAGTCGTCCCGGTGAAAGCCGTTGTTGTAGACGTAGTTCCAGCTTGCCTCGCTCCCGTCGGCATACTGGTCGCCGCAAAAGAGCACGCGCGCGCCGTCCACATAGAGCGAGACCGCGACGGCGTAGGTTGTGTGGCCCGGTTGTGGGTGGAGGGTGAGGTTGTATTCTTCCCAGCGAATGGGCGTTTCTAGAGGCAGCACCCGGTCTACCGCTATGGGGTCGTACCAGAGGCAGGGCAGGTTGTAACGGGTGGGGTGCTCGAGGACGTCCGCAAAGGTCTCCGCCGCCCAAATCCGCGTTTCCTCCTTTTCTCTCAGCAGGTTGAGCCCTGCTACGTGGTCGTCGTGGTAATGCGTCGGCAGCACCACGTCTATGGTCTCAATACTAAAAGACCGCTTCAACGTCGGCAGCGTGTAGAGCCAGGGCCGCCTCGAGGCCCGGTCCGACCCGGCGGCGAATCCGGTCATAAAGTCGTAGCCGAAGTCGATGAAGAGGGCTTTGCGGCTTTTTGAAAGGAGCACGTAGCCGTAAGCTTCACTCGTCCGGTTCCAGAGGAGGTGCGGCGTCAGCGCGACATAAGGCTCCTCGCGCAGTTGAAAAAGCCGTGGGTTTTCTTGACGGTGGTTTAACAATCTCCACAAACGCTCTACTAGCAGGTCGATGGCGACCGCGGGCTTGGCTATCGGCTCGCCGTGCGAGGGCAACAGGAGGTCGGGCTGGCGTTCTTTGAGGTCGAGGAGTGAAGCCACGCTCGCCGCCACGCCCTCGGCCCCGTTGTACGACCACTGCGTCGCCGCCAAGGACCAAACCCTGCCGGGCGCGGCGATAAGGTCGCCCGTAAAGGCGACGCAGCGACCGTCTATGTTGGCGAGCAACGTGAGCGAACCCGTCGTATGCCCCGGCGTCGGCACGACCGTAAAGCCGAGGTTAAAAGCAGGATTGCCGAAGTGGTACGTCGCGTAGTCTTTGAGGGTGCCTGAGATGGGGACGGGCTCGAGGGGTGAAAAACGGTCCTGGCGGTTGTTGTAGGAGTTCGAGACTTCACGCGCTTGCCAGTGCGCGTCGACGCTGTGAAAAAGGTCTTGCTCGGTGTGCGGCACAAAAATGGGAATGTCTCGCTCGACGGCGCGCGCTAACCCTTGCCCCTGGTCGCGGTGATGGTGGGTCATCAGAACAGCCTGGACGCGCTCGACTCCGAGCGCGGGAAGTTCGTCCAACACCGCCCCGCTTCCGAAATCGATGAGGACAGCCCCCCACCCGCTGAGAATAACGTACACCCGGCAACTATCTTCAAAAAGGTAGAGGGAGTCCGAAAGGCGCTGCATCTACAGGATTTCTTTGGGCAGGGCTTTTTTGAACACGTAATGGCCGAGGATATACCAGAGGTTGCCGTCGACGCAGCCCGCGTGCGCCGTGTCCAGCACGACCTCGTCCTCTCCCCCAGGCTCGCATCTACCCGTGAGGCTGCCTCCGTGCGCGACGAGGGCCGGGTCGGGGAGGTTGGCCACGCCGACGTTGTGGGGAATCTTGCCCAAAGGACTTTGGTAGGCGCGCAAGTGCAGCGAACGTCTGTGAATCTCCCGCCCAGCCGGACGTCGGGCGACGAGCAGCCCCAAGCTGCAAAGCGTACTGTCGCGCGCCCATACCTGCCGGTACGCCTCATTCGAACCCACCAATCCGAGGTCGCCCCCGTTGGCGAGGAGAAGCGCTTCGGCGTGGGCTCGAGCCGTGTCTATTAGGTTCACTTGGGGTCCCCCGACAACGCCTCAGCCAGCGCGACCGCGCCCCAGAGCGGCGCGTCGTCACCCAAGGCGGCGGGGACGAGGTCGAGCGCGGCCTGGGCTCGAGCTGTCTCGCGCGCCGTCTCGTAGACCTTGCGCCAGTAACGCGCGCCCGACTTGCTCACCCCGCCGCCCAGCACGACGCGCTGCGGGTTCATAAAGTTGACCGCGTTGCCAAGCCCTAAGCCGAGCGCCCAGGCCGCGCGCTCCAGCGCCGCCCAGGCGAGTTCGTCGCCCGCCGCCGCCGCTGCGCTCACCTGTTGCGCGGTAAGGTGCTCTGGGGTGTCAGAAGCGTGCTGACGCAGCAGCCGACCGCGCTCCGGCTCGGCGCTGAGCAGCTCGCGCGCGTACAGAGCGAGACCCGGCCCCGAGGCCAGACACTCCACACAGCCGCGCGCGCCGCAAACACATTCGGGGCCGCTCGGATCGGCAACTGTAAAGCCGATTTCGCCCGCCATACCGTCGAAGCCGCGCCACACCTTACCGTCAAGAATCCAGCCGCCGCCGACGCCGGTACTGACCGTAACGTAGAGTAGGCTGTGGCAGCCCCTCCCGGCCCCGTAGACGTATTCGCCCAGGGCGGCTGTGTTCGCGTCATTGTCGACGCTTACAGGCGCGCCGTAGCGGGCCTCGAGCCGCGCTCGCAAAGGAACGTCCTCCCAGCCCGGCACGTGGTCGCTAAAGCGGACGCGTCCCTCGGGCGCGTCCACCGGCCCGCCAAAGCTCACGCCGACGGCGGCGGGCCGTTCGCCCGCCAGGAGGTCGTCGGCGAGCGCGCTCATGAGCGCCAGGTCGTCCTCGGCGGTCGCGCCCGCTTGCGACGGAGCACGTTTCAGCCCGCGCCAGCTCTCAGCCTTGCGCTCTATAACTCCGGCACTCAGCTTCGTGCCGCCGAAGTCGAGCGCCAGCAAGAGACCGCTCATGCTTTAGGCACCTCGCCACGCATTTCAATATCACGCGTTTCAGTATCGCGCATTTCATCCCCACGTACGTCAGTATTAGGCATTTCACGGTAGCGCCGGGCTTGGCTTTCGCTCAGCAGGACGCGACTTATTTTTTCCCGGACAACCGCCTCGACGGCGTCCTGCGCGCGTCTCAAGGCGTCGTCGTCCAGCGCCTCGATCTGCGCGTCGACGAGGCGCTCCTTGCTGCCGAGCGCGCCCAACATGGCGAGTTCCAGATCGGTCGCCAAGTTGACTTTGCTCACCCCGCCGCCGGGAATGTGGATAGCGCGGTGCATGAGGTCGGAGGGCACACCGGACCCGCCGTGCAACACGAGCGGGACGTTGGTCTGCGCCCGGACGGCTTTCAAGCGGTCAATGTCAATCGTCACAGGTTGGCCCGCGCTCACGCCGTGAACGGTGCCGACCGACACCGCCAGGGCGTCGATGGCTGATGCTTCAACAAATTTGGCTACCTCCGCGGCGTCGGTGTAGAGAAAGCTGCTGCTCGCCTCGGTTTCGGAAAAGCCGTACGCGCCCAACGTGCCGAGTTCGCCCTCGACCGACACGCCGCGCGCGTGCGCGAGGGCGGCGACCGCCCTCGTCACGGCGATGTTTTCATCCAGGGGAGAGTCCGAGGCGTCGATCATCACCGAGGTGAAGCCCGCGGAGAGCGCCCTCTCGATGACCGAGCGGTCTTCGGTGTGGTCGAGGTGCAACGTCACGGGCACGGTGACCGCGAGTTCGTTAAGAGAACGGTAAAACGCCTCGGCGAAAGGCTCGACCGCCACGCCGCAGCGCGTCATATCCTTTTGAGAAATCTGTACGATGGCGGGCGAGGCGAGGGCCTGGGCTGCCCGCAAGATGGGCGGAATCATGCGCGGGTAGCGCGGCGAAAAGGAGCCGACCGCGTAGCCGTGACGTCGGGTGGGGGCCAAAAGCTCCTCTAAGGTCAGGACGTTGGCGGGTCGGTTCATAGGGGCGTGGATAGGGACGTGGTGTGAATGGTGGTTAGGTTGGACACCAGTATCTCCTCAGGTTCGGCAAATAAAAAGGACTTGGCAAGTATAAATTAGGTTGCCAGAGACAGCACTTGATGCGCGCGTTTGAGCCGCGCCTGCAATTCGGTAACGCTCACGCGCTGCACGCTTATGTCTTGCTTTACCGCCAACGCCGCCGCCCCCGCGCTGTGGCCGAGGAGCATATATTGCGGCTCCATCCGAATGGAGGCGCTGGCCCACCTCCTTCTAAGTCCCCGTCGACCTCCAACCACTCCCGCCCGGACGTTGATAAGGTCTCATCAAGCCCGCTATGACGGCTCGGCGAGTTGGTCGGGCGTGGCGGTAATGAGCTCTACACCGTTCTCGTCGAACAAATCTCGAGCCGCGGCAGAGAGACCCGTATCGGTAATCACCCTGTGTACCGCCCCGAGCGGGGCCACGGACGCTTCACCGACCCGGCGAAACTTGCTCGAGTCGCTCACGACCACCGACGTTTTGGCGATGCGGACGAACTGCCGTAATATGGCCGCCTCATCCTCCTGAGTCACGGTAAACCCCTCTTCGGCGCCTACCCCGCTCACGCCGATAAAAGCCAGGTCGGCAAAGCAAGTTTCCAAGTTCTCCTTGCTCCAGTCGCCCGTGACCAGTTCGCTGCCGGGGCGGTACTGCCCCCCTGTCAAACTCACCTTCGGTTCCGTTTTGGTGATGGCTCGAGCGACCCCCACGCTGTTGGTGAGGATGTGAACCGCGAGGTCGTTGAGGCGGTGGGCCACGGCTTCGGTCGTCGTGCCCGGCCCTAAAGCGATCACCATACCGGGTTTGACGTAAGCGGCCGCCGCCTCGGCGATGGCGAGCTTTTCAGCCTGATGCAGCACGGCGCGGTCCTGATAGGGCACCGTGTGACACACCAGCACCGCGCCGCCGTGTCCTTTATCGACTAAACCCTGATCCTCCAATTCCCAAAAATCACGCCGGATGGTCTGGTCCGAGACCCCGAAGCGCTGCGCCAACTCGGCGGTTCGCGCCGACCCGTTTTTCTTTAGCAGGTTCAAAATAGTGCGCCGCCGCTCCTCCGCCAGCATGGGTGGCTCCTCTGTCCTTTGATGTTGAATCTAACATACGCACCTTAGAGAATCAATACAATTCAACATTGATGGGGCGGCCAGTGTAGAGTGAGACAGGGCCTTCACTTACGCAATGCAACAAACGCGCGCGTTAGCCGCACAACGCTTATGCGACCTTCGGCCCGGTTAGTCACGTAAGTTTAGGTCTTTGCCCTCCTCAAACCAGACACCCCCCAAAGCGTCTCGATACGGACATACAGAAGCGTAGACACCACTAGCAGTGTTCCCGCCACCGTCCAGGCCACGCCAATGGACGCCCTGTCGGCGATGAAGCCCAGCACGGCACTGCCGCTAAAGAAGCCGGCGTACGAAACGAGCGAAGCCACCGACAACATGCTCGAGCGCCGCTCTTTCGGGATTTCGTCGTTTTGCACCTTGCCCAGCGGCGACGCCCCCACGCTCCGCCCGAAATAGAACAGCCAGAACAAGGCTGCAGCACCCGCGACCGTCCCTTGCGCGGCCAGCAGAATCAGTAGCCCACCACCCAGCCCCTCGAACACGGCCCCGACCAGCGCGTACCGCCTCCCGAGCAGCCTGGTGACGGGTATTGAGGCGAGGCTGCCCACCATACCGGCCAGAAACCCACCCATCATGAGCGCCCCGAAGAGCACGCGGTGCCCGTCGCTGCCGCCCAACAGCTCGGCGAAGCGGGGCTGCCAAAAGGTCTCGACACTCGCCAGCGCGAACCCGCTCACCGCCGTGGCGAGGAACAGCAGGCGCAGGACCGGGTTGTTCAGGCTCAAAGTAAGTGCTTCCTTGATGACGCCCGGCACCTCCCGAAAGCCCCAGGTTTCATTACCCTCCACCTGCCTGCGTTCTTCTTGCACAAACACCGTCACGATGACGAGGTTGACCGCCTGCACCAAAACGGCGGCCACGATGGTCATAGCGATAGGCGTGAAGACGGCGCTTCCCTCCTCCGGCAGGCCTCCGAACAGCGAGGCGATGACGCCGCCCAGCAGCGTGCTGAGGGCGATGGCAAAGGACGAAACGGTACCGGCTCGAGCCAGGTAGGGCTGGATGTCAATTTCGGGGTCGGCGTCCTGAAGCCGGTCGATAAACCAGGCGTCCAGCGCCCCCGAGGCGAGCGCCCGCCCGACGCCGTTGAGAACACTGGACACGATGAACACCGGGAAGGAAAAAGCCAGCAGAAAGACCAGGTCTTTGAGCAGCAGGAACGCATAAGCCAGCAGCGTGACCCGCTTGCGCCCGATGGCGTCGGCAAGACCACCCGTCGGCAGCTCGAGCGCAGCGACCGTCAAAGCAAAGATGCTGGTCAACAGCCCGACCTGAAAGAGGTCCATCCCCCGCGCCTGCATCAACACGATGGCAAGCGGCAGAGGTAAGCCCACCCCTACCCAGAACAGCGCCGTGGTGAGGTTGTAGATGATTTCCGTGCGGCGCACCCTTTGGCGCGTCTCCTCGGTCCAGTGTTCGTAAGAGGCAGAGACCCTTCGGGCCGAGCGAGCGTCCCGCCTAAGCTGGGCTTCACGTTGAGACGACGCCATCTTTTCGTAGGCATACTTGAGCGGGTCGCCGGGCGGGAACATACCCAAGTCTCGGTGCTATGCTACTCAAAATGGAAGACGTAAACTCGAGTAGACCTCCTACCGACGCGTTTTATAGGGTGCGAAGCGAGGAACAGGCGCGGCTGCTGAGCGACCCCAGCGGCAGTCACTTCCTGCACCCATTCATTGGTCGGGAAACCACCGTGGCAGCGGCGGCGCAGACGCTCGGGTGCAGTATCCAAACCATGCACTACCGGGTTAAGCAACTGCTGGCGGTGGGGCTGCTCGAGGTCGTGCGCGAACAGAAGCGGGCCGGACGCGCGGTCAAGCATTACCGAGCTGTAAGTGACGCGTTCTTCGTGCCCGACGACCTGACTCACTATGCCGACCTGGAAGAGCGGTTTCTAGCTGATCTTCGGCCCACTCTTGGGGCGATTGCCAGGGGTCTCGCCGAGGGGATACGCCGTGAGGGACGTACCGGGCAGTGTTTGTTCCAAGATGGTCGCGAAGGCGTGTCGTCTTACGGCTGTGTCGAGCGACCCGACCAGGTTATCGAGTTCAACCTGGACTATCCCCACAGGCGTGCCAACACCGACCGCCGCGGCGACATCTACCTCACCGAAGCGGAGGCGAGGGCGTTGGGACAGGAGTTAAATAACCTATTTGAGCGTTATATTCAGCTTCCGCGTAGCGGGTCTGAGTCGCTTGACGCTTACACTTTTCTGTACGCGCTTGTCCTGTCGCCTGAGTAGAGGGGCATCCTCCTCATGGAAACCGGTAATGGAACCTGTGCGTGAGACGCGCGCAACTGTCGCTTTAAAGGTGAAGTCATTCATTAACGCTCCCCGAAATTTTTGGTGTGACAGGTATAACCAAGGGAAGGCTTAAGCTCGAGCCTTCAGATGCCCCTGCCAGTCAAACCCCTCGCGCACCGCGCTACTTTGAGGCATCACGTCTAAACGTATACATTCCTCAACCGCACACAGTTCGGCGTCCCTTTGAAAGCCCAGAACCGCTTTTATTTCGTTTCCTTTGACGTAGTAGGCTAAAAACTCGCGCGCGTCTAAGTCGCCGTCAATCACCACGTCGTCCCAATCTTCGGCGTGCCCGACGTAGCGCAGGCCCACGCCGTGCTGTTTGCTCCAGAAAAGGGGGACACCGTCAAAATTTACGTCTTGCCCCAGCATGGCCCTTGCCGCGGTGACACCTTGTTGCATCGCCACGCGCCAGTGTTCGATGCGGACGCGGTTGCCGCGGTAGTCAAAGGCGGCCAAATCGCCCGCGGCGTGAAGGCCATCTCCGCCTTCAACGCGCATGGTCGCGTCTACGGACACGCCCCCATCGTCGTTTTTTGGCACGCCCTCCAAAAAGTCCGTCGCGGGCTCCACGCCGATGCCAACGATGACCGTATCGGCTTGGAGCCTTTCCCCCGTGTCCAGCACCACGCTTTCAACTTGCGACTCACCCTCGAGTCGCTCTACCTGCGCGCCCTCCCTGAACACCACCCCGTTCTCCTCGTGCAGCTTTTGCAGCATCTCTGCAACATCCTCCCCAAAAAGGGACGCAAAAGGTTTTGACCGCGCGACCACCGTGACCTTTGCACCACGCGCCCTCGCCGAGGAGGCGCATTCCATGCCGATAAAGCTCGAGCCCACGATGATTACCCGATTCCCCTCGTCAAGCTTGGCGATAATGCGCTCGCTGTCGCGGAGGCTTCGCAGGGTGAACACGTTGGAGAGGGTGCCGCCGGGGACTTCTAAGATGCGGGGTTTGGACCCGGACGCCAGGAGGAGCGCGTTGTAAGAAAGCGTGTCACCGTCCGCAAACGTTAGTTTCTTAGTTGAGGGCTCGAGCCGCGTCACCCGTTGCCCGAGCATGAGGTCGATGTTGTGGGTTTGGTAGAAGGCGGGGGCTCGAGCCGGAATCCAGCCCATCGTTTTCTCTTCGCTGAGATAGTCCTTGGAGAGCAGGGTGCGGTCATAGGGGAGCGCGTCCTCTCGTGACACCATCACCACGCGTCCCTGGAAGCCCTCGCGGCGGAGCGCTTCGGAGGCGGCGAAACCTGCCGCGCCTGTGCCCAAGATGACAAAGGTGCGTGAATCTTCTTCAGCGTCTAAAGAAGCCATCTCGGGCACGCGCTTCTCGGGTGCGTCCTCCGGCACGGTGACGAAAACCTCACCGTCCTCTTCCGTTACCTCAAAGGTCGGCTGCGCGTCCAGAGCGGGAGGTTCTAACAGCGCGCCCGTCTGGACCGAAAAGCAGGCGTGGTGCCAGGGGCACATCACCCGGTCGCCGTTCAAAACACCTTCGGCTAAGGGAGCGCCGTAGTGGGTGCAGTGGGCGTGGAGCGCGTGGTAGCGCCCCTCCACGCGGGCTAGCAGCACCTCCCTATCGCCCACGGTTACGCTTTTCATCTCGCCGTCTTTGAGGTCGTTTCGGTTTGCAACACGTGTTTTCATAGGCTCAGTTTAGCCTGAGCAAGCGGAGCGCTTTAGAAAGCTATGCGCAGTTTTTGAAGGTCGCAAAATAACGCCACGCTTTTTGCAAAGAAAAACCCCCGGTGAAAGCCAGGGGTTGCGAGAGAGTTTAGGGTTTCTTACTGCTGGGGCGGCCTGATCGACACCGTCTCCTCGACCGAATAGGGCAAGAAGGGGTGCTGGGTGTCGTTGGGGTCGGCGTCCCAATCGACCGTCGCGGTCGCGGTGGCGTTGCCGACCTTGTCGGCGTCTGCGCTCACCACGAAGACGGCGGTGAAGCCGACCGGGTGGTCGTAAGGCCCGAACGAGACCGTATCGCCGCCCGTCGCGCCTACCGCGATGGGACCGGAAACCGCGCCTGTGTCGGACACGAAGTAGAGCTGACCGCCCGTGAGGGTGGCGTTGTCGGCGCCCGCAGCGTCTAAGGTCACGTCGAGCGTGGTGCGCTCGGCGGTGCCGTCTTCGTCGGCGGAGGAAACGCCGCCGTTCTGGACCGAGAAGAGGTAGACGAAGTCGTCGCCGCGCTCGACCACGCTGATGAACTGGAGCTCTTCCGCGCCCAGGTCGTAGTTGCCAAGGTCGTTGAGTTCCAACCAGGCGTCCGCCGCTTCAAAGGAGAAGATTTCGGCGCAGTCGGCAATGAAGGAGAAGCGGTCGCCGAATACAGCGCCCAGTTCCTCTTCGGCCACGCCCGTAAAGCCGTACGTTCCCAGCGCCTCTACGTTGCAGTCGCCAAGGTCTTGGTCCTGATTCATGTTGCCCGCGGTCAAGGCCGCCAGGTTGATGTGGAAGTCCGGGTCGAAGAGCTTGACGTTCAAGAGAAGCTCCGTGCTGCCCGTGTCGCCGCCGCCCATGAGGGGCACGGTTTCCCAGAAGACAGCCTTGTCGCCGAAGTCGCGCAGGTACGCCTCAAAGCCGGGCGGGGGGTTGCTGGGCGAGCCGACAAAGGTCGCCGTGTAGTCTGCCGTCGGCGTGACGCCCTCGTCGTCCACAACCGTGAGCGGGTCGGCGGTGGTGTAGTCGAGGCCGATAAGGAAGATGTCGCTCAAGTTCACGTCTCGAGCGTACGGGTTGTCGCGCGTTGAGCCGTCAAATTCGCTCGGGTACATTGCCGCAAGTTCGGCGTAGCCGGGGTCGGAGAGCGTGCGGTCGAGGTTGGCGATGGTGACGCCGAAGCGCGCCGCCATGCCGATGTCGAAGGGCATGTCTTGCGGGTTTAGGAGCTCCTTGTCGATGTCGAAAATCGGGCGCACAGCGTGGATGATGACGTCGTCTTCGTTCGCGTAGCCGTCAAAGTCCACGACTTGCTGCGTGCCTTCGAAGAACCAGGCGGCGGTAACGTCGCGGAGCGCGCCGCCGTTGATGATCTCGTACGGGTCGCTGTAGCAGACGCTGGTATCGCCTCTGTCACTATTATCGTCGCCGTTGTCGTTGTCATCGCCGTCATTACCATCGTCGTCTTCATTGTCAAAAGTGAAGCCGACGGTGTAGAACTCGGACGCCTCTAAGTCCTCTTCGTCCACGCAGAAGCCGGGCTTCTGGCGTACGTAAACGTCGAAGGTGCGCGTGGCGGACTCGCCCGGGGCCAAGTCGCCGACGAACCAGGTGACGGCGTGATTCACCGAGTTGTAGGTGCCGCCGTCGGTCAAGCTCGACTCGATGACGCCGAGTTCGGCGGGGAGGTCGTCCTCTAAAGTCACGTCCGTCGCCGTCACGTCGTCCGCTTGCGTGGGGCTGGTGTTGGTCACGCTCAGCGTGACGGTGGTGGTGAACACGCCTCCTGCGGGCACCGCGTTGGCGGGGTCGAGCGTGTAGTCGATTTCGCCGTTGTTGTCGATGTCGGTCCCGGCGTCGCTGTCGTCGTCGCCGTCGATCAGGTCCAAGTTGTCGCCGTACCAGGTCAGCACGTGGTTCTCGACCTTTTTGTCGATGTCCAGTACGTTGCTGATGTAGCGCTTGGTGACCGTGACGTCCTTGAGAGGGAAGTAGTAGGTGGTGTTGCCAAAGTCGAGCGCCGTATAGAGCACCGCCCGGACCGTCGCCTGGATGGGCAGGTCTTCGGGGGAGACGGAGTCGTTGGGGCGCAGCGAGAGGCTGCCGTCAAAGTCCCGGTAGCAGTCCGCGCCGGGCGCAACGGGATCAATCAGCACTTCACCGTCAGGCGCGGTGACGCCGTCGTCCAAATCCACGCCCGCTAAGGTCACCACGTCCGCGCCCTCGGTGAGCGAGAAGCAGACGAAGCCTAAGTCTTCAACCTCGAGCGCCTCTTCGGGCTGCTTGGCAAATAGGTCCACCTCGACGTTGAACACATTGCGAAGGGGGTTCTCGAGGCGGTCGTTCGTGTCGAAGATGTTGATCTCTTCAAAGCTCGAACCCGTGCGCGTCCCCGTCATCTCACCGTTTAGGTAGAGGTGCGCCAGGTTGTAAGGCACGAGTTTGAATTCGGTCAAGGCCGAGCCGCCGTCGCCCTCGGCGGACACGACGATCCTGGCGACGTCGCCCGCGTCGGCCGTTTCGCTGGTGCCGAGCGCGGCGTAGAGCGTGAAAGTCGCTTCGCCGTTCGCGTCGGTGTAGAGGGAGTCGCGGAAGGCTGCGGTGCTCAAGCCCTGCGTGCTTAAACCCTGGGCGCTCACGCCGCTCGCTTCCGCGCAGCCGCGGATGATGGCGATGCGGTCGTCCATGTAGTCGGACTCGGCGGTGTTGACGGTGAGCTGCGCGCCCGCGACCGGATGGCCGCGCTCGTCGGTGGCGCGCACCGTCACGCATACCGGCTCCTCGGTCTGGGCAGCGTAAATCATCACGTCTTTGTTGGCGTTGACCTCGAGCCTAGAGGGCAGCGCCACCCCGCCCATGTCAAGCGCCGTCACCGCGGCGAGCGCGGCCACGGGGTCGGCGGGCGCGTCTCCCGGCGGCGTCTGGTTGGGTCCCACCTCATAGTTTAGGGTGAGGCTGGTGCGACCGTTGGCGGTCACTTCCACCCTTGCCAAAGTCGGGTCGAGCATCCCGGCGACGGGCAAGCCGTCAACCGCGTAGGTGCCCGGCTCCAAGGTCCATTCTTTAACACCCGTGATCGCGCCCTGCCACACGGTTTCCTCGCCATTGGCGACGATAATGTCCGCCGTCTCGACGCCCGCGAGCGCGACTTCGAGCACGCCCTGCGCCGCCGCTGACGGCGTGTCGGTATCGTCCGGGCCGCTTTTGCCGCAGGCCGCCAGAAGTAGCGCGAGCGCCGCGAGCAGCATGACCCATGACGACACCCTGTTCAAGCTGTACATACGTTCTCCTTTTCGAAAATCAAAGATTATGTTGTTTCCATAACCGCCCGTCGCTCTACAGGTTGAAAGAATCAAGGAGCTGATTGGACGGGTTATGGCGTACGCCCGCGTGAACGGGCGCGCAGCTTACTTTTTGTCAGGATTTTGTGCTCAATACTCTTCGGTATCTAGCCGAGGGACTAGTGACCGCTTTGCGGTGTCGGGGCGTGTCCACCTGCTACGGGGATACCATGTGGACACGCTTCTAAACATCCGCTGCGATAGGGCCAACAAGAGCACCCGTGCGGGGCCAAAGACCCCGGTAACCTGACGCGCGTTTCACCTCCTTTGACCCAAGCGTAGAGGAGGCGGCTCGAGCTTCCAAGGGACGGGCGCTGTAGCGCGTTTAGGGCTTTGGTCTTAGGCCCTCGAGATCGTCTTCGGCAAATCAACCCTTCAGCTTAGGCACTGTTTCTATAGGCACTGTTTCTAGTAGGAGAGTAGGAGAGGAGTGGGGGAGAAGGCTTCCGACGTCGCTCAGCACTTTTCACTCACCACTCGGTACTTTTTTCATGGTTAAGACTTGAGCGCAGTCCGCCCGTGTTGCACGATGAGTTCGGTGCGACTTTTCGCGTCCAGCTTTTTGAGCACGTTGGACACGTAAACTTTGACGGTTTTTTCGGAGAGGTCTAAGCGTTGCGCGATTTTTTTGTTCGTCAGCCCCTCGACGACGAGGCTCAGCACCTGGTGCTCTCTGGGGGTGAGCGTGGGCGTGCTCTGCGTCCGCACGAAAAGGCTGAGAATCGACCGCTCGGCCCAGATTTGGCCCCCACGCACCGCGTTGACCGCGCTCGCCAAGTCTTTCGCGCCCTCCTCCCCGCTCAGGTAGCCCTTGTAGCCCGCGTCCAGCACGCACACTTTATCCGAGTCCATCCCGTCGATGAGCGCGAGGGTGGGCACGGCGGGGGGCGCGGGATAGGGCGGCTTGAGCGGGCGCAGGTTCCAGATAGCCACGTCCACGTGAGGGGCGGCGCGGGGTCCTGTGACGACCTCGAAACGGGCGCGCGTGAGCAGCGTCGCCAGCGCCTCGTCGATGAGGCGTGAGTCGGAGTGGACCCATACGGTTGTCATAGTCGGGCTCCTTAGAATCAAGCACGCGGCCTTTGACCGCGCACTTCGTGAGATGCCCCCAACCACTCAAAAAGCGTTCATGGCTTTCATTTGGTCCTAATCTAGCACAAATAATTCGCGTCATGTTCGCCTTTATTTGTGTATCTGTCAAGGACGTTTTAGAGACGTTTCGGTAAACGGCCTAAGCCTTTGGGTGTAGCACCTTTACACCTCCCGTGCCTGGACAACCACGCGGCGCACCTTCACAATGAATGAGTCGTCAGCGGCGGCTGTAGTGTGACCCTGATTATGAGCACACGCCGTGAATTCACCGTGAATTCACCGAGCAGGTGTCACGCCGCGAGGTTGGTACGTGGTTCTTTCCGCACTTGCGGCCTACCGGAGGACAAATCCGCCACGCTGGCCGGGACACGAAAGGTTGTTTGATGCACGTCTGGGTGCAGTCATCGTCACACATCACCGCGGCGGCGCTTGCGGAACTCCTGCGGGTGCGCGGCTTTTCCGCCAGCACCCGGCGGGAAAGCGTGAGCGAGGTGGCCCTGTGGGATTTGACAGGGTGGGATTTAACGGGGTGGGATTTAACGGGGTGGGATTTGACCGGGTGGGACTCGAGCAGCGGGAATTTTGCGGTGGGGCTCGAGCACGGCCTCCCCCTCCCGCTCCCCACGCTGGCGCTCGTTCCCGACGAAAGGGTAGGCGCTCTGGCGTTCAGGCTGGGTTACCGCGGCTATCTAACGCGCCGGGCGGGGGGGGGAGAGCTCGAGCGGGCGCTGCTGGCGCTCTCAAAGGGTCAGATGTGGGTCGGGGACCATCCCCTGCTCGAGAGGAACGCCAGACGTTTCTGGAGGCGGCGTGAAAAAAAGTTGTGAGCCAAGGAGAGGATGTTGACATGCAGACCCGTAGCGAGGCTTCACCCCCCGCGCCTCCATCTGTGACCGGTTCCGAAGTCGGTAAGGGGGCCGTAAACTCCGGCGAGAACCGCGTCTCGAGGGTGTGGATTCATTCGCCTTCGCAGCTTATCAACGAAGCGCTGGGCGCGCTTCTCACCAGAGCGGGGTGTGAGGGCGGCGAGGTCTTGGCCCGCGCCGACTCACAAGCCGACGCCAACATAGCCATAGCCGACATAGCCATAGCCGACATAGCCATAGCCGACATAGCCATAGCCGACATAGCCGTGTGGGACTTGCGCAGCTTAGAGCCGCCCTACCCGCGCCCGCCGGACCTCCCGACCTTAGCGCTTATTGGTCAAGGCGACGCGGCCAAGGAGGGCGCGCTTCAGGCGGGCTACCGCGGTTATTTAAGCGGCGAGGAGACGGCGGACGAGGTCGGGCGCGCGCTCGAGGCGGTGCTCAGGGGGGAGGTCTGGGCGGAGCGCCGCGTCCTCAGCCGTTTGGTCACCAAACCCGAGCTGCCCCCGCTGACGGCTCGAGAGGCCCAGGTTCTCCCCCTCGTGCTCAAAGGGTTGTCCAACAAAGGCGTCGCCAAGCGGCTGGGGCTCGCCGAAAAAACCGTCAAGGTCTACGTTTCGGAGTTGCTCTACAAACTCGAGGCGAAAAACCGCGCGGAACTTATTTTGCGCCACGAGCGGGAGCGGTGTTTTGGAGTCCGGCCCGAGCCTACGCAGCCTGTGAGCACTCGGGCACGCCAGCGGCACTTTTGAGTTGTCCGCTCCTCTCGAGGTGACAGAAACTTGTTGAAAAAGCTTGAAGAGAATGTGGAGCAGCTTTGCTTCTACACCTCTTGCAGATGCAGATGTTGAAAAACGCGCCGCGCGACCACGAACGTGTAATCTAAAAGCGTGACAGTCTTTGCCCTCACCGTTTTCACGCTTCTCTACCTCGTGAGTCTTGCCGGAATCATCCTGCCCGTCTTGCCCGGCGTGCCGGTGGCTGCGGTCGGCGCGCTTTTAGCGGGATGGATGACCGGCTTTGAAGAGTTAGGAGCCGCCAGCATCCTCTGGGTGGTGGGTCTGGCGGTGCTTTCACAGGTGCTCGATTACGTGGCGGGGGTGGTGGGAGCCAAACGCTTTGGGGCGAGCCGGGCGGGGGTCTGGGGGAGCGTGATTGGCTCCCTGGTGGGCGTGATTTGGTTTCCGCCTTTTGGCTTTCTCTTGGGTGCGCTTGTGGGCGCGGTGGTGGCCGAAATCGTCAACCGCCGCACGCTTCAGGATTCGGTGCGCTCGGGGGTGGGGGCGCTGTTGGGGACGCTCGGCGGGGTGGTCGCCAAGTTTTTTATCGTCATTGCCATCGGGATGATCGTGTTTCCGCGGCTCTTTTAGCGTTTGGTCAAGTTCTGCTATCCCAAGATTTCTACACCACGAATTTTTCACACCCAAACCTCATAGCCAAAAGCGCGGCGCAAAGCATATACTGGGTGCGTTTGTGACTCGGCTCGAGTCCCCACGCCCCGCTCATCAACCTTGGTTAAACCTCAGTAAACCTTGGTGGTGGTTCAGGGTGAGTGTGGTGATAGGCGCGTAAGCTCGAGCCCACCAAAAGAGAAACTGCAAGAGAAGACGAAAGGGAATGTATGGACCCCATCATGCTCCAACTCGGACCGCTGGCGCTCCGCTGGTACGGTTTTCTTATCGCCCTGGGCGTGCTGATTGGCACCTACTACGCGACCAAACTCGCCGAAAAGCGTGGGCTAGACCCCGAAAAGCTCCTCGACATGCTCGTGTACTTGGTGCTCGCGGGCATCATCGGTGCGCGTCTGGTCTATGTGCTCACCTCGCCGAGCGCGTTTTTTGGCCCCGGCGGCAACCCGCTCTCGGCGTTTTATATCTGGCAGGGCGGCATCTCGTTTCACGGGGGCGTGCTGGGCATCGTGCTGGCGGTGTGGATTTACGCGCGCATCCACAGAATTAACATGTGGGCGTACTTAGACGTAATGATGCCTACCGCGGCCTTTGGCATTATCGGCGGGCGGCTCGGCAATTTTATGAACGGCACCGACACGGGCGGGCGCTTGACGGATTGGCCCGTCGGCTTTACCTGGCCCGCGCCGGGCACCGACACCTTGGGCGCGTTTGGCCGTTTCGTGTTCGGCAGGGACTTGTGGACCTCGTTTAGAGGGATTTGTATCCTCCCCAATGAAATTGTTTACAACACCACTCAGGCGGTGTGTACCGGCGACTACGTGCGCGGCCCCGTCCACCTAACCCAGTTCTACGGCGTGATTATCGGCGTCATCCTCATTTTCACGACCTTCTGGGCGCTCTCGCGCCGCCGCGCGCCGGGTTACGTGTTTTGGCATTTCGTTCTCTGGTACTCGGTTTTGCGCTCCGTGCTGGAAGAGACCTTCCGCGACAACCCGCTCTCCTGGAATCTTTATCTGTCTGAGGGTCTGAGAGAACCCGGCATCGGCCTTTTCACGCTCACGCAGCTTGTGAGTATCCCCATTATTTTGGTGGCGCTCTACATGCTCCTGACGCTCTCGAGCGAAACCGACACAGGGCGCACGCGTCTCGAGACCCGCAGGCGGTGAGCGCCGCACCCCCAGCCGCTCCACTCGCTGTGGTCGTCCTGGCGGCGGGCCAGGGCACGCGCATGAAGTCCGCTTTGCCCAAGCCCCTGCACGAGGCGGCGGGCCGCCCGCTGGTCGAGCACGTGGTGCGCGCGGCGCTGCCTTTAGAACCCGACAAGCTCATCGTGGTGGTTGGGCACGGGGCAGAGCTTGTCAAGGCGCGGTTGGATGAGTATCCCATGACCTTTGTGACCCAAACCGAGCAACGGGGCACGGGGCACGCGCTGCTCGAGGCCAAGGGGGCATTACAAGATTTTGAGGGCCGCATTCTGGTCCTTAACGGCGACGGCCCCCTGCTCCGCACCGAGACGCTGCGCGCGCTTCTGGAGACGCCCGGCTCGAGCGGCGGCATGTCCCTCCTCGTCTGCGAGGTCGCGGACCCGACCGGCTTGGGGCGCATCGTCCGGGAGGAGGGTTCGGGGGACGTGACGCGCATCGCCGAGGAAAAGGACGCGACGCCCCTTGAAAAAGAGATTCGGGAGGTGAATCCGGGTATCTATCTGTTCGGCCCGGAGGTGTTCGCGCTGGCGGGGGGGCTCTCGAGCGCCAACGCCGCCGGAGAATACTACCTCACCGACTTGGTGAGCCTCTATCTGGCGGCGGGCCGCGCGGTGCGGGCGGTGCGCGTAGACGACGAGACGGAGGTCTTGGGCGTCAACGACCGCCGTCACCTCGCGCACATCGACCGCTTGCTGCGTGAGCGCGTCCGCGACCGCTGGCTCTTGGCGGGCGTGACGATGATAGCCCCCGAGCAGATTTTTATCGACGACACGGTCCTCTTGGCACCCGACGTGACGCTCTACCCCGGCGTGTGGCTGCGGGGCGAAACGGTGGTGGGGGGCGGCGCGGTGGTGGGGCCTTATGCGCACCTCGAGAACTGCCGCGTCGCCGAGGGCGCGGTGGTCGCGCCGCACACGGTCATGCGAAACGAGCACATCACCTGAGGCCCCAATTTTTGTTAAAGAGTTGACCAAAAAAAGAGGAGCACCGGTCCTCGCAACAACGTAGGGGCTGATGATGGCGAGAGAGCGTCGTGGATAGTGTTGACCGGTGCTCTTTTTAGAGGATACGAGCGGGGCGCTTACAGAATTCTTACTCCTACGGGTGACGCTGCTTCTTGTGAAGTTTCTTGCAGACACACCCGGTTCTGTACTCTAAAACCCAATTCTGCTACTCTAAAGGATGAACAAACGTAAGCTTTTACTCACCAGTCTGCTGGCGTTCGGCGGTGTGGCTCTGGCCTTCTGCGGCTTCTACGTCGCCAAGGCCGACACGGAACTCTTTAACGAAACCTCAAAGGTCGTGATTGCCAAGGACGGCCCCCGCACCATCCTGACGATGGCGAACGACTTTTCGGGCGACGTCGAGGACTTCGCGCTCGTCGTGCCCGTGCCGACCGTTCTTACCCAGGAGCAAATCCAAGTGGGCGATTTGAGCACGCTGGAGCGTTTGGACGCCTACAGCGCGCCCAGACTCGTCGAGTATTTTGACGATGACCCTTGTGCGCTGCAGATGGCCGAGGATTCGGAGGAATCCCTTTCAGCTCCCATGCCTGCGTCGGCTCAAGCAAGAGCCAACGCGCTGGGCGTCACCATCGAAGAGGCGTTTTCGGTCGGCGAGTACGACATCTTGATTTTGAGCGCCGAAGAATCCGAGGGGCTCACAACCTGGCTCATTCAGAACGGCTACGTATTACCCGAAGCGGTCGTGCCCGTACTGCAACGCTACATCCAGCAGGGGATGAAGTTCTTTGTGGCGCGGGTGAATTTAGAGGCGTTCGAGGCGAGCGGTTATGAGTACCTGCGCCCCCTCATCATGGCCTTCGAGAGCGAACGCTTCATGCTCCCCATCCAACTCGGTATGGTCAACGCGCGCGGGCCGCAGGACTTGGTCGTCTACCTGCTGTCGCCACAAGGCCGCGTCGAGACGACGAACTATCCCGTGGTCACCATCCCCACCGACGTAACCCTGCCGGAATACGTCGAAGACGACTTCGGCGCGTTCTACCGCGCGATGTTCGAGCGGGCTTATGAGCGCGAAGGGCGGGACGCGGTCTTTTTAGAGTACGCCTGGGACATGGCCTGGTGTGACCCCTGCGCCGCCGACCCGCTCTCGCCCGAGGAACTGCGCCGCGCCGGGGTGTTCTGGTTGGACGAGAGGGCGGACATGGGCGCGCCGAACGTCTACCTCACCCGGCTACACGTGCGCTACACGCCTGAGGAGTTCCCCGAAGACCTGATGTTTAGAACGACCAATAACCGCGACAACTTTCAGGGGCGCTACGTCCTGCAACGCCCCTTTGAGGGTGAACTGACCTGCGCGGAGGGCGAGGCGTATGTTGAGCAGGTGCGGGAGCGCCGCGAGGAGGAGGCGAAGAGGCTCGCCAACCTTACGGGTTGGGACGTCGCCGAGGTTCGCGCGCAGGTAGGTGACTTTGACCCGGCTATTACGGTCGCGCCCTGGTGGGAGCGGGTCTTCGACTCGTTTGAGCGTCCGTGACCCAGGTAGATATGACTCAGGCCGACAGGACCCGAACGGGCACGAAAGAAAAGCTCGAGACCCTTTCAGCAGAATACAGCGCGCTCAAGGCGCTCAAGCTAGACCTCAACATGCAGCGCGGTCAGCCGAGCGATGAAGACCTGGACTTGTCGAACCCTATGCTCACTATTTTGGGACCCGAAGACGTCATCACCCAGCGCGGCACCGACGTTCGCAACTATGGGGGCGGCGTGGCAGGTCTGCCCGAGGCGCGCGAACTCTTTGCCGAAGTCTTGGGCGTGACGCCCGACGAGACGATGGTGGGGGACAGCTCGAGCCTCGCGCTCATGTCGAACGTGCTCATGTGGGCGCTGCTGCGCGGGCTGCGGGGCAGCGAGCGGCCTTGGGGTGGGGACGCACCCCAAATCATCATGACCGTCCCTGGCTACGACCGCCACTTCACCCTGCTCAAAAAACTGGGCTTCGGTCTCGTCACGGTCGCAATGACGCCCGCTGGACCCGACTTGGACGCGGTCGAACGGCTGGCTAAAAACCCTTTCGTCAAGGGCATGTTCTTTGTCCCAACCTACAGCAACCCCACGGGCGACACCATCTCACAAGAAAACGTGCGGCGACTCGCGCGTATGGACACGGGGGCACGCGACTTCACCGTGTTTGCCGACGACGCCTACCGGGTGCATCACCTCACCGACCAGCCGCCGGAACCTGTGAACCTGTTAGAAGCCTGCAAAGCGGCGGGCTGTCCGGACCGCGTCATCCTTTTCGGCTCGACCTCGAAAATCACCTTTGCGGGGGCGGGGCTCGCATTTTTGGGCTCGAGCGCCCACAACATCACCTATTTGTCCGGGCTCATGAGCGCGCAGTCCATCGGCCCCAACAAGGTCGAACAGCTCCGGCACGTTAAATTTTTGCGGCGCTACCCTGGCGGCATCCCTGGGTTGATGAGAGACCACGCAAAACGCCTCAAACCCAAGTTCGACGCGGTGCAGGAGGTGTTGACGCGTGAACTCGGCGGGACGGGCTTGGCCTCCTGGAGCACGCCGCAAGGAGGCTATTTCGTCTCTTTGGACACCACCCGGCCCGTGGCCGAGCGCGTCGTGGCGCTCGCCAGAGAGGCGGACGTCGCGCTCACCCCCGCGGGCGCGACCTTTCCCGACGGCGACCCGGAGAACCGCAACATCCGCCTCGCGCCGTCGCGTCCGCCCGTGGAGGAGGTGCGGCAGGCGATGGCGGTGGTGGCGCTCTGCGTCAAACTCGCCTCGGCGGAGTGGGACGCCGAGCGGCGGGGGTAAAAGGCCGAAGGTTCTGGTAAAAAAGTAGAGTGTGAGGAGCCCTATGAAGATTAGCGCGCTACGCATAACACCCGTCGCCATCAAAGACCCGCCGCTGCTCAACTCGACCGGGGTGCATCAACCCTACGCGCTGCGGACCGTGATTGAACTCGAGACTGACACAGCGCACATCGGCCTGAGCGAAAGTCACGGCGGCAGTGAGATGCTGCGAAGTTTAGACGCCGCCAGAGAAGCCGTCATCGGGCTCGACCCCTTCGACCTCAACGGCCTCATGGCGCGGCTCAAAAAGGTGGTGGCGAACACGGCGGACGCGGGCCTTTCGCTCGCGCCGGGGACGCACGGCGACAAACTTCTTATGAGGGTGTTCGGCGCGCTCGAGGTGGCCTGTCTCGACTTACAAGGTAAAATTTTGGGTCGGTCCGTGGTTGACCTCCTGGGCGGCGCGGTGCGCGAGCGGGTGCCCTACAGCGCCTATCTTTTTTTCAAGTTTGAACGCCATAAGGACAGCCCCGGCTACGCGCCCGACCCCTGGGGCGAGGTGCTCACGCCTGAAGCGGTCGTTGAGGAGGCGCGGGCGATGGTTGAGGCGCACGGCTTTGGCTCTATCAAGCTCAAGGGCGGCGTGCTCGAGCCCGCCCTGGAAGTCGAGGCGATGAAACTTCTCCGTGAGGCTTTTCCGGCCCACCCGTTACGCATCGACCCGAACGCGGCCTGGACGGTTGAGACGAGCATCGAGGTGGGTAAGGGGCTTAACGGGACGCTCGAGTATCTAGAAGACCCGACGCCCGGTCTTACGGGCATGGCGGCGGTGGCGCGGGAGGTCTCAATGCCCTTAGCGACCAACATGGTGGTGACGAAGTTTAACGATCTACCGGAAGCCATCAACAGAGGTTCCGTCGGCGTCGTTTTGTCCGACCATCACTACTGGGGCGGGCTCCGCGCCAGTCAACACCTAGCGGCTATTTGTGCGACGTGGGGACTCGGGCTGTCGATGCACTCGAACTCTCACCTTGGGATAAGCTTGGCGGCGATGACGCATCTCGCTTTGAACGTGCCCAACCTCACCTACGCCTGCGACACGCATTATCCGTGGCAGGAGGAGGACGTCTTGGAGGGGGGAAGGTTGAGGTTTGAGGAGGGGGCGTTGACCGTTCCAGCGGGACCCGGCCTCGGAGTCACGCTTGACCAAGACGCGCTCGAGAAGCTCCACCGGCAGTATCTGCGCTGCGGCTTTGAAGATAGAGATGACAAGGGGGAGATGCGGAAGTACGAACCCGACTGGGTGGGGGCGCTGCCGAGGTTTTAACGGCTATTTGCTCGCGTAAGTCAACATTGACCGTTCGTAGCCGCGACAAAAGAGAGGCGGAGATGCAAAAAATTTGGTTTGAACGCGAGCGAATGGGGGGCCACGACGCCCTCTTCGCAGCCGTCGCCGAGGCGATAGGCCCCGGCACCGACGCCGAGCCGCTACGCGGTATCGAAGAGGCGAACGGCATTATCGCGGGGGGGCTCCCCTACACCGCTCACGTCATGGACAGAGCGCCCAACTTGAAAGTCATCGCGCGCTTAGGCATCGGCGTGGACAAGGTCGACGTGGCCGCCGCCACGGCGCGCGGTATCGCCGTCGTCAATACCCCCGACGCGCCAAGCGTGCCCACCGCCGAGCAGACGATGATGCTGCTCTTGGCGGTTGCCAAACGCCTCAAGCCGTCCGAAGGGCGTTTGCGCGCTGGCGAGGGCGCGTTTCACGCGCGGCACGATGCGGTGGAACTCGCGGGCAAAACGTTGGGCCTAGTCGGGTTCGGGCGCATCGCCCGCTTGGTGGCGACGATGGCGCAGGGTTTTGCAATGAACGTTATCGCCTTCGACCCTTTTATTGACGCCGCTGTGGCGGAACGGGCCGGGGTCGAACACGTGAGCAGCTTAGGCGACCTCCTTAGCCGGGCCGACGTGGTGAGCACGCACACGCCGCTCCTCCCCGAAACGCGGCATTTGATGAACAGGCAAACTTTTGCCAAGATGAAGCGGGGGGGTATCTTTATCAACGCGGGGCGCGGCGGTCTGGTGGACGAGGCGGCGCTTTTGGAAGCCGTCAAGAGCGGGCACCTGTTCGGCGCTGGCCTCGACGTGACCGACCCCGAGCCCCCGAGGTTGAACAATGAACTCTTGCACCTCGAGAACGTCGTGGTCACGCCGCACGTGGCCTCGGCGACGCCCGAAGGCAAAACGCGGATGTTTGTGGGGGCGTTGGCGCAGGTGGTTCAGGTTCTCAAGGGGGAACGCCCGGCGCATCTGGTCAATCCCGAAGTGTGGAAGGGGTGACGGTTTATGCTGTTTCGGAAGTTGGGGCTTGGTGGCGCTCTGAGTAAGCGTAGAAAACAACGTCCTCTTCCAGCAAAGACGTTATTCACCTAGCAAGGGGTTGCAACCCCTTGCTCTCGAGCTTCGACTACCACCCCGACTTAGCCCTTGACACTACCGAGCGTCAAACCTTCAACGAGATAACGCTGAGCGTAAATGTACACGAGCATGACCGGAATCGCCATCAGCAGCGAGGCGGCCATGAGTTGACCCCAGGGGTAAACGTCACCGAAGACGAGGAGTTGCAGGCCCACGGGCAGCGTTTTCAAATTCTCGCTGGTGATAAAGACAAACGCGAACAAAAACTCGTTCCAGGCGTTCGTAAACGCGAACAGCGTGACCGACAAGAGCGCGGGCGCGGCTAACGGCAAGGTGATGCGCCAAAAGGCGATGAGCCTGTTCGCCCCGTCTATCATGGCGGCCTCCTCGAGCTCTTCTGGAATGGAGCGAAAATAGCCCAGCATCACCCAGGTCGCAAAGGGCAGCAAAAAGGTCGGGTAGGTGACAATGAGCGCGGCGTAGGTGTTGATGATGCCGAGCTGGGTCAGCGTCTGGTAGAGCGGGATAAAAAGAAGCGCGCTGGGCAGCAAATACGTGACCAGCAGCAACACGGTGAGCGTGCCCGCGCCCAAAAACTTAAACCGCGCCAGCGCGTAGGCGGCGAGCGCCGACAAGACGACGGAAATCGCGGTGCTGACGGTCGCCACGATGACCGTGTTGCGAAACCAGGTCAAGAAGGGCGTGTCAAAAAGCAAGTCTCTAACCTGCTGGAACGTCCAGGGCCGCGGCCAGTAAATCGAGGTGAACTGCTGAATCTGTAGGTCGGTCTTGAATGAAGTAATAAAAATCCAGTAGAAGGGAAAGAGGACAAACAGGAGCAGGGGCAGCAGCAAGACTAAGCGCAGCCCCGTCCCCAGCCGCTCGCGCTGCGCCCGCTTGAGCGGTGGCCTATTGCGGCGCGCGGCCTTGGCGAAGGCGTTGAAGCCGTTCGACAGCCACTCGAGCGGCAAAAACACCAGGTCGAGCAGCAGGCCGAAAATGCGCCCTATGGGGCTAAACACACGCTCCCAAAACCCCACCTTACGCGGGCCGTGACCGCCCCCGTCGCTCAGCATAAAGCGCCCCAGGAGGGCGATAAACACAGCCAGCAGCGGGGCCATGCTAAACGCCGTGGCGATGCCCGGCCCGAAGCGCAAGCCGATAATCGCTTTTTCGTAGGCGAGAATCGAGTACACGCGCGTCGCGCCGCCCGGACCGCCCCCGGTCATCAGGAAAATAAGCCCAAAGGTATTAAAGGTCGAAATAAACGAGAGGAGCAGCGTCACCGCGATGACGTAGCGCAGGCCCGGCAGGGTGATGTGGCGGAAGCGCTGTAAGGGCGTGGCCCCGTCGACCTCGGCGGCCTCGAGCAACTCCCCCGGAATTGACTTGAGCCCTGCCAAGAGCAAGATGGTATAGAAGGGAATCCCCTTCCACACGTTTACCGCAATCACGCTGGGCAGCGCCAGGGACGGCTCGGAGAGCCAGGCCACCGGGCGGTTGATAATCCCGAGGCCCTGCAAAATCGGGTTGAGCCCGCCAAAAATGGGGTCGTAGATGCTGCGCCAGGCGAGGGCCGTGACCACCTCCGGCGCAATCCAGGGTAGCAGCATCACACCCGTCAGGACACCGCGAAAAGGCAGGCGGCTGTTTAAGAGCAGCGCGATGCCCAAGCCCACAACAAATTTGACGGCCAAGGAAAAAACGGTAAACCACACCGTCACGCTTATCGAACTTCTATAGTCGCTGTCGCCCCACAACCGGACGTAGTTCCGAAACCCCACGAACTGCTCTTGCCCGGTCACGAACGAGCGCACCGTCAGGCTGCTCAACAGCGCGTTGACGAAGGGCCAGAGGATAAGCCCCGCCATGATGATGACGACGGGCAAAACGAAGGGCAGCGCCACCTTCCAGTCGCGGCCCAAAAAGCCCTCGAGCCGCCGAGCCCTTGCCCGGCGAGGTCGGATGAGCGGTGGCGTGTTCTGTCTGGCGCGTTCGTCCACAGCGGGCCTCTTCTGGGTTGGTTGAGGTTATTGGCTTGGGTGAATTGGTTCTCGAGGGACCAGGAAAAGGAAGTAAGGGGTAAAAAGGATTTGGAGTAGTTTCGGTTAGTCAACGACATCAGGAGAAAGGGAAAAAATCATCTTCACCCTTTCTCCGGTCACGTCAGGGCTGGATAATGCCGCCCTCTTCAAAGATGTCGACGATCTTTTGGTGCGCGTCGCGCACGGCTTCCTCGGCGCTCATCCGGCCCGTGGTCACGTTCGACATCATCTGGCTGGGGATGGCGGCGGCCATCACCGCGTCGATGGCGGCGCTCGGCTCGGCGGGATACGAGATGCCGTCATAATCGACCGGGTTGAAGATGATTTCTTCGGTAACCGCGAAGTTCGGGTCGGTCTCGACCAAATCCTCCGTCCAGAGGTTTTGGTAAGCGGGCAGGAACAGGCCGCCGCCGAGCTGAACCATCGGCACGAAGTTCTGGGGCTCGAGCAGCGTCAGAATAAGCTCTTTGGCGGCGTCGACATTTTGAGAACCTTTGAAGATGGTGAGCCAGCCGTTCGCGCCGGTTTCTAAGACCGTGTCCCCGTCAACCATCTTGGGCTTGTGCAGCACGGCGGTATTCTCGTAAATCGGGCTGCCGTCGGCCTTGGCCTTGGCGTACACGCTAAAGGCGTTCGCGGTCAGCGCGACGGTCCCGGCCAGATACGCCTCGTTGTTGCTCACGTCCGTCCAGCTCTCAATGCCGGGCGGCAACATCGGCCTGTACTTCTCGCTCGTGTAGGTTTCTTCCAACCACTGCACCGCCGCGACCGTCTCGGGCGAGTCGAAGACGACGACCTGACCGGATTCGTCGGTGATGGAGCCGCCGTAAGCCTGAATCACGTCCATGATAAAGCCGTGCCCGTCGCCGCTGCGGTTGACGGTTAAGCCCCAGCCCCACATGTTGTTGGCGGGGTCGGAAACCGCCAAAGCCGCCTCGCGCCGCGCGTCCCAGGTGTCGAGCGTCGCCACGTCGATGCCCGCCGCTTCGAACACGTCTTTGCGCGCGAACCAGGCCCCGGTGTTGCTCATAAAGGGCACCGCCCACCAGCTTCCGTCTATCTGGGCATTTTTCGCCGCCGAACTCGGCACGACCTCGCCGTACATGGCGGTGGCCTGCTCGACCACGTCGCTCACATCTTCGACCAAGCCCAGCGCGTGCAACTGCGGGATGCTGAGGGTGTGGTAGGCCAGATCGGGCGCGTTCCCCGCCTGCACGGCGGCGAGCATCTTGGCGGTAAAGTCGCCGAACTGCTCGGGGTTGGCCGTCGAAATGTCGAGTTCGATGCCCCGTTGCTGCGAAAAATCTTCGACCGTGGCGCGGAACAGATTCTGAACCTCTTCAAAGTATTCGGTCCGGTGGATGACGGTGAGCTTGCCCGCTGCCCCCGTGGGCAGGGCCAAATCCTCCTGCGCGAGGACAAAAACGTTGCCCCCGGACACAACCAAGACGGCACCCGTACCCGCGGCGGCTCGAAGGAATTTTCTGCGACTGATGGATTTGGTCATAACGTTTCCTTTCCTAAAAAAGACGTAAAAGGGTTTGGGCGGGGGTTACGCGCGTAACGTTCGCGCTTCTACACGCTTCTCTGCACGCTATGGTCGTGTCGACATCATGACCTCCCTAAACTACTTAGTTAGCCAAGTCTAAAGGGGTACTTCTGCGAGAAGAACCACCCAGGTGTGAATACTCAGCACGAATACTCGGACCAGATATCTGTCTAAAAATTATTCTTGAGAGATAGTATAAACAAAAAAGCTTTCCAAAGTCTATAGCAGGATTTCTCACCATTTCTCACACCCACGCAATCCCTCCAGTAGTCCCCCACAACCCCTTGGTCATGGCAGCCGTGAGTCGTAACGAGGCGCGGCAACATCACCCTGCGGCGAAGAAGCTTGACAACACGCGCTCAAGAGTTAGGATGATGCCCGTGTATGCACGTGGGTTGGGTGAACCCAACCGCAACTTCTGGCTGGGCGTCTATAACGGCGTTCTCGTGAACGGGGCCGAGGCGTTCTTTCATAGCAGCCTGGTTCTGGCTCCCTTTTTGGCCCAGTTGGGCGCGCCCGCGGCGGTTATCGGCCTTATCCCCGCGCTCAGGGTGGGGGGCTGGCTGTTGCCGCAGCTTTTTGTGGCGAGCCGCCTCGCGCACCAGCCTTTTAAGCTGCCCTGGTACCGGCGCGTGTCGCTCTTGCGTTTTGCCGCGTTTGCGGGAATGACGCTCTCTGTTTTCCTCCTGCGCGGGCAGCCTCAGTTCATCGTCCCGGTGGTGCTTGCGATGCTCGCGCTCAACGCGGTGGGGAGCGGGGTCTCGGGCGTGTCGTTCGCCGACGTGACCGCCAAGGTGGTGCCGCACTATCGGCTCGGCACCTTTTGGGCCTTGAGAAACGCGGTCGGCGGGCTTCTGGCGCTTCTTTCGGGATTGGTGCTGCGGCGGGTGCTGGCGAGCGACTTGGCGTTTCCGGTCAACTTCGGGGTTCTGTTTCTCGTGGGGACGACCCTGACCGGGTTCGCCTATCTCTCGTTCAGCCTCATCCGCGAACCCGCGGGCAAGCCCGCGCTCAAGGAGCCCTTTCGTCACATGCTGGGCCGCATCCCCGAGATTTTGCGCGAGGACGTGAGCTTCCGGCGCTACATGAGGGTGCGCTTTCTGGCGCTTTTGGCGCTTCTCGCCGAGCCCTTTTACGCGGTGTACGCGTTGCGGGTGCTTCAGGTCCCGCCAAGCGTCCTGGGCATATTTGTCATCCTGGCGACGAGCGCGTCGATTACGGCAAACTTTCTTTTCCGCAGGACCGCCAACCGGGGCGGGAGCGTGACGATTTTTCAGCTCAGCGTCGGGCTCTTGCTCGCGGCTCCGCTGGTGGCGCTTTTGGCCCCCTCCTGGCACGTGTTCGCGCTCGTGTTTATGCTCTCGGCGGCGGGCAATACGGGGGTGGGGACGGCGGCCTGGAACCTCCTCTACGCGGTTTCGCCCGAGCGGGAGCGGCTGCTTTATGTGGGCACGGCCAACAGCCTCTTGTCGCTGCCGAGTTTCGCGCCCATTCTGGCGGGTGGGCTGCTGGGCTGGCTGGGATTTTTGCCCCTGTTTGGGCTGGCGGCCCTCTGCGCCCTCTCGAGCCTCGCGTTCGCCTTCCGTTTTCGTGAGTTGCGCGCGCGCGACCGTGCGCTGGTAGGGCATTAGGAGTGCGAACGAGACAGGAGCTACATCATGGGTGTGACTGACGGTGCTCGAGAGCGTGCCGAGGTGGTGGGTGGCGCTCGAGCACGGCTCTGGCGCGGCAAATGAACAAAGCGCGTGCTTAGCTGGTAACGCGTTACTGCCTCTTACAACGCCTCTACCACAAGGTCGTGAAGATCCCACGCCAACGCGCCCGCGCACCCGCTCCTGTTGCCGAGAATCACGACGTCCACGTTCTTTTGTGGATAATGGTAGAAACGGCAGCTCACCCCGTCCTCTTCACCCGTGTGCCCCCAGCGCACGACCTGCTTAGACGCGTCCAGCAAGAAAAAGAGGCCGTAGCCGTACATCCAGGTGTAGCCCCTAAACGGTTCGTCATCTTCCAACACCTTAGGCGTCAGCATCTCCCGCGTCATCTCAGGGGACAACAGCCGCCCGTCACGAAGCGCCCCGGCAAAGCAGCTCAGGTCGTCAACCGTCGAACCCGCCCCGCCGTCCGCGGCCCCGACCGGCGTCGCCGCGTAGATGTTCTTTTTCCAGCCGGTGACGGCGTCATCGTCGGTGATGGGGACGTAGCCCTCGGCCACCTTGGCGTCAACGCCCTCGAGCGCCGGAAAACCCGACCGCGTCATCTGCGCGCGTCCGAAAACGTGTTGCCGCACGTAGTCGAAGTAGGGGAGCCCGGAAACCTTTTCAATCATCAGGCCCAGCAAGATGTAGCCCGCGTTGTTGTACCCGTGTTTCTCCCCGACGGGTGCTAACGGGGGCTCGTTTACAAAAAGGGGCAGGTAATCTTCATGACGCCGGAACGCGTAGAGGGGATGCTCGAGGCGCAGCGCGGCCCAGTTCGCTTCCCAGTCGCCCGACTCGTCAAACCAGTCGGCGATGCCGGAGGTCATGGTGAGCAGGTGGTAAACGGTGACCTCTTTTGGAACCCTGGTGTCTTCTAAGCCGAGGCGGGTGACGACGGGGGTGGTGAGCTCGAGCCCTCCCGCCTCCACAAGTTGCAACACGGCCACCGCGGTAAACATCTTGGACACCGAGGCGACGCGGAAGCGGGTGTTGGTTTGGTTTTTTACGCGCCAGGACCTGTTGGCGTAGCCGTAGGCGGCCTTGAACAGCTCCTCCCCTTGCTTGATAAGCACGGCCCCGGAAAACGCGTGCTGGCGGCTCTTGTCGGCTAACACTTGCGCGACTCGGTCTGTAAAGGCCATACCCAGCCTCCTTTCTACGGCTTGTGCTGATATGTTCAACCCATCAACTGACTATGACCATTGATTTAGAGGATCTTTAAGAAATCGGCTTGCGTCTACTGAAGCCCCCTTAATAAGGGGGTTTGGGGGATTTCCTCGACCGACCTGCCGCAGAGTTAGTCACAAAAGCAAATCCCCCTCAGTCCCCCTTGTTGAGGGGGAGGCAAAAACATTTTCAGGGCCTGCAATACGTCTGGACCGCTTCTTTCAGAGGTAGGTTCAGAGTGAGCTGGGGACCGTTGGGGTCGTAAAAGGCGAGCAGCGTGTTCCGGTTGCCGGGGGCCAAGCAGCGCGTGTTCATGCTGCTGTAGTCGAACGCGGTGAACACGCTCAGGGCGGGCGCGGCGAAAGACGTACCGGCGACACTCACCTGGGAGTAAGTCTCCCAATCACCCGCGGCTTCATTAAAGAACGACAGCGCGACGAAGCCGCCCGGCAGCAGCACCTCGCCGGTATTGGAGTAGCGCGTGTCTAGCGCGTCCGGGCTGCTCACGTCCGCCGCGCTCGTGCTGACGATTTCGGGCCAGAGGCCGGGGTAGAGCGAATAGCCGAGCCGGTAGTTGCCCGCCGCCGCCAAGTAGGTGATGGCGACAGGCCCGCTCGCAGGTTGGCCCACGTCGATGTTATCCACGAAGTTGCTCTGCGCGAGTTGTCTGAGCGGGTCGAAGCCCACGGCGGAAGTCACCACCCGCGCAAGTTCCGCCCGGAACCTCGCCACGTCGTACCCGTTCGCCCTCAGCACCTCCTCCTGATAGCCTTCAAACGTCAGCGTCGGCTGTTCGGCCCTGACTGCCTCAAAGTCTCTAAGGACGCTGCACGGGACGAGGCCGAAGCTGAAGTTCACGGCGAAGCGCTCCGTCCCGCTGAACGCGAGGTCCTGGACCGCCGCGGCGACGCGGGCCGCGATGACCTCGGTGCTAAAGCCCTCGGTGTCCACGGCGGCCACGGTGGGCAGGTCGGGGCGGTCGGGGAACCGGGCGATGGTCATGACGAAAGGCTCGAAGTCGTCGCTAAAGCCGAACGCGCCAAAGGTCAGGTTCACGCGCTCGAGGACGGGACCCTCTTCTAAGTTGCTGACGAGCGCCAGAGTGTGATTGAAGACGAGCGCCCCGTGCGACACCTGCCCGGCGGCCTCTAAAGCGTTCAGCAGCGGCTCCTGCTCGAGCGCCCGCTGTTGGGCCGTCGCGCCAGGGTCTAAGCGCGTAGGCAGGTCGCCGAGCTTGTCCCCGCCTCTCTGGTCGGGGAAGAACACGCCGGGGGTGCTCAGGCCCGCGCCGTTAAAGTCGTCCACCACCAGGATGGCGGTCGGGACGGCGGCGCTGGGTCGCGCCACGGCCTCTAAACCCGTGCGGATAGCTTGCGCGTCGCCTAATGCGGTGCTGGGGAAGGGAGAGACGGCCAGACCGCCGATGCCCCCCATCACGCGCAGTCCCTCTCCGGGGATCTCAAACTCGTTGGTGGGGCAGTTGCCTGTAGACTCGTCTACCAGCGTGTTGCCTTCAAGCTTCACGGGCGTGAGCGAATCCGGGTCGAAGGCGATAGGGGGCGTATTGGTACAGCAGGCGGCGAGTAGAAGGCCAAGGGCGAACGGGCTGAGTAGCAGACTACACTTCATGAATAATCCCTCCTATACATCCCTTTTGTCTACCGCTTGAGCGTCAATTAAGCGTGAATTCCTTAAACCTCAGTTGCGTGTGATTCCGTTGAGTTCGTAGTTAACAGCTTACGGACCTGTTCCACTTCGGCGTGTGCGTGATTGGCTTCATACAGCTCGAGTGCTTCTCCAAGGTAGGCTTCGGCCTTGTGCTGCTCGCCAACATCAAGGTGCATCTCGCCCAGCTCGTGCAGCGCATAGGCTTGCCATATTTGGTTATTTCGGTCTTCGGCCAAGCGTAAGGCTTCTTCCCGAACGGATACGGCTTCTCCATATTTACCAAGCTTTCGCTTCGCTTCGCCCAAATTTAGTAGTGTGAAGAATAGAAGGTCGTCGGCGCGGCCCTGGTCGGCCTTGGGGTCATCGCGTAGCTTGTGCGCTAACTCAACCGCCTCGGCGTTTAGGCGCTCCACCATCCGCCAGTTACCGTGAACACCCGCGACATAACCTCTATGCTGCAACACCTGCCCCAAGGCAACACTGTTATCAGATTCCACTGCTAGTTGGTAAGCCTGCTCGAAATCCACATCTGAGGAGAGACCCAGCTCATGACGTTCAATGGCACACAAACTCAGGAGGGTGGCCTCACGCGCTTTTTGCTTCGTAAGACGGGCGAGGTTTGTTGCCTCTATGTATGCGTCTAGCGCTTTACTATGCTGGTGATATTGAACACGGCGTGCATCACCGAGTTTGGTTGAGAAGTGGTGCGCCCGCTCAAGCTGCCCCAACTCCTTCGCCCACCTCACCGCCACCTCCAACAAACTGAGCGACCGCGGCATGTGCCCCCTCGCGGAAAAGTACGCCTCGCCAATCACAAGCTCCGCCATCACGTCCACCAGCACCCCCCGCTCCTCCGCCTCCTGCGCCGCCCCGAGCGCCCCGACGATGTTGCCGATGTCGGCCTCGAGCCTCTCAAAATCTTTTTTAGCCACGGCGACAAAGTCGCGGCAGGCCCGGACCACCGTCTGCGCCCTTACCGTCGTGTTTTGCCTCGCAAAGCTGTGCGAGAGGTCGTGCAGCGTGTAGCGCACGAGGTCGCTGCCGGGGCTCGCCGCGCGTTCGGCGAGGGCGCGGGTGTGGAGCTCGATGAGCGCGGCCTCGGTGCCCTCCACGTCGCGGCGCAGGGCGCGGGCCAGAAGCGGGGCGGTGACCGTCCCGGAGGCGAGCGCGCCGACGGCCAAAAATGCGTCGTAGGCGTTGTCGCTCAGCGCTTCCAAACTCGCTTGCAAGAGGGCGCTCACGCTCTCGCGGCCCTCCTCGCGCCAGCCTCGGGGGGTTTGCAGGGTGTGGGGCGCGTTGGCAAGCTGGGCGAGGAGCTGCTGCGGGCTGAGCTTGTCGTGTCTGAGCTTCGCCCCGGCCAGGCGCAGGGCAAAGGGATGGTCGCCCAGCACGTCGCAGACGCGGTCGGCTTCATCGTCGGCAAACTCGCGCTCGGTTCCAAAGGCGAGGAGTTGCCGCGCGTCGGGACGCTCGAGCCTCCCCACATCCAAGCGCGTAAGCCCCTTAATGCGTTGCCGCGCGGTGACGACCAGGGGGAGCGTGTCGGGCAAGCGCCCCTGGAGGTCGCGCACCGCGGCCTCGTTCCAGGCGTCGTCTAGGACAAAAAGCGCGACGGGGTTGCGCTCGAGCGCCCTTTCTAGGCTTCCGGGCTGCGCGGCGGCCCCCTGGACGCCCAGCGCCTGCCCCGCCGCCTCAACGAGTTCGGCGGCGGTGGCGAGCCCCGCCTGGAGCCACAGCACTTTTCCCTCGACCTTTTCCCCGGCGGTTCCCTCGGCTTTTCCCTCGACTTTCCCACCGGCGAGCCAGCTTACGGCGAGTTCGGCGGCCAGCGCCGTTTTGCCCACGCCGCCGAAGCCGTGGAGCAGTACCGGGCGCTCGCGCACCTCGGTATCGAGCCGCTCGAGCAGCGCCTCACGTCCGAAGAGCTGCGCCGCGCGCCCGGCAACCTTGTCGCCGGGTCCCAGCAGAATCCCCCTCGCGCCGCCCCCGTCCATCCCCAGAAGCTCGCGCCGCACCTTGAGCGTTTCCGCGTCGGGTTCGCCGCCGAGGTCTAGGAGCGCGGCGCGGCAGCGGTCAAACGCACGCTGCACGTTTTCCGGGTGGCCGCTGTCGTGCTCGAGCCGCATCAGCAGCCGGACCGCGGCCTCGTCCAAGGGATTACGCACGGTGAGCGCTTCCGCGTACACCCTGGCGCGCTCAAACCTGCCCCGTCCGCGTAAATCTCGAGCCGCCCCCGACAAGGTTTCGTCGACAAGCGCCGCGATTCGCCGCCGCCCCTCCTCGAGCCACTCGCTGTAGGTGGGCGTGGGCGCTCTCAGCCCAAAAAGGAGTTCGCCCGCGTCGGTGCCAAGACACGCGTCCAGTAGGGTCAAGACCTCGTCGGAAGCGTGCTCAGCGCCGCGCGCGTGCTCGAGCCTCGCCACGTCGCTCTGCGCGGCAATCTCGATAAATTCACCGTCTTTCAACCAGACGTCCGCGCCGGGAAGCCCCCGCAGCTTGTAAAGCGCGGTCCGCAGGTTGCCGCCCCGTCCCGGCCCCCAGAGGACGTCGGTGAGTTCGCCCCGGGTGCAGGGCCGACCCTGGAGCGCCACGAAACAGAGGAGCGCCACGTGCTTGCCTTGCAGTTCCAGCGCCTCGCCCCGGTAGCTCACGCGGGGGGCACCCAAGAGGACGAGCTCGAGGTTGTCCATGCCCCATTATGCACGAAACTTAAGCTTCCACATAATTTTTTCATGATCCGCCCATTTGTTGACGCGCAGTTCACGGCGGCGCGGCACACTGACCGCAGCAAGAAAGGAGGAGCCGATGCAGCTAGCGCAGTAGAGGAGCCGCGTGAGGATGGGTTTATAAAGGGCGCGTTTTGGTGAACCTGTAAACCCCTCTTCAGAAAGACGAAAGAAGAGCACACGTTGCAGCACACCTTGAGGAGGAAAGCATGAGAAAGTTTTTCGGGATGACAAGTTTACTTCTGGCGGCGCTTTTGGGCGCTTGCGGTCAGCAGCAGGCGACCGCACCCCTAGAAACAGCGGGTACCGAGGACATAGCCCTCATCACCGACAGTCCCCATCTGGCGGACGCGCTCGAGAGGGCCGGTTTCGACGCCCGCTCGGTTGAACCCGACGCGTTGGGAAAGAGCTTTGAGGCGTACCGGGGCGGCTTAGTGTCTTATACCCCGCCACCCGACGACGCTCTCACCATCGACCCCGCGCGGTTGAAAGAGCTGCTGAGGTGGTCGTGGTGCGACCCGACGTTTTGTGATCCGCCGGAACCCATCATCGGTTGGAGCTTCACGGGCGTTTACATGACCCCCAAGCTGGCCGCCACGCTTCTCAGCCACGACCTGCGCCCCCGTGAGCTTGCGACATATTCCGGGGCGAAGCTGGCCGAGGTGCTGGCGCGGTTCGGCGTCCGCATCACCCACCGCATCTGCGACGGGCTGACCGGCGAATGTTTTGACGTCGAGGTTCCCGCCGAGCCGGAGCCCACACCCTGCCCCATATGCGAAAACGTCGGCCGCTACTTCGAGCTGGAGGCGCACCAGGCCCGGTCGCTCGAGGAGGCCGACCTCGTTATCGTCGACAGCCCGGCGCTGCTGGAGGTTGAAGCGGAGCTGGGCGAGCTTATCCAGCTCCGAGGGGCGGGACTCGAGCCCGTCATCAAGGGTGTCGGCCTGGCGGTCCACGCCGAAGCGGGCGAGGCGCGCGCTGTGGCGCTGGCCGAGGCGCTTGTTAGCGCCGAGGCGCAGCTCTCGCTCTACAACCACGCCGACCTTTTGCCCGTGGTGCCGGAACTTCTGGATGAGCTTGCGCAGGGGAGCTTTGGGGACCACGTGAGGGGGGCGCTCGAGTTTAGCGGGCGGCCTCTGCCTCATCCCTTCTAAATCTCCCCAGACCTCCGTCCTAGAGATAGGTGACGGGGGAGAAAAGAGGCCCCACCCGTGTGACGAGCACGAGAAGCAGACGTGAATCTCGACCGGCGTTTAGAGCGCGGCGGATACTCGCAAGGGCAAACGCGGCGCTCTAGAAGGCCAGACCCCACGACCTTTAGCACGGACAAACCCCTGTCCAGAGGAGACATTTATGAAACTCAGATACCCCATCATTCTGCTCGCTTTCGCGCTCATCCTTAGCGCCTGTTCCACCGGGCCGAACCCCAACCAAGCGCCGCCCGCCGCGGTGCCTGGCGGAGGGGAGCAGAGCCCGATCACGCTCGACAGCGAGTTTTTAGAGGTGGCCGAGCGCGAACCCGGTTTTGCCGGGATGTACTACAACGACGACGGAGAGCTCGTCGTGGCGGTCGCCGCCCCGGAAGGCTTGAGTGCGCAGGCGCTCGAGCTTCAGCGCGAAGGCGTGGGCGCGGCCATCGAAGCCGTGTTCGGCGAAGACGTGTTTTACGAACAGGCCGACGAAGCCCAGCTCGGCGCGCTCGCTGACGGCACGCTTTCGCTTCAGAGTATGGCGGCGCCGGAGCGAGACCTTAAACTCGTTCAAGTTCCCTACAGCTTTAAGCAGCTCAGCGATTGGCGCGCCCAGGTCGACGACCTCGTGTGGTCGGTTGCGGGCGTGAGCTCTCTCGACACGGACGAGGTCGCCAACAAGGTGACCGTCGGCGTTACGGACGAGGCGGCGGCCAAGCGGGTCCAGGCGGAACTCGCCGCCCTGGGTCTTCCTGCTGGCGCGCTTACCGTCGACGTGGTGCCCAGCTTTAGCGAGGAGAGCGACCTCGACCGTTACAACCGCCCGCTCGTCGGGGGTCTCGGCATCAGCCGTTGGGGCGGCAGCAGCACCTGGGGCTGCACCTACGGCTTCAACGTCGTGCGTTACGGCGTCTCCGGCTTTCTCACCAACGCGCACTGCACGAGCGTGCAGGGGAGCGTGAGCGGCGACCGCTTCTATCAGGGCAGCGCCTCGAGCATCGGGCGGGAAACGGCGGAGGCGGCCTTGTGGACCGCAGGCTCCAACCGCGAGCGCTGGGCCGACGTCGCGTTTGTCCGGCACGAGAACGCGCCGAGCACCGACTTGGGCGGCGTCGCTTACACCTACCTCAACCAGCGCAACCAGGTCGCCACCACCGACATCAGCTATAAATCGTACAACCCCGTGGCGGGCGAGTTCGTTTACAAGGTCGGCGTGACGACGGGGAAGACGTACGGTCGCGTCACCGGGACCTGCGTTGACGTGTTCGCAAGCGGCACCAACATCAAAAACAGGTGCCAGACCATGCTCACATCCGCCAACAGCAGCGACATTTCCAAGGGCGGCGACAGCGGCTCACCCTACTACCACTACAGCTACGTGAGCGGCGCGGGCTGGAAGGTCGAACTCAAAGGCATTCACTGGGGCGGCAGCGGGAACGGCTCGAGCAGCACCGCCGTATTCAGCCCCATGCGCAACATCGAACTGGCCTTGGGCGGCTTGCGCGTGCATCCTTACCAGAAAACGGGCGAAAAACTCAAGGTCACGCTGCGCTACGTCAGGGTCCACAACGACTGCGAACCCTGGTACAAGGGCGACGGCGACATGTACGGGTACTTCGATATCGAAGGAAGTCGCGTGTTTACCTTGAGTCAAACCGACGTGGCGAGCGGCGAGAGCATCAGCATCAACCGCGACCGGACGGTGGACGCTCGCTACGACAACCCCATCGCCATCCGCGGGGTTCTCAAAGACGCCGACGACACCGACGCCGACGACTGGATCGGCGACTGGAACCTCAACCTCGCCCCCGTCCCCTCGGTAGGCTACTTTAGCTCCTACAGTCGCCCCGACTGCGACGCGACGCTTTACTACCGCATCGAGGACGTGGGTAATCTGAACGAATAACCGCTAGCTCGAAGCTTGCAGACGCTTGCCCCCAAAGGTTGCTTTGGGGGCAAGTTTTGTATATTTTTTGATGTTTCTTGAATAGCTCGAGCAAAGCTGAAACGTCCTTACGCTGTAGAGCAGACTTCAGAACGCTCTAAATCAAACTTTGCACCACCTCAAGTCAACTGCGGCCACTCCCGCCCCACCGCCTCGAAACGGCGGTGCAGTTCAGTGACGGCTTCCTCTGAAATCGGCAAGCGCGTTTTTATTAGCTCGAGGTTCGCCCGCATGTACTTGGGCGTTTTCGTGCCGACGATAACGACGTCAACCGTGTCATGTGAGAAGGTGAAGCCGAGCGCCAGCAAGATGCGGTTTTCAGGTACCTGTGGCAGCTCGCCCTGCGCCGTCATCTCCTGGGCGCGTTCGAAGTAGGGGTCGGCGTAAGCACTCGGGCTCGCCTCCGCGCCCCACGCGCCGTTGGCGATGGGCCGTTTGGTGATGATGCCCACGCCTTGCGCCTTGGCTTTGTCAAAAAGGCCAAAGCGCGCCTTTTGGTCGACCAGATTAAAGCTGGTTTGTAGGGTGTCGAAAAGCCCGCTCTCGACCGCCCACTCGGCGGCGTCATTGTCCCCGCTGTAGCCGATGTAGCGCGTTTTCCCCTCCTGCTGCGCCTGCTGCAACGCTTGAATAACCTCGCCGCGTTCCAAAATCTCGACGCTGCACGAGTGAAGCTGGACTAAGTCGAGATGGTCCGTTTTGAGCCGCTTCAGGCTGCGCTCGATGCTGTCGGTAATCGTTTTGGCCGTCCACGCCTCGCCCTCATAGCCGCCGGTCACGTGGCCCGCTTTGGTCGCCAGGTAGTAGTCGCCGCGCCTCTCTGAGACGGTGCGCCCGATAAGCTCTTCGCTGACGTTGTAGCAGGCCGCCGTGTCAAGAAAGTTGACGCCCCCGTCGAGCGCGATGTTGAGGACCTCGGCGGCCTCTTTGTCGGTCAGTTCGGCGGAGCCGATCTCGGAAAGCCCGAAGCCCAAGCGTGAGACCTGCATGTCGGTATTGCCTAGCTGTCTTTTTTCCATGAGGCAGGATAACGCAAATCGCGCAAAAATAAAAAGGTGCGGTCAGAACAACCGCACCTTGATGCCTAACTCTTGATGCCTAACTCTTGATGCCTAACTCTTGATGCCTAACTCTTGATGCCTAACTCGAGCGTTAACGCCCCAGATTAGAGGGTGGCGCGGAAGACGGGGTGGGGGACTCGAGCCGCCTCAAGAGTTCGGTGAGCGCGGCGTTCATGTCGGGCGCGGGGCTCGGCGCGGCCTCGGCTTGACCGGCGGCCACAAGGGGTCGCATCACGATGAATATATTGGTGAGTGACTCCCCAGGGGCCAGCACGAGGTTTGGGTTCCCGTTGGGACCCACGTAAACCCCAAACGGCTCGCGGTCTTCCACCTCGTCGTTGCCGTTGAGGTCTTGCCAAGCGGCGGCCTGGTAGGTGCCCGGCTCGAGGTCAGGGATTATGTAGGGAACTTCGTTCGAGGTGATTTCAACCTCGATTAGCTTCGAACGGTCAAAGTCAAAGTCGCGGCACCCCAGCGTACAGTAGAACGCCACAACATAGGTAGTCAGTTCCCCCGTGGGTGGGGGCGGCGGAGGCGCTGGCGGCTTGGGTCCGCCGCCTCCTTGCCCGCCCAACGCCGCCGCTGCGTCTACCAAGCCAGCGCCGCATTCTCCCCCCGAAGGACGTTCACATTCATCTGCCGAGAGCGGCGTGGAGGCGTTCTGAAGGCGCGTCAACACCTCGTTAAAGCTCAAACCGGGCTCTCTGGCGAGCATTAGCGCCACGATTCCCGCGATGTGCGGGCTCGCCATCGAAGTGCCCTGCTTAAATTCGTAAGAGCCTCTCAGGCCGTCCGCGGTCTCTACCCCGACGGTGCTCAGTACGCCCGCAGGGAATTCGGTACCGTCCACGTCAAAGCTGAAGTTGACGTCGCCGCCCGCCGCCATGACGTCGACAGCGCCGCCATAGTTCGAGTAGGGCGCGCGGGTGTTCAGCGGCCCGGTCGCGCCCACCGTAATAACGCCCTCACAGCTCGCTGGAAACTTCAAAGCCGTGTCTTCGTTTTCGTTACCCGCGGCCACGACCGTGATGACGCCGTCCGCCGCCAGTGAACCGAAAAACTGGTTTATCTCGGCCGGGCAGGGTTCGCCGATGTCCCCACCCAAGCTCATGTTGATGACGGACGCTGGGTTCGGGTTGGCGGGCACGCCGGACACATTTTGACCGCCAGCCCAGGCCGTTCCGTCGAGAATATCGGCAAAGGTGCCGCCACCGGTCACGCCCAAGACCCGCACGGGCACCACCCGAGCGCCCCAGGAAACGCCAGCCACGCCGACGCCGTTGTTCGTTTGCGCGGCGACCGTGCCCGCCACATGCGTACCGTGGTAACCCGAGTCGCCGCCTTCGTCAAAGGCGTCGGCGTCGCGCCCGTCGCCATCGGCGGCCACCGCCGGGTCGCTGATGAAGTCGTAGCCGCCGATCAAGTTCTCGATGAGGTCCGGGTGACCGATCGCGCCCGTGTCCACCACCGCCACGGTGACGTTTGAACCCGCGCCGTCCTCGATGTCCCACGCCGCGGCCAGGTTCATCGCGTCGTAATGCCACTGAATCGGGTAGCCCTCGTCATCTGGGGTCTTGAGGGCGTGCAAAATCCAGTTGGGAAAAGCAGAAACCACGTCGGGGCGCGCGCGCAGCTCGTCAACCAAGGCCAGCGTGGTCGCCTGAGTCAAGCCGCCCGCGCGGTAGAGCCGCAAGTCGGCAGGTCCCAAGTCGAGCGTGCGCACCGCGGTGAGTTCGACGCCGCCGACGCTCAAGCTGCCGAGCTCTTGCGCGCTGACGCCCTCCTTGAAATTCACCAGCACCTCGCCGGGGACAACCTCCACGGGCCGGTTGGTGTTTAAGTCGTTGCTTTTTTGAGGGCTGATGACGAAATCGTCGGGAAGGCTGAGCGGCTTCAGGCCCGAGCCCTGCCCGGCAATCTCGCTGAAGGGATTAACGGAGCCGGGGTAGATGAGCGCCCCCGAGATCGAGGAGCTGCCCCGCGCCATCACGATGTCGACGTTCCGGGCCGGTACGACGACGAGCGCTTCCGTCTCGCCGATGTGGTCGCCCTCGTCAATCTCGCCGTTGCCGTTGGCGTCCTTGACGGCAAAGATCGCGTAGCTTTGGCCGACTTCGAGGCCGCTAAACTCGTACGGAGCGCTCTGACCGCTCGCGGTAAGCCGCTTGCTTTGTGCGTTGTCGCAACTCCCTAAATAACAAGCAAACACAACAGTATCCGTAATCGTCACGCCGTCAGGCGCGGTGACGGTGCCCGAGATACTGCCGCCTCCGCCACCCTCCGGCCCGCCGCCGCACGCCGTGAGGGCAAGCAGGCAGGCAAAACCAAGCAGCCGTGAAACCACACGCTTCATGAAAAATTCCTTTCCGCTAACAACTTTGCTCGAGTCCCACCAAAGCGAAACGACGCCTTGACCCTCTCGCTTGCGCCCGCTCCGGTAGCTGCTCGAGTGTAACATTCTTCACACCCGTTTTAGAAGCGTCTCCGAGAGCACAATCTCGGGGGCGGCGTCTCGCTCCAATCACCCACAGTCCTTGCTCACGTCGCCGTACGCGTTGTTGCTAAAGGTGTTGCCGGGGCCAAGCTCGAGCGCCGACTCCTCGTCCGCGCAGATGCCCCAGGTACCGCTGCCGCGAATCACGCTGTTGCTGACTTTGGCGTAACTCTGTTCAAACGCGCTGATGAGGGTGATGTTGCCTGCGCCGTAGGAACCGCTGCCGCCGTTACGCACTTCAACATGATCCAAAACGTTGTCGCGCGAAGGGCTCTCAAAGTATGAGATTCCTTCCCAATAGCCCTGCGCGTCTTGCTCGCCGGTAAAAAGAATCGGGGCTTGGGGTGTACCGACTGCTTTGAGCGCGCCCGTATCCTGTACATTCACACTGGCGTCACTACCGAAAACGACTGTGACGCCGGGCTCGAGCGTGACCGTGCCGTTGTTGATGTAGAGGGCGATACTCACGTAGTAGGGCGCGTTGAGCTTTCTCCAGGTGCCGCTCTCGCTCACGCCGTCGCTGACGACCCCGTCCACGTCAATGTACGGCCTGCCGTTGGGCGCGCCCACGCCCAAATAATCGCTGCCCGCGTCGAGCAGCTTCACCTGGTCGGCAACCACCAGCACCGGATAGCGGGCGTTATCGGTAAAGGTGTTGTTCTCGAATCCCAGTAAGGGTAAATTTTCCAGGGTCGCGCCGTCATAAACGCTGCCACTGACGGTCACGTTTTTCATGATGAGGCCGCCGCCCGCGAGACCGTCAATCGCGCCGTTTTGGAGACCGCCGAACGCGCCCGAATCTTCTTTACCTAGGTTAAGAAACTGGACGTGCTCTAAGCGCGTGACCAGACTGCCCGCGCCTATGTTGAGCCCCTTGCCGTAGCCCTTGACCGGAGCCGCCGCCTCAAAGCGAATGGGCGCATCCTGGGTGCCGACTGCGTCCAAGCTGGCGTTGTCACCGACGCTCAAAATGGCGTCTTGCGCGAATCTAATGACCGTGCCCGGTTCGATAGTGAATTGCCCGTTTTCGATAGAGACGAAACCCGTAATCAGGTAGTCGCACTCGGACGGGGAGTTGACGAAGCGGCTCGAGACGGTTAAATCGCCGCTTAGCTCAACGGCGCACGCGCCTGTGCCACCACCGCCGCCGCCGCCATCTCCACCGCCCCCGCCGCCCTGCACCTGCATCGTCAGCGTCACGCCCGTGGCGGGCGGCGTGACCTCCACCGCGCTGCTCGCCAAGTCGCCAGCGTCCAAGGCGTCATTTTGGTTCACGTCTTTGACCGCCACCACGCTGTAGCTGCCAGCGGCCAGGCCGCCAAGCTGAAAGCCCGCGCTGCCGCCGCTTTGTGTAACTGTGACGCCTCGGCTCCGGCTGTCGTTGCAGTCGCGCGCGAAGCACGCCGCCACCGTGGTGTTTGCCACGCTCTCGCCCGCGGGCGCAGTGACGGTGCCGCTGATGCTGGAGTCGCCGCCGCTACCGGGTGGGGTGGTGTCCGCGCCCCCGCACCCGGCGAGCGCCAGGAGAAGGATGATCGCCAAGAAGCCTAGCGGTAAGGGTATGTTCACCATGTTTTTCAGAATGTTTTTCACTACCTTCATAATGCTTCTCGCCACGTTTCCTCTCTTCTAAAGCCACGGATGTAGCCCTTCCTCACAACCGTTTTGGAGACGCGCCGGTTTGGTTGGGTTGGCTAAAGCTTAGCATGAGGATTGGCAACAGAGGAAGTGAGTTGGCTGCTCGCACAAAATTGTCAAGTAAAAAATTCACTTTGCCGCTGTTTCTGAGTGAGATGATGAGGAGAGATGCGTCTTAAGGGCTCGAGTTCCCAAGACTAAAACGCTTGTTAAAGCCGCGCTACCCTCACTGGGGTTCTGGCTCTTGGCGTAGACTCTACGTTTTGATGGGTAAGTCTGTCTAAAGTGAGTACATGGAGCTTCTGAAGTCCTCATCACGCCCGGTAGGGGAGATGGGGTGAGGCTCGAGCCTTCACACCGAGACACCGCACCTTTCCTCGGCGCAAACGTCAGTACCCAATCCTTTGCCTAATCCCCCGGCTCATAACGCGCCAACCGGTGAGCGCCGTAGAGCAGGGGCAGGGTGGTGCTCAGCACCGTAACAAACCCCAGCAGCGCGAGCACCCCCAAACCCTCCGGCGTGCGCCACACCATCCCTTGCGGGTTTTGAAAGGTTTGCCAGGCGGGCCAGGCCAAAATAAGCGTCATGAGCGCGGCGAAAGCGAGCGACAGCGTCATGTACAGGAGCCCCCCCGCCGCCAGCGGGATTTCGCTCGGGGTGGTCGCGTCGAAACGGGGAAACGCCGCGCCCAAACCCACCCCCAGCCCGGTCGTGGCGAGCGCGGCGCAAAGCCCGGCCACCGGACTCGCCCAGGCGAGCGCGGGGCTCACGTCCAAAAGGCGCGCGGCGGCCCAGCCGACCCCGCCGCCAAGCCCCGCCATCGGCAAGAGCGCCTGCCAAAACTTGCTCATCACCACCGTGCGCGCGCTCAAGGGTCCCGTCTTGAGGAGCCAAAATCCCTCGCCCTCCAAGCTCACCGCGGGATAGCTCATCCGCACGCCGGTGCCCGCGAGCAAAAAGCCCATAAACAATAGGTTGAGCGTGCCCAGCGCGTCGCGGAAGCGTTGGCTGTCCGCGCCCTCGAGCGTAAAACTGCCCACGCTAAACAAGTACACCCCGGCGAGCGCGACCAGCACCAGAAGCTGCGACCACTGCGTCGGATCGCGCCACAGCAGCTTCGCGTCTTTGGAGACAAGCGCGCCCGGCGGGCCGAAATGGTGGAGGAGGCGCTCGAGGGGTCCCGCGCGGCGTGGGCGCGGGTCGCGTTTGGGCGCGCTCGTGTCGAGGGCGCGTATCCAGCCCTCCCGGTAAGCCAGCGCCGCCAGCGCGGCGCTGCCCCAGAGCAGGAAGAGGCTAAAACCCGCCAGCGCGTACGCGCCTAGGGTCACGTTGCCCGCTAGCGCCCCCCACACCGCCTGCGAGGCCCAGCTCGTCGGCAACCAGGTGAGTTCAAAAGAGGCGAAGCGCGTTAAAAACCCGCTCAGCTCCTCTAAAGACATCGTCGCAAGCCGCTCCGGGCGCAGCACCCGCAAGCCGAACACGAAAAGCGCCGCTAAGACCACGCTCGCCCCCGTGGCGATTTCCTTGACGCGGCCCGCCGGGGCGACGCGCATAAGCAGGAGCGCCAGCACGCAGCCGAGCGCCACCGGCAGCGCGTAGAGCGCCAGCACCGCGGCGAGCGCCAGCCCGTAGAAAGCGGGAGGTGCCCCGCGCTCCGCGCCGAGCGCCAAGAGCACGGGCAGCGTGAAGAGCGCGGGTAGCAGCGCCGCCCCCACATACGTCTCGGCCACCTTGAGCGTAAACACCGACGCGGACGAGGCGGGGAGAGAGAGCAAAAAGGGCAGGTCTTGCGAACTGTAGAGCGTGTGGACCGCCGTCGTGAGCACGCTAAAGGTCACGCCCAGCATGAGCACCAAAAAGAGCGTTTCTAGGCTGCGCTGCAGCACGGCGTCGGCGATGTCCTCGTTGCCGAAGCGCAAAAAGCCGTCAACAAAACGCACGCCCCGACGCGTCGCGGTGAACACGCCCCAGTAGACGAGCACCAGCAAGCCGAGGCCGAACGAAGCTCCCGCGGGTCTGCGCCGCACGCTATTAAAAGCGCCGCGCAAACGCATGGCGAAGAGTAACAGGGGGCGGTGGCGCGTGGTGGACACTAAACCAACACAGCGTCGGCGCGCGCCCGTTCCGATTCGGTGAGCTGTAAAAAGATGGCTTCTAAATCGGCATCTGCATTCCCGACGTGCGCTCTTAGCTCTTCCAGCGTGCCCTCGGCGGCGACGCCTCCTTGGTGAACGAGCAGCACGCGGTCGGCGACCTCGGCGGCGACCTCCATCGAATGCGTGGTGAGCAGCACGGTGTGACCCTTCGCGGCGTAGGCCTTCATGAGGTCGCGGACCTGCCGGGCGGCCCTGGGGTCAAGGCCCACCATCGGCTCGTCAATTACCAAGACCGGCGGCTCGTGAATCAGGGCGGCGATAAAGGTGAGTTTTTGGCGCATCCCGTGCGAATAGGTTTCGACGAGCTCGTTGCCAACCTCTTGCAAACCGAAATGCTCGAGCCACCCCTGCGCCTCCCTCTCCCCGTTCTCTACGCCGCGCAGCTTGCACAAAAAGCGCAGAAGCTCGCGCCCGCTGAGTTTTTGGTAGAGGTAGGGGCGGTCGGGCACGTAGCCGAGCCGCGCTTTGGCTTCGACCCCCTCCTTCACCACGTCGAACCCCGCCAAGCGCACCGTGCCCGCGCTCGGGCGGATGAGGCCGGTGACCGCCTTGAGCGTCGTCGATTTGCCCGCGCCGTTCGGCCCGAGCAGCCCGAGCACCTCGCCGGGTCGCGCGGTAAACGTAATACCTTTCACGGCCAAGGCGCGACCATAGCGCTTAACGAGTCCCGTGACTTCAATCATAAATAAAAAACTTCAGTCACGTTCGCACTTTAGGGTGAAGGGGACGCGGCTCGAGGGAACAGGGGCGACTACAAACCTCAGCTCTCATGTGAAAGGGTGGCAGGCTCATTGAGAAGGTATCGTAAGCGACCCTGAGTGCGCTGTCTGTTGCTAAATCCACGTGCGGGGCGTGAGGCGTTCCTACACAAGCGCGCGTTCGGCTTATGGATTCAGGCACCCTCGAGCCGACCCTACCAGATTCTTTATAAAAGCGTTTTGTCGTCCCACAAATGGTTCAGCCGCTACAGTTGAGAACTTTGTGAGAATAGTTGCATTTTAGAGCGCTTTGATATAGAGTACAGCAGGAGGTGATACCTTAAAAATTAAGGTATCGGATGGAGAAGTCCATCCTGAGCGTGAGTCGGAAACAGACAAGCCACACCGAGTAGATATAGAAGGAGATGCGTATGAGAAATGCCCTCAACTGGTTCGACATTCCCGTGAAAGACATGGATCGCGCCAAGACGTTTTACGGCGCGGTTCTCGACGCCAAGCTCGAGGACTACCCTATGCCAGATGGACAAAAAATGGCGATGCTTCCCGATTACGACGGTGTCGGCGGCGCGCTCATGCAGGGCGCGAACTATACGCCGAGCCACGACGGTGCGCTTGTTTACCTGAACGGCGGCGACGACTTACAGGCCATCCAAGACCGCATTGCAGACGCGGGCGGTACGGTGCTGCAAGAGAAAATGAGCATCGGCGAAAACGGCTTCATCGCCATTTTTCAGGACAGCGAAGGCAACAAGGTCGGTTTACATTCGCTGGCCTAATGCCTTCTCGGGGCGGTTCTCCCACCGCCCCGCTTTTCTGTAATAGGCGACTTCGTGACAGGGACTTTGTGAGAGGTGGCAGGGTAGGCTCGAGCCGTCTTTACCCTCCAAGTTGATGACGTAGACGCCATGTGCGAGAAGCTCAGAGCGCGCGGCGTGGAACTGCTGAACGGCCCGGCGGACCGCCCTTGGGGCATCCGAACCGCCAGCTTTAGAGACCCTGCGGGGCGTGTTTGGGAGCTAGCCAAGTAGCCAGAAGAACGCTCGAGAGGGAGGAAACGTGAAAAGCCACAGCACCAACACCTACAACACCTTTATTAAAACCGCCGAAGATTGTCCCGTAACCGTTGCGGAAGTTCCGCCTGAAAAGGGCGACAGAAAAACCGTTGCCAATCTTCAGTACAGCGTGATTCAGGGGCACCCCTACCGCTACACCTCCGACGACGTGCTGTTTGCCGTGTACGCAGAAAGACAAGCCATTCCCGAAAAAGACCGTGCGACTCAGCGCGAAAAATTCTTCTCAAAAGGTCAGCCGTGTATGCGGGCGTCGCCGCTGCCCAAACGCTACGGCTGGGGGATTCATAGCAACGCGGAGGGGAAGCTCGCCCTGGTCGCCGTCGAAGACACGAACTACAAAAAACTTGCAAGCGACCCAACGATAGCCCACCTCGAGGCGATGCGTTCAAAAAAGCGTAAACGTTTAGGCTCGAGCCCCCCATAAGGAGGAACCCCATGACAAACCGCGCCACCGGAACCTTTGAAGTAGACTTAAAACCACAAGCTCTGGCCCATAGCGAAGCGGACGCGGCGCTCGGCAGGCTGTCCATCGTCAAGCAGTTTCACGGCGACTTGGAGGGCACGAGTAAAGGCGAGATGTTGAGCGCCAGAACGAGCGTCGAAGATTCCGCCGGTTACGTCGCCATCGAAAAGGTCACGGGCACGTTGCGCGGGCGGCAGGGGACGTTTGTGCTGCAACACTCGAGCACCATGACCCGCGGCGAGGGCGAGCAGAACATCACCGTCGTACCGGATTCGGGCACGGGGGAGCTGGCGGGGCTTAGGGGAAGAATGACTATCCAGGTCGAGGTGGGACACGCTTACACCTTTGAGTACACTTTTACCGAGGAAAGTGGGGCAACTCAGTGAGTTCACTCGGGGCAGCCCAAACCTTTCTGCTCAACAACGGGCGCTTGCTCGAGCGCCACCTCTTCGGCTACTTGTTCGACCCTGACTCTCAACCTGGCTCCCGCGATAAAGTTATAAACGCACTCAAGGCTTACCAAAACGAGGACGGCGGCTTCGGCAACGCGCTCGAGCCCGACAAGCGCACCTCCTCTTCGCAACCCATCGACCAAGAGAGCGCCTTAAAAGTTATGGACGAGGTCGGCTTAAATGGCGAGATGGTTAAAGGCATGTGCGACTTTCTCACTACGATTACGACGGACGAGGGCGGCGTCCCGTTCACCCTGCCGAGCGTACAAGACGCTCCTCACGCCCCCTGGTGGGGTACGGACGAAGCCGACCCGCCCGCCTCACTCAACCCGACGGCAAGCATTGCGGGGCTCTTGCACAAGCACAGCTACATGCACCCTTGGTTGGAGAGGGCGACAACCTTTTGTTGGGAGAAATTAGAGGCTCCCGGTGACGCAGAAGTTCACACCCTGCTCAGCGTGATGGTGTTTCTCGAGCACGCCCCCGACCGCACGCGGGCCGAGGCTGTTTTCGAAAGTATCAAAGAGCAGATTTTGAATGCGACGGCCGTTAAGCTGGACACCGAGGGTTACGTTCACCCGCCCTACGCCTTCGCGCCGACACCGGGCAGCCTTGCGAGGCAGCTTTACAGTGACGAACTGATGGACAAACACCTAGACGCGCTCGCCGAACAGCAGCAAGACGACGGCGGCTGGCCCATCGCCTGGCCCCCGGTGAGTCCGGGCTGCGAATTGGAATACCGGGGCGTCGTTACACTGAACGCGCTTCTGACGCTTCGTGCTTACGAAAAACTTTAGGAGTGCTCATGATGGTATCCGCTGAAACGTTGCCCAAAATCGTCGCCGAGCTGTTCGGCGAAGCCCACACGGGCTTGAAAAAGGGTCGGGGCGGTTAGAGAATCTTAGCTGTGAGAGGAAAACCTTGATTCACCCGAAAGCTCGAGGCCTCGAAACACCCCGCTTGCACCTGCGCCAGTTCGGGCCGGAGGATGCAGACGTGCTTGCCGAGATTTACGGTGACCCTGACGTGATGGCGTTCATCAGTGACGGCGTTCAGACAAGGGAGCAGGTGGTCCAGATGCTGGGCGAGTACCGGACTCAGTGGGAGGGACACCCCTGGGGTTTGTGGGCGGTTGTGTATAGGGCAGATGCCGTGCTCATCGGCGTGGGCGGGTTCGTGGCTCCGGCGGAGGTCGCCTATATTCTCGCCAAAGCGTACTGGGGGCGCGGCTTGGCGACGGAAATCATGCAGGCGTGTTTGTGGTACGGCTTCGCCCACTTGAAGCTCGAGCGTGTCGGCGCGGGCGCGCTACTTTCCAATGAGGCGTCCTTGCGCGTCATTAGAAAAGCCGGTCTGAGGCGTACCGAAAATGAGCACTTCGACGCGAACGGCGGCGCTTACTACGCGGTGACTCGAGAGGCGTATAGGGCGGCGCAAAGGGAATTTCGGCTGTGCGCGGTTCGTTGAGATGTTCTGGAGGTGGTGTTCGTGGTTGATGAGGTAGACACGTTTGTGAGCACTACACAACGCGCACCACCGGGGCCAGGTGTCGCTGCGCTGAAAACTTCCGGCTTCCCGTTACCCGGCGACGACGCTGTGTGGGAACCGTGGAAAGGCGGATAGCTGTCACGCCGTTATGCGCCGGTTCGGCACGCGTTTCAGCTCAGGGAGCTCTTAGAGCAACAAAGCTAAGGGCTTCTTATTCAGCCTATCTCAACCTGTCGGGACGCAACGGGCCGCCCGCGTCCGGCTTGCCCTCGAGCCGGTTGTTGTAAATGCGCTGGGTCGGGTAGGCGAGGTCGATGTCGTCGTGTTTGGCGAATTCGCGTAAAATATCCTCCCAAATCGCCTCGGCGGTGCCGCGGCGGCGGCGGGGCTGGCAAAGGAAGCGCATGGTCAGCAAGATGCCGCTGTCCTCGACGCTCGTGTAAACGATCGGCGTGAGCTTCGAAAAAACGATGTAGTAGCGTCTCGCCGCCATCCTCACGCGCCGCGCTGCGGAGTCCGAGAGCATCTCGGCGTGGCGGTGGACGGCCTCGTGAACGATGCGTTTGGCCTCCTCCCAGTTGCTCTCAAAAGTGACGAGCACCGGGATCTCGTGCCAGATGTAGGGGAAGCCCTGGGTATAGTTCGCCAGCGGCTCCTTGAAAATCTTGCCGTTGGGCACGTGGATGATGCGCCCGGTGCTCTGGTCGGCGGCCACCCAGTTGCCGATTTCTATCAAAGAAAAGGCGAAGGGCCGCAGGTCGATGACGTCGCCCCGGAACTCGCCCATCTGGATGCGGTCGCCCACCTCGAAGGGGCGGCGCGTGAGGATAAACACCCAGCCCGCGAGCCCCGTGACGAGGTCTGAAAGGGCGATCGCCAGACCCGCCGAGACGAGACCCAAAAAAGTCGCCAGGGACGGCAGGCCCTCGAGCCACACCCGAACGATGAGCACAATCCCCAGCGCTATGGCCGTGTAGTGAATCGTTTTGCCCCAGCGGTAGCGGGTGCGCGGGCTGTTGCTGCGCCAGTGAACGAGCCAAATAAGGAGCGTTTGCAATCCCCAGAGCGCTAGAACGATGAGTAACGAAGCGAGGATGTGACCCACCACCACGATTTCCAGACCCGTCACGGACTGTATCCATCTGGTGAGCGTGTTCATGCTTTTTAGAGCATACCCTCTTTAGGAGGGCTGAGAAACTCGAGCATCCCCTCGTTCACCCTTTCACGCGCGTCTATCTGCACCCAGTGACTCGCTTGACGAATGCGGAGGAGGCGAAGGTGAGGGACAAACGGCTCTAAACTTTGGGTGAGTTTCACGTCTAAAAACTCGTCCTGCTCGCCCCAAACGAGGAGCGTCGGCACGGTGACTGGACCATGCTGCGTCCCGCCACCCCGTAAAACCTGGCGCAACGCCGCCCGAAACGCCGCCCGGTAGTAGTTAATGGATGCACGGAGCGCGCCCGGTTGCAGCAGCGCGTCGGTGTAGCGGTCCGAATCTTCGTCGGTAAAAAGTTCGGGGCGCAGGCTGCCGTGCCGGAGGGTCTGCTCGAGCGCCCGCCTCCCTCCCAGACGAAAAAGCAGCTCGGGCAGCCACGGAAGCTGAAAAAAGAGGATGTACCACGATTTGCGGATTTGCTTCCAGCTTTTAAGCTCGCGCGCAAAGGCGGCGGGGTGCGGCGCGTTCATCACCACGAGCTTGCCCACCCGCTCCGGGTAGCGCGCCGCCACCGCCCACGCCACCGCGCCGCCCCAGTCGTGACCGACCACGACCGCCCGACGCTCGCCAGCGTGCGAGATGAGCGCAGCTACGTCGGCGCTGAGGTGTTTAATACGATAGGCAGCCACGCCGGGCGGTTTTTCTGACAGGTTGTAGCCGCGCATGTCGAGGGCAATCACCCGAAAGCCCGCGCGGGTCAGCGCGGGGATTTGGAAGCGCCAGGAGTACCAGAATTCGGGAAAACCGTGGAGCAAGATGACGAGCGGCCCACGACCCGCCGCGACCCCTGCTTCAACATAGTGCAGCCGCACGCCGTTCACGACGGCCTGATGGTGCGTCCACGGTCCCTCAATCATCTAAGAACTTTAATCTTTCTCGCGCATTTCCCGCCGCCGCATCGGCATCGCGTCGATGACGGTGTAAAGCACGTCCGGCTCGACGGGCTCACTGTAGCGTTCCTTCTCGCCACCGTCTTTGCCGATGAGGATGACTGTCAGAGCGTTCTCGGGCACGGCGTAGCGCTCACGCAGGGTGGCGGCTGTTTCTGAAGAAGGGTGCTCGAGCCCGCCTGCATCGCCAAAAAGATGGAACACAAGTAGGTCACGGTCTTTGAGAGCCGCATCTTCATTCTCTAACAAGCGACGTTGCGCCTCGTATGCCCCATTTTCGGGCGAAGGCGCGAACACGAGCAGCAGGCGGTTCTGCCAGCGGTAAGGGGACAAGTCGGCGGACGAAAGGGGTTGAAACATGGCGGCTCCCGTTATGAGCAGTAGAAGCATCTTTGAACCTTGACTGGACCGAACGCGCTACGACGCATCTGCTTGGGTGTAGGCTTTTACGCTGCTTTCCGAACGGTCCTTCAGAGATTCCGCCTCGATAAAGATGCGCTTGATGTCGGGATGTTCGGCGCGGATAGTTTGCTCGAGCCTGTCCACCGCCCCCGTCACCTCCGCCGCCGAGAGTTCGGGCCGGAACTGAACGTCTAAGTTGAGGAGTATCTGCCTGGGGGCCAGGTGCATCGTCAGCGGTCGGCCCACCCGCTCGACCGCCGGGTCGCGCTCGGCAAGCGCGCGCACGCCCTTCACGACCGTTTCGCCCGCGCTCTCGCCCAACAAGAGCTCCTTGCTCTCGTAGGCCAGAAACACCGCCACGAGCGCCAGAATCACCCCGATGATGAGCGAGGCGACCCCGTCGAGGATGGGCATGTCGAGCTGGTGCCCCAAAAACACCCCCAAAAAGGCCACCACGAGACCCAGCATCGCGGCGGTGTCCTCACCCAAAACGATAAAGATGGCCGGGTCCTTGCTTTCCCGGAGCGCGCGCCAGATGCTCCTTTTCCCGCGCGTTGCCAGGAGCGCCCGGAGCGCGATCCACCAGGCGAAAAACTCGACCACCACCGCGATGCCCAGTACCACATAGTTCCAGGTCGGGTCGCCCATTTCGCTCGGGTGCCGGAGGTGCCTCACGCCCTCGTAAAACGAAATACCGCCGCCGATGCCAAAAAGCAGCATGGCGACAATGAGGCTCCAGAAGTAGAGCTCTTTGCCGTAGCCAAAGGGGTGGTGGTCGTCGGCGGGTTTGGCGCTCCGCCGGATACCCAGAAGGATGAGGAGCTGATTGCCCGTGTCCACGACCGAGTGGACGCCTTCGGAAAGCATCGCCGAGGAACCGGTAACGCCCGCCGCGACGAACTTGGTGATGGCGATGATAAAGTTCGCGCCCGCGGCGGCGTAGACCGCGGTGGGTTTGTCGGAATGTCCGGCCATAAGGGTCTCCCAAACGAGTCAAAATACAAACGAACCCATCTTACCCTCTTGTGGAGAAGACTCGAGTGCAAAACGCTCTTTCAAAGCGGGGGGCACGAAATCTTCTCGGTTCCGCTTCATCCTTTACGCGCCCGCACGATTAAAAAGCTAGGCATCTTCAACAGCCTCTCAAAAAGCTCGGGCTCGGCGCGTTTGAATTGGGGCGTGGGCCGGGGCTCGAGCACCCTCTCCATCACGAACCCCGCACCCGCGAGCGCTTCTGTCAACGCCGAGAGCGGGCGAGCATATAGCGTTATGGGTCCAATGCTCTTTTCCACGGTGAGGCGTTGGGTTTGCATATAGCTTTCAGGTCTGAAGTCCAGATAGTCTGCAAAGGGATGAGGCAGCGACAGAAGGAACAGACCGTCAGGCTTGAGCACCCTCGCAAGCTCCCCAAAAACGTCTTCCCAATCCTCGAGATAATGCAAACAAGCGAGCACACAGCCAGGTCAAAAGAGGCGGACGAAAAGGGGAGAGGGAGACGCAAATCCGCCCTTAGAACTTCGGCACGACCCCCAACCCTCGCCCGCGTGATGGCGACCATCTTTTCAGAGGCGTCGATGGCGGTGACATTGGCACCACGCTCCACCAAATACTGCGTGTACCAGCCCGGCCCGCAGCCCGCGTCGAGCACGGCGAGACCTGTCACAGGAGGCAAAAGCGCGGTCACGGCGGGTCTCTCATAGTGGGCGTGGAAAAGCTTCGCGTCGTCCGCCGCCGCGTACGCCTCGGCTTCTCGTTCAAACGCGTCTGCCGCGTTCATTTTCTCGGGCCGCGCGTTTGGGTTCGCCTCGTCCACAGATTTATCCTACAAATTCACACCACAGGCTTGCCGGATTTCGCTTCTTCTTCGGCAAAAACAGTCGGTTTTGCCGCTCCCAAGAACGTCCGGACGGGCGTTTATCGGTAGGATAGGGGGGATGACGCGCAGACTCCGCGAGAACTTAGGCAACATCATTTTTGAAACCGATACCCCGGCGGCCAAACTGTTCGACGTGGTGGTGCTCTGGGCGATTCTTTTGAGCGTGGCGCTGGTGATGTTGGAGAGCGTGCTCAGCCTGCGCGCTCAGTATGGCGGGGTGCTGCGGGCGCTCGAGTGGGGCTTCACCGTGCTTTTTACCGTGGAATACCTCCTCCGCATCTACGCCGCCAGAAAGCGGCTGCGCTACGTGACCTCCTTTTACGGCGTGGTGGATCTCCTGGCGGTGCTGCCGAGTTACTTAAGTCTGATTATCGCCGGTTCGCAGTATTTTATCGTCATCCGCTCCCTGCGCCTCCTGCGCGTGTTCCGGGTGCTCAAGCTGGCGCGCTATCTGGGCGAGGCCAACACGCTCGCCAGGGCGCTCCGCGCGAGCCGCGTTAAAATTATCGTGTTCTTGTGGACCGTACTCACTTTGGTTATTATCATCGGCTCGGTGATGTATCTGGTCGAGGGGGCCGACAGCGGCTTTACGAACATCCCCATCAGCGTCTACTGGGCCATCGTCACCCTCACGACGGTCGGCTACGGCGACATCGCGCCGCGGACGCCCTTGGGTCAGACGCTTTCAGCGCTGGTGATGATTTTGGGCTACGCCATCATCGCGGTGCCGACGGGCATCGTCACGACCGAGCTGGGCCGCGCGTCGCAAGAAGAGCGGGAGAAGCGGCTGCGGGTCGTATGCCCCCACTGTGGACTAAGCGGCCACGACGTGGACGCGGTTCACTGCAAATACTGCGGCGAAACCTTGCCGGTTGAGGCTGGCGAGAGCAAAGTTCAAGTGGTTGCGCCTTAGTCCAGAGAAGTTTGGTTCAGAACTTTCGTGGGACACGGAGTAGCACGAAAAGAGGTGTTTGGTGGGAACGAACGGAGAGCTTCGCACTACCCGCCGCGCCGTGTTGGAAGACGCGGCGGCCATCGCACTTATTTATAACCACGGCATCGAAGATCGCGTCGCCACCTTTGAGACGCAGCTTAGAAACGAGGACGACGTAAAAGCTTGGTTTGACGGGCATTATTCGGTTGTGGTGGTCGAAGCCGGAGGAGATGTGAAAGCCTTTGCCTCGACCTCGCTCTACCGCTCGAGACCCTGCTACCGGGGCATTGCCGAATTCTCCGTCTACGTGCGGCGGGAGGCCAGGGAACAGGGCTACGGACGTCTGGCGATGACCGCGCTTATAGAAGAGGCCGCCAAAGCAGGGTTCTGGAAGCTTGTGTCTCGAGTGTTTCCTGAAAACAAAGCTAGCTTGAGACTCCTCGCCTCGCTCGGCTTCCGTGAGGTCGGCGTGTATGAAAAGCACGCGCAGCTTGACGGTGTCTGGCGGGACGTGGTGATTGTCGAGCGGTTGCTGTGAGTGTGGTTGGGAATTTGCTTGGGCTGAGAGGTTCAAAATCAAAGGGTAGAGCCGACGAACTAGAATGCAAGTATGGATACCTCGAGCGTCTTTTTCCTCTTCGCGGCGACCTATCTGGTGAGCGTGACGCAGGTGATGCTGTCGGTGGGGCTGGCGGAGGCGGCGGTTTTTGTCGGGACGGTGCTGTTGGTGCCGTTGTTAATGGGCTCGAGGGGGTGAGAAGGCTTGAACGGGGTGGTGGCGACTGCTTGATTAGCATGCTCCCGCATGCTATTGTTAGGTAGATGTTATGGCGCGGTACAAGCACAATTTGGAAAGGTTAATGATGCGAGTGCTCCTCGAGAAACAAGGCGAGGGGCCTTTATCCCTTAACGAAATCGTAACCGAGATTAGAAGACTTATCCCAGACGCCTTACCGGGCAAATCCCCAAGCAAATCTCTTTACTCAACAATTTATAGACGCGAGAAAAGGCGTAAAGAGCGCGGGCTCACGCCCGCATTCATCAGTCACAAAAGAGATTTGGTCGCGCGTTATAGCGTAAACCCCGACTTCAACCCAGAGGAGGCTGGGAGAAAGATATGAATAATATTCACGCTAGCCGAACTCCTCATGTAATTCCCTACCAGGGTAGCAAGAGGAAACTTGCTAGCGACATTCTGAAGCAAATCGATTTTGAAGTCGCGTCGCTCTATGAACCTTTTGCAGGCTCGGCGGCTGTGACTCTTGCGGCAGCCTCACGATTTATGGCTGAGCGGTATGTCATCGCAGACAAGTTGGAATCTCTAACAGACCTCTGGAAAATGATTATTAATGAGCCTGAGAGACTTATTGAAGATTACACGCACTTATGGGAGTCACAGCTTGAAGACCCACGCTCCTATTTCGACTATATACGGGATCAGTTTAATGCAGAGCCCTCCCCAGCAGCGTTGCTTTATCTCATTGCTAGATGTGTAAAAAACAGCTTGCGGTTTAACGCTGAAGGCAAATTCAACCAAAGCCCCGACAACCGCAGGTTAGGCGTGAAACCCAAGAAACTAGCGAGTGAGGTGCAGGCTACTTCACGTCTCTTGAAAGGGAGGACAATGGTTGAGGCAGGGGATTTTCAAGCCGTTTTAGAGCACGCTTCGCCCGATGATGTAGTCTATATGGACCCTCCTTGGCAAGGAACAAGTACCAATCGTAATCCCCGCTATGCCTACCTGTTGGATATTGACAAGCTAGTAGACGAGTTAGAAAACTTGAACCAGCGCGGCGTCCCTTATCTTTTGAGCTTTGACGGAACCTGCGGAGGTAAAGCCTACGGCAAGAGCTTACCTTCCGAACTGCGCCTAAAAAAAGTGATGCTCCACGCGGGCCGTTCTAGCCAGGCTACCCTTCTCGGGCGTTCGAAAATAACGATGGAGTCACTTTACATTTCCCCTGCATTCACAGCAAAGTCCAGCTTTGATAAGGGGAGCTACCCGCAGCAGGTAGCTTTGTTCGGTTAGAATTCAGTGCCGCTCAAAGGTCATCCAAAACATCCTTAATATAGTTTTGAATACTCTTTTGTTGCTCTTGCGCCTTGCTAGAAATGCGGTTGTAAGCTTCGACTTCGCTTCCCTGCCACATCAGGTCAATTCTTCGCTCTTCTTTCATTGCAACGTGCTGATAATCCTTTGGAAAAGCCCAATAGCAGTTTCGGCAGACATCGGGGTCTTTTAAAGTCGTGAAGTTTTCGCAGTGCTCGCACGACCATGATTTTTGTCTCTGCGCTGCTCCGCTGAGCAGCATGAACGCGTCAATATTTTCCTTGGTGGCGGTGGCCTCATCTCCGGCCACTTCATAGGGAATGCGGTGATCTATTTGCAGGTAACGAGGCTGATAAACCTCGTTTGTTACTGCACACTTACTCCCGTAAAAAACCACAAGGTCTGTCTTACAATACTCCGGACAGATTTAAGGACAAGCTAGCCCGAAGGCAAGGGCATGGTTAAAAGCGGACTGAACTTTATTGCAACTGAGGTCAAAGTCTAAGCTTGCAAAAAGTCGAGAAAGCAGTCGGTGACTGAAAGAACGGTGGATGTAACTGCTTAAAGAGAAGACGAAAGCTTGCTCTCCCTCTTGCTGGTTTAGAAGGTCTAACTTGGCAAGATTAACAGCCGATAAAGCGGTGTTGAAATGAAAGGCAAGTGCTTTTGCATCTCTGGCTTGGCAGTCACAAAGACCTGTAAACTGTTTAGCATCCCGAAACAGGAATTCGATTTGGAAGCGTAACTTGTAAAGGTCTAGTATCTCCTTGCCGGTAAGACTCAGGTCTGTCGAAAAGAGCAAGATGTAACGAGGTTTGGCTTTGCTGGTATCGAGCAGTAGCACAACGCGAAGAAGACGTTTCAAACCAACATGCCAAAGGGTTTGCGTATAGATGTGAAGCTGCGGTTCAGTTTCGCTCTCATAAACAAACCGGCTCAGGTCTCCAAAATCAACCTTGCCATCATAGCGTTTAGGGCGTCCTTTGCCACAGTAGGCTCCTCGGTAGAGATAGCGTAGGTTGGCGTCACAGCGTAGTTTGCCCACTACCTCAAGCTTTCCTAGAGCACACACTGTGTCAACAAACCCCTTCTTGCTGTAATAGCCGTCTACCAGCAGATAGTTGACCTCTTTAGGCAAGGTTTCAGCACAGGCTTCTACGTGTTCGGCATACTGCTCAACGCGGCTTTTCCCCGCCTTAGCCACAGTCTGCCTCGTTGAAAAAGCAAATGCCTGACGGCTGTCACGGTCAATCAAAGCCAGTTCACTAATCTCTAAGCCTTTTACTGCCCTACCTATACAGCCACTGTAAAATTTACCCAGCCCAAACGTCTGTTTCCCGCTTTTAGCTAAGTAGCTCGCGTCTAGTGCTGCCACCAGTTCGCCGCTCGTAGTACGTTGCCCTAGACAATGCAGGTTGAACATCTCGAAGTCAAAGTCTCGTCTAAAACCTCTGCGGTACGTTTTCTCATCCAGTTCGCTATGTCTGGCTAAGTTGCTGAAGTTGAGCTTGCCGTACACCAACAGCACGGTACTGAACAACTGTCTTAGAAAATCTCGTTGCCATTTGCCTACCCCTGGCATCTTTATCAGCGCTTCGTCTATAATCTCTAGCAAGCCATCATCTGTTTGTTTCATCACACATTCAAACTAGCGTGATGGCTTCCTTCTTTTCAATACCTGTCCGAAGTATTGGTCTTAAACTGCTTAGAGAAAGTTTTTCTTCCTCCCAGTTTGTGCCGCTCAACCTTGGAAGGATCGCCGAATCTGTAAGCCCCAATTTTTCTACCACTGCTTCCTACAACCCTAAAGGTTTCCAGAGGTATCCCTTGTTCTCGAACATCACGAGCGGCACGTGGAGGATGATCGTAGCCATACAACTCCTTAAGCTCTTCTGTAGTGACAGACCCGTGTTCTATAATGTGGTCAATAACGGTCTTGGGGCGTTTTGCGGTGACTTTTCTCGCTAGTTCTAAAATACCTGGATCAATCTCGGCCATGACTTAGCATTCTTACTCGAGCGGTCACAAAAGAAAAGCCGCTCTCCGAGAACTTCCGTTTAGGAACTCGCGCTCGTATAGTTTGCCACCGCGTAACGCCAAAACGCGTGGCTGACGAGCAGCAGCAGGAGCGCCACGCCGACGCCCCCGAGGGCCAGGGGCGGCTCGAGCCGCCCCACCGCCGCCGCCGCGGGCACGGTCGTAATAAAGGCGATGGGCACGACAAAGGTGAGCACAAAACGCGCCCAGACGGGAAAGGCCGAGACTGGAAAGCGGCCCGCCGAAAAGAACGCGTAGAAGAGTTCACTGATGTTGTCCACCTTGACGAGCCAGAACGCGGTGGTCGTGAGCATAAACCAGATCGCGTAAACGATCGCGGCCCCGCAAAAAAGCAGCGCCAGGGTGAGGAGCACGGCGGGCACGCTCAGCGCGTCCGTCCGCACCATCCCGTAAAAAATGAGAACGAGGCCCAGCAAGAGTTCGGGCAAACGCCAAACGCTCGTGTAGCGAAACGAGACCAAAAACTGGCTGCTCACGGGCTTGAGCAAGAAGAAATCCATGTTGCCCTTGCGGATGTATTCGGGCACCTTGTTGAGGTTGGGGTACATGAAAAGGTCGATAAACGCCTCGAAGGTCATGAACACGCCTAGCAGCGCCAGCGCCTCGGTAAACGACCAGCCGCCGACCGTCTCGGCGTTGGCAAACATCACGTACAGCACAACAAAACCCGCGCCAAAGGACAGGAGCGAGTTAAAGGCGTTCATGACGAGGTTGGCGCGGTACTCGAGCTCCAACTGCACCGAATTGGCTGCGAAAATGCGTAGCAGCCTGAAGTAGCGCGTCACCTAAGCACCACGACCTCGCGGTCTGGAAAGGCGGCAGGGGCTAAGTTTTCCCCCCCACCAACCGTCAACTTTTCCGTATACCCCGCTCCGGTGGGCTGGCGGTAGACTTCTACAACGTTCTCCGGCAGATTGACAATCCACACTTCGGTGATGTTGAGCCGCGCGTAAAGGTTTAGTTTCTTACCCTTGTCATAGCCCAGCGTCGTCTTGCTCACCTCGACGAGGAGCAGAACGTCGGCGGGCGTCGGGTGCGCGCTTTTGTAGAAATCGTCACGGATTTTTAAGAGGGTCACGTCTGGCTCGACAAAATTGTGTTCAGTGAAGTACACAGGGTCCTGAACGCGTATAATGGCGTCGTTACTATACAGGCGGTAGAACTCTTTGGTGAGGTAATTCACTTCTCCTGAATGGTCGCTGCTCGGTGGCGTCATGATGTAAAGCTCCCCGTCCAGAAGTTCAACCCGTGCTTCGGGCGCGATGTGGCCTGTTTCTACAAGCGCGTAAAGTTCGTCCACGGTCAGTTTGTACCTAAGGACGCCCTCGTCTCGAGCGGGTGGAGCGGCGGGCTGTACGGTCATAAAACGACGATAGCACAGGCTCTTTTAAGAAACCTGCTCAGTAAGCAAACGTGTCTCAGGCTCTCACACCTTGGCAAGATGCTCGAGCCCCGCCTCATCCAAGAACCCTTGCGCTCCGCCCCGTTCGCCAATCTTGTAGGAAGCAAAAAGGCTCGCTTTTCGCACAGCCTCGTAAGGGTCGCGCGTTTTTGCGTACACGTGGCAGAAGCACGCGAAGAGCGCGTCCCCCGCGCCTACCGTGCTCACAACCTCGCGCGTTGTGACGGCGGGAATTTCCACCATTTCGCCGCGAATCGCCATGAGCGCGCCCTTCTCGCCTCTACTAACTACGGCGACGCGGCAGGGAAAGCGCGCCTGAACCTCCGCCAGCCACGCCTCCGGCGCGCACGGCAGGCGCGCGTCGCTCATGAAAAGGATGTCGGCGGCGTTCAGGAAATCTTGGTTGTAGGGGTGCTCGAGACTCACAACCGCGTGAAGGTCGGTAGCGACGGGAACACCCAAGGTTCTGGCGCGTTGGAGGAGGGGCTTTGAAAAGTTGACGTTGCCCAGCACCGCGAGCGAGCAGCCTTTTATTGCCTCATCAAAAAGCTCGAGCGGGTACTCCTTCTCTTGCACGTCTTTGAGGTCGGTGTGAATCGCCCGGTCGCTCTTTTTATCGTAAAGAACAACGGACTGAGGGGTTTCTCGAAGCCCTTTAACAAGGTAACGAGTGGGGATGGCGTCGGCTTTCAGGGTCTCTTCGACAACCCGCCCCACCGCGTCGTTGCCAACAAACGAGGCAAACTGAACCTCATCACCCAAACGCGTCAACGCCTTTGAGACGTTGTAGCCGACGCCTGAGACGGTGCTCTGAATGCCGAAAAAGGGATAACGCACGGGCGCGTAGGGGATTGGGAAACTTTCGACGGGGAGGGTGGTCTCGAGGTTGACAACGCCAGAAACAAACATCTTAGCCACTACGCCCCCACCGCCCCGTAGCGCCTCAGCCCCCGCCGCCACATCACCAGACGCAGCAGGACGAACACGACGACCCACACGCTCTGGATTGCCAGGCCTTGCACTAAGGCCGCCCCCGTCACGTCCCCCAACATAATCTTGACGGGAAAGTCGATGAGGTAGGGAAAAGGCGTGTAGAGGATGGCCTCTCTTAAGCCAGCGGGAAAGAAGTCAATCGGGATGAGCATCCCGCTAAACACGGTGTACAAGGTGAAAATAAGCGAGCTGAGCGCGATGGCCTGGTCCGTCCAAAAGGTGAGCAGCCCGACGCTGTAGAGCAGGTTAAAGCGAATCATCCACACCGCCGCCAACGACACCGCGAACAGCGCAACGGTAGCGGGGCGAAAGTCGAAGTTGGCCCCGGTGAGCACCACCCCCACGGCGACGATAGGAATTAGAAAAGGCAGCCTCACGACTTGCGCCCCCAGGTGATGCGCGACGTGCATCCAATAGGGGTCCAGAGGGCGCAGCAGCTTGGGCGAAAGCTCGCCCAGCCGAATCTCGCGGTCTAATTCAAAAATAACCCAGATGGCCGTGACCTGACGAATCAAGAACACGGTGAGAAAATAGGCGGCGAAGTCCTGCGGGCTGTAGCCGCCCATCGGCCCCGCGTCGGCCAGGCCCATCCAAACGAACATCATGATGAGGGGCAGCGACCCGGCGATCATCCAAATGATGATTTCGGCGCGGTACTCGGTCTCGATGGTGAAAGCGTAGACGAAAAGGGCTTTCGTTTTGCTCAGCGTCTTGCGGGCCGTTTGGAGCATCTAAACCGCTTCCGCCCGGCGGTGAAACACCTCACCGATAATCTCTTCTACCGAGATTTCTTCAATGCTGATGTCCACCACGGGCAGCGCGTTGAGGAGCGCGGCGGAGGTGCGGGTTACTTGGGCGCGCGGCACCAGGAGTTCGGCGCGCAATTCGTCCACCGCGCGGACCTCCCCGTAGCGCCGTAGCGCGTCCTCTGAAAGGGGCTGGCTGAACTGGAGCTTCAAGACCTTGTGCGGCGCACGTTCCTCGATCAAGCCTTTTAGGTCACCGTCGAAAATGAGCCGCCCCTGGTCGATGACTAAAATCCGCTTGGCGAGCGCGGTCACGTCGGCCATGTAGTGCGAGGTTAGCATCACCGTGGCGCCGTGGCGGGTGTTGTAGGCGGCGATAAAGGTGCGGACCGCCTCCTGCATGTTGACGTCCAGGCCAATCGTTGGCTCGTCCAAAAAGAGCACCCTGGGCGCGTGGAGGAGCGCGGCGGCGAGTTCGCATTTCATCCTTTCGCCTAGAGAGAGTTTGCGGACCTGTTTGTTGAGGATGCCTTGAAGCTCGAGCATTTCCGTAAGCTCGCCCAGCCGCTCCTTATAAACCTTGTCGGGGATTTCATAAATCGCCTGATTGACCAAAAACGAGTCCGAGGCCGCCAAGTCCCAGGCGAGCTGCTGCTTCTGGCCCATCACCAGCGTGATGGCGGTTAAAAACTCGCGCTGGCGGCGCTTGGGCGTAAAGCCCGCCACCGTCACCTCGCCCGAGGTCGGGTGGAGGAGGCCCGAGAGCATCTTGAGCGTGGTGGTCTTGCCCGCGCCGTTCGCGCCGAGAAAGCCGACCATTTCTCCGGCGGCAATCTCGAGCGTCACCCCCGCGACCGCCTCCACCGTCTTGTACCGGCGCTTGAAAAAGGCGCGTAGTGAACCCCCAAGCCCCGCCTCTTTCTCGTGGACGCGGTAGTGCTTGCTCAAGTCGCGGACGCTAATCACGCTGGCGAGTATACACCACAAAGGGGCGGGAGAGGCGTGCTGGACGGGATTAATTAAAAGACTTCGGCCACGTCCGCTTCACGCTTTGAAGCCTTAATCTTTGGCACCCCGCTCACAACCTCCTCCGGAACCCGAAAATCCTCAGCGATAGTCCGAGCCGTCATCTTCGCCGACATCATCACCGAGGGCGTGCCCCCGCCCGGCTGCGCGTTCGCGCCGACCAAATAGAGGTTGCTCACGTCCTCGCTGCGGTTGTGGGGCCTGAAAAAGGCCGACTGCACGAGCACCGGCTCGACGCCGAAACCGTTGCCCAGATAGGAGTTGAGCGTCCCCTCGAAATAGTCGGGGGTAATAAAGCTCTGGTAGACAAGACGGTCCTTTAAGCCGGGAATATAGCCGCGCTCGTCCAAAAAGGTGAGAATCTTGTCCGCGAACGGCTTACCAAGTTCATCCCAATCCAGCTTGCCGCCCTTGTGCGGCACCGGGACGAGCGTGTAGGCGGCGTGGTGGCCCGGCGGCGCGAGGCTGGGGTCGGTGAGGGTGGGGATGTGTAGGTACTGCGAAAAGTCCACGGCGAGAACCTTGCGGTCAAAGATGTCGGTCAGAAGCTCCTCGTAGCGCGGTCCCAAAATGATGTTGTGGTGGCGCAAATCAAGGTTTTGAGGCGCGCGGAAGCCGAAATAAATCACGAAAAGAGACATTGACTGTTTGCGCGCCTTGACCACCACGTCGCGGTTCCAGAAGCGGTGTTTGGGTTCGATGAGGTTTAAGTAGGTGCTGGCATAGTCGCCGTTGGAAACGACCAAATCGGCGGTAAATGTGGTGCCGTCCGCAAGTGTCACGCCCTTGGCGACTTTTTTGCGGCCTTCCCTCGCCACCTCGATACGCGCCACCTCACTATTAAAATAAATCTCTCCGCCCAGCTCCTCAAACTTCTTGACAAACCCGTCCACCAGCGCGCCCGTGCCGCCCATCGCAAAATGGATGCCCCACGTTTTCTCGACAAAGTGAATCATCGCGTAAATCGCCGGGACCTTGAGCGGGTTGCCGCCGACCAAAAGAGGCTCGAAGGAGAACACCTGGCGCATCTTGTCGGACTTGAAATACTTCTTGACAAACGAGAAAAGCGGGCGCACCGCGTCTAAACGCAACAAGTCGGGCACGACGCGCAGCATCGAGGGCACATCGTTAAAGTAGGTGTAGCCGAGTTCCAAAAAGCCGCGCTCGAAAATCGCCTTGGACGCCTCGTGAAACCGTTCGTACCCCTCCAAATCCTCCGGCGCGAGCCGACTTATCTGCTCCCGCGTGTGAACCGGGTCGCCGTCGTAATCGAAAAAGGTGCCGTCGTCAAAGTAGATGCGGTAGAAGGGGAGGATGGGAACGATGTCAACGTACTTTGAGGTGGCGGGGCCGCCGGAGACGCCCTTTGTTATGCGTTCGCCGGAAAGCGTGTGGGGCGGGAAGTCGGGCTGGTTAAGGGCGGCGGCGTTGCGCTCGAGCCCAAACAACTCCTCGATAAAGTGCGGCACGGTGAGAACCGTCGGCCCCATGTCAAAGGTGAAACCGTCCGCCTTTCGCACGTAAGCGCGCCCGCCGGGGCCGTCCAGCTTTTCAAGAATTGTGGTGTTGAAGCCCAGGCTTTGTAAGCGAATCCCCAACGCGAGGCCGCCGATGCCCGAACCGATGATGATGGCTTTTTTCTGCATACCTCTATTATGTCCCAGACGCGCCTTTAGCTTTTGTGTGGTGTGTGCGGTTCTACGAGCGTATCAAACCGCTCAGTTGGTGAAAAACGTCGGGGTGGGTGAGGTCGTCCCAGGTGTGGTGGGTGTGGTGCTCGAGCCCGAAGCCCCCACGCTTGCGCGGAAACACCCAGACACCCTCCCTGGCGGCTAACACCGCCACCTTCGTTTGCAACCGCAAAGCATAAGACTTCATCTGAAAATACGCCTCTTGCAGCTCCTTATGGGTGCTGATGCTGAACTTGGCCTCCAACACCATCGCCGCGCTTTCCTCGCCGCGTTTTTGCACCGCGCCGAAGGCGTAGTCGGGGTAGACACGCTCGCCCCGGCCCATCCGCAGGGGCATCTGCCTTATCCAGTCGCTCGGGGTGTAACCGAGCCGTTTCAAAAGAGGTTCTATAAGTTCCACCTCAACGTCGCGTTCGTCCTCAAGCCTATCGGAAGGAAGATAGGAGATGCGTTGCGGCTTGGGCAGAATTGAGACGTCCTGTCCCTTGGCGGCCATGATGTCTAGGATGGCTTCGTACTCCTCGAGGGTGAACGGTTTGCCGCTTGGCCCTTGCAGGTGAGCCTTAATCGCGCCCTTCTGTGACAGGAGCGGGTCGGTTTTCATCTCCTTAAAGGTGACGGGAGCAGTCTTAATTGGGTTACATATCCAGATGGTGCTGTGGTAGTGAAAGAAGGGGTCAATAAACCCGTCCGTCATCGCCCGCCAGATGGAATGGATGCGGCTGTGCGGCGAGACGCAGTACATGAGCAAAACATCTCCGCGCCGCGTGTCAACGTTGCCCTGCCAGAATTCCTCCGAATCTTGAGTAGCGGCCTCGAGTAATTCGAAATCCCCATTGTTATCCGTTCCACCTGTTATGAGCCAAACTTTAGAGGGTGCGGGCAGTTCGCCTTTGTAATCTTCGGTGGTGTAAAGCGCGAAGTCGTAGAGAAAGGCGCACATCTCGATGACGCTTAGGTTGTGCCTCTTGCGAAACTCGTGAAAAGCTTCGTTGATGTAACTGTAGAGGAGCGCGCGACCTTCCTTATCGCGCTTTCCGGGGATAGGCGGGAGAGGTAAGTTGAACGTCTCGCCCACGCGCTCCAAAATATTGAATATGCTTGTGAAGCCGTAGGGGATGAAATAGTCAGGTTGGGCAAGGTGAAGCCCCAGCGACACTTCGTATATAGAAGCGGCAGTTCTTTCGGCGTCAAAGACGTCGGCTTCTCCATCGGGCCACACGATAGGGAGGCTGGAGCGAACCATTTTCTCGTATACGGTAGAAGCGTCCTCGAGGCTGTTCACCTCAACGCCCCTTACGTAGTCTCTAGCTGCTTTTACGATGCTGGCACTCTCTTCATTTAGAGGTGTCTTCGGGTCTGGTTCCAAGACGCCGAAGAAGGAGGCTGGAAAAGGGCCGTCCTTTTGTGTACTAAGCTGAGACCATAAGTCGAGAACCTTTTGGCTCTCCTTCGACTCTTTATAAAGCTCCCAAACGAACGCGTTAAATTTCATGAGCCATTGTACAGGCCCGTGCGGTATGGCGTGCTCGAGCCCCAAAAACCGCGCCCTCCACATCTAAAGGAGGGCGCAAGCATCTTCAAAGTCAAAGCACATCTAACAGGTTTAGCAGTCCACCACCGGAATATCTCTCGAGAGAAAATCAAACCCCTCCCTGTAGCCGTTAACCTGCAAATAAAGGCGTGTGTAGCCCTTTACCACAGGCCTCACCACGATGGCTTGCGGCGCGACCGAGAGCGGCGCGTTATAGGCTGGAATGGTGTAGGTTACTTCGACGTAATCCGAGCCGTAAGAGACGTTGCCGCTGTTGGGCGTAAACGTTGCGCGGCCCGTGACCTGGCCGCTCTGGACGCCCCTAAGGTACGAGGTCCAGGACGCGAGGGCCCCGTCGTAAGCGAACGCGTAAGAGAGTTCCGTCGTGGCGTTGTCGCAGATGATGAAGCGCCCGTTGCCGTCTTGGTATGACGTCGAGTAGGCGCCGTCGTAAATGTCGATGCCGTCGGGTAAGCCTGTGTCTCCTGTAAAGACGATGTTACACCCCGAAAGAAGCCCGACGACCATGACACAAGCCGCGGCCCACATTTTTGAAGCTTTCAACGTTTCCCTCCTATAGACCGCGCCAGGCGGTTTTTTAGATTGCCCCATAGACATAGTCTCGTAAAAACAGAGAGCGCTAAGTGCATTATTGCACAGTGGCCCCTTAACAGTAACGTCCCGACGTGAGGCGGAGCGGCGGGAGGGGTGAAAAAGGGTTCATGAGACGCGGTTTTACAGCCTTATTTTTCATAATCTCGAGCCCGTAACCCAAAAATCTTGATAACCTTGGGCATGGACGAAGTACATTCCGCAGAAACAGAACACGACGCCGAGGGGCAACCCGAGGCGAATCCTTTTTTGGTCCCCGACCCCAACCGCATCTACGCGAACGCGCGCAAGTGGCGGCTCGCCGAGGACATGTTGGAGCGCTACACCGGCACGCCGCCGGGGCGCTTTCAAAAGCAGATCGTGCTGACCAACTTTAACTACTACATGGAGCGCTTTAGCTCGCAGTATGGCGACTCGCAGACGCGCGGCTCGGCTATGCACGCGGCGCACAGCGAAAAGATGGGCGTCTCGATCATCAACTTTTCGATTGGCGCGCCCAACGCGGCCCTCATTATCGAACTCCTGGCGACCGCCGACCCCAAGGCGGTGCTTTTCCTGGGGATGTGCGGCGGGCTGCACCGCTCTTTAGAAGTGGGCGACTTTGTGCTGCCCACCGCGGCGATTCGTGACGAGGGGTCCTCGACGCACTTTATGCCGCCCCGCGTGCCCGCGCTGCCGACCTTCAAGGTGCAGAAGTTCGTCTCGCAGATGATTGTCGAGAAAGGCTTCGACTACCGCACGGGCGTCATCCACACGACTGACTACCGTTTTTGGGAGTTTGACGACAAATTCAAGGCCGAACTTTACGAAGAGCGCGCGCTGGCGATTGACATGGAGACCGCCACGCTCTTTTCGGTGGGGTTTGCGAGTAAGGTGCCCATCGGGGCGATGCTGCTGGTGTCCGACTTGCCGTTAAAGAAGGGGGGCATCAAGACCAAAGTCTCGGCCAACCGGGTGTTTAGCGCCTACACCGACTTGCATTTGGAGTTGGGCATCCAGGCGATGAGCGAGATTGCCGAGCGGGGGGAGCATATCAGGCACTACCGCTGGTAGGGGTCGTGAACCGCTACGCGCCTCAAGTGAGGCACGCGTCATGGCAAACCACTCGCCCGTAAGGTATAGTGAGCCATGTTACAGAGCGTGAGGTTCTTCATCTCTTCTCTTTGCCCTGTGGAATCCTCGTCCAAGCGCCGGAAGCTCTCGAGCCGGGTTGAGGGTATGAGTTTGCAACGCACCGGCTTCGACAGTGATGGTTCTGAGCGAGTCGGTTCAGGTGATAGCCTCCGCGACGACGGTTGCGCGGCGCTTTTTTGTATAACGCTTTTTTGTACAACACTCTTTTGTACGGCGACCTGATAACTACTGACGCGTCTAGTTGCCAACTGACACCATCCTGAGACAACCACCCCATGACATCATCCTTTCCTTCCCCCTTCCACGCGTGGCGACTACGCATTTTGGCGCGGCTCGCGGTGTTTGCTCTCCTCGGGCTGTTCGTGGCTGGCGGCTGGTGGCCCGTTCCGCCGCGCCTCTACGCGCTCACGGTGGTTGGCGTGACGCTCTTTTACGTGGTCATCTGGCGGGTGTGGCGGCGGCGAACCTCTTATGAGGCCCCGCTTAGCTGGGCCGAGGTGGGCGCGGACCTCGTTTTTCTCTCGCTCACGTTGCGTTTCGGCGGGGAGAGCGCCCCTGCTGCGCTCGTCTACCTCTGGTTTTTCGGCGCGACGCTCCTGCACGTCCGCAACAACATCCGGCGGGACCTGCCGCTGCTCGCGGCGTTGGCGCTCGTGGTGCTGGGCGTGGTGAGGCTGGGCGCGGCTGACTGGCTCCCTTACATGGGGTTTCACGCGCTCGGTATCGGTCTTGCGAGCGTTATAGGCTGGGCTTATTTGAGAGAGCGCTCGAGAGACCGCGTCGACCCCCTGACGAGCACGCTCCACCGCCGCGCGGGTATCGAAGAGCTCAACGACCTCATGCGGCGCGCGCAACCCTTTTCCCTCGCGTTCGTCGACCTCAAAGATTTCAAGGCCATCAACGACACCCACGGGCACGCCGTCGGCGACGAGGTCTTGCGCGCCGTGGCGCGGCGCATGGCGGGCACGGTGCGCGAAAAGGACGTGGTCATGCGTTACGGCGGTGACGAATTCATCGTGGCGAGCCCCCTGCCCGCGCTGCGCCCCCGGCTCGAGGCGACCCTCCTGGACCCGGTGCGCACCTCGGCGGGCGTGATGGTCGTGCGCGCCGACATCGGCACCATCGACTGGTGCCAGGGGATGTCTTTAGAAACGCTTCTGAACCGCGCCGACGCCTCGATGTACCGCCGCAAACGCGGCGAAACGGCTTCCGGGGACGCCCCCGCGTCATCACAGCCGGAGTCACATCCGCAGCCCGTCGTGCATGGTGGTATTCGGAAGCCGTGAGAAAGCATAAATCACGGTGAGGCTACAAAAGATGAGGCTACAAACAAGGCTCGAGTGAATTTCGCCGTAGCCGTAGCGCAGCGTCTCGCTTAGACTGGCTTTACTCTTTACTCCGCAAGACACCTGGCGTATCGGGCGTCACTCGTTACTAGGAAAGGCTGAGCATACGTAACAAGGATGCCAGTGGGAATGGATGAAAGAACCCGCGAACGAAAATCATGTTGCTTCTAGTGCGAGGGTGCTGCTGCTCGAGACCTTTGGCGAGGCGCACAAAGAGCTTGTCGAGCGGGTGCTTTTTCAACTGGACGCTCAAGAGGCTGTTGACAGATTCTTTTCAGCCCATGCGCCCGCGCCTCCGCTCGAGCCGTCCAAAACTAACCCCTTTGACGATCCCTTCTCCACCTTTAACACCACCTTTGGTGAGGAGCCCCCGCTTCTGTAGGGTGGGATGGTTAAAGTTTTCTCACGCGTCTGAAACTAACCCGCTAGTACCCTACGCGCCGCCACGTCGTCCGTCACGAGCACGTTCACGTAGCCGCCGCGGAGCGCGCCGCGGAGCGCCTCGACCTTGGCCGCGCCCCCCGCGACCGTAATGACGGTTTCGATGTTTTTAAGGGCGTCTAAGCCAATCGTGACGGCCCGCTCGTTGACGTTTTCAGCGACCGGCCTCCCGTCCGGCCCGAAAAACTGCGCGCAGATGTGGCCTGCCGCTCCCGCCGCCCTAAGGTGTTCTAAGTCCCGCTGGCGCAAGTAGCCCGCGAAGAGGCCGGACGCGTCGCCGCTCAGCGAGCCCACGCCGGTCAGCACGACGTCGGCCTTTTGGGCGGTTTGCAAGAGCGCGCCGACGAGCGGTTCTTGCAAGAGGCGGTCGCGCGTCTCGGCGCTCTCGACCATCAGCGGCGCGTGCAGGTAGCGGTAAGTCGCGCCGTACTTGTTGGCAAGCTGACGCGCCAAGTCGGGGCCGTCCTGCAAGGGATTTCCTGAGCCGAGCGCGCCGATAATTTGCAACACGGTAAGGTCTTCTGTAGGGCGCGGCGCAACGTGGCACACGGTGGCGGCGACCGAACGCCCGTAAGACACGCCCAGAACTAGCCTGCTGTGAACAGCCCCCTCGAGCGCACGCGCCGCCAAGTACCCCAAGCCGTCGATCATCTCGTCTTCAGAACGTCCGTCGGCGCGGAGCACGCAAGCCTGCGTCAACCCAAAGGTGCGCGCTAGGTCACGCTCCAACGCGCTGTCGCGCACCCATTTATAATCAATGGTAATGGTGACGACGCCCTTGTCCCGCGCCTCTTTGAGCAAGCGCGACACGGTCGAGCGCGAACTCTGGAGCTGCCGCCCGATCTCGAGCTGCGTCAGCCCCTCTTCATAATAAAGTTTGGCAACCTCGACCAAAAGGCTAAAGTCCTCGTCTAAGTGAGTTGTTAACTCAGGTGGCTTCACCCCTTACCCCCCTCTGCTGCGCCCGTTGTCGCGTGCGTCCCCGGTTTCTTACTCCAGTTTTGGCTTCCCACTTTTCGCTCGGCGCTTTTCTCTTCCCCGTCGACCTTATTCTTATCTGAGTCCTTGTTTGACACAAATCTCTGCTTCGCATGAATTCTGACCTAGCATACCCTCTTTTTGCACATATGTGCAAACATATGAACAAACGTCTTGACATGAGCGGCTAAGGCGTGATACCTTTGGTGGCACAAAGATTTTAATAGAGGCGTAACGATTACGAGGGATCGTACAGGGACTGAGCCCAAACAGGCTTGTCTACCAAACTTGTCGAGGCTCGAGCCGCTACCAAGGAGTCAAGGGTTGAGTAAGCCATGAGCAAAGTAAGTGACATCACGAGAGAGTCCTGGATTCTGAGCGCCTTTCCCGAATGGGGCACGTGGCTCAATGAAGAAATCGCGCGCGAGGAGGTCTCGCCGGGCACCTTTGCGATGTGGTGGCTCGGTTGCACCGGCATCTGGGTTAAAACCGAGGGGAACGCCAATCTTTGTTTTGACCTGTGGGTGAGGAGCGGCAAGCGCACCCAAGACGCGCCGCAGATGGCCCCCCACCATCAGCACCGCCGCGCGGTGGGTGCGCTCAATATCCAACCGAACCTGCGCAGTTCGGTTTGCGTGTTGGACCCCTTTGCCATTAGAGAGATAGACGCGGTGCTCGCCACCCACGACCATAGCGACCACATCGACCCCAACGTCGCCGCGGCGGTCGTACAAAACTGCGGCCCGCACGTGCAGTTTGTGGGGCCGCAGACCTGTGTGGATTTGTGGCTCTCCTGGGGCGTGCCCGAAGAGCGCTGCGTGGTAGTCAGGCCCGGTGACAGCCTCACCATTAAAGATATCGAGTTGGTGGTGCTCGAGTCCTTCGACCGCACCGAACTCGTCACTGCGCCCAAGGGCGTTGTGCTCAAGGGTCAGCCCGTACAGGATATGGACGAACGGTCGGTCAACTACCTCGTCAAAACACCCGGCGGCACCCTCTACCACTCCGGCGACTCGCACTACTCGAACTACTACGCCAAGCACGGCAACGACCACACCGTCCACGTCGCGCTCGCCTCGTTTGGTGAAAACCCGCGCGGGATGACCGACAAGATGACCTCGGTCGATATTTTGCGGATGGCCGAAGGCTTGAACGCCGAGGTCGTGATTCCGGTTCATCACGACATTTGGAGCAATTTTCAGGCCGACACGAACGAAATCGTTACGCTGTGGAAGATGCGAAAAGACCGTTTGCAGTACGCGTTTAAGCCCTTCATATGGCAGGTCGGCGGCAAATACATCTATCCAACAGACAAAGACAAACTCATCTACAACTACCGTCGCGGCTTTGAAGACGCTTTTGCCACCGAGCCCGATTTGCCCTTCAAGGCGCTCTTGTAGCGCCTCAGTGACAGCTCAGTAACACTTCAGCAACACCTCCCCATTTGGTCCTGAGACCTTCCGGTCTAAGACGCACGAACCTATCCGGAGAAAGTCGTCCAGAGTCGAGTCCACCAGAGTTAAATCACCCGAAGTCGAAGCCAACGTCAAACCAGTTAAACTCCAAGGAGGATTTATCCATGAAACGTGTTTTCCTACTCCTCGTTACCGCGCTCGCGGCGATGGGCGCGCTCTTTAGCGCCTCGGCGCAACCGTACAGCGATTACGCGGGCACGACCATCGTCGTGAGCTGGCCCGCCTTGTCGCACTTTGAGGCGGCGGCCACGCTTATCCCGCAGTTCACCGAGGAAACGGGTATTGAGGTCGAGCTTGATTTGACCCAGTACCTCAACATGAAAGACCGTCAGGTTACCGAGATTTCTAAACCCAATTCGGGCGACTTAGACGTGGTGGCCTGGGTGGTCTTTACCAAAAACGAGTACGTGGCGAACGGCTGGCTCGAGCCCTTGGCCCCCTACCTCAACAACCCGCGCCTGACGATGCCCGACTACGATATCGAAGACATCGTGCCCGCCTACCTCACCAACGGCGGCAAATCGGGCGGGCGTAAAGGCTATCTGGACGGCCCCGGCGCGTCGCTCTACGGGATTCCCTTTAGCCCCGAGACGAGCATCTTGGCCTACCGCACCGACATTTTTGACGAGTACGATTTAGAGGTTCCCACCACCTACGACGAACTCTTAGAAACCGCGCAGTTTATTACCGACAACGTGCCCGACGTTTACGGCATGACCACGCGCGGCTCGGCGGGGCACCAGGTCGTCCACGCCTGGTTGTTGCACCTCTCGCCCCTGGGCGGCACGGTGCTGGATGATTCGTACAACCCCGTGGTGAATTCACCCGAGGCCATTCAGGCGGTCGAGACGCTTCAGACGATCCTCGAGAACTCTCCCCCCGGCGCCGAGGCCAACGGCGCGGGCGAGCAGGACGCGGCCTTTTTGCAGGGCGATTCGGCGATGTACCTAGACCGCATGGCGATTGCGCCGATGGTGTCTGACCCCTCGGTTTCAAACGTCGTCGGTAACGTAGGCTACGCGCTCCACCCCACCGCCGCGACCTGCGGCAGTGAGACGGGCGGCTTTGCGATGGGCATTGCGTCCAACTCGCAAAACAAAGAGGCGGCCTGGCTCTTTATCCAGTGGTTTACGAGCAAAATGGGCGACCAGATGGTCGTCGAGGCGGGCGGTAACCCCATGCGCACCTCGACGCTCGCCAACCCCGAGCTTCAGGCGATGCACCCCGAGTTTCCGGTGGTCTTAGAGCAGTTGGAGTGCGCCGACGCCGACTGGCGTCCTTTAATCCCCGAGTGGCCCGCGATGAACGCGCCCATCTTGGGCGAAGAAATCTCGGCGGCGCTGACCGGCCAAAAGTCCATCGAAGACGCGATGAACAGCGCCAACGACCGCTTACGCGAACTGTTGGACCGCGAAGGGTACTATAGCTGGGGCTCGAGCGGTAATTAGCATTTTCGGGAGACGCGTTAAAAGCGCGTCTCCCTCCTTATTCTGAAGTAGTCTATGAAGTCAGCTCACCAAATATCTATTACCTAAAGCTTCTCAGTCTGAGCATCCAATCCATATAAAGAGAGCGACCGATGAGACCCAACAGAGCCGTTCCTTACCTCTTTTTACTTCCCGCCGTCGCTATCCTGGCGCTCGGGCTGATGGTGCCCCTTTACAACTCGCTTGTGCTGAGTTTTTACGACTGGAACTTCGGCGAGGCGTGGGCGGCCAAGGATTATCTGGGGTTTCAAAACTTTCGCCGCCTCTTAACCGACCCGGTCGTCTGGTCGTCGGTTCGCACGACGTTTGTGTTCGGGTTTTGGGTGGTGCTTTTGGAGATGATTATCGGCGTCGGCCTGGCGCTGCTTTTGGAAAAGCCCGTGCGGGGCGCATCTATTTTTCGGACCATCTTTGTGTTGCCGCTGATGATTGCGCCCATCGTGGTGGGGCTTATCTGGCGCTATTTGCTCGACGCGCGTAACGGGGTGGTGAACTATTATCTCGAGGCCATCGGTAACGCCGTACCTTTCTTACAAAATCTCGGCTTCATCCGTCAAGAATGGCTCGCCGACCCCAACCTGGCGATGTTTTCGATTGTCATTAGCGACGTGTGGCAGTGGACGCCCTTTATTTTTATGATCGTGCTGGCGGGTTTGCAGGGCTTGCCGGGCAACCTTATCGAGGCCTCGTATCTGGACGGGGCCAACTGGTGGCAGATGACTTGGTTCATCAAGCTGCCGATGATGCGTAATATTTTGCTTATCGCGCTGCTCATGCGGATTATCGACGTGTTCCGGGCGCTCGAAGTCATCTACATCATGACGAACGGCGGGCCGGGGAGTTCAACAAAAGTGCTGTCGCTGCTCCTCTTTCAGACCGCGTTTACCTCGCAAGACCTGGGTTACGCCGCGACCATCGCGGTGCTCTTGAGCGTGATTCTTATTCTATTGAGCGTCGCGCTGATGTTTTACAACAATCCTCTCGAAGACAGGGCGGTTTAGGGTGCAGGGGACGGTGGAGCGGGGCTTAGAGAGGCGCGAGCGCAAGGCCAAACGCGCGCGCGTGAGCAAGGGTGACGTGTGGCGTTACGTGGCGCTCTTTACGCTCGCGCTGGTGGCGCTCGCGCCCATTTTTGTGATGTTTGCGACCTCGCTCAAGTTGCCCATCGAGATTCAGTCGAGGGTGCCCCGCTGGATTTTTATGCCGACGGCGAGCAACTACACCGAGGTCATCACCACCTACCGCATGATTCCCTACCTCGTCTCGTCGCTGGTCATCGCGCTCGGCTCGACTTTTGTCACGCTGCTCACGGCGGGCATGGCGGCCTTTGCCCTGGCGCGGATGCGCTTTCCGGGCCGCGGCCTCATCGCGCAGACCACGCTCGTGATTCGCATGATTCCTCCGGCGGTCATCGCGGTCGCGGTCATCGGCTTCTGGATTTCCTGGGGCATCGGCGACGCGGTGGAGGGGGTGCGCTTCACGCTGCCCAACGGCCTCGGGCGGGGCGACCTGTTGGACGGGTCGCAGCTCGGGCTCATGCTTTTTTATACCGCGCTGAACCTGCCCTTTTCGGTCTGGCTGCTTTTCGGCTTTATCCAGCAGATTCCGGTGGAGCTTGAAGAAGCCGCCATCATCGACGGCGCGACGCTCTTGCAAGTCTTGTTCCGCGTGATTTTCCCGCTCATGGGCGCGGGCTTCGCGGTTTCAGCCATTTTCACCTACCGCATCGCCTGGAACGAGTTTATCCTGGCGCTCTTTCTCACCAGCCGCTACACCAAAACGCTGCCCGTGTTTGCGTCTGAGTTTATCCGCGATGACGGCGTGCTCTGGGGGCAGATGATGGCGGTGGGGAGTCTGATTGCCATTCCGCCTCTTATCATCACCTTTTTTGCCGCCAAGCAAATTATCCAGGGGATGACGGCGGGGGCGGTGAAGGGGTGAGGCAGTGGGGAGTGGTGAGTGAATAGTGGTTAAAAAAAGCCTGAAAGCTAAGTTTTCTTTGAGGATGTGATGATGAAACCCAAACTGCAACTTGCGTTGGATACCTTTGATTTGCCTTCGGCTCTAGCGCCCGTTCAAAAAGCTCAGCATTACATTGACGTGGTCGAGGCGGGGACAATTTTATGTTACGCCGAGGGGATGCACGCGGTGCGGGCATTGAGGGCGCTCTACCCAGACAAGATTTTGCTGGCGGATGTGCGGATTGCTGAGGCGGGGAGCATCATCGCCAAACTCGCGTTTGAGGCGGGGGCGGACTGGGTGAGCGTGGTGAGCGGGGCGACGCTGACGACGGTTGAGGTAGTGCTGAAAGAAGCCGAGAAAAAGGGAGGGGAGGTGCAGCTCGAGCTTATCGACGGCTGGACCTGGGACGACGCGGCGGCGTGGCGCGACTTGGGCGTGACCTGGGTCATCACGCACCGCAGCCGTGACGGGGAAGCGGTGGGTGATTTGAGTTGGAAAGATAAAGACTTCGAGGAGATGCGCCGCCTACACGAAATGGGCTTCAAGGTGAGCGTGGCGGGCGGCGTCAAGGTCGAGGACATGCTGCGCTTTAAGGATGTGCCCATCGGCGTGTTTACCGTTGGACGCGCGATTCGTGATGCGGACGACCCAGCGGCGGCGGCTCGAGCATTCCAAAATGCCATCCGCGAGACCTACGGCGTGGCGGGTTGACGTGTCTCGGGAACTTATGAAAAAGCGCCGTCTCTTATGCGGGAGGCTCGAGCCTTCGTCCTCGAAGAGGCGTTGAATTAGGATGCGTGCAAAGTGATTTTCCCTCAAACCATTTCACAGGATGTGTCTTGACCATGCCCCGCTTTGACGTCACGGCGATTGGCGAGGGACAGCTCAGGCTCTGCGTCCCGGCGGGGACGCGGCTCGAGCAGGCCAAACAGTTTGACGTCCACGTGTCGGGCACCGAGGCGAACGTGACCTGTACGCTGTCGCTCCTGGGCTGGGCCTGCGGCTGGGTGAGCGCGCTGCCCGACACGCCTTTAGGCCGCCGCGTGGCGGGCGAGTACCGCTTTAGCGGCCTCGACTTGTCCGCCGTGACCTGGCTCCAAGGCCGCCTGGCGACCTACTACGTCGAGTACGCGGTGCCGCCCCGCGCGACGCAGGTCTACTACGACCGCAGCGGTACCTGCTTTACGCAACTTACCCCGGCGGATATCGACTGGGGCTATCTGTTAGACACGCGGCTGCTTCACCTTTCGGGCTTGACGATGGCGCTCTGCGGCAACATTCAAGACGTTTTGCACGAGGCCGCGGCGCGCGCGGGGGCGGCGGGCGTGCCCGTCAGCCTGGATGTCAATTACCGTAGCCGCCTTTGGACGCCCGAGCAGGCGCGAGAAGTGCTCGAGCCTCTTTTGCAAACCATCGACATCCTCTTTTGTGGCCGCGCCGACGCTGAGCGGGTGTTCGGCTGCAAAGGCGCGCCCAAAGATGTGGTCGCGCAACTCGCTCAGCGGAGCAGCGCGCGCTATATCGTGATGAGCATGTCGCACGAGGGGCTGATGGGCTGGAACGGTGGGGCGTGTCTTCACGTGCCCGCGAGGGACGTTGTTATTTTGGACCGCATCGGCGCGGGCGACGCGATGGTGGCGGGCGTGCTGCACGGCTACTTGCAGGGCGACTTTGCCAAAGGCCTGGTCTACGGCGCGCTCACCGCCGCGCTGGCGCTTAGCCAGTACGGCGACAGGCCGATGACGAATTCGGGGGAACTCGAGGGGCTCCTAAGCGGCGGCGTCAGCGACATTATCCGTTGACCCTGTCCGTCAACCCTGTTCATGAACCCTATCCATCAAACATGTCCGCCAATCGACCCTAAAGACCGAGCCGCCAAGCGTGTACGGGACGGGGTGACGAGCGGGTGAAGTATGCTCTTGCAACTGAGGAGACATTATGAACATTGGCAACGCCCCCTGTTCCTGGGGCACGATTGAGGGAACCGCGGGTCTGCGCATCGACTACGGAAGGATGCTCGACGAACTCGCCCAAACCGGCTACAAGGGCACGGAACTGGGAGCCTACGGCTTCATGCCGACCCAGCCCGACGCGCTGCGCGGCGCGCTGGAGGCGCGCAACCTCACCATGTTGGGGGCCTACGAAGGCGTCGACCTCTCCCGAGCGAGCGCGCATGACGGCGGCGAGGCGCGCTCCCTGCAAACCGCGCGCCTGCTGGCGAGCGTCGCGGACATAGGCGACCTCACTTGGCAGCCCCTGCTGGTGCTGGCCGACGAGCACAGTGTCAACGACGTCCGGTTCAGACACGCGGGGCGCATCGAACCCGGCATGGGCCTCAGCGGGGCGCAGTGGGAGGTGTTCGGCGAGGGCGCGAACCGTATAGCCGGTAGCGTTCGGGAGGCGACGGGACTGCGGACGGTGTTTCACCCCCACTGCGCGGGCTTTGTGGAAACGCCGGACGAGGTCGAGACGTTTTTGGCGCACACCGACCCGGCCTTGGTCGGCCTGGTGCTCGACACCGGGCATTTCGTCTACGGGAGCGGGGCGAATGACGCGGGGATTCTCTTGGACGCTTTGGAGCGTTTCAAGGAACGTCTGTGGTACGTCCACTTCAAGGACGTAGACCCGGAGGTCGCCACGCGCGCGCGCCGCGACGGGCTCTCCTACAAAGAAGCCATCGGCGCGGGCGTTTTTTGCGAACTCGGGCGGGGCTGCGTGGATTTTGCGGCGGTCAAGGGGGGGCTCGAGAGGGTCGGCTATAACGGCTGGGTCACCGTCGAGCAAGACGTGCTACCGGGGCTGGGCACGCCCAAAGAGAGCGCCGCGCGCAACCGGGCGTTTCTCGCCTCGCTCGGGTGGTGAATCTATACGCTATGCTGAACACATGAAAATCTATACCAAAACCGGCGACGCGGGCACGACCGGCCTCTACGGCGGCGAGCGCGTGCCCAAAGACGCGCGGCGCGTGGCCGCTTACGGGACGGTGGACGAGGCCAACGCGGTGATTGGGCTGGCGAGGGCTCAGCTCGAGGCGGGCGACGCCAACCTAAACGGCGACTTGGCGAGCGTCCAGAACGCGCTTTTCGACGTTGGCGCGGACCTAGCGACGCCGCAGGATTCGCCCTACCGCAAGAACGTTGTACCCATCGACGCGGCGGACGTGGCGCACTTAGAGGGGCTGATAGACGCCTACGACGCCACGCTCCCCGAGCTACAAAACTTTATCCTGCCGGGCGGTCACCCCGCTTCGGCGGCGCTCCAACTCGCGCGCGCCGTGGTGCGCCGCGCAGAGCGCGAGACGGTGCATCTGTCGCACGAAGAGGACGTGAACCCGCAGGTGGCGGTCTACCTCAACCGCTTGTCGGATTTGCTCTTCGTCCTCGCCCGCGTGGTCAACCTGCGCGCTGGCGTGTCCGAGGTGAGCTGGCAGGTCAAGGGGCGCGAGCGGCCCAAGCCCACGGAGTAACGCGTGCGCGTCGCGTCGCTCGCCTGCTCGAACACCGAAATCGTCTGCGCCCTGGGCTGTGCGGAGTTGCTTGTGGGGGTGGACAGTCACTCGGACCGGCCTGTTGAGGTCGTTTCAAGGCTACCCAAAGTAGGCCCTGATTTAGACATCGATATTGAGGTGGTGGAAAGACTCGAGCCCGACCTCGTCTTGGCGTCCCTGACCGTGCCCGGTCATGAGCGGGTGGTGGCGGGGCTGGAGGAGGCGGGTTTGGCTTACCTCGCACCGGAGCCTGTGAGTTTAGAAGATGTTTACCGGGACGTTCTCACCATCGCCCGTGCGTTGAGTGTTCTCGAGCGGGGTGAGGCTTTGGTCAGGGAGATGCGCACGGCGTTGCAGCCCGTGACGGTGCCGAATCCTCCCAGGCTGCTCGTGCAGTGGTGGCCCAAACCCGTCATCGCGCCGGGACGCCTCTCGTGGGTGGATGATTTAATTCTGGCGGCGGGGGGGCGCAATATTTTGGAAGAGGAGGTTAAAAGTAGACCGCTGAGCGATGAGGAGGTGCGCGCTTTAGACCCGGACGCCATCATTCTCGCTTGGTGCGGCGTTGCGCCCGAAAAGTACCGTCCGGATGTGGTTTATAGGAATTCGTGCTGGGGAGGCGTGGGTGCTGTTCAGAAGGAACAAATTCACTGCGTTCCCGAGGCTTTCTTGGGGCGACCGGGGCCGGGGCTTGTGGAGGGCTTTCGCGCCCTTCAAAAAATCGTTCAGGGTGTTGGTGAGGCTGGATTGGGTGGACGCTAGCGCTTGGCGTTCTGCTGGCTGTTGTTACCAACAACTGTCCGCTAAGCACTATCCACTCAACGTGCGCCCCGCCAGGGCTCGAGCACCTCGCGCGCCCTCGCCCGGCCCACCTCGGTAAGGGCTAATACGGGGCTCTGCGCTTTCCTCTCAATAAACCCCTTGTCCAGGCTCCGCTCGTACACCCGCTTTACTTTGTTCTCGCTCCAACGCAGGTGGGTGCGGAGCGCGCTCAAGTTGTTTTCTTCTTTCGGCTTGGCCCTTTCGTGGTGGTAGAGGTGAACCAACAGCGTCCTTTCGGCGTTCTCGAAGCGCTGCCGCCGCCTGCGCGCCTCTTGCGCCAGGAGGCCGTAGCGCGGGCCTAACAAAAAAGCCAACGCCAAAAAAACTCCCGTCGCGCAGGCCATCATCCCGCCGATAGACACGTCGAACGAGACGGCGGCGGTGTAGCCGAGGATGCTCGAGAGGATTGAAATCACTACGCCCCAAAAAATCATCCGCCAGAGTTTGTCGGTGAGCAAATACGCCGCGGCCACGGGCACGATCACAAACGCCACGAACAACACCGAGCCCACCGCGTCAAAGGCGGCCACCGCGGTCACGCTCGTTAAACTCAGCAGCCCGTAGTAAAGGAGCGTGGGCGAGAAGCCCAGCGCGGCGGCGAGGCCTGGGTCAAAGGTGCTGAGCTTGAGTTCTTTGTAGAACACGACCACAAAGAGCCCGTTGAGGAGCGTGACGACGCCCAGCGTCAGGAGCGCCTGCGGCACTTCGAAGCCCAAAAGCGGCACCGTATCCAACCAAACAAAGCCGATTTCGCCCAGCAGCACCGCGTCGACGTCGATGTGAACGTCCCGCGCGTACACGTTAATCAGCACCACGCCGACCGCGAACATGAGAGGAAACACGAGCCCGATGGCCGCGTCGTCTTTGACCCGTCCGCTGTTCGCCAAGAGCCCGGTGAAAAAAACCGTCGCCACGCCCGCCAACGCCGCGCCGACGATCAAAAAGGGCGAGAACTGGTCGCCCGTTACCAGATAACCCAAGACGATACCCAGCAGCACGGAATGCGAGATGGCGTCGCTTAATAAGCTGCTCTTGCGGAGCACCAGAAACGCCCCGACGAGCGACGAGGCCGCGCCGACGAGCGCGCCGACCGTCATGATGATGAGGTCGGGGGACTCAAAAAAGAGGGTGAGCGCGCCCCTCACGGCGTGTTTCCCATCCGGGCGAGCGTGTCTCGAGCCCGCTCATACCCCGCGTCGGTCAGCCGCCAGTGCTCGGCCTCCTCGGGCATGTGGGCGGTGGGGGCGACGAGGCCCTGGGCCTCGAGCCGCCCCAGCACCGACCGCGCGCTAAAGCCGTAGTACGAATTCAGCATTCCCTCCTCGGCGGGATAATGGGGATCGTCGTGCGCCTGCGCGAGCTTAAAAAGGTCGTCCAAAACCCGCTGCGCCCGCAAATTCACGCGGTTGCGCCGCGCGGCGAGCCCGGCCCAGAGAAAGCCGCGCCCCGGCGCGATAAAAAGCGACACAAAAACGATGACTGAGATGCAAATGACGATCATCGGCCCCGTCGCCAGGCCGCGCCCGGTCGCGCTCAGCAGCGCGCCCGCCACGCCGCCCAACGCGCCGAAAAGGGCGGCGAGCACCGTCATCGTCCCCAACGACCCGCTCCACTGCCGCGCCGCCGCGCCGGGCGCGATGATCATCGCCGTCATCAGCACCACCCCGACGAGCTGCAAACCGATCACCACAGCGAGCGCGATGGTCACGATAAGGAGCACGTCGAGCGCCAGGACGGGCAGGCCCAAACTACCGGCGAAACCGGGGTCAAAGGTGCTAACCTTGAATTCTTTCCAAAAAAGCAGTACCACCCCTACCGTCACAAGCGTCACCACGCCCATCACCCATACGTCACTCGGCAACATCGCCGCCGCCTGGCCGAACAAAAACGCGTCTAGGCCAGCCTGCCCCGCGTTGTTTTGGTTGCCGATGTGGGTCAAGAGCACCAAGCCAAACGCAAACGACACGCTCAAGGCCGCGCCGATGGCCGCGTCCGTCTTGAGGCGGCTGCGGCGGATGAGGAGCAGCATAAAAAGCGCCGCCACCGCCCCCGTGAGGAGCGCGCCCGCGAGAATCGGCACGAGCAGCCGCCCGCCCGCGATTAAGAAGCCCAGGCAGACCCCCGGCAGCGCCGCGTGGGAGAGCATATCACCCAACAGGCTCTGCTGGCGCAACACCGCGAACGAGCCCAAAACGCCGCTGGAGACGCCCAAAAGCGCCGCGCCCAGCATCACGTTGCGGAGGGTGAAGTCGGTAAAGAAATCGACGAAGGACGTGAGAATGGGGGCGAGGGAACCGTCCACTCAGACCTCCTCGGGAATCCTCACGCGCTGGGTGAGGTGGGCAGGAGCCGCCTCTTGCTCTGGTTGCGCTGTTTCTGGTCCTACTTCTTGCGCCCCCTCGAGCCCGCCCCCCACCCCGCTCCCTAACAACGCAATCTGACCCCCATACGCCGCCCGCAGGTTTTCCGCGGTGTACACGCGTTCCACCGGCCCCTGCGCAATCATGCGAACGTTTAGCAGCACCATCCAGTCAAAATACTGCGCCACCGTCGCCAGGTCGTGATGCACGACGATGACCGTTTTGCCCCCCGTCCGCAGCGCCTTGAGGAGGTCGATGATCGCGCGCTCGGTGGTCGCGTCCACCCCGGCCATCGGCTCGTCCATAAAGTAGAGGTCGGCGTCCTGGATGAGGGCTCGAGCCAAAAACACCCGCTGCTGCTGCCCGCCCGAGAGCTGCGAAATCTGCCGGTGGGCAAAGGCCTCCATGCCGACTTGTTCCAAAGCTCCCTCGGCTAGGGTTCGCTCCTTGCGCCCCGGTCTTCGAAACCAGCCCAGGCGCCCGTAAAGCCCCATCGTCACCACGTCGAGCGCGGTGGTCGGAAAATCCCAATCGACCGAGGACCGTTGCGGCACATAGCCCACCCGCCGCCGCTCCTCGCGGTAGGGCGCGCCGTGGATATACACGTGACCCGCCGCCGGTTTCACAAGCCCCAGCACCGTTTTGATGAGCGTCGACTTGCCTGCGCCGTTGGGGCCGACAATCGCGGCCAGCACGCCCGGCGGCACGTCCAAGTCGATATCCCATAAGACAGGTTTGTCAGCGTACGAGACGGTTAAATCCTCGACGTGAAGCGCCAAATCGGGCTCGTGGACGGCGCTCGCAAGGGAGGTCATAAACCCGCTTGTTCCCACGCCGCCAGACTTTCAGGTAAAGGTGGTGGGGTTCCGCCTGACGCCTCGGTGATGGTCCGGGTGTTGCTCACCAACATGCCGATATAGGAGCCTTCCGGCGTGCCGGTCTCACCAAAGGCGTCGGAAAAGAGCGCGCCGCCCAAGGCGACCTCGAAGCCGCGGTCGCGCGCCGCCGAGCGGACCGCCTCGATGGTGCGCGGGTTGATGCTCGTCTCGACAAAAAGCGCGGGCACCTGCCGCGCTACCACCGCGTCCACCACGCTGCGAATATCGGTCAGGCTCGCCTCGGCCTGGGTGCTGATGCCCTGGATGGCGACGACCTCGAGCCCGTACGCCCGCCCGTAATACGCAAACGCGTCGTGTGCGGTCACTAAAGCGCGCTGTCCTTCGGGGATGGTGGCGACGCTCGAGCGAACCCAGTCGTTGAGCGCGGCCAACTTCGCCTCATAATCGTCCGCACGCGCTTGCACGCCTTCGGCGCACTCGGGGCGCAGGGTGCCTAGTTCGTCCGCTATCACCTGGGTGATGTTTTGCCACAGCGCCACGTCCATCCACAGGTGCGGGTCGACGCCGTAGGCGCTCGAGGTCTCAATCAACCTTTCCCTGGGCACCGCCGCCTCGGCCACGGCCACGGTGGGCGTGCGCCTGCCGAAACCCTCCAAAACCTCGCCCAGTTGGCCCTCCAAGGCGTAACCCGCGTAAAAAATCACCTCCGCGTCTTGGAGCGTCCGGACGTCGCTCGCGCTCGCTTTATAAAGGTGCGGGTCGATGCCCGGTCCCATCAGCGTGGTGACGCTTACGCAATCCCCGCCAACGGTTTCAACTACATCCCCGACCATGCCGACCGTCGCTACGGCATTGAGCGGGGTGTTCGTGGGCTCGGCTTGTGCGAGCGCAAACCCCCACAGTAAAATAAATCCGGTCATCCATTTCATCGTGAATCCTCTCAATTTTTCTATTTTTAGTATTTGCCATCACTCATTAAGCAAAGCTCAAAATAAATTTAGCTCTACCTAAACTTTAGCTTAAACTTACGTCGTGGCGCTGTCAAGCGAACATCTTTATCCGGCGGACGGCCTTATTAAATGATTTCGGCGTGGATGGCGGCGGCGAGGGCGGGGGAGAGGGCGACGGGGCGGCCCTCGCGCTCGACGGTCACCGGCCCGTCAAAGGGGGCGCGCTCGAGCACAGCGACCGTCACGCCTGGCACGAGGTCGTGCTCTGAAAGGTATTCGAGCACCTCCCGGTTTTGGTTGGTGATGCGGGTGATTTTTGCCACTTGCCCAAGCTCGAGCTCAGTTAACGGCCTACCCAAACTCTGCGGCAACGAGCCGTCGCGCCCTGGGATGGGGTCGCCGTGCGGGTCGTGTGTGGGGTTGCCCAGCGCCTCGGCGATGCGGTCCTCAAAATCCTCACTGATGTGGTGCTCGAGCCTCTCCGCCTCGTCGTGAACCTCGTGCCACGGGTAACCCAGCGCCTCGGCCAGATAGGTCTCGATGAGGCGGTGGTGGCGCAAGGTTTCCAAGGCAATCTTGCGCCCTGCCGGGGTGAGGGTGACGCCGCGGTACTTTTCATACTCGATAAGCTTGAGCGCGCTCAGCTTTTTGAGCATCCCGGTCACGCTCGCAGGGCTCACGCCTAGCGCGTCGGCGAGGGCCTGCGTTTTGGCGTCGCCGAGTTCGAAAATCGCCTTGAGATAGTCCTCGACGGCGCTCGAGAGCGGCTTGTCAGTCATGTCGTCTCTGGTTTCGTTTCCTCGCCACGCCCCAAGGTTACCATTTTTAGGCGCAGCTAAATCTCCGGGCAATTCACTCACGCTTCCTTCTGTTCGCTACCCGTAGCCCCACTGTTCTCCGCAGCTCTCGAGGCGCTGCATAGACGCTGTATAAAGGAATGTATGGGAAGCAGAAGCGTCACCTATTCACAAAACAACCTCCTCACCTACAGTTACCTCCTGCTGGGGATGATTATTTTCGGTAGCGGCACCCCCATCAGCAAAATTGTCACGGGCGCGTTCCCCGTGTTTGTCGCCTCGGGGCTGCGGATGGTGGTGGGGGCGCTCCTGCTGCTGCCTTTCGTGCTCTTTCGTAAGGAGGGCCGAGAAAAACTGGCGGCTTTGGAAAAGCGGGACTGGCTCGTCGTTTTTGCGGTCGCGCTGGTTGGCATGTTCGCGTTTAGCGTGCTCATGCTCTACGGTATGAAACTTGTGTCGGGCGTGGTCGGGAGCATCGTCATGAGCGTGACGCCCGCCGTGACCGCGGTGGGGTCTTTTGTATTTCTCAAGGACAAGCTGGGCTGGCGCAAGGCCGCAGGCGTCGCGCTCGCGGTCGGGGGCGTGCTCGTCCTTAACCTGGCCGGGGGCGGCGAGGGGTCGGGGAGTAACGTCGTTTTGGGCAGCCTGCTCATTTTCGGGGCGGTCTGCGGCGAGGCGGGGTATACGCTGCTCGGTAAGGTGGCGACGGAGCGCCTGAGCCCCCTCATGCTGGCGGGGCTGTCGGCGGGGCTGGCGGCCATACTTTTTGTCCCCTTCGCGCTTTTCCAGTGGGGCTCGTTTGACATCGCTGCGGTCTCAACGGGCGACTGGCTGGCGCTCGCCTGGTGGGGCGGCGGCACCTTGGCGCTGGGCTCGTGGCTCTGGTACCGGGGCGTCGAGCGGGTCGAGGGGAGCACCGCCGCGGGCTTTATGGGCGTGATGCCCGTGAGCGCCCTCGCGCTCTCTTACCTCCTGTTGGGCGAGCCCTTCGTCTGGATTCACCTGCTGGGTTTCGCCATCGTCCTGTCGGGCGTCCTCTTTATCGCCTGGTCGCACGCGCGAATGGCGGACGCTTGATGGTTGGCCTGCTGTTGAGTCCGTTCAAGCGTCCTTACCGATAACGTCCTCGAGCCCCCCCGCCCCACTCTCGTCAAGCCTCGCCAACAGCCCCTTGTTGATGTCCTTGAGAAGCCCCGGCCCCCGGTAGACAAAACTCGTATAAAGCTGCACCAACGAGGCCCCGGCGCGTAGCCTTTCCCACACGTCATCCGCGCTAAAAATACCGCCGACGGACACGAGCGGCAGCGCGTCCCCAACTTGGACGCGCAAGTAACGCAGCAGCTCTAAAGACCGCGTTCCCAGAGGCCGCCCCGAAAGCCCGCCTGCTTCGTTTATGGGATTGCGGAGACCGGCTCGAGCCACCGTCGTGTTGGTAGCGATGAGGCCGCCCAGACCGAATTCCAACGCCAGCCTCACAATTTCGTCAAGCTGTTCGAAAGATAAGTCGGGCGCGATTTTGAGGAGAATGGGTTTACGGGCGGGCTGATTCGCGGCGTAGCCTGTGACGGTGTCTAAAAGGCGCTCGAGCCGCCCCCCCTCCTGCAATGCCCGCAACCCCGGCGTGTTGGGCGAACTCACGTTGACGGCAAAATAGTCGGCGTAGGGCCAGAGCGTTTCCAGTGAGGCTAAATAATCGCTCGGCGCGTCGTCCAAAGGTGTTACCTTGGATTTGCCCAAGTTGATACCCAGAGGTGTTGGAAGGGTTTTTCGCCGTAGAGCTTCGAGCCGCGTCGCCACCGCTGCCGCGCCGCCGTTGTTAAAGCCCAGCCGGTTGATTAAGGCCTCATCCTCCGGCAATCTAAAAAGCCGGGGTTTCGGGTTGCCGGGCTGCGCCTGCGCGGTCACGCTGCCCACTTCGGTAAAGCCGAAACCCAGCGCGGGCCAGGTGGGCACCGCGAGCGCGTTTTTGTCAAAGCCCGCCGCCAAGCCTACAGGATTAGGGAACGTCAGGCCAAAGCGCCGGACGGTGAGCCGGGGGTCTTGGACGCTGTAGAGGCTCGAGAAGAGCCGCAACGCGCCAGGGTGGCGACCTGCGCGGGCGAGTTCGCCCATCACCCGGTCGTGGACGGTTTCGGGGTCGGCGCGAAAAAGGAGGGGTTTGAGGAGGGCGTAGGCGGTCACTCAGGTACTAACTTTAGCATGAGGCATAGAAGAAGCCCCACACGGAGCTTCTTTGCGAACTCTTATCTTGGTCTCTGTTGTAGATTTCTCTGACGGAGACTCGAGCGACGGATTCAGACGGCTTGCCTCTTACTTCTACCTATTTCTGCGGCGGCTGGCTCGGGCGCACCTCGACGCGGCTCGGCAGCGTGCGGGGGTGCATGGTGAGCAAATCCACCACCAGCTTGGCGATGTCCTCGGGCTGAATCTTCCAGGCGTCTTTCTCGGTCGGGGTGTGGTCGTTAAAGTGCGTGGCGACCGAGCCCGGCATGATGTACGAGACTTTGACGCCCTTTTGGCGCAGGTCGAGCATCACCGCCTCGGAAAAGCCGTTGAGGCCAAACTTCGAAGCGTTGTAGGCCGCGCCGCCCGCAAACGCGTTTTTTCCGGCCAGCGACGAGATGTTGATGATGTACCCCTCGGCCTTTTTTAACTCCTCCACCGCCGCCTTGACGCTGTAAAACGCGCCCGTGAGGTTCGTGTCCACCGTGTCGTGCCACTCTTCTACGCTCATCTCGTCGATAGGCGCGAAGCGGCCCACCCCGGCGTTGGCGATAAGCACGTCCAAACTGCCAAACTCGTCTACCGTCTTCTTGACCGCCTGGACCTGCTCATCCATATCGCGGACGTTGCACTTGACGCCAATGGCGCGGCCCGGTCCCGTTTGGGAGAGTTTCTGCGCCGCCTCTTCAACTTCGTCTTGATGCCGGGAGGTCACCGCGACGTTCGCGCCCTCCCGAACCAGGAGTTCCGCCACGCTGTAACCGATGCCCTTGCTGCCGCCTGTGACGAGCGCTGTTTTTCCGTTAATGTCCATAACGCGAACCTAACAGGAAAGTGGGGGACGTTTTGAAGCGTTGCTGACAAAGGGGGGGTGCTCCTGATTCACGGCGGAGGACGTTTTACCGCATGTTCTGGTTCAGCGGTGAGTACGGATTCAGGGAGTGAGGGTGGGGCTGACCTCGAGCAGACCAAACTCGCGGTTGTATATCTCGCTGAGCCACCTCGCAAACACCGCGCCCGGTGCCGGTGCGTCTTCTGCGAAACCTGGCAGGGGATAGCGAACAGAGACCACAGCCGCCCACAGGCCCGTGCTGCTCTCAAAAATCCTTCCGTCCTCTACGCGCACGCCCCACGCTTCATATTTGGCACCCACCCCCTCAGCTTCGGCCCGACGCGCGTCCTTTAAGCGCGCCGTTAGCACCGCCGCCGCCCCCTGCGCTGTCTCGCCGTCCTCATAAAGCAGGGCGACGGTGCCGACCTGCTCCGGTCCCGCCTGGCTGTCGGCGAGTACGGCGAGACCGTAGGGGGGTAGGGGGTCACCCTGCGGCGCGGTCTCAGGGGATAGCAGTATTCTCGAGGGGTTCTCCATCATGCCAAAAGGATCGTTGGGGACAAAACCCAAATCAGCAAAATTCCAGAACTGCGCCTGAACAAGCGTACCCTCTTCTGAAGCGAGGGCTTCGGCGAGCGTCCGGTAGTCCGCCGCGTCGGCGAGGGACGGGTCACGGTCATCGTGGCTGTCTACGATGGCCTGCGTCATCGCGGCGGTGGGGGTGTTGGCGAGATAGTCCGGGAAGACCGCGAGACGCGTCGCCTTGCCCAAAGAGCCGACAAAGGGGTCACCCGGTTCCCGACCCGCGATGTCGATACTGTATTCCTCCCCCTTTTGCCAAAGGGTCGTGCCCTGGTAGGTCGTTCTTTCGAAGTCACGCCCTGAGAGTTTCTCTGCCAGCTTGTCGGGGTCGGGTGTGGCGGCGAAGAGCGTGCCGACGTTGGGCGGCGTGCCGTAGGCGAGCGCGCGGCCAATATCAAACCACTCAAAACCCAGCAAATCGGGCATCTCTCCAATCATGATCGAGAGGTATATGAGCAGGTCGTCCGGCCCGCTGCGAACGCGTCCCAGCGTTTTTAGCCAAATTCGCTGCGCCTCGGGTGACATCGCGGCGAAATCCTCTGCGGTCTGTGGTGAGGCAGGGTTTGTCGCAAACGCCGCCCCGAAATCCACAAAGCTCACGCTGGGCACCCCCTGGCGGGCCGTGACGGTGTCGGGCACAAGCGAAAGCATACTCAGCAAGGGCGTCTTTTCAGCAAGCGGCACGTCCGCCTGCTGACGCGTCAGCACCAAGTCCTGCGTTTCGTCCCCGTCCAGCGTGAGCCGCAGCGTGTCGCCCTCGAGCGCGCCCGTCACGTCGGCGCCGTCCTCGAGGGTGCCGCTTAGCTCATTCCCCTCCATACGGACCTCGAATGAGCTGAACACGCCGTAGCCGGGTGCCAGGGTAGCCACCAACCCTTCGGGGGTCTCTTCTAAAAAAACCGAGACTTGCTCCTCTTTGGAGACAAACTTGCCCGGCGCGACCTGCGCGAACGCCATAGTGAAACTCAAAAGTAAGGGTAGAACCAGGTAACGCATCTGCTCTCCTTTGTTCCTCTTAGCAGGCAAGTAGCTGAGTATAAGGCCTGTGGTTCTTTTGGTGCCGGTGCATCCTGCCTCAACCGGTTCGTCGCTACACCATTCGACCACGCGAAAATCATTTAGCCTCCGCGTATGCTAAGGGCGTGGACAAATCTAAAAATGAAACCGTTCATGAGCAGGTCAAAGCGCAGTTCGGCAAAACGGCGGCGGCGTACGTGACGAGTGCCGGTCACGCCAAAGGAGACGAACTCAAACTCATGGTCGCCCTTGCGGGTGAGCTTAGGGAAAGACGCGTGCTGGACGTGGCGACGGGTGGCGGTCACACGGCGCTGGCTTTTGCAAGGGCCGGGGCGGAGGTGACGGCAACCGACCTAACGCCGGATATGCTGAGAGCGGCTAAAGCTTTTATCGCCGACGCAATAACCAATAAAGACGGGGCGCTGCGTTTTAGGCTCGCGCCCGCCGAAAAACTCCCTTTTGAGGATGCGGCCTTCGAGGTCGTCACCTGCCGCATCGCCGCGCATCATTTCGCGGACCCCCAGGCGTTTGTAAAGGAGGCGGCACGGGTTTTGGTGCCGGGTGGGATGTTGATGCTGGTGGATAACGTGGCCCCGATTTCTCCTGAGCTTGCCGAGGCGATGAACCGTATCGAGCGCGAACGTGACCCCAGCCACGTGGAAGCCTACAGCGTGCCGCGCTGGGTGGCGTGGCTTGCCGGGGCGGGCCTCGAACCCGTCCACCTCTCACGTTGGGAAACGCACAAACCTTTTGAGGCGTGGCTGGCTCGAGCCCAAACACCAGAGGACGCGGGCCGAGCCTTGGAAACGTACGTCCTCGGCTTGCCCGCGTCCTTTAGGGATTATTTTAGGGTGAAGGCGGAGGGGAGCCGCCTCGTCTCGCTCGCGCACGAAGCGGCGCTCCTCGTTGCGCGGCTCGGCCCCGTTTCTTAACCCTTACTGGCGCTTTATGAGCACCGCCCAATCCTGAGTCGCGTCTTTGGGCGGGCTGCCCAACGCGACCTTGCCGCCGCCTGAAACCGTGCGGGTCGTCCCCTCGAAGTTTCCGGTGCGAGGGTTGAACCATTTCGCTGTGAAGCGTCCCGATACGCCGCTTAAGTCAAGGGTGCCGGTGCTAGAAGCGTTCTTAAAGTAGACCGCGTAAACCGCGCCCTTTTTGGCAAAGACGTAATCGCTGGTAACGGAGGTGAGGCCGTCTTGCGAACTCATCTGGGTAAAGGGAAGCGCGCGGAAGAAGAGAAGCGCGTACCGTGTGTAGTCCCACACCCGGTCGCGGCTGCGCCAGTCCTCCGCCGTGAGGTCGCTGTTGGCGTACTTGTAACCGAAGTACCACTCGACGCCCGCGCCGCCCGCCATGAGGTTGGCCCAGAGCGCTTCTTCGCGGGCGGTCTCGTGGTTGTTGCCGGGGCCGTCGGGGGAGACGCCCTCCCCGGCGGTGCCGGGCTCGTCAATCGTCACGACCCAGGGCTGACCCGAGGCCGCCGAGGCTCTAAGCCACTTTAGCGTCTCCTCGTGCCCGCCCGCCATGCGGTCAAGCTGGATAGATGCGCCGTCAAGCCCGGGAAACCCGAGGAGCGGCTTGTACACCTTGTCGTGCTCCCAGGGGTAGGTATGGACCACAATAGGATGGTCGTAAGGGTCAACCGCGCGAAAGAAGTTTGCAAAGTCCCGGCGCTGCGCGTCGGTGTTGGTGTTCTCTTCGCCTAAGTTCCAGGTGAGCGCCAAGTGCTGCGAAAAGCGCGCGACGAGTTCGCGGTAGTAGAGTTTGCGCTCGACGCCGAGCGCGCCACCGTTTAGCAGCGTGTCGTTTTCGGTTTCCTGAGTCACCACGTGCAGCATCAGGCCCTTTTTGTCCATGTGGTTGAAGACGATGTTCCACTGCTCGAGCTTGGACACGTCAAAGGTGTCGCGCGCGCCGTAGCTCGTCCAGGGCCACACGTCTTTACCGTCGCCATTCACATTCATGGTGAGAAAGTAGACCGCGTTCATGCCCTCCGAAGACAAGTAGTTAAGCGCGCCGATGACGCCCTTGCCCTTGCCCCCGCGCCAGGTCGGGTCGCCGGGCTTCCAGTCGCCTACGTGGGCGCTGTAGCTCTTGAGATAATTCGTCCCGCCGCCGTTGGAGGTGCCGTCAAAATCCTTGTATGCGAGGAAATTCTCGGGGCTGTCGGCCCCGCCCTTGAGGAAATAGTCGCCGTTTTGAAAACGCAGGTAGCGCCCGCCGACGGCCTCGAGAAACCCTTTGCTCCTGTTGTCAACCCCGGTTTTGTCGGTCTGAGCCACCGTAAAACTACCTGAGGCTCCGTCAAACGAGGTAGCCTGACCGGCTTTGGCGTCTAGACTCACGGCCACGTCTTTGCCCGTCCGAAACGAGGCGCGGTACGTCCAGGTGCCCGTCTTGTCAGGCGTAAAGTAGACGCGCCACTTGTTGCCGCGCGTCGCGCCCGTTTCCGCGGCGTTGCCGTCGGCGGCAAAAAAGCCGGGGACGCTCACCTTCGCGCCGCTCTGGTGCGTGAAGGTCACGTTGAGGCGGTAGTCACGGAAGGTCGCCGCGTCGCCCTCGCTCCTGTTGGGGCCGTCAAAGGTCACGCTCAGCGGGTGCCACAGCTTGCGTTCGCCGGTCAAGACGCCGCCCCTGGCCCCGCCCTGTTCGCTCCCTTTGCCGTCGACGACCTTGAACCGTAGAGAAAAAGGCGTGCCCGCGGCTCCTTTGGCATTGGCTTGGGCGTAAGGCGTGGCTGTCAGCGTGTAGTCGCCCGCGGCGGGCGTCCAGGCGTCGTAGTCGCCCCCGTCGTCGCCCTTCAAGGCGTAGGGCGCGACGCTCTCGACGTTCTGAACGCTGTTGAGGTTGAAGCGCACGCTGCCGACGTCTGTAGCGTTCGCCCGGATGTTGAGGTTGCGCGTCGGCAGGGCGGCGAGGTCGAGAGTCGCGCCGTCCTTGAGAGGGTCGAAGCCCGCCACCGGCGCGTCCGTGTCCGCGTTGATGAGGGTGAACGTCCCCCCCTGGGCGTCACCCCTGTTGCGGACGGTAAAGCTCGAGCTCACCACCTTTTGCCCCCCGCCCGTCAACACCACCGCGGTGACGGTGTGGCGTCCCTCGCTCAAAGTCTTCGTGTCGAGCGCTCCCGCCGCGCCACTCGGCACCGTGCCCGCAAAATCGAAAAAGGCGTAACGCTCGGTTTGATAAGGTTGACCCGCCCGCGCGGGGTCGTCGAGGTAATACGTGACCTGTGTTGCGCGCGCTTCGGGTACGAGGTAGATGTAGGCGTTGCCGGTCAGCACGGCGTCTGTGAGCGGCTTTCCTTCCAACCGAGACGGGTAAGAAGACGCGAGCAGCGTATTTTGCAAGGTTCCGCCGTTGTCGACCAAAAAGGTCGCCGTCGCTGCGTAAGATTTGCCGTCCTCTAAGGTAAACGCCGCGGTCACGGTGTGAATCCCGTTTCCCAGCCCCCGCGTGTCGAGAGGCTTGGCGTCACCCGACGCGCCCGCCAAGTCAAAGGGCGCTTTCGACTCCGTGCGAAACGGGCTACCCGCGCGCGCGGGGTCGTCGATGTAAAAGTCGACCTTGGCGACGCCGCTCGTCCGGGCGGTAAAGACGTAGATGTTGCCCGTAAAGGTGCCCGTATCGAGCACCCGAGCGTCCGCGCGGTTCGGTGACGTGCTGACCAACAGGTCGCCGACGACCGCCTGGACCTCGAGCTCCTGCGACGCTTGCGGCTCTTCGCGGCTGCACGCGGCGAAAAGCAGGCTCAGGCCCAAAACGAGACGCAAGTAAAAGAGGCTTCTGGACGTCTTATAAGGTTTATTTTTCATCCCTCTCCCTGTTTCTTCTAACCGTTGATGGTTTATGTGGCGGGGCGGCCTCCCGACCAACCCTACGGTTGTGCTGAGGAGGCGGTTCGCCTCCAGCCGGTTACAGGTCGTCGCCCCCACCTGACGCGCCGGGAAGAGGTCAGGTTCAAACCTGCCTGGCGCTTCGCCGCGTCGGGACGCCCTTTCCCCGGCGTCAGCATGGTAAAACGGCTCAATTCACAAAGTGTTAAAAATTCTCACTCGTGCTCACGGAGGTGCTCAATGGTTCTTTGTCGGCGTGTTGTCAGAGGGGTGCTGGACATAACGTTTGATGTTTAGTAAAAAATTTCACTTTTGTCGATAAGAGCGTCTGGAGGAAGCACGCCCCGTTTGCGCTCCATGTGTATTTCACTCCTCCCACTCATGTTAAGCTCGAGCCGTGACACCCGCCTCCGCCATGACGCGACCGGCTCGCGTCTCAGAACCTGCGGTCCCGAACACGTGCCCTGAGGGCTTCGTCGTCCTCACGCCCCACTTCTCAGGCTCCTTGGGCGACCTCACGCAGGCGCTGCGGGCGGGAGCGCTGCTGCCGGAACACCTTGATATTCTGGGCCTCGTCCGCGATTACCTCGGCTACTACCGGCGGGTGGCGGATGGAAACCTGGAACTTGCGACCGAAACCTTGCCGGGGATGGCGCGGGTGGTCGAACTCAAAACCAGGCTGCTCCTCCCGCGCCATCCCAAAGTCGAGGACGAGGAGGATGTGGAGGAGGCGCTCGAGGTGGTGGACCTGCTCGCGGGGCTCGAGGAGGCCATCACCTTTCTTAAAGACCGCCGCGAGGCCCGCCGCACACTTCTACCCGCCCACGCGCCCCGCCCCGACCTGCCCCGCCCGGAACGGCCCCTCAGGGTGAGCCTGACCCGGCTCGCCGAACTCGCCGCGCGCCACCGCCCGAGCCACTACTTTGAACTCGCGGTCGAGCGTCTTACGGTAGCCGCCGCGATGAAAAGGCTTTTGGAAACGCTTACCGGCGTGCGGCGGGGCTTCTTGCGCGACCTGCTCCCGAAAGCCGACTGGCCAACCCTGGTCACGAGCTTTACGGGGCTGTTGGAACTCGTGAAAGAGGGCGAGGTGCGCGCGGCGCAGCCTGTGGTTTATGGGCCGATCATGCTCGAGCTCGTAGCGGCGGAGACGGGAGACGGAGAGGTTGGGGGTGAGGGGATAGAAAATGAAAAGGTGCTCGAGCCCGCCTGAGAGCCTGTCTGAGAAAAGGCCTATCAGCTAAGTTGTAGGTCAAGATAGGTTTGTGAAGAACTATCAGATATACCCAACAGACCTAACTGATAAGCAGTGGCAGTGTGTCAAAGAACTCATACCCGCAAGAAAGCGAAGGGGACGCCCGAGAGAACTGGATATACGCTTGGTCGTCAACGCTATTATTTACGTTGTTGTAAGCGGGATTCAGTGGCGCATGTTGCCGCAGGACTACCCTAAGTGGAAGTCGGTGTACCACTACTTCCGACAATGGCGGGACACAAAGGTGTGGCAGAGAATACATGAGCGCTTGCGAGCGAAAGTGCGTCAGCAAGCAGGACGACATAAACACGCAACAGCAGGCTGTCTGGATTCCCAAAGCGTAAAAACAACAGAACGTTCATCTGAACGCGGCTTTGACGCAGGCAAGCTTGTCAAAGGCAGAAAGCGACACGTTTTAGTCGATACGATGGGTTTGATCCTGGCTGTGGTGGTGACATCGGCAAACATACAAGATCGTGATGGTGCTCGCTTAGTTCTGGCTCAGTTGAGTGGAGCTTGTAAAAAGCTGCGCCTCATCTGGGTTGACGGCAGTTACCGCGGGAAGCTGCTTGATTGGGTGCTTGGTACGTTTCGTTTTAGGTTACAGCCTGTACTACGCCCCAACGGTCACAAAGGCTTTGTACTTTTACCTCGCCGCTGGGTCGTCGAGAGAACCTTTGCCTGGTTGGGCCGCTGTCGTCGCTTGAGTAAAGACTATGAAGGTTTAGCTGCCAGCTCTGAAGCCTTTATCCACATTGCCATGATTCGCATCATGCTCAGGAGGCTGGCCTAAACCCTAATTCTCAGACAGGTTCTGAGTCTTTTGCGCCCCTTACAGACGCCCCCGCGCCCTGGCGTTAGGCTCGCGTAAGGAGGAACAAAACATGGCGTCAACCAACCCATCAAACGACGTACCCCCCACCCACGTAAAATTTAGCCAACTCGTCCGCGACGACACGCTGCTCAAACCGCGCTTGGACGACGGCGTTTTGGTAAGAGACGTCCGCACCGTTCAAGAAGCCTATCTCAAGGCGGTTCAAGAAATTCACAAGGACGTATCCGAAGCCGTCGGCAACATTCAGGACCCGCTCGAGAGCGACCAGATGGGCGGCCTCCACGGCGAAGCGTCGGGCGAGTTCGACGTGGACGAACTCTTAGAGAACCTCTCCGGCGAGGCGTTGCAGCTCGAGCCTCAGGGGACGATGCAAGACTTTATCGTCCAAACCATCGACGAAGACGACATCCCCGACCCCTACTTCATCGTCTTTGCCGAGCGCCGCCCCTTTTACGGCCTTCAGAGCGTGGCGGGGCAAGAGGACAACAACCTGCGCCACTTGGAGGTTCAGCGGGAGATGAAGAGCCTCAAGGAACAGATTGACAAAGCTCGAGCGGACGGCGACGAGGTGAGAGCGGAGGAACTGAAAGACATTTTCGAGAGCATGAAGGCGGATTTCCGCTCCGGCGAACCCGCGCCCTTAACCTCCGCGACCGAACCCAAAACCGCCGAGCGCCAGCAGGACGCGCCGCCCGAAAAGGTGCCGGGCCGCGAATACTGAGCATCAAGCGGAGTGCTGAAAAAGGCTTAACACGCAAAATGCCAAGCAGCCTGTAATTGAACTGCTTGGCATTGAATTTGCTGAATGACTGCGAAGTGGTCAGAGTACCTTCTAATGCTCGTTCCTTCAACGCCGCGCTAAATCAGCAAAAAAGGTATGTGCTCTACCGGCTGAACCGGAAAGGATTGGTAACGGGCACATCGTTACTAAACCGGAAGGGATTAGTAACAGGTGCGTCGGCAAAAGCTGAACCAACAAATGCGACCAAGAGTAGAACAAGAACGACTTTCTTCATGTACTGCCGCCTTTGAAAATTCACCAAGCGCCGTTTGCGCTTAAGTGACAAATTGGGCGCGCTGACGCGCTGAGCCAGCATACTGAGTTATGTGCAAAGCTTCTTTAGACATAGACCTCAGTGTCATCATTCAAATGTTGGTTATTCGTTAAACCGGAAGGGGTCGACGGGAAGGCAGTCGCTACCCAAACAGACCCAGATGTAGTAGTGGTCAATTTCAGCTCCGGAAACGTCTGTAATGTCCTCATGCGTTCCCTCTTGCAGCTCGAACGCTTTTTGCCCGATGATTTCGGCGGGTAGAAGCGCGCTGGCATCCTCAGCGATTTGGCCCTGGAACATCACATAGACGTCGTTGTTGAAGTCATACTCGGTGGTGCGAAGACTGTTACGGCTGTTACACGCTGCGAGCGTGAACAACAACGCTGTGACTACCAAAACCATTCGACTTGCTTTCATCCTCATCCTCCTTGTTAGAGTGCAGACTCACTTCAGCAAATACTCTTTAAGAAAACGATGGGGACGTTGCTGTCTTTATGGTAGGTGTAAACCATCTCACAACCCGTGGGAAATTTCACATCTATAGCTCACCGAGCGCTGCGAAAAAGGCTTCGACAACCCTGGCTGGGTAATGTTGGTCCGCGTAACGCCTGATTTCGCAGACTGCCTGTTCGTGACTCAGCGCCTTGCGGTAGGGGCGGTCCGAGGTCATGGCGTCGTACACGTCGGCCACGGCGACGATGTAGGCTTCCGTGAGGATGTCGCCGTTGGCGAGCCCGTGGGGGTAGCCGCTCCCGTCTAGGCGCTCGTGGTGCTGCTCAATGATGCGCCCGGCGGGTTTCATGAAGGTGGCCTCGACCATCTCTTTGCCTTTGAGAGGATGCTGTTTGACGATGTCCCACTCTTCGGGGGTCAGCGCGGCGGGCTTGTTAAGGACAGTGATGGGTATCTCAACTTTTCCTATGTCGTGAACATAAGCGCCGTACTCGAGGTAATGCAGTCGGTCATGGGGTAAGCCTAAAAGTTTTCCGGTGGAGTAAGAAACAGATTTTATGCGTTGGCAGTGGTTCGCCGTGTACCCGTCCTTTTGCTCTACCTCCTCAGCGAGGCGCATAAGTTCCCCCAGTTCATCGCTTATATGGTGAAAAAACGGTTGGAGGGTCAGGTAGAGAAACCACGTATCGGTTTCAACTATGAAGATAGTTGGTTGCTCGAGACTTTCGGCAACTAAATGGTCACCCGGTCCGACTCTAATAGACCCGGTGGGAAGGTCACAGCGTAGTGAACCCACCAGGATAAAGTAAACTTCTGGTGCTGATATATTTTTGTCAGGCGGCGGAACAAGAGTGATGCGTTTACCCGCTTTCACATGCGTTTTAACAAGCTCGACGTTACCCCTAGTAAAGAGCAGGTGAACTTCGCCCGCTTTCGAGCCCGCCGCCTCGAGACTCTCGCCCGCCCTGTAAAGGTTCAACCCTTTGGGAAGTGCTTTTGTGTTTTCTCCCATGCGAGCAGGCCCCCGTTCTGGCGTTACGGGAACTCTAACAGACTTAGACTGCGGCAACGGGTGTAAAAAACCTCACGTTGGTCAATATTTAACCGAATTTAACCAACGCGAGGTTTTGTGGCGCGAGATTCCGCAGCATATCCCAATCAAGAGTCTAGCGCGCGGGCATAACAACCCAGAGGATGATGTAGGGCAACAGGCCAAACCCAAAGGCCAAGGAAGCCACGATAAAAGCGAGGCGCACAACCGTCGCGTCGACGCCGAAGTATTCCCCGAGGCCGCCGCAAACGCCTGCAATCCACCGGTTGGTTCGGGAGCGTAAGAGTTTCTTTTGAGCCATACGCCACTCTAGCAAAAAGTGGGCGTGACGCGGGTGAGGGGGGTGTGGGCTCGAGCGCATAAGAAGCTAGCCAGAAGACGCACCCCAACGGTGGGGTCGCCCACGTTAAGGGCGTGAGAAAGCGCGTTACACTTGAGTCACCACAATTTAGCCGCTGCACGTGGGTCACGGGGTTACGGCTTCAAAGTCGGTGTGTTGGGCAAAGCTCGCAAAAGGGCCGCTACGCCCGGCTAAGGTACAGAACTGTCGAACGCCTTGTGGTGGGTTCCGCCCTTTTTAGAAGCGGAAGACGCAGCGGGAAGGAGAAAGATGGTGAGAGAAACGAACATGAATAAGAACGTAAAGAAGATGAAGCGTACGGTCCTTCGGGCCGCCGGGGTTGTGGCAGCGGCGGCGCTCCTCGGTTTACCCGTCGCGGCGCAGACGGACACGCCGAAGCTCGAGCAGGTGGACTCAATTATGACGGCGGCGGGACCCGTCGCGGTCCAGAATCTGGCGAGCGGCTTGGATCATCCCTGGGGCATGGCGTTTTTGCCCGACGGACGCTTGCTGGTGACCGAGCGGGCGGGGCAGTTGCGTATCCTCGGCACGGATTATGTGCTTTCGGAGCCGGTCGAGGGCACGCCCGTCGTCTACGCCCAGGGTCAAGGCGGGCTGCTCGACGTGGCGCTTGACCCGAATTATGAAGAGAGCGGCCTCGTTTACCTGTCGTTCGCCGCGCCGGGACCCGAGGGTAGCGCGGCCACGGCGCTGGGGCGTGGGGAGTTGGTGGAAAACGAGGGCGAAACCCCGCGCATCGAAAATTTCGAGGTGCTGTTCACGCAGGAGCCGTGGATTACCGGCCCCAACCACTTCGGCGGAAGAATCGTCTTCTCGCCCGAGGGCGAGCTGTTCTTGACGATGGGCGAGCGCTTTCAGTTCGACCCGGCGCAAGACCCCTCCAACCACTTAGGCACCATCATCCGCCTCAACCCCGACGGCTCGGTGCCCGAGGAGAATCCGTTCGTGGGACAGGAGAACGCGAAACCCGAAATCTGGTCCTACGGTCACCGCAACGTCCAGTCCGCCGCCATCAATCCGGATACGGGCGCGCTGTGGGTGGCCGAGATGGGGCCGCTGGGCGGCGACGAACTCAACCTCCCCGAGCCGGGCCAAAACTACGGCTGGCCGGTGGTGAGCTGGGGCATCAACTACGACGGCACTGAGATTCCCGACCCGCCCACGCACCCCGAGTTTGCCGACGCGGTTATGCACTGGTCGCCGGTCATCTCGCCGTCGGGCATGACGTTTTATACCGGCGACGTATTTCCCGAGTGGCAGGGGAGCGCGTTTATCGGCAGCCTCTCGGCCCAAGACGTGGTGCGCGTGACGTTCGACGGTGAGGGCGCGACCGAGGTGGAGCGTCTCCCCTTAGGCGTCCGCATCCGCGACGTCGAGACGGGGCCGGACGGCTTTTTGTACGTGCTGACCGATGAAGACGACGGGCACGTGTGGCGAATCAAGCCGCTGCGAGGGGATGGATAACGTTTAAGCTTCTCGTGACGTGACAGCCAATAAAGATGGGTGAGGGGCGCTTCTGTTTAGATCGGAGTGCCCCTCACCCGTATTTTTGCGTCGAGGATGGTGCAGCCCTCGCCGGGTAGGTGGGCTTTGACGGGGTTGAGCTCGAGCCCCACAATCTCCGGCACCTCCTCGATAAGACGCGACACGCGCAAAAGAAGCTCTTCCAACGCGCCAACGTCCGCCGGAGGCGCGCCGCGGTAGCCTGTCAGCAGCGGATAACCGCGGACGCCCCGAACCATCTCGCGCGCGTCTCTGTCGGTGAGGGGTGTGACGCGGAGGACGACGTCGCGCAGAAGCTCCATCAACACGCCGCCGAGCCCAAAGGAGATGAGGGGGCCGAAGAGCGGGTCGTCGGTCACGCTTGTGAGGAGCTCGAGCCCGCCCGCGACCATCGGCTGGACCAAAAAACCGTCTAATTCACCCGCTCGCCCAGCCTCTTTTAGCCGCTCCTCGATGCCCGCGCAGGCCGCCCGCACCGCCGCGGCGTCCTCCAGCCCCAGCACCACGCCGCCCCACACGGACTTTTGGACAAGGGTGCGCGACTCGAGTTTGACGGCGACGGGATACCCCAGCCTTTCGGCAGCCTGCACAGCACTTTTGGCGTCCGCCGCCGTCTCGCCTCTTACGAGAGGCAGACCGAACGCGCGAAGAACGTCTGCGGTCTCATCTGCTGACAACCAAGTCTCACCGGATTTCACCCCTCCGCCTGCCCGACGCACCACCATGCGCGCCGCGTCAACGTCTATATCCGGAAGGCCCGGAACCACGCCCGGCGGCGTCCGACGCCAGCGCGCGTAGGTGTGGGCCGCGCCGAGCGCCCGCGCGGCGGCCTCCGGGAAGCGGTAGGAGGGGATGCGTTCGTTTTCGCTCGAGAGGGTGCTCAGCCCGCGGTCGCCCATAAAACATGTAAGGACCGGCTTTTGATGTCCCGCCGCCCTCGCCGCTGCAACAGCCTCTCGCAACGCCCCGCTTACGCCCTCGGGGTCGGCGAGGCCCAGGGGCGCGAAAAGGATGAGGAGCGCGTCAAAGGCGGGGTCGGCGAGAAGTGCGCCTACCGCCTCCCGGTACGCCTCGGCTCCGGCGGTAGTGAGCAGGTTGAGGGGATTCCCCGTACTTGCTCCGGTGGGCAAGACTTCCTCGAGCTTTTCCCTCGTGGCGGCGGAGGGCGGGGGTAGCTCGAGCCCCTCCGCCCGGAGCGCGTCCACCGCCAAGACCGCAGGCCCGCGCGCGTTCGTCACCACCCCCACCCGCGGCCCCTCGGGGAGCGCCTGAGACGAGAGGAGGGCGGCGGCACCGAACATTTCTTCCAAGCCGCCCACGCGGACGACGCCGGTCTGACGAAAAAGCGCCTCGACCACCCTGTCCTCGAGCACCCCATCCTCCAACATCCCGTCCTCTGATGCGCCCCCTCCACGACCCCCGACGCCGTCTCCCCTTAGGTTTCCCGCGCCCCGCCCCGCCTTGACTGCGATGATGGGTTTTTTGCGCCCCACTCGACGGGCCAAACGCGCGAAGCGGCGGGGATTACCGAAAGATTCCAGATAGAGAAGAATCACCTCGGTTGCCGGGTCGTCCTCCCAATACTGGAGGAGGTCGTTGCTCGAGACGTCGGCCTTGTTGCCCAACGAAACAAACTGCGACAGGCCCAGCTCGAGCTCTTGGGCGAGCGACAAGACCGCCAAGCCCAACGCGCCGCTCTGCGAGGAGAGCGCCACAGGGCCGGGCGGCGGGAGCGGCAGGGACGGACTCGCGTTGAGGCGAACCGCCGGGTCAGTGTTAAAAAGCCCCAAGCAGTTGGGGCCGATTAAGCGCATCCCGTAGCCGCGCACCCTTGCCTGCAAAGTTTCCTGAAGCGCGCGCCCTGCCTCGCCCGCGTCGGCGAAACCCGCGCTCACCACCAGGAGCGCCCGCACCCCGGCCCGCCCGCAGTCGTCCACCACCCCCAACACCGCGTCGCGCGGCGTGACGATGACGGCCAAATCCACGGGGTCCGGCACGGCCTCCACGGACACATACGCGCGCGTCCCGCCGACCGTGTCGGCGTGATGGTTCACCGGATAGACGGGGACGCTCGAGCCTCTGAGCGAGTCGAAGATGCGGTACCCGAGGCTTTCAGTGTCGCGCGAGGCCCCCACGACCGCCACGCCGCGCGGGTGAAAAAAGGGCCGCAGCGAGGCGACGGTGGCGACGCGTTCGCGCGCGCTGGCGCGCATGACGCTCTCACGGTTCGGCAGAATCGAAAAGCTCACCTCGACGGTGCCGCCGTCGCGCTCCTCACGGACCGGGAAGCCGCTCGAGCGAAAAAGCGCGCGCATCGCCCGGTTGCCCGCCTCGGTGGGGGCGTAAAAGGAGCGCACCCCGTGCCGCGCGGCCACCAGCGCGAGTCTTTCTAAAAGCAAGCTACCCACGCCCCGGCCTTGGTAGGCGTCGTCCACCAAAAAAGCCACTTCGACGGCGTCGCTTTCGGGCGCGTCACGGATGTACTCGCCGTGCGCGATGACCCGCGGCTCCTCCCCGGTGAGGACGAGGAGCGCCAGGCGTTCGGGCGGGTGGGACTCGAGCAGGTGCGCGCTGGCTACCTCAAGCGGCACGTCGCCAAAAAAGCGGCGGACGCGTGCCTCTTTTGAGACGTGTGCGACAAAAGCGCGTAAGAGGGCTGCGTCCGTGGGCTCCACAGGCCGCAGGGTGGCCGTCGTGCCGTCGCGCAAAATAACGCCCCCCGCCTCGGCGGAACCCTGAGGCAGGGGGAGCTGGTAGTGCTGATCGGTGTCCGCCATAGCCTTAAGCTACGGGCTGTAGTGCTCGACTGTATCCGCGTCGCGCAGTTCGACCGCGTCAGGGTCCTCGCCGTTCGCTCGAGCGGCGCGGCGGCGGCGCAGCAGGTCCCAATACTGGTCGAGTTCGACCTCGATGGCCGCTAACCGCGCTTCTTGGTTGCCGCTCTGGTCGTAAAGCTTGTGCTCCTCCTCAACCAGCCGGTTGATATGCCCCAAGACTTCCTCGTTGGTCATTTCATCCCCTTACTGACTCGCGCGTCGCGTCGCCTCGGCGTAAAAGTAGCTGTAGGTTTCGTTATTAGGCTCGAGCTCGCTCGCTTGCCCGTAGGCTTGCGCGGCCAGCACAAAGTTGTTCGTCTCGAACTGCGTCCGGCCCAGCCAGGCCCAAGCCTCGGCGTAGTCGGGATTGCTCTGGGTGGCGGTCAAAAACTGCGTTTTGGCACCCTCCGCATCCCCGTTTTCATATAACCTGACGCCGTCGTAAAAAGCGGTCGCCGCCGTCATACCCCACCGCGCCTCGTCCTGAGAAAGCTTGAGAAAGTAGCTCGCCCCCTCGTCGCTCGGGTCGAGCGTCAGCGCGCGCTGCCAGTAGCCCGTGGCAAGCTCGGGCTGGTTGAGCTCGAGCGCCGTCCGCCCCGCCCACACGAAGGCTTGCTTGTAGTTCGCGTTGTCCTGGGCCGCATCCTGAAAATGCTGAAGCGCCTCCGCCTTGTTCCCGGCCTCGTACGCGGCGATGCCCGCGTAAAAGTTTTCGGTCCCCTGGGCGCCGTAACGCACGTCGTCCTGGGCGAGCTCGAGAAAATACCGGTTGCCCTCGTCCTCCGGCGCGAGCCGCACCGCTTCCTGCCAATAGGGTAAGGACGCCTCGGCCTGACCCTGCTCGAGCAAGATGCGCCCGGCCCAGGTGTAGGCCTGGGGGTCGTTCGGGTTGAAGTCGATGACTTCTTGATAGAGTTCTAGAGCGCCCGCGCGGTCCCCGTTGTCATAGCGGAGATACGCGAGCTGGTTTCCCGCCGCCGACCCCGCCTTCAACGCCGCGGAGTCGAGCGTGCCGACGCTCGTAGCGAGGTCGCGCCAGGTTTGCCAGGCGGGAGCGTACCAGTTTGTGGCGCTGTAGGTCTCGGCCAAAAAGCGCAACACGCTCGGGTCGCCGGGGGCCGCTTGCAGCGCCTCACGCCCCAGCCGAATCGCCTCGGCCCAGTTGGGCGCGTCCGGATAAGGCCGCTCGCCCGACGCGCGCGCGCGGTCGGCTGCCGCGCGCGCGTCCTGGAGCGCCGCGTCCGCGGTGGGACGCGCCTGGATGGGTAACGAATCTGTGTTCGACCCGCCCGTCTGGGCAAGTGCGCCCGGAGCTGTCAGAAAGGCGGTAAGAACGAATAACAAGATTTTACGGGTCATACCTAACTCCTCGTTGTTGTCAAGAACTCCCTTGGTGCTTGCTTTCCAAAACTGCCCCACCATCCTACACAAGTGGTCTGAGAGCGCAAGATAAAATTTACTCGAGCCGCGCCCTACAAGAGGTGCAGTACGCCTGCTCGGGGACGCGCTTGCCGCAGGCGCCACAAAGAACCGTCGCGCGCACGAGCGCCTTGACGCCCATCTCGCCCAGTTCGGAGGCAATCAAGACCGCGTCCTCTTCGGACACGTCCGACACGGTCAGTTCGACATCGCCCGCGAGCGCCGACACGATAAACGCGCCGCTCCGGTAGGGCTGCGCGCCCTCGCCCCCGTTGGCGACCCTAACCGCCTCACGCACTTCCTTGAAATAGCGCCACAGCGCCTCTTCGTTCACCGGCTCGTTCACCCCTGTACTCTAGCTCGAGCCCCGCTCTCCCAAAGAGACCCCTTGCAACATTAGCCATAACATCCAGAACCACAACATTCAGAGTTATGTGACACCGTTAGACTAAGGCATGAGCACCCATACGAATCTCCATACAAACGCAGGTCCAAAGACGAACGCAGACGCGGCTGAGGCTATGGGGGTCAAAGACCGCATGTTCGACCACCACATCGGCAACACCCCGCTGGTCAAACTCGCGCGGGTGGTGACGCCGGACATGGCGGAGGTGTGGATCAAGCTCGAGGGCCAAAACCCCGCAGGCTCTATCAAAGACCGCACCGCGCTGGGGATGATTACCGACGCCGAGGCGCGGGGCGTCCTCACCCCCGGCAGCGGCCAGACCATCGTCGAGCCGACGAGCGGCAACACGGGCATCGGGCTCGCCTTTCTCTCGGCGGTGCGCGGCTACCGCTGCGTCATCGTGCTGCCTGACTCGATGAGCGAGGAGCGCAAGCGCACGTTAAGGGCGTATGGGGCGGAGCTCGAGTTCACCCCCGGCGAAGAGAGGATGCAGGGGGCCATCCCTCGAGCCCAAGAACTCGCCGAGGCGAACGGCTGGTGGATGCCCAACCAGTTCGAGAACCCCGCTAACCCGCGCTATCACCACCAGGTCACCGGGCCGGAGCTGTGGCGGGGGATGCAGGGCCGCGTGGACGCCTTTGTGTGGGCCTCGGGCACGGGCGGCTCGATAAGCGGGATTGGGCGCTATTTCAAAGAGCAAGACCCCAGCATCAAGGTCTACGCCGTCGAGCCCGCGCGCTCCGCGGTTATCAACGGTCATGAGCGCGGCTCGCACAAGTTTCAGGGGATGGGGCCGGGCTTTATCCCCGGTAACTTAGATGTGGCCTTGTTGGATGGGGCCATCATGGTTTACGAAGAAGACGCTTTTCCTTTGGCGCGGCGCTTGGCGCGCGAAGAAGGTCTTTTTATCGGCATGTCCTCGGCGGCGACGGTGTGGGCGGCGTTGCAAGTGGCGCGCGACTTAGGGCCGGGCAAGGTGGTCGTCTGCTTGGCCGCCGACACCGCCGCGCGCTACGTTAGTACCGAACTCTTCGCCGAACCCGAAGAGGCGCACGACATCAGCCGACCCGCGGGGCTCCCTTAGGAAGAGGCTCGAGCGTGGGGGCCTCGAGCCTCCCCGCCAGCCCTCTCAATCCCTTCGCCATGCGGCCTCGCCAACTCCCTTTCGGCAGGTTCCGGTAGAGCTCGGCCTCTCTATGGTAACGGCTCAGCTTGTTTCGTCCTTCGTTGGTGTACATCATCTCCAACCTCCTGACCTCATGATGCGGCCAGACTGCTTCAAAGGGTAGAGGGATGTTTGAAGCTGAGGCGCATTACACTAAGGCATGGAAAATCCAGATGCACACGTTCGCGTTGTGACCGACCCGGAGGCGGCGAACCTGCTTGCCGACCCCGCGCAGTTGGAACTGCTCGAGCCCTTCTTCCGCGCTGATGTGATGTTAGGTGAGCTTGCCAAAGAACTCGGTGTCAAACTCAACACGCTTCTTTACCGCGTCAACAGGCTCATCGAGCTTGGTCTTGTGGAGGTAGTGCGCGAGGAGCCGCGTAGAGGCAAGCCCGTCAAAATCTACCGGGCAACGGCGGAGAGCTTCTTTGTTCCTTTTGAAAGTACAACGAGCGTAAGTTTGGGAGGGCTGCTCGCGGGCATGACCGAGGAGGGTGAGCGGCTCTTTCACCGTGAGGCGGCCAGGGCGCTTCAGACGCTCGCGCCTTTTTGGGGGCTCCACATCGTCCTCAATGAACAAAAGCAGCTCGCGGCTCTCCTAACCGATAGCAAAGACGGGTACAAGGGAAATGCCGACATCTTTTTCGGCCCCTCTGCGCCCGCCCTATTTTTTGCCGCTGGCGTTCTCACCCTCGACTTCGCCACCGCCAAAAAGATGCAGCGGGAGCTTTTTGAACTCTTCAAACGCTACACCGACGCGCAGAAGCCTGGGGAGCAGCGTTACGCCTACCGGCTCGGGCTGACCCCTGTTGTAGACGCCTCGCCGGAAAAGGATTAGGGGAGGTTTGCGGCGTATCCAGGTGACGACACTCACACATTTTAAGATTCTCAACAAAAGAACACACGTCTCTGGGCTAAACTTTATAGATTGAGGTAATCTCAGGTAACCTAGCGACAGGGTAGCAGGACGGGGTGAGCCTCGTCCCGAAGGGAGAACGGAGTGGCTGCACAAGGCGTACAAACACAGGACGTGGTAAGAGACACTTTACAGGAGGGATCTTTGAGCGCGCGCTACGAGCGCGTTTTGGCAACGCTGAGGGCGCACGACCAGGCGCACTTGCTCACCTTTTATGACGAGCTTGGTGACGCCCAAAAAGGGGAGCTTTTGGGGGAGCTCGAGGCCCAGGACTGGGACGAGTTGGCGGGGCTCATCAAAACGCACGTTTTGCAGGAGCCCGACGCGGCGCTCTCCAAAGACGTCACCCCCGCGCCCTACTATCCGCAAACACCGACGCCTGAGCTTGAGGCCGAATACGAAGAGGCCAGGGCGTTGGGCGAAGAGCTCCTGCGCGCGGGGGAGGTGGCCGCCTTTACGGTGGCGGGCGGTCAGGGCACGCGGCTGGGTTGGGACGGACCCAAGGGCACGTTTCCGGCCACGCCCATCCGCGAAACGCCGCTCTTCGGCGTGTTCGCCGAATATATCCGCAAGGTAGGGGAGAAGTACGGCGCGACGCCGCCCTGGTACCTCATGACGAGCCCCATCAACGACGCGGCGACAAGGGCGTTTTTTGAGGAGAACGATTACTTTGGCCTCGACAAAAACGACGTGACTTTTTTCTCACAGGGCACGGTGCCGAGCGTGGGTCTGGACGGGAAGGTGCTGTTAGCCGACAAGGGTCACCTCGCCTCCTCGCCGGACGGTCACGGCGGCTCGCTCAAGGCGCTCTCGCGCAGCGGCGCGCTCGCCGACATGAGCGCGCGCGGCGTCACGCAGATTTCGTATTTTCAGGTGGACAACCCCAACGTCAAATGTCTGGACCCGCTCTTTATCGGCCTGCACGCGCTGGGCGGCGCGGAGATGTCCTCAAAAATGCTCCCCAAGGTAAGCCCGAACGAAAAGGTCGGTAACTTCGCGCTGCTAGACGGTCGCGTCGGCGTGATTGAATATTCCGACATTCCCACCGAACTTGCCGAGGCCCGCGACGAGGCGGGCAAGCTGCGTTTTAACGCGGGCTCGATTGCCATCCACGTGATGTCGGTCGCGTTCGTCCGCAAACTGGGTGAGGGAGGCGCGTTCGCGCTGCCCTTTCACCGCGCGGTCAAAAAGGTGCCCCACTTCTCGCCCGAAACGGGTGAAAAGGTCACGCCGAGCGCGCCCAACGCGGTCAAGCTCGAGATGTTCGTCTTCGACGCCCTGCCCTTGGCCGACAAGAGCGTCATCTTGCAAACCGACCGCGTCGAGGAGTTTGCGCCCATCAAAAACGCGCAAGGCGACGACTCCCCCAAAACCAGTCGGCGGCTTCAGAGCGCGCGCGCGGCGCGCTGGCTGGGGCTCTGCGGCGTCGAACTGCCTCATGACGGGGAAGAGGTTGACGCGGTTATCGAGTTGCGCCCCCTTACCGCCATCGAGCCGGACGACCTCAAAAACGCGAAGCTGCCCGAACGGCTCGAGCCCAGCAGCAAGGTGCTGTTGTAAACCCATCCGCGAGGCAAAACTGCAAAGGGAGCGGGAGTCAGCCGTTGGGGGCTGACTCCCGCTCCTCTTAAAAACTGAATCTTAAAGAACCGAATCAGTTTTTGTCGGCGTTTTGGTCTTTGTCTGGGGCCTCGTCTCGGTCCTCCCGAGTCCGTCCCCCCGCGCGTCCTGGCGAAAAGGAGGGCGGGTCGCTGGTGGGAAACGTTTCCTCGAGCGCCTCGTCGATATCGCTCTCCTCGTCTATCTCAGTCCTATCCGCCTCTATTTGGTCCGCCTCGGTTTCGTTGACCTTATTTTGGTCGGCGTCACGTTCATTGTCACCCTCGGAATTTTGTCGCTGGGCTGCCATCTCGTCCTCCTCAAAGGTTCCGCTTTTGACTCTGGGCTGACCCTCCTCGAGCCCGGTGGCGCGCAATTCCGACTGCGAAATCGCGCCCGTTTCCATCATCGTTTTGAGCCGGTCTAGGTCGTCGGCGATTTGTTGCTGAGGTGCCTCGCCGAAAAGCCGCGCAAACGCCGCGCCCAGAGCGCCGCCCGGCGGGTTGTACCTTAGCGACACCCGCACGATTGTGCTCTGGCCGCCCGGCATCGCCCGAAAGCGCACCGCGCCCGCGTTGGGCACCATCGCGCCGGGGAGCGAGCGCCATGATAGAAGTTCGCCCGCCACGTCGCCGACGATTTCGGCGTCCCACTCCACCGTCGTACCCGCGGGGCCTTGGGTTGTCCAGTGCGAGCGCCCGCCGCCTATATCCTTCACGGACTCTAGGTGGCTCATGAAGCGAGGCAGGTTCTCGAGCTTTCGCCAAAACGCGTAGAGATCTTCGGGCGTTGCGTTGACGATCACGCTCTCCTCGACCCCCAATCCCTGCCGCTGCGACACGGCGTACGCGCGCTTAGCGGTGTTCAGCCCGAGGCTCCTGTAAAGCAAACAGTCGCCGGTGAGCCCGCGGTAAACGAGGTAGCCCCCGCCGAGTCCCAAGGCCGTGCCCCCCGCCGAGCGGCGACCGAGACCGACAAGCGCCAGCACGCCCCCGCTCACGACCGACATCCAGCGCTCCGCCTCTCCCACATTGTGCAGGTGGCCCCTGGCGGGTTGCGCGTCCCCGTTTTCTCCATATTGATTTCTGTCCTGTAGCATCGTCCTCTCCTTGTGCGTCGCGTCTACACGCTCTGCTTAGTCTACTCCCGCCGACCCTTCTCTGCCCCCGTTGCGTTCGGCGCAGCTCGATGCTTCGACATGTGCATACAGATTTGCAGGCAAATTTACAGACAGAGGGGTGAGTGATAAACATGAAGGCGGTTTTCTCCCCTAAAGCAGTTATGCTCCTTTTACAGTGTCGCGCGAAAGGTAAGCTCGAGAACGTAGAGGGTGCCACAATCGGGCATCTAAGCTCCTGCTAGTCTCAACTTGAAGGATGTGGGGGAGGCTTCTGGCTTGGGCGTTAATGCGTTCTGTAGGGTTACGAATCCTTCCGGGCACTGAAGTTCATTCGCGCTCGCCCACATATCAAACCTATGAGATTCACAGATTGGAGACCCAGCATGGACAGAGATGACTTGTACGGTAACCAGCTATCGGACCAAAGCTACGGTGACCAGACCTATGGCGAGGATTACACCACCTACCGCGACACCTACAGCTACCGTGACTACGACTACCGTGACTACGGACAGAACTACGGCGACTATGGCGACCAAGAAGACGTCAACTGGGGGTCGGTCATCACGGGCGCACTCCTGACCGCGCTCGGCGGCTACCTCATTTATAGGGGCGTCTCGAGCGGCGACAGGAGCTACAGCTACGGTGACTACAACGACCAGTATGGCAACCAGTACAGCGAAGACCGCTCCGGGGGTATCGAGGTCGAGGAGAGCGTCATCATTAACAAACCCGCCTCGGAACTCTACAGCTACTGGCGCGACTTTGAAAATCTGCCCAACGTGATGAGCCACCTTCAGTCGGTAAAAAGTCGGGGCACGCGCTTAGGCAACGAGATTTCTCACTGGGTCACTCAGGGGCCTGCCGGAACGCAGGTCGAGTGGGACGCGAAGCTCGTTGACGACCGCAGGAACGAACTCATCTCCTGGCGCTCCGAAGACGACACCACGGTGCCCAATGAAGGCTCGGTGCAGTTTGAAGAGGCCCCCGGCGGTCTCGGCACCAAAGTCGTTGTCTCCCTGACTTATCACCCGCCGGGCGGCGCGTTGGGCGCGGCGGTCGCGCGACTTTTCGGGGAAAACCCCGCGAAGCAAGTGCGCGAAGATTTAGATAAGTTTAGAGAGAACGTGGAGTCGGGGCAGATTCTACTTTCCGGCACGTCTAACTTCTAAACCTTCGTTTGTATGGTGAGGGAGTCGGCTCGAGCCGACTCCCTTTTTTTCGGTCCCCCTTACTCATTGGTCACGTTCATTGGTTAACCGACCTAAAATTCATGCAGGGTTGTTTCTCGAGCCGCGCCACACTCTCCGTATTTTTTCGTTACGCGCTTGTGAAGAAGCTTCTTAGAAGTGCCGAAGCTCGCAGAAGTCTTGAGGTCCTGCCTGTGAACAAGATACTTTCCTGCTTTTCGTGCTCACGATAAAAGCTTTAGGGCGAGCTGAAACCCGAACGAAAAATCAGCCTCGTCTAGCGCGGTGAACGTCGCAACAAGCTTGAAGTGAGGCAGCTTTTCGCGCGGAACACGACTTTCAGGAATACCGAAAGCGCTTCATGCAGACTTTTGTCCGGGTACGGGTGCAAGCTGACAACCGGACGAAATTCACCGCTGGTGAATAAAGGTTTGCCTGACGTGATAAAACTCGAGCCCCCAAAGTCTTGCTTCGTGCCGAAAGCAGTAAGAAAGGTCGAGTAGAAGGGCACTTCCGGTGGAGCTGGGGTTATTTCGGGTGTCACAGAAGCGTATATACAGACTTTTGTCCGGTCAACAGTGCAAGGGCTTGACGAATAGCGTATACGGGTGTAATATAGAAAAATCAACGCGCTGAAGAAGGCGCGCTTTTTTTGTTTTTTCTTGCTGCCAACCGTTTATTCTTATCCACTATTGGACAGAGTCATAGGGGGCTACGCGGCTGTACCGGCGGCAAAAGCGCTCGAGAACTTTACACAGGCCAGTTATACAGTCCAGGTTGGTCAATATCAGTGAGGACCGAGCCGCGGGTACCGTCAGACCCGTTCTTCGCACGTTTATACGACTCGAGCCTGATGTTGCCGCCCTCTTTTGGCCCGGTAGACATCACGGCGGGGCTGTCGGGCTGCTACCGCCATTATAGAGGGCGCTCGAAACAAGCTCGAGTTCCCACAAAAGCTCCCCTCAACAAGGGGATTTGGGGATTTCCTCGATTGACTCTGCGGCAAACTTAAAGGAGGAAATTTCCCCTCAGTTCCCCCTTGCTGAGGGGGTCGGCAACGGATGTCCAAACATCCTCTACGGTAGCAGTGGCGGGCTCACGCCGGGAACGACGGTTACAACCTCTTTTATAGCCGACGTGACGACGTCGAGACCGCCTACTACATTTTTCAGAGCCCCGGCTGTTCTAACCCTTTGTCCTTGACAGCGCGAACGGAGGCGCACATCAAGCCGAACGAGGGTACACTATGCGCTTGGAGGAAAACATGGAAAAAAGCTGGCTACACGTTCCTGAAAGGGACAACACGCCCGACGCGGTGCAAACGCTTTTTGATAAGTTTGAAGAGAAAACCGGGTCGATTCCCAATGTTGCACGCGTTTTCGCCCTCACCCCCGAGCACTTCTTGCGCTGGTTCAAATACTACGACTTTTTGACGCGTAACGAACAGAGCGCGCTCTCGCGCAAAGAACGTGAAATGATCGCGGTGGCGGTCTCCGCGGAGAATAGATGCGAATACTGCCTCGCCTCGCACGGCGCGTATTTGCGCGAGATTACAGGCGACCCCGCATTTGCCGACCTCTTAAGCCACAACTACCGCCGCGCGGAGTTAACGGAGCGCGAGCGGGCGCTCTTGGATTTTGCCGTGGCGCTGACGGGCGAGTCTTACAAGATGACGGAGGCGGGGTTGGAGCCCTTACGCGCTCTTGGGCTTTCCGACGAGACCATCTTCGAGGCGGCGCAGGTGGCGGCGATGTTCAATTTTACCAACCGCCTGGCCAACGCGCTCGGCTGGCGGCCCAACGAGGAATACTATAACCAGCACCGCGAGGTCAGAGAGCTTCAGCCAGCCTCCGACTAAGGCGCGCCGAACAGAGAAAGCCGCGTCCGGCGAGCGCGCCGAAAAACCAGACGTTGGGCGAGAGTTCCCGAACCAAAGGAGAATTATTCTCAGTTTTCGCGCGAACGCCCGTCCAAGTGGACACGTGGGTAGCTTCCTTTAGGGCAGGCACGAACCAACTCCCCGCGCGTTGTAGTTGTTTGGCTGCCGTCGGATCTTCCTCACCTGCGGGGCGGTGGTTGCCGCCCGCATAAACGTGTTCTTTGCACCTCACCCCGTAAACCGCGCCTGCAAGGGGATAGGGCAGGTCGATGTCCGTATCAAGACCAACCACATCTCCGGCGATACGCTCGAGCCCTGGCAGCGGTAAATCCGCGTTGAGGCTCGCCCCGACGCAAAGGACAACGGTTCGGGCGGAAAAGATTCCTTGTGGGGTGTGAACTGTAGAACCTTCTCCGCCAGCCTCGAGCCCCGTCACCCTACACGCTTCTATCACCACCGCCCCCCGCCGTTTTGCTGCAAGAATAAGCGCGTGTAAGAATCTATGCGGCTCGAGCCAGCCCCCCCGCTCCACCAAAAAGCCACCGAAAGGCGCGTGATAGGCGGCGGGTATCTCATGATCTAGCCAGCGAACCCCGTCCCGCCCTCGCCACGTCTTGGCCTGCTTTTTGTTGGAGGCCACGCGCAGCACGCCCGTCTGGTGGACGCCGTGGTCTAGGCCGAAGTCCCTGAGTTCACTCACCACCTGCCACATCGCCTCGAGCCCCTTCTTGTCCTCTTCGCTCGCTCTGGCGCTGCGGCCCCGGTAGGGGTTGAGGAGCGCGGCGGGTACCGATGAGGCTCCCTGTGTGCCAACATGACCTGCCTCGAGCAGCACCACCCGCCGCCCCCGTTTGCTAAGTTCATACGTCAGGGTGCAGCCCGCGACGCCGCCGCCCACGACCAGAACGGAACGTTTGTCGTCTTGTAAAGCCCTCACATGTGCCAGTATAAAGGTGAGTAGAGCGGGTTTTGTAGAGGCTGAATTTTTCGGCGCAGGTATCGTCCCCTAAACCAGGCCTTAGACAGTAAAGGAACCGAACTTAGCTCAAACCAGGGTGCTACCTGCTACAGAAGGGAACGCAATGTCTGAACTTTATTTGCTGACCAAGGGAATCCACAACATTTTGCGCTGGGTGGTCGTGTTTGGCGCGGCCTGGGCGCTCCTCACCTCTTTCAGAGGCCTCTTTACCCGCGCGGCCTGGACGAACAACGACAGGCGCGCCGGGCTGGTCTTTTCCTCCGCGCTGGGGCTTCAGCTCATCGTCGGCCTCTTGCTCTACGGGATAAGTCCGCTTATTTCCGGGGCGATGCAAAATATGAGCGCGGCCATGCAGAACACGCAGCTCCGGTTTTTTGTCGCGGAGCATCTCGCGATCATGATTCTGGCGGTGGTCGCGGCGCAGCTCGGCTATTCGCTCTCCAAACGCGCCGAGGGCGACCGGGCCAAGTTTATGCGCTCGAGTCTCGGCTACGGCGTCGCCACGCTGCTGGTACTCTACGCGATTCCCTGGTGGCGTCCGCTGCTGCCCTGGTACTGGGGCTAAGGGGTACTGGGGATAGTTTTAGAACGCTGTTTGCTTCGTCGCCACCAGCATCTCCCGCTTGCCGCCGGGCGGGCCGGGGCGCTTTTGAACTGCGAACCCCAGGGTCTGCAAACGGCGGCGCACAGCACCCTTGACGCAGTAGGAGCTTAGCGTCCCGCCAGGGATGAGCGCGCGGTAGAGCTTTTCCAAAAAATCCTCGCTCCAAAGCTCGGGGTTGGCGTCGGGGCTAAAAGCGTCCATGTAAACGGCGTCGTAGCGTCCCGGCTCGAGCCTCACTCCCGTCGCATTCCCGAGGCGCAACTCGAGCCTCACCCCTTCTGGCAGGTCAAAGGTATAACGTCCAACGGGCGGAGGTTCGGGCAGTTTGTCTCTCGTGTTAAAAAACACCTGGACTAAATTCTCGTGCTCGAGCCCCTCCTCATACCCTAGTTGTCTCACAACCTGGGAGGGGAGGAGGGCGCGCTCGAGCGCCACATACTCCAAGGGCGCGCCCGTCTTTAGGGCTAGGTCGGCGGTAACAAAGAAGTTGAGGCCGGTGCCGAAGCCTACCTCGAGCACGCGCGCGGGGCCGCCCCGCTCCAACCGCGCCGCGACCCCGGCACCCTCCAAAAAGACGTGCCGCGACTCCGTTACTGCGCCCCGGTGCGAGTGCATCGTCTGCTCGTAGTGGTCACTGTAGAGGGTGCGGCTGCCGTCGGCGGTGTTGACGATTCGCATCACCCTCAATGTACCCGATGGACACAAAGCTGCCTCCTTGACCCGCGCGTTAGACTTAGCGCATGACCCTACCCTCCTGGCTTCATCCCTTCGAGCGCACCTTCCCGAGCGCCAACATGGTGCTCGTCCGGGGTGAAACGCCCGTGCTCATCGACACGGGTTTTGGGAGCGATATCAAAGAGACGGAAGCGCTTTTGCGGGTGGCAGGGGTGCCGCCGGAGGATTTGAGCCTCATCGTCAACACGCACTACCACTGCGACCACGTGGGCGGAAACCACGCGCTGCAAACGCGCTATGGCGCGCCCGTGGCGGCGCACCGCTGGGAGGGCTCGCTCGTCAACCGCCGCGACGCCGAGGCCTGCGGCGCATCGTGGCTGCGGCAGCCCGTCGAGCCCTACCGGGTGGACCGGCTGTTAGCGGAGGGTGATGTTATTGACGCGGGCGGCGTGACGCTGCGGGTGCTGCACACGCCGGGGCACACGCTCGGACACGTGTCGTTTTACGAGCCCCAGTCGCGGGTGCTGATTTTGGGCGACGCGGTGCATGGCGACGACGCGGCCTGGCTCAATCCTTTTCGGGAGGGCGTGGGGGCGCTCGAGCGCGCTATGGAAACGCTGGATAAGTTGCTCCACTTAGACGTGCAGTGGGCCTTGTCGGGTCACGGCGCGGCCATGACAGAACCCAAGAAAGCGTTTGGGCGCGCGTTACGACGTTATGAGAACTGGTCGAGAGAGCCCGAGCGTATGGCCTGGCACGGGGTCAAGCGTATTTTTGCCTACGCGCTTATGCTCGAGCGTGGCCTAACAGAAGAAGAACTCGAGCCTTATCTGTTCTCGAGCCCCTGGTTTTACGACTACAGCCGTTATGCGTTTGGGCTCGAGCCCGCCGCGTTCGTTGCGCCGCTTCTTGCGGAGATGCTCCGGTCGAGAGCGGCCCTCTGGGAAGCGGGAAAACTCGTGGCCGCCGCGCCTCACCGTTCGCCGCCGCCTGGTTGGTCTCCCGCGCAACACGCGCCGCGCTTATGGCCGGAGACGCGTTCTGTAAGGGCTTCCTGAACCCTTTTACCCTCTTGCCTCACAACGGACACGCCTCGAGGGGCGGCCTTGGTATAAGCTGTTACCATGCTTTTGGTCCTCGAGCGTATGAGAAATGCCATTCTCGAAACGTTGTCCGCGGCGTGGACTTTTTTGTGGGCGTGGGTACGGGGTCTCCCTTGGGGCGCGTTCCGCTGGGACGTGCTCCGCTGGGATGTTCTGGGTTTGGGCGTGCTGCTCGTGCTTCTCGCCACGGTTCTCTTGCTGCGGCGACGGCGCGCGCCCGCCCCAAAGCCCGTATTTCCCGACCTTAACGTGTCCTTGGGCTCCATCATGATTCACGCGCCCGTTCCTAAAACCGGCGGCTACAGGATGGACAACAGAGCCGACAACAGGGCTGATAACAGGGCCGACTACAGGAGCGAGGGCGGCTTAGTCTCGACCGAAACCGCCACGGAGGCTGTTAGCGAAACCCTGACCCTGCCCACCGAGCTCAACATGACGGTGAGTAACGCGAGCCCCTACTCGGTGCAGCTTTTAGAAGTGGCGTTAGAGACCGCGGCGATGGCCCGCCCTGTAAGCTTTTCCGTGACGCGCCTGCTTCTGGCGGACAGCGCAGTGCGGCTCAAGGAGCGCCTGCCCGCGCTGCGGGGCGAGGAGGGACGGCTCACGCTTTCGTTTTACGCCGCCGCCACACCCGACAAGTATTTCCGGCTCCAGGCCGCTTTTTTCCTCGAGACGCCCGACCGCTACACCATTTCACCCCTCGAGCAGACGGTTAAACCAGCTAAACTGTCGGGTGAGAACATCGAGCAAACAAGTAAGCGCCTCCGAAAGGGTGCGGAACCGCGTAGGAAAAGCGCAGCCGAGAGCACTGCCGAGCGCGAGGAGCGCAAAAAGCTCGAGTTTCCCGACGAGTTCTAATTCGGATTTTGGTGGTATTTCAGTGTTAAAGGTTGCCAAAGTGCCCCGGCCTTGTGTGCTCGTAACAAGGGGTTGCAACCCCTTGTTACAGGGCGGTGTCCTTCTCAGGTAAACCACAACCCAGATTTTTGGACGCTGAAGCTTTGCGCGTTTGATGCGTTATGCTGACCCCACTTTGGAGGTCCGATGAAACTTGAACGCATCGAAATGAGAGAGCTGCGCGTGAGGCTGCGTTTCCGTTTCGAAACAAGCTTTGGCGTTGAACAGGATTTACGTAAACTCCTCGTCACCGTCCGTTCGGAAGGGCTTACTGGCTACGGCGAGGCGACCGCGGGCACCGCCCCCGGTTATTCTTACGAAACCGTGGATTCCGCCTGGACGGTGCTGGCGCAGCATATCGTCTCGCAGGTTGTCGGCAAGGACTACGCCACGCCCGCGAAGTTTTTAGAGGCCGTCAAGCCCGTGCGCGGTCACAATATGGCGGTGGCGGCGCTCGAGAACGCCCTGTGGGACCTCCAGGCCAAGGCCGCCGGGCTGCCCCTCTGGGTGCTCCTGGGCGGCGCGCGCACCGCGCACCCGGTGGGCGCGTCGCTGGGCATCCAGGAGAGCGTGGAGGCGACGGTTGAGCTGGCGCACAAGCATATTGAAGAGGGTTATAAACGCCTCAAGTTCAAAATCAAGCCGGGTTGGGACGTGGCCCCCATGCGCGCCGTGCGTGAGGCGCTGCCCGAGATGCCCCTCACCGTGGACGCCAACAGTGCCTACCGTCTGACCGACGCCCGCGTTTTTCAGCAGCTTGACGAGCTCAACCTCGACTATATCGAACAGCCTTTGGCGCACGACGACTTAGTGGACCACGCGCGGCTTCAGGCCATGCTGGCAACACCCATATGCCTGGACGAGTCCATCCACTCGCCCGAGGACGCGCGCAAGGGTCTACAGCTCGACGCGGGGCGCGTGATTAATATTAAACAGGGGCGGGTGCGCGGCCTCCTTATGGCGCGGCGCACGCACGACGTGGCCCTGAGTTTTGGCGCGCCCGTCTGGTGCGGGGGGATGCTCGAGCTGGGCGTCGGGCGCGCGCACAACCTCCACCTGAGTTCTCTGGAAGGTTTCACGCTGCCGGGCGACACGTCCAGCGCCTCGCGCTACTGGGATGAGGACATCGTCGAGCCGCTTTTGGACGCGGTAGACGGCGTCCAGCACATCCCCGAGGGGCCGGGCTTGGGCGTCACGCTCAAAGAAGATTTAGTTGAGAGGCTGACGGTAAGGCAAGAAACGTTCCCGAGCTAGAGACCGGCGGGATCAAAGGCGGGCTCGAGCGGGTCGAGAAATGTCACGCCCTCGAGCCCGCCTCCTGTATTGAAGTCCTCGCTTAACACAATAGGGATTTGGTTGAGCTTGGCGACGGCCCAGATTTGGGCGTCGTAGTAGGAGAGTCTATAGTCTCTCATGCCGCGAACGGCCTCGAGCACCACCGCAGGCGTGAGCGGATAGACGGGAAAGGCGACTTCGTAGTCTTCCACCTGCGCGTAAACGTCCGCGGGCAGGTGTTTAAGTTTGTGTAGGGTGACGTTGGAGAACTCCGCGAGCACTTGGGCGCTTAGGGCACCGCTGTCGTTCTTCATAAGGTGGTCGAGGACCGCTCGAGCGCGCGTCCGCTTAAGTGCATCACGGGTGTCATGCGGATAGACGAGCACGTTTGTATCAATAAGGTAGCGGATCACGCCTTTTCTGCCTCCTCTTCCACCCTCTCTTCTGCCGCCTCGCGCGCTCCCCACTTCGTAAAGCGCCGGTCCTCCTCGTAAAGCTCCTGGCGGTTGAAACGGTATCCTTCGGGGAAGGCGTGCGTTTTGGCGAGGGCGTCGGCCCGCTCCAAAAGCCTCTCCAGGGCTTCGACCCGCATTTTTTGAGGGGCGGTGTAAGGCTCTTCACGAAATGCCTCGTTTAGCGCCCGCCGCACCACCTCCGCCTCGGTCACACCCAACTCTTTGGCCCGACGCTTGAGCGCCTTGTCCTGCGCCTCTTCGATGTAAAGCTGTTTTCTGATCATGCCTACATTATATACATCGCGCCTAAATATATCAAATGGTGAAGGACGTAAATCTGCTAACTCCTTGCCTGACGCCTCGAGGGCAAAAACCACACCGCAGGCACGCTTAAAAGCGCCGCCACTCCGCTCCACAAAAACGCGCTACGAATGCCCACGCCGTCCGCCAGAAGTCCCAAGACCCAGATGCCCAACGCGCGCAGGAGGAAGGTCAGTGCCAAAAAGGTCCCGTTGGCGAGCGCGCGGTTGTCGGGAAACTCGTCCTGGACGATGGCGAGCAGCACGGGTGTGTGAGAGATGGCGGTGAGGCCCAGCGCGACGAGGAGCGGCAGCGCCAGCCAAGAAGGACTGTACAAAAAGGCGAAGAGCAGCAGGGGAGAGGCAACAAAAAGAAAGAGGAGCACGCCCCCACGCCCCCAACGGTCGCTCAGCGTCCCCGACAGGAGCGCGCCCGCTACCCCGGCCCCCTCGAGGATCGTGAGTGAAGCCGCGGCCAGCCACAAGTTTGCGTTAAGCGCGTTGCTCATAAAGAGCGGCAGGTAGGTGGTGAGGGCCACGACCATAAAGACTCTCGCCAGGATGAGCCAGGAGAGCACGGGAAAAACCGCGCGCGCTTTTGACCAGGGTAAAAGCGCCGCGCCCTCCCTGGGTTTCGCCGCCACGTCGCGTAAACGCAAGAAGAGCACGAACGACACTGCCCAGCCGACGAACGCGAGCCGCCACAACCCTTCCAGCCCAAACCACCCCACCGCCCCCACCACCGCCACCGGCCCCAGCGTGCGCCCGAGTTCGCCCGCGGCCATGAACACGCTCATGCCGGTGCCGACGCGCGACCCCGCCATCCGCCCCACCATCGCGGGCGCGGGCGCGTGAAACGCGGCGACGCTGATCCCCGCTGCCAAGAGTAGCAGCGCGAGCGACAAGTAAGACGAGGCGAGGCCAATCGCGCTCATCAGCGTGGCCGTCACCGCGGGCGCGAGGATGACGAAGTAGCGCAGGCTCACCTTGTCGGCCAAGTAGCCAATCAAGGGATTGAGCAGGCTGGGCAGTTGGGGGAACACAGCCAGCCCGCCCGTGAGCGCGTAGTTGGTCGCCAGGCGCTCCTGAAGCAGGGGCAACAAGGGCGCAATAAACGCGCTGTAGGTGTCGTGAACGAAGTGCCCGCCCGCGACGGTAACGACTTGGCCGGTTTGGAAGGGTTCGGCAGTGGGGACGGGCTCTTGGACGGGCGGGGGTAGGGGGGGCTCGAACGGCGCTTTCATGTGCCAGCTTACGTCCCAAAAGACCACCTTGCAACGCACCGCTATGCGACCTTACAAATATTAGATTTTGATTCAGCACGTCTTGATAGGGGGTGTACTACGGGAAACAAGGGGTTGCAACCCCTTGTTAAGGTGCGTGACACTTTCTCCTAGCCCTTGACCCCCGTCAGCACCACGCCTTCGATAATCTGCTTCTGAAAGATAAAGAAAACGAGCAGCACGGGCACAATCGCCAGCGCCGAGGCCGCCATAATGAGGTTCCAGGCGGTGCCCGCCTCGCCCGAAAAGAGCGCGATGCCCACGGGCACGGTGCGCATCTCGGCGGATTTGGAGACGATTAAGGGCCACAAAAACGCGTTCCAGTTGCCGATAAACGCGAAGATGCCCAGCGCTGCCAGCGCGGGCCGCACCAAGGGCAGGCCGATGGACCAAAAGAGCCCGAACTCGCTTAAGCCGTCCACTCGAGCCGCGTCGAACACGTCGCGGGGCAGCGTATCGAAAAATTGACGCATCAGAAACACACCAAAGGCGGGGATGAGGCCCGGAAAGGCGAGTCCCCAAAAGGTGTTGACCCAGCCGTAGTCCGAGGCCATCACGAACCAGGGGATGACGAGCATTTCGGTGGGCACCATCAGGGTGGACAAGATAATGACAAAGATGATGTTCCGGCCCGGAAAGCGCATCCGGGTGAGCGTATAGCCCACCAGCGAGCAGAAAAAGAGCACCGACAAGGTCGAGCCGAGCGCGACCACCAAAGAGTTGAAAAACCAGCGCGGAAAGGAAGTGTCGAACAAGACCTCGCGGTAGTTGGCGAGCGTCCACACTTTGGGCAGGAAATGAAAGCCCAAAATTTCGCGGATGTCTTTGAACGAACTTATTAGCATCCATAGAAAGGGAAAGGCCATCACGACGCTGCCGAGGGTAAGGAGCACGTAAGCGAGGATGGTGGTGCTCGAGACCTTGCGCCGCCTCCTGGCGGGAGCTGACGTGCGCTCTACAGGACGAGAAACGGCCATCATCCCTCCTTTTCAAAGGTTAATGCTGCGCGAGTAACGACCGGCCTGTAACGTAGATGCACCCTCACCCCAATATCCACCCTAGTATTCCACCCTCCGGCTAAAAAACTTGAGCTGCACGAGCGTCACGATGAGGATGAGCGCGAACAGCAAGACCGTCACCGCCGCGGCGTAGCCCAGCCGGAAGCGCGAGAAAGCCTCCTGGTACATGTAAAGTGCGACCGTCAGCGTGCTGTTTAAGGGGCCGCCCTGGTCGGTAAAGTTGATGTTAACGACCTGGTCGAAAAGCTGGAGCGAGGCGATGGTCGAAATCACCACCGAAAAAACGATGACGGGGTTTAAGAGGGGCAGCGTGATGTGCCGGAACAAGCTCCAGCGGTTCGCGCCGTCGATGCGCGCGGCCTCGTAGAACATGCGCGGGACGCCCTGCAAGCCCGCCAAAAAGATGACCACCTGAAAGCCTAAGTTCTGCCACACCACCACCACCGCCACCGACACGAGCGCCTGACGCGGGCTCGTTAGAAAGGGCTGCGGGTCAATCGCCAGCCAGGGGAGGCCCCTGGCCTCCCAAAAGATGCTCCAATCAACCAGCAGGTTGTTAATCACGCCGAAATTGACCGAGTACATCCAGCCCCAGACCCAGGCCACCGCGGCGGCGGGGGTAACGTAGGGCGAAAAGTAGATGGCGCGAAAGAGCCCCTTGAATTTTTCGATAGAACTTAGCAGGAGGGCAATCCCAAGGCCCAGCGCGAGCCCCGCGGGCACGGTGATGAGCGTGTAGAGCAGCGTGTTGAGGAGCGCGCGGTGGAGTTTGGCGTCGCGCAGCATCGCGCTGTAGTAGCCGAGCCCCACGAAGTCGCGCTCGGCAGGGTTGACGTTCCAAGTAAAAAGCGACAGATAAAAGGATTGGAACGCGGGCCAGATGCGCAGGAACAGGAAAAAAGCGAGCGGGACGAGCAAGAAAATATAAGCCCAAAGCGCCTCTCTGGTAGCGAGGGTAAGTTTATAACCGCGTCGTTTGCGGGCCTCGAGCCGTGGCTGCATCTCATCCGCCTTATGTGAAGTTAAATAGTTTGCTTTCTGCCCGACTTCAAGGGTTACAAGAGTTGCGAAATCAAGGGTGCGTCAGAAACATAGATGAAAACTAAAAATAAGGTGAGGGTGAAGGGCAGGCACTGCGCCTACCCTTCAAATAGGTCTACTGGCTAAACTCGTTTAGAAGCGCCTGGTCTTCTTCCGCCGCCTGCTGCCATGAGGCCGCCGGGTCCATCCCCTCCTGGAGCACGCGGTTGATCGCGTCGGTGACGATCTGCCGTTGCGCCGACTCGTCCACGAACTCGGTCGCCTCGGCGTAGGCCAGAGAGGCGATGAAGGGGCCGTAAACGGGGTCGCTGACGAGTTCGGGGTCGTCAATCAGGCTCTGGCGGGCCGGGAGTTCGCCCACAACGTCGAGCCACAGCCGCATCGCCTCGGGCCGGGTGATGAACTCTAAAAACTTGACCGAAGCCTCTAAGGTCGCCTCATCTTCCGTAGCGTTGGGCGTGAGGCCGTTCATCCAAAAGGAGCCGAAGTTGGCCCTCGTGCCGCCCGCCTCGAGCACGGGCAGCTCGGCCACGCCCCAGTTGAACTGCGCGGCCTCCTGCGTGGGGCCAATCGCAAAGGAGCCGTCGATAATCATGCCGATATTTTCCTGGATGCGGAAACCGTCGCGGTAGCCGTCGGCACCGGGGACGAAGTTGGGCACACCGATTTCGTCGTCGGTAATCCAGCTCATGTAGAACTCGAACGCCTCGGCGCCCGCCTCGTCGCCATATAGGACTTCGGTGTTGTCTTCGTTGTAGGGTTCGGTGCCAAATTGTTCGGTCAAGACCTGACGGATGAGGTGGTGGTCTTGGCCCTCGGGCGCGATACCATAACCGATTTGGGAAAAGCGGGACCCGCGCTTTTCGGTGAGCGCCTGCGCGATTTCGGTAAACTCGGCCCAGGTCTCGGGCGGGCCGTCGAAACCCGCGGCCTCGAGCTTGTCCTGGTTGTAAAAGAGCGCCAGGCTACGCACGGCGGTGGGCAGGCCGTAATACTCGCCGTTCCACTTCCCGGCCTGTACCATCGGCACGAAGTCGGCGTCAACCTGCGCGGCGTCGAAAGACTCCGCGGGCAGCGGCTCCAAGTAGCCCGCGCGCGCCCAGGTCGGCAGCCAGCCGTAAAAGAGCTGCACCACGTCCGGCCCCGTGCCCGCGGGCAGCGAGGCGGCGACCTGCTCCTGGTAGTTGTCGTACGGGAAGGTTTCTTGATTCACGGTGATGCCGGGGTTTTCCGCCTCGAACTGCTCGATAAGTTGGTTCATCGCGTCCACGCGGGCACCAAACTCATACTGCCAATAAGTGATTTCAACATCTTGAGCAAAGGCGAGGCCCAGCAGCAAGAGACCTCCGACAAAGAACTTCATGACGTGCTTCACAGGGTATTTCACACAGTCTCCTCTCTCGGCGCGCGCAAGCTCTCCCGCGCCTCTTCAAGCTTGTCTTTAAGCTTACCTAATCTATCAACCGTTTCTTCAAGCTCGTGTTCCGCGCGCGTCACGTGGGACTCTACCACCTCGGGCGCGGGGCCGCCGAAGCCGCTCCGGCGGCGCACAAAGGTGTGGGGGTCGAGCGCGTCGCGCAGCACGTCATCTTCTAAAAGGGGACCGCCGAGCGCGGTTAGGTCCGCCGCGGTGGCCTCTTGCAGAGTTCGCCCCTGTTGGCACAGATGCGTGACCAGCGCACCCGCCAAGCGGTGCGCCTCCTGAAAGCTCACGCCGAAACGGCGAACGAGTTCGTCAGCGAGTTCGGTGGCGGTGGTGTCGGTGCAGCGGGCGCGGCGCTCGAGCTTGACTACATCAAACCTCCCCTCCTCGAGCGCCGCCGTAAGGAGCGCCAGCCCGCCGTCGAGCTGGATAAACAGGCTCACCAGCGCCCCCTGGATGTCGGGGCCGAAATCGTTCAGGTCGGCGTACGGGATGTTGTGGCTCGAGTAGAGCACCATCTGCGAACTCCCGAGCGCGCGCGAGAAGCGGGTGCGGGCGTGCTCGAGGGCGACCGGGTTGCGCTTTTGCGGCATGATGGACGAGCCCTGGACGAGTGAATCGGGAAGCATATAAAGCCCCTCCGAGGCCCACGCCAGCAGGTCGCTCGTAAATCTTGAAAGCGTCAGCGCGACGCTCTGCACCCCGCCCACAAAGGCCACCTGCCAGTCCGACGAGGCCACCGCGTCGTAGGTGTTCGACACGGGCGCGTCGAAGCCGAGCAGCGTGGCAGTAAAGTGACGGTCAAGCGGGTGACTGCTCCCGGCCAACGCCGCCGCGCCCAGCGGGCAGGTGTTGAGGTGCGCGTACGTCTCAAAGAGCCGCGTCACGTCGCGCGACAGCACGTTGTCGATGGCCGCCAAGTAGTGCGCCACCGTCGTTGGCTGACCGGGCTGGTGGTGCGTTTGGGCGATGAGGAGCGTGTCAAAGTGCGCTCTAGCCTGTTCCAAGAGCGCCCCCCGCAAACGGCAGAGGTGTTCAACGAGCGTGAGCAAGAGTTCGCGCGTCCGCATTTTGTACACGGTCATGTCGAGGTCGTTGCGGCTCAAACCCAGCCGTAAGAAGCTTACCGCCTCCTCGCCTAGTTGGGTCTCGAGCCGCCTGTTAAACGCAAAATATAGGTCGGGAACCTCCGCGTCGTAAGCGGGCAGGGGCGCGTCTCGTAACTCCTGGAGGGCCGCCTCGAGCTTTTCTATCTCCTCCCCACGCGCCTGCGTCTCGTCCAGCCGCCCCACCGTCCGCACGTGCGCGGTCATCGCGTCCAAGAAGTGCTGCGAGAGGTGTTGCGCCGCGAAGCGGTAGTCGGGCATCAGCACGTGGTCGCGGTAGACGGCGTGAAAACGGGTCACGGCTCACTTCCCAATGACAGGTCCAAAAGCCGCGCCGCGTTGCCGCTGAAGATGTTTCTAACGTCCTCTTCCTTGAATGAAAGGTTGTAACACACCCGCAGTTGGTCTTGCAGATATCGGTATGAGAAGCCGCGCGGGAAGTAGCTCGAGTCCGTCCCGAAAATGATGCGCTCGGGACCCAAGGTCTCATAGGCCTTGCGGAAGAGGTCTTCCAGGGTTAGCGGATACGGCAGCCACCGCATCCACTGGTTCGAGCCGGAGGTGTCCACGAATATATTGGGCAAACTCCAGGCGAGCGCCAGCACCTCGTCCCAGAAGTTCACGCCGAAGTGGGGGATGACAAAGGGGATTTCGGGGAAGTCTCGAGCGGTCTCGAACAGCGACAACGGATGGATGCGCGGATGACTCACCACGCCGCCCCCGCGCCCCAGCCAGCCGAAGTGAATAAGGACCGGCAGACGGCGCTCTGCGCAGAACTCCCAGGTGCTCCGCAGGTCGGGGTGCTCAAACGGAACTTCGGTGAGGGGGCCGATGAGTTTGTAGCCCTTGAGCCCCTGTTCGTCCACCGCCCGCTTTAGCACCTCGCAGGCACCGGGCCGGAGCGGGTGGTGCGCGAAGCCGGTGAATTTGTCCGGGTGCTGCGCGACGAGGCTCGCCAGCCGTTCGTTGCCGCCGCCCGTCACGAAGTTCACCCGCCGGAGGCCGTAATGCTCGACCTCGCCCGCCCAGCGTTCTAGGGCCGCCTCGACCTCTTCCGGCGTTTTGGCAACCGGCTCGGGCGGCGCGGTGTCCCACTCGTTACGCATCCGCGCGGCGCGCGTTTCGGCGTAGGCGCTTAAGAGCGGGTGGCGGGGGGGTGGGGAAGGCTCGAGCCCCAGCGTATTTTCTATAGGAAAATGAGTGTGAAAATCGATGACGCTTAAGTGCGTGTAGTCGGGCATGGGTCCATTCTAAGTGAAAGGTTTGCCTTGCGCGCAGGCGCGTTCTGAAGTTTGGGGGGTGGGGAGAGTGCTTTCACTCTCCCCGGTAGAGGTGGCTCGAGCTACTCCCCGCCCACCACCAAATTCGTAAAGAGCCGGTACGCGCCGGGCACGCCCGCGGGCAGTTCGCGGAAGAAAGCCCAACCCGCGTAGGTCCAGCGGCCTTCGCCGTACTCGGTAGTGAGAAGGCCGCCTTCAAAGGGCTCCATGCCGGTGTCAAAGCTCGACAAGAGCGGCGTGTAGCGTTTGTCCCACTCGCCGAGCCAGTAGAGCCCGCGCTCTTGCACCCAGCCCTCGAAGTCCTCTTGCGTGATGTCGTTGGGGTAGTTTAGGAGGACGTTGTCGGGCTCGAGCATCGTTACGGGCGCGTCCTCCTCGGTCACGCGGTTCCAGCTCATCGCGGTGGGGTAGGGTCCGGGGCCGCCTTCCATCACCCCGTCCCATTCGTATTTGTTGTACTGCACGACTAAGTTGCCGCCCTCCTCGACGTAGGCCATCAGGCGGTCATGGTTAGCCACCAAATCTCCGCGGGTGAGGTAGGCGCGGACGCCCAGCACGATGCTGTCGTAGACGCTCAAGTCGGCGTTGGCAATCTGCTCGGGGCTCAGCATCTCGACCTCGAAACCGAGCGCCGTGAGCGCGTCGGCCACGCTGTCGCCCTCGCCCATCACGTAGCCCACGCGGAAGTTCTCAGGGACAGTCACGTCGAGGACGTTCACGGTCGCTGTCGCGGGGCTGTAGAGGGGGCGGTATCCGGTGTGCGGGTAGGAGATGAGGGTGTAACCCTCGTTGTACTCGCTGCCGCTGGTATCTCCATCAAGCGTCGCGGTGGCTGAAATCTCGTGGCGGTCGGCGGTGACGCCTTCGGGCGGCGTGACCGAAAAGGTAAGGAGGGTGGTGCCTTCTTCGCGCTCGAGCGTAAACGGCTGCGTCTCCGGCTCTACCACCCAGCCTTCGGGCGCGTCCAAGCGGACCTCGCCGCTGCTCGCCTCGGGCGCGTCGTTCTTGATTGTGACCTGAACGTCTATGGCCGTACCCGCGCTCGCTTCGGCTTCGGGCAAGATGAGTTCATTGGGCGTCACGCTGAGGCTCACTCGAGGCACGACGCTCAAGAGCCGGTGCCGCTCGCCGTAGTTGGGGTCAGCCCAGCGGTACTCGACGGGCAGGCGCACTTCGACTTCCGCTCCGTCGGCCATCACTGTTGCCACGCCGTAGAGCTGCGGCGGGCAGTAGGCTAAGGTCACGCAGTCTTCGCGCTCCACCACCACGTGTCCCGTGTAGGCGTCGGGCAGCCGCCAGTAGGGCCGGGTGAGTTGCGCGTCTTGAGGCACGCTTACGTTATAAAGGGCGTCGGCCTCTTCATTGTAAGCAAGGTCGGCTGGCGCGGTTTTGGCTGGTTCTGCGCCCTCTTCAGTTTCCGGTTCCGCTTCTGTGACCGTCCAGTCGGCGGGGGCCTCGAGCGCCAGCTCCTCCACCGTCACCGCTTGCGCGCCTTGATTGAGCGCGTCTACCGTCACTTCAAACGTCTGCCCCGGCACCACCACGGCGTCGCTGCTGAGCACGCGAACGTTGAGACCCAGGGCGTCTCTCGCCGCCTCGTTGAAGTCTTCGCGCTTCGCGTCAAGGTCGAACAGCAGCTCCGCTTTCGCGTCGTCCGGCAACGCGTCCGCCTCTATCTTTTCGATAAGCGCGTCTGTTGCCGCCAGCCCCCTAAGCACCGGCCCCGCCACCTCTTCGGGCGCTCGAGGGTCAAAGGCCTCAACCGCCTCCGTCGCCGCGGTTTGGATGGCTTCTAAATCGGACGCCAAATAAGCGGGCGCGTCTTCGAGACCCTGGCCGATGCCTGTGATGGTGGTGTTGATACTGTCGAAAAAGCTCGTTTCCTTAGTCCCCGCTTCTCCCCCTGTGATTCCTCCTGTACCTGTTGCGGACAGATGACTTTCTAACAATGTGAAGTAGTTCGTCGTCGGCCCCGGCTCCTGCACGTTGCCCATCCCCTGCGAGCGGTGGTACGAGCGGCCTTCCAGGCCGATTTGCTGATACGTCCGCCCGAGCACCGGGTCATAGTCGCCCGCGTTGATCGCCAGGCTGTCAGGGTCAATTTCGCCCTCGCCACCGCCCACGCCCGCGCTCAAGTAAAGCTTGTCGGCCTGCCAGGGGCGCAAGCCCTCCTCTAATTGCTCGGGAAAAGCCTCCGGGTCGGCGGCCATGTCGAACGCCTTGACGGTCAAGTACCCCGCCGCCTGGTGGTGGCCGTGTCCTACGCGCTCGTCGGCGTGGAAGGTGACGACGACCTGGGGCCGGAAGGTGCGAATCACCCGGACGATGTCGTTTAGGGCGCGCTCCTCGCCCCATTTCTCGAGGGTTTCCTCGAGCGTGCGGCTATACCCGAAGTCATAGGTGGTGGTAAAAAACTGCTCCGCCCCGTCTATCTCACGAGCCGCCAAGAGTTCGTCGGTGCGAATCACGCCCAGGCCGTCAAAAAGCTCCGGCCCGATTTGGTTCTGCCCGCCCTCGCCGCGGTTGAGCGACAAGTAGGCCGTTTCGACGCCCTCGCCGCGCGCCAAATAAGCCACCACGCCAGAGGGCTCGTCGTCTGGGTGCGCGCCCACGAGTAAAAAGCGCGCGGTTGTGGGCAGTTTCGTGACCGCCTCGTAAAGCCCCGCGGCCCCCCGGTCGTAGGGGCTTTCGGGCTCGTCGGCCAGCGCGAGCGGGAGCGCGCCCAGCAGCAGCGCCACCAGCAGCGCGCGCCACGTTACATTGACACCTCTCTTGACCGTTTTTCTTTCGATTACCTTCATACAGCCTCCTCTACCAAAAACGAGTGGGTTTAAGTGCGTGTGACCGCTCTTTCTCCTTATGAATTGGGGTGAGCAGGATGAAAGTTGATGCCCCTTGTGAAAGAGGTTCATTGTAAGTGAGGAGGAGGTGCGCGTCAAGGTGCGGCACAGGGCCAGAAACTTTGCGCGACGCTGATTTTCTGTGCAAGCTCTTTACACCTCATCTCTTCGGTTCCCGGTCTTGAGCTCTTACGCCCCACGGCTCGAGCTTGAGGACGTTTTGGCACCCGGATCCACTCAAGCGGTTGAATCTGGAACTGCCGCCCCTACCGCGGTTCAGCTTGCAATGGCCGCGAGTTTTTGTTATATCTAGGAGTAAGTCATAAGTCTTGGTACACGCTCTCGAGGGGTAATTTCTGAGAGCTACAGATCGGGGGGATTTTATCTAACAAAGCTTCCGGGGGGCGGTCGCAATCTGGCAACCAACCCTTCCGGCGCGCCTCCAACTGCGTTATGGAGGGAACCTATACAAAAACGACCCCATAGGCCTTACGTACCGACTGTTACGTAACCCATACGCCACTCATATGCCGCCCATACGCCAGACATCTGCAAAACTCACCCCTTGCTTGGGATTCAGGAGGAACATAGTGCTCAAATCAAGGTTTATAGGTTTTTTCATCGTTCTTGTGACGTTCGCCTTGACGCCCGTGTTGGCCCAGGACGACACGCCCAGAGGCGGCACGGTCATCATTAACGAAGCCCCCGCGGGGGCCTGGGTGCGCAACTTCAACCCCTTCGCCCCCGACCCCGCCGATCCCACCGGCTCGCTCATTTACGAACCGCTTATCTTGTGGAACCCGGTCGAGGGCGGCGCGCCGACCTACTGGCTGGCGACCGACTACAGCTACGGGGACGACCTTTTGTCGCTCACCTTCACCTTGCGCGACGGCGTCCTTTGGAGCGACGGCGAGGCTTTCAACGCCGACGACGTTGTTTTTACCTTTGACATGATCCAGGAGCACCCGGCACTCGACCGCGGGGCGCTCCTGGATTTTACCGAGAGTGCCGAGAAGGTTGACGACCTCACCGTTCGCTTCAACTTGAGCAAAGTCTTTACCCAGGCCGAGACCGTGATCGGGCGGCTCAACATCGTCCCGGAACACGTCTGGTCGGAGCTCGAGGACCCGGTCACCTTCACCAACCCCGAGCCCGTCGCCACCGGCCCCTTCACCGAGGTGAGCACCTTTAGCGAGCAGGTGTTCGAGGTCTGCCGCAACGAGAACTACTGGCAAGAGGGCAAGCCTTATGTGGACTGCCTGCGTTACCCGGCCTTTACGGGCGGCGACCCGGTCAACCTCGCGCTGATCAGCGGCGACATCGACTGGGCGGGCAACTTCGTGCCGGATATTGACCTCACCTACGTTGCCGCCAACCCGGAGGACCACGGCTACTACTTCTGGCCCGGCGGCGCGGTCGTGCAGCTCTACCCCAACACCACCAAGGCCCCCTTTGACGACGTGGCGTTCCGGCGCGCGCTGAGCATGGCGGTTAACTACGAAGACATCGTGGACATCGGCATGTTCGGCTACACCGTACCCGCTAACGCCACGGGCCTGGGACCGGCGCACGAAACCTGGCTGAGCGAGGCGGCGTTAGAGCGTGCGGCCGAACTCGGCTTAGCGCGCTTCGACCCCGAGGCCGCCGCCGCGGCGCTTGACGAAGCGGGTTACGTCGACGCCGACGGCGACGGCTGGCGCGACATGCCCGACGGCAGCCCGCTGGCGTTCACCATCCAGTCGGTGAGCGGCTGGCCCGACTGGGCGAGCGTGGTCCAGATCATCAGTCAGAGCTACCAGGACTTAGGCCTTAACGCGACGGTTAATTTTCCCGATTTCGGCCAGTGGCTCAACAACCTCCAGACCGCCGATTACGATGTGTCGATCGGCTGGAGCACCGCCGGGCGCACCCCCTACGACTTCTACCGCAACGTCTTAGACCCTTCGCTTATCGGCGACGACGACCTCGCCAACGCCCAACTGTGGGCGCGCTGGACGAGCGACGAGGCCGCGGAGCTCCTAAGCGAATTTACCCAAACCGCCGACGAGAGCGAGCAGCGCGAGATTGTCGACCGGCTCCAGGAAATCTACGTCGAGAACTCCCCCGCCATCCCGCTCTTTCCGGGGCCGACCTGGTACGAGTACAACACGGGGCGTTTTACGGGCTTTCCCACCGAAGAGGACTACTACACCCAGGGCAGTCCCTGGGCCTTGGAATCGCGCCTCATCGTCGCCACCACCATTCACTGTGTGGACGAGGCGAGCTGTGGTCAGTAGAAGCGTGACGCGCTCGAGCTAAACCAGGTTGCAATCAGGGGTGGGTTCCGGCCCACCCCTACGCGATTTTGACATCAGGAAAAGCACCCTTGGCCCCTTCTAAAGGACGCATATGCGCTTTATTTTGAGAAAACTGGGCTTCTATTTAACCGCCGCTTTCGTCGCCATCACGCTCAACTTCTTTATCCCCCGGATGATGACCGGCGACCCGGTGCAGCTTATGTTCGCCCGCTTTCAGGGGCGTCTGGACCCCCGGACGCTGGACTCTCTCAAGGCGACGTTTGGCTTTGTCGACGGCCCGCTCATCAATCAGTATTTTGTCTACCTAGCCAACTTGTTTCGCGGCAACTTAGGGCTTTCCATCTCGCAGTTTCCCACGCCCGTTATCGACGTGATCGGCTCGGGGTTGGCCTGGACGCTCCGCTTGGTGGGTTTAGCCACCATTATTGCGTTTACCCTGGGTATTTTGCTGGGAACGATAGCCGCCTGGCGGCGAGGCAAATTCATCGACAAGTACGTCCTGCCCGCCGCCGCCGTGCTCAACGCCTTTCCCTATTTTTGGATCGCGATGCTGGCGCTCTATTTCCTGGGCTTCAACCTCCGCCTTTTCCCGCTCAGCCACGCCTTTGATTTGTCGCTTAATCCGGACTGGGGCTCGCCCAAGTTTATCGGCAGCGTCGTGAACCACGCCATTTTGCCCTCCTTGACCATCGTCGTGACCGCCTTTGGCGGCTGGATGCTGGGGATGCGCAACAACATGATCAGCGTGCTCGCCGACGACTACATCGTGATGGCGCAGGCCAAGGGCCTGCCCGACCGGCGGGTGATGCTCACCTACGCGGCCCGGAACGCGATTTTGCCCAGCCTGACCGGCTTCGCCATGTCGCTCGGTTTTGTGATCGGCGGGGCGCTTCTTACCGAAATCGTTTTTTCCTATCCGGGCATGGGCTTTTTGCTCCTGCAGGCGGTGAACGCTCGAGACTTCCCGCTCATGCAGGGCATCTTTTTGATTATCACGATGACCGTCCTCGTCGCCAACCTCATAGCCGACATCACCTACGTCTTGCTCGACCCCAGGGCACGGACCTGAGATGAAGCTCCCCCAAAGACCTTTTTACGGAGGCGGTCATGCAGTCCAGTAAAGCCATCACCGAACACAACAGGACCTCACGCCGCATCCGGCTGCCGGGCTGGCTGACGCGGATTTTTCGCAACCGCAAGGCGGCGGTCGGCATCTCTATCTTGATCTTTTTCGTCGTGGTGGCGCTCCTTGCCGATGTTATCTCCCCGATAGACCCCAACCGGCGGGTCGCCAGGCCCAATCAGCCGCCGAGCGCCGAACATTACTTCGGCTCGTCGCGCCAGGGCCAGGACATTTTCGCCCAGGTGGTCCACGGCGCCCGCGTCACGCTGGTGGTCGGGTTTTTGACGGGCACCGTCATCATCGCCATCGCCGTCGCCGTCGGCTTGACCGCGGGCTACGCGGGCGGCTTGGTGGACGAGGCGCTGTCGCTCATCACCAACGTCTTTTTGATCATCCCCGGTCTGCCGCTCATCATCGTGGTGGCGGGCTGGCTCGAGAGCCCCGGCCCCTTAACCATCGTGCTGGTCTTGAGCTTGACGAGCTGGGCGTTCGGGGCCAGGGTGCTGCGCTCGCAGGCGCTTACTTTGCGCAACAGCGAGTTCGTCGCCGCCGCGAGGGTTTCGGGCGAGTCGGGCTGGCGCATCGTCCTGACCGAAATCCTACCTAACATGACTTCGCTGGTGGTCTCGAGCTGGATCGGCGCGGTGCTCTTCGCGATTCTGACCCAGGCCAGCTTAGAATTCATCGGCCTGGGCAACCCCAACGCGGTGACCTGGGGGACCATCCTGTTCTGGGCGCAGTCGAACCAGGCGCTTCTGACCAAAGCCTGGTGGACCTTTGTCCCGCCGGGCGTCTGTATCGCGCTCGTGGGCCTGAGCTTAGTGCTCATCAATTACGGCATCGACGAAATCACCAACCCAAGGTTGCAGACGGAGAGTTGAGGGAGCCTTGTGAACCGTATGCGTACTGGGGCCGGTGAGACTGGAGCTGGTGAGAACGTAGATATTGCCCCGACCGAAGCGCTCTTGAGCGTCGAAGACTTACAGGTCGAGTACCGCGTCCGGCGCGGCGCGGTGCGCGCCGTGAACGGCGTGTCTTTCGACATCAAGCCCAACGAGGTGTTCGGCTTGGCGGGCGAGTCCGGCAGCGGCAAATCGACCATCGCCTACGCCGTCACCCGGCTTCACAAACCCCCGGCGCACATCGTCGGCGGCAGGGTGATGTTCCGGGGCGAGGATGTCCTCTCGTTGAGCGAGGAGGCGCTGCGGGCCTTTCGCTGGCGTCACGCGTCCATCGTTTTTCAGAGCGCCATGAACGCGCTCAACCCGGTGCTGAGTATCGGCGACCAGATTGTCGACGTGATCGTGGCGCACAAGGTGAGCGGCAAAAGGGAGGCCAGGGAGCGGGCCAAGAGCCTCTTACAAACGGTCGGTATCGACCCGAAGCGCGTCAGCAGCTACCCGCATCAGCTCTCGGGCGGGATGCGCCAGCGCGCGGTGATCGCGCTCGCCCTGGCCTTGAACCCCGAACTCATCATCATGGACGAGCCGACCACCGCCTTGGACGTGGTGGTGCAAAAACAGATCATGAAAGAGATTCGCCAGCTCAAAGAGCAGTTCGGCTTTTCGATCCTTTTTATCACCCACGACCTCTCGCTGCTCGTCGAGCTGTCCGACCGCATCGCCATCATGTACGCGGGCGAACTTATTGAGGTCGCGCCTGCTAGTGAAATCTTCCGCGCCGCCAAGCATCCCTATACGGAGCAACTGATGAACTCTTTTCCTACCATCCACGGCCCGCGCCGCGAACTCAAGGGCATCCCCGGCTCGCCGCCCGACCTCGTCTCGCCGCCCTCGGGGTGTAAGTTTCATCCGCGCTGTCATTTGGCGATCGAGGGCACCTGCGACGAAATCGAGCCGCCCCCCTACCGAACCGGGGCCGAGCACGTCGCCACTTGTCACCTGTTGGCGGAGGAGGCGGCGTGAGGGCGCGAGAGGCGATCCTCGAGGCCCGCGACTTAGGCAAAGACTTTCACGCGGGCGGTCCGCTCTCGCGCCAGGTGGTCAAGGCGGTCCAGGAAGCGTCCGTCAAGCTCTATCCGGGTCACGTCACGGCGTTGGTGGGCGAGAGCGGCAGCGGCAAGAGCACGCTCGCCCGGATGCTGGCGCAACTTTATAAGCCAACCAGGGGCGAGATTATTTTTAGGGGCAAAAACGTCCTCGAGGGCCGCGGGCGCAAGAAGGAGCTCGACTACCGCAACCGGGTGCAGATGATTTTTCAGGACCCCTTCAGCTCGCTCAATCCCGTTCACCAGGTTCATCATCCCCTCCGGCGCGCGCTCAAGATTCACGGCAAAAAGGGGGACAGCAAGGCCCTTTTGAGCCTGCTCGAGCGCGTCGCCCTCACCCCGGTCGAAGACTTTATCGACAAATACCCGCACCAGCTTTCGGGCGGGCAGCGCCAGCGCATCGCCATCGCGCGGGCGCTGGCGGTCGAGCCGGACGTTATTTTGGCCGACGAGCCCATCTCGATGCTCGACGTGTCCATCCGCATGGGCGTCTTGAACCTCATGGCGCGACTCCGCGACGACTTTAATATCGCGTTTCTTTACGTGACCCACGACCTCGCCAGCGCCCGCTATTTTGCCGACGACACGCTCGTCATGTACGCCGGGCGCATCGTCGAGGCCGCGCCGAGCGAAAGTCTGGTGCAAGACCCCAAACACCCGTACACGCAACTCCTGCTCTCCGCCGTACCCGACCCGGAGCGCGGCCTGCGCACCGACACCGTTGAGGCCGAGGGGGAGGTGCCCAACCTGACCGAAATCGGGCCGGGCTGCCCCTTCGCGCCGCGCTGCCCGCACGTCATGGCGCGCTGCCACGAGGCCATGCCGCCCGTGACCACCCTCTCCGCCGAGCGCTGGACGCGCTGTTACTTGTACGAGCCGGGCACAGAAGACGGCCCCCGGCCCGCCGCCACGCCGAGCCTGAGTTAGAGGTCAGACGATAAGGAGCAGACCGTGTCACAGCTAAAAATCCTCACCCTCGCCACCTTGTTGATGCTCGCGTCGTCAGGGGCGCAGCGTAGCCACGAAGCAAGCCGGGAAGCTCGAGCCGATTCGACCTCAACTCACCAAAGCACGCTTCCCAGCAGCGGCGACGCTGCGGCGCAACGCGCCCACGTCTGGAGCCTGTGGGCGAGCTTGACCGAACGCGGCGGTGTAGGAGACGACGTGGAAGACGGTGTAGAAGACGGCGTAGGAAACAGCGTAGGACTGGCGGGTTGGGAAAGCTGGTACCGCGCCGACGAAATCTTCACGCCCAACCCAAGCGTGTGTCAGGGCGAGGCTGAGGCCCCGCGAGCACCCGAGCGTCAGTTCGAGTCGTTGGTGCAGTTGGAGGGAACGCCCGAGGATATAGGGGAGTCGAATCTGACGTTCGTGATGTATAACGAGGCTGCCTGTAGGCACATCATCGAGAACGGCTACCACCTCCGCTCGACCCTTGACGGCCTTTTGGCTGCCGACACAGCGGACATCGCGCCCTTCCCCAAAGAAAGCATGATCGTAAAAACGTTCTGGGTTCCCGTCAACGGCCAAGAACTCTCGCCGCTGCCCGTCTGGGACGATAGTTCAGACGCCACAGACGGCGCGACCAACAGCCTGCCGACCTGGGAGCGGATTGTGCTGATCGACGCCACGGGCGAACGCGTAGGGGAGACCGTCGCGCACTACACGCTGCCCGACGGCTCGAGGAGCTACCAAAACGTCAAGGTCGTTGGCCTTAATGACTTTTATCACACCCCTTTTGACGAAGCGACGGTCCACTACCTGCGAAGAACGATCGCCAGCAGCAAAAGCGCCAGGGTCGTGTTTCATTCCGGAGTGGCCTATCCCCTAACGCCGACCACCTTCTTTTTGGGGCGCGACCCGCAGACGGGCGACTACGCCGCTCTGGTCGCGCTGCACCTCACCACCAAAGAGACGCCCGAATGGCTCTGGGCGACCTTTTGGTGGCACGACGAGGCTCAGAAAAGCCCCTATGGCGCCGACGTTGCGGGTGTCCGGCCGCCCTTTAGCCACTACAAGATGGATGTCGCGTTCGACATGGTAACGCCGCTCGAGGCCGACGGCTCGCCCAACGCCGTCTACAATCCCTACATGGAGCTTGGTCTACCCGGCGGCGCCGCCTCGAACTGTATGAGCTGCCACGCTCGAGCAACCCATACGGCGAGCGCGGACTCGCTGCTTTTTTCGACCCGCCGGGACGTGGCGAACGCCGTAAGCAGCCTCAACCGTGGGAAGCTTCCAGCCGTTCTCGGGGACGGGATACGGGAGCGCGCCTTTGCCGTTGCCGATGACGCCCTCGTCAAGGAGACGGAAAGCGGCTGGGAAATCACCAACGGCGTTGAGCCCCAGTTCGTCATCGAGAGAGCGGAGGACGGAGCCACCCTAAGGGTAAAGAGCACCGCTTTTACGCCTCTTACCGTCGGCAATATCGATCCAACTTCAGCGTATTACGACGACCGGCTGCGCTCGGATTTTCTTTGGTCTATTCCCGTGAGAGCCGTGCCGGACGCGGCGGGGGCTGGGAGAGAATAAACACTTATGCTTTGTAGCGCGAAGCGACCCTTCTCAAACGGGTATCGCCTAGCGCCAGGGAAAACCTATCTTACGCCAGGGCGAGCGAATCTCGCGGAGCACGTCGCGGGTGCGCCAGGCGTTGGTTTCTTGCACGGGGCGAAGGAAGCGCCACGCCTGAACGCGTAAGAAACCCGAGAGCACGAAAAGCGTGTGGTAGCCCGTCCAGGTGACGCCGTAGCGTTGAAAGTCGAAGCTCAAAAAGAGCGTCAGCAGCGGCCCCGACAAGAGCCCGCCCGCGAAACCCGCCAGGCCGGTGGCGAGGCTGTAGACCGCGATAAAGGCGGCGCGTTCGCTTTTGGGCGCGCTCGAGAGCGCCAAGTTAAAAATAGCCGGGCCGATCGCGCCCCAGGCGAGCGCGTCAAAGACCGCGCTCGCCCAGATGAACTCGAGCCGGTCCGTGAGCCCCGCCAGAACCCAGCACAGGGGCAGCGCCGCGCCCGCCAGAACGGTGCCAATCGCCAGCACGACCTTGTTGCCGAAGCGGTCCGCCACCCGCCCCCACTGCGAGGTGGTCACAAGCGCACAGGTTGAAGCAACCGCGCTCCAGACGGCGATGTGCGTAAAATTCATCTTCAGTTCACCGATAAAATAGGGAAACACAAAGGGTGCCGCCAAGAGCACCGCGCCTTGCCAATAGACCGCAAAAAGGAGAAAGCGCCTGAAGTTGGGTTCGCGCAGGGGCCGCGCCACCACGTCGCGGAGGCTGGCTTTATGTGGGGCGGCGGGCGGTTCAAAGTGAAAGCCGTAGAGAAGCACGCCCAAAAGCGCGCAGAGCACCGATACGAAAATAACCATTTGGAAGTTCACGGGCGCGGCGACGTGGTCCAAGAACCAGCCCGCGCCTAGGTTGGCCCCCATGCCGACCATCCCCACGATGCCCGCGCGGAGCCCGAAATAGCGCCCGCGTCGCCCCTCGGGAACGACGTCGCCCATCCAGGCGGCCCAGAGCGTGCCCGCGCTCGCCTGAAAGAGGCTCGAGACCATAATCAGCGCGACCATAAACGTCGGCTGGAAGGTGGCGGGTACGCCCAAAAAAGGCAGGCACGCGGCCAGCAGCCAGAGCCCGCGGCCCAGCAGCGAGGCGCCGATGGTGAGCCCCTTGCGCTTGCCTATGAGCGCCGCCAACCAGGCCGCGAGCGGGCTCATCACTTGGGCCAAGAGGGGGACGCTCGAGATGAGCCCAATCTGGGTGGGCGACGCGCCCAAAAAGAGCATGTAACCGATCAGCACGCTCCCCGAGGTCCAGTTGAGAAAAATCTGGGTGATGCTGCCCTCGGCGACCGAGAGGCTGAGAGTGCGCTGGACCGGGTCGGCGGCGCGTTGCGTGTGAGATCTCTGTGGGGCTTGCTGGAGTTTTGGCCGGTGGGCTCTGACGAAGGTAAACATAAGCGAAAGAGAGTCTAGTTCTTTTTTGTCAGGAAAGCTACCCCTTTTGTGGCGTAGATTTCACACCCGTGACGCGTTTTGTGCCCGTTCCAGAAAAACCACACCGTGTCGGCTGCTTCACGCCCCGCCGCGCGCCTTGAGGTAAGGTTAAGGCTGTTTGGTCGTGCTTGATTCGCCGTGCCTGAAAACTTCCCGAACTTGCGTGAAAAAACGTGCAGAGGTTCCTCTTGAAAACCGCCCGTAGCTCCGTTCCTTCCAGTCCCATTCCTTCCGCAGTCCCCTCCTTACAAAGCCGCGTCGTCAGCCGCTCGCCCGTCTACTACGGTTGGGTCATCCTCTTCGCAGGTACCTTCGGCATGATTATGACCACGCCCGGCCAGACGGTGGGCGTGTCCGTCTTTCTGGACAAAATCATCGCCGATTTGGGGCTGTCGCGCTCCGCCGTGTCGCTCCTGTACACGCTCGGCACGCTCGCGGGTTCCTTTTCGCTGCCCTTTGTGGGGCGCTTTATCGACCGGCGCGGCCCACGCGTTGCGGTCGTGGTGATTGCTGCGCTCTTCGCGCTCGCCTGCGTGTGGATGGGCTTTGTCGGGAGCTTAGTGGGGCTGCTCGTCGGTTTTACGCTCATCCGCGGACTTGGTCAAGGCGCGCTCGGGCTGGTCAGCATCCACGTGATTAACATCTGGTTCGTGCGGCGGCGCGGGCTCTCGGTGGGCTTAGCCGGGGTGGGGGTGGCGCTGGCGACCGCGTTTTTTCCGAGTCTGATCGAGGGGCTTATCGGCACCTTCGGCTGGCGGGGCGCTTATATGCTCCTGGGCGCGCTCATCGCGGTGACGATTTTGCCCGTCGGGGCGCTTCTTTTTCGCGGTCACCCCGAACGCTACGGTTTAGAACCCGACGGCAAAGTTAAGCAGGGCGCGCCCGCCGAGGCCGTGTTTACCGCCGCCGAAGCGCGCCGCACCGTGACCTTCTGGCTTTTTGCGCTCGGCGGTTTTTCGGTCGCGGCGCTCTCGACCGGGCTCATCTTTCACCACTATTCGATTATGGCGGCGGGCGGCTTGGACCGGGTGGCGGCGGCGACGGTGTTCATCCCTCTGGGGTTTGTGGCGGCGGGGGCGAACCTGACGACGGGCTTTCTCATGGACCGCCTGCCGCCGCGGTTCTTGCTCAGCGTGTCGCTCGCGTTCCTTTGCGCGGCGTTGGCGCTGGCGACGCACGTCTCGAGCCCCCTCATCATCCTCGCCTACGGCAGCCTCTTGGGGCTCATGCAGGGGATGAGCAACGCCATCCAGGCGAGCGTCTACGCGCACTATTTTGGCCGCAAGCATATCGGCTCCATCAAAGGCTTTACCTCGACCGTCGGCGTCGCGGGGGCCTCGGTCGGGCCGCTGCTCTTTGCGTTGGGAGAAAGCGCGTTTGGGGGCTACGGCCTCGTGTTGCTGCTGTCGGCACTCCTCCCCCTGACGCTCGCGCTGGCTGCGCCTTTTACCCGGCCTCCGCAGGGGGCGCTGCGTTAAATCTCTGCGTTAGCGTCTGAAGAACTCAGGTGAGCCTCGAGCCTCCCCCTCAGTTCCCCAGGAATCCTCTTGGACCGCCCCGCCTCGTAGTCAAAAAGCACCACCACCGACGACACGTCGGCGGCAAGTTTCCCTTCTGCGTAGACTTCTTGAGCCAAAGTGACGCTCGAGTTGCCCACCCGCTCCACCTTTGTGAGCACGTACACCGCCTCTCTAAACCTCACCTGACGGCGAAAGTCGAGCGCGATGCGGGCCAAAATGAGCCCCGCCACTTCGGCCCCCAAGTCGCTAAAGAACTCGAGCCGCGCGTGTTCGGCGTAAAAAGAATAGGCGGTGTTGTTGAGGTGTCCCAGCGCGTCGGTGTCGGCGAAACGAACCTGGATATCGGTGCGGTAAGGGGTCTGCATGAGGCTACCCTACCGTTTTTGACCCCTTGAGCTTCTGACATTTCGGGCAATAGTGCGTGCCCCGCCCACCCACCACGGTGCGCGTGATGGGACTCCCACAACGCGAACAAGGCTCCTCGGCTTGGCCGTACGCTTCAAGCTCGCTCAGGTACGCGCCCACTTCTCCGTTGACGGTGCGATAGTCCTTGAGCGTCGTGCCTTGCACTTTGATGGAGGCCTCGAGCACGTCCTTGATGCACGTGACTAAAAGAGGAATCTGCCTCTTGGATACCTTGTTCGCCGGGGTCAGCGGGTGGATTTTGCTGCCCCACAGGGCCTCGTCCGCGTAGATATTGCCGACGCCCGCGACGGGCTTTTGGGAGAGCAAATATGTTTTGACAGGCGTGCTGGATTTTTGCAAGGCTCGAGCAAATCCCTTCGCATTGAACTCATCCGACAACGGCTCCGGCCCCATCATGTGCAGCGTCGGCAGGGTTCGGTAGTCGCCTGTAGGCACGACCAGAAAACGCCCGAAGCGCCGCACGTCTTGAAAATAGAGCGCAGGGTGGTCACTGGGGTTTAGGTCACTGCGGCTTAGCTCGAGCCTCACCCGCACGTGTTTCTTGGGGTCTTCAGGCGTGATGATGCCGGTCATGCCAAGGTGAATGACGAGTTCGTCCTCACCCAGCGGTAAAAGCAAGAACTTTCCCCGTCTATTGACGGCGGTAATCGTTGCACCCACGGCGCGCTCGAGGCCAACATATTTCGGTCCCGGCACCGCGTCCGCGAGTTCGGCGGCGAGGATTTTCCGCCCCACAAGCCACGGTTCCAACTCGCGCCTTACGGTTTCGACTTCAGGCAGTTCGGGGATAGCGAATCGTCCCTTCGTAGAGCGCCCGGCCCACAATGGCCCCCTCGAGCCCGAGGCGTTCGTAAATCTCTAAGTCCTCGTCCGCCGCGACGCCGCCGCCCGCCAGGAGCGTGTGGGGGAACGCCTCACGCATCTCCTTAACCGGCTCCGGGTCCACGCCGCGCAGGGTGCCGTCGCGCGAGATATCTGTATAAATCACCTGCGTAACACCCTGTGCGGCGACGCGCTGGGCAAGCTCGAGCGCCCCCACACCGCTCGTCTCCCCCCAGCCCCGCACCGCGACGCGCCCGTCTTTGGCGTCGATTGAGACGACCACGCGTTCTGAGCCAAACTCGTCCAGAAGCGCGTCAAGCATCTCCGGCTGCGTGACCGCCGCCGTGCCGATGACCACGCGGTCTACAAGGCCGAGCCAGGCTTGAGCCGTTTCCACATCCCGCACGCCGCCGCCCACTTCAATTTTGCAAGAGACCTCGCGCGCAATCTCCGCAATGACCTCACGGTTGGTCCCGCGTCCCGTGGCGGCGTCTAAATCTACCAGATGCAGCCACGCCGCCCCCAGCCCCGCCCAGTGCTGTGCGGCCTCCAAGGGACGGTCAAAATACACGGTCTCGCGCTCCGGGTCGCCCTCGAAGAGCCTGACCGCGCGGCCCTTCTGGATGTCTACGCAGGGGATGAGTTCAAACACGTTCTAAAGTATAAGCGTGCCCGTTGGGAGAGGCTGAAGTATGCCCTACGCGGGCGCTCCGTAGGGGAGAAGGAAACGTGTTTGAGGTTGAGCTTTGAGTAAAAACTAAACGACTAAATGTAGCGACAACCGTGTATACTTTCAGTGTGTATGATTGGGATGAGGCGAACGAGGAGCATATCGCGCTGCACGGCCTCGAGCCTGAGGAGGTCGAGGAGGCGATGGAGGACCCAAACCGTTTTTTCATCCCAACCTATAACATACCGACTGAGCGCCGCTACGGTCTTGTAGGTGCTACGGCTGGGGGACGCATTATCCGCGTGGTTTATACCCTTAGGAACGGTGGCTACCGCGTCATAACCGCCTACGATGCGAGTAAACCTGAAAGGAGACGTTACAGAAGATGATAAAGCGACCTGAAAAAACCGAAGACGGCTTCACCATCGTCTACAGCAAAGATGATCTGCCCGTGTTCGAAAACGAACGTCAAGAGCATAATTTTTGGAGTACCCACGTTTGGAGTGAGGAGCTTATGGACGAAGCCGCGACTCAAGACTTCCCCGCGCCGCCCGTTCGCAAGCGCAGCACCAGCACCTCGCTACGTCTCGATGAGGATACGATAAAACGTCTTAGGTACCTTGCACGCAAAAAAGGCAAGGGCTACCAGACGCTCCTTAAAGAGTTCGTTGTTGAGCGACTTTACGAAGAAGAGAAGCGTGAGGGCGTGTTGGGTTAAAGAGAGACTTTCACGAGGGTACTCTCAACTGATTATCTTTGGCCGCGTTTATCTGTTATTTGTCGCCTTGTTCAATCGGTTTAATAAAAGCTCTGCTTGGGATTCAGTCAAGCCTAACAAGAGCTTGAATCTTCCTTCAAAATAGCTGCTCCTCAAAGCAACGTTTATAGCTCTTTTCAAGATTTCCACTTCTTCCGCCATGTCCGGGTATTTAAGCACTACACTTTGCCCACGTACCCTGAACAGTGCAATCATCTCATCAGCTTCAATGTCATCACCAAAGACGGCGGTGTATTCCTCAACTGAGAGGTGTGAAACTGCAAGCAGGTTGTCAATGAGGACGAAGAGCTTTTTGAAAAATTTCCTTTCGGTATCGCTAAACTCGAGGGAGAAACGCATTGCTATCTACGGTAGCACCTTATGGCATATGCTCGAGCCGCCCGTCTCCAACTCTGAGAAAGCGGTATGATTCACCTGTGCGTACGTTGCCGTTTGACGTTGACAAGCTAGGGTCTGTCTGACTAATCAAAGCCAGAGGATGATGGAGGCGAGGAGCACACCAGCACGGTAGTTTCTGCCGCGTTTGTCGTAGCGGGTGGCAACGGCGCGAAAGTCTTTAAGTCGGTTGATGCAGCGTTCGACCACGTTACGTCCTTTGTAGGCTTGCTTATCGAAAGCAGGAGGTCGTCCACCTTTTGTGCCCTTAGACAAGCGAGACTTCTTGGCATCTTCGCGCTCGGGGCTGATACAGATGATGCCCCTGCGCCTTAGTATCTTCCGCTGCTTGTTGAAACCATAAGCGCGGTCGAGTCTAAGCTGAGGGGGGCGCTTACGCGGTCGCCCTCTGCCAAGGCGGGGCACATAAATCTCGTCCAAGACCGGCTCTAGCCAAGCGGCGTCGTTGCGCTGTCCCGCCGTGATGACCACGGACAGGGGTCGCACTTTGCCGTCCGCGCAGGTATGCACCTTGCTGGTGTGGCCTCCGCGTGAGTGTCCCAGCCACTCGTCTGCTAAGGTCCCCTTTTTTCACCCTCAGCAGGCCGCTTCCTCGCCCCGCTGGCGCTGCGGTGCGCTTTAATATGAGAGCTGTCTAACGCTGCGCCGTCCCAATCAATCTCACCCGCCGCATCGGCGTGAGCTTGAAGCCTGTGCAGGATGCGCTTCCAGACACCGTTGCGCTCCCACCTCGTGAAGCGGTCCCAGCAGGTCTGCCAAGGTCCGTAGCGTTCAGGAACGTCGCGCCAGGGAGCGCCTGTTTTCAAGCGCCACGAAATGCCGTTGATGACCTGTCGGTGGTTGCGGTAGTTGTGACCCCGTTGGGGATTGGGGGGTAGATGCGGTTTTAGTGCTTGCCACTGCTGCTCTTTTAGGTCTGTTCGTGCCATACGCCTACCCTAAACCATCTTCATCCCTTCTGTCAGACAGACCCTAGCCGAGGTGTGTCGTCAAAACGACGTGGCGAAACTCAGCGTGTTCGGTTCGGTCGCGCGCGGCGAGGCGGGTGAAAAAAGCGACGTTGACTTTTTGATCGAATTCTCGAAGCCCAAAAGTTTGCTGAGTCTGGTGGCGGTAGAAAGGCGGATGTCGGCGGCGCTCGGTAAAAGGGTGGACCTGCTAACAGAAGCCGTGCTCAGCCCGTACCTCCGCGACCAAATCAAACGCGACTCACGAATTGTCTATGAAGCGTGACGATTCGGTCTACCTGCGGCACATCTTAGACGCGGTTGCCAAGACTGAAATCTACCTTCGCGGGGTTGACAAAGCAGTTTTCCATCAAAACACGCTTCTGCAGGACGGCGTTATAAGGCAGCTCGAGATTATCGGCGAAGCGACCAAACACCCGTTAAGCGAGTTGCGCGTGCGCTACTCTCATGTTCCTTGGCAGAACATCGCGGGGATGCGCGACAAGTTGATTCATGGTTACTTTGGCGTAGACGTTGAGACGGTCTGACTTATGGTAGTGGAAGATTTGCCGCTGCTAAAGCTCGAGGTAGAGCGAATCCTTACAACGCTGTAGGTGTGGGCTCAGGCTCGCTTTGGAGAGGCGGGTCGATAAAGTCGTCCGGTGAAGACGGTATGAGCGTTTTTTCACTCTCTCCACGCGTTAAAAAACGAGGCTTCCAAGTTTGGGATAAACTTAGGTCACAACGGACACGACACCATAACGCCGCAACGTTCGAAAGGCCCTTTTGACCACCCTCCCGCACACCGACCTCAAATTTTTCACCAACGAGCCCGGCGAAACCCTCTACGACCGCTTCGTCAAAACCCTGGGGTACGCCCAATATTTTGACGTGTTGGTCGGTTATTTTCGCACCAGCGGCTTTAAGAAGTTGCACGAGGCCCTCGAGCACGTCGACAAAGTCCGCATCCTCGTGGGCTTGAGCGTTGACCGCAGGGCGTTTGAACTCATCGAAACGTCCAGGCAGGGCCTGGATTTCGACTCGCACAGGCGTACGCGGGCCTCGTTCGAGAGTGCCCTGAGCGCCGAGATGGAAGGTTCCGAGGACACGCTCGAGGTGGAACTCTCGGCGCGCAAGTTTGTCGAGTTTTTGCGGGCGGGCAGGCTCGAGCTGCGCGCGCACCCGAGCAAAGACATTCACGCGAAGGTCTATATCAGCCGCTTTCCGCAAGACTTCATCAACTACGGCAGCGTCATCACCGGCTCGTCCAACTTTTCTTTGAACGGTTTGGAGGCGCAGCGCGAATTCAACGTCGAACTCAAAGACGTAAGCGACGTGCGCTTCGCGCTGCAAAAGTTTGAAGCGCTCTGGGCCGAGGGCGTCGACATCAGCGAGGCGTACATCGACACGTTGACGACGAAAACCTGGCTTAATGATAGGGTTACGCCGTACGAGCTTTTTCTCAAGTTTTTGTACGAGTATTTCAAGGAGGATTTGAGCGTCGCCGACGAGGTGGATTATGATTTGCCCGACGGTTTGATGGATTTGGCGTATCAGCGGCAGGCGGTCGTGTCGGCGCGAAAGGTGCTGGACACTTACGGCGGGGTGTTTTTGGCGGACGTGGTGGGGTTGGGCAAGACGTTCGTGTCTGCGCGCTTGCTGAGAGGGCTGCCGGGGCGCAAGCTCATCCTCTGCCCGCCGGTGCTGGCGGACTACTGGCGCGAGACGCTGCGCGAGTTTTACGTGCCGGGCTTCGAAGTTGAATCTTTGGGCAAGCTCGAGCCCCTCCTAGCCAAAGGCGTCGACAAGTACAGCGTGGTGTTAGTTGACGAAGCCCACCGCTTCCGCAACGAACTCACCCAATCCTACGAGGCGCTGCACGCGATCTGCCGCAACAAAAAGGTGATTCTGGTCTCGGCCACGCCGCTCAATAACCGCCTCGGCGACATCTTAGCGCAGCTCAAGCTCTTTCAGCCGGGCAAAAAGAGCGACGTTCCGGGTGTGCGTAACCTAGAAGCGTTTTTTAGAGAGCAGCAGCGGCAGCTTGACGGGCTTGACAAAGCTGACCCCAGCTACCGCGAGATGGTCCAAAGAACGTCCGAGGTGGTGCGCGACAAGGTTTTGAAACACGTGATGGTGCGCCGCACCCGCAGCGAGATTCGCAACTACTTTAGCGAGGACTTGTCCCAACAGGGGCTGTTTTTCCCCGAGCTGGGCGACCCAAAACGCATCATCTACACCTTTGACGAGGCGACCAACGAGGCCTTTACGAACACGGTGAGCTTGCTCCAGAGCTTCGCCTACGCCCGCTACGTGCCCGCCAAGTATCTCAAGCGAACGGAGCGCAAGCTCGAGCAGGCCCAAAATAACGTCGGCGGCTTTATGAAAACTTTGTTGGTCAAGCGTTTGGAGAGTTCCTTTCACGCCTTTGAGCGCACCGTGGAGCGCTTTATCACCTCGTACGAGAAGTACCTGGCGATGCTCGAGGGTGGCGTCGTCTATATCAGCAACAAAGTCGACGTGTACGACCTTTTAGACGGAGACGACGAAGCGCGGTTGCTGGACCTAGTCGAGCAGGACGAGGCGCAGCGGTTCGAGGCGAGCGTGTTTGAAGCGGGGTACAGAGACGCGCTGGTCAAAGACTTAGCCATCTTGAAGTCGATTCTTTTCTTGTGGCGCAAGGTCGAGCGCGACCCGAAGTTAGAGGAGTTCATCGCCCGACTGCACAGCGACCCCTTGCTGAAGGACCAAAAAGTGCTCATCTTCACCGAGTCCAAGGAAACGGGCGACTATTTGCACGAGCATTTGAATAAAGCTTTCCCGCGTGAGGTGATGTTTTACTCGAGCGCGGGCGGCGTGCAAGGTGAACAGAGTTATAGCGTCGCGGCGGCCCGCGAGGCCGTCAAGGCCAACTTCGACCCCAAGCACCCGCAACCGCAAAACAACGTGAGGCTGCTCGTCACCACCGACGTGCTGGCCGAGGGCATCAACTTGCACCGCTCGAACGTCGTCATCAACTACGACCTCCCCTGGAACCCCACGCGCGTGATGCAGCGCGTCGGGCGCGTCAACCGGGTGGGCACGGCGTTTGAGCGGGTCTACGTCTACAACTTTTTCCCCACCGACCAGAGCGACGAGCATTTGGGCTTGGAAGGGAACATCAAGGCCAAGATTCAAGCGTTTCACTACATGTTGGGTGAGGACGCCAAATACCTCTCGAGCGACGAAGAGGTCGGCACGCACGAGCTGTTCGGTGAGCGGCTGTATAAGAAGCTCACCAACAAGGAGAGCCTGGAGGGTGAAGACGCCGAGGAGGCGAGCGAACTCAAATATTTGCAAGCCATCCGGCGGGTGCGCGACGAGGACGCGAAACTTTTCGAGCGCGTTAAGAAGCTGCCCAAAAAAGCGCGGAGCGGGCGCAAGGCCGGTGGGGATGATTCAGATGCGCGAAACCACCTCATCACCTTTTTCCGGCGGGGCAGGCTCAAGAAGTTTATGCTGGCCTGTTCTGACGATAGCGCCAGCCCCCTAGAACTCACCTTTTTAGAGGCGGCGACGCGGCTCGAGTGCCCCCCCGACGCGCCGAGACGCGCCGTCGGCGCGGGATACTACGAGCTGCTGAGCGCCAACAAAGAGGCGTTCGCCCGCCTTACTTCGGACATCGCGCAAGAAGAGCAAGACGCCCAGGGCGGCACCACCAACGAGCGCACCGTCCTCAAAATCTTACGCGCCATCAAGGGGAACCCCCGCTTTTCGGAGGGTGATGACCTGGTCGAGCGCAGCCTGCACGCCTTTGACGAGGGCCGGGTGAGCAAAAACCACAGCAAGCGCCTCAAGGCCGCCTTTGACAAAGCTGGCGCGAACCCTGGCAAACTCGTCGCCGCGCTCAGGAGCGAGATGACCGAGGACGTGCTGTACCCGAGCCCTACACGTGAGGACGACGCGGAGCCCAGAGAAGTCATCTTGTCACAATATTTTGAGGTTGAGGACGCATGAACGACGCCGAAGCGAGACGCTTGATCGAGACCACCTTTAATAAACCCTACGACGAGACGCGGTTTCGGCGGCTCATCGTGAATTTGTTGGAGGTCGAGCCGCGCAACGAAAAGCAGTCGGGCTCCTACATTTACGAGGCTTTCCGCGACTACGTCACCTCGTATCAGCGCACCGGCAAATTTACCGACGCGGACGGGAACGAACTCGACACCCTGGCCGTCAAGCTCAAAAGCGCGCGCATGTTGGAGCGCAACCGCACCACGCAGCGCAACTTCGTCGCCGAATACCTCAAGCGCCGGGGCAAAGACGCTGCGCTGGTCGCCTTTTACGCGGACGACGCCGAGGACTGGCGCTTTAGTTTGATTAAGCTCGAGTACACCCTCACCGAGACCAAGACGGGCCGCCTCAGCGCTAAGACCGACCTCACCCCGGCGCGGCGCTACTCGTTCTTGGTCGGGCAACATGAGCCCAACCACACCGCGCAAAAGCAGCTCGTTAGCCTGCTCACGCATCCCAACCCCACGCTGAGGGAGCTAGAAGCGCAGTTCAGCATCGAGAACGTCACAAAAGCGTTTTTCGAAGAGTACAAGGCGCGTTATTTAGAACTCCAAGAAACGCTTGACGCGCTCTTGGCCGAGAACGAGGCGGTACGAGGCGAGTTCGCCGCCAAAAACATCGACACCACCACCTTCGCCAAGCGCCTTCTGGGGCAGATCGTCTTTTTGTACTTCTTGCAGAAAAAGGGCTGGCTGGGCGTCGGACGGGGCGAGGCGTGGGGGAGCGGACCCAAAGACTTTTTGCAGCGGCTCTTTAGCGGCGACATCATCTCCTACACCAACTTCTACGACGACGTTTTGGAACCCCTCTTTTACGACGCGCTGGCCCGTGAGCACACCGACAACTACTCGCCCCACCTAAAACGCCGCGTGCCCTTCCTTAACGGCGGGCTGTTCGAGCCCATCAATAATTACGACTGGGTCAACGTCGATATCCCGCTGCCCAACACGCTTTTTGAACGCGTCTTCAAGACCTTTAGCACCTACAATTTCACCGTGCGCGAGGACGAGCCCTTAGAGCGCGAGGTCGCCGTGGACCCCGAAATGCTCGGCAAGGTGTTTGAGAACCTGTTAGAAGTCACCGACCGCAAATCTAAGGGCGCGTTCTACACGCCGCGCGAGATTGTCCACTACATGTGTCAGGAGAGCCTGATCAACTACCTCGACACGTCGCTCAACACGGTTAAAAAACCCCTCGCCCCGTCCCTGCCCACACAAGACGACCTGTTCGGTACGCCTCAGCCGAGACAAGAATCCCTTTATCAAGAGGTGTACGAGGAGAGGGTCCCTCGAGCCGACCTAGAAAGCTTTATTCGCTTGGGCGACGCCTCGAGCGAGCACGACGCGACCACCGCCCAGAAAGAACGCGAGACGACTGCGTACAGCTTCAAGGCCTCCGAGAGCGTCCGCGACCACGCCCCGAAGATAGACGCCGCGCTCGCCGCCATCAAAATCTGCGACCCCGCCATCGGCTCGGGCGCGTTTCCGGTGGGGATGATGAACGAGATTGTCCGCTCGAGGGCCGCCCTCACGCCCTTTTTAACCGGGGAGGCGCGGACCCTCTACGACTTCAAACGCCACGCCATCCAAGAGAGCTTGTACGGCGTGGACATCGACGAGAGCGCCGTGGACATCGCCAAGCTGCGGCTGTGGCTGTCGCTGGTGGTCGATGAAGACGATTTTGGGACGATTAAGCCCCTGCCCAATTTGGCTTACAAAATCGTCGCGGGAAACTCGGTGCTGAGTTTAGCGGGCGCGATGGTTGACGATAAAGAGATGCGCGAGCTGGAGCGTCTGAAACGCGAGTATTTCGACGAAACGCGCTCGAGCCGCAAGAAAGACTTAGAAGCCCGCATCAACAGCGCCTTACGCAGCGTGTTTAGCTCCGCGCAAGACTTCGGCGCGCAGGCAACCTTTGATTTTCGCATCCACTTTAGCGAGGTCTTCCACGCGCAAGGTAGCAAACCCGGCGGTTTCGACGTGGTGATAGGCAACCCGCCCTACGTCCGCCAAGAAGCGTTAGGCGACCTCAAACCCCTGCTCAAAGACAAGTATGAGGCCTACCACGGCTCCGCCGACCTGTTTGTGTACTTTATCGAGCTAGGCGTCAAGCTGCTCAAAAAGGGCGGCACGTTTTCCTACATCGTGGCGAACAAATGGATGCGCGCGAACTACGGCAAACCCTTGCGCACCTGGCTCAAAAAGCAGCAGCTCTTGACCATTATCGACTACGGCGACCTGCCCGTGTTCGAAACCGCCACCACCTACCCCTGCATCTTGTTTATCGGCAAAGACAAACCCGGCAAAGAGGTGAGGGTCGTCAAGATGGAAGAACTCGCCTTTGACAAATTGAACGCTTACGTCGAGGAACACGGTTACAAACAGGCGCAAGCCGAACTTGACGACGGCGGCTGGTCGCTGGCAAACCAAGACGTGCAGAAGGTGCTGGACAAAATCAACAAGGTTGGCGTGCCGTTAGAGCAGTATGTAAACGGGAAAATCTACCGAGGTGTGCTGACAGGTCTCAACGAAGCCTTTGTGATTGACGAGGCCACTCGAGCCAAACTCATCGCCGAAGACGCGAAAAGTGCTGAGGTCATCAAGCCGTTTTTAGCGGGTAGAGATGTCAAGCGCTATCAGCCGCCGCAAAGCGACAAATACCTGATTCTTTTTCCAAACGGCTGGACGAATGAACATTCAGGTGATGCAAGTGATAAATGGGTGTGGTTGCAAAAAGAATATCTGGCAGTTGCGAAACACTTGCAGCCCTTTGAAAAACAAGCAAAGAAACGTTATGACCAGGGTGAGTATTGGTGGGAATTAAGAGCTTGTGCGTATTACGATAAGTTTGAAAAGCCAAAGATAATTATTCCTGCTATTGTATCGTCTGCGTCTTACACTTTCGATAAAAATTGTGCTTACTCGAACGACAAAACAAGCATTATTTCCGTAGATGACCTTTACTTGTTAGGCATACTCAACTCAAAAGTTTCCGACTTAACTATCTTCTCTGTTTCATCAACAAAAAGGGGCGGCTACTACGAGTACAAACCGATGTACGTCTCACAACTCCCCATCCGCACCATCGACTTCTCCAACCCTGCTGACAAAGCCGCGCACGACCGCATGACCGGGATGGTCGAGGCGATGCTCGAGCTGCAAGGGCAAAAAGCCGCACAAAAAGCTACAGCCTCCGGGGACGCGCTTATTGACTTGAACGCCCGCATCACCGAGCTAGACGCGTCAATCGACGCGCTGGTGTATGAGCTTTATGGTTTGACGGATGAAGAGATTAAGATTGTGGAAGGAGCACCATGAAAAGGCTAAAAGTGATTGTCGAAAAGCACGAGGATGGCTACGTCGCTTACCCGCTCGGGCTCAAGGGTGTGGTGGTGGGTCAGGGTGACAGCTATGAAGAAGTCATGGCGGATGTGAAGTCGGCGATTGCGTTTCACATCGAGACGTTTGGTAGCGACATGCTCGAGGACTCGCCGGTGTTAGAAGCGTTTGTCGCCGAGACGGTGGCGGGCGTGTAGGTGAAGTTTCCGGTTGACGCACCCAAAGCGAAGGTCGTGAAGGCGTTATAGCTTCTCGGCTTTGAGATGATCCGCGAACGGGAGCACATCGCCATGATTCGGTATAACACGGACGGAACTAAAACGCCCCTGACGCTGCCCAACCATAAAACCATCAAAGGCTCGACGCTGAGAACAATTTGCACGCAGGCAGGTATCGCTCGAGGAGATTTTCTGAGGGCTTATGAGCAAGCGTGAGGCAATTGACGTGTTCACGAACCAAGGAAGAGATTGGGGTGGTTGAGGCGGCGGTGGCGGGGTGACTTATGATGTTGGCTTTAAGCCTCGAGCGCTCAAAGACCTAGACGCCATCGACAAGCTCGAGGGCGCGCGCATCACCGAAAAGATTGAGGCGATGCGCGAGGATTTGGCGGGGGACGTTAAAAAGCTCACCAACTTTACACCCGACTACCGTTTGCGTGTCGGCAACTACCGCGTTCTGTTCGCGCTCGAGGATAATAGGATTGTCATTTACCGCGTTCGTCACCGCAAAGACGTCTACAAGTGAGAAAGGATTGCCCCGTGGCTGATTTGGCTTTACATCCAGAGTTTTTAGTTAAAAATGGCAAAAGAGAGTTTGTCGTGCTGCCTTACGAAGAGTTCGAGGCGTTGCAAGAGCTTCTTGCCGACGCGCAAGACCTCATCGACTTGAGAGAAGCCAAAGAGGCAGAAGGGGACGCGCCTACGGTGTCGCTAGAGGAAGTCAAGCGGCAGTTAGGTCTGTAGAAGGGAGCGCTTCATGAGCCTTGAAGAAGCCGTTGTGGAGAAATTGCGCGAGCTGCCGCCGGAACGTCAGCGGGAGGTGCTCGACTTCGTGGAATTTTTAGAGAGTAAGTCACAGCGGGCGGCGGCGCTGGCGCGGATGCTTGCGGCGAGCGAAGACGCGGTGGTGTCTGAAGATTACGCGGCTGAACTCGAGCGTATGCGCTTCAATGAGCAGAAACGCGCGTGATTATTGGGTGCGACACAGGGTTCTTTGTTGAGTTTATTGCCAAAAATCCTGTTGTAAGACAGGTGGTGCAAGACGCTGTACGAGGTGGACCAGGCTTGTCTCGAGCATTATCTGCATCTGTGAGTTGAACTCGGCCCAAGGAGCATGGCGAGTAAAGAGCCTGCGTTTGGTGTGGCTGCTGATATAGCCCGAATACCCTGGTTTGAGCGAGTATGGCCTATACGTTACTGTCTAGGACGCAGTTTAAGGGATGATACCTGCGTTGGTAGGCTCAGTGTCTGTAAAAACCGCTATACCGTGGTGGTTCAGCGCATTCTGCACCGTAAAGATGCTTATTAAGGAGTAACGATGGACGTTTTGGAACTGCACCCTTCGTTTATCGAGCGAGAGGGTAAAAAAGAATATGCGGTCCTGCCGATAGAGGAGTTCGAGCGGCTACAAACTTTTATTGAGGACGCTCGAGACTTGTTCTTGCTTAGACAAGCGAAAGCTGAGGACGACGGCGAAAGAATCTCTTTGGCTGAGGTAGAGGCGCGTTTGGGATTGACCTCTGAGTAGCGGAGGCTGTGATGTGCTCATTTGTGAGCTTTACGGCCTGACTAAGGAGGGGATTGGGGTGGTTGAGGCGGCGGTGGCGTGACGCGCACATCTTCTTTTTGTATTAACAGCCGTATATACTAATTTATGACGTTCGTGTGGGATGCCGCTAACTTAGAGCACATCGCCAAGCGCGGCTGGGAAGTTGAAGACGTTGAAGAAGTTTTCTCCGACCCGCAGCGTATCCGCACGGACGCTTACAACGCAGCCTTTGAAAAGCGCCGCGCCATCACAGGCTCAACGCGTTACGGCGATATCATCACGGTTATCTACACAGTGCGTGGCAAAAGCATTCGCCCATTTTCCGTGCAGACTAGAGCCAAAGACGTTGCTCGTTACAAGCGGATGAGGAAGGAGAAACAGTGAAAGTCATCAATGACCTGAGCGAGATTCCGAAGATGAATGCCGAAGAAGAGGCGCAGTTTTGGGAAGACCATGAGTTTGGCGAGGGTGTCTCTTTTCATAAACCGAGTGAGAATGACCCTGAACTGCCGCCAGCCCGCGAGCGCAGTGCTGACGTGTTGCCCGAGGACGTTCTGGAAAAGCTTAGGGAAATCGCCCAGGAACGGGGTGTGTCGGTGCGCCGCTTGCTTAGAACGCTCGACAAACCCAAACGTTCGGGTCCTATCGCGGTGCGTTTCGAAGACGACACGGTGGCGCGACTGAAAACGCTGGCCGAGCGTAAAGGTATGGGGTACCAAACGCTCCTGAAAACTTTTGTGCAAGAACGGCTTTATGAGGAGGAAAAGCGCGAGGGGATGGGTTAGAGAAAAGCTCTTACAAAGGCTTTTGAAAGTTCAAAGCTCGAGCCAAAGGAATCTCGCTGCCGTCTGGCAAGCTTTAGGGTGTGCGCTCGAGGCGCGCCTGAAGGTCTACCGTCTGGACGTTGCACGTTCCGTCCCTTACCCGCACGTTCTCCGCCGTCCAGTCCTCGTAACCGGGCTTTTGAACCAGAACGTCATACACGCCGGGTCTTTCGTAAGTTTCTGGAATCATCACAAGGTTGTCAAAGGCGTTCAAAGGGTCTACGAAAGCACCGTCACTGGCTGTACCCGTCGCGCCCTCCGCCGCGGGCGCGCCCGTCTGCGCGTCGCGGACTTCGACGGTCAGGTAGGGCGCGGCCACCGCCGGACAGACGCGGCTGCAACCGCCTAAAAGTACGACAGAGCCGAGGATGACGGACAGGAAAAATACCTTCACAAGGTTCCTCCTTTTATTCTGCTCAGTCTGCCCCCACCATTCTAGGGGAAGCCGTTTTGGGTGGCAAGGTCAGCCGCGTCGCGTACAGCCTCAGCACCTCCCCCGCCGCCGCCACGAGGCGCCCTCGCAGCTCCTCCGGTTCCTGCACCTCAACAAGAGGCGTGAGGCCCAGAAGGAGGCTCACGGCCTGCTCAACGTTTTCAAAGGTGAGGTTGAGTGTTTGCCAGCCCTCCGCGTCCTCCTGGGAAAGCGCCTCGCGCGCCCACTCCCCCAGAACTCTGGGCAGCACGTCCGCGCCCTCCTTGGACACGCGCAAAAGAACAGGATACGTGGGGCGGCTCGTCTCGAAGTCGCGGCACCACGCGTTCCAAAACTCGGCGAGGTCGAAATCCTGCGGGCGCTCGAACGGCTCGCCTAGCGCGGCCTCCTGGATGCGCGAGACCCGGTAGACTCGCATTCCGCGCGGCGTCTCGCCGACGACGTACCACACGCCGACTTTGGCGACCAAACCATAAGGCTTTAAGACCCGCCTCCGCACCCCGCCATCATCCGCGCAGTAAACAAGGTTCAAGCGCCGCTCGTCCCACACCGCCTCCTGCACGGTTTGCAGGTGAGGCACAAATTCTTTGGGCGCGAACCAGCGGGCGGTGTCGAGGTGGACGCGCCCGCGCATCCCCTGGGCGCTGTGGCGGTGCATGGCGGGCAGCGCGGCGGAGAGTTTGAGCAGGGCGGACTCGAGCGCCCCCCCGAGCCCCAAGTCCACCAAAGACCCCGGCACGCTTAAAGAAGAGAGCACCTGCGAGAGCGCCCGCACCTCCGCCTCTTTGAGCCCCGTGAGCCGCGTTTCATAGCCCTCCAAAAGCGCCACCCCGCCGCCGGGGCCGCGTTCGGCGTAGACGGGCACGCCCGCCGCGGAGAGCGCGTTTAGGTCGCGGTAGACGGTGCGCTCGGAGACCTCGAGTTCTTTGGAGAGTTCTCCGGCGGTCATCTTGCCCCGCGTCTGGATGAGTAGCAGCGTCGCCAAGAGCCTGTCAGCGCGCATGTTGGCCTCCTTTAGGACATCCTTGTTAAGACAGTGTACGGGAGAAAACCTGACACGGGGTGTCAAGAAAGGCTTGTTAGGCTTGAGGTATGACCAAACTAAAAGGGAAAGTAGCCGTCGTGGCAGGCGCAACCAGAGGCGCGGGGCGCGGCATCGCTGTAGAACTCGGCGCGGCGGGCGCTCTTGTTTACTGCACCGGGCGCAGCGTGCGTGGGCGGCCTTCTGATATGAACCGCCCCGAAACGATTGACGAAACCGCCGAGATGGTCTCAGCGCGTGGCGGCGTGGGTATCGCTGTACAGGTGGACCATACTCGAGAGGACGAAGTCAAAGCCCTCTCTGAGCGCGTCAACGCGGAGCAAAACGGGCGGCTCGACCTCCTGGTGAACGACATTTGGGGCGGCGAAAAGCTTATCGAGTGGGGCAAGAAGTTTTGGGAGTTTGACGTTGCGCAGGGCCTCCGCCTGCTCGAGCGCGCCGTCTTTTCTCACCTCATCACGAGCCGCTACGGCGCGCCGCTGATGGTGGCGCGGGGCGCAGGGCTCATCATCGAAGTGACCGACGGCGACGGCCTCCATTACCGCGGCAACCTCGTCTATGACTTCGTCAAGGTGGGGGTGATGCGGCTGGCGACGGCGATGGCCGGAGACCTCCGCGACACGGGCGTGACCGCCGTGGCGCTGACGCCGGGGTTTTTGCGTTCGGAGGAGATGCTGGACGCTTTTGGTGTGACGGAGGAGAACTGGCGGGACGGCGCAAAGCAAGACCCCCACTTCGCCGGTTCCGAGACGCCCTACTACATCGGGCGCGCGGTGGCGGCGCTCGCTGCGGACCCGGATGTTTCCAGAAAGTCGGGTGAGGTACTTTCGACGTGGAGTTTATCAGAAGAATATGAGTTTACAGATATTGACGGCAGGAGGCCGCATTGGGGGCGGTTTTTTGAGGAGGTGAAGGAGAAGGGGGAGGGCTCAAGTGCCTGACGCTTTGCGCAAAGGGCGCTTATAACGCAGCCAAAAACAGTAGCTGTTACTCATGCGGGTGAAGGAAACAGATACAAGTAGCTGCTGAAAGTAAGTATTTCGTGTTCCAGACAGCTCAACAAAACGCTACAATAGTCACGCGGCTCGAGCTAACATAGGAGAACGGTGTTTATGCTTACGAACCTGGTGACGGCGTGAGTTGGGCGCTTGTTGCTAGCGCGGCGCTGGTGTTTTCAAGCCCGGTCAACGCCGGGGTGAACGCGTGTATACCCGCTGGGACGACGTCAAGCGCGGTTTGAGCAGGTGAGCGCGCAGTCGCAAGTGCTCAGCGAAGTGCCCTTCACTATTTACACAGAAGAGATTTTTGGTGGAGCGGAAATTTCAGCGACCATATGGGGAGAGGATAGTCTCTTTCTCAACGGTACAACCTCGGGGACTTTCAAGTTACCGCGCCCCTTAACAGCAGAAGAACCCCTCATGCTGGTTAAGCTTTACGAAACTAACGTAGCATCCATCGCTTATGATGGAAAATCAATCGCTTATGACGTGCTCGTTTATGGCGCGAAAGAGAGCTTGTCCTTTAATGCTGTCAATGCTGCTAAGGCACACGTCTTTGATCTATTGGATACATGGTGGGGTCTTTCAGCGGACCTCCTTACAACTGGCTACCTGAAGATAGAGGAGCATCCTAACTTCCCGAGCTTGGTCGCGTTCGTCCGCACGCATCAGGGCTACCCCGCTGGCAAAGAGTTAAGAGACGCGATGGCCGACATTTCGTTTTCCATCGTTTTAGACCTAGCAGAGGAATTAACCGGTTCACAAGCACTTACAGAAGCGTCCTTCTTTATCAATACAAAAGAGATTATGGGTGGGGCGGAAGTTTCGGCGGTTATGTGGATATGGGAGGACGGTCTTTTCTTAAACGGCGCAACCTCGGGAACCCTCGAGCTACCGCGCCCCTTGACAGCAGGAGAACCTCTCATGCTAGTTAAGCTTTACAAAGCTGATGGGGCACTTGTGGCTGACGATATGCTCATCTACGGTGTGAAGGAAAGCCTGACCTTTGACGCTACTAACGCCGCTAAAGGACTCGTTATGTTCCTTCTTAGCGATTCTACGCTCTCAACCGACCGTCTAATAACGATCTACTCAAAAATAGAGGAGCATCCTGACTTCCCGAACCTGGTGGGGTTCATTCGTACGTACAAGGGATACCCTGACGGTGACGCATTGCTTGATGACATGATTGACATCTCTTTCCCCATCATCAACGATTTGGTGGCAGAATTAGATGATACACAGGAGCCAACCGGCTCTTTTCCCCCATAAATTGTCCGTAGCGGCCACGGCTTCCTCAGAACCTCGACTTTTACTCTGACGCAGCCTGAAGATTCAAACAGCATCACCATCAAGGCGAGCAGTATGCTCTACTTCAGGCTTACGTAAAATGGTTAGCTCACGCCTTGACAAGCGCCCCGGCGGCCTATACGCTCGAGGGATGTCTCAACCCGACGCCACTCTCAATAACGCCACGCTCCACCTGGCGAGCTTACTCAAGAATGACCTCGAGACTTACGAGGTCGAGGAGTCGGGGCGGCTTATGCCCAACGACGACCTGCTTCAGGCGGACGGGCTCAGGTTAGAAGCGCCCCTGGACTGGCACGTCACGGTGCAGCGCACGGGCGGCGATGACGACTACTTGGTGTCCGGCTCCGTCTCGGGCGCCGCGGTGCAGGAATGCCGCCGCTGCTTGACCGACGTCTCGACGGACCTACGCGCCGACTTTATCTACCCGATGCTTTACAAGCCGGGCACGAAAGAGCTGACGCTCCTAGAAACTGACGAGGACGGCGAAGACACCCTGCTGTTCGGTCAGCCCGAGGTCGATTTCGCGCCCCTGCTCACCCAGATTTTTGCCATCGACCTGCCCCTTACGGTACTCTGTATGGAGGCGTGCCGGGGCTTAAGCGCCGACGGCGTGAATTTGAACGAGCACCCCGAGCACCAAGCCCCGCCCCAAGAGCAGAGGGAAGAGTCGCCCTTTTCGGTGCTCAAGAACTTAGAGCTCTAGCCAGCAACCCGCACAAAGCCGTGCAAGATGTTACGGTAATCTGTAAGTTAAGGAGTCACTATGGCAAAACATCCCGTACCCAAAAAGCGCACCTCGCGCTCGAGCCGCGACGCGCGCCGCAGCCACCACGCGCTCACCGCGCCCAACCTAGTCGCCTGCCCCCAATGCAAGGAACTCAAGCCGCAGCACGTGGTTTGCCCCCACTGCGGGTCCTACGCGGGCAAGCAAGTTCTTGATATTGAGGCTTAAAAAGTCTCATAACAAAGTTTCGGTTTACACTGGGCTGCGCTACCGCAGCCTATTTTTTTGGCTGTAGCAGGTAACATCTGGTCGATGTAGCAGGTAATATCTGGTCGGTGTAGCAGGTAGCATCCGGTTTAAGAAGATTCGGCTTGCACGTTTTTGTTTGCGACGTTGGGGAAAGTTATGCGTTGAACTGACGTGACATGGATAAAACGTGCTATAACCAAGGCTCGAGGACGTGATTGTATGAACCGAGAAGAACGGGGCAGGGCGGGCGTTACCGCGCTCGGGGCCTACGCGCCCGAACGCATCCTCTCCAACAGTGATTTAGAAGAGATGATGGACACCTCCGACGAGTGGATCGTCTCGCGCACGGGCATCAAGCGCCGTCACTTGGTCGCGGAGGACGAGTTCACTTCACATTTGGCGGTCAAGAGTGTCGAGGATTTGGTCTGTCGGCATGGCCGGGAGAGTTTAGAAGGCGTGGACATGGTCATCGTCGCAACGAACACGCCCGACGCGCTTTTTCCCTCCACGGCGGCGTTGGTGCAGGGGCACTTTGGCTTGGAGGCCGGGGCCTTTGACGTCATGACCGCCTGTTCAGGCTGGATTTACGCGCTCTCGGTCGCCAAGGCTTACGTCGAGTCGGGGATGCGCCGCAAGGTGTTGGCGATTGGCGCGGAGGCGCTGACCAGGATTGTCAACTGGGAGGACCGGAGCACGGCGGTTCTGTTTGGCGACGGCGCGGGCGCGGTGGTGGTTGAGCGGGTACCTGCGCCCTACGGCTTCGAGTCGGTGGTGCTGGGCGCGGACGGGTCGGGGGCGAAACATTTGCACTCGAGGGCCATCGCGCCCCACTTGCCCGACGGCACGCCCATGACCGGCCATCTTTACCAAAACGGCCCCGAAGTCTTTAAGTTCGCGGTGCGTATCATGCAGTCGGCCTCGCTCGAGGCCATTAGCGCAGCGGGGCTCCAAACGGGCGACATCTCGCTCTTCGTGCCGCATCAGGCGAACTTGCGCATCATCGAGGCGGCGCGGGAGCGGCTGGATATTTCTAAGGAGCGGGTGGTGGTGACGCTCGACGAATACGGGAACACCTCGACCTCGAGCATCCCTCTAGCCCTGAAACATGCTCTTGATGGAGGCCGCGTCAAGGACGGTGATAAGTTGCTCCTGGTTGCCTTTGGCGGCGGTCTCGCCTGGGCGGCGAGCGTGTTGACCTGGGGCGGCGTGACAGAAGGTGCTGCATGATTGCCGCACTCTTTCCGGGGCAGAACTCGCAAGCGGTGGGGATGGCGAGGGCTTTTTATGACGCTTCTCCCGCTGCCAAACGGGTGCTCGAGGAGGCTGAGACCGCGATGCCCGGACTCCTGGACATCATGTGGGAGGGTCCGGCGGAAACGTTGCAACTCACCGCGCACCAGCAGCCCGCGCTCGTGGCGGCGGGCGCGGCGGCGTATGAGGCGTATCTCGAGGCGGGCGGCGCAGCGCCAACCTACGGCGCGGGTCACAGCTTGGGCGAATTTACCGCCCACGTCGCGGCGGGCTCCCTGACTGTGGGTGAGGCGGTGGGCTTGGTCCATAAGCGGGGCTCCTACATGCAAGAGGCCGTGCCCGAGGGCGATGGCGCGATGGCGGCGATTCTCAAGACGGATGAGGCACAGGTGCGGGAGGTTTGTGACGACGTGCGCGCCGAGACGGGCGGCGTGGTCGAGATTGCCAACCTCAACTCCCCCGGCCAGACGGTCATCTCGGGCGAAGCCGAGGCCGTCGCGGCGGCAAGTTTGAGGCTTAAGGAGGCGGGGGCTCGAGTGGTGCCGCTCAGGGTCTCCGCGCCCTTCCACTGCTCGCTCATGCGCCCGGCGGCGGAGCGGCTGGCGCGGGATTTAGAACACGTCACCTTTTTGCCGCCCAAGTTCGGCGTCGTGAGCAACGTGACCGCCGAGATTGTGGACGTGCCGGAAGCGCCGCGGCTGCTTGTCGAGGGCGTCACCACCGCGGTGCGCTGGGCGGCGTCGGTGCAAAGGCTCCGGGCGTTGGGAGCCACGACGTTTATCGAGTTCGGCTCCGGCAAGGTCTTGACTGGGCTTGTGGCGCGCATTCTGCCCGATGTGAAGGCTCTTGCAGTGACCGACCTGGATTCTTTAGAGGCGGCGCTGTGAGCGGGGTAGAGCGCAGGGCGCTGGTGACGGGCTCGAGCCGCGGCTTAGGTCGCGCGATGGCCCTGGAGCTCGGGCGGCGCGGCTACGCGGTGGCGGTTCACTACGTCCGCTCCGCCGAACCCGCCGAAAGGGTAGCAGAGGAGGTGCGTGAGGGCGGCGGCCAAGCGGCGGTCTTCTGCGCCGACGTGTCGCAGCCGGACGCCTGTCAGGAGCTTGTTAAAGCGGTTGTTAAAGACTTGGGCGGTCTGGACGTGCTCGTCAACAACGCGGGCATCACTAAGGATGGGCTGGCGCTGCGGATGAAAGAGGCGGACTGGACAAGTGTATTAGATACGAACCTCTCGAGCGCCTTTTATCTCTCCAAAGCAGCCTTGCGCGGGATGCTCTCGAATAAGTGGGGCCGCATCGTCAACGTCGCGTCGGTGGTGGGGCTTTCGGGCAATGCGGGGCAGGCCAACTATGTGGCGGCCAAGGCGGGGCTCATCGGCCTTACCAAGGCGCTGGCGAAAGAGTACGCCGCCAAGGGCGTGACGGTGAACGCGGTCGCGCCGGGTTTTATCACCTCGGACATGACGGAGGGGCTGCCCGAAGAGCTTAAAGAGCGGTACTTAGAGCAAATCCCCACAGGCCGCTTCGGCACGCCCGAAGAGGTCGCGGCGGCGGTGGCTTTTTTGGCGGGCGAGGGCGCAGCCTACATCAACGGACAAACGCTCACCGTGGACGGCGGGATGGTGATGGCTTGAGTTATCCCATCACTTCTCTCGATGCGCTTCCAAAGGTGTGTTAGAATCCCAACGGTTTTGCGGGGGTGTGTAGCAGGCAACACCCTGGTTTGAGCGAGATTCAGACTACATGTTACGGTCTGAGACGTAGTTTAGGGGATGATGCCTGTGCTGATAGACTGAGTGCTGGCGCGAATCACTGTAGATGTGAGGCTTAACTGAACCTTAGAGAGTTGCAAAACGCGCTTGTGAGGGTAAACTAAACCATTCTTGTAGGAGGATGTCATGAACGAACAAGAGATTCTGGGCAAAATCAAAGAAGTTGTGGCTGACAAACTCGACGCCGACCCGAGCGCGGTAACCGAAGACGCGTCCTTTGTGGACGACTTGGGCGCGGACTCGCTCGACGTGGTGGAGCTCATCATGGGCCTAGAGGACGAGTTCGGCATCGAGATTAGCGACGAGGAAGCCGAGCGCATCCGCACGGTGGGCGACGCGGTGCAGTTCGTCTCGAGCCAGAAGTAGTTCTACTCTTACGTTGCGTCTGCCTTTTTGAGAGGGTGCGTCAGGCCGTCAAGTTTTGCCTACGCGTCACTCTTGTTTCACCGTGGGAGACGAAAATCTCCGAGCGGCAAGTAGAGGGCACCGTCCAGCGAACAGAACTTTCTCCAACGAAAAGGTAAGCTTTTACTCTTATGAAACGTGTCGTGATTACAGGTCTTGGTCCGGTTACCCCCATCGGCGTGGGCGCGGCTGAGTTTTTGGCGGGCCAGCACGAGGCGCGCAACGGCGTCCGGCCCATCTCCCGCTTTGACGCCGAAGAGCTAAGCCTAAGCGTCACCTTTGCGGGCGAGGTTGACGTGGACATTGCCGATTACATTGACCGCAAGGAAGCCAAACGCATTGACCGCTACGTTCAGTTGGCGCTGATCGGCGCTGATTTAGCTTTGGAGGACTCAGGTCTAAGCCCCGACGAGATTGCGGGTGAGGGGACGGGTACGTGTGTGGGCTCAGGCGTGGGCGGGTTAGAAACCTGGGAGGCGCAGTCCATCCCCCGTTTCGAGCGCGGCCCCATGCGGATGAGTCCTTTTTTTATCCCGATGATGATCGCCAACATGGCCGCGGGTCACGTGGCGATGCGCTACAACCTGCAAGGGCCGAGCAATTCCGTCGTCACCGCCTGCACCACGGGGGCCGCCGCCATCGGCGACGCGTTCCGGACCCTCCAACGCGGCGAGGCGCAGGTCATGTTCGCGGGCGGCTCGGACGCCTGCATCACCCCGATGGGCGTGGGCGGTTTCGCGGTCATGAAGGCGCTCAGTACCCGCAACGACTCGCCCGAAACCGCCTCCCGCCCCTTTACCGCCTCGCGCGACGGCTTTGTCATGAGCGAGGGCGCGGGCATCGTGGTGTTGGAAGAGTTTGAACACGCCAAGAAGCGCGGCGCGCACATCTACGGTGAGGTCATAGGCTTCGGCACCTCCGCCGACGCGCACCACATCACCTCGCCCGCCCCGGAGGGCGCGGGCATCGTGCGCTGCGTGAACTGGGCGTTAAAGTCAGCCGGGATTGACGCGGACAAGATCGGCTACGTCAACGCCCACGCGACGAGCACCCCGGCGGGCGACCGTAACGAGACGGTGGGCCTAAAAAGGGTGTTCGGCGGCAAAGACAAAGTCCCACCCGTATCCACCACCAAGTCAATGACCGGGCACATGCTGGGCGCGGCGGGCAGCGTCGAGGCGATTGCGAGCGTTCAGGCCATCGACACCTGCGTGCTGCCGCCCACGCGCAACTACATCGATCCCGACCCCGAGCTGGACCTCGACTACATCCCCAACGAGGCGAGGGAGGCAAGGGTAGACTACGTTTTGTCCACCAACTTCGCCTTTGGCGGCCAGAACGCCGCACTGGTTTTTAAGCGCGTGTAAAGCTAAAGGATTGGATACTGAGGCGCGGTCAGTTATGCTGGCCGCGTTTCCTTTTGAGTTAGACTGAGGCCTTTACAGGAGGCCGCACATGAGTAAAGGACGCATCCCCCTAGAAGAACTCGCCAGTTTGCCTAAGGTTGCCGCGCTCAACCCGTCTTACAGCCGCGACAAGGTCGGCTTTTATGGTGACAAGACCGGGCGTTTCGAGCTTTACACGCTGGATTTGACCACGCGCGAGACGCGCCAGATTTCCCACGGCGAGGTGCCCAAGGGACTGCGGGCAGGCTTTTCTTGGACTCGAGACGACGCCTCCATCATCTTCGTCAAAGACAAAGACGGCGACGAGCAGAACAACCTCTTTCGGATAGACGTTTCTACGAACAAAGTGGAGCAGCTTGACGACTCCCCGAAGAGTCAGGAGTACGCGGGTCAGGTCGCGCCGGACGGGCGGCATCTGGCAGTGATGAGCAACCGCGAGGGGCAGATGAACGTTTACAAATTTGATTTGGAGACGCTCGAGTGGCAACCCCTCACCCATTTCGACGCTCCTGCCTATGCGGGCAAATGGAGCCCCGACGGTGACTGGTTGGCGGTTGTGAGCAACGAGTTGGACAACCTGACCAACCAAGACGGGTACTTGGTCAAGGCGGACGGCTCCGAGACCGAAAAGGTTTTGAGTGTGAGTGTTGGCTCGCAGGACTCCTTAGACGACTGGCACCCGGACGGTAAACGCTTGGCCGTCACCTCCGACGCGTCGGGCTCGAGCCGCCCCGGCATCCTCGATTTGGACACGGGCGAAGTGCGCTGGCTGGGTGAGGCGGGGGTGGAGGAGTACGCGCAGGAGTTCTCAGAAGACGGGACGCTGCTCCTCACCATGCGCAATCACGAGGCGTCGGTCAAGCCGGTGCTTTATGAAGTCCAAACGGGTGAGGCGCGCGAGCTTGACCTGCCCGAGGGGGTGACGGGGAGCGCCTTTTTTGTGCTGGATGACAGCAAGTTGCTGGTGCAGCACTCGAGCCCCGACCGGCGCGCGGACGTGCTGCTTTACGACCTCGAGACGGGCAACACTGAAGTCTTGATGGCTGCCGAGTACGGCTCGATTGACCCCGATTTGTTTGTAGGCGACGAGTACGTCCGCTATCCCTCGTTCGACGCTCAGGAGGTGCCCGCGCTCCTCTACAAACCGGACGGTATCCGTGAGGATGACAAGCTGCCCGCGCTGGTGATGGTCCACGGCGGCCCGACTTGGCAATATTTCCGCGGCTTCGACACCTACGCGCAGTTTTTGGTGGACCAGGGTTACGTGGTGTTGCAGCCCAACATCCGCGGCTCAACGGGCTACGGCGTCGCTTGGCGCGACGCCAACATCAAAGACTGGGGCGGCGGTGATCTGGAGGACGTGGCGGCGGGTGCGGAATATCTTAAAACACTTCCCTTTGTGGACTCTGAACGCATCGGCATCTTCGGCGGTTCCTTCGGCGGCTTTATGAGCTTCTTGGCGGTGGTGAAAAAGCCCGACCTGTTCAAAGTCGGCGTGCCTTGGATTGGGATTACCGACCTGCACAAGCTTTTTGAAGAGGACATGGAGCACTTCAAGTATTACTTCCGCCAGCAGATGGGCGACCCGGAGGAGAATTACGACCTGTGGCGCGACCGGAGCGCGGTTACGCACGCGAACAAGCTTCAAGCCAAGCTCCTCATCCTCCACGGCACGAACGACCCGCGCTGTCCTGTATCGCAGGCGCGCGTGTTCCGGGACAAAATCGTCGCCAACGGCAAACGCGAGGGCCGGAATCCTGAAGACGACTTCGAGTACCACGAGTTCGACGACGAGGGGCACGGGCCGTCGGGGGATATTCAGGGGACGATTCGGACGTACAGGCTGCTGGCGGACTTTCTGGAGCGGCGGCTTTAGGAGGTTGGGTGAAAGCTCGAGCCTTAGGCGTTCCCTTTAACGGCTCCCCCGGCCCCTTGAACGCCATCACCGACGTGGCGGGCGTCGAGGTAGGGCACTGCACGTTGATTTCGGGAGAGGGCGGGCTCGAGGTAGGCAAGGGTCCGGTGCGAACCGGCGTCACCGCCATCCTGCCGCGCGGCAAGGTCTACGACCCCTGCTTCGCGGGCTGGTACGCGCTCAACGGCAACGGGGAGATGACGGGGACGACGTGGCTCGAGGAGTCGGGCTTCTTGGAAGGCCCGGTCATGCTCACCAACACCCACAGTGTGGGCGCGGTGCGCGACGCGGTGGTGAAGTGGCAGCATCAGCGGGGCTTGTTCGACCCCTTTTACGAGGAGCTGTTTTTTTTGCTTCCTGTGGTCGCCGAGACTTATGATGGTGTGCTAAACGATATCAACGGTTTCCATGTGAAGGAAACGCACGTATTTGAAGCGTTAGAGGGGGCTTCGGGTGGCCCCATTGCCGAGGGCAACGTGGGCGGCGGGACGGGCATGATTTGCCACGGGTTCAAAGGCGGGATTGGGACAAGCTCGAGACTTACAGGAGACTACACCGTCGGCGTCTTGGTGCAAGCCAACTACGGTCTCAAAAGTCAACTCACCATCGCGGGCGTGCCTGTGGGGCGGGAGATTGGGGAGCTCGAGCAGCGTGGACCTGAAAACGGCTCCATCATCGCCGTCGTCGCCACCGACGCGCCGCTGCTGCCGCACCAGTTGAAACGCCTGGCGCGGCGCGCACCCTTGGGCGTCGCCCGCATGGGCGGCGTGGGCGGCAACGGCTCGGGCGACATCTTCCTCGCCTTCTCAACACATAACGCGGGCGCGGCGCGGCGTGCGGGTTTAGCCGACGTGACGATGCTCCCCAACGACCAAATGGACGGCCTTTTTACCGCGACGGTCGAGGCCACGGAGGAAGCCATCGTCAACGCCCTCACCGCCGCCGAGACGATGACGGGGCGGGACGGCGTGACCGTTTACGCGCTCCCGCATGAACGTCTGCGCGAAATTTTGAGGGGGTATGGGCGGCTCGAGACACCTTAAAGATTCGCACACACCACGCACCTCACAAACGGGCTAAATACCGGCGTGTGCTAAAATGTCCCATGTTGCTACCTTTAACTTTTGCTTTGACGTGTTCATGGTGAGGATTCATGGACGCTTTTGAGTTGACCTTGAACGGCAGCGTAGAGCGCGTGACGGGCGTGCCCCCTACGGTGACGCTGCTCGAGTACCTCCGCCACACCGGACGCGTCGGCACCAAAGAGGGCTGCGCCGAGGGTGATTGCGGCGCTTGCACCGTGGCGGTAGTGGGGGAGAATGCGGACGGGAAAGCGTGCTATCAGGCGGTGGATTCTTGCATCGCCCCTCTCGCCGCCTTTGCCGGGCGCGAGGTGGTGACGGTTGAGGGTTTGGCCTCAGACTCAAAAACGCTCCACCCCGTTCAGGAGGCGATGGTCAGGACCGGCGGCTCGCAGTGCGGCTACTGCACGCCGGGTTTTGTGATGAGCCTCTTCGCCGCCTACTACGGCGGTCACGCGGGTGACGGTGCGGTAGAGGGCAATCTCTGCCGCTGCACGGGTTACCTGCCCATCCGGCGGGCGGCGCGGTCACTGCCCCAGCCTCAACCGGATGACCCGTTCTTGACGGCGTTGGAGGGGGCTCGAGCCTCTGACGCCTCACGTTCTTATGCGTTTAACGGTCAGTATTTTTTTCTCCCTGTGACTTTAGAAGAGGTTTTCGACCTGCTTGCCAAGCATCCCGAAGCCGTCCTCATCGCAGGCGCGACGGATTTGGGCGTCGAAATTAACAAATTCCACCGTCAGCCGCGGGTGATGGTGTCGCTCGAGCACGTCGCAGAACTAAAAAGGGTAGAAAACACCCCCGCCTATGTAGAAGTCGGCGCGGCGGTGCCACTAACGCTACTGGAGGAGGGGCTGCGCGGCCTCTTCCTGGCTTTGGACGAAATGCTCCGCTGGTTCGCCGCGCGGCAGATTCGCAACCGGGCAACCTTGGGAGGCAACCTCGCCACGGCCTCGCCTATTGGCGATTTGCCCCCGGTGCTGATGGCCTTGGATGCTGAGTTGCGGCTCGAGAGCGCAGCAGGGGGACGGTGGGTGAGTGTCTCGAGCTTTTTCAAGGACTACCGTAAAACCGACTTGAGACCGGGCGAAGTCATCAGAAGCGTCCGCATCCCCAAGAATTTGCCCGCGGGCGCAGCGCGGCGGCTTAGCCAGGCTTACAAAGTCGGCAAGCGCGGCACCGACGACATCAGCATCGTGGCGGCGGCGTTCGTGGTGGATTTGGATAGTAACGAGCGGGTGGTGAGCGCGCGGTTGGCTTACGGCGGCGTGGCGGCGACGCCTGTGCGGGCGCTGGAGGTTGAGAAGCGTCTTGTGGGCAAGGCCTGGAACGTGGAGACGGTGCACGGGGTGAAGAGGGAGTTAGGGCGCGCCTTCACCCCCATCAGCGACCTCCGCGGCTCGGCGGCGTACCGTCAGAAGCTCGTCGTCAACCTGTTTGAAAAATTCTTCTTTGAGACCGCCCAGGAGGTGCGCGCATGAGTAAAGCCAGAAGCCACGAGAGCGCGGCGGGCCACGTGAGTGGGTCAGCGGTCTACACTGACGACCAGCGCCGCCCTATGGGGATGCTCTCGGCCCATCCGGTGCTCTCGCCTCATGCGCGGGCGCGCATCACCAAACTCGACGTTTCGGGTGCTGGTAAGCTTCCCGGCGTCGTCACCACGCTGACGGCTGAGGACGTGCCGGGCAAGAACGACTCGAGCGCCCACAAAGGCGATGAACCTCTCTTGCCCGCTGACGAGGTTTTCTACTGGGGCCAGCCCGTCGCGTGGGTGGTGGCTGAGACGGAGGAGGCGGCGCGGCTTGGGGCGGGGGAGGTTGTCGTTGAGTATGAGGCGCTCGAACCCCTCCTAAGTATTGAAGAAGCCATCGAGACTGGCGCTTTCCACGGCGAGGCGCAGATCATCCGGCGCGGCGACCCGCAGGAAGCCATCAAAGGGGCGGAGAAGAGGCTTGAGGGCGAGCTATTTATCAACGGCCAAGACCATTTTTACTTAGAAACCCAAACAAGCTGGGCGCTCCCCGACGCCGAGGGCAACATGCAGGTCTACGCCTCGACGCAGCACCCAACCGAGACGCAAGGGGTCGTCGCTCACGTGCTGGGCGTCCCCAACAGCCGCGTCGTCGTGACCTGCTTACGGATGGGCGGCGGCTTCGGCGGCAAGGAGTCGCAGGCGAACCCGTGGGCGGCGGTGGCGGCCTTGGCCGCGTTTAAGGCCGGGCGACCCGTGCGCGTGCGGCTCGAGCGTGACCAGGACATGGTCATGACGGGCAAGCGGCACCCCTTCTTGGGGCGCTACCGGGTGGGCTTTACGCGGGAGGGGGTGTTGGGGGGGCTCGAGGTCTCCCTCACCAGCGACGGCGGCTGGAGCAGCGATTTGTCCTTGCCCGTCATGGGCCGCGCGATGTTTCACATCGACAACTGCTACTTTGTGCCGCATTTGGAAGTTGTGGGCCGCGTCGCCAAAACGAACAAAACCTCCCAGACGGCCTTTCGTGGCTTCGGCGGACCCCAGGGGATGCTGGTTATTGAGGAGATTATGGACCGCGTCGCCCGCACGCTGGGCTTACCGCCCGAGAAGGTGCGTGAGCGTAATTTCTATCGCGGGGCGGGTGAGACCAACACCACCCACTACGGCCAAGGAATTGTCGACAACCGCATCCAGCGCGTGTGGGACGAGGTGCGGGCGAACGCGGAGGTTGAGGGGCGGCGCGAAGAGGTGGCGCGCTTCAACGCCGCCGACCCCCACAAAAAGCGCGGTTTAGCCCTCACGCCCGTCAAGTTTGGCATCTCGTTTACCAACACGCCGATGAACCAGGCGGGGGCGCTCCTGCTCATCTATTTGGACGGCAGCATTCAGCTCAACCACGGCGGCACCGAGATGGGGCAGGGGCTCCATACAAAAATGCTGGCGGTGGCTGCGCGCTCGCTTGGCGTGTCCGCGGCGCGCTTCCGGCAGATGCCCACCGCCACCGACAAAGTGCCCAACACCTCGCCGACGGCGGCGAGTAGCGGCTCGGACCTTAACGGCGGGGCGGTCAAGAACGCGTGTGAGACGTTGAAGGGGCGTCTGGCCGGGGTGGCCGCGAAAATGCTGGGGCTCAACGGACCCGAGGAACTGGTTTTTGAAGACGACTGGGTTTTTTCTCCTGGTGCGCCGGGGGAGCGAATTTCATTCGAGGCGGTGGTGAAGCGGGCGTACATTGAGCAAATCTCGCTCTCCGCCACGGGCTACTACCGCACGCCCAACCTCCACTATGATTTGGAAAAGGGACGAGGCCGCCCCTTCCACTACTACGCCTTTGGCGCGGCGGTGAGCGAGGTCGAGGTAGACGGCTTTACGGGCGCGTTTAAGCTCAAGCGGGTGGACATCGTTCACGACGTGGGCGAGTCGCTAAACCCGCTCGTAGACCAGGGTCAAATCGAGGGCGGTTTTGTGCAAGGGCTAGGCTGGCTGACGATGGAGGAGCCCCTTTGGGACGAGGCGGGGCGTTTCGTGACGAGCGCGCCCTCCACCTACAAAATCCCCACCATTAGCGAAGTGCCTGAGGCGTTTTACGTGAGCCTTTTGGAGCGCGCCGCACAAGGGAGCGTCGTCTACGGCTCCAAGGCGGTGGGCGAGCCGCCATTTATGCTGGCGCTGTCGGTGCGCGAGGCCGTCCGCGACGCGGTGGCGGCGTTCGGCAGTGGGGGTGGGGGCGAGGTGCCGCTCGCTTCGCCCGCCACGCCGGAGGCGACGCTTCGGGCGATAGAAAACGTTAGAGAAGCTGCTGAGATCAAAACACTTGTGCCGGGAGATTAGCCTTTCCCGGTTAGGATAGGGCGTATGGACGTAACTGTAGAAAAACTGCTCGAGTCCCCCTCTTTAGTCCTCTACCTGCAGAGGCTCGAGGAGGTGCTGGCGCGCGAGCGGGGGGCGCGCGAGCGTTTTTATGAAGAGATGACCGAGGGCGACAAGGTCGAATTTATCAACGGCGAGGTCATTGTGCATTCACCCGTTAAAAAGCGCCATAGCGACTGTGTCGGCAGGTTACTCACCTTACTTAGAAGTTACGTTCTACAAAAAGGTTTGGGGTTTGTTGGTTTTGAGAAAATACTCGTCCAGTTCACCCGCAACGATTACGAACCCGACATCTGCTTTTTCGAGCGGGATAAATCACAATCTTTCACTGGGGAGCAGATGTTTTTTCCGCCTCCGGATTTTGTCGCCGAGGTGCTTTCACCCAGTACGGCAGGGGTTGACCGCAACATCAAGTTTCAGGATTATGCGGCGCACGGTGTTAAGGAATACTGGATAGTAGACCCCGACAAGGAGGTGCTCGAGCAGTACCTTTTGTCGGGAACTGCGTTTGAGTTGGCGCAAAAGTCTGCGTCCGGAACCGTTAAGAGTCCGGTCATCAAAGGGTTTGAGGTTCCGGTAAGGGCGATCTTTGATGACAATGAAAACTTGCGTACGCTTCAAAGCCTTTTGCTAAGTCAGTAGCGTGGTGTGGCTTGACGGTGTCAACCGCTTGAATGAACAGAGGGTTCCCTTTTGCATCGTCACCATCGCTAAGGTGCGCGGTCACGCGCCGCGCGGGGCGGGGTCTAAAATGCTGGTGACGGCGGGGGAGACGTACGGCAGCGTCGGCGGGGGTAACTTGGAGCAGACTGCGGTAGAGGGGGCTCGAGCCCTCCTCACTGCTCGATCCAAAGCCCCTGACCTTCTCACTGTGACCTTAAACCCCAAGGGCGGCGACCACGGCGTCCAGTGCTGCGGGGGTGAGGTGACGTTGCTTTTGGAACCTGTGTACCCTCAAAAGCCGCATGTGGCGATTTTTGGCGCGGGGCATGTGGGCTGGGCGCTAGCGGGGGTGCTGAGTACGCTTCCTGTAACGGTTCATTTGATTGACTCGAGACCCTTTCAACTTGATGAGACGCGACTTTCTTCCGGAATAGCTGAGGTGAGGCTCGAGCACGCCCCGGTGCCCGAAACCGCTTTACCCAGCCTCCCTCCCGGCGCGCACATTCTCATTATGACCCACGACCACGCTGAGGACTTGGCCGTCCTTGACTCGGTTTTGCGGCGGGATGATTGGGGTTTCGTCGGTCTTATTGGCTCCCAAACCAAGTGGCAGCATTTTCAAGGTGAGCTCAAAAAACAGGGCTTTACGGACGCGGACCTCTCGCGCGTGACCACGCCCATCGGTCTGCCCGGCGTGCCCGGCAAGAGCCCGCAAGCTATCGCCATCTCGGTAGCGGCGCAGCTTTTGGAGGTTCTGGACTTGCCCGACACAAACTTCTGAGCACGGCTCAAATGTTAGATTGCTGTAACTCCCATCCCGAAAGGTGCTGATGACATGGCCTCTTCTCAGAAGACCCAAACACCCCAAGGCGTAGAAATTCACGCGCCCGTCTCTCCTGAGTTTGAAGAAATTTTGACCCCCGACGCCCTCGAGTTCGTCGCTACTTTGCACCGGAAGTTTAACGGGCGCAGGCTCGAGCTGCTGGAAAAACGCCGTGAACGTCAAGAGAAATTTGACGCGGGTGAACTGCCCGACTTCCTCCCCGAGACCAAAGACATCCGCGAGGGGGATTGGCGGGTCGCCCCCACGCCGCCCGACCTCGAGAACCGCCGCGTCGAAATCACCGGCCCGGTGGACCGCAAGATGATGATCAACGCGCTCAACTCGGGCGCGCAGAGCTTTATGGCCGACTTGGAGGATTCGCTCTCGCCAACCTGGGAAAACGTCGTTGGAGGCCAAATCAACCTGCGCGACGCGGTGCGCCGGACGATTCGGCTCGAGGACGCCGCGCGCGGCAAAACGTACGAGTTGGGCGAGCAGACCGCGACGCTGCTCGTGCGACCACGTGGGTGGCATCTGGTTGAGAAGCACGTGACGGTGGATGGTGAGCCCGTTTCGGCGAGCCTCTTTGACGCGGGGCTCTATCTGTTTCACAACGCGCAAGAACTCTTGAGCCGCGGCTCGGGGCCGTATTTTTATCTGCCGAAGCTCGAGAACCACTTAGAAGCCCGCTTATGGAACGACGTGTTCAACGAGGCGCAGGATGCGCTGCAAATCCCGCGCGGCAGCGTCCGGGTCACCGTCCTCATCGAGACCATCACCGCTGCTTTCGAGATGGACGAAATTCTTTATGAACTCCGCGACCACATGGCGGGCCTCAACGCGGGCCGCTGGGACTATATTTTTAGCATGATTAAAAAGTTCCGCAACCGCCAAGACATGCTCCTGCCCGACCGCGCCCAGGTCACCATGACCGTGCCCTTCATGCGCGCCTACGCCGAGTTGTTGGCAAGGACTTGCCATAAGCGCGGCGCGCACGCCGTGGGCGGGATGGCCGCTTTTATCCCGAGCCGCCGCGACGAGGAGGTCAACAAGCGCGCTTTTAGAAGCGTGGCTGAAGACAAAAAGCGTGAAGCCACACAGGGCTACGACGGCACCTGGGTCGCTCATCCTGACCTCGTGCGGATTGCCGAGGATGCTTTCGACGAGGTGCTGGGAGACGCGCCCAATCAGAAGAGTAAGGTGCCCGACGTCCAGGTGAGCACCGCCGACCTTCTCAACATGGAGGTAGAGGGCGGAGCCATCACCGAGGCAGGATTCCACCTGAACGTGGACGTGGCTTTGCAGTATCTTAACGCCTGGCTCTCCGGCAACGGTGCCGCCGCAATTTACAACCTCATGGAAGACGCCGCCACCGCCGAAATCAGCCGGGCACAGCTTTGGCAGTGGATACAGAACGGGGCCGAATTGGAGGGGGGACGCACCGCCAGCAAGGAGCTTTATAAAGAGGTTCGTCAGGGAGAACTCGAGCGCCTAAAAAACGAGCTGGGCGAGCACCGTTTTGACGAAGCGGCGGAGATTTTAGACGAGTTGGTGCTGAATGACGAGTTCACAGCGTTCTTGACGTTGCGGGCGTACGAGTATCTGTAGGCGGTGTATGCGTCTTGGCCGCTGAACGAGGTGGGTGTGGCTACTCAAAATTGGGGCTGGATTCAAGTTGCGCCGAGTGTTGACACTCCCAAAAGGGCGTGCTAGGCTAGCAAGCCGGGCATCATTCGTGGTGTCCTCATGCCTCACGGGGCAGCCTCACGGATGTGAACGCCACCCTAGCTCAACTGGTAGAGCACCCGATTTGTAATCGGAAGGTTGTCGGTTCGATTCCGATGGGTGGCTCCAAAGAATTTAGAGGTATTATCTCTGATTCACTTAGAGATGTTGGCGCTAAATTTGAAGGTTAGAGGTATCATCTGTAATTCATTTACAGATGGGCCTCGAGAGAAGGGCGCGTGGGTCGGTGCCCGAGTGGTTAAAGGGGACGGACTGTAAATCCGTTGGCTTCGCCTACGATGGTTCAAATCCATCCCGGCCCACCAATCTTGAGTTTTGTTCGCACCGGAGAACGTGAGTTGGATGGTGTGGGGGAGGCTCGAGGTTAAAAAGGTATCAGTAAGGTGCTCAGGAGAAGCTGAGATTTTTAAGGATGATGTCTTCCGTGCGGGAGTAGCTCAGTTGGTAGAGCGTCAGCTTCCCAAGCTGAATGTCGCGAGTTCGAATCTCGTCTCCCGCTCCAAAGTTTTTGAGATCTTATCTCTAGTTCGCTTAGAGAATTGGCTCGAGAGCTTAAAAGAAAGTAGTTTTGGCAGGCTCGTGTAGCTCAGTGGTAGAGCACTCCCTTGGTAAGGGAGAGGTCGACGGTTCAATCCCGTCCACGAGCTCCAAAGAGGAATCTAAACCGAGCATGGTCAGACTCGTCAGCGGCGAGCTGACCTGCTTCGGCTGCAAGGAAGCGAAGAGAGGAAAGGATTTGTAGTCATGGCCAAGACCGTATTCAACCGCACAAAACCGCACGTGAACGTTGGCACCATCGGGCACGTGGACCACGGCAAGACCACTTTAACCGCCGCCATCACCTTTACCGCGGCGGCGGCCGACCCGACGATCGAAACCCAGTCCTACGACCAGATCGACAAGGCCCCCGAAGAAAAAGCCCGGGGCATCACCATCAACACCTCGCACGTCGAGTACCAGACGCCTGAGCGCCACTACTCCCACGTCGACTGCCCCGGCCACGCCGACTACGTCAAAAACATGATCACGGGCGCGGCACAAATGGACGGTGCTGTGCTTGTGGTGTCGGCTGCGGATGGCCCGATGCCGCAAACGAGAGAACACATCCTCTTGGCGCGCCAGGTGGGGGTGCCTTACATCGTCGTCTTTATGAACAAAACCGACATGGTCGATGACGAAGAGCTGTTAGAGCTTGTCGACATGGAAGTGCGCGAACTTCTTTCTTCTTACGACTTCCCGGGTGACGATATCCCCATCATCAAAGGCTCTGCGTTAAAAGCGCTCGAGGCCTTACAAGGCAACCCCAACATGGGCAAGGGCGACAACGAGTGGGTTGACCACGTATGGGAACTCCTGGACGCGATCGACTCCTACATCCCCACCCCCGAACGCGACGTTGACAAACCCTTCCTGATGCCGGTCGAAGATGTGTTCACCATCACGGGCCGGGGCACGGTGGCGACGGGCCGGGTAGAACGCGGCATCGTCAAGACGGGGGATGAAATCGAGATCGTGGGTTTGTCGAACACCCGCAAGTCGATTGTCACCGGTGTCGAGATGCACCGTAAGACGCTCGACCAGGGCATGGCGGGCGACAACGTCGGCGTCCTCTTACGCGGCGTGTCGCGCGACGACATCGAGCGCGGGCAAGTCTTAGCCAAACCGGGCTCGATCACGCCACACACGAACTTTAGAGGCTCGGTGTACATCTTGCGCAAAGAAGAAGGCGGCAGGCATAGCGCCTTTTTCACGGGCTACCGGCCGCAGTTCTACTTCCGCACGACGGACGTGACGGGTGTTTGCACCTTGCCCGAAGATGTGGAGATGGTGATGCCTGGGGATAATGTGGAACTCTCTGTGGAACTCATCAAGCCCATAGCGATGGAGGAGGGGCTGCGCTTTGCCATTCGTGAGGGTGGCAGGACCGTGGGGGCTGGTGTGGTGACTCAGGTGACGAAGTAGGTAATACTTTTGTGAGGTGTGGGGTTCTTGACTCTGCGCCTCACTTTAGATAGTTGTTGACATGGATTCGGGGCTGGTAAAGATATACAAGCCTCACCAGTTAGGGAGAAGACCGTGGCAAGCGACGTAAGAATCATCCTTCAGCTCGAGTGTACCGAGTGCAAGCGCCGCAACTACACGACGCAAAAAAACCGGCGCAACACGCAGCCCAAGATTGAGCTGCGCAAATACTGCCCCTGGGATCGCAAGCACACCAAGCACCGAGAGGTCAAGGTCTAAGTGAAAGGCATTTTGCAGTATCTGCGCAACTCTCGAGCCGAACTCAGGCGCGTCACCTGGCCCACCCGTGACGAAGTAATTCAGTCCACCCAAGCGACGCTCGTATTCGTGCTGCTCACCGCGCTCTTCCTGATTATCGTGGACGGCGTGTTTGGCAACCTTTTGGGTCTCATCACCTAACGCTTTTTAAGGGTTACGTGAGTGCTCGAGGAGAACTCCGCTGTAATCTGAGTGGGCCTCAGAGGGCGAGTTTCGGGTGAAACTGGATTATGGTAAAGATGAGTAGCAAAGCAACACATCAAGCAGTAGAAGGGAGGATGGTTCGCACGTGAGTATCGAGTGGTACGCGGTTCATACCTATGTGGGTCATGAAGAGCGTGTTCGTGAGAACTTGATGCAGCGCGCCAGGTCCCTGGGTATCGCTGACAATATCTATCAGGTGGTGCTGCCCAACGAAGAAACAGTCGAGCACCGAGACGGCGGCAAAAAAGAGGTCGTCAAGCGCAAAATCTTTCCGGGTTATGTGTTCGTGCAGATGGATATGGGTGACAATCCCGATGAGCCGAATGAGGCTTGGGAGGTCGTGCGTAATACCCCTGGCGTTACCGGCTTTGTTGGGACGGCCACGAGAGCCGTTCCCTTATCGCGCGAGGAAGAGGCGCGGATGCTCAGCACCTTGGGTATCACGGGTTCTAAAGAGAAGCCCCGGCTCAGGATTTCTTTTAACGTCGGGGACATGGTACAAGTGACCGCCGGACCCTTCTCGGACTTTACCGGCGTGGTATCCGACTTAGATTCGGACAAGGGTAAGGTCAAGGTGCTTGTGTCCATCTTTGGACGCGAAACGCCTGTAGAGTTGGATTTTTCGCAAGTCGTCAAGACGTAGTTTAGGAGAGGCTTAGGGAGACTTCAAGTCTCACAAAGCCTCACATCAAGCGTTTGGACCCCTTTTAGTAATTTAGCAACACCTGGGGGAGCTTTAGGAGAAGAGTATGGCAAAGAAAGTTGTCGGCATCGTTAAGCTTCAGCTACCCGCGGGGAGCGCGACACCCGCGCCGCCCGTTGGGCCTGCGCTGGGGCAGTACGGGGCCAATATCATGGGATTTGTCAAGGAATATAACGCGGCGACCGCGTCGCAGGCGGGGGCCATCGTCCCGGTTGAAATCACCATTTTTGCGGACCGTTCCTTCACCTTTATTACCAAAACGCCGCCCGCGAGTTACCTGATTCGCAAGGCTGCGGGTATCCCTAAGGGATCCGGGGTTCCCAACAAAGAAAAAGTCGGCAAGCTTAATTGGGAGCAGTGTCTGGAACTCGGCAAAACGAAGCTCGCCGACCTTAATGCCACTGACGAGGTGGCCGCTGCCAAAATCATCGCGGGTACGGCGCGCTCGATGGGTGTGACCGTCGAGGGGGTGCCGAGCGATGCCTAAGCACGGAAAACGTTACCGCGTCCTCACGGATAAGGTGGACGCGAACGGAAGCTATGCACTTCAGGAGGCGGCGGCGCTCGTGAAAGAGCTTGCGACCGCCAAATTTGACGAGACGGTCGAAGTGCATGTGCGTTTGGGTATCGACCCGCGCAAATCCGACCAGACGGTGCGCGGCACCGTCGCGCTGCCCCACGGCACCGGGCGCTCAGTCCGCGTGTTGGCGCTCACTCAGGGTGACAGTATAGGGACCGCTCAAGAGGCGGGGGCCGACTTCGTCGGGGGTGACGACATGATCTCCCGTATTCAAGAGGGTTGGCTCGACTTTGACGCGGTGGTGGCGACGCCGGACATGATGGCGTCGGTCGGTAGCAAGCTGGGCCGCGTGCTTGGTCCGCGTGGACTTTTGCCCAACCCGAAGTCGGGCACGGTAGGCCCCAACATCGGTGAGATGGTGCGCGCGCTCAAAGCGGGCCGCATCGAGTTTCGTAACGACAAAACGGGCGTGGTTCACGCGCCTATCGGTAAAGCGAGCTTTGAGGCGGACAAGTTAGCGGAGAACTTCGCGGCGTTTCGCACCGCGCTCGAGTCCTCCCGCCCCGACACCGCCAAGGGTGTCTTCCTCCGCACCGTCTACCTCACCTCGACAATGGGGCCGAGCGTCCGCGTGTCGGTATAATAAGCATCCTGGTGTGACCTGCTCGCTTTTTTATAGAGCATGCGGCGCACCTTGATGTTATAACGCTCGTGTCATAACCACGGGCGTTATAACGGCGTTGGAGACAGCAGGGGCTTAGCCAGCTTAAAGAGCCTGCCGAGGCGCATCGAGTAACTAAAGTAGTGACGCTTCGCGGTTGTGGTAATCGTATACGTATCTGGAGAAGGAAGGTTTAGGGTGGCAAACCCTAGAAACGAAAAGTCGGTCGAGGCGTTGCGGGGGTATCTCGCAGACGTCAAGACGTTTTTCTTGATCGACTATCAGGGGCTTTCCGCGGGAGAACTCAACGCGCTACGCGCGAAGGTGAGCGCCGCAGGGGGTCGGGTACTGGTCGCCAAGAACACGCTCGTCAATGTGGTATTGAGCGAGCAGGGGATAAGCGATTTCGGCGATAAGCTGCAAGGACCCACCGCGCTGGTGCTTATTGGCGACGATCCGGTGGAGCCCGCCAAGGCGCTTACTGATTACGCCAAGGACCACGCTCGAGACCTGCCCGTCGCCAAGGGCGGCATGTTACAGGGTAACAGGGTCGAGGGTGAGGCTTTGGCCAGAATTGCCAAGCTGCCGTCGCGCAACGAACTCTTAAGCGAGCTTGTCGGGGTGCTGCAAGCGCCTCTGCAACAGCTCGTCGGGACGCTGGAGGGCGCGCCGCGCAATCTGGTGTCGGTACTCACGAACTATTCGGAAAAACTTAAGGAGGAACAATAATGGCGTTCGATAGAGAAGCAGTGATGGAGCAACTTTCGGGACTCACCGTGTTGGAGCTTGTGGACTTGGTCGAGGGTCTCAAGGAGAAGTGGGGCGTCGAGGCTGCCGCAGCCATGCCCGCGGGCATGATGATGGCGGCGGGCGGCGCGGCCCCGGCGGAAGCCGCCGAGGAGCAGACCGAATTCACCGTGACCATCAAGAGCGCGGGTGACAAGAAGCTCAACGTCATCAAAGAAGTGCGCGCGATTACCTCGCTGGGTCTCAAAGAGGCCAAGGACTTGGTCGAGGCGGGCGGCGTTGTCAAGGAAGACGTTAGCAAAGAAGAAGCCGACGATATCAAGACCAAGCTCGAGGCCGCGGGCGCAACCATCGAAGTCAAGTAAGAGCCGAAGGCGCGGCTGGAGTGAGCGGGTAAGCTGGCTTACTCCAGCCACTTTTGAGCTGGGATATGATAGCGTTCTGTGTTTGGGCATTATGTTTGGAAGTGTGTTCGGACGTTGCCTGAACAAAGGAGGAAACATGGCGCATCACTGCACCCCCTCACGCGACGGCTCGCATTATTTTTGGCAGTACCCTCCAGTTCGCTCCAAACGCTTGCTTGTTAAAGAGGACGTGTTCGCAGGCCCTCCGGCCCACTTGAGCTCGAGCAGCTTCACAGCATTCTAGTTCCTCTAGGAGAAAGTTACACATTATTTTGCCCACATTAGGTGCGTGTTGCGCGCTGCGTGAACGCTGACGAAGGGTGCTGCTACGGCAAATCGAGGCCCGACCAAAATACACGCTGCATCTCGAGGCTAATGGTCTTGAGGTGTGCTTTCGTGCGCTTGCGAGTGGTACCACTATGCTTAGCTTAGACAGCTACCTCATACGTTGGCTCCAGCGTGCTTGTAGATGACGAAATACTTACCGGCTCGCTTGCCCAATGATACCACAAAAGACCGCACTTGCCTACAGATAAAGCGGAGGATACCGAAGCTTTGAAACGTATGAATTACCGAACTCAGACCACCAGATCATCAAGGTTGAACCACCAGAAGGGGTGACGATGCGCGACATCAGGACGTTTGGCAGTATCAAAGAAGTCATCGAGTTACCGAACCTAACTGACATCCAGATCAGGTCGTATGACAAGTTTTTGCAGCACGGGACGGCGTCGTCGGCGCGGCAGAATCTCGGCTTGCAGAGCGCGTTCAAAGAAGTTTTTCCCATCGACGAAACCGAGCGAGGCCGTCAGACGGGGTTGGTGCTCGACTTTTTGGAATACACCCTCGAGCCGCCCGAGTTTTCTCCTGAGGAGTGCCGCGAAAAAGACCTCTCGTACCACTCAGGGCTTTTCGCCAAACTGCAGCTCGTCCACAAGGACACGGGGCTCATCAAAGAAGACCAAGTGTTTTTGGGCGACCTGCCGCTCATGACCGAAGACGGCTCGTTTATTATCAACGGGGCGGACCGGGTGATCGTTTCACAGATTCACCGTTCGCCGGGCGTCTACTTTACGCGCGCGCCCAAGGGGATGGGCTACACCCACACCGCGAGCATCATCCCGATGCCCAAGCGCGGGCCTTGGATCGAATTAGAGTTCGACAACAGTGATGTGTTGTGGATGAAAATCAACAAGAAGAAGTTTCCCTTTACCCTCATGCTGCGCGTGCTGGGGATGGGCGACGAGGCGATCCGCGGGCTTTTCGCGGGTAATGAAGGGATGATCGAGCCGACTTTTGACAACGAGGAAGCCTCAGGTATCGGCGCGGACGAGGCGCTCTTGCGGCTCTTTACCGTGTTGCGCCCCGGCGACCCGCCCAAGGTGGATAAGGCGACCTCTTATCTCTTTAGCCTCCTGGCCGACCCCCGCCGCTACGATTTGGGCGACGCGGGCCGCTTCAAGATGAACAGCAAGCTGGGGCTCGAGTTTGACGAGAGCACGCTCCTAGGGTTTGAGGACGGACGCTTTACCGACTTTGGTCTCATCCCCACCATCCAGTACCTCGTCAACCTGCAAGCGGGTATAGAGGACTACAGCGCGGATGATATCGACCACCTGGGCAACCGCCGCATCCGCACGGTGGGCGAACTCGTGGCCGACCAGATTCGCGTCGGGCTGGGGCGGATGGCGCGCGGCGTGCGTGAGCGGATGCTGCTGGGCAACCCCGACGCGGCCACCCCGCAAAAGCTCGTCAACAACCGGCCCATCGTGGCGGCCTTGCGCGAGTTTTTCGGCCGTTCGCAGCTCTCGCAGTTTAAGGACCAGGTCAACCCCCTGTCCGAACTCCGTCACAAGCGCCGCATTTCGGCCTTGGGGCCGGGCGGCTTGACGCGCGAGCGCGCTGGTTTTGACGTGCGCGACGTTCACCGCACCCACTACGGGCGCATCTGTCCGATTGAAACGCCTGAGGGTGCCAACATCGGTCTTATTACTTCATTGTCAAGTTACGCGCGGGTGAATGAACTTGGCTTTATCGAGGCGCCTTACCGCCGCGTGGAGGGAGGGCGGGTCTCGAGCGACGTTGAGTACATGACCGCGCACGTCGAGGACCGCTTTATCATCGCGCAGGCCAACACCGTGCTGGACGAGCAGGGCGGCTTTGTCAACGACACCGTGGTCGCGCGCAGGCTGGGCGACCCCGTGTTCGTCTCGCCCGACGAAGTCGATTACGTTGACGTGTCGCCTAAACAAATCATCTCGGTGCCCACCTCGCTCATCCCCTTTTTGGAGCACGACGACGCCAACCGCGCGCTGATGGGCTCCAACATGCAGTCGCAGGCGGTGCCGCTGATCAGAACCGACGCGCCCTTCGTGGGCACGGGCGTCGAGACGCGCGTGTCACGCGATTCGGGGACGGTTTTACTGGCGACCGAAGCGGGTACGGTGCGCTTTGTCGACGCCAAGCGCATCGTGACCGAGAACGAGAAGGGGGTCGAAAAGGAGTACCTGCTCACCCGCTTCCAGCGCTCGAACCAGAACACCAACCTAGACCAGCACCCCATCGTGAATGTGGGTGATAAAGTCGAAGCGGGTCAGATTATCGCCGACGGCCCCGCCTCGGAAAATGGTCGGCTGGCGCTCGGTAAAAACATTCTCATCGCCATCATGCCCTTTGACGGCTACAACTTTGAGGATGCCATTGTGCTCTCCGAAACGCTGGTGCGTAACGACGCCTACACGAGCGTCCACATCGAGAAGTTCGAAAAAGAGGCGCGTGACACCAAGTTGGGACCCGAGAAGATTACCCGCGACATCCCTGGACTCTCCGAAGCGGCCTTGCGCGACCTCGACGAGGACGGCGTGGTGCGCATCGGCGCGGAGGTCAAGCAGGGTGATATTTTGGTCGGTCACACCTCGTTCAAGGGGGAAACTGAGCCCACGCCCGAAGAGCGGCTGTTGCGCTCGATCTTCGGTGAAAAGGCTCGAGAAGTTAAAGACACCTCGCTAAGGGTGCCCCCCGGTGACGGCGGGATCATCTTGCGCACCGTGAGGTTCCGGCGCAACGACGCGGGCGTGGAGCTCAAACCCGGCGTGCAGGAGATGGTGCGGGTTTACATCGCGCAAAAGCGCCGCCTCATCGAGGGCGACAAGCTCGCCAACCGTCACGGAAACAAGGGCGTGGTCGCCAAGATTTTGCCCCCCGAGGATATGCCTTATTTGAGCGACGGGACGCCTGTGGATTTGGTGTTTAATCCGTTGGGGGTGCCCTCGAGGATGAACTTAGGCCAGATTTTAGAAACGCACTTGGGCCTGGCCGCCTACCGGCACGGCGTGTCGTTCGTGACGCCCGTGTTCGACGGGGCCAAAGAGGAAGAGATCAAGGATTTGCTCGAGGAGGCCGTCCAAAAGGAGATTACCGAGCAACAAGAGGCGGGTTTTTCCGCCGACAAGCGCGAGGAGGGCGTGGTGCGGCGCTCGGCCAAGCTGGGCATCATCGAACCCGATTTGTCTTTAGAGGCCGCGCAGCGCAAGCTCGCGCGCACGGGCAAGGCGGTCCTTTTCGACGGGCGCACGGGCGAGGCCATCGACGCGCCCATCGTGGTCGGCGTGATGTACGTGATGAAGCTCTACCACATGGTCGAGGACAAGATGCACGCGCGCTCGACGGGTCCCTACAGCCTCATCACCCAGCAGCCTTTGGGCGGCAAGGCGCAGTTCGGCGGTCAGCGCTTGGGCGAGATGGAGTGCTGGGCTTTGCAGGCGCACGGCGCGGCCTATACGCTCCAGGAGATGCTGACGATTAAGTCGGACGACATCGACGGGCGTAACGCGGCCTATGAGGCCATCGTCAAGGGGAACGACGTGTTGGAGCCCACCATCCCCGAGTCGTTCAAGGTCTTGGTCAAGGAGCTTCACTCGCTGGGTTTAGACGTGCAAATTTTGGACAAGAACGACAAGTCGGTGGGCATTTTTGACGAGTCGGGTCGGGGGCGTTAGTGGCGAGGGTTGGGACAGGCTGGAAGGTTATAACTTTCCAGCCCGCCACCTCGCAAGTTTTATCCTCTTCTAAACGCTTCACTGAAGCGAAGGGACGTGCATGAGAGCATTTGATAAAGTACAAATCAAGATCGCCAGCCCGGAGCAAATCCGCGGCTGGAGCTACGGGGAAGTCACCAAACCCGAAACGATTAACTACCGCACCCTCAAGCCCGAGCGCGACGGTCTATTTGACGAGCGCATCTTTGGGCCTGAAAAAGACTTTGAGTGCGCCTGCGGCAAGTACAAGCGCCAGCGCTACGAGGGTAAGACCTGCGAGCGCTGCGGCGTCGAGGTCACCAAGGCGACGGTGCGCCGCTACCGGATGGGCCACATCGAACTCGCCACCGCCGCGGCTCACATCTGGTACGTCAAGGACATCCCGAGCAAGGTGGGGTCGCTCCTCAACTTGTCGACGAGCCAGTTGGAGCAGGTGCTCTACTTCGCCAAGTACATAGTCACCGACCCGCAGGGCGCGCTCAAAGACGGTAAGCCCTTGCGCCGCGGCGATCTCTTGACCGACGACGAATACCGGATGCTCCGCTACGGGCACCAAGAAACCTACTCGGTGCCGATGGGCGAGGCTGCGGTCGTGGCCGACGGCGACTACGTCGAGGCGGGGCAGAACCTAGCCAAGGGCGTCAAGTCCAAGATGGCGGGGCTGGCGCAGTACCGCTTCCCGCGTAAAGTCGTCTTTGACTATCAAGAAGCGCGCGAGGCAACCCTGACGCTGCCCAGCAAGTCGTGGATCGAAGAGGAGAGCTACAAGAGCGGTCAGCCTCTGGCCGACCTCACCGACGACGTGGTGGTGCGCGCCAAGGCGGAGGGCGTCGTTGAACTCCTGCCTATCGGCGCGGACGGCGGGCTCCTAAACCTGCGCGACATGGACGAGGACGACGTGACCGCGTCCTACTTCATCCCCACCGGCATGGAACTCTTGACCGGCGACGGCGAATTTGTCGAGGCGGGCGCGGAACTTGCCAAGGCCCCCAAGGGCGCACAGTTGACCACGCCCAAAGAGGCGACGCTCAGGGTTGACAAGAACCGCAAGCGCGGACCCGAATTAGAACTCACCCTTACCGTCAAGTGGGCGCGCCGCGACGAGCACGACATCAACCCCACCATGCACGTGCTCGTCGGCGACGGCGCGAGCGTGTCCGAGGGCGACAAGGTCGTGGGCGCGATCGACGCCGCGCAAGAAATCTTGGCCGAGGCCGACGGCGTTATCCACTTGGGCGAGCCCGCCTCCATCATCGTCTCGCGCGCCAAGATTTACCCTTACAACGACGAGCCCATCGTCGTCAACGGCGACCGGGTGGTGCCGGGGGACGAGCTGGCGGACAATGGCCGCGTCAAGGCGGACATCTCGGGCCGCGTCGAGATCGACCTCGTGCGCCGTCAGGTGCGCCTCATCGAGTCGTACGACTTCGAGGCCCGGATGGGCGCGGAGGCGGTGCGCGAGCTTCTGGACACGATTGACTTAAAGGTGCTCGAGGCCGAGCTGGTCGAAGAGATGGACAGCCCAAGCCGCCACAAGCGCGCCAAGGCGAGAAAGCGCCTAGAAATCACGCGCTCCTTTATCGCTTCGGGCAACAACCCCGCCTGGATGATTTTGGACGCGGTGCCCATCATGCCCCCCGCGTTGCGCCCGATGGTGCAGGTCGAGGGCGGGCGCTTTGCGACGTCGGACTTAAACGACCTCTACCGCCGCCTGATTAACCGCAACAACCGCCTCAAAAAGCTCATGGCGCAGGGCGCGCCCGAGATGATCATCCGCAACGAGAAGCGGATGTTGCAAGAGGCGGTGGACGCACTCATCGACAACGGACGCCGCGGCAACGCGGTGGTGCATCCCGGCTCGGACCGCCCGCTACGCTCCTTGACCGACCTTTTGGGTGGCAAGCAGGGCCGGTTCCGCCAGAACTTGCTGGGTAAGCGCGTCGACTACTCGGGACGGAGCGTCATCGTGGTCGGCCCGCAGCTCAAGCTCCACCAGTGCGGGGTGCCCAAGCGCATGGCGCTGGAGCTGTTCAAGCCCTTTTTGTTCAAGACCTTGGAAGAGCGCGGCATCGTCTCGAACATCAAGAGCGCGCGCAAACTTTTGGAGCGTTACCGAGACACCCGCGACGAGATTTGGGACGCTTTGGAAGAAGTTATTCAAGACCGCGTGGTGCTCTTGAACCGCGCGCCGACGCTGCACCGTTTGGGCATCCAGGCCTTTGAGCCCGTTTTGGTCGAGGGTCAGGCCATCCAGCTTCACCCGCTGGTTTGCGAAGCCTTTAACGCCGACTTCGACGGCGACCAGATGGCGATTCACGTGCCCTTGTCCGTCTACGCGCAGTCCGAGGGGCGCTTGCAGATGCTCGCGTCGCACAACCTCCTTTCGCCCGCGCACGGCAACCCGAACGTGCAGGCGAGCCGCGACATCATCTTGGGACTGTTCGTGCTCACCCAAGTCCATATCGGCCGCAAGGGTGTCGGCAACACCTACGACACGACGCGCGACGCGCTTCAGGCCTACGCGGCGGGTGAGTTGGACCTCAACAGCAGCATCACCGTGAACGGTCAAGCGACGAGCGCGGGCCGCCTCAAGTACCGCTTCTCTTCGGTTGACGAGGCGCTGCTGGCAGTTAACCGCGGCGAAATCGACATGCAGGACGTGGTCACGGCCAAAGTCGACGGCGAGACGATGGAGACGAGCCCAGGCCGCATGTTCTTCGCGCGTTTCGTGCGGGAGACGCTGTCCGAAGACGGCGGCGAGGTACCCGCCTCGATGATTCGCTACGACACCGCGTACGAAAAGAACGCCTTGCGCGACCTTGTGACCGATTCGTTCAAGCTTTTGGGCATTGAGCGCACCGCCAAACTTTTGGACGCCCTCAAAGACTACGGCTTCGAACTTTCGACCACCTCGGGCATCACCATCGGCATCGACGACGTGGCAATTCCGCCCAAGAAGCAAGAGCTGTTGGCGGAGGCGCAGGGGAAGCTCGAGCGCATCGAAACGGCTTTCGAGCGCGGCTTTGTGACCGACGCCGAACGCTACAACCAGGTCGTGCGGCTCTGGAACGACACCACTGAGGGCGTCAAGCAGGCTGTTTTTGACAACTTCAAGGACAACATGCCCTTTAACCCGCTCTTTGTGATGGCGCAGTCCGGGGCGCGCGGGAACCCGCAGCAGATTCGCCAGTTGGCCGGGATGCGCGGGCTCATGGCGAAGCCCTCGGGCGAGACCATCGAGCTGCCCATCCGCGCGAACTTCCGCGAGGGGCTGGACGTGTTGGAATACTTTATCTCGACCCACGGCGCGCGTAAGGGCGGGGCCGACACCGCGCTGCGCACCGCCGACTCGGGTTACTTGACCCGCAAGCTCGTCGACGTGGCGCACGAGATCGTGGTCCGCGAGAGCGATTGCGGTACCGCCGACTTTTTAGAGGTCCAGTTCTACACCTCCGAGGGTCGCCTGCGGCCCAAGAGCCAGGTTGACATGAGCCTCTACGGGCGCACGCTGGCGCTCGACTTCGAGGTGGAAGAGCTTTCGTACCGCGCGGGCACCATCCTTATGGACGCCGACGTGGCGGCCATCTACACGCGGCTAGCCGACCATCCCGAGGTTCGTGGCGCCGAGGTGCGCTCGCCGCTCGTCTGCCAGACTCGAGCGGGCGTGTGCCAGCAGTGCTACGGCCTCGACATGTCCTTGATGCGGCTCGTCTCGATCGGCGAGGCGGTGGGCGTCATTGCCGCCGAGTCGATTGGCGAACCCGGCACCCAGCTCACCATGCGCACCTTCCACACGGGCGGCATCGCCACGGGCGGTGACATCACCCAGGGTCTGCCGCGCGTCATCGAACTCGTTGAAGCGCGTAAGCCCAAGGTCAAGGCGTTTATTTCCGACCTCGACGGGGTTGTGTCGATTGACGAGGACGAGGACCGCTACCGCCTCACGGTCTCTTCGGAAGACGGCGACTTTAGCAAGGTCTACCGCATCGACAAGACGACCCGCTTAGTCGTCCGCGACGGCGACCGGGTCGAGGCGGGCGCGCAGCTCACCAGGGGCGCGGTCAACCCGCACGACCTCTTGGAGTCCCGCGGCCCCGACGCCGCGCAACGCTACTTGGTCGAGGAGATTCAGCGCGTCTACCGCGGTCAGGGCGTCTCGGTGCATGACAAGCACATTGAGGTTATCGTCCGGCAGATGCTCAAGTTTGTCGAGATTTTGGAGTCCGGTGATTCCGACCTTTTAGAGGGGCAGACGGTCGAACGCTTCGACGTTGAAGAAATCAACGACCGCCTGCTTGACGAGGGCAAAGAGCCCGCGAGCTGGAAGCCCGTCTTGTTGGGTATCACCAAGGCGAGCCTGTCGACCAAATCCTGGCTCTCCGCGGCCTCGTTCCAGCACACCACGCACGTGCTGACCGAAGCGGCGGTGTCGGGCAAGGCTGACGACCTGGTCGGTCTCAAGGAAAACGTCATCTTGGGCCGCCTCATTCCCGCGGGCACGGGGTTAGAGCAAATCCGCGACACCCGCGTGGCCGACGTGCGAATGTTGGAACGTCGGCAAGCCGCGCCCGCCCGCGAAGCCGCGAAAGCGCCCGCCCGCCCTGCCGGGGAGAGAGAAAAGCGCCCGGAAGCGTAAGTTCGGACGGGCACGTACCCAATCAAACCTTGAATAAATGTGCGAGAGCCGGACGCGTTCCGGCTCTCTCCTTGTTATGCTTCCTCGAGTGATCGTCGGTCTTGATCCGGGAAAAAACGTGGGCGTCGCGTTTGTGAATAAAGAAGGGGAGCTCGTCTACCGTAACATCGTTACCCTGGACACGTTGAAGACGCTCCACATTCCACGCGGCGCAACCCTCGTCGTCGGGAACGGCACGGGCGCGGAGGGCGTGAAAGAGATTCTTCGCGCGCGCGCGCTGAGCTTTGCGGTGGTGGACGAAACGGGGACGACGCTCGAGGCGCGCACCCTCTACTTTAGAGACCATCCTCCCAAGGGCTTGCTGCGTCTGTTACCCAAAGGCTTGAGGTCACCCCCCAAACTTATCGACGACTACGCAGCCTACGCGGTTGTGCTGCGTTATCTAAGGGAAAACGAGCAAGAAAAAGAGCTGAGTTAAACTCAGCTCGCAATGGGTTCAGATTGTTTTATACCCGTTAATTCAGCTCGTCGTCCTCGCCCGCGTCCATCATGGCGCGCGCCTCTTTGGGCGTGATGCCCAGCACCGCGCTGATTTCTCCCGCCAAGAGGCGCAGCGCGCGGCGGTACGCTTGACGGTCTAGGTCGGGCAGACCGCGCTCCAAATCCCAACGGCGCAGTTCGCTGCCCAGGGTGGCGATCTGGTAGGGGTCGCCGGACGACAAGATTTCGGTCACGCGGCGGTGGCGGGCCGCCCACTGCTTGGGCAGGTTGATGCGGCCGTTGTTGAGGCGCTCCAACACGCCCTGCACCTCTTCTTCGGTCAAAGCGGGCCGTAAGCCTGCCGCCTGGGGCGAGGCCACGGGCACAAACGCGCGCGAGGTGCCGTTGGGAAAATCAACCTGATAATACTGATGGTCCGAACCGGCCACGGTGCGCGTCGTCGTCCCCGAGACGATGCCGACGCCGTAAGGGGGAAGAACCACCTGATCACCATTTTTATATCCTTTGGCTGCTTTCAACATGCACTCCCTTCCACTCAAAAAACCAGTACACCAACGCTCTAAACGTCGGCATGTTAACAATAAAATGTGTCTATGTATTGCGTAGGGTGTTGCGTGAGCACGCGCGGCGCGACAGATCGAGGGCTCGCCAATACGCTCACGTACACAAATATACCATATTTCACAAAGTGAGGCATAAAGTTGGGTGACGTGAGATTTTTAATACTCTTCGGTCCTGGACGCATCATTGCGCGTTCCAGAAGCCGCCGCTCGAGCTCTGTGGTCATTCTGTGGTCATGTTCAGGCTGTAACGCGCGCGGCGCTCGAACGCCAGAAGGGTTTGCAAAGGTTACGTTCCGTCCGCCCGCCTTTCTCTCGCATTGCGCGTCGTGAGCGCGACGCCCGAGAGGAGGATAACCGCGCCGACGAGGGTGAGCGCGCCGGGTACCTCGCCAAGAAAGAGCGCGGCCAGGCTTGTCGACACGAAGGGCTCGAGCAGCGTGACCGTGGCGACCACCGTGGGGTCTAGGTATTTGAGCGCGTAGTTAAAGCTCGTGTGACCGACAAGCTGCGGCACGAGCGCGAGGAGGAGAATCCAGAAAAGGGTCGTGAGGCTGTAGCCCGTGTAGGAAAACCCCAACAGCAAAGGCAGGGGCAGCAGTACCGCGGCGGCCACGCCGTAGGCCACGCCGACGTAGGCCTGTAAACTTAGGCCCCGCGCCTGCGCGGCGCGGCCCAACAAAAAGTAAGCGGAGATGGTTACCGCGCCCGCGAGCGCCAGCAGGTCGCCCAAAAGGGGCGCGCTGCCCGCCTGGAGGTCGCCAAAGCCGATAAGCGCGCCCCCCAGCACGGCAGTGAGCGCGCCCAAGATCACCGCAAAGGCGGGGGCGACGCCCAAAAAGAGCCAGCTAAAGAGCGCGACCCAGAGCGGACTTGTGGTCACGAGCGTTACACTCGCGGCCACGCTCGTATACGAGAGCGAGGTAAGCCAGGTGGCAAAATGCGCGCCCAAGAAAACGCCCGCGAGCACCGTGTACCCCAGAGCGGCGGGGGTGGGCGAGGTTCGCTTAAGTGCCCGCAGCGTCCAGGGGAACAAGATGAGGCTGGCGGCCACCATGCGGTAGGCCGCGACCACCACGCCGGGCGCGTCGGCAAGGCGGACGAAAATGGCGGCGAGACCCACGGCGACGACGCCGAGGGCGAGCACAAAAGCGAGACGAGTCGGGGACGGTTCCACGCGCTCATCGTACCGTTCTGTCGCCGAACGCGTCCCATATCGGGTCTATGAGGGTGGCTGAGCGGGGACAACTCACCCAAGCTTATAGACGCGCCTGTCGAGCGGAGGTAGCAAGATGCGGCGCGAGGCTGAGGAGTTAAAACAGAGGGGTGGGGGACGGCCCGATGGCGCTGGAAGTTAACGGGGTGCGGGCGCTGGGTAGAGCGCAAGAGAGCGCTCGTCCGGGTATAAAAATTAAAACCACCATGCGCTACCCCGCCGCTTCTCCGGGTCAGAGGTGGCTACTCACGGACGTACGCGAAGTTTAGCTAAGTTCTGTTGACTTTTCAGACTACATTTACGAGTTTTGCCGTGCTGCGCGCGAAGCAGGAAGGTTTGTGGGGCGCGGAGACTTACCACGTCTCGAGGTTGAACGATTGTCTCAATTAAATGATTTTCCTCAGTACACGACAAAAAATGGTTTTGCAAGTCTGGAACGGGCTGTTAAGTCCTCTGAAAAGTAGTGCTCGTCTCCTTCATGACTACTGTCTAGGGTGATGTTCAAGGCGATTTACCTTGTCATGCTCCTGCGGACAAAAACGCTCTTCTCGGGCTTATACAACAAATCATGTTTTGGACGGGATTTCTAAAGAATTGTCGTATACTAAGATGATTTTCCCAAAGAGCGACGTCAACACGACTGAGTTCAGTTTCCCTCAGCGAAACGGGTCTCAGCGTCCCCGCGGCAGATACTTTTCCCAGATCGGGTCGATGTTGGGCAAAATCCCGTAGGCCGACGAGAAGAGGAATCTCGGCGCGTAGGGGCGGCGGCGCAGGGTCATGCGCGCCTCTTCGGGGGTGCGGTCGCGCTTTTTGGCGTTGCAGCGCCTGCAACAGGCGACGACGTTTTCCCAGGCCGTCGCGCCGCCCCTCGAGCGCGGCAGCACGTGGTCTAAGGTTAAGTCGCTACTCTTAAAGCCGCAATACTGGCAGGCGTGGTCGTCGCGCCGAAATACGTTTTTGCGGTTAAAGGCGACGCGGTGGCGCGGGGGACGCTTGACAAAGCGTTTGAGGCGAATCACGCTGGGGACCGGGAACGTTTGCGAGGGTGAACGCAAGACGCGGTCGCTGTCCTCGATGCGTTCGGCCACCTCGAGCATGATCAGCCCCACCGCCCGCTTGACCGAGCAAACGTGCAAGGGCTCGTACGAGGCGTTGAGGATAAGAACCCTCGCCGCGTTGAGGTTGCGAATCGGCTTGAGGCCGTCCGCGTCGGCTTCGCCCGCGTCATCCTCTAAGGGGTCGAAGTCGTCCTCGGCGGGGCCTAAGTCAAAATCCAGGTCGTGTGAGGCCGGATCGTATGAGGCCGGGTTGTCTGAGACAATGTCCTCGTCTAACATGATGAAGACCAGTATACCCCAGATGCGTCATCAGTCTGTCTCGTTCGCCAACGCGCTATTAAGGATTTCTTCAAACATTTCCCCCAACGCTTTTCAAGCGTTCATGTTAACGTTGCTCTAGGGCGAGCTCGAGCAGCCTCTTCACAAGCTCCCCGTAAGGCACGCCCGCCGCTTCCCAAAGTTTGGGGTACATGCTCGTGGCGGTAAAACCCGGCATGGTGTTGATTTCGTTGAGCAGGAGCGTGCCGTCTTCTAAATAAAAGAAATCCACCCGCGCGAGCCCCGCCGCGTCCACCGCCTCAAAGGCTTTCAGGGCCAAAGCTTGACAGCGTTCAGCCAACCCCTCAGGAATCTTTGCCGGGATGACGAGGTCGGCCTGGCCCTCGGTATATTTGGTGTCGTAGTCGTAAAAATCGCTGCTAAAAGAGATTTCGCCCACCGGACTCGTGCGCGGCGCGTCGTTGCCGAGGACGCCGACCTCGAGCTCCCTCGCCCCCGCTACCCCCTGCTCGACAATGATGCGCCGGTCAAAGCGGGCCGCCTCGTCCAGGGCGCGGCGCAGGCTCGTTTCGTCCGTCGCCTTGGAAATGCCCACCGACGAACCCAGGTTGGCAGGTTTGACGAACAAGGGAAAGGTGAGGCCGCGCAACTCCTCCAACACCCGCTCCGGTTCGCGCCCCCAGTCGCCGCGCCTGACGCCGCGGTAGGGCACCTGGGGGAGGCCGTGCGCGGCAAAAACCGCCTTCATCATGAGCTTGTCCATACCCACGGCGCTGCCCAAGACGCCCGAACCCACAAAAGGCAAGCCCATGATTTTGAGGAGCCCCTGCACGCTGCCGTCTTCACCAAAGGGCCCGTGGAGAAGGGGAAACACGAGGTCAAAGGGTTCTTTGGGAAGCGTTTGAAGCCCGCCGTTGGTTGAGTTGTTGGGCGAGGTGCCCACCTCGAGCGCCCGCCCGGACGCTTCAGCCGTGAGCACGTTTCCCGCACGGTCAATCACCAACGGCGTGAGGTCGAAGCGCTCTCCAGCCGCCCGCACCACCGACCGCGCCGACGCCAAACTCACCGCGTGCTCGTCCGACTGACCGCCGCAGAGGAGGAGGACGCGGGGGCGCGTCATGAAAACGTCTCTACAAGCACGTTTATGAAAATTCTGATATTTGTGTGTAACTTACACATCTTACAGCATACTGTAGACGCTTTTTTGCCTCGAGTCAAGGCGCCGACACCTTTACCCCCTACCTCTCTACGCCCTATCTCCCCATCACCGCCAAGTCGGCTCCCGCTTCTCCAGAAAGGCGGCAACGCCCTCTTTCAAGTCGTCCGTGGTGCGGGCCAAAGCGTTGACTTCGGTGGCGTAGCGCAGGCCCTCGAGCAGCCCCAGACCCGGCACGCTCGCCAGGAGCGCCTTGGTCATGGCGAGAGAACTCGGCGCGTTTTTTGCCATTCTAGAGGCTCGAGCCACGGCGCGCTCCAGCACCGCGTCCGGCGGCGCAGTTTCGTTCACCAGTCCTATCGTCGCGGCTTCCTTGGCATCGACCAGACGCGCGGAAAGCAGGAGGTCTCGAGCGCGCTTCTCGCCCACCTGCCGCATCAAAAAAACGCCGACCAGGGCCGCGACAAAACCGATGCGCGCTTCTGTATACCCGATTTTGGCCCCCTCGCTCATCACCGCCACATCACAGACCGAGACGAGCCCCGCGCCGCCCGCGACGGCGGGGCCGTTGACCGCGGCTACCGTCGGCTTAGGATGGGTGTAGAGCGTCAGGAAAAGCTCGGCGAGTCGCGCGGAGTCGTCACGGTTGGCCTCGGTCGACTTTTCGCTCAAGCTCTGGAGGTCGGCGAGGTCGAGACCCGCGCAAAAGGCCCCGCCGGAACCCGTCAGGACGAGCGCGCGCACGTTGTCGTCATGCTTGGCGGCAGTAAGCGCCTCCGACAGAGCTTCCCTTGAAGAGTTGTTCAGCGCGTTCCGTACCTCCGGGCGGTTGAGCGTGAGGATGCGGACGCCGTCGTCATCTTGTAAAAGTAGAGACATACGCCATTGTATGTTAGCCCTTGTAAGCCGATCTTCGCCGCAGCCCGAACTTTACTCATCAGAGCTAAAGCTAACCACTCACCACTAGCCACTCATCACTATCAAAGTCCACTCGAGCTAAAGGCCTGATGAAGCGCCCGCCGCCCCAACGGTATGGTGTATGACAGAGCCGCCCCTACTGCCGTGCTTTACTCCAAATGTAGAATTAGTCACACAAACTTGACTAGGAGGTTGATATGAGAAAGTTTGGTGTTTTACTCCTCGCGCTTCTCGCGCTGGGCTTTGGTTTCGCCCAAAAGGGACCCATCACGGTGGGCTCGAAAATCGACACCGAGGGTTCAGTCTTGGCGCAGATTGTGCGGCTGATGCTCGAGGCGAACGATTTCCAGATAGACGACCGCTCGGGCTTCGGCACCACCTCGGTTGTGCGCGAGGCGCTGCTCGCGGGTGAGATCGACTTGTACCCCGAGTACACGGGTAGTGCGCTCACCTTTTTCCCGAATGCGGACCTGCCCGAAGGCGTCTCGACAAACGCCGATGAACTCTACAACACGGTGGAGGAACTCGACTTAGAGCAAAACAATGTCGTCTGGCTCGACCGCGCGCCCGCCAACAACACCTGGGCCATCGCGGTGCCCGAGGCGTTGGCGCAAGAGAACAACCTCTCGACCATCGCGGATTTGGCGGATTATATCAACAACGGCGGAGAGTTCAAGCTCGCCGCCAGCCAGGAATTTGTCGACCGTGACGACGCCCTCAAAGCCTTTGAGGCGACCTACGGCTTCGACGTGACGAGCGACCAGCTCGTGATTCTGGCGGGCGGCAACACCACCCAAACCGAAACGGCGGCGGCGCGGGGCACGGACGGCGTGAACGCGGCGATGGCCTACGGCACCGACGGCGGCATCTCGGCGCTCGGGCTCGTCGCGCTCACCGACCCCGAGGGGGCCGTGGCGATCTATCAACCCGCGCCCACCGTGCGCGGCGAAGTGTTTGAAGCGTATCCCGAACTGGCCGACATCTTAAACCCGGTGTTTGCGACGCTCGACGAAAGCACGCTCTCGAGCCTCAACGCCCGCGTCGCGGTGGACGGCGAAAACCCCACCGACGTGGCGCGCGACTACCTCACGTCCGCGGGCCTTCTCAACGAGTAGGGCTGTTCAGGCGCGTTAAGTTTAGCCAATTTCTGAGGCTGAGGAGGACCTCCTCGGCCTCTTCATATTTTGGGGGATGAATGACCCTGAATCAACGGGTAAGGCTGATACGCGGACCTATAACTAAGCTGATAACCAAGCTGACGCGCTGGGTCAACCCGGTGGCGCTGGTGAGCGGTGTTATCGGCGGCGTTGCGCTCCTCGCCCTGCCGTTTTTCAGCCCCGGTTGGCTGCTTTTCAAGGCTAACCGTCTGGTCGAGGGAACCGCTTACAGTGCGCCCGCGCTCTCGCTCTCCTGGACGCTTCTCCTGGGAGCGCTCTGGCTCGTCGTCTTTTTGGCTGGCTTTTTTCCCTTCCGAGGCCGACCCTGGGTGCTCGCCTACGCGGCGTCGGCGGGGCTGGTCGTGGCGGTGCTCTTTATCGGTCGGGGCACGGCGGGGCTGCTGGCGGAGGCGGGCTCGAGCGCGCGTGTATCGCTCGAGGGCGGCGTCTGGCTCACGCTCCTCGCCTACTACGTCGGCATCTTCGCCGCACTCAACGAGGCGGGCGGCGCACGGTTCCGGGGCGCGCTCATGGTCGCGCCGGGGCTTGCCGTGGTGCTCGTGCTCATCCTTACAGGCACGCTGAACGGCCTTGGGCTGGCGAAAGAACTCGCCAACGGCAGCGGCGACTTCCGCGCGGAGGTGGCGCGGCATCTTGCACTTTCGGGGACGAGCGTCCTTTTGGCCGCCATATTTGGCGTGCCCGCAGCTATCTGGGCGGCGCGTCGTGAGGAGGTGGCGCGTTTTGTCTTGCCGACCGCGAGCCTTTTGCAGACGCTGCCGTCGCTGGCGCTGTTCGGCATCATGCTGGCCCCGCTAGCGCGGCTCGGGGGAAGCGTCACCGTGGGTGAGGCGCTACTGGTGATGCTGGCTGGGGTTATAGGCGTTGGGCTGCTCCTCATAGGGTTGCGCTTTTTGAAGGATAGGGTGCGGCCCCTCGAGACCGCTTTACGAATCGCAACCGTCCTCATAGCGCTCGCGCCCGCAGCGCTCTTTGTCGTGATTGTGGCGGTGGTTTTGAATGAACTCGTCGTGGCCCTCTTCCGATTTTCCTTTGACGGCGTAACCCTTTGGGCCGGACTCGGTGCGCCCTTGTCCACTTTGGGCGTCCGGGGCATCGGCAGCGCGCCCGCGCTCATCGCGCTCACGCTCTACGCGCTCCTGCCGATTGTCCGCAACACCTACACGGGCGTCGTCGAGGTGCCCAAGGCGGCCACCGAAGCGGGGCGCGGCATGGGCATGAGTCCGGGGCAGATTTTGCGCCGCGTTGAGCTGCCCCTGGCGCTGCCCTTAATCGTCGAGGGTCTGCGCGCCTCGGCGGTCCTGACCATCGGCATCACCACGGTGGCGTATCTTATCGGCGCGGGGGGCCTGGGCACCTTTATTCAGCGCGGCATCGACCAGGTAGTCCCCGACCTTATTTTGTTGGGGGCGATACCGATTATTCTGTTGGCGCTACTGGTTGACGGGCTCCTGCGCGCGGTGGGGCTCCTGCTGACGCCTCGAGGGATTCGGTAGGTGAGAGGTGAAAGAGATGCGTAGACGAGTGGGTGAGGCGTGATTAGGCTCGAGCGTGTAAGCAAGCACTACGGTGAGGTGACAGCCGTTCGAGAGGTCGATTTGGAGGTCGAGGCGGGCAAGTTGGTCGTCCTCATCGGCCCGTCGGGCTGTGGCAAGACAACCACGTTGAAGATGATCAACCGCCTTATTGAGCCCTCTGAAGGCGCGATTCATGTCAACGGCGAGGACACGCGGTCGCTCGACCCGCAGGCGTTGCGGCGCGGCATCGGCTACGTGATTCAGAGCATCGGGCTGTTCCCGCACATGAGCGTCAAGCAAAATATCCAGGTGGTGCCCGACCTGCTGGGCTGGCCCAAAAAACGGAGCGCGGCCAGGGCGGACGAGCTTTTGAGCCTCATCGGTTTGCCGCCCGAGCGCTACCGCGACGCCTACCCGCGCGAACTTTCGGGCGGCCAGGCGCAGCGGGTGGGGGTGGCGCGGGCGCTGGCCGTGGACCCGCCCGTGCTTTTGATGGACGAGCCCTTCGGCGCGGTGGACCCGCTCACCCGCGAGAGGCTGCAAGACGAGTTTTTGCGGCTCCAGGCGGAACTGCGTAAAACCATCGTGATGGTCACACACGACATTGACGAGGCCATCAAGCTGGGCGACATGGTCTGCGTCATGAACGCCGGGCGCGTCGAGCAGTACAGCACGCCCGAGAGGCTGCTCTCTCACCCCGAGAGCCGCTTCGTGCGGCAGTTCGTCGGCTCCGACCGCGCGCTCAAACGCCTCAGCCGGATACACGTCGGGGACATCATGACCGATATCTCCTCGCTGGCTGCCAACGCGTCGTCGGAGGAAGCGGAGCGGGCGCTTAAACGTCACCGGACGGTCTACGTCACCCGCGACGGGCGGCTGGCGGGCTGGCTCGACCGCAAAGCCTTCGCGCACGACCGCCACGTCGAGAGCGCTCACACCGAGGTGGACGCCGCGACGTCCGCGGTAGACACTCACGACAACGCGCGCGAAGCGCTCTCCAAGATGCTCGGCCAGGGCGTCATCGAGATGCCTGTGGTGGGGGAGGACGGTAAACTTTTGGGGCTCGTGACGCTCCAAACCATCGTGGCGCTCACCGCTGAGCGGGAGGGGGATGGTGAGGAGCCTCGAGCGGGCGAGAGCGTGAGCTTGGGTGGGGGAGACCGTGCGTAGGAGGCGCGCCTGGGGCGGCTTGGCCTTGGCGCTCCTACTTTTCGGCGCGCTCCTGGTGCTCTTGGCCCAGCAGGCGTGGTGGCGCGCGGCGCTGGGGGCGCTTTTTCCCGAGCAGCGCACGATTCTCTTTGAGCGCAACACGCTTTTTGAACTCACCTTACAGCACCTCGTTATCGTTGGCATCGCCGTCGCCATCATCTTGCTTATCGGCTTGCCGCTGGGCGTGTGGCTCACCAGGCCGAGCGGGCGCGCCTTTTTACCCCTCGCCTCGAACCTGCTCTCGGTCGGTCAGACCTTCCCGCCCGTCGCGGTGCTCGCGCTCGCGCTGCCCTACTTCGGCTTTGGCTTGCAGCCGACGCTTATTGCATTGGTGGCTTACGGGCTCCTGCCCGTCACGCGCAACACCATCGCGGGGCTTCAGGGGGTGCCGCCCGACCTTTTGGAGGCGGCCAAGGGCATGGGCATGGGGCCTTGGCGTTCGCTTTTTCGGCTCGAGCTCCCCCTCGCTACCCGCGTCATCTTGGCGGGCGTCCGCACGAGCGTCATTTACACCATCGGCACCGCGACGGTCGCGCCCATCATCGGCGCGGGCGGCCTCGGCGTGCCGATCATCGCGGGGCTGGCGGTGAGTAATCTCTCATTGGTGCTCGAGGGCGCACTGCCCGTGGCGCTTCTGGCGCTCACCACGGATTTTGCGTTGGGGCGGCTCGAGCTGGCCCTCTCGCCTGCGGACAGTTGAATAGTATGTTTGACAAATGAACGTTTATCTGCTATACATTATTCTGATAAATGAGTTTTGTTAAGAGGTTATGTATGGCAGACACCGCCGAAAGATTATCCGACCTTCAAGTTCAGTGGGACCCCCTTCCCGAGGCGCTCACGAGCGTTACCGGCTTCATGCTCTACTGGGTCACGGGTTTGGCTGGGCAATTCTATACGCGAGCGGTTGGCACGGTGGGGCTAGAACCTCAGCAGGTCGCTGCCTTGCAACTTTTGGCGCTCGAGGGACCCAGAGTGCAAGCGAGACTCGCCGAGCGACTGCGTATCAACAAGGCGACGATGGTGGGTATTCTCAACAGTCTTGAGGAGAAAGGCTTGGTCGAGCGCCGTCCCTATGCGAGTGACAAACGCGCGCTGGAAGTTCATCCGACAGAAGCGGGGAGAGAAAAGGCCGAGGAGGTCGCGCGGGTCAACGCGGAAGCGGACCGCATCTTCTTTGGGGCTTTGAGTGACGAAGAGCGCCACACTTTTCACGCGCTTCTTTCAAAGCTTGCGACGAGTCGGTCATTGTCTGATAGAGGGGATAAGCATGACCACACAAACGCTTAGAACAGAGCGCCAGGGTTACGTCAGGGTGGCGCGTTGGTCTTTTGTCACCGCCTGCTGGCTCTACGCCGTGGGGGTGACGCTGCAAGTTTTCTGCATCGGTATGGTGTTTCTGGCAGGACAAGGAGGGTGGTTGGGGCTTCACCGCACCGTAGGGCACAGCATCGGATTTTTTGCCATTTTGGCGCTTCTGAGCGGCTTATTCGCTCGGCTACCCTGGCGGCTGCTTATGGGGGCTCTGGGTCTTTTCCTCTTGCACGGTCTTCAGTACGCGTTTCTCGAGGCGAGCGGCGGCTCGTTTGTACGGGCGTTTCACGCGGTGGACGCGGTGCTCTTGTTTTGGCTGGCAATGTCTTTGGCCCAGCAGGCCCGGCGGGTGTTGGGGCGAGGATGAGTACGCGGTGCAGCGTACAGCATCTCGTGCTGAGGCGTCCCTAAGTTGAACCGACATCAACAGCATCTACAACAACATCTAATCGTGACTCAAATCCACCCGCTTCGCAAGCCTCGCAACCGGGCGCGGCAGCCACCAGTTCCAGCGTCCCGCCAGGGTCATGACCGCGGGCACGAGCACCATGCGGACCAAGGTCGCGTCGAGGAAAATTGCCACGCAGAGCCCCAGCCCCAGGGTTTTAATCAGGATGATGTCCGAAAAAGCGAACACGCCGCATACGGCTATCATGATTAAAGCGGCGCTGGTAATAATCCCGCCCGTGGCCGAGAGCGCGTAGGCGACGGCGTCGCGGTCCGTTTCGCCGCGCCGGTGCGCCTCGTAAATGCGCGACACCAGAAACACCTCGTAGTCCATGCTGAGCCCGAAAACGAGCGCGAAGGTAAAAATGGGCGCGCTGTTGTCCACGAAGCCCAAGGGACCGGGGAGACCTAAAAGCGACGCGCCCCAGCCGTGCTGAAAAATAAGCGTGAGCACGCCGAAACTCGCGGCGATGGTAAGCGTGTTGAGCAAAATGGACTTGAGCGGGATGAGGAGCGAGCGGAAGGTTACGCCCAGAATAATGAGCGTGGCTAAGTAGATAAGCCCGACCGCGAGCGGGAAGTCGCGATATAGGACGTGATTCCATTCCGCGTTGACGATGGGTTCGCCGCCGACCTTGGCCTCGAGCCCCAGATAACGCGCCTCGTTTCGTAACGACCGGGCGAGGCGGTGCCCCTGCGCGGGCGAGAGCGCGCCGGTGGGTACCGCCTGGACGAGTGCGTAGCGCCCGTCTCGGGAAACGGTGGCCTGCGCGAGCGGCGCGACCGGACTCGCCTCGGCAAGCGCGCGCGTGGCGTAATACTGGTTGAGCAAAATGCCGGGCACACCCGCGGTGGTAGGGGAAAAAACTTGTTCGACGCTCGAGAGCGTTCCGACCTCGCGGGTGTAACGCGACACCGCGCGCACCGCTGACGGATGGAAAAACCCGTCGGGCTGACCGAAGTCGATGAGCACCTTGTAGGGCGCGAGCAGCCCCTCGACGTTGGCGGCTTGGAGGCCCTGCAAAACCTTGTACGCGTCGGTATTTTGCGACATGCCGCGCGCGCCGGGGTCGGCGACTTGCATCGACAGGGCGGGCAGCCCGAGCAAGAGCAGGACCACAACACCGCTCGCACCCCAAAGAAGCGGGCGGCGCGTCACGCGCTCCGCCCAGGCGTGCCAAAAGGCGCGCGTTCTCTTGCCGGGCTCGCGCCGGGTCAGCCTGAGCAGGTTGACGCGGTGGCCGAGCAGCGTGAGGAGCGCGGGCAGCGCGGTAATCGACACGAGCACGCTCATGAGCAAGACCGTCACGCCGCCTATGCCCATCGAGCGGATAAAGTTTAACGGCGGGATGAGCAGCGCGCCGAGCGCCACGATCACCGCGCAGCCGCTAAAGGTGACCGCCTTGCCCGCGGTAAGCGTGGTTGAGGCGGCGGCCTTTTTGGGGTCGCCCAAACGGCTCAGTTCCTCACGAAAACGGTTCACGATGAGGAGCGCGTAGTCGATACCCGTGGCGAGCCCGAGCATGGTCACGATGGTCTGTGTGAAAAGGGCAAACTCAAAGATTTGACCGAGGCCGTAGAGCACCGCAAAGGTGAGCGTGACCGACAAGAGCGCAATCAAGATAGGCAGCCCCGACGCGACCACCGCGCCAAAGGCGACGACCAGCACGGCGAGGCTTAGGGGCAGCCCGTAGACCTCGGCGCGGTGGACGTCGCGCTCGCTGATGCTGCGGAGCTCGAGCGCGAGCGCGGGACCGCCCGACACGTAGAGCTTGAAACTCTCAGGTTTATCTTTAAGGGGCAGGATTTCCTCGACCGCCGCCTGCGCGTCTTCGCGCGTGTCCGCTTCCAGGTTGACGATGGCCGCCCCGTAACGCCCGTCGGGTGAGAGAAGGGGCAGCGTGGCGCTGTTGCGGTAGTCCTGCACGGACCCCACGGTAGGCAGCGCCCGCACGGCCTCGACGAGGTTGCCGAACTCCGTTTCAATCTGCGGGTCGGTCACCGGTCGCGCGTCCGAGACCGCGAGCAAGATAATTGAATACTTGCTCTGGACCGCGAAATCAGTAAGCAGAATCTCCTGAACCGCCCTCGCCACGCTGTGGGGCGGGGTATCGGGTTGGGCGTTAAGCACCTCGCCCACGCGCGCGGCGAAAGGTAGAGCGATGAGGAGCAGGAGGCCCCAAACTAAGAGAACGCGCCAGGGACGCGTGCTAACGAGTTCGGCAAGCTTTTCAAACACGTTTCAACCCCTTAAGCGCCCGCCGCCTCGTTACTTGGGAGGGCTGCTCCGTCCCTCCGGCGCGACCATCCGCGACGACGGGCACGTGCATCATATCCGCAAGCTCGAGAGCTGTGTGCATTTTTGCACATTATTCTAATGCACCGTTCTGATGCACCTTGTGGACGCTCGTTATGCGGACGCTCGTTACGCGGAAGCTCATTCTATGGATGCGCGTCACGTAGACTCCGGGTTCAGCGCCGGGGCCTGTGAGCGGTTTAGATTATCAGGTCGGGCCATTTCATGCAGTTTAACAGCTAACACCGCTCGAGCGCCGGTCAACGCACATGCTGCACATGCTGCGCTAAAAGATTTTAGATACCCACAAACGACTCGATCACGCTCCGCGCTTCGCCGCCCTGCGTGCGCGTTTCGCCCGCGAGCCGCCCGTCTTCTAAAAAGATGATGCGGTCGGCGTAGAGCGCGGCCTTGGGGTCGTGGGTAACCATCACGAGGGTCCAGCCCCGTTCCTCGACGCCCGCCTTGAGGAGCGCCAGCACGTCGCCGCCGGTGCCGGTGTCCAGGTTACCGGTCGGCTCGTCGGCGAGGATCAGCAGCGGGTTGTTGATGAGCGCGCGCGCCAGCGCCACGCGCTGCCGCTGACCGCCCGACAGTTCGCTCGGGCGGTGCTTGAGCCGGTCCGCAATGTGGAGCGTGTCGGCAAGTTCTTTAAGCCGCTCGCGTCCCTCGAGCCGTCTCCCTGCGACCTCGGCGGGCAAGAGGATGTTCTCGCGCGCGCTCAAGTTGGGGATGAGTTCAAAGGTCTGAAACACGAAACCCAGTTTTTCACGCCTCAGGCGGGTGAGCGCGTCGTCGGAAAGCCCGCGCGTCGTTTCGCCGCCCAAGAGGATTTCGCCGCCGTCGGGCGTGTCGAGGAGACCCAGGAGGTGAAGCAGCGTGCTCTTGCCCGAGCCGCTGGGACCCATGACCGCGAGAAATTCGCCTCTCGGTACCGTTAGCGACACCTGGGAAAGCGCGTGAACGGTTTCGCCGCCCAAGTGGTAGCGCTTGCTGAGGTCGCGGGCTTCAATGGCTGCATCGACAGCGCCCGTTACATCACCCGTCTCTCTACCTATCTTACTCACCTGGACTCTACCCACCTACTCACCTCTTAGGGCGACGACGGGCTCGAGCCGCGCCGCGCGCCGGGCAGGCAAGAGCGAGGCGAGAAAGCCCACCACCGGCGAGGCGAGGAGCGCGAGCAGCGCCAAGCGCCACGGGAAAACCGGCGTGATGCGGTAGCCCGTGAGCGCGTCCGCCCCCGCGGTGATGACGCGCGACAAGAGGAGGCCGCAGAGCGCGCCCAAAAGCGTCCCCAAGAGCACCACGACGATGCCCTCGGCACCCACCAAGCGCCCCACCCCGCGCCGCGTAAAGCCTAATGCGCGCAAGAGGGCGATTTCGTGTTGGCGCGTGGACAAGTTCATCCCGAGCGTGTTGGCGACGCCTAAGGCGGCGATGAAGACCGCCAAGACAAGCAGCCCGTTGGTGGTCGTGAAAATCTGCCGGGTGAGCGTGAGGACGAGGACGCGGTAGCTTTCGCTCGAGGTCACGTCTAAATAGAGCCCTGGAAAGGTTTCTCGCAGTGCGTCCCCCACCGCCTGCGGGTCCGCCCCCTCTTTGACCGTCATGACATAAAGGTTGGGCGCGGCGACGCCGAACAGCGCGCTGTCTTTGAGGCTGCCGATAAAGGTCTCGCCGCCGTTGGTAAAGTCCACAACCACACCCGCCACCGGGATGTTTTGAAAGCCCTCCGTCGTGCGTAACCGCGCGGCGTCGCCGCGCGCCGTCCCGAAGCGCTCGAAAAGAGTATTGGCCGCAATCACGCTGCCGCCCCGCCGCAACGCCTCGTAAGCTTCGCGGCTGTCACCCTCGCCTTGCAAAAACTGAAAGCGCCCAAAGCCGCCCTCCGGGTTGTACCGCTCCGGGTCCACCAAGATAAGCGCGACGGTTCGCGCGCGCTCACTCCCGCCCGGCTCAAAGCGCACCGTCTGGACCCCCACCCCGCTCACCGCGTCGAGCCCCGGCACCTCTGCCGCCGCCGCCTCTACAAAACCCTCCGGAAAACCTACCGAGGAGGTAACGAACAAGTCGCCCGTGACGGTCGCGGCGACCCAGTCCGCGATTTCTTTGTTGATGCCCGCGACCATCGCGCCCACGCCGATGGTGAGCGCCACGCCGACCACCACCGCGCCGACCGCCACCCCGTTACGCCGCGCGTTGCGCTGCGCGAAACCCGCCCCCAAGCCCCCCGCCGCCCCGAAAAGCCTCGTCAGGGGCGGGCGCAGGAGGGCGAGCGTCGGCTTTAGGAGCGCGGGCGTGGTGAGGGTGACGCCGGTAAAAAGGAGCGTCATGGCTAATGCGCTCCCAAAAATCGCCCACCCGCCCTGCCAGGGCGCGAGCGCCGTGAACGCGCCCCCGGCCAAAAGGAACGCGCCCAGCACCGTCTGACGCGTTTTTTGTAAAGGTTCCCCGTCCTCCGCGCCCCCGTCGCTCCTCGCCGCCACGATGGGCGGCGTTTTCGAGGCGGCCCTGGCGGGCAGCAGCCCCGAAAAGAGGGCGACCACGACCCCCACCCCCGCGGCCACGGCCACGTTGCCGACGGGCACAACCAGCCTGCGAAACTCGAAGCCCAGCACGAGCGCGTTGAGCCTTGTAATGCCCAAAGACAACCCTAGACCAAGCAGGATGCCGAGCGCCACCCCGCACACGCTCACGAAGGCCGCCTCAAAGAGCGCCAGACGCTGCACCTGCCTCCCGGTGAGGCAAATCGTCCGCAGGAGCGCGTACTCACGCGTTCTCTCGGCGGTCGCGGCGGCAAAGGTGTTGTAGGCCATAAACCCGCCCAAAGCGACGAGCGTCGCGGCGAGCACGCGCAACCCCGCCTGGATGGTGTCGACGATGCCCGTGGCTAGGTCGCCCGAGCCCGCGGGCAAAAGGACCGTGTAGGCGTCACCCAAGGTTTCTGTGAGACGCGCCTGCACCGCCTCGAGCCCCGCATTGGCTGCAAGATGAACCTCGATAGAAGAGACGCGGCCCCCCAGCCTGACCGCGCGCTGAAGGTCGCCTAGCGCCACCACCCCAATCCGGCCCGCGTTCGTGCTCGCTACGCCCGACGCGCCGTCGAGCAAACCCACAAGCCTAAACGTCGCCTCGCCGAAGGGCGTGGCAAAAGGAACCTCGTCGCCCAGCGTCAAGTCCCTCGACTGTGCAAAGGTCTCGGTGAGGGCGATACCGTCTGAACCCTCTTGCGGCAGCGTCCCGGTGAGCACGCGCACGTCCGAGCTCGCTGAGTCCACCCCTGACTCTATCCCACCGCCTATTTCTTTCCCATTAGAGGTGTCGCGCCCCGAGAGGAGAAACCCCGCGTTCACCCCTGGAATCACCGGGTGCGGGGTGTTTCCTAGGTCGCGCACGGGTTCGGCGCGGTACTCGAGCACCGGCACCGCCCACCCAACACCGGGCGTGTCACGCACTTTTCTTAGAGGCTCCGCCGCCGCAAACACCGCCCGCCCCTGCGTGCCCGGCACCACAACGAGGTCGGCCCCGCCCGTGGCCGCCTCCAAGCTGCTCGCCACGTTCGCCCGGACGTTGTCGCCCACCGACAGCGTCGCCAGCACCGCCGCGATGCCCAGCGCCACCCCGAGCGTGGTAGCGAAACTCCGCCAGGGGTGACGCAGGAGGTTGCGAAAGGCGAGACGAAAGAGCGGTAGCCGGTAGAGCATCGCGCTAGTGTAACGCGCGCTCCTAACGGAGGGACCTTGTTGGAAGACGGGGGTGAACGCGCGTAGGCGCAGGGGAAAAAAGTCACACCGCCCCCGTTTCCCGCGGCTGGCGTAGAATAGCCCGTTATGACTCACCCCGTTTTAAGCATCATCATCCCCACCCACGCGCGGCGCGAGAGGCTGCGCGAGACGCTCCATCTCCTTGCGACCCTTCCCGGCCCAACACGCGAAATTATTGTGCTAGACGACGCCTCGACGGACGGCACCAGAGCGATGCTGGCTGAGTTTCCGGAAGTTCGTACCCTCCGCAACGAGACGCCTCGAGGCTTCGAGGCGCTGCCCGAGGCGGTGGGGCTCGCGCGCGGCACATACGTGTTTCAGCTCGACGACGACGCCTATCCCGCCGAAGGAACCCTGGAGCGGGTGATGGCGCATTTTGAGGCTCGCGGACCCCGCTTAGGGCTTGTCGCGCTTCCCTTTGTCGAGCCGCGCTCCGGTCGCACTTCCTACACGCCCTATCTGCCTGCGCCCGCGCCGGGGCGCACCTGGGGCGAAGCGCGCGGCTTTCACGCGGGCGCGGTCGTGTTCCGCCGCGAAGCCCTCTTGCGTATCCCGCCGAGCCCGCCGGGTTACGTGATGTTTGAGACCGAACTCCCGACGATGATCGAATTTTTAAGCCGCGGCTGGGAGGCGGATTACCTGCCGGGTGCCCCTGTCTATCACCTTTGGGACGGACGCAAGCAGGGCGTAGGGCGGCGCGCGGCCTACTTGCCGCTACGCAACGACCTCGTGACCATCAGGCGCTACTACCGGGGCTGGCGGCAGCGTGAGATGCTTCTAGGCCGCTTTCTCACCGGCTTTTTTCACCTCGCGGCGGCGGGTCATCCGGGCGACTTTTCCAAAGCCGTAAAGGAGGCGGGCGCGATGCTCGCTACCGTCCCCGAGCGGCGGGTGCGGCCCGAGGTGCTGGCGCGCGTGTATCCGGGGTTCGACGGGCTCACGCTCACCACGCTCCTTTCGGAAACCAACCGGCGGCGGGTGGGGTGGTTTCTGGGGCGGGTGCCGATCGATCAAACGTGTTAGCAGGTAAGATTCGGTCTGGGCGAGGTGGAGCCTGAGTTTTACCGTTTAGGACGCAGCTACAAAAATACCTGCGCTGAATTCGCTTAAGTAGCACTGAAAACCGCCCTACGCGGCGTTGCTCAGCTTTTGCCGACTTTGTTTCGTCTCGAACAGGCTTAACGGGCTGTTTACCGGCTAATCGGCACGCCGCCATTCACCCCGGCGTGACTCAGGCGGGCCGCTCGAGCCCTCCCGGCCAAAGTCATCCTAACAACCCCCTCTACAGCCCCGCCGCCCGCCACACCGCCTGCAAACTTGCCGCGGTAGCGGCGCAGGCTTCATCGGCGGGAAGCGCGCGCACCGCCTCGCTAAACGGTTCGACCAGCACCGGGCCGTCATAGCCGAGCTCCTGCAACGCGCTCAAAAACGTGTTTAAGTCGATGACCCCCGTTGCGCCGGGGAGGGTTCGCTGCTGATCGATCTGCTCGTCTCGCGGCAGGTCGGGCGCGTCGTTCACGTGGACTTCAACGATCTGGTCCTTGCTCAGCTCCTGCAGGGTCTCGGCCCTTTCGTGCGCGGTAAACCAGTGAAAGCTGTCGAGCAGATAGCCCGCGTTCGGTCCTACCGCGTCGCACAGTTCGGTCATCTCCCGCAGGGTATGGATAAAGGGAAAGTGCCCGCTCGACCACAGCGTTTTCGGACCCACGTACTCGAGCCCCAGCCGCACCCCGTGGTCGGCCAGGATGTCGGCGGCAGGGGCCAAACGCGCCGCGTGCAGCGCGAAGTTCTGCCGGTAGGTGAGTTCACTTGACACCGGCATGATCCAGGTCGAGGTCCGCGTCACGCCGAGCTCGGCGGCCACGGCGGCCAAGCGTGGCAGGTCGGCCAGCCCCTCCCTATACGCGACTTCGTCGCGGCGGAACTCGAGCGGGAACCCGAACGCCGCGGGCCGCACCTCGGCCTCTTCGGCGAGCGCGCGCACGCGCTCGGCACCCAAGTCCGCGGCCTCACGAATATCAAAGTGATAGCCCGTAAACCCGTGCCGCCGCGCCAGCTCGAGGCCTTCTGCCAAAGAGGCGCGCACCCCAAGGGCGCCGGGTAGCAGTGCGGTATACACGTCACGTCCTTTTCATGATGCAGACGATACTTGCAGAGCTTAATTCGCTTCTTTTTACGCGTTTGGTTGCTAGCAAGAGCTGGCACCGAGGGTCATTAACCACACTCGGCTAAGCGCCAACCTTTGCTTCATCCAAGTAGCTGTCAAAGTAGATGCGGTGACAGGTATACCCCCCAGGATTTTTTACGAGGTAATCTTGATGGTAAGCTTCTGCGGGCCAGAACTTTGTAAGAGGTTCTAAAGTCGTCACGACGGGGTTGGGCCAACGTCCCGACCGGTTGACAATCTCGATCATCTCTTCCGCGGTTCTTTTTTCCTCTTCATCTTTGTAAAAGATAGCGGAGCGGTAGGACGTGCCGCGGTCGTTGCCTTGACGGTTAAGCGTGGTGGGATTATGAACCTGAAAGAAAAAGTCCAGGATACGCCGGTAGCTCGTCTCGGCTGGGTCATAAGTGATCTCGAGCGCTTCGGCGTGACCGGGATGACGTTGATAGGTGGGGTTGTCGTTCTGGCCTCCCGTATAGCCCACCTCGGTATTGATGACGCCGGGTTGCTTGCGAACCAAGTCTTCTAATCCCCAGAAACAGCCCCCCGCTAACACTGCGGTTTCTTTTTTAGCCATGATGAAACCTCCTTGGGTCATCATACGCCTTCTCGTTCGGTCACGGCGTCTCGGTAAACGCATCAATACCTTAGACGCGGTAGGGGCAAGGGTGATAGGTGAGTGGTTCTGCTCGAGGAAACTGAGGATACTGGGAATATGAAGGAAGTCGAAGGGCAAACCCGAGAAGCGTCTAAGGTCGTGTTCGGTATGACGCTCGGCTCGAGTCGTCCTCAGTGCGGGCTCAGTACGGGTGCAAACCGTCACAAGGTGTACAACGGCCCGTACTTGCCCGTCAGATAATCCGAATAAGGCCCTGAGCGAAGCCCTTCGCCGGTGGCGCGGCGCAAGAGGGCGTTGGGAAGAAAGCGCCGCCCGTGGCGGTGGACGTTTCGCCCGAGCCAGGCGAGCAGCGGCGCAGCGTCACCCTCCGCCAAAGCGGGCGCGACCAAAGCCTCTTGCGCCTTGGCCGCCTCCAGCCAAAGCGCGCTCATCACGTTGCCGACGGTGTAGGTGGGAAAAGAGCCGAAAAGCCCCGCGCCCCAGTGAACGTCTTGCAGGCAGCCGTGGGTACGGTTGCGGCTTTTGGCGGTGAGTTTATTAAGGAGTCCAGCACAACGTCCACCTAACGCCCCCCGTCAATGGAGAGCGTCTGCCCGGTCACCCAGCCCGCCGCCTCGCTGGCGAAAAAGAGCACCCCGTTGGCGACGTCGTCGGGCGTGCCGAGACGCTTCAGGGCGATGTTCTGCAACAGTCGTTCCTGTCCTTCTTCGCCGTAAGCCTGCCACTGCCGCTCGGTCGTCGGGTTCGAGCGCACGAACCCTGGCGCGACGCAGTTGACCGTCACGCCCCAGGGTCCGAGTTCGTGCGCGAGTTGCTTTGTCAAGCCGATGAGCCCCGCTTTCGCCGCCGCGTAGGCCTGAATCCCGGTTAAGCTCACGCCTAACCCCGCGCCGCTCGAGATGTTCACAATCCGCCCGCCCGCGCCTTTTTCTCCAGCCTTGAGAAAGGGCGCGGCGGCCTGACTCAGCCAGAACGCGCCGTCTAGATTTACGGAAAAAATCGCGCGCCAGTCCCCTTCCGGTACCTCCTCGAGCGGCCTCCCGACCTGCCCCAGCACGCCGCCCGCGTTGTTGACGAGCACGTCGATTCGGTTTGTATCTTTTACCGCTCGCCCAACAAATGCCCCCACCGCGTCGCGGTCGGTCACGTCGAGGTGAAAAGTCGAGAGGCTGCCGACCTCCCGCCCGAGCCGTTCGGTCTCTTGTAGCGACTCCGTAAGCACGTCGCCCCCATAAACGTTCGCGCCGAGTCGGGCAAAGGCGAGGGCGATAGCGCGCCCGAAGCCGTGCGCGGCCCCCGTGACGAGCACCGTCTTATCGTCAAAGCGAAGCTGCATGAGGCCCCGTTTGCAGCTCGAGCCCCCGCCCGCGCATGGCTTCAAGGTGCGCGCGGTTCGCGTCGACAAAGGTCACGTCTAGTCCTGAACGCGCTGAGGATGTACCGACCGTCCCGCCGACGGCCCCCGCGCCCCAAACGAGAAGCGTCACCGCCACGGCCCTTCTAAAGCTTCCCTAACCTCCTCGACCCCCACGCGCCAGACCTCGTCCATCTGCTCATCGGGGCGCTCGTAACGTCCGCCGAACGAGCCGTCGCCCAACATCTCGCGCACTCCCGCCGCCGAAAGAAGGCGCATCTTTTCGGTGTCCACCATTCTTTTTTGCGTATCGGGTGAGCTGACGCCCTCGAGCCGCGTCCACGCGAACGCCTCCATCCACGACGCGTGCGAGGCTTCATTGTCTATCTCGCGCACTTTTTGGAGCGTCTTGGGCGCGTTCCACCAGTTGTGCCACTTCACCTGCACACCGTCGTGCTCGTTCATCCACTCCTGCAAAAAGGCGCTCCCGGCGCTGTTGCCGCCGTGGCCGTTGACGAACAACACGCGTTTGAAGCCCGTTCCGGCGAGGCTGCCTAAGATATCCTCGAGAATGTGGAGGTAGGTCTCGAGCCGTAAACTCACCGTGCCGGGATAGGCGAGGAAGTAGGGCGTAATGCCGTAGTTGAGCACCGGGAAAACGGGCACATTCAGAGGCTCGGCGGCTTCGCGCGCGACGCGCTCGGAGAGGATGTTGTCGGCGCAGAGGCTTAAGAAAGCGTGCTGCTCGGTCGAGCCCAGGGGGACCACGGCGCGGTCGTCGCGCTCTAAATACCGTTCAACTTGTGTCCAGTTCATCGTCTCTATCATGCGCGCTCCTTGGCAAAACACCGTTCGTTTATATAATCCATAAGAGGAGTGTAAGGGAGCAGAACCGCCAGGTAAAGCTCAGAAAGAGCGAGCCTAAGCGGGGCGGTCACTCGAGCTGCGGGACGGGGTTGATGGGTGACCACCCTCATTCATTGGAACTGCTACCCCGTCCCCTCCTCTGGCAGCGCCTTGAAAAGTCGCCCCGCCTCATTGAGCGCCGTTCCTAGGGCGAGCCCAGGTCCCAGCCCTTTGACCGAAAGCACTTCCACGGTTTCGGGCAAAAGGAGCCGGGCGTAGCGCTCTTTGAGTTCGGCTAAACGCAGCTTGAACTCGAGTTCCAGCCCCTCCACCGACCCCTGCAAATCGCGGTTTTTCTGCTCGCGCGCTGCTAGGTTTGCTAACTCGCGCTTCACTTCCGAGGCGACCTCCTCGAGGGTTTGCCGCGCCCTCACCAGGCTCGCCTGCCGCGCCGCGCCGACCCGCTCGGCGACGCGGGTGTCTAGCCTCACCTTGGTCTGCTGGAGGTCGAGCGCGCGGCTCCTCGTTTCTTTGCGCCTCGTCCGGAGGAGCGATTCAACCTGCTTGACCGCCGCCTCGACGCGCACCTGCTGGGTCTCGGCCATCGCCTCGATTTCTTTGAGGAGCGTGCGGATGGCCTCTAAGTCTCCCAGAATCTCGTTGTCCGCGCCCGGCATACTGCCGCGCACCACCTCGACGCCGTAGGTGGCGCGCAAGTCGCCATTCAGCGCCTCAATAATGTTGTCGATGCGGTCGCGCCCGCTAAACTTGACGCGCGCGTCCTCGACGGAGGTGATGATGCGCAAGGTGAGGTAGCTCGCGTAGAGGCTCAAGATTTTCATGATGTTGCCGGGCGAACTCTGCTCGATAAAGACCGCGGGGTCGACCACGCGAAAGACGAGCTGCTGCGTCAGGGTTATAGACGCGTAGTCCGCGGTAAAGTTGGCGTCTTCTAGGTCGACCACCTGGTCGCGCTGCGACACGAGAAAAGGGACAAAGGTGTCAAACCGGTAGAGCCAGTTGCGACCGCTGTGCGCGCGCCGCCCGGTCGGCTTGCCGTAGCGGCAGACCACGCCCGCGTAGCCGTCGGGCACGTCCACTCGAGCGTTGCTCAAGTAGCGCCCGACAAAAACGAGTGCCCCCAAAATCAGCGCGGGAAACGCCAAAAGTTTGAGGAGCCCCGGCAGCAACACCAGCGTGAGCAAACCCAGCGTGACGAGCCCGAGCCCCGACACGCGGCGTTTGTCGGGCATAAATGTCAAGATGCGCTCCTCGTCAACCGCGCTAAAGCGCTTCAGGTCGCCCTCGGAGACGCCGCGCTTGACCGCGCCCACCATCTGCTCGAGCTTGCGCCCCACCGCCGCCTCGACCTCGCGCGAGCCGCCCTCCAGAAGTTCGTCCAACGACCCCCTGGCCTTTTCGCCCAGCCGCTCTCCCACCTCACGGTAACTCACGCGCGCACCTCCTCAGTTTTCTCAAGCCCAATTTTCTCAAGCCCAGTCTTTTCAACCCCAGGTTTTTCAACCTCAACCTTTTCAACCTCAATCTTCTCAAGCCCAGGGTTCTCAAGCTCGCGCGCTCTGGTTCTCACCTCTAACTCGTCCACTTCACCCACCAAGCGGGCGATGGCGTTGACCTGGCGGCGCACCGCCTCGGGCGTGTACTTGACCTCGGCCCCGGAGCCCATCGGGATGCGCTCAAGCTCGCGGGTGAGGTCCGCCATCAGCGCCTGAACGTCGAGTTGGTAGTGCTCCAACGTCTTGCCCACCGTGCCCGCCTCCGTTTCGCCTTTCGTCTTGAGTTCGCCCAGCACCTCGCGCAAGCCGCTCTTTTGGAGCAGCGTCTCTATCACGTCGCCCCCAAAAAAGGCGCTCAAGTCGGCCCGGTCGGTCACCACCCGGCTCACGCGCGGCAGTTCCGTCGCGGCCCCCTCCAGACGCGCCAAGAGGTCGTTTTGTTTTTGGATGTAGGTCTCGAGCGCCGCGCTCTTCACCCCCCGCGCCCGCACCTGCTCCTTGAGGGTCGAGACCTGCGAGAGCGCGGGCGCGAGGTACGAGGCGACGATGTTCTCTATCGCGGCCTCGCGCGCGCCGATAATCTGGTCCTGGATGGCCTTGTCCTCCAAGGTCGTCTTGATCGCGTCGATTTCGCTGATGATGCGCTCGACCTCCAACACGCCCAACGACACATCGGCAACCTTGGCGGCGATCTCTTCGGAAATCTCCTCCTCGGTAATGTCTTTGAGCGTGTCCGTCGCCTGCCGCACCCGCGTAATCGACGACACGAGCCCGACCGCCAGGGTGCGTAAATAATCGTCGCTGGTCAGGTTGCCCTGCGGCAGATGGTCCAACAAGGTGATGCCGTAGCCCTCGCCCAGGCTTTGCAGCTTGCCGAGCAGCGCCCGGCGGCGGGGCGTCGCGTCTTCGGCGAGGCCAAAGCGCGAAATGTCGAGTTCCGCGATGCTGGCGATTTTTGAAAGGAGTTCTACGCTGAGGTCGCTGCGCTCGAGCTCCGTCAGCCGCTCCGTGATGCTCTCCTCGTCGCCCTTGGGGATGCCCACCCGCTCGACCAAAAAGTGGTTGAAGTGGCGCGCCGACATCCTCAACATCTCGTCCTTGATCACGCTCTCGAACAACTCTTGAAGCTGATTGCAGAAGGGCTCAAAGCCGCCGCGCTCGAGCAGCCTATACGTATCATGCACCTGCGCCACCAGCGCGCCCTTATACGTCAGGCTGATGTTGTCGCCCGTTGTCCCCTGGATGGGCGGCATATCTAGCACGAACGGCTTCGTCGAGACCGCGGCGTAGGGCCGCACGCGCGGGTCAATCACCGTGGCGCTCCCTCCCGGACGGAGCGTCCGCACGATGCGCTGGTGCTTGGTAAAATGCAACTCGACCCCCGGCTGTCCCCTGAAAAAGCCGCTTCTGACGAGCGTCGCGGCGAAGTAGAGCGCGTAGATGAGGACCGCGAGCCCGTACTGCAAGGGCGAAATAAGTTGCACGCTGCTAAACCTGTCAAGTTCGGGCACGCCGCCCAACCAGGCCAAGGGGCGCTGCAAAAAGAAGAGGCTCAGGATGAATAGAAAGCCAACCCCACGCAAAACCAGCGGAATTCTTTGTAAGTGTGCGCGCTCGAGGTAAGCGATCCCGACCGTTTCGCCCCCCTCATTCTGTTTGCCGATGCGCCTGAGCGCGTTCGTCATGCCCGTTTTGATTTCGGTAATCCCTAGCATAAGGCTCCCTCGAGACTAGAGTTAGGACTAAAACGTAAGTCCAAAGTTAAGGCCAGACCCAAAGTGACTTCACGTTTTATCTTAAAGGATTTGTGGGGATTTTCCTCAGCCAAAAGTTGGTCATGGCGGCGTGTTTGTAGACGACTGAGGTTAGGCAGTTTTTGGTGGGGCTCGAGGTGAGGAGCGGGAGAATAAAAAAGTGCCGAGTACCGAGTGAAAAGGGGTGAGTGGCGAGTAGAGCCTAAAGCCTTTTCTCCCTATGTCCTTCTCCCCACCTCCCTTGCTTTTTGCTTACCCCTCGCGCCTCTGCGACACCTTGCGCCGCTCCGGCAGTTTGCCGTGCTCGTCCAACCACGCCAGCATCTCGCCTATACTCCCCGTCGCCAGCCCGATCGAGGTGTCCGCCGCGCCGTAGTAGAGGTGCAGCGTGTCGCCGTCGTCGGCCACGGTGTAATCGCAGGGGAACACGACGTTGGGCACGTCGCCGACTCTTTCATAAGGCGCTTCGGGACCAAAAATCCACATGCTGCCCCGGCGGATGCAGACGGTGGGGTTGTCTAAGTCAAAGAGCGCTAATCCGGCCCGGTAGAGGCTACCCGAGGCGTGGTGGCGCACGCCGTGGTAGATCATGAGCCAGCCCGCAGGCGTCTCGATGGGCGGGGGCGAAAGCCCGATTTTGTTGGCGTCCCACCAGGCACCCTGCCGGGCGCGCAAGACTTCTGTGGCGTTGCGCCAGCGGCGCAGGTCTTTAGAAAAGCTCATCCAGATGTTCGCGCTGCTCGGGGTGACGGGCCGGTGGACGAGCACCCAGTAGCCGTCAATGCGCCGCGGCAAGAGCGCCGCGTCTTTGTCCTCGGGGGGCATGATGGTGCCGTACCGCTCAAACGTCTTGAAGTCCTCGGTGAGCGCCAAAGACACGCCCGGCCCGCGAATCGAAAAGGCGGTGTAGACGACCGCGTAGCGCCCCTCCTCGGGCAAATAGGTGACGCGCGGGTCCTCGATGCCCCACGTCTCCTCCTCAAAATCATCCGGGTCGGGCAGCAGCGTGGGTTCGGGGTCAATTTGCCAGTTGTCAACACCATTTTGAGACCGCGCGGCGCAGAGGTGCGAGAAGCCGCGCCGGTCCTCGACGCGGCACAAGAGGAGGGTGGTGCCGTCTTGCAAGCGGGTCGCGCCGGGGTTGAAAATCGTGTGGGCGGGGTAAGGCCAGTCCGCCGCGCTTAGGATGGGGTTGTTCGGGTGCCTAATGAGGAGTTCGGGATAGGATGCCATAGCGTCTCCAAGGAATTAAAACGGGATTGGGGTAAACCAAGTCAGGGAGAATCGAGACGGTGTGAATCAAGACGGTGTGAATCAAGGATGTCCTTATATACCTTGAGGTACCCCGCGACCATGTGACGAACTTCAAAGCGCCCTTGGGCGTAACGGCGCACCGCCGCGCGCTCGAGCGTCGCCACTTTAGGAAGCGCGTTCAAAGCTTCCTCTACAGCGTCTCCAGCCTCCACAATAAACCCGCTCAGCCCGCCTTGCACCACCTCCGGCACCGAGCCGCGCCGGGTGGCGATGATCGGGGTGCCGCAGGCCATCGCCTCGACCATGCTGAGGCCGAAGGGCTCGTCGAAATGAATGAGGTGCAAAAGGGCGTACGCGCCGCCCAAAAGTTTGTCGCGCTCATCAGGACCGACCGAGCCGAGGTAACGAATTTTTTCATTGAGATGCGGCGCTATCTCCCGCTCAAAATACGTTTCGTCTTGGATGATGCCTGCCAACAGGAGGGGCATTCCGCTCCGCTGCGCCACCCGGACGGCGTCGGCGGCACCCTTGTCGGGGTGGATGCGCCCGAAAAAGAGCAGGTAGTCGCCGGGGTCGCGCTGGAGGGTGAACTCGCCAAAGTCGATGCCGTGGTAGACGGTCGCGGCGTAGCTGAGGGCGGGATAGCGGTCTGCGTTGCTGATGGAGACGTAGTGCGTGGTGCGGTCATAGCGCCTGTAAACGGGCAGGATGCGGGGGCTCGAGAACCCGTGAATCGTCGTCACGACGGGTGTGGTGACGAGGTCGCTAAAGCAGAGCGGCAAAAAGTCGAAGTGGTTGTGGATGAGGTCGAACCCATTCGCGCGTTCAAAGGCGTGCGCGATGTGCAGACCCTCCCAAACCTTGGCGTCGAGCGTGCGGTCCTCTTCGTAAGGGCGCGGACAGACGGCCTCCAAGCGAGTGCTCGTGAGCGAGTCCGCGGTGGCGAAGAGCGTCACCTCGACCCCCGCCGCCACCAGACCCTCGGTGAGGAGCGACACCACCCGCTCCCACGGCCCGTAGTGGCGCGGCGGCACGCGCCAGGCGATGGGGGCGAGCATCCCGACGCGCAAATTAGCCCTTGGCGAGCGTGAGGAGAGGTTTAGGCCGCTCGGTGAGTTGAAGCTCGAGCGACGCCAGCAAGAACGCCAATGTAGACTCCGCGCCCTGATTTTCGTTCGTGCGGTCCGGGTGGAGGCCGTCGCGGCAGCCGCCGGTGGTGGGGTCGTAAAGGGGCAAGCCAAGGTCATTGCGGCCCAAGAACCAGGCAAAGGTCCCCTCCGCCTCCCCGTACCAGCGCGCGTCGCCTGTGGCGCGGTAGGCCTCCAAACAAGCCGACACCGTCGCGTAGGCCTCGATGGGCTGCTGGTCGAAGGGGGGCCGGTCATCGCCGCGTTGGTACACCCGGTCCGAGCCGATGGGTGCGGCGTGACCCTCGGGGGCGCGCTGCTGCTCGAGCAGCCACGAAAGCGTCTCCAGTCCCACCGCCGTCAGGGCCGCGTCCTCAGTCACCCGACCAAAGGCGAGAAGGCCGTGCGGCAGTTTGGCGTTGCTGTACGACAAAAGCGTCTCGAACCAGGGCCAGTCAGGGGAGGCCGACGCCTCGTAACGCGCCACCAAGCGCGCGGCCAACGTGTTACCCAAGTCCTGAACGTGCGCGTCGCGCCGCGAAAACTCTAGGCGTTCGGCCAGCGCCATCAAACCGAGCGCCCAGGCTCTGGGGGAGGAGAAATCCGCCAGCGCGGGAAGCGCCCGCTCAAAAAGCCCTTCGGCGGCGCGGCGTTGGCCTCTGTCCTGGCTGTAACGCAAGAACGTGGCGAGCGCGCGCAGAGCCCTTGCGTGCGCGTTCTCCGCGCCGACGCGCTCGAGCCAGGTGCGTTCAAAAGACATAAAGTTGCGGAATCTGCCCGTGGGCGCGTCAAACGCGTGTACTAGAAAAGCCAAATAGCGCCCGCTGAGGTCGCGCAGCGCCCGCGCTTGGTCGGGCAGGAGGGGTTCTGAAAGCGCCGCGGCCATGAGCGCTCGAGCGTTGTCGTCGGTGGTGTAGCCCTCATGGCGGTTGGGCACGGTAAAGGTCGCGTGCTGGAACACGCCCGTGTCATCGGACAGGGTGAGGAGGTGACCCAAGTCGAGAGGCGGGGGCTTGGCGGCACCTCCTCGTCCGTCTCCTTTTGTGGCGGACGCGCGCCACTGCGCCGCGGTTTGCGCGAACGCGTCCCAGTAAGCTTGCGCCACGCTGGGCCAGGTCATCGTGCGGCCAAAGCGGTAGGCTCGAGCCTGCAACGCCGCGCGCGCGGCGTCATCGTTAAAAAGATCGTTCACCGCCGCCGACACTGCGCCCGCATCCCGAAAAGGCACGAGCACGCCGCGCTCATCTGCCAGGAGTTCTTCGGCGTACCAGTAGGGCGTCGACACGACCGCCTTGCCCATCCCCAACGCGTAAGCGAGCGTGCCTGAGGTGATTTGCTCCCTGGTAAGGTAGGGCGTGATGTAAATGTCGGCTGCTTCAATGTACCGAATAAGCTCTTCCAAAGAGACAAAGCGGTCGTCAAAACGGACGCGCGCGCCCACGCCGAGGGCGTCTGCAAGTTTTACCAAGCTCTCGCGGTAGCGCTCCCCCTCGTGCGCCAGCACGTGCGGATGGGTCGCGCCGAGCACGATGTAGACCACGTCCGGGTGCCGCGCGATAATCTCGGGCAGCGCCTCTATCACCGTTTCGACGCCCTTGTTTTGCGACAGCAGGCCAAAGGTGAGGAGCACCCGCTTGTCCGCCACGCCAAAGGCTGCTTTGAACGGACTTACGTCCACAAAAGGCGCGTCGGGGATGCCGTGGTGGATAAGCATGATTTTCGACTCGGCGACGCCGTAAATGTCTCGCAAGAAGTCCGCGCCGCGCTGGCTCATCACCACGAGCCGTTCCGAGCGGCTGCAAAGCTCGTCCATCACGCGCCGCTGCGCCGTGTCGGGCCGGTCCAAAACGGTATGGAGCGTGGTCACCACGGGCAGGTTGAGCTCGCGCAGCAGCGGCAAAACATATGAGCCCGCCGGACCGCCGAAGATGCCGAACTCGTGTTGCAAACTCACCAGTTCGGCCCCGCTCAGGTTCAAAACGTCCGCCGCGCGACCGTAGTCGCCCAGGTCGTGCTGCGCGACGGTGTGGCGGACGCGCTTGGGGTACGCGTAACCCTCGGGGCGGTCGTTCATCGCCACGACGAACACGTCCGCCTCTACCCGCGCCGCCCCCAGCGCCTCCGCGAGGTCGGTCGTAAAGGTGGCGATGCCGCACTGGCGCGGCGTGTGGTTGCCGATAACAGCCACGCGTTTAAGCTTAGAGTGACGCACCATAACCCCCTTTGGTCGCATTGACGACACCAGCGCACCGGTAAAATCGTGGATGTGCGCTCGAGTTCTGCTATGTTTACTTTTTCGTGGCTCACCCCGCCGCAGGGTGATTAAAAGTTCATCTTATAGGATAGTAGAAGATCTTAATGAAGGACGAAGAACATTCGTGGAGCCACCGCGAAGGCAAGGAAGTCCAAAGCCTCAACACAACCCTAACGCGTTCTCTTGACAACAAGCGCCGTGGCGTTGTCGGGCGCACCTGCTTGAAGCGCCTCGTCGACCAGTGCCTCGGCGAGAGCCTGGGAATCGTCCACGTGGTGCTCGACCAAGATGCGAAGGCGCGCGTCATCGACTTCGCCCCAGACGCCGTCGGACATCAGGATAAGCGTGTCACCCGCGGTCAGCGTCATCGTTTGGGCAGAGTGGACCGGCTCGAGGCCGTCGATATAGCCCGCCTGGTATCGGCGCACCGAGCCGAGCGAGCGTAAAATCTTGTTCCGGTCGGGGCTGGACTTCGCTTCTTCGGCTGTTATCATGCCGTTCGCCAGGAGGGCGTTGACCAAAGAATGGTCTTTGGTGAGAGGGGCGAGCCCCTGCCCGTTAGCGAGGTAAGCGCGGGTGTCGCCGACGTGAGCCAAGCTCAGCCGGTTGCCGATGATTACCACGCCGGTGAGGGTGCAGCCGCCGTCCTGACCCGACAAAACCTCCAGCACCGCCTCGTTGGCGCGCCAGGCGAGGTGCAGCGTCCACTCGGCCTGGGCCTGCGCCGTGTCGAGGGGCCGGGAGGGGGTGTCCCTGCAAAAGGTCTCCACCGCCGCCCGGCTCGCCCGTTCGCCCGCCGCCTCGCCCCCCATGCCGTCCGCCACGCAGGCGCGGAGCATTTGACTTAAACCGCCGTAACTCTCCACCACGTCGTACACGTAGCCGTAGCCGTCTTCATTGACCGGCCTGTCGACGTTGAGCCCCACGGTAGTGGCGGCGCCTATCCCAAAAACAGGTCTTTCCGCACCATGTTGCTCTTTAAGCGCCTTGACCGCCCGAACGAACGCCTCGGGCTCCGTTCGTTCAGAAACGCCCCCCAGCGCGGCGAACAACAGTTGAGGCAAACCGGGGACCTTGATATCCTTTAGCATCAATAAACTCGGGCCTTCGGGTGGCGGCGCTCTCCCCGTCAGGAGCTGAAGGGAGAGCGCGGCGAGCGCGTAGACGCCCTCCTTGCCGGTCGCCGCGGCCCCGGCTTGCACCTCGGGCGCGGTGTAGCCTTCGCGGTAGAAGTTCGGCAGCGGGTCGCCGAGGGGCGCGAGGTGAGGCGGATACCGCAGGCACAGCCCCGCCTCCGTCAGCAGCAGCCCGTCGGGGTCTAGATACAAAACCGCCTGCCCCTGCACCTCGAAAAAACGAACGAGCTGCGCGAGGGCGAGCGTGTACGTCAGCGCTTGCTCGAGCCCCACCGGCGTCTCAATAACTTGCCCCTCAACGTAGGCCACAGCGAAGCCCTCGGGACCGTTGTAGAGGACGCGGGGCAGCAGCGGGTGTTTGGGGAGGCGGTTCCAGACCTCGAGCCGCGGCTGGGGTTGAACCAGGATGGGCTCACCCGTTTCCTGACGGTGCGCGCGGTACCAGCCGCGCGGCAGCGCCGCCTGGACGGTAAAAGTGACGTCATCCCAGGTGTATTCGGTCCCCTCCTCGAGCGTCGCTTCATCCAAAGTAGAGGGATAGATGGCTTCTTCCAAGAAGCCGTCTTCAGCCTCGAGGTCCGCTTGCTGACCCTCTGTACCCTCGGCTTGTTCCGCGTCTTCTTGAATCTTTCTCTCAGGCTCGCTCCAACTTGCCTCTGCTGGAGATTCGCCCGTTGCCGCCTCACCTATGTCTTCGCCTGTGTTTTCAAACGCTTGCGACGCCTCGTTTTGAGACGCTTGCGATTCGGTGACTTCATCTAAAGGAGCGTCGTGACTTACTTCAACCGTGTCGGCTCGCTCCTCTGGCTCTCGTTCTTTTACCTCTTGTTCTTCCATCTCGAGCGGGTCCCGACTCGGCTCGTCCCCATCCGTCACAGGTCATCCTGACGAAAGGCGAACACGACGTTGCCAAAGGCTATCTCGTCGCCGTCACTCAGCTCGGCGGGCTCCTGGAGGCGCGGCCCGTAGCTTTCTTCGCCCGCGCGCTTGAGGAACACCCCGTTGGTCGAGCCGAGGTCGCGCACCTTCCAGACGCCGGACTCACTATAAAGCTCGGCGTGCCGCCTCGAGATGTGCTCCGCACCCCCCATCTCCGTCACGTCGATATCGACCGGACCCGTCGAGGGGTCGAAACGTCCGACCACCAGCCGCGCGCCGGAGAGGGGAATCGCGTCGTCACTCAGCGCGCCGTGCCGTTTGGCGAACAGCTTGGCCGGGGCCGCTTCACCCGTTTCGGGGGCGGGCGACGCCGCTACAGCGCTTTCTTCGGCGGGTTCGGTGCTCTCGGTAGGGCTCGAGTCCTGACCCTCTTGGCCTGCGGAGGCGTCAACCGACGTTTCGCCGTCGGAAGGGGGTGCGTCACCGGCGGGTTCGGCTGGCGTCTCTTCGGGAGTTGGCGCGGCTGCTTCCCCAACCGGCGTTTCCCCTTCCGGCGGGGTCGTGGTCGCGCTCGTTAGCTCGACGCCGCAGCCCTCGCAGAACTCGGCGCTGTCGGGGTTGGTGGTGCCGCAGACGGAACAAACTTTACTCATGTCTTACCTCCATGTTTTATAAAAGCTCTAAACGAACCCGGCTCAAAAAAAGTAGACGAAGCCGCCCGAACTAAACAGGAAAAAGAGCAGCAAGAGCAGGAAAAACCCGATCAAGCAGCCGCTGCCGAAGCTCGGCGTCTGGGGCCGTTGCTGCCGCGTCCTCCGCCCCGTTCGCGCGGGTGTGGGTGCCCGCGTGCGCGGCGCGTCTCCGGCGGACCCGGTGGGCACGACGACGACAACCGCGCCCATCGCCTCTAACCGACGCTTGATGGTCTGCGCGTCCTCTTGGCTCACATCCGCCCTTATCACCCCGCCCTCGCTGGCTAACCGCATCGCCTGGACGGGCTCGAGCCCCGTGAGGTTGGCGATTTCGGCCACCACCAGGAACCGTAAGAAGCCGCTGTGCCTCAGCACCACGTCGAAACGCCCCGCCTCTCGAGTCTCGGGCACCCGCGGGGCGGGCGTCGGCACCTCCAACCTGCGCCGAGGCCGCGCGTCTCGCGTGAGCAGGTCCCGAAACGCCGCCACCGTCGCGGGCCTCTCGTCGATGCGAATCTCTAAGCCCTGCTCAATGGCGGCGCGTAGGCCTGACGGCAGTTCGTCGGGCAGGGGTGACGACTCGGCCCCTGCCAGGCGGTCGGTGACCGGTGGGGGCGGCGTCCCCGTGGCCGCGTGGTAGAGCGTGGCGGCGAGGGCGTATATATCCGTGTAGGGGCCAAACTTGGCCTCGGTGGTGTACTGCTCGAGCGGCGCGTAGCCGGGCGTCACCAGCCGGGTGTGGCTCACGGTCTGCCCGCTGGCGTAGGCGCGCGCCGAGCCGAAGTCGATGAGCACCGTGCGCCCGTCTTGGGTGAGGAAGACGTTGTCGGGCTTAATGTCGCGGTGCAGCAGCCCGGCCTCGTGAACGACAGCGAGCGCGTCCGAGAGCGCGCTCGCCAGCGTCATGACCTCCTGGGCGCTCAGCGCGCCCGCCTCAACGATGCGCCCGCCCAGCGTCTCCCCCTGCAACAGCTCCATCACCAGGTAGGCGGTAAAGTTCTCCTCGAAAACGTCCATCACGTCGACGATGCCGGGATGGTCGAAGCGCCTGAGGGTGCGCGCCTCGTCCAAGAAGTTTTTGAGCCCCGCCTCGAGCCCCTGCCCGCCAAACGAGGTGGGGGGCAGCAGCGCGTTGGTGCGCCGCGAGGAACCGTCGGGGAAAAACTCCTTGATGGCGACCGGGCGGTTGCGAGACAGGTCCGCGCCCTGGTAGGTGATGCCGAAGCCCCCCTGGCCGAGCACCCGGCCCACGGTGTACTTGCCCCCGTGGAGCTTCGTGCCCGCCCGAAGGTGGGGGGTCGTGTAGGGCATCCCGCACACGGGGCAGGCGCCCTCGGTCCCCCTCAGCAGACTCCCGCACGCGGTGCAGTGGACCACGTTTTAAGCTCCCGTCATGCGGCGGATGTCTTCATCGCTTGGTAGGTCGCTCGAGCCGCCCGCCCGCAGGGTCTGCGTTTTCGCGCCGATTTTGAGGGTCTTGGCGGTCGTCACGCTTACCGTCCTGCCGCCCTCGAGCTCGTTAATCGCCCGGTCGAGCGCCTGGGTCATGACCCCGTTGCCGAGCCGCACGGTCATCGCGCGGGCGAGCTCCATCGTCTTTTGCGCCCCCGCCGGGTCGCTTTGCGCCTGCTGGGTCGCCTGGTGGATGAGACCTTCGATGTTGCGCTGCTGCACCCACCGCATTACTTCGCTATTGATGCGCGCGGCGAGCGCCTCGTTGGCGGTAAATTCCACCACCACGTCGAGCGGCTCCGTCTCGCCGCGGTAGCCCGCGCCCGGCACTTCAAAGGTGAGCGCCAACTGCGCCAAGCGCATCCGCGCGCTCGGCCTCGAGGGCAGCGTAAATTCCAAAATAAAAACCGTGTCCGCCCCCGCCTCGGCGCTGCCTAAAAAGAGCTGCGCGCCCTCCTTCACCTTGTCCACCTCGTTTTGCGTCGGGAACACGCGGGTCACGCGCTCGAGCCGCACGTCCTTGACCGTGCGGACGTTCAAACGCAGGCCGGTCACGACTTCGTTGGCGGTGTGCTCGAGTTCGGCCACGAGTTCGCCCGGCAGGTCGGTCATCCGCACCGCCGGGGGCTGCGGGTTTTCAACGTCCGGCACCACGTAGAAGGGCTTGCCCTGGGTGCGGTCGGTGAGTTCGGTTAAGAGCGCCTCGTTCCACTCCTCGCCCACGCCAATGGTCGTCACCGCGACACGGTCTTCCGCCAAAGAAGCGCCCACCTCGCGCACCAGGTCCTCGTCGGAGGTGCGCCCGTCGGTGAGCAGCAGCAGGCGTTTGCTGCCCTCCTCGAGCCGTAGGAGCCCCAACGCCTCCCGCATCCCCGCGCCCATCTGGGTGCCGCCGGAAAACTCGGCGAGGCGCGCCACCGCCGCCTGCAACGCGCCCCGCTGTTGGGCTTCGGTAAAGGGCAAGAGGACTTCGGCCTCGTCGTCGAACTTGACGAGCGCCAGCCGGTCGTCGGCCTGGAGAAGGTTAGACTCGAGCACCCCCGTGAGCGCCTCCACGACCAAATCCATCTTGCTCTTGGCGCCCCGGACCACTTCGTACCGTCTACCGTCGACAACGGTCGTCCTGCCGGTGCGCTCGGTGGGTTCGGTGACGGTCTCGCGCATCGAGCCTGAGGTGTCGACCACAAAGGCGACCGAGAGCTGGGGCCGGGCGGCGCTGGCTTCCGCTCCCGGCCGCACGGTGAGCGCGACGAAGAGCTTTTGGCCCTCGGTCTGGGCCAGCAGGGTCTCGCGGTGGAGCGTAAGGGTGGTCTCGAGCACGTTGCCTCCTCCCTCAAGTAGATAGCAGGAAAACGGGTGAGTTTTGTAAGGTGGAACCCATACCTGTGAGGGAACGTCGCCCCAAACACCGCTTAGAGGAGCGTTCGGAACTGCCCTCGTCAGAAATTTTCTCTCTCGACCCACGCAAAAATCGCGCGCGAAATCTGAGCAATCAGCATCAGCCCCTCCTGCTCCGGGCTGAACGAACGGTCGTCGGCGCCCGCGGTCATCACGACCAAGGCGTAGAGAGGTTGGTTGGCTCGAGACACAACACCCGCGTCGTGCCAGACGCCGCGCAAACAGCCGCTTTTGGACGCCACGGTGACGGGGTCCATGAAGAGTTCCCCGTCAGTCGGCAGGTAACGCCCCAGCGCCTCTTTGTAGAGTTGGCGCTCCAACACCCGCAACGCCGTCGCCGTCGCGTCCGCCCCCAGCAACCGGCCCTCCTGCAACGCTGTGAGCAGGTTCAGCACGTCTCCTGCCGACGTCCGGTTACGCTCGCCGCGCTTTTGCGCCTCGTTCTGTGACTCTTCTGGAAGTTGCAGCTTCCCGACTAAGCGCGTGTGGGTGAGGCCCAGCGCGTCACAACGCGCGTTGACCGCGTCCAAGCCCACGAGGTCAATGAGCATATTCGTCGCGGTGTTGTCGCTCACGATAATCATGAGCGTGAGCAGGTCTTCTAAAGAGAGATTTAAGCCCGGCCCCAGCCATTGCAGCACCCCGCTCCCGCCCGCCAGGTCCTCGGCTTTTAAGGGAAAACAGTCCGTGAGCCTCAGCGTCCCTGCCTCCACCTGGGCGAGCGCTTCAACCATGATGTGAAGCTTAATAAGCGAGGCGGCGGGCAAAACCTTGTCGGCGTTTAGGCCGTAGCGAAAGCCGTCCTCGAGACAGTGAAACGCGATACTCACCTCTCCTGAGAAACCTCGCAGGAGGGGAGAAAGCACCTCGCCTAAACTTTCGTGCTTATTCACACTCCAACCTCACCACATCCGCCACCGTTTCACGCCGCCGCGCAAGCCGTATCCGTTCTCCTTGTACCGTTACCTCGGCGGGACGCAAAGAGGAAGCGTAGTTCGAGGCCATCGTCAGACCATAAGCGCCTGCTTGCTCCACAACCAGCAGGTCGCCAGGGCGCGGCGCGGGAAGTGTAAGCTCCCGCCCCAGCCGGTCCGCGTTTTCGCACAGGGGGCCGTCCACGTCCACCCGCTCCACGGCCCGCCCTTCCGCCCCCAGCACCCGCACGGGATGCGCCGCGCCGTAGAGCGCGGGCCGGAGCAGGTCGGCCATGCCCGCGTCGGCAATCACGTGAGTCACTTCGCCCCGTTTAACGTGCAGCACGCGCGTGAGCAGCACGCCCGCGTCGGCGACCAAGTAGCGACCGGGCTCGAGGATAACTTTAAGCCCAAACCTCCGCGCAAAAGCGCGCACCTTTTCGGCAAAGCTTAAGAGCGGAAAATCCGGCACCGCAAAGCCGCCGCCGATATCCAAAGTTTTCACGCCAAAGCGCGCGTAAAGGGGTGCCAGCCGCTCAAAAATCTTGTCATAAACCGCCACGTCCCGAATCTGCGAACCCGCGTGGACGTGAAAACCCGCCAGCTTTCCGGCTCCGTGGAGGCGTCCGGCCAAGCCTTCAACCTCTTCAACCGTCATCCCAAACTTTGAACTCGCCGCGCCCGTCGCCAAATGTTCGTGCGTGCGCGGGTCGAGCGCGGGGTTGAGGCGGAGGAGAAACTTAACGTCCCGCCCTCTCCACAGCTCAGCTTGCGAGAGGCTGTCCAAGCTGACGAGGCGGACGCCCGCCGCCAGCGCCCCCCCAATCAGCGGCGGGTCCTGCCGCGGGCCGCCCAGCAGAATCTTTTCGGGATGAAAGCCCGCCGCTCGAGCGCGCGCCAGTTCGCCCTCGGTGATGACCTCCGCGCCCAGGCCGCGTTTTGCTAAGTACCGCAACACCGCGCCGCACGGATTTGCCTTGACCGCGTAGTGGAGGTGCGCCTCGGGCAGCGCGGCCCGCAGGTCTTGCAAGCGCGCGTCGACCAAGTCTAAATCATAAGCGTAGGTGGGCGTGCCAAATTTTTCGGCAACGCCTTGAAGCGTGGCGTCGGGCACAACATGAGAGGGCGCGCGGGGCGGTATTTGCATGGGGACAGCTTACCTTGTGTGGGAGACGCGTGGGGAGGCTCGAGTCAGGCTTCTAATCCCCCACCACTGCGTAAGCACCCCCCATGTCTGCCCCCCGAAACGTGCCTTAAAATACGCTCATGTCAAAGATCATCATCATCGGCGGGGTCGCGGGCGGCATGAGCACCGCGGCCAAAGCCAAACGCGAAAACCCCGACCTCGATATCACCGTTTACGAACGAACCCCCCACATCTCCTACAGCGCCTGCGGGATGCCCTACTCTGTTGCGGGCCGCATCCCGCTAGACGACCTCGTCGCGCGGACGCCCGCAGACATGAAAGAAGAGGGCGTCAACGTCAAGGTGCGGCACGAAGTCACGGCGGTTGACCACGACGCGCGCACCGTACGCGTGAAGAATTTAGAAACGGACGAAACCTTTGAGGACGCGTACGATACGCTCGTGCTCGCCACGGGCGCGCGGGCGGTGGTGCCCGATCTGCCGGGGGCGAACTTGAAGGGTGTGTACACGCTGCGGCGGTTGGGGGACGCGGCGCGCATCCGTGAGGACGTTGGGGGAATGCAGGGGAAGCGCGCGGTGGTGATAGGGGGCGGCTATATCGGGTTAGAAATGGCGGAGGCTTTTCACGAGGTGGGGCTCAGCGTGACGGTGGTCGAGGCCGAACGGCCTCTCAGCGACTTTGACCCCGTGTTTTCCGACCTTGTGGAGAGCGAACTCAAAGCGCACGGCGTCACCTTGCACGTGGGGAAAAAGGTGGCTGCGTTCTGCGGCGAAGACCGGGTGACGGGCGTCCGGTTGGATGACGAAGATGGTCGAGAGGGCGAGACGCTTCCGGCGGATGTGGTGCTCGTCGCGGTGGGCGCAGCGCCCAATAACGAACTCGCCAAAGCCTTGGGTTTGGCACTGGGACCGCAGGGCACGGTGCTGACGGGGGGGCGGCTCGAGACCAACCTAGAAAGCGTCTACGCCGTGGGCGACGTGACGGCGGTCACGCACCTCGTGTCGGGGGAACGCGTGTGGCTGCCGCTGGGCGACACCGCCAACAAACAGGGCCGCGTGCTGGGGACGGTTCTGGGTGGCGGTGCGGCGCGCTTTGAGGGCGTGGTGGGCACGTTCATTACCAAGGTCTTCGGACGGGCTTTCGCCAAAACGGGCTTGAGCACGCAAGAAGCCAAAGCCGCGGGCTTCCGCGTGGCCTGTACCCACATCAAGAGCACCGACCACGCAGGCTACTATCCTGATGCTCAACCCTTAGAAGTATCGCTCCTCTGGGAAGAGCGTTCCGGGCGGCTCCTCGGCGCGCAAATCGCGGCTTACGGCGACGCCGCTCTGCGCATCGACGTGGTGGCGGCGCTTTTGCATCGTCGCGGCACGTTGCAAGACTTAGCCGACTTAGACCTCGCCTACGCCCCACCCTTTAGCAGCGCCTGGGACCCTCTGTTAACGGCGGCAAACGTGGCCTTGTCAGAATAAAAAGGAGGAGCTGTTCGCCATAGATTTGCCGGGCGGAGTCCAGGGAAGGGGAGGCGTTTTCCCACCCCTTTCCCCCGCTGTGGCGCAGGTGCGGCGTTTGGGGGGCTGGCGACTGGTATAAATAGGGCATGAACCGACAGTTTCGCCGTGCCAACGAAAAGTCAGACAAGAAGCGGGAGCGGGAAAAAGCCAGGGGCAAGGTCAAGGCCTACGCCCGCCGCGCGCCCGTCAGAAAAGAAAAGCCCAAGGCAAAGCCCGACGCCAAAAACAACGTCATGACGCCGCAGGAGCGTAAAAGCGACTTTAGAACCTCGGGCCGCTTTACGGGCGTCATGGCGCTCGTGACCACGGTGCTCATCCTTATGGGCGCACTTTTCCGCGTGCCCGACCCCAACCCGACGGTGCTCGCGGTCGTGTCCGAAGTGAGTTTGTTCCTCTTCTTTGGCTACTTCGTGGCCCTCTGGCTCCTGCGTACAGGCGTGAACAACGCGCTCGCTGTGGCGGTCTCGAGCGGTATCGTGCTCGCCACCATAGTCGAAGGCGCGCAGTTTTTCCTCCCTGCGGGCACGCCTGAACCGCTCAAAATCCTCTTGGCGGCACCGCTCGTCGTGGCAGGGGCGTTTTTGGGGCGGTTTATCTACCGGAAGACGATTGTCTCGTAAAGCTCGACTTTTCACGCCGGGTGAGGCGTCGGCAGGCTGAATGTTTCTCGAGGCTATTCCTCCTCACTCGGCTCCCCTTCCCGCTCCCACGCCGCCCGCATCACGACGCCTACTTTGTCGGCCAGAGCGGGAATAGATGAAGTTGGGCACGGCTGGTCCTCGAACTCCTCGAGCGCCTGTCCCTGAATAGCGCCAAAAAACATGCCGATAAAGGCGATTCGCTGCTGGTACTCCAAACTTATCTCGTCGCGCCCCTCGTTCGCGGCGCGGCGGCGCTCCGACTGCATATAAGCGAAATAGAACTCTTCCCACTCGAGGTCGCACGCCTGTATCTCGCCCGCTAACCGCCCCGCCTCCGCGATGTGCTCGAGGTGCGCCCCGTCGGGCATAGTGGCGTCCTCTTGGGCGAAAGTGGCGGGCGCAGTGAAGAAGATTGCAAGCGTCATGAAGAGGGCGAGACGCATAAACCTGAAGGGTGGCGGAAACATCTGGATGGAGAACATGCCTGTGATTATAGGGCGGAGGGCGGCGAAGCTTTCCAAAATGTAAAAAACCCCCCACCTAACAAGGTCAACGTGAAGAGATGAACGTTGTGGGTCTGGGCTCGAGTTCTTAAAGTTGTGAACTTAGCTAACCTAATCAAGGAGCTACAAGGACTTCGAGGCTTACCTGTTCATCCGCTTTCATAAAGTAAACTGAACTGTCATGATTACTAGAATTGAAATAGACGGATTCAAAGGCTTTGAGAACTTCAGTATGGAGTTTCGGCCTTTTACCGTTATCGCTGGCGTTAATGGTGTGGGTAAGTCAAACCTGTTCGACGCCATGCGTCATCTGTCTTACCTGGTGAGTAAAACGTTGCGAGAATCTTTTGAGACTGACAGAGGTTCGCTTTTCGACCTGTTTACTATCTACCCAAATGGAACGCGCAAAAACAGAATTAGCTACGTTGTAGAGATGCTTCTGCCTGAGTATATCGAGGATGAATTTTCAGAGATAGAAAAGCTAAAATATTTGAGGCTGCGCTATGAATTGGCAGTGAGCGTGGATAATGAGGGAAAATTTCAGATAGAAAAAGAGCGCCTTACACCCATTAAACGGGGGGACGACGCATTTCTAAAAATTCATAAGGGTATTAAAAAAGAACTACCTACGTTGACTGGTGGGCGTAGTAGTCCCTTCATAGGTACCGATGAGGATAGCAACAGCATCACGATTTCTCAGGATGGGATAGGAGGCAACAAGAGAACCGTGAGTTTGAAGGGAGCACAAAGAACCGTGCTATCTAGTATCACAACAGTTGAATTTCCTCATGCTTACGCCGCGAAGAGCATGTTGCAAAACATACACTTTTTACAACTTAATCCAGAACAACTCAGAAAATCTTCGAAAGTTGCCGCTTCTCCTTTTCTGGAGCCAGACGGAAGTAACTTAGCAACTATGGTGGCAAGGCTCCGCGATGAGGAATCAGATATAGAACAGATGATTTCTAATGACTTATCCAGTATCGTACCTGGTGTTGGCAAATTTATTTTACATAAAGATGAAAGTAAAGACGAGTATGTAATCTTCATAGAACATATAGATGGTTATGAAGTACCCTCCAAACTTCTTTCTGACGGAACCTTAAGAATTTTAGCTCTTATTGCTATAAGCTATGACTCCCAGTTTAACGGCACAATTATTCTTGAAGAGCCGGAAAATGGGGTTCATCCAGGACGTCTCGCTCGCATTGTAGAGCTTTTACAGGATATGACAAACCTTCCAAGTACCTCTTCTAGCGCAAAGCAGATTATAACAAATACCCATTCAAGTAGCTTAATAGAAATTGTGGACGAAGACTTTTTGGCAATGGCTCAACCTAAAACAGTTGTGAGTCAAACATTGGGAAATTATACTGTCACTACAATAAATTATGTTAATGGTGAGCTGCTTTCAAGCGACGCTAACCTCTTGGCACGCTATGAAGCTAAGGCGTTGCTAGATTCAGATGGAAAAAGACTAGACAGAAAAAGAGAAACCCAGGCTGTCTGACGGTGCGACAGATTTTGTTTGGGGTTTACACAGAAGGTCCGACAGATGACAGATACTATCCAACACTTTTACGCCGGTATGTTACTCAGTTGTGCCTTGAGAAGGGTTTAAGTCCTGAGATAATGCAGCCGCATTCTATACGGCGTTCGAAAGGCACGTTTATTGAGCAGATGCAAGAGGTAGAGGCAAATTTCGAAGGTTTGCAGTACATCTTTGTACACAGCGACGCCGATGGGCGGAATGCTGACAACGTAATTGAAAATAAGTGGCAACCCTGGATCGAAAAATGTAAACAGCCCGAAAAATGGATTCCAGTCTTTCCTGTAAGAATGCTCGAGTCCTGGCTCCTCGCTGACAGAGAAGCGCTAGAAACTACCTTCATCATTAAACCTGCTGCAATTGCAGAGATTTTGGGAAACGTGAACGCCGAGCAAATTCCTGACCCAAAGGCAAAGCTAAATGAAATCATCCGAGCTGGAAAGCAGAGGAGAACAACAGGCTACGAGGAAAACCTCGCGCAACGGTCTAGGTTTTCTGAACTCGAGAAGCTACCGAGCTTTCAAAACTTCAGAAGTCGCCTGCTGGAAAATATGTTTGAGCGGGAAAGTTGAAGCTTTGTCTGCTAACTCCTTGACTTTTACCCCCTAACACTTCACAATTTAGTTTGTTAGCCACGGGGAGTACCGATGGCGGCTCCTAAGAGCCGTAGGACTCCAAAAGCCGTGGCCTTTTTCTTTTTTTCGAGACCGCGGACAATTAAGAAGAGCCAAGCGCTCACACGGAGGCTAAAGATGCAAAAGCAAGACTTTCTCAAAAACGCCGTCGAGCATATCGACATCAAAAAAGTGGACGTGGTGCCCTTAGTCGAGGCGATGGGCAAGACCGCCTTTTCCGCGCGCAACTTGTCCCGCGCCGCCACCATCCTCGACAAAATGGTCGCCGACAAGGACGCGGGCGTGATTTTGACGCTCGCCGGGAGCATCGTGTCGGCGGGACAGAAGCTCGTGATTTTGGACCTGCTACGTAACAACATGGTGGACGCGATTGTCTCCACGGGGGCCAACATCGTTGACCAGGACTTTTTCGAGGCGCTGGGCTACAAGCACTATCTCGGCAACCCCTTTGAAAACGACAACACGCTGCGCGGACTCGCCATCGACCGCATTTATGACACCTATATTGACGAGGACGAGCTGCGCGTTTGTGACGACACGATTCGGAGGATTGCGGACGGGCTCGAGCCGCGCGCCTACTCTTCTCGAGAGTTCATCATAGAAATGGGTAAATACCTCGTTGACAACAACCTCGGGCAAGACTCCATCGTCCGCACGAGTTATGAAAAGGGCGTGCCCATCTTCGTGCCAGCCTTTTCGGACTGCTCGGCGGGCTTCGGTTTAGTTTTTCACCAGACAAAAAACCCGGACGCGCACGTGGCGATTGACTCGGTGAAAGATTTCCGCGAGCTTACCCAAATCAAGGTCGCGCAGGGCACCACGGGCATCTTTATGATTGGCGGGGGCGTACCCAAAAACTTTGTCCAGGACATCGTCGTCTCAGCGGAATTTTTGGGCCATGACGCGGCGATGCACCGTTACGCGGTGCAGCTCACCGTGGCGGACGAGCGCGACGGGGCCTTGTCGGGTTCGACGCTAAAAGAGGCGAACTCGTGGGGCAAGGTGGACTTGGCCTATGAGCAGATGGTCTACGGCGAGGCGACGGTGACATTCCCGCTCATCGCGGGTTACGCCTACCACAAGCGTTCGTGGGAGGGGCGCGCGCCGCGGGAGTACAATAAACTATTCTCGGAAGCAGAATCAGAAGCAGAAAAAGAGGTTGTGTCGCAGGCGTAGAGAAATTCTTGGCAGCGTCAGCCGCTCCTATAGGGGCGGCTTTTTGTTTGGAGGGGATTCGGTTTTGGGCTTGGAGACTCAAGCCCTGCACGTTTCACTTCCGAGCCAATTCTGGATATGTGGAATGTTAGACTGACAAGATATATCCCGTGCGCCCTGGGTTTTTAGGGCGGCGCGCGTGGGCAAAATCAACATTCATCCGCGGAGGCAGTATGATTAGCGTAACCGAACTTAGAAACGGGTCCAAGGTCGAGATGGACGGCGGTCTGTGGGAGTGCCTGGACTACTCGCACCTCAAGATGGGGCGCGGCGGGGCCAAGGTGGTGACCAAGTTTCGCAACTTGGAAACGGGCTCCATTGTGGAACGCACCTTTAACGCGTCCGAAAAACTCAAAGACATCTTTATCGACTACCGCACCATGCAGTACCTTTACAATGACGGCGCGATGTATACCTTTATGGACACCGAAACGTATGAGCAGCCGAACTTGTCGCGTGAGCAGATTGGCGACGGGGCAAAGTATCTCAAGGAGTCGATGGAGGTGACCGTCGATTATTTTGCCGGGCGGCCCCTCAAGGTGACGCTGCCCAACATCGTCGAATTGACCATTACCCAGACCGACCCCGGCGTCAAGGGGGATACGGTTTCGGGTGGCTCGAAGAGCGCGGTGGTAGAAACGGGCGCGTCGGTCAACGTGCCCTTGTTTATCGAGCAGGGGGAGAAGATTCGGGTGGACACGCGCACGGGTGAGTATTTAGGGCGCGCCTGATGGACGTTAAAGACCTAAAAAAACTGCTCGACGCCGCCGCCGAGGCGGAGGTGCGCGAGTTGACGCTCGAGACCGGCGACTACAAATTGTCGGTTAAAAGAGGCGGGGAAGTCGCGCCAGTCGTTGCCGCGACCTCGGCACCCGCGGCGTCCGTAGCACCCCAGGCTCCCGCGCCCCCACCCCAGTCGGAAGCGTCCACAGGTACACCGGCCACCCCCGCGCCGCAAGAGGCCCCCGCGCCCGCCCCAAACGTTGTCGAAGTCACCGCGCCCATCGTCGGCACCTTTTACGCCGCGCCCTCGCCCGAGGCGGGCGATTACGTCAAGGTCGGCGACCGCGTCTCGCCGGGCAAGGTGCTCTGCATCATCGAGGCGATGAAGCTGATGAACGAAATCGAGGCCGAGAGCGCGGGCACGGTTAAAGAGATTTTAGTGCGCAACGAGGAGCCCGTCGAGTACGGGCAGACGCTCTTTCGCATCGAGCCGCTTTAGGACGTGGTTAAGAACATGGTTGACGTGTCGCTTATGCTCTGGAGAACGAAAAGCCTCCCCGACCCTTCACTCCAATAATGTATAAAAATCATGTTTAAGAAAGTCCTCATTGCCAACCGCGGCGAAATCGCCTTGCGCATCCTCCGGGCCGCTAAAGAGTTGGGCGTCAAGACGGTGCTGGGTTATTCGACGGCGGACGAAAGCTCGCTGCCCGTCCTCATGGCCGACGAGTCCATCTGCATCGGCCCGGCGGCCTCGGCGGGGTCGTATCTGAACGTGCGCAACCTGCTCTCGGCGGCGCTGGTCACGGGCGCGGAGGCGATTCACCCCGGTTACGGCTTTCTGGCCGAAAACGCCGAGTTTGCGGAAAAATGTGAAGAGCATAACATCGTGTTTATCGGCCCCAGGGCGCAGAACATCCGGCTGATTGGCGACAAGGCGAGCGCGCGGGCGCTGGCGCAAGAAGCCGACGTGCCGGTCACGCCGGGGTCGGGGGCGCTCTCCTCAACGGAGGACGCTCGAGCCTTTGCCGAAGGGATCGGCTACCCCGTCATCCTCAAGGCCTCAGCGGGCGGCGGGGGCCGCGGGATGCGGGTGGTGCGGGGGCCTGACGAGTTGGAGCGCCACCTCACCAACGCCCAAGAAGAGGCGCGCGCGGCCTTTGGCAATCCGGAAATGTACATGGAAAAGTTTTTAGAAGAGCCCCGGCACGTCGAAATCCAGGTGTTCGGCGACGGCAAGGGCGAGGTCATCCACTTTTTCGACCGCGACTGCTCGATTCAGAGGCGTTATCAAAAGGTGCTCGAGGAGGCCCCCAGCACGCTCGACAATGCTTTGAGGCTTGACATCGCCGAGGCGGCGGTGCGGCTCGCCAAACGCATCAACTACCGCGGCGCGGGGACCTGCGAATTTCTGGTCGACCGTGAGGGCGGATTCTATTTTTCCGAGATGAACACCCGCATCCAGGTCGAGCATCCCGTGACCGAGATGATTACCCGCTTCGACTTGGTCCAGGAGCAGTTCAAGGTCGCGGCGACGGGCAAGCTCTCCTTGCGCCAAGAGGACGTGCGGACGCAGGGCCACGCCATCGAGGTCCGCATCAACGCCGAGGACCCCGACCACGACTTCCGGCCCTCGGCGGGCACGCTTGTCGATGTGCATTGGCCGGGCGGACCGGGTATTCGGGTGGACTCGCACGTGTACGCGGGCTACCGCATCCCGCCCAACTACGACTCGCTGATTGCCAAAATCATCGCCTGGGCGCCCACTCGAGACGAGGCCATCGCCCGGATGCGGCGCGCATTAGAAGAAACCGTGCTGGACGGCGTCAAGACGACGATTCCCTTTCACCTCAAGGTGCTCGACAACGCCTTTTACAAGCGGGGCGCGGTGTACACTTCCTTTATTGCCAGGAGGATGCAGTGAAGGATGATGGTGTGAAAGACATGATAACTCAACCCCCAGCGACTCAGTTCGACGCTCAGTTGGACATCTCTCAGGACGTTTTGTTCGGCATTACCCAACTCGCCCTGGGCGAGGTCGAGGGGCTCACCCCGATGACGCCGCCCGTCCGGGTCGGTGAAATTCTTACTGGACGCCGCGCCAAGGGCATCCAGATAGAACGCGAGGGCAAGCGGGTGCGGGTCGACCTCACAATTTGCGTGCGCTACGGGCTGCCGCTGCCCGCCGTGGCTGGCGCGGCCCAGCGCGCGGTGCGCGAGGCGGTAGGCTCGATGACGGGCTTGACGGTCGAAAGCGTCAACGTGACCGTGGGCGCGATTGACATTCCCGAGGAGCTGATGCGTGGCGCGGCGTAAAGCTCGAGAACTTGCCTTCCGGACCCTTTTCCAGTCCGAACGCGGCGGCGCACCCCTCATGGAAGTGTGGGCGCAGACCAGGGCTGATCTGGGTGAGGAGGTTGACGCCGACGACGCCTACGGCGACGTTTTAGACAGTGAGGCTCTGGCGTTCGCCGAAGGGCTCCTCGAGGCCTACGCCGAACACCAGGCGGAAATTGACGCGCATTTAGAAGAGGTCATCCAGGGCTGGAGCTTTTCGCAGATGGCGCAAACCGACCTCAACGTGCTGCGCTTGGCGCTCACCGAGTTCTGGTATGAGCGTGACGTGCCCAAAGAGGTCACCATCGAAATTGCGGTGCGCATCGCCAAGCGCTTTGGCGGCGAGGAGTCGGGAAGGTTTGTCAACGGCGTGCTGGCTGATTTGTATAGAAGGCTCGAGCGCCCGCCCGCCGCGGGTGTGTCCTGAGCGGCGCAGACACCAAAGATTTTGTGAGTATGCAGGCGAAACAAACATTCTTCACTTCACTTATGTTTTACTCCCCCTTTAACAAGGGGGGCAGGGGGGATTTTGCACTGAGCCCTACCCTAAGCCGGGGCGCGCGTTGACCGCCAAACTCCTCAGCGGCCGCGAGGTCTCGCGCGCGCTTGTGGCAACCGTCCGCGAGACCGTCACCGCCCTCTCCTACACACCCAAACTCGTTTTCGTGCGCGTCGGCGAGGACCCCGCGAGCGCGTCGTACGTGCGCTCCAAGGCGCGGCTGGCGGAGCGCGCGGGCATCTCTTCCCAAACGCTCGTGTTACCGGAGGAGACGCCTCAGGAAGAGCTGATGAACCTTGTAGGGCGGCTCAATGACGACGATGAGGTGGACGGAATTCTGGTACAGCTTCCGCTGCCCGCTCATTTGGAAAGCGGCCCGGTGCTCAACGCGATTCGCCCTGACAAGGACGTGGACGGCCTGCACCCCGTTAACGTCGGTCGCTTGTGGAACGGTGAGGCGGGGCTCTTTCCCGCGACGCCCGCGGGGCTCATTCGCATTCTCGACTATTATGAAATTCCCGTCCAAGGTCAGCGCGCGGTGGTGGTGGGGCGCTCGAGCTTGGTCGGCAAACCCGCCGCGGCGCTCCTCTTGCGCCGCAACGCGACGGTGACGCTCGCCCATTCGCGCACGCGTGACTTAGCCGCTCTCACAAAAGAGGCCGACATTTTGGTTCCGGCGGTGGGGCGACCGGGGATGATCACGCCCGAGATGGTCAAACCCGGCGCGACCGTGCTCGACGTGGGGCAGTCGCCGGTAGAGGGCGAGCTGCGCGGCGACGTTCACCCGGACGTGGCGGGGGTGGCGGGCGCGCTCACGCCGACGCCGGGCGGAACCGGGCCGATGACGGTGGCGATGGTGATTCAAAACACCGTGGACGCCGCCATAGCGAGGCGCGGGCGTGGCTGAGCTTCTGGGCAACCGCGTCCTCTGGGGCGCGGCCTTAGCGACCTTCGTGGCGCAACTTATCAAGGTGATGATTACGCTGGTGCTCGAGCGCCGCTTGGCCTTTGAACGCCTCCTAGAAACAGGCGGGATGCCCTCGTCACACTCGGCGGCGGTCGCCGCGCTGGCGACGGGCATGGGTATGGTTTACGGCCTGAGCAGCCCCTACTTCACGCTGGCCGCGGTGTTCGGCTCGATCGTCATCTACGACGCCACGGGCATCCGCCGCGCGGCGGGGATGCAGGCCGCGCTTATCAACAGTTTGGTAACCGAACTCGCGCACCTCTTTGACGAGGGTTTTCGGCCTCAGGTGCTCAAGACGCTGCTGGGCCACACGTATCCACAAGTGTTCGTGGGCGCGGCGCTGGGCGTGGCGACGAGCGCGCTTCTGTTTTTGTAGCTCGAGGTTGATGCAACATGCTCGAGGGTACTTTTAGAGCTGCTCGAGATTCTATACGAAACAGCTCCGGCTCGAACATCTCCAGCACCCTCGGCTCGCTGAGACGCATTGGAAAACGGCTCGAGCCACAAAAAACTTCTCTTGGCAACGGGAGAAACTAGGCGTGAAGAAGGGGTGAACGCTACCGTCCTTGTAATTTCTTTTCATCATCCCGTATACTAGCCTCGGTTCAAAAACTAATTTGGAGGTCTTCATGAAACGTCGTGATTTTTTGAAAAGAGCGGGTGCGGCTGCGGCTGCGAGTGCTACCTTCTCGCCTTTAATGTTCGCCAACGCGCAGGCGGCGACCTTCTCCTTTGAGATGGTCACCTCGTGGCCGTCGTCGCTCGACACGATTTTTGGCGGGGCGACCAACACCGCCAGAAATATCGAGGCCCTGACCGACGGCGACGTGACCGTCGAAGTTTACCCGGCGGGCGCGCAAGTGGGCGGCCTGGAGGTTTATGACGCAGTCTCCTCGGGCGCGTTTGCGATGGGCCACACCGCGTCTTACTACTACGTCGGCAAAAACCCGACGCACGCCTTTTTTACGACCGTGCCTTTTGGCCTCAACGCGCAGCAAATCAACGCCTGGTTTTATCAGGGCGGCGCGCTCGACTTGTTCAACGAACTCAACGCCAACGACAACCTCATCGCCTTTCCGGCGGGCAACACGGGCGTGCAGATGGGCGGCTGGTTCAACAAAGAGATCAACTCGCCCGCCGACCTCCAGGGCCTCACCATGCGCATTCCGGGCTTGGGCGGTCAGGTGATGACGCGCGTCGGGGCCAACGTGCAGAACATCCCCGGCGGCGAAATTTTCTTGGCGCTCGACACGGGCGTGTTAGACGCCGCCGAATGGGTGAGCCCCTACGACGACGAAATCTTAGGGTTAAACACCGCGGCGCAGTTTTACTACGCCCCCGGCTGGCACGAGCCCGGCCCGACGCTCGCCACCTACGTGAATTTGGACACCTACAACGGGCTGCCCGCGGACATCCAAAACGTCATTCAGACCGCCTCGAAAGCGGCCAACGTGCAGATGCTCGCGGACTATGACGCCAAGAACGGCCCCGCCTTGAACCGCCTTGTCGAGGCGGGCACCCAGGTGCGTTCGTTCCCGACGGAGGTTTTGGCTACGCTCGAGGACGCCATGAACGCCATCCACGACGAGACCGCCGCCAGCAACGACTTTTACGCCAGCGTCTACGAGAACTTCCGCACCTTCCGCGACGCCGTCCGCGACTGGAACCAAATTGGCGAGTACGCCTACCAGAACTACGTCTATAGAAACGCCGAAGGCGGCACCGGCGGTAGCGGGAGTTAACGCCGAGCTTTAAGCACTCAATCAAAAACGCCTCCTGTTCGGGAGGCGTTTTACTCTTTTATAGACGTTTTATTTATAGGCGTTCTATCCTGATGTGTTAGCCAGCGAGGGCAGCCAGGTCACGATCTCCGGAAAAATCACGATGAGGAGCAGCGCGAAAAGCTGAATGATGATAAAGGGAACGATGCCCTGATAGATGTGGGTGGTTTTAATCGACGGCGGCGCGACGCCTTTGAGGTAAAAGAGCGCGAAGCCGAAGGGCGGCGTCAAGAACGAGGCTTGCAGGTTCATGGCGATCAGCACGCCGAACCAGGTCATCATGTCCGCGCCGAAGTAGTTCCGCGCGATAGGCGCGATAAAGGGCACGACGATAAAGGTGATTTCGATAAAGTCGATGAAAAAGCCCAGCAAAAAGATGACCAGCATGGTGAAAAAGACAAAGCCCCAGCGCCCGCCCGGCAGGTTGAGCAAAAACGAGTCGACGAGCTGCGGGCCGCGCAAGGCCGCGAATACCATGCTAAACGCCGTCGCGCCGACCAAAATGATAAAGACCATGCTGGTAAGCCTGACGGCCTGGTCCATCGTGTCGAGCAGGTTTCGCAGCGTGAGCCTGCGGTTAATGGCGGCTAAGATCATCGCGCCAATCGCGCCCATCGCGCCCGCCTCGGTGGGGGTGGCGAAGCCGAAGAAAATGGTGCCCAGCACGAGCAAGATGAGAAAAAGGGGCGGGATGAGGCTTTTGAGGACCCTGAGGAAAAGTTTGGAGCCGCTCAAGTTACGCGCTTCTAGCGGCATCGCAGGCGCTTCTTTGGGCCGCGCGAAGGCGACGAACACGACCCACAAGATAAACAGCCCCGCCAGCATAAAGCCCGGAATAAACGCGCCCAAGAAAAGCTGACCCACCGAGACGCCGATTTGATCGCCCAAAATAACCAGCACGATGGACGGCGGGATAATCTGCCCCAGCGTGCCCGATGAGGCGATTACCCCCGTGGCGAGCGGTTTGCTGTAGTTGTACTTGAGCATGACGGGCAGCGCCAACACCCCCATCGTCACCACCGACGCGCCGACGACGCCCGTCGAGGCGGCCAGAAGCGCGCCCACCGCCACCACCGAAATCGCCAGACCGCCCCGCAGGGAGCCGAAAAGCATCCCCATCGTTTCCAAAAGTTCTTCGGCCAGCCCCGACTTTTCCAACATCACGCCCATAAAGACAAAAAACGGCACCGCGACGAGCGTGTAGTTGTCCATAATGGTGCCGAAAATTCGCTGCGGTAAGATGTTGAGACGCGCCAGGGGGAACGCGGGGTCCCAGGGGAGGTCGACGCCCCACATGGGCAGCAAGTTAGAGCCGATAAGCGTAAAAAGCACTGCGGTGCCGCCCAGGCTAAAGGCCACCGGATAGCCGACGAGCAGCAGCAAAATAGCGGCGGCGAACATCCACAAGCTCAGGTATTCCACTACACCGCCTCCATCTGCTCGGTCACGCCCTCACCGGGATGTGGTCTGTTGCCGCGCAAAAAATCTATTTTCTTGATCACTTCGCTCAAGCCCTGCAAAATAAGGAGCGCGAACGCGATGATGATGACCGTTTTAATAGGGTAAACGGGAAGATTCGCCGCGTTGACATTAACCTCGCCCTGCCGCCACGAGCTCGCCACGTAGCTCTGCGACAAGTAAATGCCCAACGTGCAAAAGGGAATGAGAAAAATGAAGGTAAAAACAATATCGACCCAGGCCCTCACCCGCTCGCTATAGGTCGTGTAAAGGATGTCCACCCGGACGTGCCCATCTTTTCTAAGCACGTAACCCGCGCCGAGAAGGAAAATAAGGTTATACGCGTAGGTCTGCAACGTGATGTAAATCGTGCCGCCCAACGACTCACCGATGGCGCGGCCCACGTAGCGCGTGACGACGTTGGTCGCGCCGATAAATACCATAAGAAGCGCGGTCCAGAACATCACGTAACCCAGCCAAGTGGTCACCGTGTCAACCGCTTTTGAGAAGCCCAAAAGAAACCTCACGTGTCTCTCCCTCCGCACCTGACATTCCAAAACCCCCAAAAGCCCCGGCGATGCGACGCCTGTGCTGCTACATCGACAACTCTGCTATTGTGTCTGCACCTTTGTAACGTTTGCCATCGTAACGTTTGCAGGGAGGAGGCGTCAATGCAGGAGGCCATCCAGGGGCCAGTAGAAGCAAAAGAAGAAGCCGAAGCGTTTCGCTCCGGCTTCTTTACGCAACTTGTTTAGGGTATTGGCTTTTTAGTCGCTGTCGCCGCCCGTGCCGCCCGTCATGTCCATGTCGCCACCGGTCATGTCCATGCCACCGGTCATATCCATACCGCCCGTCATGTCCATGCCACCGGTCATGTCCATACCGCCCGTCACGCCCATGCCACCGGTCATGCCCATGCCGCCCGTCATACCGCCACCGAGGCTGGTAAGCATCGAACCCAAGGTGGTGAGTTGTTCGGCCTGATCAGAATCCGTCACCGTGGCCGCGGCGGCTGTGGTTTGCGCGCCTAAGCTAAGAAGAAGACTGTTGGCCTCTTCCACGTTCATCGGATCGGCTTGCAACGCGGTCGCAAGTTGCCCGAGTTCATCCGCGACATCAGTTAACCCAGCGTCACTTAAGGTCGTCTGCCAGCCCTCGATGTTGGCAAGAGCCGCGTCGAGCGGCAAGTTTTCGACGCCGCCCTCGAGCGCTTCAATGGTGCCTTCTAATGTCGGCGCTTCGCCGCCGGTTTGCGCCATACCCAGGGTCATGACGCCCATGATTGCTGCGATTCCTAAGATCTTGAGTGCATTCTTCATTTTTTCCCTCTCCTCTTGCGTTTTGCTGTGTGTCTTGTGTTTCCTGATTGGCTTTAGCTCGAGAGCCTATACATGCCTTGCCTTGTGAACTTTTTTACTCCCTAGCTGCTTTCAGTGTAAGGAGAGATGAGCCCGCCTTGTGGTCTAAAACCTACAATGTTATCTTCCGAGTTCTCACGAGGCTACAGGGCTATGTTTTGCCTCGCCTCCGGTGCTCGCGTGACGTCTCACCGCTGGTCTCGCTTTTCACTTGGGGAGGTTCTGCGTGAAAAACCGGGGCAGAGCCCCGGTTTTGCGTGAGTGATATGAACTGTTACGTGTGAACGCGCGCTAGTTGCTGCCTCCCGTCGTACCTGCACCGCTACCTAGCTCGGTAAGAAATGCGCCCAAGCGCGCGAGTTGGGAGGACGTATCCTCGTCGGTGGCGTTGTCGGCCGCTGCGGTCGTCTGCGCGCCTAAGCTGAGGAGCAGGCCACCAACTTCATCCTGATCCACCGGATCGGCTTGCAACGCGGTCGCAAGTTGCCCGAGTTCATCCGCGACATCGGTTAACCCGGCGTCACTTAGGGTCGTCTGCCAGCCTTCAATGTTGCTGAGAGCTGCGTCTAGGGGTAAATTCTCAACACCGCCCTCGAGTGCTTCAATCGTGCTTTCCAGCGTCGGCGCTTCGCCCATACCGCCGGTCACCGCGCCACCGGTCATTGCGCCACCGGTCATCGCGCCGCCAGTCTCATCCAAAGTCAGCGCTTCCGCGCGGTTTTCCAGCTCTCCACCGCTGCTGATTTGCTGTTCTCCTAGAGCCTCGCCCCCGGTCATACCGCCCGTCATCGCCCCACCGCTCTCATCCAGGGTCAGCGCTTCGGCGCGGCTCTCGAGTTCACCGCCGCTGCTGATTTGCTGTTCCCCCAGACCTTCGCCGCCGGTCATGCCCATTTGCCCCTCGAGCTCTTCTATAAGCCTGCCTAACTGCTCATAAAGGTCGCGCAGTTCTTGCAAGGTTTGCTCGGACATGTTGTCCATCTGAGCCACCATGTCCGCCCCGCCCGTGGTGGCCCCGCCGGTCTGCGCGAAAGCGCCCGTCATAGAGGCCGCGAAAACGACGAAGAGTGTTTTTAGAAGTCTTTTCATATTTTTCTCCCTTGGTTTGCTTTTCCGTAAGTCACACTTAGCGCTTTGGGTTCGTCCGCAGGTTACGAACAGGCCGAGTTTCGTGGTGAACTGCCTCTTAAGAATAAAAAATGCCGGTTTTGATACATCCACACGCCGCCCCCTCCTCACTTCTTTTTGTCGCCCACCCATTCTAGGATGCGAGCGCCCCCCACCTTTATTCCCCATCTCACAATCCCAACGCAAAACGGTGGCGGCTCGAGCCGCCCACACCTGACGCCCTGTCCTAGACGGTGAGGCGTCACGACAGAACCTCCTGGGAGGTCCAGGAGGTCTGAGGTATTTTCAATGTAGGTTGGTGTGCCGCGCCTTCCACTGGCCCTTCCACTGTCAATCTGGCGCGCCGCGAGGCTTCAGGATTTAGAGGCTTCAGGGTTTAGAGGTTTCAGAACTTGGAGGCCTCAAAATCTAATGGTTGCGCTCAAAAGCGCGTCGCAAGCTTCCGCTGTGGTTTTTGGCCTCGGTAAGGAACGTGTCAACGTCCGACACGCTTTGCGCCTTGAGGTCGCCCTCTCCCGGAAGGGTGAGGCCGAGCGCCTCGAGCTGCGTTTCGGCGCTGGCAACCGCCGCCGCGTCGCAAACGTCTAAGCTGTCGGTGCCGTCAACCAAGTCGGCCAAAAAGAGCACGGCGGTGTCGCGGTCCAAAGTTGCGCTGCCGATGGCGTCTTCCATGCGGAGGAGGACGCAAGTGGACAAAACGCCGGGCCGCTGCATTTCCCAAAGAAAGACTCTCGCGTTGTTCCGCTCTTCTTCCGCGGTTGTGCCCGCTACCTCGTGGCCTGTCAAGAGTTCGGCCATCGTCATGACCATGTGGGTGCTCGGGTCCGCGCTGGCAAAACTTGCCGAAGCGAGCAGCGCGAGCGCGGCGATGAAAACGCATTTGGCTAGGTGCATAAACTCTCCTTTTTGAGTGTGGGTCGGAGGGGGGTCGAGTCCGGGTCTGTGGGTTAAGTCTAGGGCTGAGACGGGGGGAGATGGTGAGAGGGCTCGAGCCTTTTCTTAAGCCCTCCCTTAGATTGCCCGATTAGCGGCTGATCAGTTGCCCCTGGGCGTGAGCAGCACGATTCTTCCGGCGACGCCCAGCGACTGCGGGCCAAAGTCCGCAATGTAGAGGTTGCCGCTACGCGTGTCTTCAACCAGATCGAGCGGTCCGTTAAAGCCGGTAAAGCCCGGAATGTTCGCCTCGGCCCCGGTCACGCGCTCGGTCACGCCGCCGTTACCGTCCAGCGAAAAGTATTGGATGTCCAACTCTTTGCTGTAGCGCACGTTCAAGAGTTTGCCCTTCAAGGCCCCGCCAAAGGTGTTGCTCGTGTACTCGATGACGCCGTTCGCCGAGGCGCTGTAGCCCGCGTCGAACACACCGCCCGCGTCGTAGTTGCGGTCGGGCTGGGTGCCTAGGGGGTAGTCGTCCATCTCGAAGATGGTCTTGGCGGCGGACACGTTGCCTGCGTTCAAGACCCATTCGCAGCGCGCCGGGTTGGGGTGACCGTAGTAGCGGCCTTCGGACACCCTAAAGAGGTAGTCGGTTTCTCTTTCGGAGTTGTTGGTGATGCCGGGAACACCCGTCCGGGTGTAAGCGCCGAAGCGGTTTTTGTCGAGGCGGTTTTGGCACGAGGCGGGCAGCGTGGCGGGCGTGGCGGGCGCGTTGCCGCCGTTGGCGGAGCCGTTGGTGGGGGTGTAGAGGTGGCCGTTGGAGTGCCACACCAGGTCGTACGCGTTGCGGATGCCGGAGGCGTAGATAGTCAAAGGCGCGTCTGCCGCAAAGGGATTGTAGGCGCCGCCTTCGTCGGTTTGCACGTTTAAGGGGAGGTTGGCGGGCAGTTTGGCGAGCTCGAGCTTGAGCACCGCGGCGCTTAAAAGCCGCTCCGGGCGCTCGCCCCAGGCCGCGTCGGGCGCGCCCATCGCGTTGTTGCTGCCCTGAGTAAAGTAGAGTGCGCCCTCGTCGCCGGGCCTAAAGGCGATGGAGTTGGTTTCGTGGTCGCGCACCGAGCGCGGCAAGCCCACGACGACGGCCTCGTACTTCCCTAAATCGGGGCCGCTCAAGCGGGCTAGTTTGCCCGTCCAGTCGTCCACGTAGGGTCCCTTATAGGTCGGGTTGTCCGAAACCCAGAGGATGAGGTTGTCTGCGGTCGCCTTGGGGTCAAAGGTCAGACCGATGATGGTGCGGTCGGTGTCGCCGTTGGCGCTTCTCACTGCGCTGATGACCTCTTCTTGCGTCAGGCCGCCGTTGCTGCCGATGCGGTAGCGGTAGATGAGGCCGAAGGCGGTGCTCGCGTAGAGCTTGCCGTCCGGGCCGATGGTGACGCTCGTAAACTTTTGACCCGTATCGACGACGGTTTGGTCAAAGGCGATGGGTCCGGCGTTGGTGCTTAAGACGCCGGTGGTAAAGGTGCTTGCAAAGGGTACAAACGAGGCGCCGCTCCGGTCTTTCGCGCCGCTCTTGACCTCGAAGCGGTAGGCCGTGTTGGCGGCCAGCGGGAGTTCGCGGGCGTCGACCTTGAAAGAGAGCGTGTCCGCGCCGCCGCTCGTGTCCGGGGTGCCGCTCACCGGGGTGTTGTCGCTCAACCGGGTGAGCGTCACGTTGCCCCTAAGCGTCGACAAGTCCACGCCGCCGTTGGGAAGCCGCAAGCCTGCGGTCACCGTCGCGGTGTTGGGCGACACCCCGGTCGCGCCGCCCTCGGGGTCGACGGTCGTGACGTAAGGCCGCTGCGCGGCGCTAGCGTCTGCGCTTCTAATTTCTACATAATTAATTTTGCTGTTGAAGCCGCCTACCGGGTCGATGGTCAGCCTGCCGTCCGTAACGTTGACAGTGACCGTGCCGCGTCCAAACTCGTCTTTCGCGTTCGCCTGAAAGCGGGAGAGCGCGGGGACGCCCTCGACGTTGAGCGTGTGCTGGCTGTCATAGCCGTCCGTACCGGGCGCGTCGCCCGCGGCCACAGTCACCTGGTAACTGCCGTTGGGCAGCGCGTATTCCCAGTAAACCTCTTTGAGGAAGCCCCCAAATTGGGTGCAGCAGTCGCCGCGCTGAAGGTGGATGAGGGTGTCGAGTTCTTGGGGGACGCCTGCGCGGTTGCGGTCGCGCGCCGCGCCGGAGGCGTCGATGGGCGTACGGGTGCTCAGCTCGAGCCAGCCGTACGTCCCGCTGGCCTGAACGCCGTAAGGCTGACCGTGGTCTTTGATAAAGCCACCCGGAAGGGGCGCATCTTTGGTTTGAAAGTTGACCTTGACGTCCAGTTGCGGCTGGGGCTCACCCGGACCTCTGCCGAGAAGGTACTTGGCCTCTAGGCCGCCGCTCGCTTGGGCAATCTTGACGTCGTTGAGGCGCAGGCTGGGGGCGGCGCAGGTGGGGTCGGCGGACGTGCCCAGGATGACGACGCGGCTTGCCCCGGCTTTGTTGGCCCTCGAGCACACCTCGCCCGCGTTACCCTCTTCAGCGCCCCGCGTGACCTGGCTGGGGCCGTTGGCGACCGCGGCAAAAGAGAGCGTAAAGGAGAAGGGGAACGAAGCCGACTGGGAGGGGTTGTAAGGGAACTTGATGGCGAAACTCACGACGCCCTCTTCGCTGGCGTTAAGGGCTTGGCCTCCGGCGGCGCTGTGAACCGAGTAGCCGTACTCTAAAAGTGTGCCAAAGGCAAGCTCACTTTGCACCCCGGCCACTTGCGCGGCGCTAAAACCCTGGAAGTCGGCCTCGTCCGCCTTGACGACCAAGCGCCCGCTGTTGTCCGCCATGCGGTGCGTCGGGAGGATGCTCCGCGCCAAAGCGGGGTCGGTGACCGCCTGGTTACGCGCGTCTCTGAGTTCAGAAATCGCCGTACCCGCAATGGCACCGGACGTGCTCAGCGCGTAGAAGGAGAGGTTGTCAACTTTGACGTTGGAGGTGTTGCCGACCTTGAACGTGCCATAGAGATAGCGCACCCCGTCCTTGTCGGTCAAACCTTTAGAAAGCGGCGCAAAGGAAAACGCGCTGACGGTGGCTTGGGTTGACAGGTGAGAGGAAGAAGTAGAAAGCTCACCCGAGGCGGGGTCAACCTGAAAGGTCACGTCAACTTGACCGAGCACCCGCGGCGAAGCGTCTGGAGCAGGGGCAGGCGGCGTGGGACGGGAACGCCCGCAGGCGGTAAGCAGGAGAACGAGGGCTAAAAAGACGAGCAGTTTTTTCATAGAACGTCCAAACCGGCAGGGGTGCCTAAGCGAGAGGGGTGGGTGGGCTGACGAGACATAGAACCTCCTGGAGAAGTCTTGAGGTATTGTGCTTGGGTGAGCGTTTCGTGAGCGTTCCTTCGGGCAAAATAAAAGCGCCGCGCTAAAGGGTTTAGCGCGGCGCTTGTGGACTGTGGGCGTTGTGGGCTCGAGCCCCCTGCTTATCTAAATCTGGGACTCGGTACCCTTTACTCGTAACTCGGTACTTTTCTTACGCGCTACTGCGCCGGGGTGATGTTGGTCACCAAGTAGATGTTGTCGTTAAAGTCGTAGTTGATGCCCGCGTAGTCCATCATCACGAGGTAGGTGTTGGGGATGAGGGCGCCCGCGCGGTCCTTGGCGGGCCAGACGCGCAAGTGATGACCGCACACGACCGATGCGTCGTTCTTCTGCGCGTCCAGACACGCCTTGTCGATGTTGCTTTCGCCGCCTGTCCGGTTCATCGTCCAGTCGCTGTATTCGGGGTCGATACGGAAGCCGAAGACGCTCTGGCTGGGTTTGAACTCGGCGTAACCCGGCGATTTGCTCGAGTCGTTGTTCCGGGGCAAGAACGACTGCCCGTCCTCACCGCGGTGGGTAAGGCGTCTCTGGCTGGCGGGGGGATCTGAAGGAGAGTTCGCGCTTGTGGCCTGGTTGGTGGTGTAAAAGCTGGCTTGGCTACCCTGTGTGTGCAACGCGGCAAGCTGGCGGACCGTCATATTTTTGCTCGGGTCGGCGAGCCTCCAGTAGGGCACGAGAACTTCGTCGCCGATTCGCATGAGTCGCCCGCCGTTATTGATGTTTTCGCCGGACTTTCTAATGACCGTGCCGTAGCCAAAGGTCTTCACAACTTCCGAGACGTCGGGCTCTTGCCCGCCCTCTGACACGCTCTGCCAGAAGCCGCCAAGCTGCACGGTCGTTTTGGGGCCGTTCTTGGCGTCGGAGGTGATGACCAACGCGCCCTCATAAGAGCCGTTGTTCGCGCCGTTGTTTTGCGCCACAAAGGTGACTTCAATGTCGAGGGAGCCGCCCGCCGCCACCGTGGTGGGGGTGGCGGGGGTGGTCCAGGGGCCGCTGACGGCGATATTGCTGATGGTGAGCGGGTCGCTGCCCGTGTTCCTGACGCGCACCGTGGCGCGGTCGTGAACGCCGTTGGGCTTGTCCAGGTTGGGCGTCTGAATCCGGTTGAACGCCAAGCGGTCAGCGAAGGGCACGCCGTCTAAGTTTTGAAGCGTCACTTCGGCGTTGCTTAGGGCGGGGGGTTTCACTTCTGAGACAGAGAAGTCACTAAAGGCGAAGTTGATGGCGGGGCTCGAGGCGGCTCTACGGAGAGTGGTAAAGATGCCTGCGAAGCTTCCCTTGCTGTTTGCGCCGTAGTCGATACCTGTGAAGAACGCCTGGTTGAGCGCGAGTGAGGTTTGGCCGTTCGCCTCAACGCGCACTTCCGCGCCGCCATTCAGGCGGTAGTAGCCCGTGGCCGTTTTCGTCGCCGGGTCGAGTTCCAAGATGAGGGTGACGGACTGGGTGGTGATGTTGGCTAAGTCGTTGGAGTCAATCTCTGTCGGCAGCGCGCCGGGGGCGCTCGTGTAGTCTTCGACCAGGAGCTGAATCTTGCCCGCGGTGTCGCCCGTTTTCGACACGACCAGCTTGGCGTAGTTGTCTTCGTTGAGCCCAAACCAGACACCCGCTTGCTGCGCGTTACTCCCGGAGGACGCGGCGAAGTTGGGGTTAACGACGGTCGTCTCGACGCGGATTTTGTTCGCGCTTGTGCTCACACCGATGCCGAGCGCGTTGATTTGCGAGTTCGTGTCAGAGCTTTGCGCCGGGTCGCGGTACTGGATGCCCTTGCTGCTGCTAAGGGTCAGCGCGCCCCCGCCCACGTTCAACCTGCCAGGCTCATAGCCGGGAACTTGAGTATTGAACACAGGATTATCGACGCTCAGGCGGGCCGAGGGCGGGTCAACCATCGTAAAGCCGGTGCCGACGCCGTTTTTGTCTTTCAAGCCGCCTTCGCTGCCATTCCAGGTGAGGCTGTAGGGAAGTGAGACGGCAATCTCGTCACAGGTCAGCGTCGAGCGCGGCGCGCAGCCGATGGGCGCGGGGAGCGCCACGGGCTTGACGTTGCGGACGATGACGACAATGTCCTGATAATCGAAGCCGCTGGTGGTCTCTTCGGTGGCGATGATGTACGCGTTCGGGACAACGCCATTGGCGTCTCTTAGCGGATACATGCGCACGTGGTGCGGGATCGCGCCGCCAAAGGTGTTGCGCGCGTCCTCGCTGTAGACCACGCGGTTGTTAAAGAAGGGCCAGCGCGAGGCGAAGCCGAATGTTTGCGCGCCGGGGTCGAACGAAAACGCGCCGTCGGTGGGGGGCAAGAGGCGCTGCGCGTTTGTTTTGGGGTTATTTGAGACGGTAAAGAGTTCGTTGAGCGGGCCGCCGACAGGATACCAGCCAAAGGCCGTTACAGGATTGTTCGCGTCCGGACCGAAAACCGCCAGCGTATCCACCGTCACCTTGCCCGCGCCCGCTTTTTCGAAGCGCTGCGCCGCAATTTCGTCACCCAACAGGGCCGTGGTCGGCATCGCGTTGTCGCTGGGGTTGGGGTCGCCGACGGTGACGGGCAGCTCGAGCGCGTCCAAAATCCACTGGAGCGACGGCTCGTTCGCGCCGCCCAAACCCTTGGCGTTGAGACCGCGGAGGCTCACCGCAACGGAAGCGCTGTCGGGGTCGTTGGAGCTGACGTTAAGAAGCGCGCCCTTGGGGCCGAGCGTGTTTGGCGAGAAAGATACTTGCACATCACGCGCCTCATCCGCTTGCAGCGTAAAGGGGAGACTCGTGTTGGCGAGGCTGAACTGCGCTGCGTCGCCACCCGCGAGGCTGAGGCCGGTTATCTCGAGGGGGCCGCTGCCGATGTTGCGAAGCGAAAGCGTCTGCACCGCGTTTGCGTTTCCTTGGGTGGTGTAGACGAGCCGCCTGCTGCTCAGTTGCAGGTCGGGCACCGCCGCGCCCGCCCCGTTACCGAGCAGGTACTTTTCATCAAAGCCAGCCGCGGCCACTGCGATTTTTACGTCATTGAGGCGGCTCAGCGAGCAGCCGGTGGGCACGTTGGCGGGCAAGCCGCTGCCAATCACAACGACTTTGTCCGTTCCGCTCTTCGCGGCTCTGGCGCACACGTCCGCGGCGCTGTTCGCATCTTCTTCGGCGCTCCGGGTCACCTGGCTGGGACCCTCGACGACAGCGAACGATAGGGTAAAGGAGAAGGGGAACGAAGCCGACTGGGAGGGGTTGTAAGGGAACTTGATGGCAAAGCTCACCACGCCCTCTTCACCCGCCACGAGCGCCTGACCTCCGGCGCTGTTGTGAACCGAGTAACCGTACTCGAGCAGCGTGCCAAAAGCAAGCTCTCGCTGGACCTCTGCAACTTGCGCGGCGCTAAAGCCTTGAAAGTCGGCCTCGTCCGCTTTGACGCCTAATCTGCCGCTGTTATCTTCCATACGGTGCGTGGGCAGAATCGAACGGGCGTAGCTCGCCTCGGTCACGGCTTGGTTGTTGGCGTCTCTCAATTCAGAAATCGCGGTCCCCGCAATCGACTGAGCGGTATTGAGCGCGTAGAACGAAAGGTTGTTCACCCTGCTGCTCGAGGTGTTGCCGACCTTGAACGTGCCATAGAGATAGCGCACCCCGTCCTTGTCGGTCAAACCTTTAGAAAGCGGCGCAAAGGAAAACGCGCTGACGGTGGCTTGGGTTGACAGGTGAGAGGAAGAAGTAGAAAGCTCACCCGAGGCGGGGTCAACCTGAAAGGTCACGTCAACTTGACCGAGCACCCGCGGCGAAGCGTCTGGAGCAGGGGCAGGCGGCGTGGGACGGGAACGCCCGCAGGCGGTAAGCAGGAGAACGAGGGCCAAAAAGACGAGCAGTTTTTTCATAGAACGTCCAAACCGGCAGGGGTGCCTAAGCGAGAGGGGTGGGTGGGCTGACGAGACATAGAACCTCCTGGAGAAGTTTCAAGTATTGTGCTCAAGAAGGCGTTTCGTGAGCGTTCCACTCAAAAAGCCGCGGCGCAAGGTGCGCCGCGGCTCGTGTCTTAGAAGCTGCAAATCTTAGTTATGTTCAGAAGCTATGTGGATGTCAGCCTCCAATCCCCACGCCAAAGGCGATATTAACTTTGACCGAGCCAGTGACCGTAGCCTTGCCGTCGGAGACGGTGTAGGTAAAGGTGTCCACCACGTTGAAGCTTGCCGGGGCCGTGTAGACGATTTTGCCGCCCTCAATCTTGGCGCTGCCGAGAGCCGGGGTGCTGACGCCTGTAAGGGTGAGGGTGTCGTTGTCGGCGTCGGTGTCGTTGGCGAGCACGTCGATGGTGATGGTTTTGTTTTGGTTGGTGGTTCTCTCGTCGGCGTTGGCGACCGGGGCGGTGTTGCTGGGGGTGGGCGCGCCGCCGCTAAAGGCGTAGGTGCAGGTGTGGGTCTCGGCGCTGGGCACGGTGCAGGTGACGGACGCGCTGCTGGGTTTTCCCTGGGCGGTGTAGACCAGGCTGTAGCTTGAAGCGCGCGACATCATGAGCGAGGCGCTCCAGGTGCCTGAGCCGCGGCTAACGAGGTTGACGACGGTGCTCTGCGCGCCGCCCTGGGGCGTAACGGCGACTTGCACGCCGCCCGTGCTCGGCACGTTGGTCGCTTGAAGCGTGACCTTGCTCAAGTCCTTGCCCGTGTCAATCACGACGTCTACGTCCGTGTCGGTGTCCGGCGCGGGCTTCGCGGTAACTGTAACGGTGCCGCTGGCGCTCGTCTGGTTGCCCGCCGCGTCTTTCACAGTCACGACAAAGGTGTTGTCGCCGCTCACGCTGTAGCTGTGGGTATAGCTCCGGTTGACGCTGCCGCCGCCTATGTCAAACGTCTCGGTGCTGTCGTCACCCCAGGCGATTTTGAGGCTGCGGAGATCGCTGTTGGCGTCGGTCACGCTGACGCCCAACGAGAAGGTCGCGTCAACCTCGACTTGCGGCGCGTAGGTGAGCGTGGGCGTGGCGGGGGCGGGCGTGGTGACGGCGTTCAACGTCACGGTCACGTCCGCGCCGCCCTCGGAAAGAGTAAACGAGGTGCTGCCCTGGCGGGTATGCGTGCCGCCTTCAAAGCCGTCGACCTGGAGCGAAAGGTCGCTGCCCGTCGCCACGCCGACGACCGTGCCGGTGGCTGTGCTCCCGTTAAGCACGAGGCGCTGCTCGAGCCCGCCCACTTTGGCAATGAGAACCTCCGACGCGGGTCCTAAGTTGGACGCGGTGATTCTGACGTTGCCCGTCAAGCGGTCCATCTTCATGTCCACACTCGTCGTGTCGGCGTCCACGGTGACGCTCTGGCTGCCCTTATAAAGCACCACGTTCGCGCCGCTAAGCCCGCGCGCGACGAGCGTGTGAGAGCCAAAAGCCACATCTTTAAGGGTGAGGCTGGCGGTGCCGCCGCTGACGGTCGCGCTTTGAGCTTCGCCGCCGTCTAAGCTAAGCGTGACTTTAGTGACTTGCGACGGCAGCGCCATAATATGCACGGCCACGCTGTCGGCCACTTTGTCGCTGGAGCCGCTCTCGGTCGGGCGTTGCGAGCACGCGCCGAGCGTGAGAAGTAAAGCCAGCAAGCCCACAAGGGCGAGCGGGCGAAGAGAGTTGAGACCGGATATGTGCATGTAAACTCCTTCTCGGTGATGACTTTTCGGTGATGACTTCTCGGTGATGCTTCTTGATGTTTAGCGAATTCGAACTATAGGAAACGTCAAGGCTTCTCGCAGCTTCTCTTTGGATGCTCTTTGCGTGCGCGAATAATCCACCTTCCTTTCTGGTGCTGGACCCCGGCGTCTCGAGGGGTTCTTTAGCCATTGTCCGGGCGGCGCGTTACGCCAGCGTTCCAAGTCCGGTTGAGCTTGGGGCGGAATGCTGAAGGGAGTGGAGAATCAGGTGATAACGGGATCTGAGAAGACTCTCGTCCATAAAAAGGGGCCAGGAAAGCGCGTGCTCCTGACCTTTTCCAAACTTGGTGACGCCCCGGATTCTGCTCAGCGTTGGTTTTTATCCTTGGGCGAGAACAGAATGACGTTCCCGCCGGGACGCTCTTGCAAAGCTTCTAAAAGAGAAGGCCACGAGGAGAGCTTGAGAAGCTCTCTCGTGGCGACGTTTTGTAGGGTGATGTCCAAAAGGTTTTCGCCCTGTTTGATGCGGATGACGAAGCTCGAGCGTTTGGTGTTCATGCGTCAAGCTTAGCCGCCACGTGTCCGACAAACGTTCCAAACGCCGTGGTGATTTTTGCTGTTTTGGGGAGTGGTGAAAATTATACGCCAGCGTCTAGCGTGATATATTGTAGTGAAAGGGATGGTTTTTAACGTTGTATTCCCTTTGAATCAAGCGGGGGCTGATTAGGGAAGGTGGCTTTGTGGAAACATTCCAAGATGTCTCCACATCTAGCGACAACGCAAATATCACGCTTCATTGTGGTCTGTCAAAATTACGTGCAGAAATCGCGGTTGGCTTAGCAGCTTTTGGCTTTTCAATAGTGGAAACTAGTGTTACCCATCTCATACTTGACGCGCCCTTGGGATGGGCACTTTGGAAAAGTGAAAATCTCGCTGCTCAACGCATCTTTGTTGTTACGGATAATCCTTGTCCTGAGTACAAGCTCAGGCTGCTCAACCAAAAGCCGTTAGCTTTAATGAGTCAGGTATCTCTAAAAGACATTGGCGACATCCTCTGTGATGAGGGTTTCGAAGCGCTTCCTCGCATCATCACACCCCTCTCGAAGGCTGAAGCTTTTACGCTGTACCTCGTTGCTACCGACCACAGTAACTGCGCCATCTCGCACATACGAAATATCCAAGAACAAACAGTAAAAAATACAATTTGCACAATCTTTGATAAACTCTGTCTCAAAAACCGTTTACAAGCAGCTCACTACTACTTTGGTAACTGGTATCTGCTTTGTCAAAATGGCTGGACACCCCCGGCTCATCTTGTTCTGCCTGAGTACCTTCAACAGTCATGGTACTTAGGTAACGGTACTAAAGTTCTCTAGCCAAAGAACCGATTAGTGGCTATAGTACCTGCATTAACGGCTTCTAAAGATTCAGCAGGCGTAGCAACTGGTGCTCGAGGGGAGTTCAGCTATGAAGCTCGTAAACCTATGGTTGATTGGCGGGTTCTTATCCTTAATTGGCTTTGCCAATGTTAGCTGGGCACAAGTGGTTCCATATGGCGTGAAAATTGAAGACGGCGTAAAAATTCTTGTCTTTGTTGAATCAAACTGCGATGCTTGCGAGGCACTTCAGAGTGAGTTCGAGGGATTACCTGCCACATACATCGGCGCAGACCTTTTCTTACCCTATACGCCATATTTAACTGATACCGAAAATCAACTCGTCGCTCGCACCTTCCGTGTTCCTGAGTTTCCGAGCGTTTATGTCCTTAAAGATGGTCAAGTTGCTACAAAGTTTGAAGGTGGAGCCGACCGCTCTACCGTGGAGGCGGCAGTTAAAGATGTTGAAGCGGGCACCGTGGTGCCCGAGTACACCTACACAATCAACATCGGAGAGCACCTAACAGGAGAATTTTCCGATTACACGGGATTTCTCGTTTTCTATAGAGAGAGCTGTGAGAAGTGCCAGGAAGAAAAACCGATACTCAGTCAACTCTGCGAGTCCGGCGAGCTGTCTATTACCATCCTGGCAACACGTGATGAGCCACTGCCCGAAGGATGTTCAGGTGAGTTCGCCCGACAAACCGCACTCGATTGGGGGATTCCAGGCGTTCCCTCGGTAGTTTACTTAGATAAGGGAGTTGTTACCTGGGTTGATTTAGGTTTTCGCGAGGATTTAGCGGTTATAGCTGAAGACCTCGTTGAAACACAAGGAGGAACACAATGATGAAGCGCGCGAGGTTCGTATTGGTTTTGGCAACAATTAGCCTGACTGGTATTGTCGGCGCAGGTAGTTTCTGCGGAGGTGGCGGCGGTCCCTCATGTAAACGCTGTACGCAAGGACTCAAATCATGTACAACAACAATAACCTACGATGCTGACTGCGTTGCTCATTCTAGAACTTCATGCGGTAGCTGTGGGCAATATTGCGCAGTCTAACCAGAACCATCTGTTTCGGCTTGTACCAGCGGCGCTTACGGTACTGGTGTCGCTGGTAATGTAATTAATGGAGAACGATAATGCCAAAGCACTACATCATTCTGTTTCTGTGGCTCATTGCTTACGCAGCAGCACAAGAGGTTACCTACTCGTCTGACGTAGGTATCACTGCTCTCTCAACGGGCGCGAGCAATAGCGCCGTCATCCCCGGCAACACGTTGGACGCAAACTTTTATGACGCTTCTTCACAGCCGGTCGCGCTTCCGAGCGAAGGCCGGTATTTGCTGTGGATTTTAGACGTTGTCAACGCGACCGACGAACGCGCCGAGATTCCTGTGGCCGAGTACGACCAGTACGCCGCAGAGGACACCATGATGGAAAACGCGGTGGTGAATTCTCTACCCGAATTTACTGATATGACACCCGGTTACGTCCTCTTTTTCGAACGCCTCGGCACCCTGCCCTACGATGATGAAACGCGGGAAGCCATTCAGACGCGCCTGTCGCCGCTGACGGTTCTTTTCGATGACGACGCCACGCTACCCACGACGCTTTCCAGCGGCTTGTTTCGCTCGACGTACTTAGATGGCCTTTATCTTATGGAGGGCGACAGGGTTGCTTACCGCTTTCTTTCCCCCAGCCTTTGGACCCAGTGGGGCTTAACGGATCTTATCAAAGAGGATGCTCGGCAATTCTTAGCGGGCGAGGAGCCGAGTGTCGTTCCCATCGTGACCGCGCCGGGCACGCCCGTGGCTGAAGAGATTTTACCCGTCGCCGGACCGACTTTGCTGATTACCTTGAACGGCGCGGAAGCCGAAGCACCCAGCGGCGGCGTACAAATCAAAATTGTAAGTAGTCCTGACGGTGGTGAAGAAACATCTTCGGAGGAAGCCGCCCCCAGTTCGCAAACACGGTTTTTCCTCGAGGCCCTGCCCCCCCTGCTCGAGCGCTACGGCGTTCAGGGCGTCGGGGTGGTGCGGGGGAGCAGCGACAGCTCGCCCGGTTTACGGGCCGCCTTTCCGGGCTGGCAGTTCATCGCGTCGGATTCGCCAGAGGACCAGTTGCGGTGGCTCGAGTTCCGCAACATGGTGGTGGACGCGTCCGGCAACGTCGAAGACGGGTTCATCATGTTTGCGGCACTCAAAGACGACAGCGACAGCGCCGCGTTGGAACGCGCGCTGAAAGCCGCCGCCCAGTAACGTGTTCCGCTTCCGTAGCGTCGTCGCGCTCATGTCTCTCGCGCTGGCGGGCACCGTCCTCGGGCTCACGCTGGGTTTGTGGGAGCATTCGCTGACGCTTATCGACCAACTGCGCGACGTGGTGGGGCGCTACACCTGGGAAATCTCGCTGGAGAGCCAAGAGGGTTTACAGCCGCCTCCCTTGCCCTCGAGCGGTTCGGCGTTTGCGGCCTTGCAGTCGCTACCGGGGGTGCAAGCCGTCGGGGTGGAGACCGGCATCTCGCAGCCCATCGGCACCTTTAGCTACGCCTCGAGCGGCGTCAACGCCGACTTTTTCGGGGTGCGCCGCTACGCCCTGAGCGCAGGGCGCGTGTTTGGTTCGGGCCAAGATACAGAACAAGAAGCCGTCGTCGGCAGCGAGTTGGGGAATCTGCTCGGGCAGACGGTGGAAGTCAGCGGTTTGGGAACAGTTGAGTACAGGGTGGTGGGCGTGCTCGAGCCGTTGGTGGAAAGGGACACGTTTGCGAACAGCGCCGTTTACGTGCCGATAGACAGTTATCCCGGTTTCTCAGGAGCGCAAAACCTGTACGTCGAGGTCTCGCCCGCGAACTTTGCCGCGACCCGCGCCGCGCTTACGGCTTGGCTGGCCGACAACGGCTTGAGCGGTTACAAGCTGGCACCCCTGGCGGAGCGGTACGGGCTCGAGTTGCGCGAGAAAGTCGCGCGACTTCTCAGCGGCGGGCTGCTCTTCGGCGCGGTCGCGGCTTTTTTGGCGGCGGGCGCGAATCTAGTCACGTTTTATCTGGCGAGAGCCCTGGAGCGCATTCGCTTTTTCGGCCTGCGCCGCGCGGTGGGGGCGAACGCCGGGACCGTCGTGCGTGAAGAGGTAGAGGGGGCGCTGCCGTGGGCGCTCGTGGGCGTCGCCCTGAGTCTGCCCGGCATCTACCTCGGCAACAGATGGCTGGAGCGCGCCGCCGGTCTCAGCGCCCTGCCCGGCGGCGTCACCTTTGTGGGGCTGGCGCTGGGGCTTCTTTTGCTCGTCGGCCTGAGCGCGCTTTACCCCGCGCTGTGGGCGGCGCGGTGGACGCCTGCGTACGCGATTCGGGGCCTGGCGAGTAGCGCCGCGCAGCGTAGGGTGTGGCTGGCCGGGGCGGGTCTGGCGCTCGGCGTCGCGGGCCTCATTTTGCAAGCGTCCACCGCGGAGGCGGCGCAGCGGGAGGCGCAGCGCGTGTTGGGAAGCTTCGACAGCCGGACGGCGGTCGTCGGCTCGTTTAGTCCCGAAGCAAATCTGGGCGACCCGCGCGCGAACGCGTCTTTGTCCACCGGGGACTACCGCGCGTTTCTCGCGTCGCCGCTCGCCGACGCTTTTACGCGCTCGAGCTACGCGCGCGGCTTTTTGGTGGTGGACTTGAGGGGGAGCGTGGGCTCGAGCCTGAGTTCCGTCATCGCCTACGACGGCGACTATCCAGAGTTAGTCGGCGTGACGCTGATAGGGGGACGTCTGCCCGACCCCGAAAAAGCTGAACTGCTTCTCGGCGTGGACGTTGCCACTAATCTTTTTGGAACGCAAGCACTCGGCCAGACGTTGAATATTTTGGGCCAAGATTGGGTCGTGGTCGGCGTGTTCGAGGCGGGCACGCAAGGCATCCCCGGCGGTGCTTCAAACCAAAAAGTTCTGCTTCCGGGAAAGCTCGTCCGCGCGAAAGGCGATATCAACTTTATGGTGGCCGAGCGCGCCGCCACCGAGCCGGACGAACGGTTTGACGAGGCCGCCGCCTTTTTTAACGCGCGCCACGCGTCGGCGCAAACCCTACCTTTCCTGGCGCTGCGCCCGAGCAGCTTTGCGCCGCCCGAACTCAGCCGCACCCTGAGCACGCTGTCTACGGTTTACCGGGCCTTGAGCGTTCTTCTTCTCGCCCTGGGGGGCGTGGGGTTCATGGCGCAGTTGCTCGTGTCCGTTTCTTTACGCGTGCGCGAAATCGGCATCCGCCGCGCGACCGGGGCGAGCCGTGGAGACATCTTTCGGCAATTTCTGCGGGAGGTTTTAGGTCTTGGCTTGAGCGCGACGGCGCTCGGGCTGCTGCTGGGCGGGGTGGCGGCCTTTTTGTCCGCGCGGGTTCAGGGTGTCGCGTTCTCCTTTCCCTTTGGCTGGGCGGTGGGAGCCGCCGCGCTGGGCGTCGTTTTGAGTTTCATATTTGGCGCAGGCCCAAGCTGGGCCGCGGCGCGCATCCCTCCGGCGAGCGCAATGCGGAGGCGGCCAGCGTGAAAGACGCCATCCTCGAGCTGCAAGACGCCTGGAAGCGCTACAGCAACGGCCGCACCACCACCGAGGCGTTGCGCGGCGTGACGCTCTCTTTTGGCGCGGGCGAGAGCGTGGCGCTCACCGGACCCTCGGGCGCGGGCAAATCGACGCTGCTCTATTTGCTGGGGCTGATGGACACCCCCTCGAGCGGTAGGTTGCGTCTGCTCGGCAAAGACCCGTTCGCGCTTCCCGACCGGGAGCGGTCGCGGCTTAGGGGCAGGGCCATCGGCTTCGTGTTTCAGTCGTACAACCTGCTGCCTCAACTCAAAGCGTGGGAAAACGTCGCGCTGCCGCTCAAGTATAGCGGTGCGGCTTTAAGAGAGCGGAAAAAGCGCGCGCTCGAGGGGCTCGAGCGGGTTGATTTGCTCTCGCGGGCCGACCACTACCCTTCCGAACTCTCCGGCGGGCAAGAGCAGCGCGTCGCCATCGCTCGCGCGCTCATTCAAAAGCCCGAACTCGTTTTGGCGGACGAACCCACGGGCAATCTGGACACCGGGACGGGCGAACGCGTCCTGGCTTTGCTCACCGAACTGCACGCGCAAGGCGCGACCCTGATTACCGTGACGCATAGTCCGCAGGTGGCGTCCAGGGCGGAGCGGACGCTGCACCTGGTGGACGGGCGCATTGTAGATAGGGTAGATGGGCACACCGAAAAGAGCCTCGAGCCCACGGGTAAAGAAAATGATTCGCTTCGGGTTTGAGTTGCCTACCTTGCCAGCGCGCTCCTCACGAGTTCCTTGGGGAGGTGGGGCTCGAGCCACGTCAATGCCTGCCGCACCCTGGTCTTGGTGGGCGCGTCGCAGGCAGGGTGCAGCAGCGCCAAAACGAGCAGTTCCATCGCCCTGGTGTGGTGACCGCTGCCGATAAGGCGCTCCGCCAACCCCGCAATCGCGCGTAGTGCTACCGTGGGCTCCGGCACGCGCTTGGCGATGATGAGCGCTTCTTGCCCCCGCCCGCCCACGTCGGTAATGGTCATCAGCCGCGCGTTGGTGTGCTCCATGAGGGTCAGGAGTTCGCTCAAATCCGCCTCGTCGCTCTCGGACTGAGCGCGGTCCGTGCTGCGGCGACCGTAGGTGCGCGTGCTCGAGCGCTTTTGTAGCGGCTTGGAGGCGCGAATCGTCTCGATCATCTCCTCCGTCGCGGCAAGCGGTTTGAAGCCCATCTCCCGCAACTCCGCCCGAAACGCGGCGGCAGCTTCCAAAGCGGCCTCGCGCTGACCACTCAAATAGGCGTTACGGAGGTACGTTTGCAGCGCGTCCTCGGCCAGCGCGTCGCGCTGCAAGAGTTCCTTGGCGGCCTCCGCCGCGTCACGGTGATGCCCGGTGCCCTCTAAATCGTTGGCGTAGTGAAGCGAAGCGTCGTGCAGCGCGCGCGCCAAGGCCTCACGCTCGAAGTCGAGCCAGGCCTCAAACGAGGGCGAAGTAGACGCGTTGAGCGAATCCAAAAAGGGTCCCCTGTAAAGTCCTCGAGCCTCGAACCAGCCGCCCTTCTGAATGGCGGCTTGAAACTCTTTGACGTCGGTAGTCACGCGCCAGCGTAGGCGCTCGGATTCGACCTCGAGCCCGTCCGTTCCCCCGATTTTTTGCGCCTCATGAAGAAGCTTGCGGATATAGCGCCGGGCGTCTCCTTCGTCGGCGTCGGGCCGGAAAAAAAAGGCCAGCGCCTCGCGGCTTATCCATTCGCCGTAGTAGCCCAAGTAGAGGAGCAGCCACACGGGCTTGGTGAGCGGCAGGTCGGTACGTTCGCCGTCCCTTTCTAAGGCCGGGGTGCCGAGGAGGTGAAGTTTAACCATCTATCTGACCCCTGCGGGCCTTGCTGATTTCAGCTCTGACCGTAAAGGTTCGGGCGGTGAGGCGTAAAGAGGAACTTAAAAGCGTCTCTTCGGGCCTCCAGACAAGTTTCAACTCGAGTCGATGTTTATATGGTTGCACAATTCACCCGTTTCGTGAATAGAAGAGAATGTTTACGTTAGCTCACAAAACACACTGCGCGGGGCGCAAGCTGGCGGTGCTCGGGTGGTTAAGGCGAGTATAGACCTCTTTGCCAACGCCTCTCGAGCCACCGTCACACTGCTTTGTCAGTGTAGGGGTTGAGTCCTCACGAAACTCTTACAGATTTGGGTTTGATGGGTTTATGGGCTGTTGTGGGTGCTAATCCCCTGCCCCCTCGAAAAGGGGGGCAGGGCACAGAGCTTTCTTTCTCGAGCGCAGTGGGAAACTGACTCGAGGGAATACAGCAGTTACCGAGGCAGACTGGCTTCAGACTCGCCTAACATTCAGTGTGCGAGCCTCACCAAAAGCTGCGCGTTTGAACTAACGCAAGAACTCCTGCACGTCGCGCTCGTGGTCCTCCAGGGTCAGGTTGGGTCTAAACACGAGGTTGCGGTCATGCAAAAAGTAGAGGTAGGGCTCGCCCGCGGGGTTATCACGCTGCGGGTTGAGGACCGCTAAAAGCGCGGCCTGGCCGGGGTTGCTGATGGGCGTCGGGGGCAGCCCCGCGTAAAGGTAGGTGTTCCAGGGTTGGTCCACCTCAAAATCGCCCGCGGGCGCGTCGAGCGCGGTCATCGGTTTGCCGAGACCGTAAGCCACCGTCGGGTCGGACTGGAGGCGCATCCCCACGTCCAGGCGGTTGCGAAATACTCCGGCGATAATCGGCATCTCGCCCGTTGTCCCCGCCTCGGCCTGGACGACGCTCGCCAATGTGACCCAGTCGTAGACGCTCAAGTTGTTTGCTCGGAGCGCCGCGCTCACCTCGGGCGTCAGTTCTTGGTTGAAACGCCCTAAAATCACCCCCAACGCCTCTTCCGGCGTGCTCCTTAAGGGAAACTCATAAGAAGCGGGGAAGAGGAAACCCTCGAGTCCCGCCTCCTCGGGCACATAAGAGGGGCGCAGCGCGCCAGGCTCCTGAACGAGGTTCATCAGCGCCGGTTCATCACCTAAACCCGCGTCCGCAAGCCGCGCAGTCACGTCGGTCGCGCGAAAGCCTTCAGGAATAACGATTTGCACCACTCGAGGCCGCCCACCCGCCTCCAGCACCCGCGCGACTTCGGACGCGCTCATGGCGGGGGAGAGGCTGTAAAGCCCTTCGCCAATAGAACGGTCAAGCCCCCTGTAGCGCAGCCAGAGGCTGAACACCTGCGGCTGCCGAACAAGCCCCGCGTCTGCAAGTTCGCGCGCGACGCGCGACGCGCCCCAGCCGGGCTCGACCTCAAACGTCTGCGCCGCGCCGCTAATCTTGGGCGGCGCGAGCTGGTCTTGCAAGTAAAGCGCGCCCACGAGGGCAAGCAGCGCCAAAACGATGAGGGCGAGGAGCAGGGGTCGGGCTCGAGACCGTCTGGGCGCAGGTGTGGGGGCGGAAACGTCGCTCACGGACCCAGTTTACCTTCCGTACGTGAAACTTTAGCGAGATAGGTTTCCAAAATAAGCACCGCCGAGGCCTCGTCCACACTCCCCTTGTTCTGGCGTTTATGCTTGGACATCCCGCTGCCGAGCAGGTTGCGGGTGGCGATTTTGGTGGTAAAACGTTCGTCTTCGAAGACAAGCTCGAGCCCGTGGTCCTGAAGCACTTTCGCAAAGGCGCGCACTTTTTGCGTCTGCGCCGAATCGCCGCCGTCACTCCGCCGAGGCAATCCGACGACAAGTTGTTGTGCGCCCTCGGTAAGCATGTGCGTCTCTACAGCTTTAATATCTTCTTCCAAACTGCGGCGGACGATAAAGCCGCGCCCAAAAGCGAATGACGAACCCGTCTCGCCCCTTGCCAGCCCGATGCGCGCGTCGCCTACGTCGAGGCCCAAAACAATCACGCGCTTGCCTGACGCTCCCACGCCTCGAGCACCTCCGCCACCCCGTCCTCGTCGTTGGACAGCGTGACCTGCCCCGCGCACGCCTTAGTTTCATCACTGGCGTTCGCCATCGCCACGCTTCGGCCCGCCCAGGCGAGCATTTCCTTGTCGTTGTGCTGGTCGCCAAAGGCGGCTATCTGCGAAGCGTCCACGCCTAAGTCGTTGGCGACCCACTCGAGCGCCCGGCGCTTGGTCACGCCTTTTGCAGTCACCTCGAGCAGACCCGGCAGGCTCCAGGTGCAGTGGACTGGGTGGTCACGAAGGGATTTGCTCAAAGCTTCGGCTGACTCTTTGGGATGACGAAAGAGGAGCTTGGTTACGGCGTCCTGCACAAAGCCCCGCACATTGCCGACGCTGGTTGGTTCGGTGGTGAGGCCGCGAACCGCAGCGTGCGCCTCGTCCACATACCAGCCGTGGTGGGTTTCGATGCCGCACATGATGTCGGGATAGGCGCGCTGCATCTCCTCGAGGGCCGCCAACGCCACTCTGGCGGGCATGTCGAAACGGTGCAGCGCCGTGTCGGCGTCGAAGTCATAGACAGCCCCGCCGTTGTAGACGATGGCTAAGTTCGTCAGCTTGAGTTCGCGCGCAAATGATCCGGGCGGTTCGGGGTGGGCGGCCTGTGCAGAGGATGGTGCGGACGCCTCGGTGCTCGAGCCGCCCAATCACCGCCTTGGCTCGCGGCGTAATCGTCTTCGCCGAGGTGAGGAGCGTGCCGTCCAAATCTAAGGCGATGAGCTTGGGGAGCACAGGCACGAAGAAACCCAGCTCAACTCCCTATCTCCTGCAAAATCTCGGGAAGCGCCGAGAGCGCACCCGGCACTTTTGAGGCGTCCTTGACCCCCGCCTGCGCCAAGTCAGGCCGACCGCCGCCGCCGCCGCCCGCGCGCTTGGCGACCTCGCGGACGAGGTTACCCGCGTGCGCGCCGCGTCCCTGCGCTTCTTTACCGACTTTTGCAACCAGCAGTGGCCCGCTGGCGAGCACGACCAAGTCCGCGCCGCTCTTTTGGAGCATCGCGTCGGCGGCGGTGCGGAGCGCGCCCGCGTCGAGACCGTCCAAAAGCGCAGTGCTGTAGCGAAAGCCCGCGGCCTCCCTTACAGCACTCGAGCCCCCGCCCGACGTCTGCGCCGCCGCCAGCTTGTCGCGCAGCCCCGCCGCCTCGCGCCCCGCCGCCTTGAGGTCGCCCTGAAGTTTCCCGACGCGCTCGGCCAGCTCGTCCGGTTTTGCGCCGAGTTCTCTCGAGAGCGCGTTCACGTTCTCCCGCAGGTCGCGCACAAAAGAAACCGCGGCCATCCCGACGGCGGCCTCGATCCGGCGCACCCCCGCCGAGACTGCCTCTTCTGAAGTGATGATAAAGAAGCCGATTTCGCCCGTGCGCTTGACGTGGGTGCCGCCGCAGAGTTCGGTGGAGACGGTTTTTATGTTGGCTGTGGGCGTGTCGGCCTCTCCGCTTCTATCTCCTGTCGCACCATCCCCTGTTGCACTACCCATCGTCACCATGCGGACGTTTGCGCCGTACTTCTCGCCGAAGAGCATCATTGCGCCTTGAGAGCGCGCCTCACTAATGGGCACCACGCGCCAACTCACCTCGAAGTCGGCCTGAATCCAGCGGTTAACGAGGGTCTCAATCTCCTTTATTTCTCCCTGAGAGAGCGCCTGCGGGTGCGAGAAGTCGAAGCGCAGCCGGTCGGGCGCGACGAGCGAGCCCGCCTGCGCGACGTGCCGCCCTAGCACGCTCCGCAGCGCGGCGTGCAGGAGGTGGGTGGCGCTGTGGTGTTTTTCTGTGTCGCGGCGGCAGGGGTCCACGGCAGCGCGGATTGTTGCGCTGGGCTCGAGCCTCCCCCTCAAAACCCGCACCTGATGCAGAAACAGCCCCTGTTTGCTCTTTGTCGTGCCGCTCACCGCCGCCTTGCCGCCCGGCCACTCGAGCACCCCGCTGTCGCCAAGCTGCCCGCCGCCCTCGGCGTAAAAGGGCGTTTGGTCGAGAATCACCTGGACGCTCTCGCTCTCGGTTGCTTCACGCACCGTTTCGTCCTCACGGAGGAGCGCCACCACGCGCGCCTCGCTCTCGGTCTCGTCGTAGCCCAAAAACTCAGTCTCGCCGTGCTCGCCCGCGATTTGGCCCAACGTGTCTTTACTGGCAGCAAAGAGCGCCCCCGCCTCCTTGCCGCCCCGCGACACCTCCCTGGCCGCCTCACGCGCCTCTCTGTAGCCCGCCCGGTCCACGCTAAAACCCCGCTCGGCGGCCATCTCCTCAGTAAGGTCCAGGGGAAAGCCGTACGTCTGCCATAAGTCAAAGGCGACCTCGCCAGAAAGTTCACTTCCCTCGAGATTATTAAAGAGGTGCGAGACGCGGGTAATACCCGCCTCGAGCGTCCGTAAAAAACTCTCCTCTTCGGTCCGGATGATGCCCTGGATGCGCTCTTTGGCGTCCTCCAACTCCGGGTACGCCTCACCCATCGCCTCGACAACCTGTTCAACCAATCTGTACAGCACGGGCTCGCGCAAGCCCAAAAGCCACGCGTGGCGCGCGGCGCGGCGGATGAGCATCTTGACGACGTAACCCGCGCCGTCGTTGGCGGGCAGCACGCCGTCATTCACCGCAAAGGTAACCGCGCGCACGTGGTCGGCGATGACGCGGTGCGATAGGCTCTCCACGCCCCGGTAGGGCTTGTTAGAGAGCGCCGCCACCCGCCGGATGGTGGGCTGGAACAGGTCGGTGGCGTAAGCGTCCTCAACGCCGCTCATGACCGCGGCTAGACGTTCAAAGCCCAAACCCGTATCAATGTTCTGCTGCGGCAGCGGCACTAGCGCGCCCCCATCCTGGCGGTCGAACTGGGTAAAGACCAAGTTCCAGACCTCGATAAAGCGGTCTCCCGAGCCCGTGTTGGGTCCCGTTTCGTCGGGCGTGCCGTACTGGGGGCCGCGGTCATAAAAGATTTCCGAGCAGGGGCCGCAGGGGCCGTTAGGGCCTTGCGACACCGCGTTGGCGGGCCAGAAGTTCTCGTCTTCGCCCCACCTCGAGATGCGCGCCTCGGGCACGCCGACATGGTCACGCCACACCTCGAAAGCCTCGTCGTCGTCTAAATAAACCGTCACATAAAGGCGGTCGGGCTCGAGCCCCATCCATTCACTCGAGGTCAGAAACTCCCAGGCCCAGGCCGCCGCCTCGCGCTTGAAATAATCGCCAAACGAAAAGTTTCCCATCATCTCAAAAAACGAGTGATGCCGCAACGTGCGCCCGACGTTCTCGATGTCGCCCACCCGCAAACACTTCTGCGCCGTGGTGACGCGGTGCCAGACGCCCTCATACCCGGCGAACTTGGGCGTCGCGCCCAAAAAATAGGGCTTGAACTGCACCATCCCCGCCGAGGTGAAAAGCAGCGTCGGGTCGTCGCTTTTCAGCGAAGACGAGGGGTAGACGAGGTGGTTTTTGGCCCTGAAGAACTCCAAGTATTTTTGTCTTAGCTCGTTGATGTTGATGGCCTGGGTGGGTTGCATAAAGTGCCTCCTGCTTACACTGGTTTTTGATTATACAGGGGCTCGAGGCGGAGGAGGGTAGTAGGTGGCCTGAGCGTGTTGAGAGTTCTAGCCGGGCGTTTGTCAAATTTCCCACGTGGAGCTGTAAGTTCTTTTCGAAAGTAAGCGGCAGAGCTCCGTCATAACGGACATACTTTTCTCAACGCGCTGCATCTTTTCGGCGTCGAGCCGACCATCCGACCAGTGACGGTTATGCGCGTAGATATGATAGGGATTGATGATGCACTTGAAGTCGAGCATGAGCGAGGTCGCCATCTCTCTAAAAGCCGTGTAGCTGTGGGGCAAACCGCCCGAATTGGCAAAGGTAATCACCTTGTCGAACAGCGCCCCCTCGAGCGAGCCGTCCGGCGGCGTGGACCCGATATATTCGACATACTTTTTGAGTTCCGAGCTGACGCCCCAGTTGTAGACCGGACTGCACATCACGATACCGTCGCTCTCACGCGTGGCCTTGTGAAGCTGCTGGTACACGGGCGTCTGATAAATGGTGTCGTTGTCAAAGTTGGGTATCTCAAGCTCAGCTAAATCGACAAACGCGGTTTTGACGTCAAGCGGCTCGAGCACACGCTGGCAGATATGGGCGAGTTCGCGGCTACGGCTGTTCTTGTCGAGGCTGGAACTTAGGATGAGGACTCTCACGGCTTTACGATACTCGGGTTGCTTATTGTCTAGCGGATATTAGCAACTCTGATGATAAAGGCTCGAGAGCGCACGTAGAAATGTGCGGCGCGTGCTAAAGTCCAACGCATGGAAACGCAAAACCTTACCCTGCGTCTTCCCAAACCGCTCCTCAAAAAGGCCAAGCAGCTAGCCGCCGAAAGGGGCACCACGCTCACCGCGCTTGTCATAGAAGGACTCACCCGCACCACAAGCGGCAATGAAGCCTACGACGCCGCCTGGGAGCGGCAGCGGGCGCTGATGCGTGAGGGTAGGAAACGCGAAGAAGCTTTTTTAGACCGCGACGCGTTGCATGAGTGTTAGTCTGACGTTTGTAGACACCAACATTCTCCTTTACGCCTGCGACCACAGCGAACCCGCCAAGCAGGCGAGAGCGGAAGCGTTGCTGAACGAGCTTTGGGAGCGCCGTACGGGGTGCTTGAGCATTCAAGTGTTGCAAGAATTTTACGTAAACGCGACGCGAAAGCTTCGGCTCGAGCCCTCCGCCGCACGACAAATCATTGAAGATTACTCTCTCTGGTTCGTTCACGCGCCCACCACCGCCGACGTTACCGGCGCAATTGACTTGCGGGAAGCGCACCGCCTGTCCTTTTGGGATGCGATGGTTGTGCAGAGCGCGCTCACGCTCGGCTGCGGGGTGCTCTGGTCAGAAGACCTGAACCCCGGTGAGCGTTTTGGGGCGCTCGAGCTGCGCACGCCCTTCTAACGTCAGCCCTCGTTTTCAAACTCCAACGGTTTGTTCGTTCAAATCAACGAGGGAGCAACCGCTTAGGTTTCGGAACCCTCGAGCAACCCCTCAATCTCCTCTCTGGTCGGCAAGCTCGGCTGCGCGCCCTCTTTGGTGGTGGCGAGCGCGCCCGCCGTGTTGGCGAAGCGCAGGGCGGGCTCGAGCCCCTTCTCTTCAGCCAGGGCAACCGCAAACGCGCCGCAAAAGGCGTCGCCTGCGGCGGTGGTGTCGATGGCTTTGACGTTGTGAGGCTCGAGCTTTCCTTCTCCGTCATCACTTGACCAGACAAGCCCGCGCGCGCCTAAGGTAACCACAACCTTTTCGGCCCCGCGTTCACGTAAAGACTGAGCGGCGGCGAGAGCACTCTCAGCGTCCGTTACACTTGACCCGCTGAGGAGCGCCGCTTCTCCTTCGTTGACCACCAGATAGCGAATTTTTGACAGAAGCTCATCCGCAAGAGGTTGCGCGGGGGCGGGGTTGAGGAGCACCGGGACGCCGAGCGCTGCCGCCGCCTCGGCTACGGTTTGGACGGTGGGGAGGGGAATCTCGAGCTGCATCACTACAAGCGCCGCGCCGTCAAGCATCCCTTCTTCAAAATCTTTAGGGCTCAGTTTGCCGTTCGCGCCTGGGCTCACCACAATCATGTTCTGCCCGTCCGCGTCCACGGTGATAAGCGCGACGCCGCTGAGTCCTTCAACAGTTCTAACGCGTTCGGTATCCACCCCGGCCTCCCGCAAAGCCTCTCTTAACGCGTCTCCATAAGCGTCGGAGCCGACGAGGCCGAGCATCGCCACGTCTCCGCCCGCCTTGGACGCGGCGGCGGCCTGGTTCGCGCCCTTGCCGCCGGGGATGGTGCGGGTGTCGCCGCCAAGCACCGTGTCGCCGGGCTTGGGATGCGTTTCGACTGTGACGACTAAGTCCATGTTGAGGCTGCCGACGACAAGGATGCGGTTGGGGCGTTTCATACACCCATTGTTTCATATGCTTACGGTGTGGTTCGGGGATGCGCGGCGACTCCGTCCGGTTTTGTGATGCTCCCGCCCCTCCCGTGCTATAAAAAGAGTCGCATTTAATGGAGGGGGACTTATGAAGAATTTGATGACGCTGGAAGGAAAAGTGGCCTTAGTAACGGGCGCGGGCTCGGGCATCGGCGCGGCCACGGCCAAGCGCTTTGCCGAGGCGGGGGCCAGGGTGGGTTTGGCGGCGCGCACCAAAGAGGAGCTCGAGGCCGTCAAAGATGACATTGAGGCAGCCGGAGGCGAGGCGCTGGTTTTAACCGTGGACATTTCCGACGTGGACTCGCTTAAAGAAGCGTACGAGACGCTGTTGGACCGTTGGGGACGGCTCGACGTGGTCTTCGCCAACGCCGGGGTGAACGGCGTGTGGGCACCCATCGAAGACTTAGAGATGGACGAGTGGAAAAAAACCATCGACATCAACTTGAGCGGCACCTTTGCAACGATAAAGTTCGCGGTGCCGCACCTCAGAAAGCAGGGCGGCGCGATCGTCGTGACCGCGTCGGTCAACGGCACGCGCATGTTTTCGAACTCGGGCGCGACCGCCTACGCCTCGACCAAGGCGGCGCAGGTGGCGATGACGAAGATGCTCGCCTTAGAGCTTGCCAAGCACCGCATCCGCGTCAACGTCATTTGTCCGGGTGCCATCGACACGCAGATTGACGAAAACACCGAGCAGCGCAACACCGAAGCGGCGCGCGAGCCTGTGGAGTTTCCCGAGGGGCAAATCCCACTTACCGACGGTGAACCCGGCACTTCTGAAGAGGTCGCGGAGTTGGTGCTTTTTCTCTCCTCGGACGCGTCCACGCACATCACGGGTACGGAAATGTGGATTGACGGGGGTCAGTCGTTGCTGCAGGGTTGAGTTCAAGGAGGTTGTGTGCCTGTACTTTACATCGTTCTCACGCTTTTGGGGCTCCTCCTCCTCCTCATTCTTTGGGGCCTCCTCGAGCCCTACACCATCGACGTGCAGGAGCAGCGGGGCGAGATTCCAGGTTTGCCCGACTCCTGGGTGGGCGCGCGGGTCGCGGTGATTGGCGATATCCAGATAGGCATGTGGCTCACCAACATCTCCACGGTGCGCCGCATCGTCCGCAAAATCGTCCGTGAAAAGCCCGACCTGGTGCTCTTAACGGGCGACTTTGTTTATGACAAACGGAGCGCCATCACCGAAGCGGTGAGCCTGGTGCGCCCGCTTGCCAAAGCAGCGTTGCCCGTTTACGCGGTGCTCGGTAACCACGACTACGCAATGCCCACAAAAAAAGATGATGGGGACCAGGGGTTGGTGGACGCCTTGGAAGAGGCGTTGGAAGAGGTCGGCATTCCTGTTCTACACAATGAAGCGGTGAAGCTCGAGTCTTCAGCAGGCGAAGCCCTCTACCTCGTCGCCGTCGGCGCGCACGTCCCGGAAGACGACCACCCCGAAAAGGCGCTTGCCGAGGTGCCCGAGGACGCCCCCCGCATCGCGCTGATGCACCACCCCGCCTCGTTTGACAAGTTTCCCGCCCACAGCGCGCCCCTGGCCGTGGCGGGTCACACCCACGGCGGCCAAATCAGTCTGCCGGGCTCGCCCTACTGGACCTACCTCACCTATTTTTATGGCGATGACATCTACATAGCCGGTTGGGTGGACGACCCCGCGGTGCGTGGCTACGGCGCGGAGGGCAACCACTTGTACATCAACCGCGGCATCGGCTTTAGCGTGGTGCCCCTAAGGATTCGCTGTCAGCCCGAACTCACCTTTTTTACGCTCGAGCGCCCCGCCTAACGCTCCCGCCTTTGATTTTCCCCCTCAACTTTTTTCCGCACTCCCTCCTGATACGAGTCTCCCTGACTGTTTCGGGCGTCTTCCCCACGTATTCTCTCTTCAGGAGGATTTATGGCAAGCGATATGGCGCAAAAGTTTATGGACACGCTTCAGGAAATCGAGAATTCAAAAGACGTAACGCCGCTCGTGCAAATGTTCGCCGAGGACGCCGAGCTGCGCAGGCTCTCGCAAGAAACGATGACCGGCAAGGACGGTGCGCGCGAGTTCTGGGAAGAGTATTTGGAGATGTTCGAGACGATTCACTCGGACTTTAACCACGTTATTGAGGGGGACAACGGGATTTTGCTCGAGTGGAAGTCCAGCGGCAAACTGTCAAACGGCAAGGCGCTCGAGTACCGCGGCGTGAGCATTTTTGAAGCTGACGGGGACAAGGTCACGAATTTTCGGACCTATTACGACTCGGCGGTGTTTACGGGTGACGAAGTGGAGGGGGCCAAGCACAGGTAGGTTTGGGTGAGAGGGCTCGAGCGAGAAAGCAGTCACGCCTCAGTTTGACGCGCAGATAAACCGCAAAAAGAAGGAGGGGAAAGTGACGTGAATGTAGTCACTAAAACCCCTCTTATAAGAAGTAATGTTCAGCTACTTCCTTTCATCCTGTTACACTGTCGTTATGAAAGACCTATTGACCGTCGTTGAGACGTTGCCGCCAGAATTGCAAACGGAGGTCTACGAATACGCCTTGTCACTCCGGGAGACGCCTTTACCTCAGCCTTTACCTCACAGTCAGCCGCTCATCCTCGATATGCATAAAGGCGCACTGACAATGGCAAGCGACTTTGACGAAGCTCTGCCCGATACCTTTTGGCTCGGTGAGGAATGACGTGTAAGGCTGCTGCTCGACACGCACGCCTTTATTTGGCTGGATAGCAACGCCGCAAAACTTCCCAACACTCTCGTTAGCCACCTCGGACAAGCCACAACAAGCAAGGTGCTGAGTACCGTCGTTCCTTGGGAAATGCGCATCAAAGCAAGTTTGGGAAAGCTCGAGCTACGAGACGACCTAAAGAAAATCGTCGATGAGCAGGTGCAGCGCAATCGCTTCAGCGTGCTCCCCGTCACCTTGGAGCACGTGTACGAACTTCGCCTTTTACCTCATCATCACGGTGACCCGTTTGACAGGTTGCTCATCGTACAAGCAAGGGTCGAGGGTTGTACTCTGGTCACCTCCGACCTTAAAATGCGTCTGTATGACGTGCCAGTCCTATGGGACAAGGCCTAGCGGATAAAGTTTTGTTTCAGTCCAAGCCTAATCTGCGCCCGTCACCCGCCCCGGCCCTTCCTGATACTGCAACTCGTAAAGTTTACGGTAATACCCGTTTTGCTCCAAAAGCTCAAAGTGGTTGCCCTGCTCCGCGAGCTTGCCCTTACGCATGACCATGATGCGGTCTACGTTCTGGATGGTCGAAAGCCTGTGCGCGATGATGATGCTCGTGCGGCCCTGCATAAGTTTCTCGAGCGCGTCCTGGATGAGTTCTTCGGTTTCGGTGTCCACGTTGGCGGTGGCCTCGTCTAAAACCAACAGGATGTCGGGGTTTTGCACCAGCGCCCTGGCAAAGGCGATGAGTTGCTTTTGTCCCGTCGAGAAGCCCGCGCCGCGCTCGCGCACGGGGGTGTCGTAACCCTCGGGTAAGCGAGAGATAAAGCCGTGCGCATTGACAAACTTGGCGGCCTCGATAACGCGCTCCAAAGGAATCGTGTCGTCGTTCAGCGTGATGTTGCTCCTCACCGTGCCGCTAAACAAAAAGGGGTCTTGCAACACGATACCCACGTGCCGCCGCAGCTCGACCTGGTCGTAGTCGCGCACGTTTTTACCGTCGATGCGAACCTCGCCACGCTGCACGTCGTAAAAGCGTGACACGAGCGAGATGATGGTCGTCTTGCCCGCGCCCGTGTGCCCCACAAAGGCGACCGACTCGCCGGGCTTGATGGTAAAGGTGAGGTCTCTCAACACCCAATCCTCATCTTGATAGGCGAACCACACGCCGTCAAAGGCGACCTCGCCGCGGAAGCTGCCAAACTCGAGCGGGTCCGGGCGATTGGTAATGCCCTCGGGCGTGTCCAGAAGTTCAAAAATGCGCTCTGACGAGGCCATCGCGCCCTGGATGGTGTTGAAGCGGTCGCTGAGGTTTTGGATGGGCCGGAAGAACTGGCTCGAGTATTGCAAAAAGGCAATGAGCACTCCGATGGTGACTGCCCCGCCCGCCCCCAGCCCAAAGATGCCCGTGCCGAGAATTTGCGTCGCGCCGTAGATGAGAATCAGCGCGGTCGAAATCGCGCTCACAAACTGTACGGTCGGAAAGAAGAGGCTGAACCAGCGGATTTGCTCGACGTAGGCGTCTAAGAGAGACAGGTTGATTTTGTCAAAGGCCTGCTGATTGCGCGCCTCGCGGTTGAAAAGCTGCACCGTCGGCATCCCCGTGAGGTTCTCAGCGACGTAAGCGTTCGAGCGTGACAGGCGCACCCGCACCGCGCGGTAGGCGTCGCGGAGCCTACCGCGTAAAAAGTTGAGCGTAAGAAAAAGGGGCGGCATGATGGCGACCGTGATAAGCGCGAGCTGCCAGTTGATAAAAAACATGTACACGGTGATGCCGATGAGGAGCCCTACGTCCGCGACCAGCCCCACCACCCCGTCGGTCACCATGCGCTCTATCGCCTCGATGTCCGAGGTGATGCGGGTGATGAGGCGGCCCACCGGGGTGCGGTCGAAAAAGCCCATGTGGAGCCCCTGGACTTTACGAAAAATTGCCCGCCGCAGGTCGTAAATCACGTACTGCCCGAGCCAGTTAACGAGGTAGATGTAGCCGTAGCGCAGCGCGAAGTTGATAAGGGTCAGGCCGACGTAAATAAGTACCACGGTGGTGAGGCCCTGAAGGCGCAGGGCGAGAGCCTCGGGGCTCATAAGCGCCTCTGAAGGTGCGCCGCCGGTTGTAAACGTGTAAAAGCTGCCTAGCGCGGGAGAGAGGAGGTCTCGCAACCAAACCGTTTGATCCGCTGCGGGTCGAATGTAGGTGTCGATAGCAAACTTGAGGAGAAAGGTAAGCGCCGGAACGATGGCGCTGTAAAGGAGCACCAGCACGGCGGCGGCGCTGACTTGCGCGGGGTAAGGGCGCAAGTACCCGAGCAGGCGCTTGGTGACGTCCCAGTCGAATGACTTCTTAAAAGCCTCGCCCTCTTCGTTGAGGTTGCCCTCCTCGCGGAGCTTTTGAACGCGGCTACGGCGATTTTTACGCGCCTCGCGTTTAGCCTCCTCGACGCTATAAGGTCTGCTGTATGCTTCTCCCGACTCAGGCGGCATCTAACGACTCCTCCAACTGCTGACGCCGGTTGATGTCAGCGTACCAGCCGTCCACCGCGATGAGGTCGTCGTGGTCGCCCTCCTCGATAATCCGGCCGTTTTCCAAAACCAAGATACGGTCCACGTCGCTAAAGGCCGAGACGCGGTGCGCCACGATGAGCGTCGTGCGGTCCTCGGCGACCTCGCGCAGGCCTTCTAAAATGCGCGCTTCGGTTTGCGTGTCTACGGCTGAAAGCGCGTCGTCCAGAATAAGAATCTCGGGGTCGCGGATGATGGCCCGCGCCATCGCGGTGCGCTGGCGCTGCCCGCCCGACAGGGTCACGCCGCGCTCGCCCAGCGAGGTGTCGTAGCCCTCGGGAAAGTCCTCGACGTCGCCGGAGAGTTGCACGAGGTCGGCGACGCGCTTGACTTTGGCTTGAATCCGCTCCGGGTCGTCCTCCGGAATGCCGTAGGCGATATTTTCGGCGATGGTGTCCGAAAAAAGAAAAGGCTCCTGGGGCACCAGCCCGATGCTGCCGCGCAGGACCGACAGCGGATACTTGCGGATGTCCACGCCGTCAATTAAGACGGTGCCCTCGGTGGGCTCGACGAGGCGGGTAACGAGGTTCACAATCATCGTCTTGCCCGAGCCCGTGCGCCCGGTGATGCCGATTTTCTCGCCCGCGCGAACCCGGAATGAGACGTTGTCGAGCGCGGTAAAATCGTCAAACTTCAACGTCACGTTCTTAAATTCAATGTCGCCCCGCACCGTCGTCAGGCTGTGGTCGGTCATCTCGTTGTCGATGATGCTGGGCGTCTCGTTGAAAATCTCCTTGAGGCGGTCCCAAGAGCCGTAGCCGCGCTGGGTGATGTTGGCGATCCAGCCAAAAGCCAGCATCGGCCACTGGATGAGTTGAAAAAGAAGCACGAACGCGACGAACTCGCCGATGGTGAGGCTGCTGGAACCGCTCAACACGAAGCGACCGCCGATCAGCAGCAAGAGCGAGATGCCCACGCCGAAAAGAAGCTCCATGAGCGGGAAGAGCGGGCCGTCCACCTTGGTCAAGGACATGTTGCGGCGGATAAACTCGTTGTTGAGCCCTTCAAAGGTCGCCATCTCGCGGTTCTCGATGCCGAAGCCCTTGACCACCCGGATACCTGAAAAGTTCTCTTGCGCCATCGCCGAAAAGGACGAGAACTGTTCCTGGACGCTCGAGTACCGCTTATACACGAGCCGCAGAAGCACAAAAAAGCTGGCGGTAATAATGGGCACCATCAGCAGCGTGAGCAGCGTGAGCTGGACGTTGAGCAAAAACATCTGCACGAGCGCGAACCCAAGTGTAAGCAGCGTGTTTGTGCCTTGAAACACACCCACGCCGATAAACTGCCGCACGGCGCTCAAATCCGCAGTGAGCCGCGTCATGAGGTCGCCGCCGCGGTGGTTGTCGTAATAGTCCGCGCCGAGTTTGGTGAAGTGCTCGAAGAGGTCGTGCCGCATGTCGAATTGGATTTCCCAACTCGCGTCGAGCATGGTGCGGCGCACGATAATCATGCTCCCCGCGCTCACGCCGATGATGGCGACGAGGCCCAGCACGTACCACCAGAGGCTGACGGGCGTGCCGATGTCGGCTTGAAAGATAGACAGGGGCCGCCCGAGCCACCGCATCGTCATGACGCCGTTGGTAAACGCGTCAAACGCGCTGCCCGTAATTCTCGGAACGAGGGTAGCGGTAAAGCTCGTGAGCACGAGCATCGCCATGCCGGTCAGGAACTGTTTGGGGTAGCGCCTAATGTAAGCGTAGAGTTCGCGGGTGTTTTGAAGCACGGTTCCTCCAACTGAAGCAAACGCGATGCTATCACGGTCGCAGGAGCGACAAAGGCCGGTTGGCTACACCTTGGTGGTGGTGTGTTGCGGTTGTTTACGGGTGTCTTCTTGCTGCTTACGATAGTTTTTTTGAAATAGGTTTTGCAGTAGTTTATGAGAGCCCTGTTTGTTTGCGGATGTTGTTTCGCCTTGCCCTGATTGCCTCGACGCTTTCCGGCGGTTCGCGGTCCCTCTCAGGTCTTACGTGAGAGGCGGGTAGAGATGAGGTGAGACCGCGCAGACCGAGAAGCTTAGCACGCGCTTTTGCCGAGGTCAACTATGGATTGGTCTGGACTCGAGCGTACTCGATGTTGTTCAGGTAGAGCACAAAGGTGATGGGGCCGTATTCGGTGGTGAGCCAGGTGTTTTCAAGCGTTTCCCCCCCGGAAACGCGCGCGCCCCCGACCACCTCCCTCTTGCCGCTCACATAATGCGCCTCGACGCGGGCGGTTGCAGTGGGCACGTTGGCCTCGATGGGGAAGCGGTACGCCGCCCGGCGCAGCTCGAGCGCCCGCCTCTCCACTTGCACGTCGGGCCGGAAAAGTCCGGGCTGATTGAGCGTCAGCTCGAGCGCGCCACCGGTTAGCGGCGCGTCTGGCGCGGGCGTCTGGCTCACCACGCCTTTGGGCAAATTCACCTCGTCGATGAGGGTAAAGCCAAGGGAAGCTCTGGGAGTTTCCTGCGCCGTTTTTTCGGCGTTGGCCCGCGTCATCCCGATGAGGTCGGGGGCGCGGGGGGCGTTTGTGCCTGCGTCGGGAGCGCCTGCAACGAGGAGTCTCAAGGTCGCGGTCTCGAGCGGCGTCTCTAAGTAGGGCGTGAGGTTTTGACCCAGCACGGTGCCGGGGGGGGCTTCCGTCCCGCCTTCTAACCCATCTTCTAACCAAGTCCTTTCAATGCGGTCTTCGCTAAAACCTGCGGCGCGCGCGAGGGTGAGGGCTTCTGTAAGGGGCTCCCCCCGCAGGTCGGGCACGAAGGTCGTCTCGCCCTGGGGACCCTCGCTCACGAGGAGCGACAGGGCGCTTCCTGCCGGGGCGCTGCCGGGGGGCAGCGACTGCGCGACGATAAGCCCCCGCGCTTCCGCGCCCGGCACGTGCGCCACGCGATCAAAGGTAAGCCCCGCGGCCTCGAGCGACGCGCGCAGCGAGCCCTCAAAAGGTCGGCCGCGCAAATCCGGCACCTCCACCTGAGGCCGTTGTCCCGGCGGCAGGGCGTAACGGAGGCGGGCGGTGCGGCCCCTGCGAAGCCGCGCTCCGGGAGGGGGCTCTACATCCACAACGGTGCCCGCTGAGGCGTTTGCCGCCTTCGCTCCTCCTGTCACGCCGTCCAATCCCTGCGTCACGCTCTCCTCTACGCTCGAGCCAACCGGCTCGCTTTCAACTGTTAAACCCTGAGCGTAGAGGAGAGCGGCGGCGGCGTTGACGTCGGTGCCCAGCACATCCGGCATGACCACCACACGTGTGTTGGTGCGTAGACTCAGGCTTGCGACGAGCAAGAGGAGCCCGAGACCGGTAAACACGAGGCCGGGCACCCACGGGAGCAGCCAGCGGGGCGGGTGAACACCACCCGCCTTCGAGGCTTCTGCCCAAGTCGACATGGGTGAGCGCCACCAGGGCTGTGGTGCGGTCGGCGCCACGGGCGCGCGATAGGCGGGCGTTTCCGCAGAAGCGCCTTCAAAAGCGAGGCTGTATAGTCTGGGTCTGTCCCCTTCGTTAACGAGTTCCGCGTCTCCCAGGGTATAGCCGTGGGGCTCGAGCAGCGCGCGAACGGCTGCGCGCTCCCTGTCGCCCGGCGGACGCGCGTCCGCCGGGGGCGTCTGCCAGGCGACGTAGTGCGCGCCCGGTCTCGAGACGAGGTCGTAAATGGCCGCGTATCCCTCGCGCCGGAGTGTGCGCAACAGCTTACGGTAGCGTTCGAAAGGCGCTTCTTGATGGGGCTCGAGCTCGAACCACACCACCCGCACCGCCGCCCCGTCTGGCGCGGTGGCCTCAAAAAGCGTCCGCTGCGCGTCCAGCGGACGCTGCGCCATCACCTCGTAGGTGCCGTCGAGTAACACCTGCTACCGGGTTTGCCCGTGGTCAAGTTTGGTCACATCATTAGTTTAAGATACAAGCTTACGTGAGATGTTTCAAACAGTACACGCCTGACCAGGCTTTTATCATGAGCATCATAAAGAAGCTATAGCACGCGTTTCTGCTTTTCTAAAGACGAACGTACCGGGTACCGGGTTCAGAGTGTTCATCCGGTACTTTCCACTCGGCACTCGGTACTCACGTCTCTGAACGCTCCCGAAGAGACGTGATAAAGCCTGATGCCTGACGCCCTACATACGGACGCTCTACCCAAATAGGCGGGGGCGCTGAAACGTTCTTTTCGTCTGCTTTCGTCTGCGCGTGACTTTCGCCCGTAGCCACGCTTCGTCCCGCTAGCCCTGCGCCTGGATGTGCGCCGTCTCCCGGTGCTCCGCCGTTTTCTCGAGCCCGCGCAGCCACGACAAATCAAGAATGCTAAAGACCACTTTCGAAAAAAACGGGAGCACAACGAACAGTAGCGTGTCCGTTGTCTGGTTGAGCAGTCCTAATCCGGACGGACCCAGAAGCCATACCGTAGGGTAGCCGAGCCACAGCACGCTCAGGTAGAGAGCAAGTTTGCTGTAGATACCCGACAAACGCGCGCCTTGTCCGGCGGCGACGCGGCGCAACGGACCCCAGATCACCCACAAAACCACGACCAGCGCGGCGCAGCCAAGCAGGTACCAGGTAAACCGGACGGTAGGTCTCGTTGAAAGGTCGGCAACCAGTCCACAGAGGATCATCACCACGTCCGCGCCGACGAGCCCGGCCAGCAGGGTAACGCGTCGCTCGCTCTTGGGAATATAAAACATCGCGGTTAGGCCCAGAGCCAAAAGGAGAAGCGGCGTCGTGACCGCCCAGTCGATATAGCGCGCGTAATGCGTTGTTTGCCCGGCAACGGCGAGTTTGCCCTGACCAAACGCCATCGCCGTATAGGCCAACCCCGACCAGACGGGTATAAACATGGCGATGATGTACTCGTAGCGCGGCACGCCCCTCGGTTCACGGCTCCAAAACCAAAAGAGCAGCACGCCCGCTCCCATACCTGCAACATAAAGCCAGTGCAGTAAACTCTGTGTGTCCATCTCGAGACCCCCTAGCCGCTGAGTTGCTTTGAGCAACGATGCGTTTATAAAACATTTCTAACAGCGTGGAGCGTAGCATGATGCTGCGCCTAAAAAACCGGTTTGTGCTACCCAGTCGCCTTATTCGTCGTTACTTGCCATCCTAATTTACTCTGGCCAATCCTCTGTAGCAACCCCTCAATCCCCTCGGCGGTATACCAAAAACACGTTCATGCAGGGCGGTCAATCTATCTTACGCGCGCTCGCAAGCCGCTCTCGGCAGCGTTTATGTGCCTCTGCAATGAAAAAAGCGCGGACTGAGCCGCGCTTTACTTGCTCCTTATGGAGTCTTTAGCTACCCGACCCCTCGGGTGTAGGCCGCGGGTCGATGGGCGGGGTGGGGCGTCCCGAATCGCTCACGCGGCGGCGGGGGGTTTCGGGTTCGGGCGCGCGCCGCGCGGCCTCCTCGAGCCGTTTTTCGGCGGCGTCGGCCTCACCCAGGATCCAGCGGGTAAGCTCTTCGGCGCTCGCGCCGTTTTGGGACCTCTCAAACGCCTCCTGGATGAGCGTGCCGTCCAGCGTCTCGCGCTGTAAAAGCGCTTCGGCCACGCCCACGACCGCGGTCCAGTTCTCGTCCATCACCCGCTCGGTGGTTTCGTACGCGCTTTTGAGGATGCTTTGGACCTGCTCTTCTAGCTCTCGAGCGGTTTCTTCCGAGAAGTCTTTGCGGCGGCTTATCTCGCCGCCCAAAAAGACTGGGCCTTGGTCGGAGCCCCACGCCACGTACTCCTCGCCGCCCATGCCTAAGTCGAACACCATCTGCTTGGCGATGTCGGTCGCCTGCTTGAGGTCGTTCGATGCGCCCGACGAGATGGTGCCGGTGAGCTTTTTCTCCGCGGCCCGCCCGCCAAAGGCGACCACGAGCTGTTGCTTAAAGCGGTCCACGTCGAAAAACATCTCTTCTTTGGCTAAGGGAGCCATAAAGCCGCCCGCGCCGCCACGCGGCATGATGGTCACCTTGCGGATGTGACCCAAATCGGGCTGCGACGCGAAGGCGACCGCGTGACCTGACTCGTGAAAGGCCAGAATGCGCCGCTCTTTCTCGCTCGGCACCAACGACGAGCGCCGCAACCCCAGCACGATGCGGTCTAACGCGTCGTTAAAGTCGGCCCAGGAAATGATCTGCTTGCCGCCCCGCGCCGCCACAAGCGCCGCCTCGTTGGTGAGGTTTTCTAGGTCGGCCCCCGAGAACATCGGCGTGGCACCGGCGAGACGCCCTAAGTTGACATCGTTGGCGACGGGCTTGTTGCGCACGTGGACGCGCAAGATGTCCTCGCGCTCGCTCTGCGTGGGCAAGCCGATCGTCACTTGCCGGTCGAAGCGACCGGGGCGCAAGAGCGCCGGGTCTAGGATGTCCGGGCGGTTCGTCGCGGCGATGATGATGACCGAGGTGTCTTTTTCAAAGCCGTCCATCTCGCTCAAGATCTGGTTGAGCGTCTGCTCGCGCTCGTCGTGCCCGCCGCCGATACCCGCGCCGCGCCGCCGCCCGATGGAGTCGAGCTCGTCAATAAAGATGATGGCGGGCGCTGTTTTGCGCGCCTCTTCAAACAGGTTGCGAACCCTCGAGGCCCCCACGCCCACAAACATCTCCATAAACTCGGACGCGCTCACGGTCAAAAAGGGCACGCCCGCCTCGCCCGCGACCGCGCGCGCCAAGAGCGTTTTACCCGTGCCGGGAGGCCCCACCAGGAGCACGCCCTTGGGGATTTCCGCGCCGATGCGCAGGTACTTCTGCGGGCTCTTTAAGAAGTCGACCACTTCGATAAGTTCTTCTTTGGCCTCTTTGTGACCCGCCACGTCCTCAAAACTCGTTTTGACCTTGTTCTCGCGCCCGTAGGTTTTGGCCTTGGACTGGCCGAACTGCATCACCTGGCTCGGGCCGCCTTGAGCGCGCATAAAGATAAACCAGAAAAAGCCGATAAGGATAATGATGGGCAAGAACGAAATGGCGAAGTCGAGCCACCTCGAGGGATTACGAACCGCCACGTCCGGCACGTCCGTTTCGAGGCGCTCGATGAGCGAGTCCGTGATGACCGCCGTGGTCGTAAAGTTCCTGATGGGTTGCAGCTCGCCGTCCACCGCGACCTGGGTTTCCGCGGTGAGCTCGCCCGAAATCGCGCCGCTCGAGCGCTCGAGCACCGCCGACGCCACCTTGCCCTCGTCGACGAGTTTGACAAAGGTCGAGTAGTCGATATCTCGACTCGGCGCGCCGAACCTGAACTGGTTGAAAACGAAAATGCCCAACACGATGAGCATCACGAGTAACCAGGGATTGAATGATCGTTTCAACAGAGCCTCCTTGCGGCGTTCTCGCCGCACGCTGTGCTGCCCTTACGCCGTCAAACGAAGCAGCTAAGAGCCTTGAGTAACGCACATAGTAGCATTTTCAAAAGAACGCACGCTGTAAGCTAACGGACCAAACCTCGCACCTGAACCGGCGCGCTGGGGGGTGATGAAGATGACGGGTGCGCGGAGGGGCTCGAGCCCCTCCCACTCGCACACCTTAGCTTTTGCAAATCCTCGTTTTGCGGATGTTCCCGTCGGTGATGAATGAGTGACGTCCCTGTTGATGATGAATGAGTTATGAACACCAAATTCAGATACCAAAGTCATGGGCGTCAATTTACGAGTGTCGGTAGCGACCTTCCGCGGGAGGTGTAAGGAGGTAGCAGCGCTGACGTCTTCCAGATCTTCATTCTTTGTAGATTCTTTGTGGGCGAGAGCACTCAACCGCCTCTTATGGGTTAAGATGCTCTTATGGACTGGTTAAGACGCAATTGGCCCGACCTTATTATTGGGGTTGCCCTTGTCGCGGTTATCGCGGGCATCGTTGTGACGCTCCTTAGTGGCGGTTCCTTTTTGTCGCTTGGCGGGCGGGGAGACGTGAACCGTCCCCTTACCTCGCCCTCCGTTTCGCAGACGGACGCTTTGCCGCCGGACGCCTCAAATTCAGGCGCACAAGCTGGTGTTCAAGACGGCGTTCAGTCCGGTGCGAGTAACGCGGATAACAATACAGGTAGCGCAGCAGACAGCGCAGCAGATAACATCGTGGTCGTCCCTCCGGCGGCTGATAATGAGGATGCCGAGGCAACGAACACGATCGTTCCGGTTGTTCCCGAGGGCGCAACGCCGCCTGACGCGGCACCCTCGAGCGGCGCGCAGACGGGCCAGGACGAGAGCACCCAAGGTGAAGATATTCCTATCCGTGAAGACGGCACCGTGGCAAGTAACGCGGTGCCTGCGCTTCCGCCCGGGGCAGTCGCCAGCGGGGGCGCGGACGGTTTGGTTGACGAAGCGACGCAGGGCGGCATCTACCGCGTGTCGGTCGACGCCTACGCGAGTCAGGAAAATGCCGAACGCCGAGCCGCAGACCTCCGCGGCGACGGCTACCCCGTATTCATCGGGCGGCAAGGCGACCTTTACCTGGTGCTTGTGGGACCCTATGAGTCTACCGAAAGCGCGAACAGCGCGGCGCAGCGCCTCCGCGACAGCGGCCTCAGCGCGGACGCTTACGTCGTGGTGTATAGACCGGACGAGACGGGAGCGGCTGGCGGGTTGTCCTCATCTGGCGCAACAGAATCTGGTGCAACAGAATCTGGTGCAACAGAATCTGGTGCGACCGACACATCGGGCGCGGTTACGACAGCCGGGTCACAGGATGCCGTAACTCTCAGTGCGGACCCTAACCCGCTCCAGAACAGTGATCTGGTCGCTGACGCCTCGAGCGCCGAAGAAAACCCGGGAGCGGCTTCTGTAAACGGAGCGAACAGCCGTTATCTTCAGGTGGGCGCGTTTGCCACGAGCTCGAGCGCGGCGCCTCGAGTGACTCGCCTCGAGAGTCTTGGTTACAGCGTCACGCAAAATAGCGACGACAACGTTGTCAAACTCTTTGTGGGTCCCTTTGCCCCCGCCGAGCTTCCCGCCGCGCAGGCGCGGCTCGACGCGCAAGGCATAGAAAATTTCCCTATCTCTCAGTGACCGCCAGTAACGCTCTCGCTTCTACGTTGACGGTCTCGTCTTTGCGCCCCGTTTTTGCGTGATGTCGGCGATTCCTACCGCGACCGTCAGCCGCCTCGTCACCTACTTGCGCATCCTGTCGCAGCTCGACGCGCAAGGAGTGAAAAAAACCTCTTCCGAGCATCTGGCGGACGAGGCGCAGGTTTCTGCCTTTCAAGTGCGTAAGGACCTGGCCTACTTTGGACGCTTCGGCACGCGCGGCGCGGGGTACACCGTCCCCGTATTGCGAGACGAGTTGCGCCGGATTCTGGGGTTGACCCGGGCTTGGAACGTAGGCGTCGTGGGTATGGGCCGTCTGGGTCAGGCCATCGCCGACTATCCCAACTTCGACGTCTACGACTTTGTTCTTACGGGATTTTTTGACGTCGACCCCGCCAAGGTGGGACAAAACATTGCCGGACTGGAGGTGTTTCATGTAGGCGAACTGGGGCGCGTCGTTAAGGAAAAAGGCGTCGACATCGGTTTCGTCACCGTGCCGCCCGAGGCGGCGCAGGACGCCGCGGACGCGCTTGTAAACGCGGGTGTCAAGGGTATTCTTAACTTCGCGCCCGCCGTCATCACCGTGCCAAAAGAGGTTCGCGTTGAGCCTGTGGATTTTTTAGCTGGGTTAAAGCGACTTTCGTTTTATATTCAGAGTCCACAGCTCGAGGAGGAGTTGGCATGAAACGAACCCTTCAACCTCACCTTTTAATTCCCCGTTTAACACCCCGTCTAACCGCTTTCCTGATGACGACTTTTCTCACCGTGGTGCTCTCAGGCTGCGGCTTCAACCTTTTTAACGGCGAAAACATTATTTTCGGGGTGAACCCGGCACCGCTTGGCTATCAGGGTGGAGCGGACGGCGTTACCATCGAGTCGAGAACCCTCACGATGTACAGCCGCTCGGGCGCGTTGGGCGCGAACGTAGAGGGCTACCGGGTCTACTTTTTCGACAACAACGACGAGCCTGTGCCCGTGGGCGATTCCACCGTCTATAGTGAGGGTTCCCTCGGCATCTACGTGCCCGCAGGCATCCGCTGCGCCGCGCCGGACCCCGACCGGGGCTGCACGATTCACTCCGAGGGCGCTCGCTTTGAGGAGGGCTACCGCGTGTCGTCTCAGCCCGTTCAACTGTTGCCGGGCAACGTCGCGTTACAGCACATTGCGGCGGGGATGCCCATCGGCTGGTACGCCGAAGTCGAACTCTACGGCTCTACGGATACGGGTGCAAACTTTATTAGCAAACGTTATCAAGTGGCTGTCACAGTACCCAATTAACAGTACCCAATCAAGCATTTCTGTAGCTGCGAACGCGGGCTCCACAAAGAAGTCCGCTTTTCTACCCTGTTTACAGGTATTTAACATTCCCGGTGAATCAGGACATCAGAACGTATACTGGCTTCGGAGTCTCTTATGCCCGAATCCTTGTTTAACGCTATCCAGCCCGAACTCACCGCCTTTGAAAGCGCGCTCGCCGCCGAGCTAAAGTCTCGGGTGGCTTTTATCGAGGCCATCGGCGAGGACTTGGTGAGCGCGGGCGGCAAGCGGCTGCGGCCCGCGCTGGCTTTTTTGGCGGGACGGCTTCTTAGCGCCGACGCTGAGGTGGGGATGCGCGTGGCGCTCGCGGTCGAGCTTTTACATTCGGCTTCGCTCTTGCACGACGACTTGATAGACGATTCGGACACGCGGCGAGGTCATGAGGCGGCCTTTTTGCGCTACGGCAACGTGGTGAGCGTGATGTCGGGCGACTTCATGCTGGCGCGGGTGCTCAATTTGCTTGCCCAAGCCGACAGCGCCGCGTTTACGCTGCTCATGTCCGAGACCGCCGCGCGCATCTGCGAGGCCGAAGTCTTGCAGTTTCAAATGGCGACGCTCGAGACCTATTCGCTAGAAAACTACTTCTCCATCATCGAGGGCAAAACGTCCGTTTTGCTGGCGGCGGCGCTCGAGGGTCCCGCGATTCTGTCCCGTGCAAGTGACGCGCAGCGGCGCGCGTTACGCACCTTTGGTCTTCGCTACGGCAACGCGTTCCAAATGCGAGACGACTATTTAGACCTTTTGGGGAGCGCCGCCGCGCTCGGTAAGCCCGTTGGCGGCGACCTGCGCGAGGGCAAGGCGACCTACCCGGTGCTGCTTTTGCTCCAAGCAGGCGTCGAGGAGGCGCGTACCATCTTGCGCCGCCACGCGCGTGGCGAGGGAGACGTGGCGCGGATGGTGGGGTTAGTGCGCGACTATGGTGCCGACAAAAGGACGCGTGAACGGATTGTAGAGGAGACGGAAGCGGCGAGCGCGGCCCTCTCGCTTCTGCCCGCCTCGCCCGAAAGGGCTGTGCTCGAGCGCTTGGCTGAGCTCGAGCTCGAGCGGGTCGCGTAAAAGGTCTTTGGCCCTTGCTGTTTGAGAGCGAAGGCCGAAGGGGAAACGCGCGACTTGCCCAATACTTTCAACCTTTGACGTTCGGCGCGAAATGGCATAGGATGAGCAGCGATGAAAAAAGAAGATAAAACAAACGTGTACGCTTCCCGCCGCGCCTCGAGGCGGGTTTTTTATGGCTGGAGCTTTCATGTCTGACGCTACTGACGCCACGCCCAACGTCACCGTTATCGACCACCCGCTTATCCAGCACAAACTCTCCCTCCTGCGCGACCGCGACACCAACGTCCGCGACTTTCGCGCGCTCTGCACGGAGGTGAGTATGCTGATGGCGTTCGAAGCGATGCGCGACCTCACCACCGAAGAGGTGACCATCGAGACGCCCGTCGCGCCCGCCAAGGTCGCCAAACTGAGCGGCAAAAAGCTCGCGCTCGTGGCGATTTTGCGCGCGGGGCTGGTGATGGTGGACGGTATCTTGAATTTGGTGCCGAGCGCCCGTGTTGGGCACATCGGCCTCTACCGCGACCCCGAAACGTTAGCGCCCGTCGAATACTACAAAAAACTACCCTCGGACGTCGCCGAGCGCGACGTGTTTCTCTTAGACCCCATGCTCGCCACGGGCGGCAGCGCGGCGGCGGCGGTGGCGATTATTAAAAGGTTGGGGGCGAAAAATATCAAGCTGCTCTGCATCCTCGGAGCGCCCGAGGGCATCGCCGCGGTACACGGCGCGCACCCCGAGGTCGAAATCATCCTGGCCGCCAAAGATGAACGCCTCAACGACCACGGCTATATCGTGCCTGGCTTGGGAGACGCCGGTGACCGGATCTACGGGACGCGGTAACGCGATCCTGTGACGTCTGCGCAGTTTCTCACTCATGTTGTGCGGATGTCGGTGTGGGGAGCGGAGGCGGTGGGGTGCTGGGGAGAAAGTCAAAAGCTTGTGCTCTCCCTCTCTTTTGCGCCCTCTGGATATTTATGCCCTCTGGGTACACACCTCTCTAAATTTCTCTGAGACTGACGCCCAAGGCGAGCGCCTCAGCCAACACTTTGTACTTCCCCCTTGTTGCTTGTCCGTGACCTAACGCTGTAGGATAGGCCCATGCGTGAGAATCTGCTCAGCTACTTTCCCATCGCAGTGATCACCTTTGCGGTGGCATTCTTCGGCGTGGCCGCGTTTGTGCCGCGGGTGAGGGAGTTTGCCTTCAAGATTGGCGCGGTGCAGCAGGGCGGGGGGCGGCGCGTTCATAAGGGGGCGGTGCCTCACATCGGCGGCATCGCCATTTTTGGGGGCTTTCTGCTCGCGTTTTTGGCGGGTAGCCTGGTGCGCCCCGACCTGCTCGACATGTACCGCGCCGAACTCTTAGCGGTGCTCCTGGGCGGCGCGCTCATGGCGTTGGTCGGATTTATCGACGACATGTGGGAGCTGTCAAGCGTCGTGCGTCTCGCCGCGCAGTTTTTGGCGGCGGGTATTCTCGTGGTCAACGGCGTTAAAATCGACTTTATCACCAACTATTTTGGCGACGGTACCTATCTCTTTTTCCCTCAGACGCTCGCCGTGGTCGCCACGCTTTTGTGGGTGGTCGGCTTTACCAACGCCTTTAATTTTATCGACGGCCTGGACGGGCTCTCCTCGGGTATGGCGGCCATCTCGAGCTTAAGCCTCCTAGCCGTGGCCGCGCAGTTTGACGACAAAGGCGCGGTAGTTTTGCTCTTGGCGGCCCTCGCGGGCTCGGCGCTGGGGTTTTTGCGGCACAACTTCAACCCTGCCACTATCATTATGGGCGACTCCGGCGCGTACATGCTCGGCTACGTGCTCGCGGCGGTGAGCATCCTGGGCGCGCTCAAGGTGACCGCCGCGGTGACCGTGGTCGCGCCCATCTTAACGCTCGCGCTGCCCGTGCTGAACATCACGCAAGTCGTGCTCCGGCGCTTGAAACGCGGCGCGAGTCCGGCGGCGGCGGCCAACGACCATCTTCACGACATGATTCGCGTGCGGAGCGGCTCGCAGCGCCTCGCGGTGGTGGTGCTGTGGACGGCGACGCTCTGTTTGGGCGCGCTCGGGATGGTGCTCTCGAGCACTCCCCCCGTCTTAATCACCCTGACTTTAGTCGGGACGGTGCTGCTCGTGACCGCGGTGAGTTTTCTGCGCCTTTACGAGGTTGCCAGAGAGCGGCGTGTTCCATAAAATCGTTTGTCTGACAACCGAATTCGGTTCAATTTTCACGTCAGGGACGGACAAGTCGAACAGCAAGCGGCTATAAACATTGCTCTTCAAACATCGTTCATCCGCGGCAAACGGAAGAACTCGCCACTCTTCTTTCGCAACTCATCTATAGAACGAAGGAGCGTTCAAACTGTTTGGAGACGCGCCAGTTATCTGTCTTAGCGGGCAGGCTTTTATCATGAGAATCCTGAAGGAAGCTATGGAACGCGCTTCTGCTTCCCTAAAGATGAACGTACCGGGTACCGAGTCTAGGATGTCTCACTCGGGACTTTCCACTCGGTACTCACGTCCCTAACGCTCCCAAAGAGACGGGATAATAAAAGCCTGTTTTAGCGGGCTGCTGAACCCCCACCCAAAGGTCTAAATGTTAGCCCGCCGACTCTGCCGCGACAGGGTCATAAACCTGGATGTCGCGCCCCGCGCTCTTGCCCTGTGAAAAGGCGAGCCGGGCGCGGTGGAGGAGCGCCTCGAGCGTCTTGCCGTCGTATGGGTAGAGAGACACGCCGATGTTGACCCCGAAAACCGCCTGACTCCGGTTTCCGAAGGGTTGCTGTAAGCGGTTACGCACGCGCTCGGCGATCATCACAATCTGGTCGACTTGGGCCTTTTGCACCCAGGCGATGTAGCGCGTGTCTTCGATACGCAAAAGGATGTCCTCGCGCCGCGTCTCCTCCTCGAGCCGCTCCCGAACGTCGCGGAGCGTCTTTTCACGCGCGTCACCCTCGAGCGCGCCGTCTACCCCGAGCGCGTCAAGCTCTAAGTAGAGGAGACCGCCGTGCCAGCCCTCGCGCTGCGCCAAACTGACGCTCGTCTCGAGCTTCTCCTCAAAAATGAGACGGTCGGTTACGTTGATGTTCAAATCGTCGATGGTCGCATCCTCATAGGCCATAACTTTTCCCCCGATAACCCCAGGGTTGGGGTTAAAGATGATTATAGGCGTGTTGAGAGGGAGAAGAGGAGAAAATTCACACTGTTGGCCAAGGTGTTGTTTAGGTTCACGTAAGCAGTTCGGCCTGCCATCTTGTGCAGTACCGAGTAGATAAAGCAACGAGTGAAAAGTAACGTCAGCAGCCCCCTCTCCCCGCTTTTCTGCGCCTTTTTCCCGCCACTTTTTACTTTGACAAAGCTCGTTCAGACCTCGAGCACCAGCTTAGGCTTAAATTTAAGCGCGTCCGCCGCGACGAAATGCACCGCCGTACGCCCGAGTTTTTCAGTCACGCGGCGACCGTCCTCACCGTGGAGGTGGCCGAACACGAGCGCGTCGGGCGCGGCCTCCAGTAACAGGTCGGTAAAACCCGAGGGCTCGAGCCTGCCGTTGGTGGGCGGGTAATGGAGCATGACGACGAGGCGGTCGCCGCCGAGCTTTTTTGCCGCCTTTAGGGACAGCTTGAGCCTTTCTAATTCGCGCCGGTAGATGCGTTCGTCCTCCTCACCAAAGTCGCTGCTGCCGGGGCTCAGCCAGCCGCGCGTGCCCGCAATCACCACAGGGCCAACCTTTAGCGCGTCGTTTTGCAGCGCGTACATCCCTGGAGGCAGCGCCTTGCGCAGTTTGCCGATGGGCGGCCACCAGTAGTCGTGATTGCCGCGCAAGAGCACCTTTTGTCCCGGCAGGGTGGCAATGCTTTGCAAATCCGGCAGCGCCCCCTCGAGCCGGATGGCCCAGGAGATGTCGCCGGGCACGAGCACGAGGTCTCCATCACGCACCACCTCGCGCCAGCCCTCGAAAAAGGCCTCGGGGTGTCCCTGCCAGTGGGGGCCGAAGATGTCCATCGGTTTGGGGTCGGCGCTCGAGAGGTGGGGGTCGGCGATGGCGAAAAGGCGCATGAATCCTAAGTGTAACAGGTCCGTCCCTTACGCTTAAAGCTCGTGTTTGGGTGGAAACGTGAGAGGACGCTACTGGCCTAAACTACTCCAGCCTGAACCCGTCGGGTAGGAGGTCTTTTACGCTGTAACGTTTAGCTTCGCCCGTGTGGTTGACCAGAAAGACGGTGGCACCCTCTGAGAACTCAAGTAGCACCTGTCGGCACGCGCCGCAGGGTGAGGCGGGCGCGTCCGCTTCCGTGTAGACGACCAGTTCGCTAAACGCACGCTCGCCCGCGCTCGCCATCGCCTGGACGGCGGACTGTTCGGCGCAACGCGAAAGCCCGTAGGAGGCGTTCTCAACGTTGGCACCCGCGAAGAGCGCGCCGCTCGCCGCGCGCAAAGCGGCGCCCACCTTGAAGCCGGAATAAGGTGCGTAGGCTCGAGCGTGAGCGCTCTGGGCGGCTTCTAATAAATCTTCTGGAGGTGTTACTGCGTCTCTTGCTGCGTCCGTTACTGGGTCCACGCGACCAGCCAATCCCAGAGCGGCGGGCCGAGAACGAGCAAACCGACGCCCACCGCGCCGCACGAGGCGAGGAGCACCGCCCCCGCCGCCGCGTCTTTGGCGCGCTCCACCAGCGGGTGCGGCGCGGCGTGGAGGAGGTCTAAAGAAGCTTCGATGGCGGTGTTGATGAGCTCGAGGCCTAGCACGAGCGCGCATACAAGCACGAGGGGCACGATGTTGGCTTTTAGAAGGAGGCCGAGCGTGAGCGCGAGCGCACCGATAAGTGCCTCGATGCGAAAGTTTTGCTCGCGCCGCCAGGTATAAAAAACGCCCGCGGCGGCAAAGCGAAAGGCGCGGGTCAGCTTGACGAGGTCGTAGCGGCCTCGAGCAGCGTCACCATACGGTTCTGAACGTTTTCGAACGTTTCCCACGCGGCCTCCGTTTCGTGGTCCAAGCCTAAAAGGTGCAAGAGCCCGTGCGCCGCGAGAATGGCCACTTCGGTTTCAGGCGTGTGCCCGTGCGCCGCTGCTTGCTTGGCGGCAGTCTCGAAGCCTATAAAAACATCACCCAAGTGCGGCACCTCGGGGATGCCAATATCGTCCGGCTCGTGCGTCGGGTAAGAGAGCACGTCGGTGGGCGCGTCCACGCCGCGGTGGTCGCGGTTGAGCGCCTGAATGCTGGCGTCGTCAAGGAGCACCACCGTGACCTCGCGCTCCCCCACGCCCCGCTCCGCCATGAGCCTTTCCAAAGCGCGCGCCAAAGCGTCAACCGACGGGTACGCCTGCGTTTCGCCTAGTATCTCCACCACGTTTGAGTTTTTGCACCTCCTCCTCGGTTGGATAGCGGATGCGGCGGTGCAAAATGGCCGTCATCATCCTTTCAAAGGTGTTGGCGATAATTTCCAAGTCGCGGAAGTTTAGGGGGCTGTCGGCCAACTGGTCGTCCTGGAGGCGCTGCTCGAAAAGCCGGTCGATAAGCGCGCGGATGCTGCCCTGCGAGGGCTCGGCGAGCGTGCGCGAGGCCGACTCGACCGCGTCGGCGAGCATGAGTACGGCGGTCTCTTTGCTTCTGGGCCGGGGGCCGGAGTAGCGAAAGTTGAACTCGTCGAGTTTGTCGGAGTCCTCTAAAGCCCGCTTGTAAAAGTACGACAATACGGTGGTGCCGTGGTGCTCCATCACAAAAGGCTCCAGGGCCTTGGGCAGCTTGTACTCGCGCAACAACTCGGCCCCGTCGCGCACGTGCGAAGTGATGACCAAATAACTCAGGTGCGGCGAGAGCTGGTCGTGCGGGTTTTCACCCGAGAACTGGTTCTCGACAAAAAAGCCGGGCCGCCTGAGCTTACCGACGTCGTGGTAGAGCGCGCCGACGCGCGCCAGAAGCGCATTACCGCCGATGTTGGTCACTGCCTGCTCGACCAAGTTGGAGATGATGAGCGAGTGCTGGTAGGAGCCCGGCGCTTCGATGAGCAACTTTTGGAGCAGGGGAGAGGAGGGGCTCGAGAGCTCGAGCAGCCGGAACTCGGTCAGAAAGCCGATCGAACTTTCCGCTAAGGGCAGCAGTCCCAGCGCCAGAATCCCCGCAAGCACGCCCCCGCCCAAAATCCAGAGCACGGCGAAGAGCATCGAAAAGGTGCCGAAGGTGCCGAGCAAAAAGTGAAAGATGCCGTAACTCAAGGCCGCGCCGAGGCCGCTCAGCACGCCCGCCAACAGGAGCGTGGTGCGGGTGCGAAACAAGATGGGGACGAGGCTCGAGACGGTCGTCCCGACCAAAACCGTGACAAGCGTCAGGAGCGGCGCGCCGGGCGCGAGAAGCGCCACCACCACCGCCAGCCACGCCCCCCAGAGCACCGCGACGAGGTCGGAGACGAGCACCGCCACGAGCAGCGGGACGAGGAAGACAAAGAAAAACGTCGGGCTTGCCAGCATCGCCAAACGCTGCGCCGCGAGCGTGAGCAGCGTCAGCGTGATCAGGAAAACAATTTGCTGGCCCGTGAGCTTAGTTTTGAGGCGACCGTAGGAGAATGCCAGCGGCAGACTCAGGAGGCTTCCCATGAGCGCGCAGCCGAGGAGCAGCCAGAGGAGTTTGGTGGCTTCTTCGGCGCGGGGATTATAGAGCCCCACCGCCTCCAGCACGCGCAGTTGGTCGGGTGTGAGGATTTCACCCTCGCGCACGATGGTCTGCTCCGCCTTGAGCCTTTGCATCACGGGGGGCACGGCCTCGGCGGCGGCCTCGCGGGCGGCGGCGGTCAGCACCGGGTTCTCGCGTGAGGTCGCCAGGAGGGTGCGCTCCAAGATGAGCCCCACCTCGCGCTGCCTTCCCTCGGGCGCGAGGCGCGTCGCCTCGCTAATAAGTTCCGGCAGGGTCTCCTCGCGCACGCCCTCGGGCTGGTTGTAACGGGCGACGACAAAGTCTTGCACGGCGGCGGGCAGTCCCGCCGTGGTGAGCGCGTTGGTGACGAGCGCCTGCGCGGCCGCGTTGGACGTGTAAACGGGCTCAATCTGGCTTCGCGCCGCCTCCCGCTCCCGCTCGGTGGCGAGCTGGTCCACAACCTCCACGTCGACGGGCGACTTGTACAGGCCCGGGCTGGGCTCGCCCGCGACCAAACTTTCCCCGCCCCGCTGACCGTAGACGCTATATAAAAGGCCCGCCACGGCGAGCGCGCTGAGTAAAAACGCGCCCAACAAACGGAGGGTCTGACCATTCACAGCAGCGACCGTAGACGACACCGTGGAGGCGAGCGTAGCCGACAGGGTAGAAGACCCGGTAGAAGAATGGGCGGGCGTACTGGCGCGGCGTTTAGACGGTTTTTTGGCGTTCATACGCCCTCACGATGCGGGCCACCAGCGGGTGACGCACCACATCCCCTTCGGAAAAGTAGACAAAGCAAATGCCTTCGATGTCGCTCAGAATGTTTTCGGCCACGCTCAAGCCGCTCTTGACGTTGCCCGGCAGGTCGGTTTGCGTGATGTCGCCCGTGACGACCACCTTGGAGTTGAAACCCATCCGGGTCAAAAACATCTTCATCTGCTCCGGCGTGGTGTTTTGCGCCTCGTCGAGGATGATAAAGGCGTCGTTGAGCGTGTTGTGCGTGAGGATGAAGTCGTCGGTGACGTAAAGCGAATCGGGCGCGGCAACCCTGATGCAGCGCGTTTCCGCCCGTCCTGCCGGGCTGATGCTTTTGATAAAGCGCATTGGGCGGCCTCCGCCATGCTGAGCGTAAGTCTCTGCCTTACGTTGCAGGCGGAAAGGGGCCAACGCTTTGGGCAAGCGGATGTCCATAACATAAGCGTCATGACGGTAGGGAACCTCGCGCCCTTTGGCAAGACCTGGTTTACGCCCCTCGGCGAGCCGCTTACGCCAGCAGGCGACGCCGCCGAGTGAACGCACCAGAAAGAGCACGTCATTTTTAAGCTGTGCCGAGGTCGTGGTGTACTGGATGCGGCAGGAACGCCCTGACTGGGTGACGGGGCCGCCGTCGCTGTCTAACAAACCTTGTAAAATGGCGTGGCGAACCGCGGCGCTGTTATATAGATAGACTTTGGGAACGAATTTCGTGTGAGAGCGAGTGCCCGCCAAGTCCAGATCGCGCAACGCTTGGGTGACGGGATTAGTGACGATGACACCGCCGCGCCCGCCTTTGGTGTAGGTGAGTACAAAGTCTACACCCGACTTGTAGGTGACGGCGATGTCCAGCGGCTGCAAAGCGGTTTGCAAAGCCGTAACTAGGTCGGCGTCGGCACTGCTGAAACTTGGCGTTGTCGCGGTCGTTAAACAACCGTCGCCCAACAGCAAACCCAAAGCGTAAGGGTCTAAGGGAACCCTCTGCTCGATAAAATGAACGGGCGTGGATAGCAAGGGCAGTTCATAACGGTGCTGATGGGCGGCTTTTAGCTTGGTCAGCAAATGTTGCGTTTCGAGCACTCTGGCGGGCTTACCGCGCCGTCTGTCCGACGGCGTCAGCACGCTCCACAGGTGTTCGGCGCAGCACAGTGTTTCGGAGCCGTCCGTCATAGTGACGCGGTAAACGTCTTTTTCACCTTGCGGATAAACGCCTAAGACTTGGGTGGCTCGCCCGCTCGAGCCGACGACGTAGTCACCGACTTCCAAGCTCCCCATGTCGCGCCAGCCCAAAGGCGTCAGCACCTTGCTGTCCAAAGGTTGTGCCCGGCCCCGCATGAACGCCAAGGGAGCCACTTCGATGGCACCGTTTTCTAGGTACTGGTCGATGCGTTCACCCTCGAGCATGTCGTAAAGCGCGTCGTACAAAGGCCGCAAGTACGGGTCGATCTTGGCCTGCAAGTCGCCGGGCAAAAAGCCCAGCTTCTCGCCCGCCTCGACCGCGGGCCGGGTCAGGATGATGCGCTTGACCCGCTTGTCTTTCAAGGCCTGTACCGCCGCCGCCACCGCCAGGTAAGTTTTGCCCGTGCCCGCGGGGCCGATGCCAAAGACGATTTCGCTGTTTTCGACCGCGCCAATGTAGCGCCGCTGGCCCGCCGTCTTGGGGCGCGCGCGGCGCGGCAGCCGGTTGGCGAGACCCTGCGGACCCTCTTCGGTTTCGCCTAAAGTGCCGTGCTCGAGCTCCGTCGGCGACAGCGTATCGCCGCGGCGAATCGTGGCGAGCAGCGTCTGGAAGGTGCGCTCGGCCTCCGCCACGGCGTCTTGTTCGCCGCTTAGGCGCAACTCGTCGCCGCGCGCCACGATGGTGGCGGCGAGCCGGTTGCGCAAAAGTTTGAGATTTTCGTCGTTATGGCCGAAGAGCGATATCGCCTCGGCGGGGGAGCGAAGTTTTAGAGTTACCGATGTTGCGATGATCGCCTCCTGTGAGGGTGTTTAGACGGGGGGTCCGACAGAATTTGGTGCCAGATGAGGCCCCGCAAAACCGCCCGCTCATCGAGCGCCATGAGCGCATCCCGGCCTAGTGTAGCCGATTTTTTCCCCCGACGACGTTGCACACGTAGCGGTGCCGCCTCACCGCGGCGCGCGAGTTCGGCGGCGGTACTGGTGAGAGACGCGCCGCTCATAGGCGCGCTGTTTAGCGTGCTGCCCTCGAGCCCCTGCCCGCCCATCTCGAGCCCCTGCCCGCCCATCTCCAAGCCCCGCGACGCCCGCGCGTCTTGCGCGGTTTGCGGGCGAGGCGCGGTCGGAAAAAGGGTGGTCGCTTCTTCCCTGGTCGTATCTCTTTGGGGTGAGGTCTGCGCAGTGCGGCCCCCGCGGTTCCCGTCCATCGCCTCTTGCACCCGCCGACGAGCCTCCTCTAAACGCCTGTCAAAGCTCGAGTCGTTCTCATCCCTGGACTGAGTGCTAGGCGCTGAAGCGGGGCGCGTGGTGCTTGTGCGGGTCGTCGTCTGGGTTTTACCCTGCGGCGGTCGGCGCTGACCCTTCGTCCCGCCTTGCCCGCCGCTCCCCCGCCCTCGCTGCAAAAGGCCGTTGATGACGGGGACAATGACGAACACGAGGAACAAGACGAGCGTGAGGATGTCCACGCCTACTCCTCGCCGGGCGTCTCGGTCGCCTGCGCGATGTTGCCGCGCATCCGCGTGTCGGACTGGATATTTTGAAGGTTATAGTAGTCCATGATGCCCAGATTGCCCTCCCGAAACGCCTGCGAAATCGCGCGCGGCACCTCGGCCTCGGCCTCAACCACCTTGGCGCGCATCTCCTCAACTTGCGCGCGGAATTCCTGCTCGGCGGCCACCGCCATCGCGCGCCGCTCCTCGGCCTTGGCCTGCGCCACGCGCTTGTCGGCCTCCGCCTGGTCGGTCTGGAGAATCGCGCCGATGTTTTTGCCCACGTTGACGTCGGCAATGTCGATGGACAGAATCTCAAAGGCGGTGCCCGAGTCGAGCCCCTTGGCGAGCACCGTTTTGGAAATCGAGTCGGGATTTTCCAAGACCATTTTGTGCGAACCCGACGAACCGATGGACGACACGATGCCCTCGCCCACGCGCGCGATGATGGTCTCTTCGCCCGCGCCCCCGACGAGGCGCTCTAAGTTCGCCCGCACCGTCACCCGCGCCGTCGAGATGAGTTCGATGCCGTCCTTGGCGACCGCCGAAACATTGGGCGTCTGGATGACGCGCGGGTTGACCGAGACCTTGACGGCGTCCAGCACGTTACGCCCCGCCAAGTCGATGGCCGCCGCGCGGTCGAAGGGCAGCGCGATGCGCGCCTTGTCGGCGGCGATGAGCGCGTCCACCACCCGGTCGACGTTGCCGCCCGCCAGGTAGTGCGCCTCGAGCTGATTCTGATTCACCTCGATGCCCGCCTTGTCGGCCTTGATAAGCGGCAAGATGATTTTATTGGGCGGCACCCGCCGCAGCCGCATGGCGACCAGGCTGGGCAGGCTCACGTTGACCCCCGCCGCGACCGCCGAAATCCAGAGCCCGATGGGGATGACCGAGAAGAGGATGAGAAAGAAAACGAGCACAGCGCCAGCGATGATTAAAATTCCTATGTCCATGTGTCTCCTTTTGTCAATGTCCTACAATTTGTAAATCCAGCCAAGCGTGACTTGGTTATTGAACGTTGCTGCGTGGGTCCTGTGGTTGGTGTGGTCGGTTCCGCGAGCGCCTTCATGGTCATGTTTGTTGACGTTCTTATCATACTGTATCGGCGGCGTCTTGGCGTGCAAACGTCCGCGCGTGAGGCGCGAGCACGCCTCATCATACGTTGTCCATGTTGTACGGAGAAATAGGTGCGGGAGGGCTCGAGGGTGAAATAAAAATTGAAGGAAGACTTGACCTCAACAGGGGCGTCAAGCCTCGACCGCCCGCACCGTCACGCGGTTGCCTTCCACGCGGAGCACCCGGACGGGGGTGCCGGAGCCGATAAAGTCGCCCTCGGTCACCACGTCCACGCGCGCCTCGCCAAAACGCGCGACCCCGGCGGGGCGCAAGTCGGAGGTGGCGACGCCCTCGTGGCCCACCAGGTCGTAGAGGCTCTCGGTGGCTTTCACGCCGCCTAAGTCTGTGTTGAGTTCGCTCGTAAGCCGCGTCGAAAGAGTGAGAAAGCCGCCGAAGCGCTTGTTGGGGAAGAGCCAAAAGGCGAGCCCGAGCAGCGCCGCCGCAAAGAGCGTGGTGTAGGAAAGCACCGAAACCGAACGCTCCTCGAAAATGCGAAAAATCGCAAAGATGATGGCGGCGAGCCCCAAAACACCCGCCACGCCAAAGCCCGGAATCACCAGCACCTCGGCGGCCAAGAGCAGCACCCCCGCGAGCAGCAAGACCAAATCAAAGGGTCCCGCGGGCGTGGCGATAAACGCGCCGCCGAAAAAGAGCGCCAGCGCGAGCGCCCCGATGCCGCCCGGCAGGCCGAAGCCGGGGGTAAAAACCTCGATGAGAATCCCGCCGAGACCCACCGCCAAGAGCAGCGCGGCGACGAGCGGACTTGTTAAGCCCCCCGCGACGCGTTCGGAGAGGGTGGGCTCGAGCCGCTGAATCGTCGCGCCGCCGTAGCCAAACCCTTCCAATGCGTCACCCAAACTTCTCGCCTCGATGTTCGCAATGTTGTATTCCACCGCCTGCGCGGCGCTTAGCGTCACGAGTTCCTCATTGGTCGACAAGCCCGGAATCTCGACGCGCGTGTCGACCATGCCCTCGGCCACCTCGGCGTTGCGCCCGCGCGCCTCGGCGGTCGCGCGAAAAATCCCGCGCCAGGCCGAGTTGACTTTCTCGCTCGCCTGCTGCCCCGTAAGGCCGTTGATGACCGTGGCCGCGCCTATCTCGGAGCCCGGCAGCATCGCAACTTGTTCGGTACTCATCGCAATCAAGGCCCCCGCGCTGAGCGCGCTCTCGACCACGGCAAAAGTCGGCACGCTCGAGCGCTGCAAAATGGCGTCGCTGATGCGCTGCGCCGCGTCGATGCGACCGCCCGGCGTGTTGATGAGAAACACCAGCGCCAGAGGCTGCGCCTCGTTGGCCTCCTCGATGCGCCTTTCTACAAACTGCGCGGTGGCGGGGGTAATCTCCGAGTCAATCGGCACGACCCAGACGGATGACCCGACCGGAGCCGACTGCGCGGTGGTGACGGAAACTGAGTGAATCAAACTTAAGAAGAGCAAGCCCAAAAACCACACTACCCGCGTAGGGCGCACCCTCAACATCTTTGTCATGAAGCGATGATATCACGTTCCAAGACGCTTCAGAAGCGTGCGGAACACGCCTCTTGAATGCGAAAATCGAGGATGGACGATGGTGCGCGAGCCCTTCTACACGCCGTACCAAGGCGTGTTGGCAAACCCCTTAAGGCTGATTCACGCGCTGCCGGGAAAGCCGACCCGCCCGCGGTGGTATCTTTGGCGGTGTTTTAGGGATGGTATTTTCGTCTGAGGGGTAGGAGCTGTGATGGTTGTGACGATAAGGCGCGCTGTTCGGAATCAAGATGCACACCAAGGACACATACTAAAATGCGGGTACTAAACATCTGAGACACAGCGTGTTATCAAAGTTGAAGTTGTTCAAGTTCGTTAAAGTCACGTAGAACCTACACAACATCATCCATAACGGAGGCGTTTATGCAACGGACCAAAGCGGAACTCGAGGCGATGAGCCACCCCGACCTAGTCGCGCGGGTGCTCGAGCTCCAGGACATCGTGCGCGAGGGGCTGGTGGTGCGCGAGGCGCTGCACGCGGTTTTGAACGACCTCTTAAACGCCAAGGCGGACGAGGTGGAACACTACGCGGACGTGCGCGGCTCGCTCAGCCCCGAAGAGGAACTCCTCAAACACGCCTGGGCCAACGCCCGCCACGCGCTCTCGAACCCCCTGGGCGCGGCGCGGCTCCGGCAGGGCTACCGGGTGCAAAGTGGGGCGTAACGTCTCGAGGATGGCCATGCCAGACTTGAATCGACCAGACCGGGCGGCTTAAAATGTGCGCCGCACCCAGACCTGCGCCGAGCAACAGACATACGATTGAACAAATTCAGGACCAGGGGGTTTGTGATGGCAGCCAATCCAATCGAGATACAAAAGCACCTCAGCGGGGTAGAGTATCCGGCCAGCAAAGAAGACTTGGTCAGCCACGCCCGCGAGGAAAGCGCGCCCGACGAGGTGTTGGACACCTTGCAGCGCCTGCCCGAACGAGACTACGACGGCCCTACCGCGGTAGCGGAGGCGGTGGGAGGGCTCGAGTAAAGCCTTCTGAATCAGCGTGAGAGTCGCATCACTCGGGGGAGGGAGGCGCTATGCCCAAAGGCGTCAGCAAGAAGCGCGAACGCGAGTATGAGGAGCTAAAAAACGAATTCAAGGATGAGGGCCGCTACAAGGGCCGCGAGGAGGAAGTCGCCGCGCGCATCGTCAACAAACAGCGCGCCGAGTACGGCGAGACGAAAGAGGCGCGGGAGAAGGACAAACGGGGCGAATCGCCCGACCGCGACCTCCCCATCAGTGATTACCAGCATCTGACGGTCGACGAAGTGACGGGGAAATTGGACGGCCTCGGCGAGGACAACCTAAAGGACATCAAGGCGTACGAAGAAGAGCACAAAAACCGTAAAACGTTGCTCGAGGCACTGGATAGAAGGCTCGAGGACGCATGAACGCACGCCAGAAGGTGATAGCGCCCGCCACGCTGCGGGACAAACTCGGCATCTGTCAGTGGTTTCACTTTGAAGCTTATGATGACGTCACGCGCTCGGTCGAACTCCTGCAAGACCTCGGCGTGAAACACTTACGCACCGGCGTTTCCTGGGCCGACTATCACCGACCCGGCGGGCGGCGCTGGTACGACTGGCAGATGAGGACACTCTCTGAGGCGGGGTTAGACCTCCTCTTGTCGGTGTGGCACACGCCGCCCTCGCTGGCCGAGGGCGAAAGCTGCGCGGGGCCGCCCCGGAACCTCAAGGACTACGCAGACTTTATCGACACGCTTATCAAACGTTACGGTGATTTTTTTGGAACGCTCGAGCTTTGGAACGAACCCAATAACCGCCTCAAGTGGGACTTTATTCACCACGACCCGCGGTGGGAAAAGTTCGGGCGAATGGTCGGGATGGCCGCCAATTGGGCGCGTCAGTGCGGCAAAAAAACCGTCTTGGGCGGGATGATTCCGGTGGACCCGCACTGGTTGGGGTTAATGCAGGGATACGGGGCGCTCGAGCACGTCGACGTGGTCGCCATCCACGGTTTTCCAGAAATGTGGTGGTCGGACGCGCCCAATTGGGACTGGCACAGCCACTGGCAGGGCTGGGCGCACAAGCTTGGCGTTGTTGCCGACGTGGCTAAAGAGCGGCCCATCTGGGTTACAGAAACAGGACTTGCGACTTGGGACTTGGCAAGCGAGAAACCCGCCAAACACAAGTTACAGGTGAGGATGCTCGAGGACGCCGCGAGCGCACCGACCGAGCGCGTGTACTGGTACTGCCTGCTCGACCTGCACCCGGAGCGCGCCGCCATCGAAGGGTTCCATGTGGACGAGAACGAATATCATCTGGGCCTAGTTACGCACGAGGGCACGCTCAAACCCGCGTACGACCGTTTCAAGGCGCTTCTTGGCGGAGAGCCCGTTCGTCAGCGCGCGGAGGATGAGCCCAGCGCCCGGTGAGCGCTCTTATTTCTCGGTGAATCCTCAAACACCCAAAAAGCCAAGGTACAAGTTCAGCAGCGTCTGTCCGTAAAGCAGCGCCACCACGCCGCCCAACGCCAAGTAGGGTCCGAACGGCACCTGCCGATTGCCGCTTATAGCCTTGAGTAGGAGACCCCCCACCGCGCCCAGCACGAACGCGAGAAACAGCGCGATAAAAAGGTCCTGCGGACCCAAAAGCACGCCTAGCACGGCGGCCAATTTCACGTCACCAAAGCCCATTGCGATGGGTTCATCTTCCGCTTCATTTAGGGGCGCGTCCGCTTGGCTGGACATGTCTGGGCGCTCAGCCTCAGCCTTCCCAAAGTCGCGCAGCCACCAGAACGCCGCGCCCAAAACGGCCACGCCGCCCGCCGCGGCAAAAGAGCCGCGCAGGGCGGTGAGAGGGTCTATCCACAGATTCAAACTCGCCAACAGGAGCGCCGCAATCCAGAGAGCGTAGACCAGAGGCTCAGGAAGACGCAGGGTGCGTTTGGTCGTCAGGTTGAGCAGAAAAGACAGCGCCGCCGCCGCGAGCCCCCAGCCCCAGCCGCCGAGCGCGCCAAAGAGCGCGGCCACGTTGACCGCGTCCATCCCAACCGGCCAAAGCCGCTCCTTAGTGTCGGCGAAGCGCCGCAGCACGAGGCCGCCCAAGCGGTTGATGACGACAATCACGCCCGCGCCGAGCGCGCCGCCCAGCAGTGCCTCGCTAAGCGTCGGTAAACCGCTCGAGGGAGCGTACAAAAACGTTCCAACGAGACCCAGGACGACGGCGGGCAGCGTAAGTGCGTCGGGCAGGATGTAGTGGTCGATGTCGATAAGCGACGCGATGACCAGGACCGCGTAAACCGCTAGCAGCGGGAGCACGCTCACCCCGTAGATATCGAGCGGCCAGCGCAACGCCAGCCCCACAAAACCCGCCGCCATGAGCAGTTCAATCACCGGGTAGCGCGCCGAGATGGGCGCGCGGCAGCCCCGGCAGCGCCCGCGCAAGCCCAGCCACGAGAGGACGGGCACAAGCTCGAGCGCCCCTAAGTTATGCCCGCAGTTCGGGCAGTGCGAGCCGGGAAACACGACCGACTCACCCCGCGGCAGGCGGTAGATGACCACGTTGGCGAAAGAGCCGATAAGCGCGCCCAACACGCCCACGAGCGCCACAAAGGAGAACGTCAACACGGCTGCATCATAGGCGCTCGGCAGGGGCTGTGCCTATGAGGTTTCGGGCATTTGCTTGTGAGGTAGGGGGTAGGGCGTGGAGAGATAGGAGGTAAAAGCTTCTAACTCCTCATCACCCCACCTCCCGCGTTCCCCATCTCAACTCCTACACAACGTAAAGTCTTAAACTTCCGGTCTCAGGCTCGAGCAGGCGTCGGCAATCCCCCAACAACCGCTTCTGTAAAGGCCGCGGTTCCCCTCGAGCCGCCCAAATCTTTTGTCGGGTCTTCAGACAGCGCGCGCTGCACCGCCTTTTCGACCGCGTCCGCCGCGTCCGCCTCGCCTAAACCGTGACGGAGCATCATCGCCGCCGAGAGCATCGTGCCGACGGGGTTGGCAATACCCTGCCCCGCGATGTCGGGGGCGCTGCCGTGGACGGGCTCGAACAAGCCCACCGCGCCGCCCAGGCTGGCCGACGGGAGCACGCCCAGCGAACCCGGAATGACCGCGGCCAGGTCGGACAGAATGTCCCCGAAGAGGTTGCCCGTCACAAGGGTGTCAAAGCCTGTGGGGTCGCGGACGATTTGCATGGCGGCGTTGTCGACGTAGAGGTGCTCGAGCGTCACATCGCCAAACTCGGCGTCGCGCACGCCTACCACCACGTCGCGCCAAAACTGCGACACGTCGAGCACGTTGGCCTTATCCACGTTGGTCAGCACGCCACCTCGCCCCCGCGCCGCTAAGAGCGCAGCGCGGGCGATGCGCTCGACCTCGAAACGTTCATAGACCATCGTGGAGAGTCCTTTATTGGCCTCCACAAATGACGGTTTGCCGAAGTAGACGCCGCCGGTGAGTTCGCGGATAATCAGCATGTCGGTGCCCTTGGCGACCTCTGTTTTGAGGGGGGAGAGCCCCTCGAGCCCCTCGAACACCCGCACCGGGCGCAGGTTGGCGAATAAACCCAGGTGCTTGCGAATCCCCAAAATACCCGACTCGACGCGCTTTTCTCTCGAGACCCGGTTCCAGGGATGGTCGCCCACGGGGCCACCCGCCGCGCCCATCAGCACGGCGTCTGCGGCGGCGCAGGCGGCTTTGGTCTCGTCGGGAAGCGGCGTGCCGTGCGTTTCCAACGCGTTGCCGCCAAAGGGGAGGCGGGTGTAGTCGAAGCTCAAACTGTAAGCGTCGGCGACGGCGTTTAGAACCTCTAAAGTCGCGTCAACAACTTCGGGGCCGATAAAGTCGCCCGGTAAAACGGCGATGGTGTAAGCGTTCGTCTGAAATGACTGTGATGGCATGGCGTGCTCCTTTTTGAGAGGGCTGTTTTCTAAAGAAGTTGCGGATGTTGGGTGGGCCTCGAGCTTTCAAAATACTAACAGGTCGGGCAGTTTGACGACCGTCTACAGATGATTTTTGGTGCATAAAGTCCTGTCATATGGTGATGAAACCGCCACGGCGGCGTCTCTCACAAGGTTTGTGTGAAGCGTCCGTGAATAAAAACCCGCGCCGGACTTTACAAACCAATTGTGAAAAAGGTAGCATATGAGCGGGCACAAAAAAGACATAGGGTAGAAGACCTAAAGTAATAGAGTCACAAAACCAAAGGAGAGTGTATATGCGTAAGCTTTTTTTCATCGCGCTGGCAGGCTTTGTCTTATCGGGCTTCGTTCTGGCGCAAGACAGCCTGTTGAACACAGTTCAGGACCGCGGGACGCTTATTTGCGGCGTCAATAACCAGGTGCCAGGTTTTGGCAACGTGGACGCGCAGGGCGAGTACAGCGGCTTTGACGTCGACACCTGCCGCGCCATCGCCGCCGCCGTTTTAGGCGACGCGAACGCGGTGGATTTTCGCCCCTTGAGCGCACAAGAGCGCTTTACCGCCGTGCAAACGGGCGAGGTGGACGTGCTCGCGCGTAACACCACCTGGACGAGCACTCGAGACTCTTCGGTCGGCCTCGACTTCGCGCCCACGACCTTTTACGACGGTCAGGGCTTTATGGTGCGCAGCGACGCGGGCATCTCCGAACTCACCGATTTAGAAGGCCGCAGCATCTGCGTTCAGTCGGGCACGACCACCGAACTTAACTTGGCCGACGTGATGCAGGCCTTGGACGTTCAGTACAACCCCGTGATTTTTGAAACCGCGGACCAGGCCGTCGCCGCCTATGACGAGGGTGTTTGCGACGCCTACACCACCGACGTGTCGGGCTTGGTGAGCCGCCGCACCACGCTGCGCGAACCCGACGCGAGCGTGATTTTGGACCGGACCATCTCCAAAGAGCCCTTGGCCCCCGCCGTTCTCCAGGGTGACACCGCCTGGCGCGACGCGGTGGAGTGGGTGATTTTTGGTTTGTTTAACGCCGAGGAGTACGGCGTCACGTCTGAGAACGCGCAGCAGATGGCCGATGAGTCGCAAGACCCCAACGTGCGCCGCTTGCTGGGCGTCGAGGGTGACGCGGTTTCGGCCTTGGGTCTCCCCGCCGACGCGATCTTGCAGGCGGTCAGCCAGGTCGGCAACTACGGCGAAATCTACAACCGCAACTTGGGTCCCGATACGCCCTTCAATATCGAGCGCGGCCTTAACGAGCAGTATTATAACGGCGGCCTCATCTACGGCGTGCCTTTCCGCTAAACTTTGACAGCAGCAAGCGGGGTGGCCCTGGGGCCACCCCTTTCTATTTTCTCCCTTTTGACCTAAAATATTTATATTCTTTTTCTGTGATTCTTCTCTTCCATGTGAGGTCAATGTGACGTCCAACTTCCCCCACACCCGGAGACCCTGATGGCCTCGAGACCGCTCGAGAGGTCTCCTAAGCGCGAGACGATTCCCTTCTACCGCAACGTCAAAACGATCGGGATTCTCGCGCAAATCGTGTTTGTCGTCATAGTGGGCGTGGTCGTTTACTTTCTCTATCATAACGTCACCACGGCCTTGGCGCGCTCGAACCTCAGGTCCGACTTCTCTTTTTTGGACCTGCGGGCGGGTATTCCCATTGGCGAATCGCTTCTTCCTTACAATACGTCTGACCCCTACTGGAAAGCCTATCTCATCGGTTTTCTCAACACGCTCCAGGTGGCGCTCGTCGGGGTGGTGCTGGCCTCGCTCTTGGGCGTGCTGATCGGGGTCATGCGTTTGTCGACCAATTGGCTTTTGCGTCAGGTCGCCACGGGGTATATCGAGCTCATCCGCAACACACCGCTGGCGGTCCAGATTGTTTTTTGGTACACGGCGGTCATCATCACCTTCCCGCCCAACATCGACAACTCGCTCTCGCTGCCCGGCGGCGGTTACCTGAGCAACCGCGGGCTGGCGCTGCCGTGGGTGTATACGACCTACGACTTTTCAAGCTGGCTCCCCTGGCTTGGGCTCGCGCTGGTCGTCTTTATCGGGCTCTTCGCGTTTAGGCGCTGGCAGATCGTCCGCTCGGAGCGCCCCGGCAACGCCTGGCTGTTGCCCTTGGGCGCGGCCTTGCTCGTCGCGGTGGTGAGTTACGTGGTGGTGGCGAACAACTCGAGCCTGCCCGAGGGTATTGCCGCCGACTTTCTTGCCGACCGGGGCCGCGGCACCGTCTTTATCGACGCGAACGGCGACGGGTCGATGGGCCGCGACGAGCGCTCCGTCTCCGCGGCGGAGGCGATTGTGAGCGTGGAGGAGGGGCGGCTCGAGACGACGAGCAGAAACGTGACCGAGTCGCGCCGCCTCGTTAGCAGTTCCTTCCGCTTTCCCTTGCTGCGCGAGGGCGAGTATGAGGAGGCCGAGGTGCGCTTTGCCGACCCCGAGGCGGCGGCGGGCTTGAGCATCCACTTCACCGACTTCCCGAGCCGCGGCGTCGTGTATAGAGACCGCGACGGCAACGGGGAGTACAACCCTGGCGAAGAAATCAACGAGACGACGGGGCAAGGCTTCTCAGGAGTGCGGCTCGACCTCGACGTTCAGGACTTCCGGCGGCGGGTGGTGGCCGACCGGGTGGGCGGCATCAACGTGCCGCTTTTTGACCCCATCAGTGATGAGGCGGGTGGAGGCGCGGGGGGTGCGGCCCCCAGCGGCGGCAATCCTAACCGCTTGTTTACGCCCTCGAGGGGAAGCGGGACCGCGGAACTCAGCGCCGAGGTAACCCTCATCCCGACGGGGCCGCTGGTGGTGAGTTACCCGAGCGTCCCCACCAGCCTCTACATGGGCGGCGTCTCGCTGACTACGAGCTTTTTGGCGCTCCTCTTGGCGCTCGTGATTTACACGGCCTCTTTTATCGCCGAAATCGTTCGGGCGGGCATCCAGGCGGTGCCCAAAGGCCAAACGGAGGCGGCCAAGGCGGTGGGCTTAAGCGGTTACCAAACCTTTAACCTCATCGTCTTCCCGCAGGCGCTCCGCATCATCCTGCCGCCCATGATCTCGCAGTACCTCAACCTCACCAAAAATTCCTCACTTGCACCGCTCATTGGCTACGTCGAACTCTTCGCCATCAGCGGCATCATCGCCAACCAAACGGGCGCGAGCGTGCCCGTGATCCTCATGCTCATCGTGTCCTACCTCGTCATCTCATTCACTTTCGCCTTCGTCCTCAACATCGTCAACGCGCGCTTGACGCTGGCAGAGCGTTAAGGTGGCGGTGGCGCGCAAGCCCCCTGTCAGGACCACGGGCGCGGTCGGCTGGCTCCGGGAGAATCTGTTTTCGTCTCCTCTAAACTCGATTATTACCGTTGTCGTCGGTGCGCTTCTAGTCTGGGTGGGGGTAAATCTCGTGCTCTGGATGTTTACCAGGGAAGAACAGTGGGTCATTCTCTGGCGAAACCTCAAGCTTCTGGCTGTGTACCGCTATCCCACCGACCTCCTCTGGCGGCCACTCTCGGTGGTGGCGCTCGTGATGGCGCTCCTCGGCTCCTCGGCGGGCGTCGCCAGGCGCAGCGACGGGGGCGAGATCATTGCGGGCGTGTTCTGGTGGTTTGCGGGACTCGTGTTTTTCCTCACCGCCGTAGCGCTTTTCTCCTGGGAGTCGGTGCGCCTGCTCTGGCTCGGGGTGAGCGTGGCGGCGCTCGCGGGCTACGCGGTGGGCTACGCCGCGCCGCGCACCGCGCGCGCGCTGCCCTGGCTCTGGGGCGCTTCGCTGCCCGTGGCCGCGATCCTCCTTTACGGCGTCGCGCCGGAAGGCGGCTTGGAAGTTGTGAGTCCGAGGGAATGGGGCGGCTTTATGCTTACCCTCATTCTGGCGGCGGTGGGCATCGTGGTGAGTTTTCCGCTGGGCATCCTCCTCGCGCTGGGCCGCCGCAGCAACCTGCCCGCCATCAAGGGCTTCTGCATCGCCTTTATCGAAATCGTCCGCGGCGCGCCGCTCATCTCCTGGCTCTTTATCGCCTCGCTGATGGTGCCACTCCTGCTCGGTCTGGACAGCCCCGACAGCATCCCGGCCTTGACGCGGGCGCTCGTCGCCATCACCCTTTTTTCGTCGGCCTATATGGCCGAAAACGTCCGGGGTGGGCTCCAGGCGGTGCCCAAGGGGCAAACCGAGGCGGCGCGGGCGCTGGGGCTCTCGAGCTGGCAGACCACCCGTAAAATCGTTCTCCCGCAGGCGCTCCGCGCGGTGATTCCCGCCATCGTGGGGCAGGCCATCGGGCTTTTCAAGGACACGTCGCTCGTCTTTATCGTGGGGCTTTTGGACTTTTTCGAAATCGGTCGCCGCATCATTCCGGCGACTCCGGAGGCTACGCAGGTGTCAGGTGGGGTGGTGCTCGAGCTCTTCTTGTTCATGGCCGTCGTCTACTGGTTTTTTGCCTATAGGATGAGCGTGGCGAGCAGGCAGTTGGAGCGCAAGCTCGGGGTGGGAACGCGGTGATTGATTCTCCGGCTCTCTTGACAAGAGGATTGAGGCTTTGAGGAGCAGACGACAAACGGAAAGTTTTTATAGGATGGCAGAAAGGACAAACCTGTGACGACAACCGTAACCAAAAGTACCGTCCGCGCGGATGCGCCCGAGGGGGGCGCGCGCATTATCGAGATTGACGGTTTGAACAAGTGGTATGGCGACTTTCACGTGCTAAAAGACATCAATTTGTCGGTCAACAAGGGCGAGGTGGTGGTGGTGATTGGGCCGTCGGGCTCGGGTAAATCCACCCTGATTCGCTGTGTGAACAGGCTCGAGGAGCACCAAGAAGGCCGCATCACCGTAGACGGCGTGGAACTCACCGACGACGTGAAAAAAATCGACCAGATCCGCCGCGAGACGGGGATGGTTTTTCAGTCGTTTAATCTCTTCCCGCACTTGACCGTCATGGAAAACATCACGCTGGCTCCCATCCGCGTCCGTAAGTGGAAAAAGTCTAAGGCCGAGGAACGCGCGATGTACTTTTTGGGCAAAGTCGGTATCCCCGAGCAGGCGCAGAAGTACCCCGGTCAGCTCTCGGGCGGTCAGCAGCAGCGCGTCGCCATTGCGAGGGCCTTGACGATGGAGCCCAAGGTGATGCTCTTTGACGAGCCCACCTCCGCCCTGGACCCCGAGGTGATTGGGGAGGTGCTGGACGTGATGGTCAACCTCGCCAAGGAGGGCATGACCATGTGCGTGGTCACGCATGAGATGGGCTTTGCGAGGGAGGTGGGCGACCGGGTTGTGTTTATGGACAAGGGCGAGATTGTCGAAGTCGGCAGCCCCGAGCACTTTTTTGAAAATCCGCGCGAGGAGCGGACGCGGTCGTTTTTGTCGAAGATTTTGTAGCGGAAGTGTCAAAGGTTCGGGCGCTTTAGCGGGCCTACCTGATGTGCTCTAGTTCTCTTCGGACAAAAGAGAACTTTAGGACGTTTTTGCCCGTTTCCGGGTTTATCAAAAAAGAGAAAAACCCCGTGAGTTACGGGGTTTTGGTGCCGAAGAGGGGACTTGAACCCCTACAGCCGCAAGGCCACACGACCCTGAATCGTGCGCGTCTACCGATTCCGCCACTTCGGCCTACTCTTAAACTTCATACCGTCACATTTTATCACGGCGTGGCGTTGGGCCACATCCGGGAAAATAGTCTAACACACCCACGCGCGCGAAAGACAAGCCCTTTTTACTTCAAGCTTTTCGTGGGTAAAGCCTCACTATGCTAAGGCTCGAGCCCCCGCCCAAACATCTCTTCGGTCTCGCTACGATTTTCAGATTCCCTCAAGTTCCGACGCCACAAACGCCGCGAGCTCCCCCACCGTCTCCCGGTCAAAGGCAAAGGTTGCCCCCGCCGCCTCGAAGAGTTCCGGCAGAGACCGACTGCCGCCGAGAGAGAGGGCTGAGCGGTAATTTCTAAGCGCCTCCTCTTTGTTCGTAAGCGAATTCCGCCACACCTGAAGCGCGCCGAGGTAGGCGAGCGCGTACTCGAGCATGTAAAAAGGAACAAAGAACATGTGAATAACCTGCCACCCTTCTTGGTGCGCTCCGCTAAGCCCGGCCCAGTTCACACCGAGAGAAAAACGTTCGCCCAGCTCCACCCATTTCGCGTCCAGCGCCTCAACTGTCACACCCTCCGGCGCGTCCGCGTAGAGCCAGCGCTGAAAGGCGTCGGCGTGCGCCGTGCCGCAAAGGAGCCGCAAAACTCGCTCCAACTGCTCTTCTCGAGCCCGCGCGGCCTCCTCTCGCGTGTAAAAGCCGCCCTGCGCCTCTTCCAGATACGGCAGCGCGAGAAGTTCCATCGCCTGCGAGGCGAGTTCAGCGAACTCCGCGCCCGTCTCGCGGTTCCACACGAGGTCGTGCGCCGCGCTCGCCGCGAGGGCGTGAAAGCTGTGCCCCGCCTCGTGGAGCATGACCCACACGTCGGCGTGGGTGCCGACGGCGCTGTGGTAGATGTAAGCGCGCTCTGACTTGGGAAAGGGCAAGCTGTACCCGAAGCCCGGCACCTTGCCCGCGCGCGGCTCTAGGTCGAGCCAGCCCTCGCGCATAGCCTCAAACTGCGCGCCTAAAGCCGGGTCGAGGTTTGAAAAAATGCGAGTTAAGCCCTGCTCGAGTTCCTCCACCGTCTCAAAAGGTTTTAGAGGAGGCCGCCCTTTGCTGTCCACCTGAAAATCCCACGGGCGCAGCGCCTCCACCCCCAACGCCCGCCGCCGTTTCTCCCGCTGCTCTTTTAAGAGAGGCACAACCGTCTCCTCGATGGTTTCATGAAACGTTAGCGCGTCCTCTGGCGTGTAGTCGAAGCGGTCCAGCGCGCGCCATTGGTAGGCGCGGAAGTCGGGCAGGCCCACGTTTTTCGCCACCTGACGGCGCATAGCAAGAAGCTTTAGGAAGAGGTCGTCCAACGCGGGTGACACTTCCGCCTTCGCTGCCTCAATGGCTCGCCAAGCCCGCTCACGCGCGGCTCGGTCGATCTCCCAAAGCCGCTTCTCAGCCTGGGGAACCGTCAACGTTTCTCCGTCAAGTGTTACGGTGAGTGCGCCCCTAAGCTTGTTGAACTCGTTGCTTAGCGCCTGAATTTCGCTCAGCAGGTGGGCGTTTGTCTCGCTAAAAAGGTCCGCTTGGTTGCGGAGGCGGCGGACGAATTCGGTATGTTCAGGTGCGGGTGTGTAGCCTTCAAGCCCCAACAGCCTCTCCGACAACCTCTGCGACGCCGTCTCACTGTTTGGCAGCACCTCACGCACAAACGCCCCGTACGCCGCCTCCGCTCCCTCGTCCGCGGTGTTCGCGTCCTTGGCGCGCATGAGCCAGGCGTGCGCCTCGCCCACGTCCTTGGCGAGGTCGCTCCAAGACTTGAGCCAATCGGGCACGGTGTCGGCGCTCAAGGGCTGGATTTGGAGGGCGCGGAAGCGGGGCTCTAAATCTTCCCAAGAAAGCTGCGCGTCGGGGTGAGGCGGGGTGTAGGCCATGCTAGATTCTCCCTCGAGGTTGTGTAGCCTTTAAGATGTGCGCCCGTCAAGCGTCAAAAGCGGCTTATAGAGTTCGGGGCGGCGGTCTCTAAAAAACCCAAAGCCCGCCCGGAACCGCTGCGCGGCTTCAAAATCAAGCTCGGCGTAGATGATGGTTTCGGACGCCTCGTCGGCCTCGGCGAGCTTTTCGCCCTTGTAATCGCAGATGAACGACGAGCCATAAAAGACCGCGTCACCCTCGCGCCCCACGCGGTTGGCCGCCGCGACGTAGCACGAGTTAGAGACCGCGTGCCCGATCATCGCCCGCTGCCACATGTCGCGGGTTTCCAAGCCCCCCGCCTCCTGCGGCTCCGAGCCGATCGCGGTGGGGTAGAGGAGCAAATCGGCCCCCTGCAGCGCCATCGCCCGCGCCGCCTCGGGGAACCACTGGTCCCAGCAGATCGCCGCGCCCACCGTCCCAACCTTTGTCCGCCACGCCTTGAAACCCGAGTCGCCCACGTTGAAGTAATACTTCTCCTCGTAGCCGGGACCGTCGGGGATGTGGCTCTTGCGGTAGACGCCGCGCTCCGTCCCGTCCGCGTCCATCATCATGAGCGCGTTGAAGTACGCCTGACCCGCCTTTTCAAAAAACGACACAGGCAGGACGACGTTCAGCTCTCGAGCCAAATCCTGAAACGTCTCCAAAAAAGGATGTCCCTCGACAGGATGCGCCAGAGCGAACATGTCCTCGCGCTCGAGCTGCGGGAAATACAGGTTCTCAAAAAGCTCTTGCAAGAGCACGATATGCGCGCCCTCGCCCGCCGCCTCGCGGACCATGCTTACTGCCTTGTTGATATTCTCTTGCAAATCGTCCGTGCAAGCCATCTGCACCACGGCCAGTTTAACGTTGCTCACTTAGCACCTCCCCCGCGGGCTGCTGCTGCGTCACGCAGTGGAACGCGCCGCCGCCGGTAATAAGGTTCTGGGCCGATAAACCGATGACCTCACGGTTGGGGAAGAGGGGGCGGAGGATGGAGAGCGCCCGCTCGTCGTTCGCGTCGTCGTAAACGGGCACCACCACGAAGCCGTTGCCGATGTAAAAGTTCGCGTAGGTGAGCGGCAGGCGTTTGCCGTTGAGCTCCATGCGTTTTTGGGGGAGAGGCAAATCCACAATGTTATAAGGCTCGCCGTCCTGATTTCTCAAAAGCGTGAGCAGCGTGTGATTGTCCTTCATCGTCTTGAAGTTGGGGTCGTTCTCGTCCTCTTCAACGGAACATACAATAGTCTTGTCGTCCGCAAAGCGCACGATGGTGTCGATGTGGCCGTCCGTGTGGTCGTCTTCGAGGCCGCCCTCGAGCCAAATCACGTGTTTGGCACCCAGATAAGTGTGGAGGAGATGCGCGAGTTCACCTTCGCTCAAGTCCGGGTTGCGCATCTGCGACAGCAGGCACGAGCGCGTGGTGAGCAGCGTGCCGCGGCTGTTCATTTCCAGCGCGCCCCCCTCCATCACCACGGGCACGTCAAAGCGCTTCATGCCCAAAATCTCGGCAACACGTTCGGGCGCGCGGTTGTCATCGTCCCACGGCTCGTACTTCTCGCCCCAAGCGTTAAAAACCCAGTCGGTGAGCGCCACTTTGCCTTTGTTGTTGCGGATGAAGAGCGGCCCGTTGTCGCGGAACCACACGTCGTTCAAGGGGATGCGGTGAAAGTGAACATTGTCAACCCCCTTCAAACGGCGGCGCGCGTCCGCCCCGGTCTCCTCGTCCCGTACACTAAGGTGGACGGGTTCAAAGCGCGCGATGGTCGAAACAAGTTCTGCAAATTCACTGCGGACGCCCTCCAGGTAGCCTTCCCAGAGCGCGTCGTCAAAAGGCCAGCTCGTCCAGGTAGCGGCGTGCGCCTCCCATTCGGCGGGCATTGTGAAACCCTGTGTGACGGGGCCGCTGTCGTGTTGGTTGTTCATGGTCGTCCTCTCATCGAAAGCCAAGGATAGCCCGGATGGCGTATGGGAGGCGGGAGCCAGAGGACAGTTTTTCGAGAAACCGTTATAGTGAGGGCTGATATGAAAGATTCAGAAAGGCGGGTGGCGTTGGTGACGGGGGGCTCGAGCGGCATCGGGCGCGCCTGCGCGGAGACACTCTCCAGGGACGGAATACGAGTTGCTGTAGTGGACATCAACCCGGAGGGGGGGCGGGAGGTCGCCGCCGACCTTGACGGGCTTTTTGTTTCGGCCAATTTGAGCGCTCGAGCAGACTGTAAAAAGGCGGTGGAGGAGACCGTCACGCACTACGGCAGGCTCGACATCCTGGTCAACAACGCGGGTTTTCAGCACTTGGACCCGCTGCCTGACTTTCCCGAAGACACCTGGGACGACATGATGGCTTTAATGCTCACCGCGCCCTTTTTGCTCACCAAGTACGCGTGGCCTTACCTTATAATGTCGGGAGAAGGCCGCATCATCAACATCGGCTCCGCGCACTCCCTCACCGCGAGCCCCTACAAGGTGGGGTATGTGACGGCCAAACACGGGCTGTTGGGGCTCATGCGAGTGGCGGCCCTGGAGGGGGGCGAGTTTGGTCTCACCTGTAATACGGTCTGTCCGGCTTACGTGCGCACGCCGCTCGTTGAAAAGCAGATTGCCGACCAGGCCCGGACGCGGGGCATCCGGCCTGAAGAGGTGGAAAGAAAAGTGCTGCTCGAGCACACCGCCATCAAACGCCTCCTAGAACCCGAGGACGTGGGGCGTTATGTGGCTTTTCTGGCTTCCGAAGCCGCTTGGGGTATTACCGGCTCGGTGCAGACGATGGATTTGGGGTGGACGGCAAGGTGAGTCAGAGGGGGAGCACCTTGCGCAGATTGACCCTTACGGCTTCCTCGTCCTCCGCGGAGAGGCGTCCTACCGTATCTTGGATGAGCCTATGGTCGAGCGTGAAGAGTTTGAGTCGCACAACTGAAGGGGCAGGCAGTCCAGCCTTTTGTAAATCTTGAACCGGGATATCGAGCGGCCACGGTGCGTTTTTTTGGCTCGTAATCATTGCCATCACGCTTTGCTGAAGGGCATTGTTAAAGGTAAGCGTGCTCAAAATGAGGGCCGGGCGACGTTTTGAAACGTTTACGTCGGTAAATGGGAAAGGCACAACCACCACCTCAAATGCGTTATAGGTCATGGTAGGCGTCTTCGTCGTGCTCGCTACTCCATTCACTCAGCGTCGCCTCTAAGCTTCGCAGATACTCGAGGTCGAGCGGGGCCACCTTGCGCAACACAACCTCGCCATCTTTAACGTCAAACGCAACAGTGTCGCCTGCTTTGAGTCCCAGCTTGTCGCGGATGAGCGTAGGAATGGTGGCCTGAAATTTGCTTGTGAGCCGCGAGGTTGGTAGAACACGCTTAAACTTTATCACAAGTAATACAGTATTACCTTTCGATCAAAAGTTCAAGTTAAAGCTTGAAGTTGAATCCCCTTACCCAAGCTTTCACGGCTTTTTGTTATGCTTGTTGAGGCGCGTAACTGCGCCCGCTGCCGGGAGAGGTGCTCGAGACCTTTGAGCGTCAAGGCGTTGCCCAAACGGCCCCCCGCAGCGAAACCTGAAACGGTAGGTAAAACAATGGGAGAAGGTCCATGTCCAAACACAAAATATAAGGCGTAGAAACTCATCCGCGTATCAAGGGGTGGGCTTGGGTGAAAGCTCGAGCCGCACATCCCTCTAACCATCTTGCATTTAATAAGGACCCGTTATGACTTCTACGCCCGCCTCAACCACTCCCTTAACCACTGTAGACGACGCCATCGAGCGCATCGGCTTAGGCCGCTTTCAGTGGCGGCTTCTGGGCATCAACGGCCTTGTCTGGGCCGCCGACGCGATGGAAGTGCTTATTATCGGCTTCGCTATTCCCTCCTTGATGCTCACCTTTGACCTCACGCGCCCGCAGGCGGGCCTGATTGGCTCGATTTTTTTTGCAGGGATGTTCGTGGGCGCTTGGGGCTTCGGCGCGCTTGCCGACCGCTGGGGGCGCAGGCGCATCTTCTTAATCACGGTCTTGCTCGACGCGGTGTTCGGCCTCTTGTCGGCCCTGTCGCCGAGTTTTGCCGTGCTCCTCGTGTTTCGCTTTCTCACCGGGCTGGCGGTGGGAGGTACGCTACCGGTGGATTACGCGATGATGGCGGAGTTTTTGCCTAAAAGGGTGCGGGGGCGCTTTCTGGTGTATCTGGAGTCCTTTTGGGCCTTGGGGACCATCCTGATTGCGCTGCTCGCCTGGCTGGTGGTGCCGAGTCTGCCCGACACGGGCTGGAGATGGCTCTTTGCGATTTCGGCCCTGCCGGGGCTTCTGGGTTTCGTGCTGCGCCTCTGGGTGCCCGAGTCGCCGCGCTACTCGCTGCTCGAGGGCCGCACCGAAGAAGCCGCCGAGACGTTGCGCCAGGTAGCGCGCATCAACGGCAAAGAGAACGAGGTTGAGATTGGGCGGCTCGAGCCCGTCCGCCGCTCCGCCACCCCGCCCACCGCCGCGCTCTTTGGCGGCAAGCTGGCGCGGCGCACGCTGCTCTTGTCCGCGGTGTGGTTTTTTCTCTCTCTCGGCTACTACGGCGTGTTTGTATGGTTGCCGGGGATTTTCGTGACGCAGGGCTTCGGCTTTGTGCGGGGCTACGACTATCTGGTGCTCTTGGCGCTCGCGCAGGTGCCGGGGTACATGTTGGCGGCGTTTCTGCTCGAGCGCATAGGCCGCCGCGCCACGCTCGCCCTGTTTTTGTTCGCCTCAGCGATTGCCTGCATGATGTTCGCGCTCGCCACCACGCCGACGCTGATTACGGTCGGCAGTATGCTGCTTAGCTTCTCGCTCTTGGGGGCTTGGGGCGCGCTCTACGCCTATACGCCCGAGGTCTACCCGACCGAGGTGCGCGCCACGGGGATGGGTTGGACGGGGGCGATGGCGCGGGCGGCGGGCATCTTGGCCCCGACTTTGGGCGGTTATTTGCTCGGCATCTCGTTGCCCCTGGCGCTGCTTATCTACGCGGCAAGCTTGCTCATCGCGGGCGCGGCAAGCTTGCTTATGCGTGAGGACCCCAAGGGGCGGGCGCTCAGTGACAATCTTGCGGAGGCTCAGGCCTGATGCAGGAGCAGATTTGACTTTTCCGATACGTAGCGGATTTGGCACCTCACGGAGTCGGCGAAGCCCAACGCTTCCTCAGCCAGGGGTAACGATTCTTTGACGAGCGCCTCATCCGCGACCTCACGAAGTTGGGTGAGTTCAAATCCGAAGGCGGGTCCCAGACCTTTTCGTTGCGCCGTCTCCTCAACGGTCGTCAGCGCGTGCTCGAGTTCAAATTTTAGAGAGGGCGGCAACTTTTTCATGCACCCAGTGTAGGCATTTATCACCCTCTAGGCGGTGCAGGGGTCACGAGAGGGCTTCATCAAACGTTTGCTTAGAGCACTACTGTGCCAGCGGCAGCACCTCAATAACGCTCGAGAAGCGGGCAAAGTCGGCGGTGTTGTGGGTTAGCAGCGTGGGGACGTCGTGAACGAGCATGGTGGCGACGATGTTGGCGTCATGAACCTGCTTGCCGCCGGAAGGGAATTGCGCAAGCAAGTCGAGGAGTTTCGCCGTTATCAAGGCGCTATCCTCGGCGGTGCGGAAGCGGCTCTCAAAATAACGCACGTCCCGAATGAGGTCGCTCATGGAGATGGCGGCTGTTAGGGAGCTCGAGCGGCTCATCACTGCCAGGTACTCACGCAAAACCTGACGGCTTAGCCACAGCTTTACACCCTGAGCGTCCAGCGCGGTCAATATAGCGACGGCTGGAGGATGAAAAGGCGACTGCGCTAAATTTGCATAGACGAGGATGTTGGTGTCAACAAAAACGCGTTCAGCGCCCGTCATCGTCATACATATCTTCGCGGCGAAACGTGGTTTGTGAAACCGGCGCGGCGGGATAGGCGGAGAATATTAAAGGTAGAGGAGGTTGTTCCTGCTCACGCTCGGTGTTGACTTTAGTATCAACCACCACAGTATCAACCACCACAGTATCAACCACCACCACCACATGGTGCTCCCCAGGCGGCAGCTTGGTGGGCAGCTTCACCACGAGTTCACCCTCTGCGGAAACGAGGCCGACGGTGTCAATGCTAATCATGGCCTAAGTCTAGCACGTCGTAGAGCAAAAGAAGAAAATGCCCGGGAGAGCGAAAGTGTACAGTTTATCCGCTCTTATTTACAAGTTTATTCTCAAGAAGAGGCTGTTAGACGCCCGAAAATCTTTGAAACCACGCATTAATTATTCTTGCTCAGGGTGTAGCGCAGACTCGTTTCGTCCCCGGAGAACGCGCCCAAATCAAGCGTCACCGTGCTGCCGCCCGCGCCGTGAACGTTATCTTCGGCCTCGAGCACCACCGTCCCCGTAGCTTCTACATTCGTCTGCGAGCGGGTAAAGGGCTGCTCGTCGTCGTGCGGGTGGAGGAGTTCGCGGACGCCGTTCTCGACGTTTTCTCCCCTTACGCGCCACACGTTTGCGTAGTGCTCCCAGCCCTCATCGCGGTGGCGGACGGTAGTGCTAAAGGTGTAGGTGTTGCCATCCGTTTTTTGAACGTCCACGCCCAGCACGTGCGCGTAGTCCCAGACGTTCCAGTCGGCTAAGTTGAGTTGTAAATCGCCGCCCTCGAACGTAACCGTGACTGTGTCTTGACCTTCGGGAACGGTGAAGCTGTCGCCCTCTTTCGTCGCGGGCTCGGCGACTTGCCAGGTGGCGGGTTGGTCGTTGATGAGGAGCTCGAGCGTGTAACTCCCCTGCGCCCAGGCGGTGCCGAAAATGAGAAGCGCGAGAACCAAAAAATGTTTCATGCCCCACCATAGATGACAAGCGGGCGCGGGGCTGTAAGCTGAGTCATGACGCCTCAGAGCGTACCGACGGACATCATTTTTGTAAAAGGGGAGGAGGGGGTGGTGCTGTCCGGCGTCCCGCTGGCCCGGTATATGACGCCAGACGCGTTACGCGCCCTTGTGCGGGACAAATTTAACCTAGACGCCGTTTTGCTCCATGACGGTGGACTGTCTTTAGGCGTCGAGGGTGCGCCCGTGCTCATGGAGGCGTTGGGGCCACTTCCCAAGAGTTTGGCCCGGACAGCGTGGCAGCTTCCGCCACATGATAGGCCGTGGATGCGTCCGGGCTGGTTTGCCGAGGTTGGCAAGTGGTTGGAGGATGTTCTCGAGCCCTACAGCGAGCATGTGGTGAGGCTCGAGCAGGTCAGCACTTACGACCTCGCGTGCGTCTTGCGCGCCCAAACAGAAAGCGGCAGCGTGTATCTCAAGGCGAGCGTGGACGCGCTCGAGTCTGTGGTGACGTCTCACCTAAGCCGTAATTTCCCAGACCTTGTTCCCGAGGTTCTGGCGGTTCATAAAACGTACGGATGGCTTCTCACGCGCGGGGGCGGGGAGAGGCTGAGCGGCGCGGCGGACGTTAAAGTTTGGTCGGACGCGCTTGTTAAGCTTGCAAGGTTTCAAGGCTCGAGCGTCAACCTCCAATCTTTGGGAGGCGCTGTCCACGGCTTCGACACACTTGCTGAACGGGCCGAGGCATTTTTGAGAGATAAGATTACGCTCTCGGATTGGGGGTTGCGGGATGAGCAGGTAGACGCCCTTGCCGAACTCCCCCCGCGTATCAAGCAGGCGCATGAGCAGGTAAGCGCCTTGGGTCTTCTTGAGAGTCCGGCGCACGGCGACGCGCAGCCGATGAACGCGCTCTTTAACAAAGAGGGAAACGTCAGATGGTTCGACTGGAGCGAGGCGAGCGTCGCGCATCCCTTGATAGATGTTGGCTGGTGCCTCGCCTGGATAATGAACCCTGCGCGCGAACCCCTGCCGGTGTGCCGCGAGGATGGGGACGCCCCTGCGCGGTTGTGGCGCGGTTACCTTCAAGCTTTGAACGTGCCCGACGCCGAAGGGCTTATGGGAGACGCTGTCGTTTTGGCGATGACCCACCGCGCTTTGGTTTACCACGCGAAATACGCGACGTTTGAGGGCACCGTTCCCGGCTGGCGGCCCCGGTATGTGCCCTACTATCTGAGGCTGCTCTTAAAAATGGTGCATATGGTGGAGAAATGAATAGGCGCATTCATAAGCGTCAGTGTGACCTCGGAGGGGGAGTATGAACCCTCGAGCCTTCGCCGACGCCTACACCACAGCGGTTTATAAAGCTGGCGGTCTCGCTTTCACGCCCAGCGCCGAGGGAACGGGGGATGTCTTGTTCTCAGGCCGCGCCTTTGCCGTCGTCACGGCGCATAATCCTCGTAGCGAAAAGCTTTCGGACGAGGAAAACGAGCGGCGTCATGAGAAACTGGAAAAGGTTTTACGCGAGCGTAACGCTGTGTTCGGCCTCAGTGTGGGTGAATCACCCGATGGCGCGTGGCGCGAAGAGGGTGTGATTGTTTACGACGTTGCTTTGGAAGAGGCGCTCGAGCTGGGTCGCCAATTTGAACAGCACGCGGTTCTTTACGGTCAAGGAAACCACGTGGCGCTGGCTTGGTGTGATGGGGGGCTCGAGTGGTTTTATCCGGGGTTGATTAGCGAATAGTCCTCATGCTTGGCTAAACCTCGAGCCTCAGCATCTCAACTTCAATCTCTCTCCCCACTTGGAGCCGCGCCAGCGACACGGGCAGCTTGAAACGTCTGGGTCCCGCGGCACCGGGGTTGAGGAAGAGCACGCCGTTCCGCATTTCTTGGAGGGGTTTGTGCGAGTGGCCGAAAATGACCCCGCTGAAGCCTGCCGCATGGGGGTCCAAATCAAGCTCGCCAACGTCGTGCAGCACGTAAAAAAACCTGTTCTTGATCTCGACAACATCCGTTAGGGGCAGCGCCTCGGCCCAGTCACCCCGGTCCACGTTGCCCCGCACCGCGCGAACCGGGGCGAGGTCGCGTAGCGCGGCAAGCACCTCCGGCTTGCCCACGTCACCCGCATGGATGATGAGGTCTACACCCTCCAAAGCTCTTAGCGCCTCGAGTCGCAGCAATCCGTGCGTGTCGGAGATGACGCCGACCTGGGTCACTCGAGCAGCCCTTCCTCCCGTAGCAGCGTATCGAGACTGTCAAGCAGCATGTGAACCCGCACCATGAGATTCTGAGGCGGCGCACTCAGCACACTTTCGACATCAGCGCGCATCTCTTTTGGTTTCAGCGCGCACGCGTCCGCCCACGTCAGCAGCCGCTTTTCGCCGGGATGGGGGAGGCGGTTGACGGCAAAGAGGATGTCGAAATAACTCGCCAGGAGGGCGGCGAGGCGGTGGTTGACGCTGACTACGTCGTGGCGCTTTACGGCCTTTTCTAATTGCCCGGCGTACGACGACAGCGCGCCCCGCAAAAACGCGTGATTTTTGGCGACGATGTTGCGCCTTAGCGCCTCGGGGTAGGGACCTTGCGCGGTGCGTTGCAAAGCGGCGTACCAGCCGCTGCGGTCGAAAAGGAGTTTTGAAGCGCGCACCGTATGCCAAAAGGCGGTCGAGTAGCCCATCGAAGCTTGAAAGTTCACGAGCACGTCCTCGAGCCTTTCGCGCATCCATCCCGTTTCCCAAAGCATCACGTCTACGTGGACGCCCGCCTCGACCCACTCGTCGCCGGGGCCGAAGAAATCGTTGTTGAGCTCGAGCCGGACGGCCTCATCACCCACGGCCTTTCTGCGACTTTCTAAGGGCAGCGGGTCGCATGAAAACACGTAGAGGTCGATGTCTGAGCCTGCCTCGGCCCGCTCGGTCGCCAGCGACCCGCCCAGGGCCACCGCCTCGACCTTGGGCAAGCCGCGGTAGCGTTCGGCAATCTTTTGGGCGAGGCTCAGCGTGGCGTGTGTCATGGCCTCGAGCTTACCAGGCTTTGAGGCTTGACAGACTTTTTGTTTCTTATCACGCGTCCCGTCCCAATAAATAGTGATGCCACACGAGCCGCGCCGCCACCGAACGCCAGGGACGCCAGGGTTCGGCTAAACGCTCCAACTCCCCCCGCGTCGGCCTCGCTCTCAGACCTTTGAGATTCTGCGTCCCAATCACGATAGCTAAATCTCCCACCGGCCACACATCGGGTCGGCGCAGCGCCATGAGCAGATGCACGTCTGCGGTCCAGGGGCCGATACCGGGGAGCTTGGTAAGTTGAGCCCTTACGGCGTCGTCCTCCAGGTGGTGAAGCGCGTTTAAGTCGAGGTCACCCGTCACCACCGCCTCGGCCAAAGCTCGTCCGTAGCGCGTTTTTTGGCGGCTAAAGCCCGCGCTTTTAAGCGCCACGTCGTCAAGCGCCAAAAATGTCTCCGGCGTGAGGGGCGAGGCGACCCCCTGAAGCCGCTCAAAGGTCCGCCGCGCCGACGTTTCGGACACCTGCTGACCCAGGATGGTGCGTAGGAGCCCGCCGAAACCGGGGTCGCGCGACCAGAGAGGCGGCGGACCGAGGCGGTCCACGACGCGGGCGAAGTCGGGGTCTTGGCGGGTGAGGGTCTCGAGCCCCCGCGCTAAAGTCTCGTCCTCTGTAAGGAGCCCACTCACTTCAACCTTTTTCTTCGTTCTCGCTTTGTGACGCAGCCGAAAGGGATAAAAAGGAGCATGTTGCACTGTACCTTCTCACGTCATAACGTCCATCAAGACACCTGCCTATCAAAACACCTTTTTGACAGTTTGACAAAATGTGTCAGTGGCCGAGGTTTGTTAAGGGGAAGCGCTCGAGAAGCGCGACCCCTCCATCCTTTGTAGCTTAGCGCCTTTTATCCCTCACCCTCTCTTCGTTAAGGTGCTAAACGCAACAAAAAGGTTGCAAAATTCGTTATCCCTGAGGGGGGAGTCCAACATGAAGAGAATGTTTACGACCGTCTTTGCACTCCTGTTGACCATTTGCGTGGGCGCTGTGTCGGCGCAGGCGACCGGCGGCACGGGCGGTATGGCGTTGCCCGCGGGCGCAACCGACGGTTACGTCGAGCGTCCCGACGGCGCGCGCATCTATTACCAGGTGCGCGGCGAGGGTGAGCCGATGATGCTTATCCACGGTTACCCGCTCAACATGGGTTTATTTAGAGACAACGTCGACGCGCTTGCGGAGGCGGGATACCAGGTGGTCACCCCGGACCTGCGCGGTTTCGGCCGGAGCGAGGCCCCAGACGGCTCGGCCACCATCCAAATCTACGCCGAGGACATGCTCGCGGTCATGGACGAACTCGGCCTAGACCAGGCCATCGTGCTCGGCATGTCGATGGGCGGCTGGACCCTGTTTGAGATGTACGATCAAGCGCCCGAACGTTTCACCGGCCTCGTTTTTAACGACACCGCGGCGGTGCCTGCGGGCATCGCGGAGGCGGCGCTGTGGCTCGGCGTCGGTCAGCAGGCCGAGGCGTCGGGTGTCGAGTCGGTCGTACCTTTCCTTATCAAAGACATGTTCACGGGCGAAACCCGCACCAACAACCAGGAACTCGTCGACTACTTGAGCGGCCTCATGGAAGAAGCGTCGGTCAACGGCTTTCAGGGCGGCGGCGAGGCCCTGGCGGTGCGCGAGGACAACACGGACGTTTATGGTCAGATTAGCGTGCCGACCCTCATCTTGTTCGGCATCGAGGACACCCTCACGCCGGTTTCTTTAGCCAACGCGATGGCGGACGCGATTCCCGACGCGACCTTGCAGATTATCGACGGCGCGTCCCACGCCTCGATGATCGAACAAGCTGACGCGGCCAATCAGGCCATCCTGGACTGGGCGCAAGGCGTCCAGTAAGCAACATCAGTTCAAAGTTCAGGTTTGACATTTTCCCCCGTGGTTTGACGCTCGCGGGGGAAAATCTTGTCTTTGCGTCTCACCGGCAGTTCCAAATGTCGTGCGCGCTAACGCAAAATGACCAGCGTCACAAAATAGTACGTCGCGGGCACGGCGAAAAGGTAGGAGTCGATGCGGTCCAAGACGCCGCCGTGACCGGGCAAGAAAAACCCGGCGTCTTTGACCCCGGCCCAGCGCTTGATAAGCGACTCGAACAAGTCGCCAAGCTGCGCGGCGCTGCCCACCAGGACGCTAAAGAGAATCGCGTCATAAAGGTCGACGCGGAGGCTCAAAATCCGCTCCAGCCCCCAAGCGGTCGCGGTCACGACGACGACCGCCAGGCCGAGGCCGCCGAACGCGCCCTCGAGCGTCTTGTTCGGGCTCAACTGCGGCGCTAACTTGCGCCTGCCAAAAAGTGAGCCCACCACATAAGCGCCCACATCGCTCGCGGCGATGGCTAACACGGGGAATGCCAAGTACCAGAGCCCCACCACCCCGTCGGGGGTGTAACGCAAGGTGAGCGCGTAGCCCAACATCCAGGGGATATAGAAGTAACCGAAGAACGTAAAAATCATGCTGTAGAGCGAGTTTTCGTTGGGCCGGATGACCTCTAGGGTGATGAGGTAGAGCGCAAAAATGCCAATCAGCGCCTCGCGCCAGCTCACGCCGTCGAAGAGGGGCTGCATCCCCGGATAGGTCACGGGCAACGACGCGGGCAGCGTCAGGATGGTCGCCACCCAGAGGCTGCGGCGGCGAATGGGGATGCCGCGCAGGTTCATCATGACCGCGTATTCTTGCAGCGCGACGAGCGTCAGGAGCAGGTACATGGGGGCTAGGAGCGGCAGGCCCACCCCGATCACCGCGATAGCGACCCCGAACGCGACGAGCGCCGAAACGATGCGGGCGGTGGGTAGACGCCGTTTTTTCTTACGTTGGGTTCCCCTCACGCGGTTAATCTCTGCCGGGTGTGAGCCCTGCTTTTCGCAATCCCTGCGTTCAGTTCGTACAAGCCTCGAGTCACAACGGCCGGGACGGGGGCAGGTCGCGTCGGCGCGTGACACATTCTCAGGGCTCTTGTGCGGGAGGTCGGCGTCATCAAAGTGAGGCGCATCATACCAGGGCTCGAGCGTGAGAGCAGGGGAGACGCAAGGAAAATACCACGTTCATAAAAAGTGACTGAGGGACGACCCAGCGTAGGCAACACCTAAACCTGCAAGAGTCAACCTCGGGCACTCATTTGGCCGATGCATGTCCATACGGGCGAATCTCATGTAAAAAGGCCGAGCAGGAGGCCCGGCCACGCTTGTATATCGAGTTTACCGCCGTACTCACACCCGTACTCACACCTCCATGATGTCCTCTTCTTTGCTCTTGAGGCGCTTGTCGATCGCGCTCGTAAACTCGTCGGTAAGTTTTTGCACGTCGCTCTCGCCACTCTTCAAATCGTCTTCGGTGAGGAGGTTTTCGCGCTGCATCTCCCTGAGCTCTTCGTTGGCGTCGCGGCGCACGTTGCGGACGCTCACCTTGGTTTCTTCGCTCATGTTGCGCGCGGTTTTGACCAGACCGCGGCGGCGTTCGTCGTTGAGGGGCGGCACGGTGATGAAAATGGCGTCGCCCTTGTTGTTAGGGTTAAAGCCCAAATCGCTCTCACGAATCGCTTTTTCAACGTCTTTGACGACGCTCTTGTCAAAGGGCGTGATGAGAAGCGTGCGCGGGTCAGGCGACGAGATGGTGGCGAGCTGGTTTAAGGGCGTGTTGGCCCCGTAGTAATTAACCTGAACCCGGTTGAGAACCGCCGGGTTGGCGCGGCCCGTGCGGATGGTGCCGACGTTTTGCTCAAAGGCCTCGAGGGCGCGCTGCATCTTGTCCCGCGCCTCTTTTAGGACTGTATTCATGATGCTCCTTTCGCTGATAGTCAATGCTGGGGTGGTCGATGGTTGGTTTTGGTGGGGCTGACTTGGCATCTTAGCGTTCAGCCCGTCACGTCAATATTACCCGCGCTGAACTCGAGCGTGTGTAGAAGGGACGGTAAAGTGGTCGTGCTGCTTTTCAAAGGGACGCAGCTAGAGAGATGTTCTCTTTTTCATTTCTCTGTTACTGTGGCTGGTTACTGCAGCTGGTTACTTGGCTGTCTCCGCTGAGGCTACCCCTGTGACGGTTACGAATAGAAGCCGTGCATCCTTAGCTCGCCAAGGATGTAGGAACGTCTTTCCCGATGCGCGTGCCCACGTGCGCGCCCGCGAGCAGGTTCTCTAAGTTGCCCTCGGTAAAAATGTCGAACACAACAATGGGCAGGTCCCGGCCCATGCAGAGGCTGATGGCGGTCGCGTCCATGACTCTGAGTCCCTGGTTGAGCACGTCTAGGTAGCTTAGCGCGTGATACTTCTTGGCTTCCGGATTGGCGCGCGGGTCGTCGCTGTAGACGCCGTCGATGTTGCTTTTCGCCATCAAGACCACGTCGGCGTCGATCTCGAGCGCGCGGAGGGCCGCCGCGGTGTCGGTGGTAAAAAAGGGGTTGCCGGTGCCGCCGCCGAAAATGACGACGCGGCCTTTTTCTAAGTGTCTAAGCGCGCGCCTGCGGATATAGGGCTCGGCAATCTCTTGCATGGTGATGGCCGTCTGGACGCGGGTGTCGACGCCCTGAGACTCCAACGCGCCCTGCAACGCGACCGCGTTCATGACCGTGCCAAGCATCCCGACGTAGTCCGCGGTAGCCGGGTCCATGTTGCCGCCGTGCTGCGCGCCGCGCCAGAAGTTGCCGCCGCCGACGACCACCGCCAGTTGGGTGCCGCGGCGCGTGGCCGCGGCAATCTCTGTGGCTAAGGCCAGGGTCGCGTCGGGAGAGACGCCCACGCCCGACGGCCCGGCTAAAAATTCGCCCGAGAGTTTGAGCAGCACGCGCTGCGCGCGCCGCCCGCCCTCCGGTTTCTCCACGCTCTGGGCGGTCTCTACCACGTTCGCCTCGTCCATCATGCGCCCCGTTTCAAGGTTCTAACTAGGGCTCTGGATTCTAACGCTTCGGCCCCGCGCACGCGCCTACTCGCCTATGGCGATGCGCGAGAAGGTGCCCACCTGGATGTTTTCGCCCATCGTCGCCACGGCCTCTTTGATAAGTCCCTCGACCGTTTTCTTGTCGTCTTTGACGAAGGGCTGCTCGAGCAGCACCATATCGCCGTAAAACTTGTTCAGGCGGCCCTCGACGATCTTGTCCACCACGTTGGCGGGTTTGCCTTCTTCCTTGGCCTGACCCGCCAACACGTCGCGCTCGGCCTGCACCACGTCTTCGGGCACGTCCTCGCGGCTCCGGTAGATGGGGTTCGCCATCGCCACGTGGATGGCTAGGTCGCGCGCGAGTTTCTGGAAGTTCTCGTTACGGGCGACGAAGTCGGTTTCGCAGTTGAGTTCGACCAAGGTGGCGATCTTACCGTTGTGGTGGACGTACGAGCCTACGAAACCCTCGCTCGCCTCGCGGTCGGCCTTTTTGGAGGCCTTGGCGATGCCGCGCTCGCGCAGCAGCGTCGCCGCTCTTTCTAGGTTACCGTCGGTTTCTTGAAGCGTGTTCTTCACGTCCATCATGCCCGCGCCGGTCATGGCGCGCAACTTTTTGATGTCTTGCATACTTACAGCCACGTCTAAACTCCTCTCGAGCTTCTGCCTTGCGTTCTGCTATGTGAGTTTTGTTGGTTGTTGTGAATGTTGGCACCGCTACCGGCTTTGCGCCTTCACCGTCAAGTTTTGAGCGAGAGCAGAGGGTGTAAATCTCTGCTCGAGCTCTTTCATCACGTTGGCGGGGTGCCGTCCGCCAAGACTCTAAGCTTCCTCTTTCTCCAAATACTCCCCGTAAGGGTTCTCCTCGTCCTCATCGTCGGCCCCGCGTTTGGCGGCCATCGCAATGGTTCGTTCGGGGGAGGAGACGGGGGTCGGCAGCGTTTCGCGCGCGTTTTCTCCCGCGCCCGCTTCGCTTGGGGTGCTCTCTTCCGCCGCGCCGCCGCGCACCTCGATAATCGCGTCCGACAGACGCGCCGTCACGAGTTGGATGGAGCGAATCGCGTCGTCGTTGCCGGGCACGATGTAGTCGAGCACGTCGGGGTCGGAGTCGGTATCCGCGAGCGCGACCACGGGCACGCCCAGCTTGTTGGCCTCGCGCACCGCGATGGCCTCTTTGGTGGGGTCCACGATAAAGAGCGCGTCGGGGAGCCGGGTCATCTCCTTGATGCCGCCCAGGTAACGCTGGAGGCGCAAGAGCTCTTTGCCTAGGTCGATCTGCTCCTTTTTGCTAAAGCGCAAAATGGTCTCGTCCTCAAAGGCCCTTTCCAAGTCTTTCAAGCGCTCGACCCGCGTGCGAATCGTTTTGAAGTTCGTTAAAGTCCCGCCCAGCCAGCGCTCGTTTAAGTAGGGCATCCCGCAGCGCTTGGCCTCGGCGGCCAGAATCTCTTGCGCCTGCTTTTTGGTGCCGACAAACAGAATCGTGCCGCCCCTCGAGGCGACGTCGCGCAAAAAGTCGAAGGCCTTGTCCGATTCGACCAGCGTCTTTTGCAGGTCGATAATAAAAATTCCGTTGCGCTCGGCGAAAATGTAGCGCTTCATCTTGGGGTTCCACTGCTTGGTCTCGTGACCGAAGTGGACGCCTGCTTCGAGAAGCTGTTTCATACCCAGATACGACATGGTTCCTCCAAAGGCGGGACGTTGAGCGAGAGATGTGTGTAGCGTTTTCACCCGTACTGAGCAGATAAAGTGCAGGAATTGCCCTTTAGGCCGCGTTCCAAACGGGTAACGCGTAGGCTGACTCATGCTCAAACCAGATGATACCTGCTACAAGGGCAAAAGGGGGCCGCGCGGACATCCCGCTGCCGCGCGGCTATTGCCAAAGAACTAGCTTAACTTACACTTACGTGCCAAAGCAAATTTTATAAAACATCTGGGGAGGCTCGAGCCGACCCGAAACCAACCAAGGGTTAACGCAGCGAGCCTTGCGCGTCTCGAGCAGGACCGTATTCGGGGTCGATTTCCAGCGCGCGGGCGTAGGCGACCGCGGCCTCGGCGGCGTCTCCGGCCTCACCCCGCGCCTCGTAAGCCTGACCGAGCCAGTAGAACCCTTCAGCGGTCACGGGCGGCAGCAGCGCGCCTTTTTGCGCTTCGGTCACCGCGTCCGCAACGCGACCCTGCTGAAGGTATGCGCGCGCCAGATAGGTGTAGAGCGGGGGTAAGCTACCGTTGCTCAGTTTAGCGGCCTGTTCTAAACGGGGCACAGCGCCCGCGACGTCGCCGCACTCGAAAAGCGCGATGGCGAGGTTGGCCGCGGCGGAGAGGTTGTTGGGGTCCAGACTCGTCGCCTGCGTGAGTTCGAATTCGGCGTCTTCGCAGTTCTCGAGCCTAAAGTACGTGTCGCCTAACTCACTATGCGCCTGCGCGCTCGCGGGGTCGAGGGTGACCGCGCGCTTAAAGGCGGTTTCCGCTTCTTCCAACTGCCCCAACTGGCGGTAGGTTTTGCCCAGGTTGATTTGCATCGCGGCGCGGTCGGTGGCGCTGTAAGTGTCTTCGGACGCGCCGCTGATGGCGTTTTGAAAGGCGGCCTGCGCGCCCGCGTAGTCGCCCGACTGATAAAGGATCACGGCCTTGGTGTTGGCGACGTCGGGGGTGCTCCCCAGACGCTCGGCGGTGGTGACGGCCTCGAGCGCGTCCACCAACCTGTTTGGAAAACGCTGGCTGTCGCTCACGTACTGGTCAAGGTAGGCGCGCGCGAGCTGGTTGTAGGCGCTCACGCTGTTGGGGTTGCTCGAGATGACGTTTTGATACTCCTGGACGCCCAAGTCGAACGCTTCTTGGCACACGAGCGCGTCGCCCTTGCCGATGGCGGCGGCCTCGTTGGTGGGCTCACGCTCCAAGGCTTGCTGGAACCTCAGTTGGGCCAGTTCGCAGCTGTCTCTCGAGAGGTAAAAGTCGGCCTCCTGGACGAGTTCTTCGACGCTCTGCGTCTCGGTCTGGGCCACCGTAAATGAGCCCGCCAGAAACAGGGTGAGGGGCAAAGCGAGGAGAAAGCACCGTAAAATATAACGAGTTTGTGTCAACCTATCCTCCATCACGGCTGAAGCCGTCGGGTTCTGAAATCGCGGCATTTTAACCCCCTGAACGTGTCTCTGGCAAGCGCCCCGCGCGCCACCCGGGTCTCTATTTATCATGACCAAGGACTGTGAGAGCGGCGTGTGGGGCGGAAAAGGGGTCGCTTCAAACATCATTTCAGAAAGTCGTAGGCGGGCGCGAACGCCTGCCGGACCTGAAAACGCTCGGCGAACTTGACCCCGGACTCGCGGCCAAATACAGCCCTGGACTCACGAAACTGCTCGGGCGTGTACGTCCATTTGTAAAAGTCTGAATAAAAGGAGAAAAGGTCGGTGCAAAGCTCGATGTCGTCGCCGACGTCCACGTGGACGTAGGGCCTGGGGGAGCCGCTCGAGGCGTACTGGTAAATCCGCACGGGCTTGCGGTGCGCCTCAAACGTCGCCTCAACGCCTTCATTGATGATTTTGGGAATGCGCGCCAAGGTCACCGCGTCAAAGGCGATCTTGGCGGTCATGCGGTGGTCGGGGTGCGGGTTGTCGTCGCTCCAGGTGAGGACCACGTCGGGTTGCCACTCGGCGTAGAGGCGCGCTATGGCGAGGGCTTCGGCTCGAGTGCCCGTCATGCGCGAGTCGCCCATGTCGAAAAACGTGTGTTCCGCGCCCACGCGCGCCGCGACGAAAGCCCCGTGCTCCTGCCGGATGCGCCGCACCTCCTCCTCGGATTCGTCCAAAAACTGGCTCGCCAACTCGCCGTGCGTGGTCCAGGCGAACATGACCGCGTCGCCGCGTTTGGCGTGCTTAGAGAGGGTGCCGACGCAGCCGAGCTCGTCGTCGGGATGGGCAAAAAGGGCAAGAATTCGCATGGAGGCTATCTTAACCCCTGCGGCCCGCGCCCCGTTACCCCAGAGGGTAGGGCTCGAGCCCCAACATCTCCCAATTTCCCAGTGGACGGCGTCTACAAGAGGGCGCGCCCTCTTGTAGACAGTACCTCCAAGCAAAGTGCCGTAAACTAACCCTATGAAAGCCGTTGCGCTCATTGCCCACGATAAGAAAAAACTCGACTTGGCGATTTTTGCCAAAGACCACGCCCATATTCTTGAAAAGTTTCCGCTGATCGCCACCAACACGACGGGGAGCGTGCTCGAGAGCAAGACCACGCTTCACGTCACGCACCTTTTATCGGGTCCGCAAGGCGGAGATTTGCAGGTGGGCGCGCGCATCGCCGAAGAGGGCGTGCTGGCGGTTATCTTTTTCCGCGACCCCTTGACCGCCCAGCCCCACGAGCCCGACGTGTCGGCCTTGATGCGGATTTGCGACGTGCATGAGGTGCCCCTGGCAACGAACTTGGGTACCGCGGTCGCCATCGTCGCGTGGCTCGAGGAGCAGTTGAGCGTGAACGAATTAGACGAAAGCGAGCGGTTGGAAAAAAGCGCACACTTAGAGGGCCGCCATGAGTAAAGACGTCGTCGCGGCTTTTTTGAAAGAGATGCGCGAGCAGCACAGGAACGAAATTGAGGCCATCGAACTGCCCGAGGGTACGGGGGAGTATCTGCTCGAGCGCGCCCACGCGGGCGACGTCGACATGCTCACCTTTATGCTCAAGCTCTCGTATTTGATGGGACTACAAACCGGCTACGCGGCAGGCTCCGCTGAAGGAGAGGACGAGGGGCCTTTTAGCGCGCCGCGCGGCCCGCTGCAAGCGTAGCGGCGTCGGCTAGCCGCCTCACCCAACTTATGGGGGGAGCGCAGGCTTCTCCCCACCACTCTGTCCCCACCACCCTGTCCCCCCCGCTCCCCACGTCCCTATTCAGCCCACACCGACCCGCGCGCAACGCGAATTACCTGTGTAAATCATCTGCCGGTCCCGCTAGCTCACCTGAGCGAGACGCCGCGCCGAGAGTTCCAGAAGCCTCTCCTGCGCGTTCAGGCGTTTTTGGCCGGGGCTCCTTTTGGCGTGGCAGTATTGGCCGTCCTCCCTAAGCTCTCTGGCCTTGACGTTGTCGCGCAGCATGAGGTCGAACACTTGCGTGACTTTCTTTTTTAAGTGCGGGTCCTCGACGGGAAACACCGCCTCGACGCGGCTGTTGAGGTTGCGCTGCATCCAGTCGGCCGAGCCGACGTACAAATCTTCAGCGCCGTTGTTGAGAAAGTAAAAGGCCCTCGAGTGCTCCAGAAACCGCCCGACAATGCTCCGCACGCGGATCGTCTCGCTTACGCCCGGTACTTGCGGGCGCAAGCAGCACACGCCCCGCACGATGAGGTCGATGTCGACCCCCGCCTGCGACGCGCGGTAGAGGGCGCGAATCACTTCCGGGTCGACAAGCTGATTCATCTTGGCGATGATTTTGCCCTTGCGCTCCGCGCGGGCGTGCGCCTCCTCGCGTTCGATGGCCTCCAAGACCTTGCCCCGCAGCGTCGCCGGGGCCACCCAGAGTTTGCGCCATTCGTGCTGTTTGGAAAAGCCTGTAAGGTAATTAAATAGCTCGGACGTGTCCGCCCCCAGGTCGGGGTCGCACGACAAGAGCGCGAAGTCGGTGTAGATGGTGCTGGTGCCGGGGTTATAGTTGCCGGTGCCCAAATGCACGTAGCGGCGGATTTCTCCGCCCTCGCGCCGAACCACCAGGAGCGCCTTGCAGTGCGTTTTGAGACCCGCGAAGCCGTAGACGACGTGGACGCCCGCGCGCTCCAATTCCCTCGCCCAGACGATGTTGTTTTCTTCGTCAAAGCGCGCTTTGAGTTCCACCAAGGCCGTCACCAGTTTGCCGTTGCCCGCCGCCTTGGCCAGAGCCGCCACCACGGGCGAGCGGCTGCCCACCCGGTAGAGCGTCTGTTTGATGGCGAGCACGTTGGGGTCTTCGGCGGCCTGCTCGATCATATTGAGAACCGCGTCAAACGCGTGAAAGGGGTGATGGATAAGGATGTCGCGCTTGCGAATCGCGTCGAAGATGTTGTTCTCGTTCCGGTACTCGGTGGGCAAACGCGTCACAAAGGGCGGGTAGCGCAGCGCGGGCAGGTCCAGAAGCGCGAGCTCCATAAAGTCGCCGACGTTGAGGTGATTTGAAACTTTGTACACGTCGTCCGGCGTGAGCCTCAGCGTGTCGCGCAGATAGGTCTGCCAGCTCTTGGGCATGTCGCGCGTCACCTCGAGCCTGACCGCGTCCCCCCAGCGGCGCTTCCTGACCTCGTCCTCGATCACGTGCAGGAGGTCGTCGGCCTCGTCCTCGGCGATGTCGATGTCGGCGTTGCGGGTGATGCGAAAGGCGTGCGCGCGCTTGACCTCGTGACCGGGGAAAAGCGCGTCCACCTTGGCCTTGATGATGTCTTCTAAAAGCACAAAACGGTAGTTGGGCGCGTCTCCCTTGGCTTTGGGCAGCTTGAAAAAGCGCGGCAGCACGTTGGGCACCTGCACCACGGCGGTGTGCAGCTCGTCTTGCGTGGGGTCGTAAACGTCTAACATGAGCGAAAAAGAAAGGTTGGGCAGCCGCGGGAAGGGATGCCCCGAGTCCACCGCCAGGGGCGTCAGGACGGGGAAAAGCTCCTCGACGAAAAATTGCTCCACCGCCCGTTCGTCACGCTCGCTAAGCTCTTTCATGGGCACCAGCACCACGCCGTGCTCGGCCAGCACGGGCAGAACGTCTCCCAGCACGCGCCTGTGGAGGTCGATCATCGGGTGAAGGCGCTCGCAGATCGCCTGTTGTTGCTCCGGGGGCGTCATCCCGTCGGCGGTGCGCTTGACGATGCCCGCCGCGACCTGCTCCTTGAGGCCCGCATAGCGAATCATCATGAACTCGTCTAGGTTGGTCCCGAAGATAGCCAAAAACTTGAGGCGCTCCAAAAGCGGGTTGGTTTCGTCGACGGCCTCCTCGAGCACCCGCTCGTTAAACTTGAGCCACGATAGCTCGCGGTTAAAATAGTATTGTGGGTCGCGCAAATCGGGGTCGGCCATCTGTCAAGCCTAACAAATTCCTGCGTGAGAGCTTGTGCTCCCCACGCCCCATCCCCAAAAAATAGGGTTTTGAAATCAGGCTTGTATAGCAAGAACGCTCTGGTACAGCAGGAAAACTCTGGTTTGAGCGAGACCCGGCATATCAGTTACCGTGCAGGACGTAGTTCAAGGATGTTTAGGAAACGACGTTTGAGGGATGACACTTGCGTTGATAGACTCGGCGTAAACGAAAACCGCTATAGACCGACAACTGCCTGAGTGAGACGGACGTGCGGCAGCAGGGCGAGGCGATACGCAGCAGCGCGTGCCGGAAAGGCCCCTACACCTATCCCACACCTAATACGCATATCTACGCAGGTCAGAAAAGGATCAATATCTAAGGACAATTGTCCTCTGAAAATCGGTTTATACTTTAGCTACTTTGTACGAATTGTCTTTTGTCCACTTATCCTTTTATCCGAGCCGCCCAACTGTTTTAGCCGATCGTTTAGCGCTTTGTCAGCCTGAGGGCGCGCTCGAGCCGCGTAGATTCAAGCGAACCCTAAGCCAGACATCAAGAGGGACGTTAAAGACCGAGGGGGCCGAAACATGAGGGGCATGATGCGCAACGTTTCAACGCCTGTGCTCGCGTGGGTGGCTGCGCTCTCCACCTGGGCGCTGATCGTTCAGGGGGCGGTGGTGCGGGCCACGGGGTCGGGCGCGGGCTGCGGCTCTCACTGGCCAACCTGTAACGGCACCATCGTGCCGCTGTCGCCGAGCACGGAAACGCTTGTGGAATTTTCGCACCGGCTGCTCTCGCTCCTCATTTTGGGGTTCGGGGCCTGGCTGCTCGTGCGGGCGTTCAGGAGCCGCAAGGCGAATCCGGGGCTCTGGGTCTTCTCGCTCGCGGCCTTTATATTTCTCCTCACCGAAGCGCTGTTGGGGGCGGCCACGGTGCTGTTCGGTCTCACGGGTGAGAACGCGACGGTGGCGCGCGGGCTGATGGTCTCGGCGCACCTCGTCAACTCGCTTTTGCTGATAGGCGCGTTTACGGGAGCGGTGGTGTACGCCAAAGAGGGTAGGGGGCTTTGGCCGCTCAATGTGCGTAAGCAAGGCTTACTTGCAACCGTGCTCGGCCTGGGGCTCACGGGGATGCTCCTGCTCATGTTTTCGGGCGGCATCGCGGCGATGGGCGATACCATGTTTCCGGCCTCGAGCCTCCGCGAGGGCCTAGCCCAGGATTTTCACCCCGAAGCGCACCCCCTGATTCGCCTGCGCATCTTGCACCCGCTTATCGCCATTACCGTAGGCATTTATCTTTTTCTAAGCCTCGGGCTGTCCTGGCTCCTCAAGCCGGTGAGCGCGGCCAAGCGCATCGCCCAAGTGCTTTTCGGCGTGTACGTGGCGCAGCTCGTGATTGGCTCCGCCAACTTGGCGTTTCTGGCCCCCATCCCCCTACAACTTTTGCACCTCACCACGGCGACGCTCGCGTTCGCGCTGCTCGCCGCGCTCTCCGTTTACGCGCTCGGGGAGGGCGCGGGCGTGACGCAAGGGGCGACGCAAGGCGCAAAGCAACCTGTGAAAGACCCTGCCGAACCCTCCTTTGCACCGCTGGGTGCTGAAAAGGCGTGATGTGAAAACGCAAACGATATCTGTACCCGCTCGAGCCACCTGGCGCGACTACGTCACGATGACCAAACCCAAAGTCATAAGCCTTTTACTCCTCACCACGGTGGGCGCAATGTTCATCGCGGCCAAGGGCTTTCCGGGTTGGCTGCCGCTCTTCGGCTTGACGTTGGGCGGCTACATGTCCGCGGGCGCGGCGGGTGTATTCAACATGGTCTACGACCGCGACATCGACGGGCGCATGAAACGAACCGCCAAACGCCCCACGGTGACCTCGGTGGTGCCGACCTCGCACGCGCTTATCTTTGGCGTCGCCCTGACCGCCGCGTCGTTTCTCGTCATTACGCTCACCTCCAACGTTTTGGCCGCTCTTTTGTCGTGGGCGGGCATCGCGTTTTACGTGATTATCTACACGATGTGGCTAAAGCGGAGCACCTGGCAAAACATCGTCATCGGCGGGGCGGCGGGGGCGATCCCGCCCTTGGTTGGCTGGGCGGCGGTCACGGGACACTTGAGCCTCTTGGCCTGGCTCTTGTTCGCGCTCGTGTTCGCCTGGACGCCCGTCCACTTTTGGGCGCTCGCCATTATGATCAAAGACGACTACAGCGCGGTGGGCGTGCCGATGGCCCCGAGCGTGATCGGCGAACGCGCGACCGTGATGCAAATGGTGATGTACGCGGTCCTGACCGTCGCGCTGACGCTCATCCCGTTTGCCATGAACGAATTTTCTCCCGTCTACTTTTTCGCGGCGCTCGCGCTCAACGTGGTGCTGGGGTTGCGGGTCTTTAGGCTGTTCGTGCTTGCTCGAGCGGGTACGCCCATCGACCGGCCCACGGCGCTGAGCCTTTATAAGTATTCGATGGCTTATCTCGCGCTGGTCTTTTTAAGCATGGCCTTAGACCGTATCTTTTTGTAGAAGGTGGGCAGATAACCTTGTCACCTTACGCCACACTTCTAAAACCTCGTTGGATTGCGGGCCACTTGTTCGCGCTCGCGTTGGTGGTGCTTTTCGTCTCGCTCGGGTTCTGGCAACTCAAACGGGGCGGGGAGCGGGAGCGTTACAACGCGCTGCTTACCGCCCGCTTAGAGGCCCTCCCGAGTTCCTTTGAAACTTTGAACTCCCAGTATTCGCTCGCCGCCCCCGCCGAAGAGGGCGACGCCGTCGCCTACCGCCGCGCGGCGCTCTCCGGACGCTTCGACCCCGAACACGAGGTGCTGCTGCGTTCGCGCGCGCTAGACGGTCAACCGGGCTACCACGTGCTGACGCCCTTGGTTATAGCGGGAGACCGCGCGCTGCTCGTGAACCGTGGCTGGGTGCCTTACGCGCTCAACACGCCGCCCGTTGCCGAAGCCGCGCCGCCGGAAGGAACGGTCGAGGTGACGGGCATCCTCTTCCCGCGCCAGATACCTACGGGCGGTCTTTCGCCCAGAGACTCGGCGGAGGGGCGTCTGGAAACTGTCGCCTGGGTGGATACGGAGCGCTTAGAAAAACAGATGCCCTATACGCTCGAGCCCCTCTACCTAGAACTCACCACGCAGACGCCCGCTCAGGCGGGTAATTTACCCGTACCCCCGCCGCCGCCCGAACTCGAGCCGGGGCCGCACCTGTCCTACGCGCTCCAGTGGTTCTCGTTCGCGCTCATCGGGGTGATCGGCTACACTTCGCTCATGCGGCAAATCGTGCGCGAGGCGGCGGCACCCGAGCGCACGCGGAAACGCGTCAAAGCGTCCTAAAACCTCTAAAAAAGAAACGCCGGAGGGGTTCTGTAAGCCCCTTCGTATTTATCTTTTGGCTCGTCCGTTCAGAATGTAAAGAGAGGGTGAGCCTCGCCGGGGAATTGCCGGACTCCAACCGCTGAACCCAGCTCACCCCATCACGAGGGGGAACCTATGTCAGACGATAACAACATACCCGCGCAGCACCAGGACCGCCAACCGGGGCTCGAGAGCGAGATGACGCCCAGGCCGAGTTTCGAAAACCCCGACTACCGGGGCAGCGGCAAGCTTCAAGACAAGGTCGCCATCATCACGGGCGGCGACTCAGGCATTGGCCGCGCGGTCGCGGTCTACTTCGCCAAAGAGGGCGCGGACGTGGCGGTGATTTACCTCAATGAACACGAGGACGCCGAGGAGACGCAGCGGCAGGTCGAGCAGGAGGGGCGGCGCTGCTTGCTCCTCGCGGGCGACATCGGCCAGGAGGGTTTTTGCCAGGACGCGGTCAGAAAAACCGTGACCGAATTTGATAAGCTCGACGTGCTGGTCAACAACGCGGCTGAGCAGCATCCGCAGGAGAGCATCCAGGATATTTCTGGCGAACAGCTCGAGCGCACCTTCCGCACCAACATTTTCGGGATGTTCTACATGACCAAGGCGGCTCTGGAGTTCATGCCCGAGGGGAGCGCCATCGTCAACTCGTGCTCGGTCACCGCCTTTCGCGGCGCACCGACGCTACTCGACTACGCCTCGACAAAGGGGGCCATCGTCGCCTTTACCCGCTCCCTGGCGCAGAACCTGGCCGACCAAAATATCCGCGTCAACTCGGTCGCGCCGGGACCCGTCTGGACGCCGCTCATCCCTTCGACCTTTGATAAAGAAAAGGTAGACAAGTTCGGCGAGAACGTGCCGATGAAGCGGCCCGCACAACCCGAGGAGATCGCGCCAAGTTATGTGTTTCTGGCTTCACAAGACGCCTCTTACATTACCGGGCAGACGATTCACCCCAACGGCGGCGAGGTGGTGGGCGGGTAAAGGGGAGCCCAAGCTTTTCGTCGCTAGACGTGAGCGCACTGGACCCACGGGCGCTGCCGGAGTCTAAAGAGATGGGTCAAAAGGTTTTTTGAGGGGTCGACGCCACCTAAAGCTCGCACCCCTGCATCGACTCCTCGATAAGCCAATCCACCACCTTCTTGAGGTCGCCCGTCTCCTCGAAGATAGCTAGCTGCCGGTCGGCGCTCGAGCCCCTCTCCAAAATCGTGAACACGTGCTCGACCTCTTTGCGGGTGCCTAAGTCGTCCAGTACGTCATCCACAAACTCGACGAGTTCTTCTAAGAGTCTCTTGGCGGGCAATTCTTCGCGCCTGCCGAAGTCGATAAACTTGCCGTGAATCCCGTAGCGCACCGCGCGCCACTTGTTCTCCTCGATCATGGGCAGCGGGTAGCGGCGGAAGGTCACGTTGTCCTTGCGCATCTTGTAATGCTTTAGAATCAGCGCCTGAAAGATCGCGGCGCAGCAGACCGCGTCGTCAACATTCGTGCAGAGGTCGCAGATGCGGAACTCCAGGGTCGGGTAGGTGTGGTGCGGGCGCAGGTCCCAGTAGAGTTTGGAGGCGTTGGGGATGCAGCCCGTCTGGACGAGCGTGTCGATGAGGTTGAGGTAGTCCGCGTGCGACGTAAACTCGATGGGCAGCCCCGTACGCGGGAAGTGCTTGAAGTGCGCGCTGCGGTAGCTCTGGAGGCCGGTGTCGCGCCCCTCCCAGAAGGGCGACGAGGCGGAGAGCGCCAGCACGTGCGGGGTCATGTAACGCACCGTGTTCATCGCGTCCACCGCGAACTCGGGGTCCTCGATGCCGATGTGAACGTGCATCCCGAAAATGAGGAGCTTGCGCGCCAAGTCCTGCATGTCCTCCAAGATGCCCTCGTAACGCTCAAAGGGGGTGATGTCTTGGTTCTGCCAGGATGAAAAGGGATGCGTCCCCGCCGCCGCGATGCGCGCCCCGCTCTCTTCTGCCAAGCTATTCACCTTACAGCGCAGGTCGATGAGTTCGTCCCTCGCCTCCTGCACGCTCTCGCACGGGGTGGTGCCGACCTCGACAATGCTCTGGTGCAGCTCGGGCTTGAGGTCGAGCCGCCGCAGGATGCTGCGGTCGCCCTCCAAAAACTTGGTGATGTAACTTTTTAACTCCCGCGTCTCGGGGTCGATAATCTGATATTCCTCTTCGATGCCGACGGTGAGTGAGGGGCGTTTCACGCTCACGGCTGCCTCCTTGGGTGATGCGAGTGGTCTATCTTATCCCAGATGAAGCGTGTTGAGCAAAAGGGCTATAGTAAACGCATGGCTAACGCGTCCGGATTTGTGAGGCTCGAGCCCCCCCGCTACCCGCCCGACGAAATGAGGGCGCGGGCGCATGAGTTTTACGAGGAGATGAAGCGGCGGCGTTCGGTGCGCGACTTTAGCGCTACGGTGCCGCCGCGGGAGGTGCTCGAGCACTGCCTCTTAACCGCGGGCACCGCGCCCAACGGCGCGAACTTGCAACCCTGGCACTTCGTGGTGGTCTCAAACCCCGCAGTCAAAGCAGAGATTCGCAAGGCGGCGGAGGCCGAGGAAGCGGCTTTTTACGCCCACCGCGCGTCCGAGGACTGGCTCGAGGCCCTGGCCCCCTTGGGCACGGACGCCAACAAACCTTTTTTAGAAACCGCACCCTACCTCATCGCCGTGTTTACTCAAACCTACGGGCTAGGGGAGGACGGGCGCAAAATCAAGCACTACTACGCCACCGAATCCCGAATCCGTCGGCATCGCTACCGGCCTGCTCGTGACCGCGCTCCACCACGCCGGGCTGGCCTGCTTGACCCACACGCCGAGCCCGATGGGGTTTCTTAACACCATCCTAAAGCGCCCGCCGAACGAGCGCCCCTTTGTGCTCCTGGTGGTGGGCTACCCGGCTGACGACGCGCAGGTGCCGAAGATTAGCAAGAAGACGCTCTCACAGCTTGCTACTTTCGTTTAGCCTTTTTGTGACCATCCCCGCGCCGCGACGAGTTTCGGCGAGTAGAATGTGAAGACTTTAGCAAAGAGGTGACTATGCCCAAGGAAGAAGTTCAGCAGAGAATATCAGACGCGTCCGTCGTCGTCGCCGCGCCCGAACAAATGTCGTCCGAACTTTCGGGGGAGGTGGTGATTCTCAACCTCGAGTCGGGCAAATATTACAGTTTGGGCGCGGTGGGGGCAACCGTCTGGAAGATGATTCAGGAGCCGCAAACCGTCGGGGCAATAAAAGAAGTCATCCTCAACACCTACGACGTGACCGCCGAACGTTGCGAGGCGGATTTGCAAAACCTCCTCACCTCTCTTCAAACAGCGGGCGTGGCCGAGGTTAGAGCGTGAATAGGGTGAGGGGTGCGTAAACTCGCCCGTTTTGTGCGTTTGCCAGGGCTCGAGCGCGCCCTCTTGCTGCACGCCTTTTTCTTACTCTGGCTCGCGCGGCTGGGGCTGTGGCTCGTCCCGTTTCAGGCCCTGCGGCGGCGTTTAGCGCGATTAAGCCGCGTGCTGCCTCGTGCAAAGGTCCGAATGCCTGTTCAAAGAATCGCTTGGGCCGTGCGCGCGGCGAGCAAGGGTGTTCCTCACGCGACGTGTCTTACACAAGCCCTGGCCGCGCAGGTGCTCTTCGTGCGTCACCAATACGCGGTTGACTTGAGAATCGGCGTGGCGAAGGGTGAGGCGGGGGGGCTCGAGGCGCACGCGTGGCTCGAGCACGGGGGCCGCGTGGTGGTCGGCAATGTGCGCGACCTTGGGCGGTATGTTCCGCTGTCGGCTAAAAAAGAGGTTTCCTGAGAAAGTGCGTCGAGGGGTCACGACTTTGCGGTAAGCCTGCCGACAAATTGACACAGATACCTATACGTATTTGATACGTGTTATCATAGGATAACTATGCGTAAAAAGTTAACCATTACCCTTGATGAACAAGTTTATGAGGGTCTTCACAGTGTTGTTGGACGCCGTCATATCAGTCAGTTCATCGAATCGCTGGTTAGACCGCACGTTATCGGGGCTGACTTGGGCGAGGCTTACCGCATGATGGCGCAGGATGAAGCTCGAGAGACGGAAGCCCTCGAGTGGGCGGAAACCACTCTCTCGGACGTGGTTGATGAAGCGAGGTGAGGTGTGGTGGGTGAATTGTGACCCATCCGTGGGGGGTGAAATCCAGAAGCAGCGCCCCGCCGTCATCCTCAGTAATGACGCCTCGAACGAACACCTCAACCGCCTTCAGGTCGTACCGCTGACCAGCAATACCGGTCGCCTGTACCCCAGTGAAGCTTACGTGATGCTGGGCAGCAAACAGAGTAAAGCGATGGCGGACCAGTTGACCACCGTGAGCAAACTTCGTCTGACCAACCGCGCTGGCCGCTTATCAAATTCGGACGTGCAAAAGCTCGAGCAGGCTGTGAAAGTGCAGCTTGCCTTATAACGTTACTTACAACCGGCGTATAAGCCCGACGGTTCAGACCTCCTCGAGCGGCGCCATCCCCAACCGCACGATGTAACGCTGCGCCCCCCTTTTTTGCAGGTAGGTTTTGAGCAACCCGAACATCTCCCGCTGGAGCGCCTTGGCGTCTTCAAAGTCCAAATAAACGGCGTCGCGCCAGCTCGAGAGCACCGCGGGGGCGTCTTTATCGAGCGTGGTGTAGTTACTTTCCGGGTTCAAGGCCGCCTGAACCTGCAAGCGCCCTCGTCCGTCGCGGTAGACGCGCGTGCCCCAGGCCCCTACCGCCTGCGCGCGCGCCCGCACCACGCCGCGCCGCAGCGTCGCCTCCCAATAGGCGTCGCGCTCGGCCATCGCCGCCTCCAGGGTTTCGGCGCTCGTCGCCTCGTAGGGGATGAAAAAGAGGTCGGCGGCGGAGCGGTAGAGCTTGACGGCGCGCCCGCCACGAGGCCGTTCGCCCGAAATTTTCAACAGGCCAAGCTCCAGAAAACGTTTGACCCTCGAGAGCACCGTGTTGGGCTTTTCCCCCGTTTCCCTAGCAGCCTGCGAGACGGTGCAGTCGCGGCCTAAAAAGGGCTCGAGCTGTCTTAACGTATGCGGATTGGTGAGGACGTCGGCGGCGCGGCGGTCTTGAACGACCATGATGCTAGGTGATTTTAAGGCTTCCATATCATCTAGTATACCCTGAGAATAGGAATATGAACGACGCCGTTCTCAGTTTAGACCACCTGCTTTTAGCCATGCCCGCCGGGGGTGAGGAGGGGGCGCGTAGATTTTACGGCGGTCTGCTCGGTCTACCGGAGCTTCCCAAGCCCGACCAACTTGCAGCCAGAGGCGGGTGCTGGTTCGCGCTGCCGAACCTTCAGCTTCATCTTGGAATAGAAGACGGATTCGCACCCGCCAAAAAAGCGCACCCAGCGTTCCGGGTGAGCGACCTTGAAGGGTTGCGGCGTCGGCTCGAGGCCGCAGGCACCTCAACCACTCCAGACGCCTCTCTTCCGAATCAAAAACGCTTTTTCTGCGCCGACCCCTTTGGGAATAGGCTTGAGTTCCTTGAAGCGCACACCGACTAAAGACGCTTATAGACCGTAAACACGCAGTCACAAACCATCCTCAGAAGTGGAAGGCGGTAAAATGATAGAATATGTAAGCGATAAGCGGCAAAATCCTTTTCCGCCCATTTTCACGAATCCAAGACATATCACCAAAGGAGTCCAACATGGCCGACCTAACGCCCAAAAATTCGTTCGACGCCAAGGCGAGCTTCGACACCGGCTCGGGGACGGCGCATTACTACCGGCTTTCGAAGCTGCAAGAGGACGGCTTAGGCGATATTAGCCGTTTACCTTTTTCTATCAAGGTGCTCTTGGAAGCTCTCCTCCGCAACGAGAACGGCTACAACGTGACCGCCGACGATGTAAAAAGCCTGGCCGCATACAACGCCAAGGAGCCTGCCAACGTCGAGATTCCTTTCAAGCCCGCTCGAGTCATCCTGCAAGACTTTACCGGGGTGCCGAGCGTGGTGGATTTGGCCGCCTTGCGGAGCGCGATGGACCGCCTCGGCGGCGACCCGCAGCGCATCAACCCGCAGATTCCGGTGGATTTAGTGATTGACCATTCCGTGCAGGTGGACGAGTACGATTCGCCCTTAGCCTTGGCGAACAACGCCGCCATCGAGTTCGAGCGCAACCGCGAGCGTTACGAGTTCTTAAGATGGGGCCAGCAAGCCTTTAAGAACTTTAACGTGGTGCCCCCCGCGAGCGGCATCATTCACCAGGTAAATTTGGAATATCTCGCCAAGGGCGTGCAGACGGAGACGCAGGACGGAACCGAGGTCGTCTACCCGGACTCGCTGGTGGGCACCGACTCGCACACCACCATGATTAACGGGCTCGGCGTGGTGGGTTGGGGGGTGGGCGGCATCGAGGCCGAGGCGGTCATGCTGGGCCAGCCCATCTACATGCTCACGCCTGAAGTTATCGGCTTCAAAATTACGGGCAAGCTGCCCGAGGGCTCGACTGCCACCGACCTCGCGCTGGTGGTCACGCAGATGCTGCGCGAGCGGGGCGTGGTGGGCAAGTTTGTCGAGTTTTACGGGCCGGGACTCTCGAGCATGACCCTGCCTGACCGCGCGACGATCGCCAACATGGCCCCCGAATACGGCGCGACGATGGGCTTTTTTCCGGTGGACGCCGAGACGCTGCGTTACCTGCACCAGACGGGGCGCTTGGAAGACGAAATCGAACTCGTCGAGACCTACACCAAGACGCAGGGGCTTTTCCGCACCGACGACACGCCCGACCCCGAATTTCAGGACACCTTGTCGCTCGACCTCTCCACCGTCCAGCCCAGCCTGGCGGGTCCCAAGCGTCCGCAGGACCGGATTTTGTTGTCGGACATGAAAAAGGAGTGGGAAGAGGGCTTGCAAGCGCCCGTGAAAAAGCGCGGCTTTGGGCTTTCCGATGAGCAACTCCGCAATACGGGGACGCTCGAGATGAAAGGCGAATCTCTCACCCTCACCCACGGCGACGTGGTCATCGCGGCCATCACGAGCTGCACAAACACCTCAAACCCCTCGGTCATGCTCGCCTCGGGCCTGGTCGCCAAAAAAGCGGTCGAGGCGGGACTGACCGTTAAGCCTTATGTCAAGACCTCGCTCGCGCCCGGCTCAAAAGTCGTGACCGAGTATCTGAACGACGCGGGCCTGACGCCTTATCTGGACGAACTCGGCTTCTACACCGTCGGCTACGGCTGCACCACCTGCATCGGCAACTCCGGGCCGCTGCCCGAGCCTGTCGTCAAGGCCATCAACGAGGGCGATTTAGTCGCGGCGAGCGTCTTGTCGGGCAACCGCAACTTTGAAGGGCGCATCAACCCGCACGTGCGGGCGAACTACCTCGCCTCGCCGCCTTTGGTCGTCGCCTACGCCATCGCGGGCACTGTTGACATCGACCTGGTCAATGAACCCTTGGGCAAGGGCAAAGACGGGCAAGACGTATATCTGAGCGACGTTTGGCCCTCCTACGACGACCTCACCGAGTACATGAGCAACGCGATGAAGCCCGAGACCTTCCGCCGGATGTACGACGGCATCGAAGAGTCGAACGAGACCTGGAACAAGATTCCGGTCAAGGGCGGTGACCTGTTCGAGTGGGACGAGGAGAGCACTTATATCCAAGAGCCCCCCTTCTTTGTCGGGATGAGCCCCGAGCCGGTGCCCATCGAAGCCATTGAGGGAGCCAGGGTGCTCGTCAAGGTAGGTGACTCGGTTACCACCGACCACATCTCCCCGGCGGGCTCGATAGCGGTGGACTCGCCCGCGGGGCAGTACCTGATGGACAAGGGCGTGAAGCGGTCCGAGTTTAATTCGTACGGCTCTCGGCGCGGCAACGACCGCGTGATGACGCGGGGCACCTTTGCCAACATCCGCCTCAAAAACGAGATGGCCCCCGGCACCGAGGGCGGCTGGACCACCTATTTGCCCACGGACGAGGTCATGAGCATCTACGACGCGTCCCTAAAGTACGGCGAGACGAACACGCCGACCGTCGTCTTGGCCGGGCACGATTACGGCATGGGCTCGTCGCGCGACTGGGCCGCCAAGGGCACCTTTTTGCTCGGCGCGGAGGCCGTCATCGCCAAGTCCTTTGAGCGCATCCACCGCTCCAACCTCATCGGCATGGGCGTGTTGCCCCTGCAATTTGAGGAGGGTGAGGACGCTGCTTCGTTGGGGCTCACGGGTGAGGAGCGTTTCACCATCCACATCAGCGATGACGTGAAGCCGCAAGAAACGCTCACTGTGGACTTCGAACGTGAGGACGGTACGAAAGGCCAGTTTGAAGTCGTCTGCCGTTTGGACACGCGCGTCGAGATTGACTACTACCGCAACGGCGGCATTCTGCACACGGTGTTGCGGTCCATGCACGAGAGCGAGGCGCAGGCCAAGGCTTAAAGGGTTGCTCAAAAGAGTAAAGGCGCTGCTTTTGGTAGCGCCTCTTTTCTATGTTCGAATATCTACCCGTCGAGCGGGCGGCTCCGAACGCTCTGCTGGGAGATGACAGTAAAAGCCCTCTCGAGCGTTTCCCCATACCGCTCGATGACAGCAAGGAGGATGTCGGCTTTGTCTTTGCTCGCCAAGTGCTCGAGCCTCAACAGGACGACGCCTCGAGCACTAAGTTTACGGCGGTACACAAGCTCTCCAAAATCCTTGTCAATCATAACGAGAATGGATTCAGCTTCGTTCGCTCGCTTCAGCACCTCCGCATCGGGTAACGCGGGCTCTTCGTCTACAATGGCCCAACTCAAATGGCCCAAACTTTATATCCTTGCTTGCGTAAAGCTTTAACAATGGGATGATCTACGCTCTCGTCGGCGTAAAACTTCACGCAGCGTCGCGTTCGGGTCGTGGGGTGGGATAGACCGTCGTCGCGTTAAGCGACCGCACGGCGAAAGCGAGGGCGTCGTAGATGTCTTGCTGGCTCAGGCGGGGGTACGCCCCTAGCACTTCGGCGTGACTGCGACCGGCGGCGAGCTTTTCTAAAATGCTCTCGACCGTGATTCTTGTGTTTTCCACCGTCGGCTTGCCGAGCATGACCTCGGGGTCTGAAACAATCATGCGCTTGATAATAGCAGGTTTAATGCGTTGACCTCGCGGCGTGTACCGCGGAGAGTTCATCAAGCACGCTTTGGGCGTTGCCCATATGCCCAAAGGCTGCAAAGGCGTGAGCACAGCCGCGCGGCACATTGTGGTCGCGGAAATGCTGCGCTGTTGTCCTCAAATGTGCGGCGGCGCGCTCGAGTTCCGCGGCGGCACCTTCCTCTGCGCCGCGCTTTCAAAAGCGTCGTCCGACATTTATTTCCCCTTTCGCATCTCCGCCAACGCCTCCCACTGCTCTTTACTTACCTCGTCCAAAATATTAAATTCCCCCGCGCCCCAAGCCTTCTCACCGCCATCGATATAAATGAGGTCGCCCGTGATAAAACCCGCCCCGTCTGAAATGAGATAAGCAGCTAGATTGGCAAGCTCCTCGTGCTTCCCGACCCGGCCCAAAGGGATGCGCTTCTCGAACATCCCCTGAATCTCAGGCGTGGGCATAAGGCGGCTCCACGCGCCCTCGGTGGGAAAAGGGCCGGGCGCGATGGCGTTCAGACGAATCCCGTACTTGCCCCATTCGGCGGCCAACGACTTGGTCATGCTGACAACCCCGGCTTTGGCGGCGGCGGACGGCACCACGTAGCCCGAGCCTCCCTCGGCGTAGGTGGTGGCGATGTTGAGCACCACGCCTTTTTGCCCCTTCTCGATCCAGCGTTTGCCGAGTTCCAACGTGCAGTAAAACGTGCCGTGCAAAACGATACCCAAAACCGCGTCTACCGCGCGGTGCGAGAGCTTTTCGGTGGGGGAGATGAAGTTGCCCGCGGCGTTGTTGAGGAGTACGTCAACCCGTCCGAAGTGGCCCTCCACTGCGTCAATCATGGCCGTGACTCCCTCTGGGTTGCGCACGTCTACGGTGGTGGTAAAGACCTCGCCCCCGGTCGCGTCCATCATCTCCTGCGCGGCTTTGTCTAAAACTTCTTGGCGGCGGCTCGAGATGGCCACCTTCGCCCCCAAGGCCAGAAACCGCTCGCACATCGACCGGCCCAGCCCTGTACCGCCGCCCGTAACCAGCACCACCTTGTCTTTGAGTAAGTCGTCCTTAAACACCTTTGGCCTCCGTTCACGCTTATCTTATCCTGGCTTTCTCGAGCTGTTTCTTTACGCGGCGCGTTTGCCGGACGCGCGCCGAAAATCCGCAAGCCTCTAAGATGTGTATATTCACTTTTGGATTTTTTGGTAAAGAGTATAGTGGGCAAAGCAGGCCGTGGCAGGAGGAGCAGGCTCGAGGAGGCTTCTGCGGTGAGGTACGCCCTTACTTTTTAACTGTACGCTGCGCTACTATTACTACTGTTGTTAGAGGTGCTGACATGTCCTGGCGTGACCCCATCATTGAAGTGAGGCAGGCGCACATCCGCGCGGTGATTGCGGAGCACGCGTCGCAGTGGCACTTGATGGCGCAGCACTACCTCTACTGTTTGGAGCGCGCCACCGAAGCCGACGACGCGCGCGCGATCCGTTTTTTTGCCGCCAAGCTGAGCGTTGCTTACGCGAAGATGGATATGCCTTACAAGGCAACTTATTACCGCAATCTGTGCTGAATGTTGAGTTGAGAGATGCTTTTCCAGTAGAGGTCACACAAGCGTAACTTTTTAGAGGATGCTCTGCACATGCGCCTAGGTCAACCGTCTTCCGCTTTCAAGCTCCGTCACACCGCGCCTCCGCAAGCGCCTTGCTGAGGCTCAGGTTCGGCGCGCGCGCGAAGTGCCGGATATTTTCCGTTACCAACATTAAATCGTGACGGAGCGTGGTTGCCGCAATTTGTAAGTCGGCGTCGGCGAGTCGCTGACCCGCCTTCTCGACTCGAAGAGAGCACTAACGTCACCAAATACTTGGGCGACGCTTACATCGAAGGGCAGCACCGTGAGGGCGGGCAAAACACGTTCATGGATGTTCTTGAGGTGGCGCACTTTCGCCTGGGAACGGTAGGCACCCTTAAACAGTTCGCCAACGGATACTGCACTGGCGAACTGCTCCTCACGCGGAACGGCTGAGAGCCATTCGACATAGGTGGGAGCAGGACGTTTTTTTAAAACCTCTGAGATGGCGTCAGTGTCAAACAGATAAGCCACTATCTCAAGCCGTTATTCAGGGTTGGAAAGCAGACGCCCCTGGGTGCGCGTCTGCAACGAGACGTGCTCGACCAAGTTTTCAGGATCGTCCCAGCCACCCGCGAGTCCTGCCAAACCTGTTTCCGGCCCCGCTGCTCTCAGGCGCAGGAGTTGCTCGAGCTCTTCAGCCTTTACAAGGCGGCCACGGGCTTGCCGCCCCGCGTAATAACGACTGCCTCGCCGTACTCTACGCTGCGGACCCAACTGGAAAGCTTCTCTTTAACCTCTACAATCGAGACTTCTCGGCTCACAAAGCCTCTATATGGCCATTATAGTCTATACAACCAAATAGTTGGCGGTGGCATCACTGATTTGATCATTGATTTATGTTTCCTTTGTACGGGGCACCGGAAGATATGGGGCGGCGCACGTTTCGTCACGCTCTACCAAACGCAAAAGTGTTACGCTTGTCGCCAGAATGACTTGTAAAGGACGCGCGTAAGCTTATGTTTGGGGCTGTGTTTACGGTTACGGTCGTGCGTGAGACTCTATATGGAGCTGAATGTAGAGCCGTGTGCAAATTATGTATAGGCGAATATGTGTGTGAGGGTGGGCTCGAGTCCAAACCAAAGCCAAAAGGGTCAAGGGAGATTACAAATGGGTGTTCTTGAAGCCGAGCCGGTCCACAAGCTGGACGGTTCCGAATCCGACGCCGTCAACGATTTTTCGCTGGTCGTCGCCACGGCCAACGGGACGGGCAGCCAGACGGCCAACTTAACGCTCCTGCGGGCGTTTTTCAAAATGGGCATCCCCGTCCACGGCAAAAACATCTTCCCTTCAAACATTCAGGGTTTGCCGACCTGGTACCACATCCGCGTGAGCCGCGAGGGCTACGTGGCGCGCCGCCACACGTCAGAGATTCTGGTGGCTTTCAATCAAGCCACCGCCAACGATGACATCAAGGCCCTGCCGCCGGGCGGCGTCTGCGTGTATAACGGCGACTGGAAGAAGGTTTTAGAACGTGACGATATAACCTACTACGCGGTGCCGGTCAACGACTTTGTGCAGGACGCGGGCACCAAGGGCAAGCTGCGCGACTACATCGCCAACATGGTCTACGTGGGCGCGCTCGCGCAACTCCTAAATATTCCTCTGGACAGCATCGAAGAAGCGCTGAATTTTCACTTCGGCAAGCGTCAAAAGCTGGTCGACTCGAACATGGCGGTGGTGCGCGCCGCGCACGCCTGGGCGGGGGACAATCTTGATAAGCGCGACCCCTTTGCCGTCGCGCCGATGGCGGAGACGGACGGGCTCATCATGATGACGGGCAATGAGGCGGCGGCTTTGGGCGCAACCTTTGGCGGCGTGTCGGTGGCGGCCTGGTACCCCATCACCCCGTCCACGAGCGTGATTGACGCGCTTAAAGAGTACCTGCACAAGCTCCGGCGCGACCCCCAAACGGGCGAGGCGACCTACACGGTGATTCAAGCGGAAGACGAACTCGCGGCCATCGGCATGGTTCTGGGCGCGGGCTGGGCGGGCTCGAGGGCGATGACCGCGACTTCCGGCCCCGGCATCTCGCTCATGGCAGAGTTCGCGGGGCTAGGTTATTTTGCCGAGATTCCCGCGGTGATTTGGGACATCCAGCGGGTGGGGCCGAGCACGGGGCTGCCCACGCGCACGGGTCAGGGTGATGTGACGTTTGTTTACTACTTAGGTCACGGCGACACGAAAAATGTGATTCTCTTTCCAGGAAGCGTCAAGGAGTGCTTTGAGTTCGGCGTAGAAGCGTTTGACTTGGCCGACACGCTCCAGACGCCCGTGTTCGTGCTCTCGGACTTGGATTTGGGCATGAACAACTGGATGTCGGAGCCTTTCAAGTATCCGGATGCGCCTATCAGCCGTGGCAAGGTTCTGAGCGCCGACGAGGTGGCGGAGCAGGGCTTTGCGCGTTACAAGGACTTAGACGGCGACGGCGTCCCCTACCGCACGCTGCCCGGCAACGAGGGGCCGGGGGCGGCCTACTTCACCCGCGGCACCGGGCACAACGAGCGCGCGGTGTATAGCGAGCGGTCCGACGATTGGCTCGAGAACACCGACCGTTTAGCCCGCAAGTTCGACACCGCGCGCAGATTCGTGCCGGGTCCGGTGATTGATGAGGTTGAAGGGGCCGAGGTGGGCATCATCGCCTTTGGCTCGACGATGTACGCGATTGACGAGGCTCGAGACCGCTTGGCCGCGGACGGCCTCCAAACAAGCTTCATGCGCCTGCGCGCGCTGCCGATCAACGGCGAGGTGCGCGACTTTATCGGGCGCTACGAGCGGCTTTTTGTGATTGAACTCAACCGCGACGGGCAACTCCACGCGATTTTGCAGACCGAAGTGCCCGAGGCGGCGACCAAACTCCTCTCGCTTGCGCGGATGGACGGGCTGCCGCTAACGCCGCACGGGGTGGTGGACGCGGTGCGTGGGGCATTACAAGGCGCGTCACAAGATGCGCACGTGAAAGACGTTCAGAAAGTGAGAAATTAACATGGCGTCACCCATTGCCAAAGAAAACGACATCGGGCTGTCGAAGTCCGATTACGGCGGTCAGCCCTCGACCCTGTGCAAGGGCTGCGGGCACAACTCGATTGCGAATCAGATTATCCAGGTGGCGTTTGACCTCAACATCAGGCCGCACGAAATTGTGAAACTATCGGGGATTGGGTGCTCGAGCAAGTCCCCCGCCTACTTTTTGGGCATGTCGCACGGCTTTAACGCGCTCCACGGGCGGATGCCCTCGGTGGGCACGGGCGCGCTCATGGCGAACCGCCACCTCCAGGCCATCGGCGTCTCGGGCGACGGTGACACCGGCTCGATCGGCATGGGGCAATTCAAGCACCTCGTGCGCCGCAACGTGCGGATGGTCTACGTGGTCGAAAATAACGGCGTCTACGGCCTCACCAAGGGCCAGTTTTCCGCCACCGCCGACGAGGGGCAGGAACTCAAGTACGCAGGCCATAACGACTTGCCGCCCATCAACATCTGCATGGAGGCGGTAATCGCGGGCTGCGGTTTCGTCGCGCGCTCCTTCGCGGGCGACGCCAAACAGGTGCGCGAACTTCTCAAGGCGGCGCTCTCGCACCGGGGTACCGCCGTGCTCGACATTATCTCGCCCTGCGTCGCCTTTAACAATGACGACGCCTCGACCAAATCCTATTCCTACGGGCGCGAGCACGAGGAGCCGCTGCACGAGGTGGGCTATGTGCCCTTGACCGAGGAGATCGTCCTGGAGGGCCAGGACCCCGGCGAGATGCGCGTGGTCGAGCTTCACGACGGGTCGTTTATCAAGCTGCGCAAGTTGGAGCGCGACTACGACCCGCGCGACCGTTTGGCGGCGCTCTCGAGGTTGCAGGAGGCGGAGTCGCGTGAAGAACTCATTACCGGCCTCGTCTATTACAACCCCGACCGGCCCGCCTTGGCAGAGGTTGAGAACATGGTCGACACGCCCCTCGCGCACCTCAGTGACGCGCAACTGAGGCCTCCCAAGGAGGCGCTAGAAACGCTTATGGCTGGGTTGCAGTAAGAGGATTCTAGCAAGCAAGCGTTCTCGAGCGCCTGCCAAACCCTAAAAGCCATGAACTACGCGTCTCTCATCGCGCTCCTCGCCGCGATTTCTTTCACGCTGCCCTTTTTGGTCACGCTCGCCGAAAACGCGGGCGTCCCAAGAGGCTTTAGCATCGTGCTGACGCTCGCGGGCGCAACTTTCGCGCTCGCCTGGGTCTGGGTGAGGAGCCGGGTGCTGCGCCGCACCGCCTTGGAAGAATGTGTCACGGTTATCGAGGGCCAGCGGGCCGAGACGCCGGAACGTCCCGAGGCATTCTTTCTGCACGGCGACCATCTAGGCGACTTGCTCCTCACCCTGGGGCGGCCCAGCGAGGCGTTGGCGGTGTTTGAAGCCTACAAAAGGGTGGCTGAACAGGCGGGGCGCGAGGTGGGGAGTACGGAACGCGTTATCATGAGCCTGCGGCGCGAGGGGCGGCAGGAGGAAACGGATGAGGGCGTATAGAGGTCTGGTAGAGGACGGCGTGGTCAAACTCCCCGAGGGCGCCTATTTACCCGAGGGCGCGGTGGTCACGGTCACGATTGGCGAGGCTGAATATCTGCGCGCGCGGCTGCGCCGGGTGTTAAAGCGCAATGTGCGCCGCCGCTTGCGTGCTCGGACGCCCCGTCCTTTTCCCGTCTAGTGGCCCACCTGGTGCTCGTCCCGACGCCCATCGGCAACCTTGGCGACATCACGTTGCGGGCATTAGACGTTCTCAAGGCTGCCGACGTGGTCGCCGCCGAGGACACCCGGCACAGCGGCAAGCTCTTGGCGCATTTCGGCATAGACAAGCCGCTCGTGCGTTTGGACGCGCACACGATTGAGGCGAGGGGCGAGAGCGTCCTGCGCGACCATGCGCTCGTTGCTTTCGTGACCGACGCGGGCACGCCGGGCGTGTCGGACCCTGGGGCGGAACTCGTGACGCTCGCCCTGGCGCGCGGCGACACCGTCGAGGTGCTGCCGGGTGCCGCTGCCTTTGTGCCCGCGCTGGTGCTCTCTGGCCTGCCGCTCGCCTGCTTTGGGTTCGAGGGCTTTTTGCCCCGCAAAGGGAGCGCGCGCCGTGAACGGCTTAACGGAATTGCTCAAAGTGAACGGACGCTTGCGCTTTACGAGTCGCCGCAACGTCTCCAACAAACTTTAGAGAACTTGGCAGAGGCTTGTGGTTCAGAAAGGCGCGCCAGCGTGAGCCGCGAACTCTCTAAGCGCTTCGAGGAGACGCGGCGCGGTACGCTGGCCGACCTCTGCGAAGCGTTCAAAGGGGAGGAGGTACGCGGCGAGATCGTCATCGTTGTGGGTCCCGCTGAAAAGGTTGAAGAAACAGATTTCACAGAGACCGCCAAAAGGCTTGCCGCCGAAGGTCTCGACAAGCGCGCCCTGCGTGGGGCGCTCGTCGCGCTCGGCGCGCCCCGCAACCTCGCCTACGAACTCTCCTTAGCGGAGACTGCAAAGGATTAGCCCGACGCGGTTTACAATGGGTTCTTGGTGTTCCTTATGTCCCAGACCGTATCCCAAACTGTAAAGACTCGTTCCACACGCCTTTTAGGGCTCCCCGCCGCCGCGCGCTTGGCGTTATTCGCCCGCCACAAAGGCCCCGCCGTCCTCGTTACCACCGAGGAGCGCGCGGCGCTTTTTCGGGACACGGGATTTTTTGGCGCGCCGAGCAGCGTCAACCCCGACTTGAGTGATTGGAATGACAAGCATGACAAGGTGGTCGTGAACGTCGCGCACGCGCTGCGGCCCTTTCCCAAGGACCCCGGTGCTTATGCGCTGACCCTGCAAACGGGCCGGGACTATCCGCGCGAAGCGTTCTTAGACCGTCTCGTCTCTTTCGGCTTTGAGCGTGACGGGATGCCCGGTTTTGTGGTGCGGGGGGATACCATCACGCTCTATCTGGACGCTGAGGACGAGACGGACGCGGTTAGGCTCGAGTTCTTCGGCGACGAACTCGACGCTTTAGAGCGGAACGGGAAGCGCGCCCAGAGTTTTGTGCTTGCGCCCTTAGAAAACGCACCCCTAGAAGAGGAAGGCTGGGAGGGTGTGCTGCTCGAAAATCTCCCCGGCACCGTCTTTTTAGACTCTTCCGAACTCCTGCCCGCCGAATTCGACAACCCCGCGCGGGTTGAATGGCTTTGGGACTATCTAGAGGAGCGCGAGGTGGTGTCGTTTGGCCGGGACCCGTTGGAGCTGCCCGAAGAAATAAGCGATTTGCAGCCGCTGCCCTACTACCGCGCCAAGCTCTCGGATTTTGCCGCCGATGTCGAGGGTTGGCTCAAAGACGGGTACAGCGTGACGGTGCTCTTGCGCTTTGAACGCACCGGGCGCTACTTGCGTGACAAGATTTTGGGCGATGTGTCAAGTGAGTGGGTGCAGGGGGTGAGGGAGCATCCGGGCGTGCTCGGTCTCGCGGTGGGGGCGGACACTCGGGGCGGCTACCGCGACGAAGCGCGGCGCGAAATCGTCGTGTCCGAAGATCTGCTCTACGGCTACCAGGGCGCGCGCAAGCTCAAGAGGCTGCCGGGTCGGCAAGTGGGCGACGCCACCGCGCTCACCGTCGGCGATTATCTTATCCACCCGGACCACGGGGTGGGGCGATTTCTGGGGCTCGAGCCCCGGCAAGTGATCGGCGTGACGCGCGACTACCTCAAGCTCCAGTACGCGGGCGAGGGCAAACTCTACTTGCCCGTCGAGGGGCTGCCCCTGCTGCGCCGCCACCCCGGCACCACCGACGACCCGCCCCGGCTCTCGACCCTGGGCACGAACGAGTGGGCGAGGGCGAGAGAAAAAGCCCGCGTCAACGCGCAGGAGCTGGCGGGCAAACTTATCAAAACCTACGCCGAAAGGCAGGTCAAGGAGGGCGTCGCCATGCCCGCGCTGCCCGACTGGGACGCGCGTATCGAGGCGAACTGCCCCTTCACCCTCACCACCGACCAGCGGCGCGCGGTTGAAGTCACGCTGCGCGACATGGCGAAACCTACCCCGATGGACCGCCTCGTCTCCGGCGACGTGGGCTTCGGCAAAACGGAGGTCGCCATTCGCGCCGCCCACCGCGCCGTGGGCCACGGCAAACAGGTCGCCATGCTCGTGCCCACCACCGTGCTCGCGCATCAGCATTTTGAGACCTTTGCGGAACGCTTTAAGGGTTTGCCCGTGCGCGTCGAGACGCTCTCGCGTTTTTCTTCGGACAATGATGCGAAAGCTGTCTTGAAGGGCCTCAAGGACGGAAGTGTGGACATCGTCGTGGGCACGCACCGTCTGCTGAGTGAGGGGGTGAAATTCAAGGATTTGGGGCTCTTGATTATCGACGAGGAGCACCGCTTCGGCGTGGGTCAAAAAGAGCGGATGAAGGGGCTCAAGACGAACCTCGACGTGCTCTCGCTCTCCGCCACGCCCATCCCGAGGACGCTCTACATGAGCTTGGTGGGTCTGCGCGACGTGTCGCAAATCATGACGCCGCCCGCGGGCCGCAAGCCCATCCAGACGGTCTTGCAGCCCTACGACCCGCTCGCGGTGCGCGAGGCCATTATGGCCGAGTTGGAGCGCGGCGGCAAGACGTTTTATATTCACGACCGCATCGGCTCGATGGGCTCTCGCGCGCTGGCGCTCAACCGCCTCGTCCCGGAGGCGCGCGTCGGCGTGGCGCACGGGGGGATGAGCGGGGACGAGCTCGAGGAGGTCATGCTCGGCTTTGAGGAGGGCGCGTTTGACGTGCTCCTAAGCACCACCATCGTCGAGTCGGGTCTCGACATCGCGGGGGCCAACACGCTCGTGATTGAGCGCGCCGACCGTCTGGGCTTGGCGCAGCTCTACCAGTTGCGGGGCCGCGTGGGCCGCCGCGATACCGAGGCGTGGGCGTATCTGCTCTATCCGGGCCGCCTCACCGAGGCGGCGCAGCGGCGGCTTTACGCCATCGCCGAACTCAACGACCTGGGCTCGGGTCACCTCTTGGCCGAAAAAGACATGGAAATCCGCGGCGTCGGCAACCTTCTGGGGCCGGAGCAGCACGGGCACATCAGCGCGGTGTCGCTGGAGGTTTACACCGAACTCTTGGCCGAAGAAATCGCCAAGCTCAAAGGCGAAACGCGCGCCGAGCAGCCGCAGGTCGCGCTCGACCTCAGCATCGACGCGCGCCTAAGCCCCTCCTACATCGCCGACGACGCCGCGCGTATTCGCTACTATGGCTGCCTGGCGGAGGCGGACACGCTGGCGGAAGTGGGCCAAAACGCTCGAGAGATGAGCGAGCTCTTCGGCCCTATGCCTCCCGAAGTCAGAGCTTTCGTCGAACTCGTTAAGCTCCGCCTGTTGGCCGCGCAAAAGGGCGTCGTGACGATTGCCGAGCACATGACCGACATCCAGATTTCGTTCGCCCAAGAAAAGATTGACTACGACGCCAAGGCCCTGAGGGAACTCTCCTACACCGTCGAGCCGACGCGCTACCCACCGGGCTTCTCGCTCAAAAAACGGGGTCTCAAGGGAATGGACGCGCTTGCGGCGCTGAGCGAAATCCTCTATCTCTGCGGCTAGTGATTTTTGAAAATTCTGAGATGAGTGGAGAAGCGTGGTGATGTTGGGCTCGAGCCCTGTGATGAACTGACTCGAGCCCAACATCATTTTCTGTCTCCTCAAGGTTCGATACTTCGGACAGGTTTTGACGCAAAATCTAATTTATTTCGTCTATGACGCTAACCCTCTGAGCAGAAGTCATAATAAGGAACAACGTCCCTGACGCGTTTTCTACACAAGTGTCCGAAGTATTGAAGGTTATTAAAGCCTAAAATCTGTCAATCACCGTCACTCCGCGCCCCTTAAATTCACCCATCGCGGCGAGTTCCGCGCCCGCCTGCTCGAGCCCCACCGTCTTGCCGATGAGCTTGGCGGGCTCGAGCACCCCCGAGACGATCATCCGCAGCATCTCCTCGTAGCGGTGCGCCTGCATCCCGTGCGAGCCGACAATTTCTAGCTCCTTGGCGATAACTTCAAACATCGGCATCGAGACGTTGCGCTCCTCGGCCAGCATCAGCCCAATCTGCACGTGACGCCCGCGCTTGCGCAGGGAGCGAATCGAGTTGCGGCAGGTGAGGGCGCTGCCGAGTGCGTCAATTGACACGTGCGCGCCGCCGTTTGTCAAGTCGCGGACGGCCTTGACGGGATTCTGTTCGCGCGCGTTCACCACAGCGGTTGCGCCGATAGAAAGGGCGAGCTCGAGCGCCCCCTCGTCGATATCCACCCCAATGGGCTGCGCCCCGAGCGCGCTCGCTATCATTATGGCCGACAGCCCCACTCCGCCGCAGCCGTGGACCGCCAGCCACTCGCCCGGCCCCACCCGGCCCTGGTCCGCCACGCCCCGAAACGCGGTCATAAAGCGGCAGCCCAAGCTCGCCGCCTCGACAAAGCCTAACGCGTCGGGCAAACGCACCAGGTTGATGTCCGCTCTCGGGATGGCGACGTACTGCGCGAACGAGCCCCAGCCCGTGAACCCCGGCTGATAATCGTCGTCGCAGATGTGCTGGTTGCCCTCCTGACACGGCCCGCAGACGCCGCAGCCGCCGCAAAAGGGCACCGTGACGCGCTCGCCCCCCGCCCAGTTCACCACGCGCGGCCCCACCGCCGCCACCACGCCCGCGAGCTCGTGCCCCGGCACGTGCGGTAATTTTATCGTCGGATCGTGACCCATCCAGGCGTGCCAATCCGAACGGCAGATGCCGTTGGCCCGCACCTCGATGACGACGCCGTCCTCGGGTGGCTCGGGGTCGGGGACGGGGGTTACGCGCAGGGGTTCCTTAAAAGCTCCCATAAGCGCCGCTTTCATGCTTACACTCCTTTCGACACTCTCTACCAGTGTGACACGGCCCCTGAAACGGCGGCCTCATACGAGTTTGCATTCATTACTGAGCAGGCGAAACCCCGCCCGCTCATCCATTACTGCAAACCCGTCTCCTTTTTCACTCGCTCTGCTCGTCCTTAACTTCTTCGCTGCGCTCAGTCGTCAAGGCAAAATGGTATCAGGTGTCGCCAGCAACCGCCCGTCCAACCTGCGAGCGGTGAACGACGTGCCCAAAGGAGGTGGGCGGAACGGGGTGGGTCGGCGCGCTTTACCCCCTCCTTCAGCGTCTCTTATGAGATAGACTAAGCCTATGACCGCCAACGAAAGCGCCTTTTATGAGGCCTGGAACACGCTGCTAGGCTGGATGCGCGAGTACGCAGACGCGCATTCGGGGGCTATCTTTGAAAAAGAAGCCGACTTTCCCGACTATATTTACCGGATGGAGCGACCCTACAGCCTGCCGACAACCATCATGAGCGCGAGTCTGTCCAATCCGGCGGGCGACCCCGTTTTGCTCATGAGCGCCTCGCCGCGCCACGCTGTTTTCAAGGAGGTGACGCTGCATCCTTTCGAGTCGCACGTCTACCGCAAACTCGCCTATCATCCGGCCAAGAATGCGCTCACCGAGGGCAAGCGCCCCTTTACCAAAGAGATGCTGTTCGAGCTTGCCGACGGCCTTTTCGAAAATCGCGCCGTCGCTGAGTAGACGCGGCCTGGATCGCGTGCCGGACGGAGACCGCGCGGCCTTGCTCCGCGCTGCCAGAGGCGGCTTCTGCGGAGCGTGTGCTTACGCCAGGCTCGTCAGGAGCAGTAAGGGGAGCGTGTTCGTTATGTGTACGCATCCCGACTTGCCCAAGTACCAGGGCCAGCCGGTCCTGCGCTGCGCGGGCTTTACGAAAGGTGCCCCACATCGCGGGCATACAACATGACCTTTGCGTCCTGGACAAGTTTTCTCAAAGGCTATAGAAAAGGCTATAAATAAGATTACAGATAATATGGACCACCGCCGTTTTGTGAGGTCGGGGTCCTCTCGAGGTGCGCGCCGTTGTTCTTGTTACACCGACTATGCTGAGTAAGATGAGGTGTAGCAGGTATAGTCTAACGGGCACGCGTACCCACGGGCACCAATCATCCCTATGGGCAAGGTTCGGTTTACATATGACCGTTCAGGATGTAGTTACGGTGATGACACCTACTACACTCCCAAAAGTCTCAAAAAGGTCATACTTAACGTACGATGTCTCACTCCACCCTCGACACCTCCCCCACACACGACCTGGGCACGTTGACGTTGCGGCGAACTCGTGAAGAAGTCGCGTCGGAAGTTGTGCTCGTCGCGCCGAGCTGGTTTACGCGCGCGGTTTGGCTCTTCGGCGGCGCGGGCTGCCTCGTTTTTTTGTGGTCGGTCGCGCTGAGTTTGGGCTGGCTCGAGGCGAGCGCGGCGCGCGTCACCCCCCTCCGCGCGCCCCTTGTCGCCGAACTCTTTTTTTGGCTCCTGCCGCTCCTTTTGTCGCTCCTGTGTTTTGCGATGGCCGCGGGCGGGGTGCGGGTCACGCTGTTTGACGAGGGGCTCGAGCTGCGCGGCTTGTGGCCGAGCCGAGAACGCTCGGTCTACGTCTGGAGCAGACTCCGTCACGCCCGCTTTTGGGAAGAACGGACCAGGAGCCGCGAACGGCTCTTTGTGGCGCGGTTTTCTTTTGAAGGAGCGGAGGTTGTGTTCCGCCTTGCCGACGAGGGCGTGTGGGGGGGGTTGCGCGAGCGGTTTCGCGCTAGGATTTAACAGGATGGGGTGTAACAAGGTGGGGTGTAACGAGCTGGGTCACGCCAACGCTTAGAGATTCATCCCCCCGAACGCGGGCTATACTCCCTTATGAAAACGGGCATTATCGGCGCGATGGAAGAGGAAATAGAAAAGCTCACGGCGGGGCTCGAAGACGTTCAAGAGGCGCGCGTGGGCGCGTTCGTATTTTACGAGGGGCGGCTCGAGGGCCAGCCTGTGGCGGTGGTGCGTAGCGGCGTCGGCAAGGTTAACGCGGCGGTGACGACGTTGCTCTTGCTCCAGCGGGAGGTGGGGCGGGTGATTTTCGTGGGCGTCGCGGGCGCGCTCGACCCCGCGCTCAACGTCGGCGACGTCGTGGTGAGCACCGACGCGGTGCAGCACGACGTGGACGCGACCGCGCTCGGCTACGCGCTGGGCGAGGTGCCCGGCGAACTTCCTACGTGGGAGGCGGACGAGAGGTTGCGTGATGTGGCGTTGGAGGCGGCAGCGGAATTAGGCGGCGTGGGCGTGGTGGCGGGCCGGGTGGCGTCGGGTGACCAGTTTATTGCCTCAGCGGACAAAGTCGCCGCGCTCCGGGCGCAGTACGGGGCCGCCTGCGCCGAGATGGAGGGCGCGAGCGCCGCGCAGGTCTGCGCGAAGTGGGGCGTGCCCTTTGTGATTGTGCGCAGCATCAGCGATACGGCGGACGGGGCGGCGGGGGCGGACTTTAGGACGTTTACGCCCCTCGCGGCCGAGCGCGCGGAGCGGGTGGTGCGGACGATGTTGCGGCGTCTTTGAAATAAACCCCCAGAGGGTGCGCGTCCGATATAGTAGCAGGTATTATCTGGTTTGAGACAAACTTAGTGAAGCAGACATCGTCCAGCGCTCACTCTTTAAGATACCACCTGCGGCTGTTTGTCTCAGCGTTTTGTGGAGCTGCTATATGTTTTGCGTTCTTGAAGCGCCTACTTGAATTCACGCACCTTCCGTGGGACCGCCTATACCGTCTACGTCCGCTGATACATCCTTTGCCCAATGGTCGGGTAAAAGTTGTTCAATGGTGGACACGCGGTCACCGCTGAGCAGCACCCGCGTTTCGGCGTTCGCAGGGTTCATTTGGTAAATAAACTCTCGGCAACGCCCGCAGGGCGGAAGTATCCGGCCCTCCCAGTTCACCGCCACAATCGTCACTATCTTACTTTCACCGTTCGTCACCATGTTTCCGATGGCGTTATGTTCCGCGCAGAATCCCATGCTGGAACTCGTATCGATGCAAACACCCACATAGACGTTGCCTTGCTCGGTAACGAGGGCGCTGGCAACCCCACCGGCGTCTGCCAGGGAAGAAAGTTTTCTCGGGTTAAGTGTGTTCTTGGCTCTTTGATAGAGCTCGATATCCTCAATCATGTGCTCACATCATACGCCACCGAAAATGTCTACATGTACAGCGTGGGAACGTCGAACCGCGCCCTTATGGCAGGTTGCCTTCGCACTGAGGGCGCTCGAGCACAGGCAGCATCCCTAAACTTTCTGCTGCACGATATACAAACTGTGTTCCCTTCGAAAAGGACGCTACCTGCTGTCAGTAGCGCCAGTCACCGCGCGCACCAAAACGGTTTTTGAAAATGGCGCGCAGTTTGTGATGCGCGGGCGCTTCAAAGGTATACTCACCCCCAGCAGGGGAGTAGCCACCCGAAGAGGGGTTGCGTATCGTCAACACGGCGTCCTCTGGAGGTATCACCTAAACGCTTATCTGATGATTTGAACATGATACCTCCAGGAAATCCCGGTACGCAAAAACAGCGTGAGACCTGACGGCAGGCTACACAGCAGGCTTTACAGCAGGCTGCGTGGCCTGATCGGGAGGCTTATGGACGTACCGTTGAGTTTTTGGATCGGCTTTAACCTGTTCGTGCTGGCGATGTTGGCGCTCGATTTAGGTGTGTTCAACCGCAAGGCGCACGTGGTCACGATCAAAGAGGCGGGGGCCTGGACCGCGGTCTGGGTCTCGCTGGCGCTTCTCTTTAACGTGGGGCTTTACGTTGTGGCGGGGCCGCAGGCGGGGCTCGAGTTTTTAACGGGCTACCTCATCGAGTATTCGCTCTCGGTCGACAATATTTTCGTTTTCGTGCTTATTTTTTCGGCCTTTGCGGTGCCGCCCAAGTACCAGCACCGCGTGCTCTTCTGGGGCATTTTGGGCGCGCTGGTCATGCGCGGCGCGATGATCGCGCTCGGCGTGGTCTTGATTAACCGCTTTCACTGGATTATCTACGGCTTCGGCGCTTTTTTGGTGTTCGCGGGCATCCGGATGTTTTTTAGTGACGAAGAGGACACGGTGGACCTAGAGAACAACATCATCCTCCGTTTCGTCCGGCGGCTTTTCCCCGTGACCGACGGCTACCGCGAGCAAAAATTCGTGGTCCGCGAGGCGGGACGTCGCATGATTACGCCCTTGCTTTTGGTGCTCATCCTTATCGAGGTCACCGACGTAATATTTGCCGTCGACAGCATCCCCGCGATTTTCGCCATTACCCAGGACCCCTTTATCGTCTACACGAGCAACATCTTCGCCATCCTGGGCCTTCGCAGCCTCTACTTTTTGCTGGCCGGAATTATTGACCGCTTCGTCTACTTACGTTACGGGCTGGCGGTGGTGCTCACCTTTGTGGGGGTGAAGATGCTCCTGGTTGACGTGTTTCACATCCCCACCGTCGTGAGCTTGGGCGTGATCGTGGGCACGCTGGCGGTAAGTATCATTACGTCGCTCATGAGCAGCCGTCACGTTGAAACGCCCGATATTCCAGAAGCGCCTGGGGACGACTAAGCTATACTGTTTCTATCCCAAGAGGAGGTTTTATGAAGTTTCTTGTCTTGCTTTTTGGTCTCACCGTCCTAAGTTTTATGGCTCCCGCGCTGGCGCAATCCTCGGGAGGCGTGGGGGTGGAAGGTTCGTCTGAGTTTACCTCGTTTGAGACCCTCTTCTTTAGGGCCTTCCGGGTGGTGGACGCGCCGTGTCCCACGGATATCTTCGGTGACACGTGTTACCTGCACAACTACGATGATGTCTTTGATTTCAAGGAACAGTTTGACCTCCTTTTTCCGGGAAGTTTGATAGAAGTGGAGCGGTGGACGTTTGCGACCGCCGAAATAGAGGGGGAAGAGGTCGAGTTTTTCAGAGCCACTTACCGCTTGCCTGAGGGAGAGCCGTTTACGCTGACCTTTAATCCAGGGTATATTTTTCTCGAGCAGTAACCATCTATCTCCTTACCGCCGCAAGAGGGTGAAAGGGAGATTAAAACCTCAGCAGATAGAGCAGCGCCGCCGCGTCCCACGCCTGCGGGCGGCAGGCCACCGGATAGGGGACGGGGGGCGCGTCGGTGCGCTCGTAACCGCCGACGAGTTCGGGTAGGCGCTTGTCGGGCTGAGAGGCGGCGAGGTCGTAAAGCGCCTCGCGGATGCGCGCGGCCTCCTCTTGAAAACCGTAACGCGCCAGACCGCCCGCGATGAGCGCGGTGTCGTGCGGCCAGACCGAGCCGTTGTGGTACGACACCGGATTGTAACGCGCCTCGCCCTCGCCGAGCGTGCGGATTCCCCAGCCCGACCAGTTGGTAGGGGAAAAGAGTGTCTTAACGAGCTTCGGCGCTATCTCCTCAGGGACGATGCCCGTCCAAAGCAGCTGACCCGCGTCGGAGTTGTGAACGCGTAAAGGTCTTTTGTCGCCGTCCAACGCCATTGCGTAAGTTTGCATGTCAGAAAGCCAAAACGCCTCGTGAAACTTCTCTTTGAGCGCGTCCGCCTCCTCACGCCAGCGCGCGGCTTTATCCTCCTCGCCTAATGCGGTATAGAAGTCGGCGGCGGCTAAGTAGGCGGCGTAGGCGTAGCCCTGCACCTCGCTCACGGCGAGCGCGCCGCAAGCGAGCGAACCGTCGGCGTGGCTCATCGAGTCGTGAGAATCTTTCCACGATTGGATGGTGAGGCCCTCTCCGGGTTCTGCGCCCCTAAACTCCAGAAAGCCGTCGCCGTCAAGGTCGCCGTACTCCTGCATCCAAGTAAGCGCGGCTTCCCAGTTGGGCCTTAGTTCCTTGATAAGCTCGAGTTCCCCCATTTGCCCCCACAACTCACGCAGCAGCATCACAAAAAGCGCGGTGGCGTCGATGGTGCCGTAGTAGGGACCAAAGGGGACGCGCCCGGTGCGCGAGAGTTCGCCCTGGCGCAGCTCGTGCATGACTTTGCCGGGGGCCTCGGCGCGGGTGTCGTACAGCATTTTGCCGGGCGCGTCGGCCCCAGCCTCGCCTTTTTCTTCGCCTTGATAGGCCGCGAGAAAACGTAGCGTTCCCTCGGCAATCTCGGGGTGCCAGGGGAGCATCATAAAAGCCGTCAGCAGCGAGTCGCGGCCAAAGGGCGCGACGTACCAGGGGATGCCCGCCGCCGGGAGCGTGCCGCGTTTGTTAAAGAGCAGGAGCGCGCGCAAGTCGTCGATGGCCTGCGTCAAAACTTGCTGATGGGCGTCTCCCTTTGCCTTTAGGTCAAAGCCGTCGCGCCAGCTTTCATACGTGATAGACGCTTCGTTTGCTGTGCGGGCCTCGAGTGGATTCTCAATCTCCACCCTGACCTCGAGCCCCACCCTCTCACCGGGTTCTAGGGAAACGGCAAAAGTGACACCGTCTTCTTGAACTTCACTTGTAGAGCGTGAGAAAGAGAGTTTGGTGGCGACAGAAAGCCCGTCCTCCGCCTTGTAACGCAACGTAAAATGCGTCTCGTCCTTTTTGATTTCAGCGGGGGCGCGCTCAAACCTCGTCCAGCCGCGCGCCTCGAACATGTCCACAAAATCCGAGGCGAGGGAAAGCTCGAGGCGCAGGTCCCGCGCCTCCAAACTTGTGTTCTCCAACGTCAGCGTGTCCATAAGACCGCGCGCTGAAATCTCGAGCCGCCGCCCCACCCCCACAAGCTGCGAGGGACCGTCGATAAGCGCGTAATGCGCCTCAAAATGGTCGGGCCGCGGCGTGTAGGCCAGGAGCGTTTCGAAGTCCTCTCCGAAGCGCCAGGCGTAGGCGTTCAAAAAGCGCGTGTCACGGTTGTACAGCCCGTGCTCGCCCCCGGTAATCTGGCCGCCCGCGTCTGCAACGAGGAAGGTATAGTTCGCTTTTAGCACCACGTCTTTACTCAAATCCATAACATCCGCCTAAGATAAAATGACATAAAAGGGCTCGAGCCTTCTCGAGCCCCCACGCTTTACTCCTTACTTCTTGCTCCCTACTCCTTCGACCCGCCGTACGACACGCCCTCCAAAAAGTAGCGTTGGAACACGACGAAAAGGATGATGATGGGCAGCGCGCTCATCACCGCGCCCGCCAGAATGAGACCCCAGTCGCCCGACTGGCCGTAGACGGTGCGGAAGGTCAACAGGCCAATAGGCAAGGTCTTAACGTCCTCAGGCGTGGTGAGCACGATGAAGGGCCAGAAAAACTCGTTCCAGGCCCCCTGAAAGGTGAGAATCGTCAAGGCCCCCAGCGCGGGCCGCGCCATCGGCAGGACGACGCGCCAGTAGCGCTGCCACTGGTTGGTGCCGTCGATCATCGCCGCCTCCTCAATTTCGCGCGGGATGGACTCGAAAAATTGCTTCATGATAAAGACCGCGCCCGCGCCCACCAAACCCGATAGGATCACGCCCCAGAGCGAATTGAGCAGCGTCGGCTGACCCCACAATCTTGACAACCCGAAAATCCCGTCGCGCAAGACGAGATAGTTGGAGATAAAAATCACCTGCGCGGGAATCATCTGCGCGAACAAGATGAGGACGAAGATGAGGTTTTTGCCGGGGAACGTGAGTCTGGCTAACGCGTATCCCGCCATCGAAGCAAAGAGCAGCGTCGAGAGCACCTTGGCGACGGCGATAAAAAAGGAGTTCGCAATCCAGCTTAGAAACAAACTGCGCCCGGTGGTGATGCTCCGCGCCTCGTTAAAGACGCGGCGGTAGTTGTTGAATACGAACCCGAGCACGCCCGGCGCGACGTTGTCGAAAGACGCGACGCGGCCCCGGCGCTCGATGCGCGTCTGCGTAAGTTCCGAGCGAACGAACTCCTGACCCCTCGGCGCGGTCACATCCAGGGGCAGCGCGTCCACCACGGGACCCTCGCCGGGATACTGGATGCTAAAGCCGTAAGTGACGAAGGTACCGGGCACGACCTCGCCGTCCACGCGGTACTCTCCCGCTTCGCTCGAGACCTCCTGCACAGGCGTCACCGCGGCGTAGTCCGCGGCGTAGTCGATTTGCTGCACCGCGCCCAAACCCCCGCCGGGTCTGCGGCGCGGCACCGCCGCCTCGGGCGTCTCAGGCGTCGTGCCCTCGGGGACGAAGTAGGTGAGCTCAAAGGGCACCGTGGCCCCCGGCGCGAAGCCGCCCCACCACCTGTCATTCGCGCCCGCCGCGCCGAGTCGCGCCGCCGCCGACCAATTGCGCGGACTGAATTGCGGGATGGCGAGCGTGGGCGGGTACTCTAGGGGATCCGTCTTGAGGCTCGAGACGGTCGCAAACAGCAAGGGGCCTAAAAAAATAATCGCAAAAAACAGCATCACCACGTACATAATGCCCGCGCGCGCCCAGCGGCGGCGCGCCTGCCAGCGCTCAAACTCGCGTTCGCTCACCCAGGTGGGTCTGGCGTTGGGAACGGTTGCTTGCGCCATCTCAGCCCTCCGAACGAATAAAGCGGCGCTGCAAGAGCACGATGAGAAGCGTTAAAACGGCCAAGAACATCGCCGCCGCCGAAGCAAAGCCGACCTCGGGAAGCTGCGCGCCGGGGAACATGCGGGTATAGACGAAATAAGCCAGGGTGATGACGCTCCTGAGCGGCACCGCGTTGCCGAAAATCGCCACCTGGTCGAACATTTGTAGCGTCCCAATCAGCCCCAACGTCACCACCAAAAACGTCACGGGTTGCACCGCGGGGATGGTGATGTAAAAAAACTGCTGCACGGGCGTCGCGCCGTCCAAGGCTGAAGCCTCATACTGCGACTTGGGCACGTCCTGGAGCGCGGCCAAAAACATCAGCATAAAGGTGGGCACGGTGGTAAATACGTTCATAATCATGATGGCGATGAGCGGGATGGGCGCGCGCAAAAACTCCGGGAAAGCGCTCGGCACCTCCTGCCGCGTCTGCAACCACACGAAGTCAACGGGCGCTATATCACGTGGCCCAATTACGCCCGCAAAGGTGAGTCCCCACGTGCCTGCCAAGGCGACTAAAAAAGAGATAACGAACAGCGCCGGGTCGGTCCACTTGGCAGGTAGGCCGCGAGAGCGCTCAAACGCCACCTGCGCAAATTGCAGCACCGCCAAAATCCCGACGAACACGCCGATAAGCGGCGCATAGGAGCCTATTTGCGTCGCCAAAAAGTTAAAAAGCCCCTGCTTCTGGTACATCCATAAGAAAATAAGCGTGATGACGACCGACGAGGTCACGCTCGGCATGTAGTAAGCCGCGCGGAAGAAGTTGAGCCCGCGGATGTTGGTGTTGAGCACCGCGGCCATCACGAGCGCGCCAAAGGTCTGGATAGTCGTGACCACGGCGGCAAAAACGAGTGTGTTGCGGAGCGCGGCGAGAAAGCTGTCCTCGCGGAAAAGGTTGGCGTAGTTGCGCAGCCCCACCCATTCGGGCGCGTTGAAAAGGTCGTAGTTGGTAAACGAAAAATAAACCGCGCGCACCGTCGCGTAAACAAAAAAGATGCCCAGCGTGAGCAAAAATGGCGCGAGGAAAAGGTACGCCGCGGTCACCTCTTGTTGTCTGGCTCTCAAACCCATCACCTGCCCTTTGAGGAGATGTTAAGAGGGAGGCGGCGAGGCCGCCTCCACTCTGGAGAATCTGTTTACTGCCTCGAGCGCTCGATAATCGCGTTGAGTTCTTCCTGCGCGCTTTGCAGCGCGGTCTGGGTGTCCGCCTGACCGGTCATCACCGCGGTCATCGCGTTGGCGATGGGCGTTAAGTAGTCCGTGCCGACCGCGCCGAACTGGTAGCCCTCGACGTTGCCCGAGGTGGCACCCTCAAAGATAGTGGCGTTGGCCTGCGCTTCGGGGGTGTCTTGGTCGAAGTAGGCGTTGTCGGCCAAAGACTCACGGCTCGGGATGGCTAAGCCTTGCTCCAACACGAACTGCTGCGCCTCCTCGCTCGTCAGCGCCTCGACGACCTTGACTGCGGCGTCGCGGTTGGGCGAGTCGGAGTTGACGCCCCAGGCGACCGTGAAGAGGTAGTTGCCGCGCTCGCCCGTGGTGGGGGAGACGGGCAAGAGCGACGTGCCGTAGGGCAAGTTGGGCGCGTTGTCGCGCAAGAAACCCAGAATCCAGGCCCCTTCGATAGCGACCCCCGCTTGTTCTTGGGCGAGGCAGTCGCCGGGCCAACCCGCGCCGACGTCCGAGGGCTGCACCGCCACGCCCTCTTGCACCAAGCCCGTGTACCAATTGAAAGCGTCCACGAAACCTTCGCTTTGTAGGTCGGTGTTGCCGTCCGCGTCAAACTTGTCCCAGCCGTTCGCAAAGGCGAACGCGCCCTCGCGCGCGAAGTCGGCGGGCAAGCAGATGCCGTACACGTCGTCGCCGAGCTCGCTCACCTGGCGAAGCTTGTCCGCGAAGGTTTCCCAGGTGTCGTCGGCGGTGGGGTACTCGACCTCGGCCTCGTCAAAAAGGTCTTCGTTGTAAAAAACCGCCAGCGTATTGAAGTCTTTGGGGACACCGTAAACCTGACCGTCTACTGTGTAAACCTCGATGAGGTTGTCGAGAAAGGGGTCTGTGTCGATGACGCCGCCCAATGGCAGCACCTTGCCCGTGGCAATGAGGCCGGGCGCGGTCGAGTCGGGTATGTAGAACACGTCGGCGGCGGTTCCGGCGGAAAGCGCGTTGGTCAAAGCGGCGTTGTAGTCGCCCTCCAAGGGCTCGTACTGAACCGTAATGCCCTCTTGCTCGAGCTGAGCACCGACGACTTCATCTAAAAGCCGCTGCACGACGGCGGGGTCCTGACCGCCGTAGCCCATGATGCGGACGGTGGTGTTCTGGGCGGAGCTGCAGCCCACAAATAGGAGCAGCGTAACCAGGATAAAGAAAACTTTTTTCACGTGTCCTCCTTGGACAAGGTTGAGAAACAAAAAGGGCAAGAGGTTTGGGTGCTGTGAATCACTAAGAGTAAATACAAAAACTTTACGCTATGACCACCTCCTCGAGCTCGTGCCGCGCACCACCAACTGAACGGGAACGCGCTCATGCCTCACCGCTGCGCCCGCCAGCCCCTCCTTTAAGAGCGCGACCGCCGACGCCGCCATACGCCCCACGTCCTGCCGCACCGTCGTGAGCCCCCCGCTTAAGTCCTCCCCAACCTCCGGCAGGTCGTCAAAGCCCACCACCGACACGTCCGTGGGCACGCGGCAGCCCACGTCCTCTAAAGCCGCCACCACCCCCACCGCCATCTCGTCCGACGCGGCAAACACGGCGCTAAACCGCTCCCCCCTTTCCCAGGCCCTACGCACCGCCCGGTAAGCGCCCAACGAGGTAAAGCCGCCGTCGAGAAGCGGGGGGGGCTCTAACCCTGCCTCCTCAAAGGCCGCCGCGCAACCGCGATAACGGTCGCGCGCGGCCTGGTCGAACAGGGGTCCGCTCACGTGGACAACGCGCTCGTGGCCGAGCCGCAGGAGGTGCCGCGTCGCCTGGAGCCCGCCGTCCACGTCGTCGGGCGCGACCCAGCGCACCCCCGCCTGGTGACCGAGCAGCACAAAGGGCACCCCCGCCGCCTGTAAATAAGGCACGCGCGGGTCGTCGTCGTGCGCGCCCAAAAGGATGACGCCGTCGGTGACCCTTTCGGGCAAGCCGTCGGGCCGAGAGGGAATCTCTTCCAAGTGGTAGCCGCCGGACTGAAGCTCGTCCATGAGGTGCTCTAGCAGGAGGATGAAAAAGGGGATGAAACGGCGACGGCCCGCCGCGACGTTGAGGCCGACGCGCGTGGCCGGGCCGCGCGAGAGCGCTCTCGCCGCCGTGTCGGGGCGGTAGTCGAGACGCGCGACGGTCTCGAGCACCTGCGAACGCGTTTGTGGTTTGACTCCTTCACGGTTGTTGAGCACCCGGCTCACCGTCCCTGTCGAAAAACCCGCGGCCCTGGCGACGTCCTCGATGGTGAGCCGCGGAGATGTAGCAGGCGTGTCTGACTTTGCCACTCGAGCTCCTACTCCGGTAAAGAATTCCGTTTCACCCCCCTGTAACCGCTTACAACGTGTTGATTCGCCTAGCTTACGCCCGCCCGCCGTAGCTGTCAAGAGTCTGGTCGCTACTTGCCGTCCTTATCTTCCTTTTTAAGCTCTGCGTGTCAGCTTTTGTAAGTTTTTGGGAGCTCCCCCCACTCGTCTGGCGGTCCGTCTATAGATTTTGTAAACGCTTCCAAAATTCTTAGGGAACGGTAAAGGTGATGTTCTCAAACCAAAGCGTTAGATTGGTGTATGCTTCAACGTTCGCTGTTGCTACTTGCTCCCAAGATTTTACGCTGGGAAACTCAAAAGTTGCCTAAGCCTGCTGGTAACGAGGTGCTGGTCCGCACCCTTTACGGCGCGGTGAGCGTCGGCACCGAAGTACCGCTCTACGCGGGTACGTCGCGGGGTGGCGTGACGGAATATCCCAAGATGACGGGCTACGAGAGTTACGGCGTGGTCGAGGCCTGCGGCCTGGCGGTGCGTGAACTAAAAACAGGGGACAGGGTCGTCTCTTTTTACGGCCACCGGACGCACGCCAATGAGCCCGAAACCAGGTTCATTCGCGTACCGGAGGGGCTCGAGCCCTCCTTGGCGCTCCTCGTCATCCTCTCCTGCGACGTAAAAAAAGGGATTTCAAAAGTTGCGCCTGATAGAGGAGAACGGGTGCTCGTCACGGGTGCGGGCGCAATAGGATTTCTCACTCTGTTCATGCTTAAAGCTCTCGGTGTTGAGGCTGTGAATGTGGTGGAAAGGCTGCCAGAACGGCTCGAGCTCGCCCGAACTTTAGGCGCGCAAAACGTGTGGAAGCCCGAGGAGGCTGAGGGCGCTGACGCCGTTTACGCGGTTGGATTTGAGTGCTCGAGCCGCGACGCCGCTTTCGCCCTTCTCCAGAACAAGCTTCTCCCCAACGGTCGCCTCTGCGTTCTCGCCGACGGCAATGTGGAGCCGCTGACGTTGACGCCAAAGTTTCACGAAAAAGAATTGGAGGTGGTGGGCTCGAGCGACGGCGTGGACTATCCCGGCCACGCCGAATGGTTTTACGCGCTGCCGGACCTGCCTAAGCTGGACGCGCTTTATGACCTCCGCGTGTCGGCGCTCGAGCTACCCAAGACTTTTGAGAGGATGGCGCGCGGGGAGATGCAGCCCGTCAAAATTTTGGTGACATATGAGGACGCCTTTTAGATTTGGATAGCTGTCAAGAGTAGAGGCAAGTAAGAGTAGGATAACGTTGTTATGTTATGATGCGTTATGACGACCGTAAGCGAAAAGAAGCGCACGACCATCTACATGTCCCCGGAGGTGCTCGAGTATTTGGGCATTCGCCGCGCCAAGGGTGCGGGCAGCGTGTCGCAACAGCTTGAAGATTTGGTACGTGAGAAAATGCCGCGCCGTTTGAGCGGAGAAGATATCAAGGCGTTAGAAGCTCGAGACGTGGCGGGTTATCGGGCGCAGCCGCAGACGCAAGATGAGCTCGAGCCCTGGCTTAGCGAGCAGGTCTGGGCTGAGGAGTGAAGCGCGGCGAGGTGCGCTGGTACACCTTCCGGGAGCCCGACAAGCGACGCCCGGTGCTCGTTCTCACCCGCAACAACAGCATCGGCGTCTTGACCGCGCTGACCGTGGCTCCCATCACCTCGACCATCCGTGACGTGCCCTCGGAAGTCCTACTTAGTGAGGAAGACGGACTCATGAACGAATGCGTCGTCAACCTGCACAGCCTGCAAACGGTACCCAAGGACAAGCTGGGACCGCATATCGCCACGCTATCTGGTGAGCGAATACGCGAGGTCGAGGCGGCTCTTTCTTTTGCACTCGGTTTTGAGGAGCTTGTGTGAATGAACCCCAGCCTCCAAATATGACCAACACCTACTCCCGCACATGGTTCGAGCTGTTTCTGGAAACGCAGCGGTTTACCGAACTCGAGACCGCCTTTATTACCCGCCACCTCCCCAACCCGCCCTATAACAAGGTGCTCGACTCGCCCTGCGGCAGGGGGCGGCACGCCAACGCGCTCGCCAAACGTGGGTATGAGGTGGTGGGGGTGGACATAGACGGGGCGGCGCTGGCTGTTGCTGAGCGGGAGGCGGCGGGCGCGGTTAAGTACATCGAGATGGACATGCGCCACATCGAAAGTTTGGATGCTGATTTTGATGCGGTGCTCTCGCTCTGGCAGAGTTTCGGTTACTTTGACGAGACGACGAACCGCGACGTGCTCAAAGGGATGAGTGAACGCCTGCGTCCGAAAGGGCGCTTGATTTTAGACATCTACCACCGTGAGTTTTTCGAGGAGCGTGGGGGAACGGAGGTGCTCGAGCGCCTTGGCACCACCATCCGCGCGACGAACACCATGAAGGGCAACCGGCTCACCGCGCATTTGGAATATGAGGGTGGCGGCTCCGACACCTTTGACTGGCAGCTTTACACGCCGGACGAAATCACCACGCTCGCGGCGGCGTGCGGCCTGCGCCTCCTCTTAGCGTGTACATGGTTCGACGAGACCAAACCGCCCTCCCCGGAGGTCTCGAGGGTGCAGTTTGTCTTCGAAAAGAGAGCGTAAAGGGCTCTATTTGAAGTAAATTCCGCGCCTTTTTGCCCAAAGCTCGTTACAATACCTTTGTGAATCTCTTAATCGGCCCGGCGGGGGCGGGCAAGACCGAGCGGTTGCTCGCGCGCGCGCGTGACGTGATGCGGGAGGGTAAGCGCGTCTGGTGGGTGGGGCTGCCGGGGCAGCGGGCTTATGTCTATAGGCGCGCGACGCGGGCGGGGGCGCTGTTGGGCTTGGAATTCCTCTCCTCACAGCAGGTCTACTACCGCCTCTTAGCGCGCGCCTTAAGGCTCAAGCCGCTGGTGGTCGGCACCGGGCGCGTGGCGCTGGTGGGGGAGGCGCTGTTGGAACTGCGCGGCGAACTGCCCGCGCCGGGTGAGGCGCGCTTATTCACTCGAGCCATCGCCGAAGCCAAGCGGTTTGGGGTGCTGGACGAGGATATCCAAGCTAAGGACGAGGAGACGAAGCGGTTTCGGGATGTGTTCAGGGTTTACGAAACCGTCAAGGGCGAACGGTGGGACTACGATGACTTCCGCACCGAGGCGCTGCGGTTGGCTAGAGCGGGCGAGGCGCAACCCGAGGCGGACTTAATCATCGTGGACGGGTTTCGGGAGGTGGGGCCGCTCGAGCTGGACCTGTTCAAGGCCCTCGGCCAGACCACCGAGCTGTGGCTGAGTCTACCCGAGGCCCCGCCCCTTGAAAAGCCGACCGAAATGTTGCCGCACAGGGAGAGCATGGGCGGGAGCACCCTCACCACCCACCGCGCGCCCAACCCGGTGAGCGAGGCGCGCTGGGTGCTGCGTTCCTTAAAGCGTGATTTGGCCGCGGGCCGCGACCCGCTTGAGCTGGCCGTCATTTTGCCCGACCGCGAGATTCGCGCGTTTCTGGCGCTTGCCGACGAGTACGGCGTGCCGACGATGGACGAGACGCCCAGGGCGCTCGCCGACACGCTCGCGGGGCGGTTGCTGCTCGACTTGCTCGAGCTGCCCGACCACCCCACCGCCTCGAAGCTCTTGGCGCTCCCCGAACTCGCGCCGCTCGCCAAGGCTGCGCTGGACCGGGGCGTTGCCGGACTCCAAGCCATCACCACCCTGGCTGCGGAACTCGGGCTTTCCGGTCCCTTAAAGCGGTGGCTGGCGGTGCTCGAGGTGCCTGGCGAGCGGGTGGGCGACGAACTCGCCTGGGCTGAGGAGCTTCTTAATACGAGCTTGGTAGACGGTCGCCGTGACGAGGAGGGTCCCCTGGAGTGGCCGCGGTTCAAGGAGCACGCGCTGCAACGCGCCAAAGAGGCGAGCCGCATCGCCAAGGGCGCGTCGTTTCGCGCCTGGTGGGCGGCCTTGTTGCATGAGACGTTTGTCTTTGATCGGCCTCGAGGCGGGGTCGCGGTGCTCAACGCGACGCTCGTGTCGGGGCGGCGTTTCGGGCGCGCCTATCTCATGCGCGCGGTCGAGGGCGCGTACAGCGTCGGGGAGGGCGAGGACTACTTCGTCCCTGAGGACGACCGCCAGCCGCTGCCGGTGGTGTTCGCACAGTATGGCCTGCCCAAACGTTTCCTTGGCCGTGACCGCGGGCTTTTTGCCGAACTCCTCACGCGTGCGGACGAGGTTGTCGTGACCTATCCCGAGGCGGACCAGGGCGGGCCCCTCGTGCCGCAGCGCGAACTCGTCGGCGCAGCGCCGACGCGCCTGCCGGACTTGGCGGCGGCGAGTCGGCTCGAGCTGCCCGGCACCTCCTACCGCGCCCCCTCGGAAGCCCTCAACTTGGGCACCATCTCGCTCCAAAACCTCATGCGCTACGACCGCTGCGCCTTTCAGTACTGGGCCGAGGCGCGGCTCAAAGAAGAGGGTGACGCGCCGTGGTGGCTAGCGCTCCTCAACGACATGCGCGACTACACGCGCCTGACGACTGCGCGGCTGGGGACGCTTCGGACAACCTACCCCGACGCGGCGGCGTGGCTGGACGTTTACGAAAAAGACCTCTCCCGCCTCCTCTTCGGCGTGACCTTACCCGAGGGTATGGAGAACCCCCACGCCCGCCTCGACGCGACGCTGCGGCAGGGGAGCGAGGTCACGCTCTACCGTTTTGTCGAGCCCGGCACTGTCACCGATGAGGCGGGCGCGCAAGCTTATTTGCGAAAGCGTTGGAACGAACTCTGGGCGGCGGGGTACACCCTCGAGCGCTACCGGGGCCGCGTGTCGGGCGTGCGCCTCGTTGTCTGGCCCATCCAGGGCGCGCCCCTTGACGCCTTTGGCGGCCCTATCACGTCCCTCCTGCGGCCTATTAAGAGCAGCCAATACAAGGCCGCGCGCGCCTACAGCCGCTTCGCCGCGGGCGACCTCTCGCCCTCCCCCGGTTTTATCTGCCGCGCGTGCCGCGTGTCGGACGTGTGTCGGGAGGGGCAGAGGTGAGAGAGAAGGGAGAAGGGAGAAGGGAGACGGGGGATGGGCTTTGGGGTGAGCGGGCGTGAAGGTTCGGGTGGCGTCGGCTGGGACGGGGAAGACGACGTCGCTGGTGTTGCGGTACTTAGAACTCATCGGGTGCGGGACGCCGCTGCGCCGGGTGGCGGGGGTGACGTTCACGCGTGCGGCGGCGGACGAGTTGCGGCAGCGGGTGGGGGGAGGGTTGCGCGAGCTGTTGGAGGCGGGGGAGTATCTGGATTATTCGCTCCGCGAACGCTCGAAGCCCGCATTTGAGGAGGCGCGGCTCGAGCTTGACGGGGCCACCCTCACGACCATCCACGGGTTTATGAGCCACGCGCTCCGTTTGGTCGCCCCCACGATGGGGTTGGACCCGGACTTCGGCGGCTTGGGCGAATGGGAGGCGCGGGCGATGTTTGAGGAGGAGTGGCGGTCGCTGCGCTATCTTGCGGAGAGCCCCGAACACGGCCTCCACGCGGCCTGCGCTCTCCTGGGCGATGAAGCGGGCGACTTCCTCCTGACGCTTTTCGGCGCGCGCTCGCTCACCGAACGTTTTTCCCCCGGCGACCACCCCACCCACCAGGCGCTCCAAACGCTCTTTGAGGCGGTCTACAAACGCTACGAAATCCGCCTGGGCGCAGGGCTCTTGCCCCCGAGCGAAATTGAGCGGCGCGCGCTCAAGCTCGTGCGTAACTCCAAAGCTTTGGAGCGCTTAGCGCTGCGCTACCACACGGTGCTGGTTGATGAGTTTCAGGACGTAAACCCGTTGCAGGGTGAGTTTTTCGAGCGGCTCGAGGGTGGCGGCTTGCATATCGAGGTCGTGGGCGACCCCAAACAGTCCATCTACGGCTTTCGCAACGCGGACGTCGGCGTGTTCCGCCGCGCCTTGGAAGGGGCGCTAGCAAGTGATTCGGTGCTTCCGCCCCTTGACCAAACGCGGCGTCACGCGCTCGTTATCACCCGTTTTTTGAACCACATGACGGGCATCTTTGCCGCGGGTGGTCTAGGCTTCGGGCTCCTCGAGGCCCCCGAGGTGAGCACCGTGGGCACCCAGACGGAGGTGCAGGGCCGTGTCGAGCTTCACTGGGTGGTGGGCGACGCGCCCGTGGCTGATTTACGTGCTGCGGAGGCCGCTGTCTTAGCGGCTCGCTTAAAGGCGCTCCATGAACGCGGTCACGCCTACGGCGAGATGGCGGTGCTCGCCCGCTCTTATGCGGGTCTCGGCGTCATCGAGACGGCGCTGCGCGCGGCGGGACTGCCGTACGTGCTCGTGCAGGGGCGCGGCTATTTTGAACGGCTCGAGGTCCGCGACCTCTACCACGCGCTCCACGTCGGCATCGACGCCTCGGGTCTCTCCTTGGCTGCCTGGTTGCGGAGCCCCTTTGCTGGCTTAAACCTCGCCGACGTGGACCGCTTGCTCCTCGCTGAGAATCCCCTGGAAAGGCTCGAGGCCGATTTCCCTGAAGTATTTGGACGCCTGGAGCGCATCCGCCAGCAGGTGCGCGGTACGCCGCTGGACGCGCTTAAATTCCTCGTCCGTGCGCCCTTTGTTGGCGGAAAGCGCTACGTGGACTTTTTGGACGCGCGAGCCCGCGAGAACGTAGACGCGCTCCTTTTTACCGTGGCGCAGGGGCCGCCCGGTGAGATTGAAATCTTGCTGGACAGGTTGGAACTCCTTAGCCGCCAGGCCGACGCGGGCGACGTGCCCCAGAGCGGCGAGGGCATCTCGCTCCTCACCGTCCACCGCGCCAAGGGGCTCGAGTGGCCCGTCGTCGCCGTGTTCGACATGGGCCGTCAAAACCGCGCGCAGACCGGGACGCTTTATGTGAGGCCCGACGGCGCGATTCACTGTTATGACAGTGGCGGTTTCGAGGAGGCGCGAAAGCTCGTAAAAGCGCGCGAGGAGGGCGAGAGCTACCGCCTCCTCTACGTCGCCGCCTCTCGAGCCCGCGACGTGCTTCTCATGACCGGGAGCGTCAAGGGAAATAAAGCCGACGGCTGGGCCGACGCGCTCTGCGCCATGAACTTAGGCCCCGACACCAAGCCTTACACCCGCCCCGACTTCGTGTTGCAGACGCATTCGCACCACCCGACGCGCTTTGCGCCGCAACCCACAGGGCTCGAGCCCACCCCCATCACCCCCGCCCCTTACATCGACCGGCACTTCCCGCGCCACACCCACCCGCCCGTCACCTCGCCCTCGGCGCTCAAAAGCTCGCTTAACTCTGATGTACAACCCGGTTCTCAACCCGGCTCTCACCCCTTCTCTCACCCTAGTCCTCACGCTGGTGTTGATACCCTCGAGGCCCACGAACCCCTGCCCTTTTCCGACCCCGACGAGGGCGAAAGGCTGCCCGGACGCGCCACCACCGTGGGCACGCTGGTTCACTACGCCATCTCCCAAAACTGGAGCGCCACAAACACGCAGCACGTAGAAAACCTCCGCGCGCAGGAGGTGATGTTCCCCTTTTTGCCCGACGAGCAGGAGAGCATTCTGGATGAGGTCCGCACCCTCCTCGGTTCCTACGAAAGCCTCTTAGGTGAGGCGCTGCCCGCGCTTGAAGCGCGCGCCGAAGACCACGCCGAACTGCCGATGGCCCTCCCGCAGGGCGCGACCGTCTGGCAGGGCGTCATCGACCGCCTCTACTACGCGAACGGGGTCTGGATTTTGGAGGATTACAAAACAGACTACGTCATCGCGCCAGAGCGCTACCACTTTCAGCTTGCGGTCTACTTGAAGGCGGTTCAGGAGGTGCGGGGGGTGACGCCGCGGGTGCGGCTGGTGTATTTGCGGGAGGGCGAGGTGCTCGAGCTGGCGCACGAAACGTTGACGGAAGTTTTCGAGGGGGCTCGAGCTCAGGCCAAAGGGGGAAGCACTTGAAAATCAGCAAAGCAGACATTTTTAGATGTTGGTGGCTTTCACCCTTTCTCTAAACGTCCTATAATCATTGCTATGACCACGCTGCTTCAAAAAGCCTTGAGAAAAGTTGCCAAACTGTCGAACGCAGAACAAGACGAAATCGCTGTGGATATTTTGGCGAGGCTCGAGCGCGACGCTGTGTCAACGGAGGGTTTACAAATTTTCCCCTTTCCCCATACTATAATCCTCCTATGACAAATACCGAAACGCTCGAGATTCAGTATGTTTCCGATCAGGAAGGTAACCTCACCGGCGTCTTCGTTCCTATCGCGCTTTGGCAAGACCTCGAGGCAGAACTCGAGACACGTTACCTGCTGCAAAGTAGCGCGATGCGTGAGCGGCTGCTGGAGGCGAGAGCGCGTGACGGGGGTGTCCCTTTAGAGGAGACGCTTGAAAAGTTTGGAGTTTGACGCCGCGTTCGAGGATCTGGCGTGGTGGGTGGAGCAGGACCGTAAGCTAGCTCTTCGCATCATCAAGCTCATTCGTGAGGTGCAGCGAACGCTTTTCAAGGGTACAGGTAAACCGGAAGCGCTCAAGCACGAACTCAAGGGTTGTGGGTCACGCCGAACCAACAAAGAGTATCGGCTCGTTTATGAAGTGAAAGAAGACAAGATTCGGATTTTGGCCTGCCGTTACCATTACTGATGTTTGGAGGGGCTCGAGCCCAGCTCTCCAAACTAAACGGACGTGCCTGGACCGGGCTTAATTCAAATCCTTTAGTAAGGCACGAACACGATCGCCGTCGAGATTTTCCGCTGGGTAAAGGCGGGGCGGTTGAGGGTCTGTCCGGCGGCGTAGAGGGTGCTCGAGCCGCCGCTGTCCATTTGCAGCGCGTCGGTTGCGCCGAGCGACAAAAAGAGCGGCACGAGCTCTCTGGCGGTCATGTTGGTGGCGGTCAAAAAAAGAACCGTGCCGTCGGGTTTAACACCGACCGCGGCGCGGGTGGTGCGGCGGTTCACGGGCGACTCGGGGTTTTCTACGTCAAAAGCCTCGTTCCACGGCTCAAAGGCGGCGCGGCCCTCCCGGACGAGCAGCGGCCCCGCCTCGACGGCGTAGCGCACCGCGTTAAAGGCGGGCGGGTCGAAGGTCGTGTTCAAACTCGCGGCGTCGCCTGGGTTTACCAACGCCAACTCGCGTAAGGAGGGGTTGTAAAGGTCGGGCTTGTAGGTCACGACAAAACCCCCCTCGGGCACGCGGCGTGGGCCGACTTTGTTCTCTAACACTCGCCCGTTCTGAACGACGATGATGCCCTCTCGAGGCGTGCCCACAAGCGCGTTCGCCGCTGTATGCACAGCGAAGGGTGGGTGGCTCGAGTCCAAAGACACCTTGCCCGAACCGTCCGCTCGGTAATCTTGTTCTTGAATATCCGTGGCGTAAAGCCGCCCGTTGATGCGGACCTTGAAAGTCGCTTGGATACGGTCTATCACGGGCTTACCTGCCCCGAAGCCGATACCCGCGCGGTTTCTCGAGGGGTACGAGAGCAGCGTATTGTCCACCTCTAAAAGCCCGATGGTTTGCCGGTTCTTGGTGTCGAAATAACTCGCGTTGATGCCGACCAAGCCGCCGCTCGAGAGTTCCGAGAGCGTGCGCGGCACGTACGACTCGCCGACCACCCGAAACTCGCCGCTGCCGGGGGCGATTTCGACGATGTCCACATAGCTTGGCCCTTCAACCGTCGTGACCGTGGTGCGGCGGTAGCGTACACCGGGGTGGAGGTCGCCGCCCGCGGGCAGCGCGGGCACGTAGGCGGCGAGCCCCGCCGAGTCGCGCCGGTCGAGTCGCGCCTCGGCGTCTCCCGAAGCGGTTCCTGAATCCGGTTGAGCCGCGCTCATGGAGGATGGCGCGGGTGGTGCTGAGGCGAGGGCCGACGCATCCGCGGGCGTCACGTCCACGACCAGCCGCGTGGGGTTCTGGAGGTCGAACACCCGGTAGTGCATATCCGGACCCGTCAAGGAAACCCGCGTGCCCGCCGCGCTCGTGGCAACTGCCACATCCACGCCGTAAACATTTTCGGGCACCGACACGGGCAGTAGGAGCGGCGGCAGCGTGAAGGAGAGGGGCGTCCCGGCGGTGAGGTCGCCTTCACTCTCGAGGCCGGTAAGGATGTTGGACTCGAGCCCCACCAAGTCAAACACAATCCGCACGCCCTCGCCCCGGCTCGCGCGCACGCCCTCGAGGCGAGGCAACGCGAGTCCCAACGCCTCCACCGTCGCCCCCGTGACGAACACCTCTCCACCCTGAACGACGGGCGCGTCCACCGCGTTCCCCGGCGACCAGCCGATGCCCGGCACGTAAGAGAACGTGTCGCCGCCGTAGCGTACGCTTACCACCCCGCTCTGTTGACTAGCGAGGGCGTCGGGCAGCCGGTAGAGCGCGTAAGGGTCAGCGTCGGCGAGACCCCAGCCGATAGCAAGCCACAGGAGGGGCAACCAGGAGAGTTTTTTCACAGCGTTCATAACGACAAGTCTATGACGAGGCTTAGGGCCTCAGATGAGGACTACCTCACTCCGGGGCTCAGGCGTTCTTTACTAAAGTCGCGGGGGTTAGGGTTGAGGTGGGGAGATAGGGGATAGAGAGGTAGGGAAGAATCCTTATCACCGTCCCCCCTCATCACCTAAAGAGAGTGCAGCACTTCCGAAAAGCTGCTCGCCTCGAGCCGCGCCCCCAGCATGTGACCGAGCGAGAGCGCGAGGCCCTGCGCCTGAACGTCGCGCAAGCCCAGCGTCATCGCGCCTGCACTCACCGCGCGTTTTCGGAGGGAGCTCATGGTGTCGGGGGAGAGGTCCACCACGCTCAAATGCGGCCCTAAGAGGTCACTCGGCACCTGCATCGCCGGGTCCACCCGGACGAGCAGGTCGGCGCGTTCGATGATGCCGACGGCCAGGGGGTCCGCCTGCGCCTTGGCGATGGTTTCGGTGCTCGCCGGAAGTTGTTGGGTGGTGCGTTCGGCCACGGGGCGGTTGGCGGCGAGGACGGCCAAGCGGCCCGCGCCCCCGCTCGAGAGTTCGCGGCTCACCGCCCGCGCCCGCGCGCCCGTGCCCAAAATCACCACGCTCGCACCCTTGACAATCCAGCCCGCCTCGCGCAAGGCCCCCCCGACCGCCCGGCCTAAGTTGTACTCCGCGATGAGCCCACCCGGCGTTACGGTAAGCGAGTCGGCGGCGGCGGTTTCCTGCGCGTCTAAGCTCGCCCTGGTCGCCGCGCCAAAAGCTTGCGTCTGGAGCGCGTCGTCCAAAAAGAGCGCGCCCGCGAAGTCGAGGGCTTCTAAACTCGCGGCCACCCGCGCCACGTCGGTCGTGGGCGGTATCGGGTGAAGGTGAAAAGGAAGCTGCGGGTCGCGGTAGTTAGAAAGCGCCCGCGCGAGAGCCGGATCGGAAGAGAGAACGGCGACGAGGTACATGAGTTCAGTATAAGGCGAGGCGGGGGAGGAGGGAGCGGGGTGGCTCGAGGTCAAGACGCACCCCCTAAAGGTGTAGCTCATCTTTCGGTGCCAACGACCTTCAGCGTCTTCTTGAATATTGACTCTTTTATGGTTGGGTGAACGCCAAGGTCAAGCTGATAGTAGGTCTGGCTGGGAGATGTTGAGGGGAAGCAACGGGAAATGTTGAGCTTTAGTAAACTTCCTTAACCCGGCCCGTCGTTCCGCGCACCACAAGCTGCACAGGTAAAACTATTCTCCGGGGACGCATCCCCCTGGCCGCCTCCTGGGTAAGTTCAGCCAACGTATCCGCAAAGAGAGGGATGTCTTGCTTGACCGTCGTAAAGGCCCCGCCCATCTCCGGTAGGTCGTCAAAGCCGATGAGTGAAATGTCTTCGGGGATAAACCGCCCCGCGTCCTGGATGGCGGCGGCGGCCCCCACCGCCATTTCGTCAGAAAGGGCGAAGAGCGCGGTGAAGTCGCGCCCGGCGCGTAGCGCCTCGCGTACGGCGAAAAACGCGCCCAAAGAGGTGTAGTCGCAGGTGAGGATATGCGCCGAGGTGAAAGGGACGCGCTGGGCGTGGAGTTCAGCGCGGAAACCCACGAGCCGCGCGTCGGCGAGACTCCCGACGATAGAGGGACGCCAGAAGGCCCCGCCGAGGGGCACCTTGCCGGTGAGCACGAGGAGAGTGCGGTGGCCCAAGCGCAAGAGGTGCTGAGCCGCCTGCCGCCCGCCGTCCGCGTCGTCCGGGCCCACGCAGCGTAGACCCTCCACCACGCCCGACACGACGAAAGGTACCTCTTGGCGCTCGAGGTGAACAAACCTGGGGTCGTCGGGAGAGGGCGAGGCGACGACCATCACGTCGGTAAGCCGCTCCGGCAGCCCGTCTTCGCCCGAGGGTACGTCCTCTACCCGGTAACCCTGCGCGTAGAGCGCGGCGAAGAGCCTTTCGCGCATGAGCGTGGCGAAGGGGTGCAAGCGGCGCGCGCCGTGGGCGTCGTTCCAGCCCACCGTGGCGGTTTTGCGCATGACCAGCTCGCGCGCGGCCTGGTCGGGGCGGTAGTCGAGCCGCCGGACCGCCTCCAAAACGGCCCGCCGCGCGCCCTCGCCGACGCCCGCCCGGTCGTTCAGAACGCGGCTCACGGTGCTCACCGAGACGCCCGCCGTGCTCGCGACCTCTTGAATGGTGACTCTCACCCCTTGAGCCCGCTCATGGAGACGCCCTCGACGAAGTAGCGCTGGAACACGGCAAAAAGGATGATCACGGGCACCATCGAGAAAAAGGCGCTGGCGAGGATGAGCCCCCAGTCCCCCGCGGGGCCGTAGGCGGCGCGGAAGGAAAGGAGACCCACGGGCAGCGTGAGGTTTTCGCGCGAGGACATGACCACCAAGGGCCAAAAGAAGTCGTTCCAGGCCCCTTGGAAGGTCAGGATGGTGAGCGCGCCCAGCGCGGGACCCGCCATCGGCAGCACCACCCGGAAAAACGTCCCAAAGGTGCCCGCCCCGTCGATGCGGGCAGCCTCCTCGATCTCACGCGGGACGGATTCGAAAAACTGCTTCATGATGAAAACCGCGCTCGCCGCCACGAGCGCGGTGGCCCCCGAGCCGCCGATGACGAGTCCGGGGAGCGTGTCGAGCAGCGTGGGCAGGCCGAACAGCCCGGACAGGCCGAACACGCCGTCACGCAGCACGAGGTAGTTGGAAATGAACGTCACCTGGGCGGGCACCATCACACTAAACAGTACCACCACAAACAAAACGCGCCTGCCGGGGAAAACGAGCCGCGCGAGCGCGTAACCCGCCATCGACGCGAAAGCGAGCGCCGCCAGGACGCGGAAAAAGGCAAATAAAAAGGTGTTGAGCGTCCAGCGCCAGAGCAGGCTTTGCTGAGTCGCGGCATCGTAGCTTTCGCGAAACGCGCGCACGTAGTTTTTGAGGCCGAAGCCGAGCGCTCCCGGCGCGACGCTGTCCCACGATGCGACCCGCCCTCGGCGCTCAATACGGTCGGGGGGCAAGGTGGCGGACACCAAAAGGTAGCCGCGCGGCGTTTCTAAGTCCAGGGGGAGCCGCTCGGCGCGGCGTCCGTTGCCCTGGGCGTCGTTATAGGTGACGGTAACGTCATAGGTCACAAAGGCACCCAGCGATTCACTCCCTTCAGGGGCAGATATGCGCGAGACCTCCTCGAGGCCGAGCGTGGCAAAGTCGGCGGCGAAGGAGGTGGTGCGTAAGGACACCAGACGCGAGCCCGGCGCTCGCTTAGGGATGCTCGCCACGGGCGGCGCGGTCTCGCCCCCCGGCACAAAGTAGCGCACGCTAAACCTGACCTCGCCCTCCGGTCCGAAGCCGCCGAGGAGGGTGCTCCCGCCCGCCGCGGCGCCGAGGCGCGCCGCCTTGAGCCAGTTGCTCGGGTTGAGCTGCGCCGCGCCGAGCGAGAGCGGGTCGCCTAAGGGATCGGTCTTTAAGCTCGCAATAAAAGACGCGTAGATAACGCTCAGCGAGCCCAGCCCGAGCAGGAGGAGCGTGCCGTAGGCCCAGGCGACACGTACCCAGCGCCGCCGCGCGTCCTCTCGCCTTTTGGAACCGTTCGGAAGAGGTTGTCGCGCCCCTGCCCGCGCCACCTAGTACCCCCCTTCCTTTAACCCCAAAGAGCGCTGCGCTACCACCACGCCCAAGGTCAGAAGCCCCAGCATGAGCGCGGCGGCGGACGCCTCGCCGATGCGACTCACCGAAGCCGAGGGAAAAGCGGCGTCGTAAACGTAGTAGGCGAGGGTGATTTTGGCCTCGAGCGGCGCCGCGTCGCCGTAAAGAGCCACCTGGTCGAAGAGTTGCAAGGTGCCGATCAGCGAGAGCGTCACCACCAAGAACGATACTGGGCGCAACAAGGGCACGGTCACCCGGAAAAAGCGCTGGACGCGGTTCGCCCCGTCGATGGCTGCCGCTTCGGTGAGGCTTCTCGGGACGTCTTGCAAGCCCGCCAGGTAGAGCAACATGAGCCCTGGGATGGTCGTGTAAATGTTTTGCACCATAATCGCCCAGAGGGGCACGGGCAGCCCCAAAAACTGTCGCCTGGTGTTGAGCCAGACCTGATCCACCGGCGCAACCTCGCGAAGGGGAAGAACCCCCAATCCCACAAGCGTCCACGTGACGAGAACCGCCGCCAAGAGCGACAACGTCGAGAGCGCGGGGTCGAAAAGGGAGGCTGAACGACCGCGCACGCGCTCGTACGCGACTTGTAGAGGCTGACACAGCGAAAAAAGGGCCAGAAATCCTAGCACGACCCAGAGGTGACGGTTCATATAGCCCAGCGCCTGGTCGACGAAACCGCCGCGCTGCCACAGCCACAAAAAGATAAGGGTCACCGCCGCGCTCGAGAGGATGCTCGGCAGGTAAAAGAGGGTGCGGAAAAAGCCGATACCGCGTAGCGGCCTATTCAGCAACGTCGCGAGCAGCAGCGCCAGGGAGGTCTGAACCGCCGTGACGATGAGCGAGTACGCGAGCGTGTTCGTGAGCGCCCGTATGAAAAGAGGGTCTCTAAAGATGCGCGCGTAATTCTTTAACCCTACCCAGGCCGCGTCGTTAAACAGGTTGTAATCGGTAAACGAGTAGCGCAACGCGTTCAAAAAAGCGTAGACGAAAAAGACGCCCAGCGAGCAAAGAAAGGGTAACAGGAACAAGAATGCGTCGCGGTTCGTGCGCCACTGTTTCACAAAAACTCCGTTAGCTTGGGGGCGCTTTCGCGCCCCCGGAAAAATCACTCGAGCGCGTCGAACCGCTCCTGCGCTTCGCTTAGGGCCTCGTCCACGGTGCGCTCGCCGGTCAACACGCCGCTCAGCGCGTCGTTCATGATTTGCGTCCACTCGCTGCCGTAGTTTTGAAACTTGTAGGGCAGCACGTTACCGTCCGTTGCGCCCTCGAACACGACCCGCTTGATTTCCGCCTCTTGCCCCTCTTGCGTCAGGAAGGGGTTGTCGGCCAGCGCCTCCCGGCTCGGGATGGCTAGACCTTGCTCCAAAACCCACTGCTGCGCCTCCTCGTTCGTGAGCGCCTCCAAAACCTTTCTGGCGGCGTCTTGGTCTGCGTTCTCATTCACGCTCCAGCTCACCGTGAAGATGAGGTTGCCGCGCTCGTTCGTCTCGGGATCCTTGGGTATAAAGGTGGTGCCGTACTCTAAGTTGGGCGCGTTGTCGCGCAAAAATCCGGCTAGCCAGCTCCCCTCGATGGTCGCCGCGACCCTGTCGGTGGCGAAACAGCCGCCGCCCCAGCCGGGGCTCCCGACCACATCTTGGGTGATGCCCGCGCCGTCCGCGACGAGGCCCGTATAGAATTCAAAGGCGCGGCGGAAATTCTCGTCCAGGACGGTGCGGCCCTCTTCGTTAAAGGGCTCCCAGCCCGTCGCGAAAGCGAACGCGCCGAAGCGGGCCACGTCGGGGATGACGCAGATGCCGTAGGTGTCCTCTAGGTTCGACTGGACCGCCTGCAGTTTCGCCCTGAAGTCGTCCCAGGTATCGTCAGCGTCGGGATATTCAACCCCGGCCTCGTCAAAAATGTCTTTATTGTACTCGATCGCCAGCGTGTTGAAATCTTTGGGAAGCCCGTATACGGTCCCGTCTAAGGTAAAGGCCTCGATGAGCGAATCTACAAAAGGTTCGGTGCTCACGCCTTCCAAGGCCGCGACCTCGCCGGTCTCAAAGATGCCCTCCGACCAAAGGATGTCGACAAAAAAGAGGTCCGCGGCGGTGCCCGCCGAGAGGCCGTTGGTGAGTTGCACCTGAAAGTCGGGGGTGGGCTCGAACACGGCCACGATATCTTCGGCCTCGAGCATCGGGTTGACGACCTCGTCCAAAAGCCCGGTCATGGTATTCGCGTCGCCGTCAAAGCCTGAAAGGCGCACCGTCTGAGGGTCTTGGGCGTATACAAAGGCGCTCAGGGCCAGTAGCGCACCGAGCGCCATCTTTTGCAGAGTAATCATAATCCTCCTTTGAAAAGTCGCAAACCAATCTGCTATAGAAACCGAACGGATATTCGATAGACGGTTGGACCACACGCTAAAGCTACTAAGTCAATCTCTTCGGCCACATCACCTCCCGGAAACGCTTTCAAACTCGTTTCACCATTTTAATGTTATGTTTACAGGAACGTCAATAGCACTAGCATTATTTATTAGCAAAATGAGAAAACGTAGGGAGATAATGAAGGTGAGTCCTAAATTGATTTTATTGGGTGCTGGTAATCGCGGCAGGGTCTACGCGGCGGGTGCGGCGCGGCGCGGCGCACAGGTGGTGGCGCTCGCCGAACCCAGAGCGGACGCTCGAGCCCTCTTGGCCGCGCAGCACGGGTTGCCCGTGAGCGCCACCTTCTCGAGCTGGCGTGACCTCCTTAACGCCCCTCCCGCAAGTCTCCCACCCGCCGACGCCGTCATTATCGCAACCCCGGACCGGGAGCACCTCGCCCCGGCGATTGCCTTTGCCAACCGGGGCTACCACCTTCTCTTAGAAAAGCCCATAGCCCCAACCGAAGCGGCGTGCCGCGCGGTCGTTGAAGCGGTAACGCGTTCAAACGTGATGATGGCCGTGGGGCACGTGCTCAGGTACACGCCCTACACGAAAGCTCTAAAGCGGCTGCTGAGCGAGGGAGTTATCGGCGAACTCGTTTCGTTGCAGCATCTAGAACCGGTCGGTTATTGGCATCAGGCGCACTCCTACGTGCGCGGCAATTGGCGCAGTGCGGAGGGCTCCTCGCCCATGCTCCTAGCTAAATCCTGTCACGACCTCGACTGGATTCGCTTTCTTATGGACGAGCCCTGCGTACGAGTTGGCTCGTTTGGTTCTTTAGCGCACTTCCGCAAGGACAAGAAACCTCGAGAGGCGGGAAGCGCCAAGCGCTGTCTGGACTGCGCTTTTGAGCCCGACTGCCCGTACTCGGCCAAGCGCTTCTATCTGGGCCTCGTCTCGAAAGGAGAAACGGGAATGCCCCTCAGCGCGGTCGCGCTCGACACCTCCTATGCGGGCGTCGCGCACGCGCTTCAGACCGGCCCTTACGGGCGCTGCGTATACGAATGTGACAACGACGTGGTGGACCATCAGGTAGTCAACATGGTTTTCGCAAGCGGCAAAACGGCGTCATTTACCATGACCGCGTTTACGGTGCCGCGCCCGCGCGAGACGCGGCTTTTCGGGACGCGCGGCGAGATATACGGCGACGGTCGAGTTTTGAAAATCACCGACTTTCTGACCGAGGAGACGCGGGTCGTAGACACCGCCGCGGGCGTGCCGGATACCCTGCTCGAGGGCCACGGCGGCGGCGACGACGGGCTTATAGAAGCGTTCGTGCGGGCCGTGGAGGAAAAAAACCCCGCCACCTGCTTTCCGGACCCGAAGAGGCGCTCGAGTCGCACCTCATGGTTTTCGCGGCGGAGCGGGCGCGTTTAGAGCGCCGCGGGGTCGCGTTGTAGCGTGTTAGGCTCTTCTGCTTATCGCTGAAGTGTAAGCTCGAGCCCCCACTTATGCTAAAATCCCCCCATGAAAGCGTCCTGCTTCAACCCGCATGTCGATTCATGGTTGGCGCGCAGGCGTACGAAGCGAACGTGTTGCTCACTCGCGCGTTTCTGAACCGTTTCAACCTTTAAAATTCACATTACTAAAGAGGTGAATCATGTTTGTAACCCTTCCCGACGGCAACCGTCTGGACGTACCCGACCACGCCACCCCCCAAGACGTGGCCCAGGCCATCGGTCCCGGCTTAGCCAAGGCCGCCTTGGGCGCGGAAGTAAACGGCATTCTCTCGGACCTCTTCACGGAGGTGCCCGAGGGGGCGCAGATCTCGATTCTCACTAAACGCGACGACGCGGCTCTGCGCCTCATGCGGCACACGCTGGCGCACGTGATGGCGCAGGCGGTGATTGACTACTTTGTGAGTCAGGGCCACTCGAGAACTGAAATCAAAATGGGCGTCGGCCCGGTGATTGAGAACGGCTTCTACTACGACTTCGACGTGCCGCGCCCCCTCACCCCGGAGGATTTGGGGGAGATAGAGGGCCGTATGCGCGAGATTATCAAAGCGAACCTGCCGCTGCGCCGTTTTGAACTCCCGCGCGAGGAGGCCTTGGCGCGCTACCGCGAGATTGGCGACCCGTACAAGCTCGAGCTTATTAGCGACCTCCCCGCCGAAGTCCCGCTCTCTTTCTACGAGCAGGGCGGCGATACGGGCTTCACCGACCTCTGCCGCGGCCCGCACGTGCCCCGGACCGGCGACATCCCGCCGCACTTCAAATTAATGAACGTGGCCGGGGCCTACTGGCGCGGCGACGAGACGCGCCCGATGCTCCAGCGGATTTACGGGGTGGCGTTTCGGACCAAAGAGGAACTCGAGCATTACCTCTGGCAGTTGGAGGAGGCCAAGAAGAGGGACCACCGCAAGCTGGGTAAAGAACTGGGGCTTTTCACCTTTTCGGAAGACATCGGCTCGGGCATCCCGCTGTTTTTGCCTCGAGGCGAAATCGTCCGGCACGAGATGGAGCGTTACGTGCGCGAGTTGCAGACCCGCTACGGCTATCAGCACGTCTGGACGGGTCACCTCGTCAAGGAGTCGCTTTACAAAAAGTCGGGCCACCTGGACAACTACGTCGAGTCGATGTTCCCGCCGATGGACGACGAGGGCGTGCGGATGCGCCTCAAGCCGATGAACTGCCCCAGCCACATGACGCTCTTTAACGCGCAGCTTCACTCGTACCGCGAGCTGCCCATTCGCTACGCGGAATTCGCCACCCTCTACCGCTATGAGAAGTCGGGCGAACTCAACGGCCTCACCCGCGTGCGCTCACTTACCCAAGACGACTGCCACATCTTCTGCACCGAAGAGCAAATCGGCGAGGAGTTCGCGCGCGCGCTGCGCCTCATCCGCGAGGTGCTCGACACCTACCACTTCGGCGAGTACGCGGTGCGCCTGAGCCTGCGCGGCGAGGGCGGCAAGTACGTGGACGATAACGAAAAATGGGCCAAGGCGACGCAGGCGCTGCGCGACGCGCTGGACCGCGAGGGCGTGCCCTACACCGAGGCCCTGGGCGAGGCCGCCTTTTACGGACCCAAGGCGGACTTTATGGCGAAGGACGTGCTGGGCCGCGAGTGGCAGCTCTCGACCATCCAGGTGGACTTCATCCAGCCCGCCCGCTTGAGCTGCGAGTACGTCGGCGAGGACGGCGAGCGCCACACCCCGGTGGTGCTCCACCGCGCGGTCACGGGCTCCACAGAACGCTTTATGGGCGTCATCATCGAACACTTCGCGGGCGACTTCCCCCTCTGGCTCGCCCCCGAACAGGTGCGCGTCGTGCCGATTGCGGACCGTCACATCGGGTATGCGGAAGAAGTCAAGGCGAGGCTCGAGGCCGCCCACCTCCGCGCCGAAGTTGATACCCGCAGCGAGCGCATGAACGCCAAAATCCGCGACGCCGAACTCTACAAAGTGCCCTATATCGTTGTGGTGGGCGACAAGGAGGCGGAGGCGGGTAATGTCTCCTTCAGGAGCCGTTTGGAAGAGGACGCGAACGGCGTGCCGGTGGACGCGTTTGTCGCGCATCTGGAAGAAAACGTTGAGAAGCGGAGGCTCGAGGTTGTGCCGCTCGAGCTACCCGTCAGCGCCTAGCATCGTTCCTTTGGCGTGTTTCTGAACCTACGGGGCGCGGTTAGAGTCTAAGGATGCTCACTTGGCAAGTTCTGGGCGCGCCCGAGCGCGATAACGCGCTTTTTGTGCGAATCGACACCGGGCGCTCCCACCACCGCCTCCTCTTCGACTGCGGCGACGCGCTTTCCGACCTGCCCGCTGCGGAGACGAGGGGGGTTGACCACCTCCTGTTTTCGCACCTGCATCTTGACCACGTAGGCGGCTTCGACAGCTTTTTCCGCCACACCCACCCCCGCGAGGCCCCGGTTGAGGTCTGGGGACCGCCCGAGACGGTTGAAATCATGAGTCACCGCTTCCGCGGTTTTATGTGGAACCTGCAACCCCGGCGCGAGGGGACGTGGTTTGTTCACGACGTGTTTGAAGACCGCGTGGAGAGTGTGCGGTTTGGCTCGAGCAACCGACTCCGGCACCCACACCCGGCGGGCGTCCGGCCCTTTGAAGGCGTCCTCATCAACACGCCCGTCTTTTCAATACACGCGTTTCACATGGACCACCTCACGCCGTCGCTGGCGTATCTGGTGGAGGAGAAGCCGCGCTTGAACATCAACACGGCGGAACTCGCGGCGCGCGGCCTGCCCAGCGGCCCGTGGTTGCAAAAGCTTAAAGACGAAGCGTTGGGGGATGAGGTGGGGCTCGAGCTGCAAGGCACCTCTTACAAACTGGGCGACTTGCGGGAGGGGCTGCTCGAGCGCTCTCCGGGCGCGTCGATTGCCTATCTCACCGATTTTTTGTTGGATGAGGGGGCGATGGAACGGCTTTCTCACGCGTTAAAAGGCTGTACCACCATCGTCTGCGAGGCGCAGTTTCAACACGCGGACGTAGGGCTCGCTCTCAAAACCCACCACATGACCACCGTGCAGGCCGCGACGCTCGCCGAGCGGGCGGGGGTGGGGGAGCTTGTGCTCATCCACTTGTCCGAGCGTTACCGGCCTCGAGAGTGGGGGAGAGGGCTAGGGGAGGCTCGAGCGGTTTTCCCGAACACGCACTTCCCGCCGCACTGGCGGATTCCTCTTCCATCCGGCGCGTAAGCCAATCAATCTCCAATGCGCTCGCCGGACGGCTTGCCAATATCGCCTGCCAGACGGTATAGTTCCCTCACCAAGAAAGTTGTGCAGCCGCCAGGCTGTCACGGTAGAAATGAGGGGCTGAGCATGGCGAGTGCCAACGTTAGGAGTCTTCCCGCGCTCCTGCAAAAGCGCAGGGACGACCCCACCCCCGCCCACCGCGTCAAACGCTTTGGGCTGTGGGCGACGGTCACGTGGGCGGAGCATGTGGGGCGGGTAAACGCGCTCGCGCGTAAGCTGATTGATCTGGACACCCAACCGGGTGAACGGGTCGCCATCCTCTGTGAAAACCGGCCCGAGTGGCTTGTCTCAGACTTAGCCATCCAGAGCGCTGGGGGCGTGTCGGTGGGCATCTACACGACGAGCAGCGCGAAGCAGGTGAGGTACGTGCTCGAGCACTCCGGCGCGGTGGGGCTTATCTTGGAGAACGCCGAGCAGATTGAGAAGTGGCTCGAGATTCGTGACAGCTTGCCCAACGTGCGCTGGGTCATCGCCATCGAACCCGAAGGTTTTGACGAGGTGCTGGCCTGGGACGAGGTGCTGGCGGAGGCGGAGGGGCTTTACGCGCGTGACCCCGGTCCTGTGGATGAGCGTATCAACACTCTCACACCCGACGACACCGCGCTCCTTATGTACACCTCAGGCACGACGGGCCACCCCAAGGGCGTGATGTTGTCGCACAAGAACCTGCTTTGGGCGGTGGACACGCTCACCCAGACGTTCGGTTACGCCAAAGACGACGAGATTATTTCCTACCTGCCCCTGTCGCACGTTGTTGAGCGCAGCGGCTCCTACTGTCACCTGGCGGCGGGCTTTCCCATTTCGTTTGTCGAGAACTTAGACACCTTCGCGCAAGACCTTCAGGAGGTGCGCCCGACGGTGCTGTTTGCCGTGCCGCGCGTGTGGGAAAAGATGCACTCGCTGGTTGAGCTTCACATGCGCGAGGCGCATCCCTTCAAGCGCGGCGTTTATAACTGGGCGATGCGGGCGGTGAGGGGGAGTGAAGGAGGGGGTAACGCAGTCGCGGCGCCCCTGGCGAATCTTCTGGTCATCCACTGGCTCAAGGTCCGGCTGGGCTTAGACCGCGTCCGGCTGGCCGTATCGGGGGCCGCACCCATCTCGCCGCGCATCCTCCTCTACTTTCGCTCGCTCGGGATTGACGTCCGCGAGGGCTACGGGATGACCGAGAACGTGGCGCTCGCCAGCATCCACCAGGACGCGTTCAAGCTGGGCACCGTCGGCACGCCCTTTCCGGGAGTTGAAATTCGTATTGCCGAAGACGGCGAAATCTTGACGCGCAGCCCCGGCACTTTCGAGGGTTACTTTAACGACCCCGAGGCCACCGCCGAGGCGATGGACGGCGACTGGCTCCGCACGGGCGACGTGGGCGAACTCGACGAGGACGGGCACCTGCGTATCACCGACCGTAAGAAAGACATTATCATCACCGCGGGGGGCAAAAACATCGCGCCGCAAAAGATTGAGAATTTGTTAAAGGCGTCCGTATTCGTCAACGACGCGGTGGTGATTGGCGACGGGCGCAAGTATCTGGTGGCGCTGCTCGTGCTGGACGAGGACAATATCAGCACCTGGGCTCGAGACCACGGCCTGTCTTACACGACATACAGCGATTTAGCGGGACACGAAGAGGTGCGGCGGCTTCTGGAGGGTGAGGTGGCCGAAGTCAATAAACAGCTCGCCCGTGTGGAGACGATCAAACGCTTTGCGGTCCTCCCCAAACGCCTCTATTACGAAGATGGCGAGGTGACGGCGACGCTGAAGGTGAAGCGCTCGAGCCTCGCCAAAAAATACGCTGACCTTATCGACTCTCTTTATGTGTAGGTTCTTTATGTGTAGGTGCAACGTGAACAGGTCGGAAGAATGAGCGTGCAACGGCTCGAGCGTTACGAACAAAAAGTCCGGCACATCGAGGACGCCCAAGGCTGGGTGATGTTCGGGCTCTTTATGGCCTTTCTCGTGGCCTTGCCCTTCGTCGCGCCCGGCTACATCATCTACAACGTTACGCTCTTTTTCGTCTTTAGCCTCGTCGCGGTGGCCTTGACCGTGCTCGTCGGCTTTACCGGACAGGTGTCGCTGGGCCACGCGGGCTTCCTCGCGGCGGGGGCGTACACGACGGCGTATCTTACGAGTCTGGGCTGGCCTTTTTTGTTGGGTCTCGCCCTGTCTCTGGTGGTCGGCGGGCTGCTGGGCCTCGTCATCGGGGTGCCGTCGCTGCGGCTCGAGGGTCCCTACTTAGCCATCGCCACGCTGGGTTTCGGGCTCGCCATCCAGCAAATTCTCAACAACTGGCGGCTCGTGGGCGCGTCTACAGGTTTCCTGGCGGACAGACCTGCGTTTTTTGGTCTGGATTTTACCGGCGACACGCCTTTTTACTTTTTCGTCCTCGTTATCGTGTCACTCGCTATTTGGACGGCGTTCAACCTCAAGCGCTCGCACGTGGGCCGCGCCTGGGGGGCGGTGCGCGACGCCGAGCTGGCGGCGCAGATGAGCGGCGTGAACTTGCCCTATTACAAAACCTTGGCGTTTGTCCTTTCCGCGGCCATGACCGCGCTCGCGGGCGGGCTCTACGGGGCCTTGCTGGGCTACATCACGCCGGAGAGTTTTAACCTGCTCCTGTCGATTAAGTTTTTGCTCATCATCGTCGTTGGGGGCCTTGGCTATCTGCCGGGGGCGATTCTGGGGGCGGCGGCCATTACCGGCTTAGAAGTCATTCTTTCGGCGCAGCAGAACCGCTCGCAGCTCCTTTTCGGCGTGGTGGTGATTTTGCTGATGCTGCTCGAGCCCCGCGGCATATACGGCGTGTGGGGCCGGGTCCGGCGCTACTGGCGCACGTGGCCGATGTGAGGGGAGATGAGGGTAAAGTTTTTGTGTGGAATCTAAGCTTTTCTGGAACGGCTATAAACGTGCTTCTTCAGCAACTACCGCGCCAAACCTCCCCCCTTAACAAGGGGGGCCGGGGGGGATCACCCTAATGGAAAGTTTTCTTCAAGCTTTGGTAAGCGGCTTAGCCGCAGGCAGCATCTACGCGCTCATCGCGCTCGGGCTGGTGCTCCTCTACCGCACAACCAACATCCTCAACTTCGCGCACGGGGAGTTTGGGCTTTTTGGGACTTTTGTGGCGTTTGCAATCCTCACCTCGCTCGATATTCCTTACGGCCTCTCTTTCGTGCTCTCGCTCGTGGCGGCGCTGCTGCTGGGCGGCTTCGTGTCGCTCGTGCTCGTCAGACCTGGCAAAACGGCCTTGAGCGTCGGGCTGGCGGTGCTCGTGGGGGCGCTCGCCTACGGCTTAGGGCTCGGCCTGGTGCTGGCGTCACTCGTCGGGGTGGTTACCGGGGTGCTTTACTACGCCCTTTCGGAGGGCGGCGCAAGCGACCCCGGCGACCTGGGCCTCATCATCCTTACTTTAGGTGTCAACTTGACGCTTCAGGGCACCTACGCGCTCTCGTTCGGCACCGACAACAAAATCTTGCCGCCCCTCGTCGCTGACAGCACTCTGCGCGTCGGCGGCGCAGCGTTAAGTAGTTTGTCGCTCCTCACGTCAATCATCGGCGTAGTCATCATGGTGGGGCTCTGGGCGCTCCTCAGCCGCACCAAAATCGGGCTCGCCATGCGGGCGGTGGCGCAGCGTGAGGACGTGGCGCGGGCGATGGGCATTCCCGTCCGCACGGTGATGTTTGCGACCTGGGGCGTGTCGGCCTTGCTCGCCGCCGCCGCCGCGCTGCTTTTAGCGCCCACCACGCTGCTCTCGACCAACCTGATGTTTGATCCCCTTTCCAAGGGCTTCGTCGCGGCGGTGATCGGCGGGATGAACAGCCTGCCGGGGGCGATTCTGGGTGGTTATCTGCTGGGGGTTTTAGAACTCCTCGTCGGCGTCTACATCTCAAACGAGTTCAAGGCGTCGTTCGCCTTTTTGGTCGTGCTCGTCGTGCTCGTCTTAAGACCCCACGGTGTCCTGGGTCGCCCGGAAGTGCGGCGTGTGTAGGGGCTGTGGGTGATAAGATGGTTGAGCATCATTAATTAAGGAGCGGGAATGGAGTGGAAGAGACGACCTTCTCTACATTTCTATCCCGTACCTCAAGAACGAAAGGAGCAACATGAAAAAGCTACTCGTAAGTCTCGTTCTTCTCCTAGCAGGTCTTGGTCTTGCCCAGACGCCGGGCGTGACCGACACGGAAATCCGCATCGGCACCTGGGGGCCGCAGTCGGGTCCGGCGGCGGCCTGGGGCACGGTCATCGACGCGATCGACGCTTATTTTCAGTACGTGAACGCGCAGGGCGGCGTGAACGGGCGCGAGCTGGTGCTCGTCTCGCGCGACGACGGCTACGATCCCGCGCGGAGCGTGTCGGCGGTGCGCGAGCTCATCGACCGCGAGAACGTCTTCGCGCTCGTGGGCGGCATCGGCACAGCCAACGGCTTGGCGGTCTTGCCGATCATTAAGCGCGAGGGCATCCCCTGGGTAAGCCCGTCGACCGGCTCGGGCGAGTTCGCCAGGCAGAGCGACGGTTTGGTGTTCGCCACCTACACGAATTACGGCGTCGAGTCGGCCTTGATGACGCGCTACGCGGTTGAGGAACTGGGCAACACGCGCATCGCCGTGTTCTACCAGAACGACGGCTACGGCGAAGAGGGTCTTGCCGGTGTTCAAGAGGAGGTCGCGCGGCTGCAAGAGGCGGGGATGGACGTGTCTATCGTGGATACGGTTTCTTATGAGCGCGGCGAGACCAACATGGCGGTCCAGGCGCTGCGCCTGAGCGGCGCGGACGCCGACGCGGTGGTGATGTACAGCACGCCCGCCGCCGCCGCGGCTTTGGTCAATGAGTTTGGGAGGCTCGAGTACGCCCCGCGCATCTTAGCCTCGAGCACGCTCTTAGACCCCAGCCTCATCGCCAACCCCGGAATGCAGGACGCGCTGCTCGCCACCTTTGCGCGCCTCCCCTCGGCGGTCGTGGGCGAGGAGGCTGGCGATCCCATCGCGGATGACATCTTAGCCAACGTCATCGTCCCCTACGCCCCCGAGGCCGCCCAGGACCCCTTCCGCTCGGGCGCCGGGGTCGCCTTTGTGCAGCCTCTCGTCGAAGCCCTCCGCGCCGCCGGTCCCGATTTGACGCGCGAGAGCTTTCTGGAAGCGATGGGCAACATCAGCGGCTACGACACAGGCATGTTCGCCAACCTCGACTTCACCGAGGGCTACCAGGGCAACAACTCGATCATCCTGCTCCGCATCACGCCCGAGGGCCTGCGCCCGGCGTCGGACGGGTTTATCACGTTCTAGTGGAGACGGGGGAGGTACTCCTCCCCCTTTTATCTTGCCAAAGGTATTTTTATGACCCCCCTGCTCGAGCTTTCCCACTTAAGCCTCTCCTTTGGCGGCATCAAGGCGCTTTCGGACGTGAGTTTTCCCGTTCACGAGCGGGAGGTGGTGGCGCTGATCGGTCCCAACGGCGCGGGCAAAACGAGCTTGTTTAACTGCGTGTGCGGTTTTTACAAGCCGCAGACGGGCCGGGTGCTCTTCAAGGGCCGCGACATCACCGGGGCCAAACCCCACCGCGTTGCGGCTCTGGGCATCGGGCGAGCCTTTCAAAACATCGAGCTCTTCCGGTCTCTGAGTTGCCTCGACAACCTCCTTTTGGGGCGGCACCTGCACGTCGGAACGAACCTTTTGGGTGCGATGTTCGCCACGCCCGGCTGGCGGCGCGACGAGGTGCGGCAGCGCAGGCGGGCCGAAGAACTTATGGACGTGCTCGACCTGCAAGCCTACCGCGACACGCCCGTGGCGGTCTTGCCTTACGGCGTGCAAAAGCTTGTGGAGGTGGCCCGCGCCCTCGCCGCCGAACCCGAACTCCTCCTCCTCGACGAACCCACCGCGGGCATGACTGCCGAAGAAAAAGACGAGATGATGTTCCGCCTCCTGCGCCTGCGGCGCGATTTGGGGCTGTCTTTGTTGGTTGTCGAGCACGACCTGCGCGTGGTGAGTCGGCTCGCCGAGCGCATCGTGGTCCTCGACTACGGCGTCAAAATTGCCGACGGCTCCCCCCTCGAGGTGCAGCGCGACCCCGAGGTCATAAGGGCGTACTTAGGCGAGACGCAGTTGGAGGCGGTGGGGTGACGGGGGAAGGGGTAGCGCCGGTGCTGCTCGAGCTAAACAACGTCGAGAGCGGCTACGTCAAACGCCTGCCAGTTCTAAAGGGCGTGTCGTTAAGGGTCAGCGAAGGCCAATGCGTCGCCCTCTTGGGCTCGAACGGCGCGGGCAAGAGCACGCTTTTGAAAACCATTATGGGTCTCATCGACAACGAGCCGCGTAAGGGCGAGGTCACGGTTCTGGGCACCCCCGTTCAGCACACCGCCACCGAACGCATCGCCCAAATGGGCCTCGCCTATGTGGTCGAGGGGCGCGGCATGTTTCCCGAACTCACCGCAGGCGAAAGTCTCAAACTTGGCGCGTTCTACCGGAGCGACAGGAGCGGCGTGCAGGAGGATTTGGCGCGGGTCTATAAAACTTTCCCGCGCCTTAAAGAACGCGCGGCGCAGCCCTGCGGCACCATGTCGGGCGGCGAGCAGCAGATGTTAGCCATCGCGCGGGCGATGATGAGCCGCCCCAAACTGATGATGTTGGACGAACCCTCGCTGGGCTTAGCGCCCTTGTTGGTCGAGGAGATTTTCGCCACCATCCGCGACATCAATAGCGATGGCGTGGGCGTGCTTTTGGTCGAGCAGAACGCGGCGCAGGCGCTCCGAATCGCGGATTACGGGTATGTGCTCGAGGCCGGGCGCATCGTTTTAGAAGGCACCGCCAAGGAGTTACGCGAAAACGAGAATGTCCAAGAGCTTTACCTCGGCGTAAATGCGCAGGAAACCGACGAGCGGATTTTTGTCAAGCGGAGGCGGCGGTGGAGTTGAGGTCTAACCATTTCGGAAGGGGCTATTTTGAAAGCTGTTCTTTGTAAACAGTGGGGCACTCCGGCTGATTTAAGCTACGAAGACGCGCCCGACCCCGTCCCAGACGCGGGCGAGGTGCTTATCGGCGTGCGGGCCGTTGGGGTGAACTTTGCTGACACGCTGATGATGGCGGGGCGCTACCAGCTAAAGCCGCCCCTGCCGTTCTCGCCGGGCTTCGAGGTGGCGGGGGAGGTGCTGGAACTTGGCGAGGGCGTGACGCAGCTCGAGCCGGGAACGCGCGTGATGGGCTTCTTACAGTACGGCGCTTACGCTGAAAAGGTCGCCGCGCCCGCCCAGATGGTTATGCCCATCCCCGAGGGGATGGATTACAAGGACGCCGCCGCCTTTGCGGTGGCTTACGGGACGTCGCATGTGGCGCTCGAGCACCGCGCCCGCTTACAAGAGGGAGAAACGCTCCTCGTCCACGGCGCGTCGGGCGGCGTGGGCTTGACCGCGGTGGAGCTCGGCAAGAGGATGGGCGCGACCGTCATCGCCACCGCGAGCACGGAGGAAAAGTTAGCCCTCTGCCGCCGCTACGGCGCGGACCACACCATCAACTACCGTGAAGAAGATTTCGTCCCCAAGGTCAAGAGCATCACGGACGGGCGCGGCGCGGACGTGATTTTGGACCCCGTCGGCGGCGATGTGTTCGAAAGGTCGCTGCGCTGCACCGCTTGGGAGGGCCGAATCCTGGTTATTGGCTTTGCCAGCGGCGAGATACCACAGGTGCCTGTGAACCTCACGCTCGTCAAAAACTGCTCAATTGTCGGCGTGTTCTGGGGCGCGTACGGTCAGAAAAATCCAAAAGTGCTGATGAACTCGCTGCAAACGCTGCTGACGTGGTACGCGGAAGGGAAGCTGAAGCCGCACATTTCCAGGGTTTATGCGCTCGAAGACGCACCACGGGCGATGATGGAACTAATGGAAAGGCGATCAACGGGGAAGGTGGTGCTCGAGCCCTGAAAAACGTGTGGGGCGGGGCTCGAGCCTCAGCCGTTCGTCAAGATTTATATCTTCACCGTCAAAGTGTGCAGTTGGGAAGTAGGTTTCATGAAAACTGCTTTAATCCGACTCACCAGACAACCGTAGCATCCGTTAAATGTTATGTAGGTTCACTCAGAGCCCCAAAATAAAGCCAAACCTTGTGCTACAATTTAGCACAGCAGAAGTCGTTTGGAGGTCGTTATGCGCGAAAGCATTTCTATCAGCTTGCCGGAAAACTTGAAAGAGGAACTTGACCGCTTCACGCAAAGCGAGGGCGTATCCCGTAGCGACCTCGTCCGGGAAGCGCTCAAAGAGTACCTTTTCGTTCACAAACTTCGCGCGTTGCGTCAAAAACTTCTGCCCTACGCCGAAGCGCAAGGCATTTACACCGATGAGGACGTTTTCGACGACGTGTCGTGAAGCTCGTTCTCGACACCAACGTACTGATTGCGGCCTTTGTTTCGCGCGGTGTGTGCCACGAACTGCTCGAGCATTGCGCACGGCAGCACGAACTCGTGACCTCGGATAAAATTCTGGGAGAGTTTGAGGAAAAGCTGCTTTACAAGTTCAAGGTGCCTTACGCCGAGGCTCGAGAGGCCGTAGATCTGATAACTCTCACTATGCAATTGGTCACCCCCGAACCCCTAGAGGTCGCCGTTTGCCGAGACCCGGACGACGATTGGGTACTCGCCACCGCAGCGGCGGGAGGGTGTACGTGCCTCGTAACCGGAGATAAAGACCTGCTCGTTGTGAAGTCGTTTCAAGGCGTGACTATTTTGGCACCTTCTGAGTTCTGGGCGTATGAGGCTGCTCAGTAGGACTCGCATTGGGTGGCGATGAAGCTGCTCGAGCCCCAGCGGTTCATCAAGCCTTGTCCACCGTCAAAAGGTGCGGTTACAGAGATAGTTTTCACGAAAACTGCTTCAATCCGACTCACCAGCTAACCGTAGCATCAGTTGAACGGTATGCGGACTCACTCGGAATCCCAAAGCTTTTAGTTTGTCAATCACTGGCAAGATAGCCTCGATAAGTTGCGCTCGTTTAGCGTCGAGCAGAAGCCCCAACGTACCTGTAAAGGGAATATTCAGAGCCTGTGCGAAGTTTCGCGCCAATCTATCGTCCAAAACACTTATGTACCCAGCTTGCTCGAGGGCGAGGGCTAACACTTCTACCTCTCCTTTACCCAAATCTGTGACGAGGGGTAAGACGGATAAACTCTTTGGACGTTGAATGGTAAGCCACTCGAGCTCCCTTACCTTTGGAACATTCACACCCACGGCGCTTCCGGCCTCGAGCTCGGAAACAACCGCTTCAGGCACAAGAATCTCTTCGGCTAATTCACCAAGACAGACAGAAGTTCTAGCTGGTGCAGGTACTGTAGAGGCGACGTGTTGCAAATAAGCTTGGGCGGGGCGAGTTTAGGCAAGGCGTGTCTCGAGCCCAAACGTTTCATCCGTCAGGTCGAAACTATCTACGCCGTAGTCTGCTAACTTCGTCAAAAAAAGAGGTTTGGGTATGCCCGCCAAGGTAGCGGCTGCGCCCGCTGACAATCTACCCAGCTCATAGAGTTTCATGGCGGCAGCCAAGCGCAACTCGCTCGCCATCTCGTCGGGCATAAGCTTGAGGCTCAAAAGGCTTTCTGAGGGTATCTCGAGGATGATTTGTTCAGTCATACCAAAGTGTACTTGCTAAGGGCCGAACCAGCGTGATTTTGGCTCGAGAGGGGGCTCGAGCCTCAGCGGTTCATCAAGCCTTATATGTTCACCGTCAAAGTGTGCGGTTACAGAGATGGTTTTCATGTATGAATTATAGCAAGGAAGCAGTGGTTTGAGATTCGAGCTTGTGAGTACCAACCCCAGTGAATAATCTAGCCCAAAACCTCCGAAAGAATCTTGTGGAACCAATCAGCGCCACTTGCAGCGTTTGGTTAGGTAGCAGACACATTAGTAACTGAAAGCCGGTACAACCAAGGTAGGTCATAAAGAACAACCCACGCCAAGTAGATGATGCTGATTCCAAAGGATAAAGAATCTTTGCGTAGCACGCTCAGCGCTTGAACCAACACCAAGACAGCAAAACCAACAGTAACCCAAAAAGTGAGGTTCAGGTTGCGTGTTCCGAAAAAGAACAAATTCCAAACTTCATTGCCGATAACTACAGCCGCGCTAAGCACAACAGCTATCACTAAACCCTGAGTGAATGTTCTGAAGATAATAATGCCGTAACCTAAGTAAACGAGAAAGGCAACAATAACAGACCCCCATAGAGGAAGCTTAAACCAGGGATGATTGAGTTCACCATACCAAGTCATTGCACTTTTTGTAACAAAGACATTACCCACCACGGCAGCCAGTAAAGGAATAAGGATTGCTATCGTCAATGCACGCCAGTTCATATTGTCACCCGACAATCCTCACACCTCCCCCAAATACGCCCGCTTCATCGCCTCATTGTTCAAAAGCTCCTTCGCCGGACCCGACAACACCACCTCGCCGGTTTGCAGCACGTAACCCCTGTCGGCAATCGACAGCGCCACGTTGGCGTTCTGCTCGACCACGAACACGCTGATGCCGCGCTCGTTGACCTGCTTAATAATCTGGAAAATCTTTTCGACGAAGAGGGGCGCGAGTCCCATCGAGGGCTCGTCCATGAGGATGAGCTTGGGGCGGCTCATCAAAGCGCGGCCCATCGCCAGCATCTGCTGTTCGCCGCCCGACATGGTGCCGCCCATCTGGCCTACGCGCTCAGAAAGGCGGGGGAAGAGGCCGAATACATAGTCCATGTCCTCGCGGATGGCCTTGCGGTCGTCGCGGAGGTAGGAACCCATCTCGAGGTTCTCCTTCACCGTCATCTTGGGAAATATCCGGCGGTTCTCGGGCACCACCGCCATGCCGCGCTGGATGCGCCCGGCGGTGTCGAGCGTGTCGGCGCGTTCGCCGCGGAAGTACATCTCGCCCTCGGACACGCGCACGAGGCCCAGGATGGTCTTGAGCGTGGTGGACTTGCCCGAGGCGTTGCCGCCCAGCAAGCAGACCATCTCGCCGGGGTGGATGACCATGTCCACGTTGTGAAGGACGCGGATGGGGCCGTAGTGGGTGGTGACTTTGTTCAGCTCGAGCAGCTTCTCGCGCTCTTGATGGTCTTTGGGTGACGCTGTTTTTGAATATGAGGCTACGTGTGACATTACAAAATCTCCGCTTCGTCGGCTTGGGGCTCGCTCTTTTCTTCGGCTTTTTTGCCCAAGTAAGCCTCGATGACTTTAGGGTCGTTCACAACCTCTTGATAGGAGCCCTCGGCTATTTTTTGCCCGTAGTCGAGGACGATGACGCGGTCGCTGATGTCGCCGACCAGGTTCATCTTGTGCTCGACCAAAAGAATGGTGTAGCCACCCTCGTCGCGCATCCGGCGGATGATGTCGGTGACCTCGCCCGTTTCTTTGGGGTTCATCCCGGCGCTGGGTTCGTCCAGCAAGAGCAGTTTGGCCCCCGTCGCCATCGCTCGAGCCATCTCGGTGCGGCGGCGGTTGGCGTAGGAGAGGACGTAGACGGGCTGGTGGAGGCGAAAACTCATGAGGCGCGGGCCGAAAAAAGCGAGCTTTTCGAGGGCCACCTCGCGCATCTCGCGTTCTCTGCGCCTATAGCCGGGGGTGCGGAACACCGCCGAGAGCCAGGTCGAGTGCATCTTGTGGTGCTGCGGGATGAGGACATTATCTAAAACAGACAGGTTGGTAAAGAGCCGCAAATTCTGAAAGGTGCGGGCGACACCCACGTCTACAATCTGGTTGGGCTTTTTCCCCACCAGCGAGCGGCCCTGGAAGCGGATGTCGCCCGAGGAGGGTTTGTACACGCCCGTGATGAGGTTGAAAAGCGTCGTCTTGCCCGCGCCGTTGGGGCCGATGACCGAGACGATTTCGCCTTCAGCGACGTTGAACGACAGGTCGGTCGTCGCCTGGAGGCCGCCGAAGAATTTGTTGACGTTGTCTACCTCGAGCACTCAGACCTCCGGGTCCTGCTCACGCGGGTCGGGCGCGCGGCTCTCGTTCTCACCCTCGTCTTCGTTGGCGAAGGCCGCGGTCTTGTCCTTGTTAAGCGCGGGGTTGGTGAGCCAGGCATCTTGCGCGCGCTCCTCATCAGAAGGTTCGTCGCGGCGCTCGCGCAAAAGGGCGGCCCAGGAGAATTCAAAGCGGCCCATTAAACCCTCCGGCCGAAACACCATGATGACGATGAGGATGACCGACAAGAGGATGGCGCGCAGGCCGAAACCCTGAAAGGTGCCCTCCAACACGCCTAAGCTCGGGGCGAGGAACGCGCCGACGATGGCGAGCACGCCCAAACCTGCGAGGGTGTAAACGCCGTAGTGAAGCCTCGGCCTGAGCCGCCGCGCATTGCGGTAGAGGAACAGCCCGCCCGCCGCCGCGAGGAGCACCAGCCCGCCCGCCGTGAGCCAGGTGGTTAGCGCGTAGGCCTCCTCGACCGGGTCGCCGTACTGCCGCACGAACACGACCAAGGCCGTGCCCAAGAGCACCCCGGTAATCGAGCCCGTCCCGCCCACCGAAATCGCCACCAAGAAAAAGAAGGTGAGGGTGAACAAAAATACATCTAAACGCGCCGTCGCCAGCCACGACACCCACAGCCCCCCGGCGATGCCCGCGAAAAAGGCGGACAGGGTAAAGGCCAAAACTTTGTGGTAGGCAAGGTTCACGCCCATCGCCTCGGCGGCGATTTCGTCCTCGCGGATGCTTTGCAGGGCGCGGCCGTAAGACGAGAATTTGAGCTTGCTCATCACGAACACGGTGAGGCCTAAAAAAAGAAACGTCCACCAGACGCTCTTGCCAAAGCTCGAGGGCACCCCCGCATACCCGAGCGACCCGTTGGTAAAGGGCGCGAGCAGGCTCGTCGAGGCCAAAAGCCGGATAATCTCGCCAAAGCCAAAGGTAACAATGGCTAGATAGTCGCCGCGCAACCGCAAACTCGGGATGCCGACGATGAGGCCGAACACCGCCGCCACCAAACCGCCGATAAAGAGCGCGAGGATGAAGCGCACCCACAGCGTCTCGGGCGTGGCGAGCGCGTCCAAGCCGAGGGCGCGCATCCAGTTTTCAATGCTCAGGCCCAAGGTAAAGTCGTTCATCTGGCTCCGCGCGCTCGTGGCGATGCGCGTGCGGGAGCCCTCGGGCAGGATGAGCAGCGCCGCCGTGTAACCGCCGACGAGCATAAACCCGTGGTGGCCCAGCGACAAGATGCCGGTGGTGCCGTTGATGAGGTTTAAGCTCACCGCCGCCACGCCCCAGATAGCGAACAAGGCCACCGCCTGCACGAGCTTGGTGGAGCCGCTTGTGTCAACCAAATAGAGGAGCACCGCCAGCAGGCCCAAACCCAACAACGTCAGCACGATGTTGCGCGTGCGCTTGTCCTCGTTCATAAGTTTTTCGGAGGCGCGCAGGCGCTCTTTAGACGCGGTGCTCATTACACCTTCTCCGACAAGTCTTCACCGATGATGCCGCTCGGTTTAACGAGCAAAATCACGATGAGGAGCACGAACGCAAACGTATCTTTGTACTCGGTAATGCCTGCAAAGTCGGGCGTGCGCGGGAAGATGGCGGTCAAAAAGTTTTCCAAGAATCCCAGCAGGAGCCCGCCGATGACCGCGCCAGGCAAACTCCCGATGCCGCCGATGACGGCCGCCGCGAACGCCTTGATGCCCGGCAGGATACCGAACACCGCGGGCTGGTTGAGCGAGCCGAAGCTCATGCCCCAAAGCACCCCCGCCGCCGCCGCGAGCATCGAGCCCAAAAGGAAGGTGGTGGCGATAACCCGGTTTACGTCCACGCCCATCATTTGCGCGACTTCGGGGTCCTGGGCGGACGCGCGCATCGCCTTGCCCAAGCGGGTGCGGTTGACAAAAAGCGTGAGCGACACGACCAAAACGGCGGTGAGTACGGGCACGAGCACGACCATCCAGCTCGTAAAGACGGTTTCACCCGCTACGTCAAAGCGCAAGAAGTCCGTCCAAAAGGTGTCGGGGCGGTAGGGCGTCTGCCCCTGCGTAAAAGCCAAGAGCCCAAAGTTTTGCAGAAAAAAAGACATGGCGATGGCGGTAATAAGGAGCGAGATGCGCGGCGCGCCCCGCAGGGGCCGGTAGGCGATGCGGTCTAAAAGCACCCCCACCACGCCTGTAATAAGCATACTCAAGATAAGCGCCCAGATCCAGCCCAGCGAAGCCACGCTCAGCGCGATGGTGAGGCCGACCAAAGCTACGCCGCCGCCCGCGAGAACGAAGGGGTCGGTCATGCTGCCGCGCCAGAAGTTGAGCACGTACATGGTGCCTAAAGCCGCCAGCGCCGCGGTAAAGAGCGCCCAGGGGAGGCTGTAGGGCGCGCCGCTAAAGATGAAAAATGACACGAACGCGCCCACCATAAAGATTTCGCCGTGCGCAAAATTGATAAGCCGGATGATGCCATAGACCATCGTGTAGCCGAGCGCGATGAGCGCGTAGAGGCTGCCGAGCTGAAAAGAGGAAAAGAAAGCCCCCACGAAATCGGCCAGGGCGCGCACCTCGGCCACGTAGACGAGGTAGTAGATGCGGCCCATGACGAGCGCCAGAAGGAGTAAAAGGAGGAGCCAGGGGGTGGTGTTGAACCGTCTCTTTTGCCTGGAGAGCGTAGAAGCTGCCAAGGGGGTCACCTCGTAAGATAAAGTTTTTGTAGTGTACCATCCAGAAAGCTCGAGCCTACGGGTTTTTATAATCTCAAACTCATAGCTTTGATTTTATGACTGCTCGAAAATAGCTGTGGACGGAGCGCCAATAAAACTGAGTAGCCGGACCTCCCAATATGTTTTGCAACACATCACTATTCCCAGAACGTTTTGAGACACCCTTACGTTGAAGCGCTACTGAAAAGGGGCGGGATGACCCCGCCCCTTCTACTGTTTCGTGATTGGAGTGCGCTCGAGCCTTAGCCCCCCGTGCCGCCTGTCATGTCCATCTCGCCGCCCGTACCGCCGTCCATGTCACCGTCCATGTCACCGTCCATGTCACCGTCCATGTCACCGTCCATGTCCCCTTCACCCTCGCCCGTGGTGAGGCCGAACAGGGGCGTTTTGTCCCAGCCCTGCTCGTTGTCCGCGGGGACGACGTACTCGAACACGCCGATGGTGCGGTTCGCGGGGGTGCCGTCGGTGCCCGCGTAGGTGATGTCGCCGGAGACGCCCGCGTAGCCCGCGATGTTGGCGAGCGCGTCGCGCACAGCGGCGTTCTCGGCGTCGTCGGCTTGAGCGATGGCCTCGACGAGCACGCTGTAGGAGTCGGCGGCCGCCAGGGTAAAGCCGTTAAAGTCGGTGCCCGCGGGCGCAACCTCGTCAAAAAAGGTCTGGAACTCGCGCGCGCGCGTCGCCGCCTCGTCCGAGAGCTGTTCGGGCGTGCCGAAAGCGGTAAAGAGCACGCCGTCAAAGGCCTCGCCGCCGCCCACGGGGCACTGCGAGTCGTCGGAAGCGTCGGCGGCGAGCACCTGCTGGTCGAAGCCCTGCTGGCGGAGCTGCGGCAGCAAGGACGCGCCCTCGGCGCAGAAGCCCGCGAAGTAAATAACGTCGGGCTCAAAGCCGCGCAGGTCGTTGAGCTGCGCGGAGAAATCCACCGTGTTGGCGACGTAGTCGAGCACCAATGTTTCGCCGCCCAAGTTCTGGAACTCCTCGTCGAAAAAGCCCGCCAAGCCGAACGAATAGTCGTCGTCTTGCTGGCGGAACACCGCGGCGCGCTGCGCGCCAATCTCGTCAAAAGCGTAGTCCGCGGCGAGCCGACCCTGGAAATCGTCGGTGTAGGCCATGCGGAAGATGTAGTCGCCGATCTGCGTCGTCGCGGGGTTCGTGGACGAGGTCGAGATCATGGTGATGCCCGCGGGTTGCAACACCTCGGCGGCGGGGATGCTCATGGAGCTGGCAATCGCGCCGAGCACGCCCACGACGCCCTCGTCGACAAAGCGGTTGGCGCAGGCTACCGAGCCCTCGACCGTGGTGGCGTTGTCGCAGACGGAGAGCTCGATGGGGCGACCCAGCACCTCCGACTGCTCTTGAGCCGCGGTGCGGATGCCCTCCAAGGCCGAGTTGCCAATCTGCGCGAAGCGGCCCGAAAGCTCTAAGTTGACCCCGACGCGAATAGGCTCCTGCGCCATAGCGAGACCCAGCAAGAGAACGGCAAGGGACGCAAAAAATCTCTTCATGCTTCCTCCTAAAAAATGATGTCAGGCCTGAGGCCCGAGGGTGTGCTGCCAAAGCATCATAACTGTGAAAAAACTTACTGTCAACGCGGTGACGGGGTCGCCTCTTCACCGTTTCTTAAAGTGAGTCTCGGCGCGGGCTTTGGGGCACCTCTCGCAATTCGCAGGGGTTTTAGCTGCGAGGGAGTGGGCTCGAGGTGATACTGACACCCTCTCAATTACCAACCTGAGCGCGCGTACGCTCTTCGCTCGATCATCAAACTCGATCATCAAAAACGTGTATCTGCTCAAAAAACGCTTTGCACAAGCCAAAGAGATTGACACGCCACAAAGGCCTGCGTAAAATTCAACACGACCGGCTTACCGGCAGGAGGTTCTTATGGCCCGCTCGCAAACGGATGTTCGCTCGGCGCTTAACGAAGAAGACGTCAAATTCTTGCGCCTGCAGTTCACCGACATCATGGGGACGAACAAAAACGTGGAGGTGCCCGCCTCTCAGTTCGACAAGGCGCTCGACGGCGAAATCATGTTCGACGGCTCCTCGATTGAGGGTTTTACCCGCATCGAAGAATCCGACATGCTGCTCAAGCCCGACTTCAGCACCTTTGTGATTTTTCCCTCCATTATGGAGGACACGGGCCGCGGCAGGGTCGCGCGCCTCATCTGCGACGTGACGTATCCCAACGACGAGCCTTTCCCCGGCGACCCCCGCTATGTGCTGAGGCGGCAGATCGAGCGCCTGCAAGCGCTCGGCTTCGACAACATGTACGCGGGACCCGAGGCGGAGTTTTTCCTCTTCCAGCGCGACGCCCAGGGCCGCCCCACCACCATCAGCCACGACGCCGCGGGCTACTTCGACCTCACCCCGGTGGACTTGGGCGAGGAGGCGCGCCGCGACATGGTCAACGCGCTCGTCGAGATGGGCTTCGAGATCGAGGCCGCACACCACGAGGTCGCGCCGGGCCAGCACGAGATCGACTTTAAGTACGAAGACGCGATGACCGCCGCCGACAACATCGCCACCTTTAAGCTCGTCGTCAAGCGCGTTGCTCTCAACCACGGCCTCCACGCGACCTTCATGCCCAAACCCGTGGCGGGCATCAATGGTTCGGGGATGCACACGCACCTTTCGGTCTTTAAGGGGGGCCAGAACGCTTTTTTTGATCCTGATGCCGACTTACAACTCTCGCAAACGGCGCATAACTGGATTGCGGGACTCTTAGCCCACGCCGAGGGCATGGTCGCCATCACCAATCCCATTGTGAATTCGTACAAACGCCTCACGCCGGGTTTTGAAGCGCCCACCAACATCGCCTGGTCGGCCTCGAACCGCAGCGCGATGATCCGCATTCCCGCGCGCCGCGGCGCCTCGACCCGCTCCGAACTGCGGATGCCCGACCCCGCCTGTAACCCTTACCTCGCGCTCGCGGTCATGCTCGCCGCCGGGCTCGACGGCATCGAAAACAACCTCACGCCGCCGCCCGCGATTCAACGCAACATTTATGAGATGAGCGTGCGCGACCGCCGCAAGTACAAAATTAAAGAGCTGCCCGGCACGCTCCGCGAGGCGGTGGGTGCGCTTCAAAAGGACCGCGTTATCCGTGACGCCCTGGGCGCGCACGTGTTCGATCACTTTATCGACGCCAAAACCATCGAGTTTGACGACTACCGGGTGACCGTGCATGACTGGGAGTTGCAGAACTACCTGTCGGAGTATTAACGACTCATCTTGCACGTAAGCCGTTGAGAAGAGGCTCGGAACGTCCTGAGCGGTTCAGGACAGGAATAGAGGTATAGAGACTGTAGAAGCGTCCCTTTCGTCCCCAGGCTTTTATCATCAAGGCTCTTCGGTAGCGTTCAGAGAGAAGAGTACCGAGTGGAAAGTACCGAGTGAGACACTCTGAACCCGGTACCCGGTACTCGGTACTTTCGTCCTTAAGGAAGCAGAAACGCGTTCTATAGCTTTCTTTATATTGATCATGATAAAAGCCTGTTTCGTCCCTTGTCTGTGCTGTTTATGTCATGCTGGGGCGTATGAACGGGAAGGCGGTTTAGGACTGTGCTCGAGAAACGTGCCAGCCGCCGCGTCTTAGAGACCATCACCGTGGTCGGTTTAGACCCCGGCATAGCCAATCTGGGTTTGGGCGCGGTAAGTGAAAAGGGCCGCGCCGTGACGCACTTAGGCCACCAACTCGTCCGCACGAACGCCCGCACCAATCAGTCCGAGCGGCTCGCCTGCATCTATCAGGAGACCAAAACCTTTTTGAATACGCATCAGCCCCAGGCGCTGTCCATCGAGGGACAGTATTTCCATAGGCAGCGCGAGGTGTCATTCAAGGTAGGGCAGGCGGTGGGCGTGTGCCTTTTGGCCGCGTATGAGCTTGATATCCCCGTGTTCGAGTACGGCCCTATGCAGGTCAAGCAGGCGCTGGTCGGCACCGGACGCGCCTCCAAGGCGCAGGTGGGCTTTATGGTCCGCTCGATGCTGAGCCTCACGACGACGCCCGAAAGTCATCACGTCGCCGACGCGCTCGCGCTGGCGTTGGCGCACCTTAGTTACCGGCGGATTAACACGCTGGCCTAGAACATTGGAGGCGTCAGCCCGTTCTGACGGAAAAACTGCGCAAGTTGTCCACGGTGATGTGCCTCGTGGTCGAGTTGTTGAAACAGCATCTCAAAAAAGGGCAACTCCTTCCCGCTAAAGGTCGCGTAGTCACCCGCCCAAGCATCAAGGTGCAAGCTCTGCATACGTTCTTCTGTTTCAGCCGTTACCTCGTCCACAAATTCTAAGACCGACGCTTTGGAAGAGAAATCTTCTTCGTCCGCCTCGAGAGGTTCGCCGGGTAACCCCAAGAACCTCACCCAAACGATTCTCTCCCACGAAAACACGTGCAAAAGATGCTTTTGAAAGGTCCAGCCCTCGAGCCGGGGCTTGTAAAGGTAGAGAGATGCGGGGGCTGAAAGCGCGTACTGTTTGGTGAGGCTCCGGCTTCGGTGCCACTGATTCTTGTAAGCGTCCACAAACGTCTTCCCAACGTCATGCACGTGCATCACTGCGCCCTCCTGTGAATTTGAGCCGTGACCAGTGGCGCGGTGAGTATAGCTCGAGCCCCCCATATTCTGACGAAACCCCTGACGGAAATGATGAACGCCGCTTCGAGCTGAAGGCGGCGTTCACACCGGGAACTCCGAAGACGATTAAACTTCTTCGGCCTCGAGCACGTCCTCTAAATCCTTTGTGACGGCTTCCTCTGGTGTCTCCTCGAGAGTAGATTGAACCTCAACCTGTTCTTGTGACGCTTCTGCGTCAGCGCCCTCTTCAGGCACCATGATAAGACGGTCCACGCGGTAGTTTGAGCGCACCTCGGCGGCGTGAAGGTCGGTTACGAATTCCCACAAGATCGCCTCTTCCTGCACTTCAAGTTCCTCGAGCAGCGCGAGCTTAAGCGCCATACCGAGCAGGTCCCGGTACGCCTCGCGGTTGAACCAGCGCACGTTCTCGTGTTCGTTGACTTGCAAAAAGTGTAGGACGGGCTCGGTCTCAAGAATCCGGGTTAAAAAGACCGTAGCCGGAGAAGCCGCAGCCTCGAGAGCTTCGGGTTCTAAAGGCGTTTCAGACTCTACAGGTTCCGGTTCTTCGGATGTCTCAAACGCTGTAGACGTGGCGGAGGTTGCCGGGGTTCGCGCTTCCTCGAGGCCGGTTTCTGCGTTCAAGAGGCCGACTCCTGTTTCAGAAAGATCGTCAGCGTCCTCTACCTCCACCCGCAAACGCAGCACGTCGCCGTGGTTTAGGAAAAGTTCGACAAGTTCGACTCTGCGATGTGCCGCGTCGTAGCTCCCGCCAAGCCCGGCAAGGTTATTACGAAGCGCGTTCAGAAGCCGCCACTCCTGGATGAGGGACGGTTCCGCCCACAGGGGCTCCAGCGCCGCTCTCGCCACCAACACCGCTTCGTCGGCGGGGGTGAGCTCGAGCAGATACGCCAACTCCTCGTCCAAGTCCTCCGGCGCGCGCTTGCTCAACCCTGCTAGGCCTTGGGTAAGGCTCGAGAACCGCGCCACCGCGACCTCGTGCTCGCCGCCAAAACCGTAATCTCTGGCCCTGGCAAGAAACGACGCGTAACGGGTGACGTGTGTGGGCACCTTTTCGGCGTCCGTCTCCGCCTCCGCCACTGTTTCGTCCGTGGGCTCGAGCACCCCCACAAATGCCTCGTGCAGCGGGCGCAGACGCAGGTCGTCCAGCGCCTCCTCCAAGCTCGGCACCCCGCGCTCGCCCAGCATGTCGTAAAGCCCCGCGTAGTGCGAATACTCGTTGTCCTCCACCTCGCGGACGTCCAAGAAAACGCGGTACTGGTACGCGCCCAGTTCGACGCGGAAGCCCTCCCGAACGTCACGGCTGCGGCGGAGGTACTCGAGGCCCCCCGTCGCGTCGCGGAGAATCACGAAGTCGCGCTCCCCCGCGCGCAGGCCCAAGTTCTCGGAGAAACTGCCTTCGCCCACGCCCTTGGCCGAAGCCGAGACTTTAAGCAGGCCGCGGGCGTCGGCAAATTTGTTGTTAAACACCACCAGCGAGATCCGCTCGCCGTCGCGGTTGGAGTAGGCGTACACGTCCTCGTTGACACCGCCCTCGGGCGTGACAAGGTCATAAAGGCGGAAATTCTCGACCTCGGCGAACTCTTTGCGGCGGTGCAGCAGCGGGAAAATCTCGCGGCGGTGGCGCTCGAGCAGGCCCATGTTGGGCGCTTCATTAAGCTTGGCGCGTTTGTACTCCATGCCGTACTTCTCACGAAAGCCCTCGACTTGCCCGTGCCCGTACATCGGCAGACCCGGCAGCGTGCTCATCAGCACGCAGACGCCGAAATACTTGTCGCCGTCGCCGAACTGCGCGATGGCGGTTTCCTCGTCGGGGTTGTTCATGAAGTTGACGAAGCGCTTCAAGATTTCGGGCTCGAACTCCAAGACGTTTTTGATGGACTGACGGTACTCGGCGTTGTCCTCTTTCCTGAGCATGTGCATAAACGCGCTGTTGTAGACGCGGTGCATCCCCAGCGTGCGGACGAAAAAGCCCTCCATCATCCAGAACGCCTCGGCCAGGAGCAAGGTGTCAGGCACCTCCTCGGCCACGCGGTCCACCACCTCGCGCCAGAACTCCTCGGGCACGAGGCGGTTGAATTCGGCCTGCGTCATCGAGCCGTACTGCGCGCGCGACGGAATCGCGCCGCCGTGGCCCGGCTGGGGGAACCAGAGGCGTTCGATGTGACGTTTTGCAAGCGTCATCGCCGCGTCGAAGCGGATGATGGGGAACTTGCGCGCGACGTGGAGGATGGTTTGGATGACCGCCTCGCGCACCTCGGCCAGTGCGTAATTGAGCTGCGCGGTGTCGTTCCAGGGAATTGTGGTGCCGTCGTTGCCGTGGTAGACGTAGCGTTCGGAGCCGGTCTGGCGGTCCACGCGTTTGAACACCACCGCGGCGTCGGTGGAGTCGTAGTAGTGGTCCTCGAGAAAAATCCCCACCCGCTCGTCCTGCGACAAGTCGGGGCCGTTAAAGCTGTAGGCGGGATAAGGGGGCTTCTCGAGGCTCAAGAACCAGTCGGGGTGCTCGACGACCCACCTCGAGTCGATGCCCATGTGGTTGGGGACCATGTCGCTCGCCAGCCGGATGCCCCGTGCCCACGCGCGGTCGCGTAAGTTCTCATAGGCCGCGTCGCCACCTAGGTCAGGCGCGATGACGTAGTCGTACAACGAATACGCGGAGGCCACCGCGTCGGGATTGCCGCGGAGGTGCTTGATGCGCTTTGAGGCGTCTGAACGCTCCCACAGGCCGATGAGCCAAAGGCCGGTGAAGCCGCGGCGTCCTAGTTCGTCAAGCTCCTCATCGGGAATCTCGTCCAAACGGGTGATGGAGCGGCCATAGCCCTTGGAAAGCTGATCGAGCCACACATAGGTGCTTTTCGCCAACATCACCACGCGTGGCATCCAGCTTTTGTCGGGCGAGAAGCGTTCGTATTCCACAGCTTCCGCTTGCGCGCCTTGCGCGTAGGCCGCGCCGCGCAAGATGTCTTCGTTCAGCACGACGCTCGGTCCCGGCCCGCCGAAGCCGCCCTCCTTGCGCTCCTCCTCTAACACGTCGCGCGAACGCAGGAGTTCGGTCATGAGGCTTTGAAAGCCCTCGCCCAAAAAGGAGGCCCAGCCGCGGAGGTGGCCGAGCTGGCCCTCGAGCGAGGTCGGGTTGGAAAGAAAGGGCGCGCGCAGGAGCGCCAACAGCGACTCGCCCTTAGGACCCGCGGCGGGCTCGCCCTCAACAAAACCGCCTAGTGCCTCGACCACGCCCTCATAGGCGGTTTCCTCACGGAGCGCGCGGTCGTCAAAAAGTTCGGTAAAGCGTTCGAACGCGGGGTTCTGGTTGGCGAGCCAGAGCATGAGGAGTTCTTCTAAAACCACGTGGCGGTGCGGAACGCCATCGGTTTGGCCCTTGAGGTAGTCCGCCACACTTACTGCACCCGCGTACACCGGCTTGGCGGGAAAGTCGGTGGCGAAGCGCGTTAAGGTCCGCTCCACCGCCGCCTCACCCAGGGAATCGGTGAGCGCCGCCAAAGCCTTTTCAAAAAAGTCGGGGTGACGCTCCACGTACCCCGCCACGAGCAGGTGAAGCACCTCGTCGATAAGACCCGCCGCGTAGAGGTCGCCCGCCCGGACGGCCCGCTCGGGAAAGCGCGCGGCGTCGCGCTTGGCGTTGATTTTGTGCGCGACCCTTTGCGCGGCCTCCAGGTCGGCCAGCATCAAGGAGCCGTGTAGGCTGAACAGGGACGCGTCCAGCTCGTAACGTTCGCGCGCGCTGCGCGACACGTGAAACTCCCGCGGGGTCCCCTGGACCAAAACGGGAAGGGAAAATTTTTGTATCATCTTTTCACCTCTTTAAGCGGTTCAACAAGCTTGGTACCACTTTAGTCTGCTGTTTTTGTCCGCTGTGATGGCACCATAAGTAGGTACTAAATCAATACTGGGAACAGCTTAGCACGCCCCTTTGTCCGTCTTTTGTAGTTATCTCGTGATAAATGCGCCGAACACGACGGAACGGTTTAAGGAGGCTCGAGTACAATACAAAAGCACAGTTTGTACAGTAGTTTCTTAAACTGAGACGAGGAGAAAACGTTGATAACCCACCACACGGCGCAGCGCCAGAGGGCGCAAAGAGCCGTTAAAGAAATCCAAACCTGCGAGGCACCACAGTGAGCCTCATTATCGTATCGAACCGCGAGCCCCTGCGCGAGGAGGCGGGCCGCTGGACCCCGTCGGTTGGCGGGCTCACCACCGCGTTGGTGCCCGTACTAGAGCAGCGCGGCGGCGTCTGGATTGCCTGGGGTGAGGAAGGTGCGGCAGAAACCCCCTGCATCTCCTACCCGCCCGAAAATCCCGCCTTTGAGGTGCGGCGCTTGGAACTCTCCGAGGAGGAGGTTAGCAACTACTACTACGGCCTCGCCAACCGGGTGCTCTGGCCCGTGTGCCATTACTTCACCGAACAAATTGACTTACAGAGGCACTTCTATACCGACTACGTCCGGGTCAACCGCCGCTTCGCCGCCGCCACCGCCGAGGCTTATAACGAGGGCGACCTCGTCTGGATTCAGGACTATCAGCTCATGCTCGCGCCCCTCTTTTTGCGCGAGGCGAAGCCGGAGGCGCGCATCGGCTTCTTTTTTCACATCCCCTGGCCCGCCGCCGAGGTCTGGCGCATCCTGCCTTGGGCGCGCCGCCTCACCGAGGGGCTCCTCAGCGCGGACCTGGTGGGTTTCCATACGGACACCTACGTCCAAAACTTTCTCGACTGCGCACATCTAGTCGGCGCTGAGGTCGAGGGCAACCGGGTGCGCTGGGGGGGCCGGGAGATTCGGGTGGAGGTTCACCCCATCGGCATCGACACGAACCGTTTTAGAGAGCTTGCCCAGGATAGTAACGTGCGGGCTCTCTCCGAGCAGCGCCGCGCGGAGGCCGGGAGCGAGTTTGTGCTTTTGGGCGTGGACCGGCTTGACTACACCAAGGGGGTGCTCGAGCGCCTCTTGGCTTTCGAGACTTTCCTAGAAACCTACCCCGACTACCGCGGACGCGTCACCTTTTACCAGATCGCCTCGCCGAGCCGCACTCGAGTCGAGTCGTACCAGAACTTAAAGCGCGCGGTGGACGAGGTGGCGGGCCGCATCAACGGCGCGTATATGCAAGAGGACTGGGTGCCGGTGCGCTACCTCTACCGCACCTACTCGCAAGAAGAACTCACCGCCTTTTACTTGGCCGCCGACGCCGCGCTTATTACCCCTTTGCGCGACGGCATGAACATGGTGTCGCAAGAGTTCGCGTGCGTGACCGAGCGGGGAATGCTCATCTTGTCGAACCTTACGGGTGCCGCGAGCTTTCTCTCTGATACGCTGCTCGTCAACCCTTACGACGTTGAAGGCACCGCGCACACCATCAAGACCGCCCTCTCGATGGCTGCAAACGAGCGCAGCACGCGGATGAAGGGCGTTAAAGCGGAGGTGGATACGCTCGACGTTCACGACTGGGCCAAAGGTTTTTTGGACGCCTTGGAATCTGCATGAGCACCCCTGACATGAACGTCCCCATCGTCTCCTCCCCTCTGCTCATGCTCGACTACGACGGCACCTTGGCCGACATCGTCGCCAACCCCGACGAGGCCCAGCCGCACCCTCGAGTGCAAGATTTGCTGGAAAAACTCGCCCAACGTCACCCTGTTTTCGTCATTACAGGACGGCAGGTAAAAGATATCGCCGCCTTTTTACCCGTTCCTTCACTGCGTATCGTCGGCGTTCACGGGATGGAGGAGGGCGTGGTCGGTGGGGAGACAAAAACGCTCGTGGGTGACGAGGCCAGGGCGGGGCTCGAGTGGGTCCGCCAGCATCCCCCGGATATTGCAGATTTAGGGATTGAGGACAAAGGCAGCGCGGTGGCCTTTCACTACCGGAATGTGGAGGAGGTAGGGGTTGAGGAAGCGCTTCGAGACTGGAGCGCGGACGCGCCCGGTACGCTGGACAGGCTGTGGGGGAAGAAGGTGCTCGAGCTTCGCCCCAAGGGCCACAGTAAGGGAAGCGCGGTGGCGCGGCTTGTGGAGGAGCACCCCGGCACCACCCCCGTCTTTATCGGCGACGACACCACCGACGAGGAGGCGTTCGCGGTGCTTACAGAAAGCGTCACCGTCAAGGTGGGTGAGGGTGAGACGAAAGCGCAGTACAGGTTGGATGATGTCGAGGCGGTGGTGGGGTATCTGGAAAAGTATCTGTAAAACGCAGTAACCCCAGTTTTGGAGGCTTATGACCAGCTCAGACTCATTCACAGTTCGCTCGTTTCGTGAGGAAGATTTTCCTGCTTACGTGGCGCTTCTAAACGCCGTCTCGGAATACGAGGGCAAGGCCGCGAGGACGACCGAAGTGGAACAGCGTGAGCAGGCAGCCCTGTACACCGTCAATTTGACCGAAGACCGCATGGTGATTGAGCATCCCACGACCCCATCCCTCATCGCCGCCTGCGACGTATGGCAGATACACACCAACCCCAGCGCGGAACTCACGCTGCTGGTGCATCCCGACTGGCGTCGGCGGGGGCTCGGCTTTAAGCTCCTCCAGGCAGGTATCCAACACGCGAACTCACTAAATGCCACGGCGCTTGACGCGCTCGCGCTACCCGAGCAGGAGGAAATTCGTTCGTTTCTCGAGCGCCACAACTTCGCGGTAGCAGGATTCTACCGCGACATGACCTTGGCGGCTGACAAGCCTCTGTCAAAACCGAACCTCGGCTCCTACACCGTCCGCACCTTTGACCAGTTGGAGGGTAGTGAAGGCGACAAGATTGACTTGGTTCTCGAGGCTGCCAATCAAGCTTGGGGTGACTTGTGGGGTCATCAAACCCTGTACGGTACGGAAGGTAGGAAGACGATTCAAGATAACATGCTCCCTCACCACGAATCCGAAGCAATGTTCTTTCTTTTCGATGGTGAGAATTACGTTGGGCACGACAGAATTAGCTTTTCAGAAGGAGAAGACGGGGCCAAGGTTGGTCACGCGGGTGTTCCCGGTCTCCTTCCGGCCTACCGAAGCCCCGAACTCTACCGGGAACTGGCCATCATCGGCCTCAACTGGCTTTATGAACAAGGCTGCGCCGAAATCAAGCTGAGTTCGTGGGGTGACAGTGAGGAGACGATACGCGCGTTTGAAGATTTGGGCTTCACCATGAACTTTTATGAGTTGGGGTATCAGCGTGTTTTGTCAGGAGTTTAACCCTGATTTGACTCCTCGAGCCGCCAAAGAAGCCGTTACAGCGTATCTCTTTTCTCAACCATCCCTTAGAAGACGCGCGTCCACCTCGTAAGCGTCAGTCGAGGCGGTGACGCGGTCAAAGGCCGGATGAAGGGGGTTGAGTAGGTAGTTCCACTCCTGCGACACAACCCGGCCAGGAACTCTGAGCGCACAACTTCTTCTTTCATCCAACCACGCGTCACCGTAGCCACGCCCGTTGAACTGGTCAGGGGCCGCAAGAAATTCACACAAGGTGGACGTTCCCAGAGTCTCAACCGAGCCTTCAGGAATTTCGATACGGCTTTTGACGTAGTGGGCGAGTTGCCGCTTTATCTGCAAGTTGACGAAAAGCTCGAGCGTCGCCAGGGCCAGGCTGTCTGAGCTGTAAACGATGCGCCTTCCTTGGCTGTGCCAGCGTCCGGACGCGAACAGCCCCCCGTTGCCGCTCATCGCTTCGTCTTTGTAGCGCGCGTGGGTGAGTCGCCAAGCGACAATCAAGGATAGAGGCCCCAAGCGAGCTGTTTGAGGAGCACGCTCACGGCGTCCGCGCCGGGGTCGGTATCGAGCAGGCTCAGGGGCGTTCCCTCGAGCGCCGGTAGCGGGGTCTTGAGCCACCGCAAGGCGTCTGCATGACCACCAACATCACCGCTAACCCCACCGCCAAAAAAAGAGACCGTCTCCCGGTAGATGCGGGCAACGCGGCTGATGGCGTTGCTCTCGCTGGGTTTGAACGCGCCTTCTTTTTGCCTTTTGGTCAGGGTGCGCCGGGGGATGCCCAGGAGGTGCGCGAGTTCTTCTGTACTTAGGGTCTGTCTGACAGAAGGGATGAAGATGGTTTAGGGTAGGCGTATGGCACGAACAGACCTAAAAGAGCAGCAGTGGCAAGCACTAAAACCGCATCTACCCCCCAATCCCCAACGGGGTCACAACTACCGCAACCACCGACAGGTCATCAACGGCATTTCGTGGCGCTTGAAAACAGGCGCTCCCTGGCGCGACGTTCCTGAACGCTACGGACCTTGGCAGACCTGCTGGGACCGCTTCACGAGGTGGGAGCGCAACGGTGTCTGGAAGCGCATCCTGCACAGGCTTCAAGCTCACGCCGATGCGGCGGGTGAGATTGATTGGGACGGCGCAGCGTTAGACAGCTCTCATATTAAAGCGCACCGCAGCGCCAGCGGGGCGAGGAAGCGGCCTGCTGAGGGTGAAAAAAGGGGACCTTAGCAGACGAGTGGCTGGGACACTCACGCGGAGGCCACACCAGCAAGGTGCATACCTGCGCGGACGGCAAAGTGCGACCCCTGTCCGTGGTCATCACGGCGGGACAGCGCAACGACGCCGCTTGGCTAGAGCCGGTCTTGGACGAGATTTATGTGCCCCGCCTTGGCAGAGGGCGACCGCGTAAGCGCCCCCCTCAGCTTAGACTCGACCGCGCTTATGGTTTCAACAAGCAGCGGAAGATACTAAGGCGCAGGGGCATCATCTGTATCAGCCCCGAGCGCGAAGATGCCAAGAAGTCTCGCTTGTCTAAGGGCACAAAAGGTGGACGACCTCCTGCTTTCGATAAGCAAGCCTACAAAGGACGTAACGTGGTCGAACGCTGCATCAACCGACTTAAAGACTTTCGCGCCGTTGCCACCCGCTACGACAAACGCGGCAGAAACTACCGTGCTGGTGTGCTCCTCGCCTCCATCATCCTCTGGCTTTGATTAGTCAGACAGACCCTAGCTCGAGCGCCTCACGTAAAGCCGTGAAAGCCTCGAAAGGTAACCCCTCCCGAACCGCCGTGATGCGTTGCTTATCGTTGCCCTGAAGAAGCTGTTGAACCGTCATAACGCACCTCTTGGTAATTTTACCATCAATTTTAGTAGAGTTGCCCAACAGCATCCTTCCTGACCCACGTATCACCTAAAGCAAACGTAACGAATAACACATCCCGGGTGCAAAAGGAGCGGTAAGCTTTCCCTACCACGGAAAGGAGGTGGTCCTGATTTTACAAAGTGAAACGACCAGTGGAGGTACCCGTCGAGGGTAACTGACCACGCCTCTGTCTGAGGGACCACGGTTACCCTCAGTACCAGGCGGGTATCCGCAGCCCCCAGAGTCCACGCGACTCTGGGGGCTGTTCTCGTTATAATTGTTGGCTGACTGGTTGTTGAATGAGCAATTATTGGCTGAGACTGTACGTGTAAAATGACGTGACTCTCTCCCACCCCAACGCCTCATAAAGCGCCCCCGCCGCCTCGTTCGTCACCTCGGTTTGTAGCGATAACCACGCCGCGCCCGCTTCCTCTCCGAAGCTTGCCGCGCGCTCGAGCAGCCCCCGCGCCACCCCCTTACGCCGCGCCTCGAGTGCCACAAAAAGGTCGTTGAGAATCCACACCCGCGCCATCAAGACGGACGAGAAAGACGGGTAGAGCTGCGTAAAACCTGCGGGTTTCCCATCTAAAAACGCCACAAAGACGACCGAATCACCCTGCACGAGGCGCTCGCGCAAAAACGCTTTTGCCCCCGGTAGGTCGGGGGCTTGGCGGTAGAAGCTTCTGTAGGCGTCGAAAAGGAGGGCAAGTTCGTCTATGTGTTGAAGTCCGGCTTGAACGACTTTTAGCTCAGGCACGTTTCTTTCCCAGAAGCTTCCAGGCGGCGGGCAAGAGCAGGGCCGCCACGAGCAGCTTGAGCAGGTCGCCGGGAACGAACGGGACGAGGCCCCATTGCAGCGTGGTGGGCCAGTCGGGCGCAAGTTGCTTGAGCCACAAAAGACCCGGAATGTAGATGATGAGGTTGCCCACAAACATTGCCAACGCCGTAGTGCTCACGCGCCGGTCAAAGCCGCGCTGCGCGAGAAACCCTACCACCGCCGCCGCCACGGGAAAGCCCAAAAGATAGCCCGCCGTGGCTCCTGTGAATACGGCCCAGCCCGCCGCGCCACCCGAAAAGACGCCTAAGCCTAAGCCTCCTACTAAAAGGTACGCGAGCATCGTCACGCCGCCCAAAGAGAAGCCGTAGGCCGCGCCGATGAGCAAGACGCCCAGCGTCTGCCCGGTGAGGGGCACGGGGCCAAGCTCGAGCCGCACCTGCGAAAGAAGCGCCATAACGAGCACGCCCAAGGTGATTTGAAGGAACGCGCGTAAAGCGTCGTTGCGAACCGGAACGAGGCGGTTGATGAGCGGCTGTGACAAGGTTTGTGTCATGAAGACCTCCAGAGAACTGTCGCTCAGTATATCCACTCGAGCCCGCCGGGCGTAAACAGACCGCAAACAGGCAGCGTAGGCGGACGCGCGCGAGAATCCACCCGTGTTCCTTATCTCGAGGGCGCACACTTGCTATGGTAGAGGCTAGTTTAGGTGTTGAGGTAAAGTAGGGCCTCACAAAACTTTGTTAAACATTCCTGCCAAACCGGAGGAGACCATGACGCAGACCGCAGAAAAACCCCAAACCGACCTTCAGGAGCGCGCCGTCAACACGATTCGCGCGCTCACCATCGACGCAACCCAGGAGGCGGGCTCGGGCCACCCCGGGATGCCGATGGGTGCGGCGGCGATGGGCTATACGCTTTTTACCCAGAGTATGCGCTACAACCCCAAGAACCCGCTCTGGTTCGACCGCGACCGCTACGTGCAATCCGCCGGTCACGGCTCGATGCTCCAGTACAGCCTCTTGCACTTAACAGGCTTCGACGTGTCGATGGACGACCTCAAGGCCTACCGCAAGTTTGAGAGCAAAACGCCCGGCCACCCCGAAGTCCACCACACCCCCGGCGTCGAGACGACCACGGGTCCCTTGGGTCAGGGCCTCAGCACCGCGGTCGGCATGGCCCTGGCCGAGGCGCACTTAGCCGCCGTTTACAACCGCCCTGAGCACGACGTCGTCAACCACTACACCTTTGTGATTGCCTCCGACGGCGACCTCATGGAGGGCGTGACGCACGAGGCGTCGTCGCTGGCGGGGCACCTGGGGCTGGGCAAGCTCATCGTGCTTTACGACGACAACGAAATCACGCTCGACGCAGAAGCCGACGTGTCTTTTAGTGAGGACACCCTAAAGCGTTACGAGGCTTACCACTGGCACACCACCATCGTCGAGGACGGCAACGACGTGGCGGCGATTCGGGCCGCAATCGAGGCGGCCAAAGCTGAAAGAGACAGGCCCAGCCTCATCGCGGTGCGGACCATCATCGGCTACGGCGCGCCCGACCAGGACACCTCCGACGTCCACGGTTCGCCCCTGGGCGAGGAGAACGCGAAAAAAGCCAAGGAAACACTCAACATCGACTGGCCCGCTTTTACCGTGCCCGACGACGTGCTGGCGCATTACCGCGAGGCGGTTTCCAAGGGTGAAGAGGCCGAGCGGGATTGGAATGAGCGTTTTGGGGCGTACAAGCGTGCTTTTCCCGAACTCGCCGCGCAGTTTCAGGGGATGCTCGAGAAGACCCTACCCGACGGGCTCGAGGACGCCCTCCCCACCTTTGAGCCAGGCAAAAGTACCGCCACGCGTAACGCGTCGGGCAAAGCGCTCAACGCCTTAGCCAAACTCGTCCCCGCCATGCTCGGCGGCTCGGCGGACTTGGCGGGCTCGACCAAGACGGACATCGACGACACCGCCATCATCCAGCGCGGCGACTACACGGGGCGCAACATCTACTTCGGCGTGCGCGAACACGCGATGGCGGCGGCGGCCAACGGTATGGCGCTCCACGACCTGCGGCCCTTTGTGGGCACATTCCTCATCTTTTCGGACTACCTGCGCCCCTCGCTGCGCCTCGCGGCCTTGATGGACCAGCCCGTCATGTACGTGTTCACCCACGATTCGATTGGTTTGGGCGGCGACGGCCCGACGCACCAGCCCATCGCGGCCCTCATGGCGCTCCGCGCGATTCCCAACATGACCGTCATCCGCCCCGCCGACGCGAACGAGACCGCGCAGGCCTGGGCCTACGCGCTCCGCCACCAGGACGGTCCCGTCGCCTTTGCGCTCACCCGGCAGAACGTGCCCAACTTGGAAGTGCCCAAGGGCAGCGTCGCCAAGGGCGCTTATGTCGCTGCTGACGCTGATGGCGCGCCGGACGTGATTTTGATAGCCACGGGTTCCGAGGTGCATAAGTGTCTGGAGGCCAAAGAGGTGTTGGAGGGCGAGGGCGTCAAGACTCGAGTGGTCAGTATGCCGTCCTTTGAAATTTTTGACGCGCAAGACGAAACTTACCGCGAGTCGGTCTTGCCCAGAAGCGTCCGGGCGCGCGTGGCGGTGGAGGCGGGCTCGCCCTTGGGCTGGCAAAAGTACACCGGTTTAGACGGCGCGGTTATCGGCTTGGAGCGCTTCGGCGCGTCCGGTGAGGGCGACGTGGTGATGGATAAATTGGGCTTTAACACGGACAACATCGTAAGGACCGCCAAACGCGTGCTCGGAAATTGACGCGCACCTGACACCCCTCGCTGAAGATGCTAGAGGAGCTTGGAGCCACAAATCTCCTGCTCCTCACGGTTTCTCACGGGGTAGTTCTTTAGAATGAGTTAGGCTTTATGTTGAACAGGAGGAATAAATGACCGTAAAGAAACTCTTACTCGCCGCTTCGCTGCTGCTCTGGGGGCTTGCGAGCGCCCAGAACATCCCAGAACTGCTCCCCAACAACACGATTCTCGCGCTCGGGATGCAGGATTTGTCGGCGCAAGAGGCCAAGTTTCAACCCTTCGTCGATGAGTTCGAGCGGCTCGAGCTCGGCCAGGCCCTGGCCGTGCTTTTCAACGAGGGCGACGAAGACATGTTTGGCGATATGACCGGTGGTGATGCGACCGGCGGCGATATGACCGGTGGCATGATGAATGAAGACCTTTTTTCGGGTGAGCTCGAGGGCCTCACCGTCTACGACCTCTTGGGTCAAGACGCCTGGATTGACGTGTCAGCCTCGTCGTTTAACCCGCTCCCCGCCTTGACGCTCATCACGCGCCTGAGTGATGAAGCGACATCTAAACTTCAAGCCGCTTTGGACGATAACCAAACCACCAGGAGCGAGGACGTTCAGACGCTTACCGAAGGCGACTACACCTTTTACCAGGAGGGCGTCGAGGACGCCGACCCCATCCAGGTCGTGGCCTACGCGCTCACTGACAACCTGCTGATGCTCTCGACCAACCCCGACACCCTGCGCGGGGTGCTGCGGCAGCTCGGCGGCTCCGAAGACCCCTCGTTTGTGGACAGCGAGGGCTACACGAACACGCTGGGGCGGCTCGAGTCCGGCGCGCTTTACGCCTACATCGACTACGCGCAAATCGCGGACGCCGTCGCGCCCCTGGCGAGCAACTTCGGCTTCGACGCGCTCGTGACCCGGCTTTCGCAAGCCTTGACGACGGCGGGTGTGGCGGGCAGCACGATTCGCGTGACCGATGATGGTTTAGTCCAAGAGGGTTATCAGGTTCCCAATGCTGATGGCGGCGACACGACGCTCTACGGCCTCCTGACCAACGCCGACCCGACCACGCAGGACGCGCTTTCGTTCGTGCCCGAAGATGCGCTTGCCTACTCGAGCGCCACCGCCAATCTCCAGGGATGGTGGGACTACCTCAACGAACTCGCGGCGAGCGTGCCCGAGTTGGGCGGCGACCTCAATACCCTGCTGCTGTCGTTTTTCGGCGTGGACTTACGCACCACCTTTTTTGACTGGACGGGCTCGCAAGTGACCTCGGTCACTACCGGCGTCAGCGAGATGGTGGAGCCGGGTGTGGCCGCCGAGAACCTGCTCGGCGAGAGTGTTTTTATCATCCCCACCACCGACGAAGAAGCGGCGAGAACGGGCTTGCAAACGCTTTTCCAAAACCTCACACAAGCGGTATCCGCTTTTGCCGACCCCCAAGGCGGCACGGGCGGCGCGGTCATGGACGCTTCTGACGTAGGCGGCGTAAGCGTGACGCGTTACGACCTCACCAACGGGGTGAGCCTGAGTTACGCGGTGACGGACGGGCAGGTGCTGATAGCGACCTCGGCGGAGGCGATGCAGGCGGTGCTGGACGCCAAGGCGAACAACACCAGCATCACCAACAGCGACGCTTACAACACGCTCCAGGAAGTTGCGCCCGAGGGCGCCTCTTCGGTCACGCTGACCGACCAAAGGAGCACGCTCGAGAGCGTCGCCCAGCAGGTCGCGGCGCAGCTCGAGCTGACCGCGGGCTTAACGGGCGCGCAGAACTTAGACTTTGACGCGGTGAGCGACGCGAGCAGCAAGTTAGAAGAATTCATTACCTTCGTCGCGGGCAAGTTCGGCACGAGCGTGGGCTACGGCGAGCGCGGCGAGACCATTCGTACCTACGGCCAAACAGACGTAACCTGGTAAGCGTTTACCAAGGTAACGCGACATCCTCCCGATTAAGGGAGGATGTTTTCTTGCGCCTCACACGTTTGCAGCTTTCACATCTTTAGCAGCAGCGCCCCGGAACGTGCGGGCAGCGTGAGCGCGTCCGTCTCCCCGGCCAGCGTGCTCAGCAGAGGGCGGTATTGGCCCTCGAGCCCCAACTCTCCAGCTTCATCACTCGTATTGAGCGCGCCCACCAAACGAGTATTATCTAAGTCCCTTGCATAAACATAAAGCCCGTCCTTCGCTTGAAGGGTCCGGAAAGTTCCGCGGCGGAGCGCCGGGTGCTCCAAACGCAGCGCGGTGAGGCGTCTGACAAACCCCAACAGAGCCTCGTTCCATTGCCCCTTCTGCTCCCAGGGCATCCCCTGACGACACTCTGGGTCGTGCCCGCCCGTTAAACCGAGTTCATCGCCGTAATAGAGGCAGGGCGTGCCCGGAAAGGTCAGGAGAAAAAGGAGTGACATCCGCAGCGCCGCCTCATCCTCACAGAGCACGGTGAGCGCCCTTGGCGTGTCATGAGAGCCCAACAGGTTGAACTGCACGTTGGTGACTTCGGGGGGATAGTGGTGGAGCAGCACCTCCACCTCCTTTGCAAACGCTTCTGCGCCTAGCGGCTCGATGTGCTGGTAGCCACAGCGCTTTATTTGCTCCTCGTCAAGTTCGCTGGCGGTAAAGCCAAAGGCGGCTCGAGTAAAGGGGTAGTTCATCACCGCGTCGAACTGGTCGCCCTGAAGCCAGTGCGAGGCGTCGTCCCAGATTTCGCCCACGATGTAACACTCCGGGTTAACCGCGCGGCAGCGTCTGCGGAACTCCCTCCAAAACGCGTCATCGCGGATTTCGTTGGGCACGTCCAGACGCCAGGCGTCGATGCCCATGTCCAGCCAATGCGTCGCCACGTCCCACAAAAACTCGCGCACCGCGGGCGTGTCGGTGTTGAACTTGGGCAGCGCGGGCAGGTCCCACCAGGCCTCGTAGCCAAGCCCGCCGCGGCCCCCGTAGGCGTTGAGCGGGAACTTACGGACGTGAAACCAGTCGAGATAGGCGCTATGTGCGCCGTTTTCCAGGATGTCGTTGAACTGAAAAAAGCCGCGGCTGGCGTGGTTGAAAACGCCGTCGAGCATGATTTTCATGCCCCGCGCGTGGAGCGCGTCTACAAGTTCTCGCAACGCCTTGTTGCCGCCCAGCATTGGGTCCACTTGATAGTAGTCGTGGGTGTGGTAGCGGTGGTTCGAGGCGGACTGAAACACGGGGTTGAAGTAGAGCGCGGTGACGCCCAAATCCTGCAAGTAGTCAAGCCTCTCCACCACGCCCAGCAAATCGCCGCCTTTGTAGCCGTGGATGGTGGGGGGGCTCGTCCAGGGCTCGAGCTCGCTCGGTTTTTTCACGCGTTCGCTTTTGGCGAAGCGGTCGGGGAAGATTTGGTAGAACACGGCGTCGCGGACCCAGTCGGGGGTGGTGATGTTCATGGGTTGGTCATTCTCCTTGGGGCTGCGCGGTTGGCGCGCTGCTGTTATTTCACCATAAAGAGGAGGCGGAAAGGTGCGGCTGTTACGTGTGCAGCGCGGAATGGGAGAGGGGGCTCGAGGCTAACATGGTGACTTTGCACCTGTCCTCGCTCCGTTTTGGTATTTTAGAGACTGGTAAATTACGCGTTGTCTTGCTTCTCATGCTAAAATTGGGGCGTTAAACGAGGTGAAACGAATGCGGGCCACATCTCAAAATCCGGATGTTATGAGTGGGGCTTTAGTGTTTGCGGGCACTCGCGTTCCCGTCGCAACCTTCATCGACTATCTCAAAGCCGGTGAGTCTATCGACCGTTTCTTAGAGGGTTTTCCAACCGTGACACGGGAGCAAGCGGAGGCTTTTTTACAAGAAGCGCTCGAGACGATAAAGTCACGCCATGAAGCGCCTGCTGCTTGACGAAAACATTGACAGGATGCTCAAAGAGCTTTTCGACAATGATTTTGAAGTTGTCACCATTGCTGAGAGAGGCTGGCAAGGCAAGAAAAACGGCGAGCTGCTTCGCCTGACAGCAAACGAGTTTGACGTTTTCGTAACGATGGACAAGAACCTAGAGTATCAGCAAAACCTGGGCGCGCTCGATTTAGCCGTCGTGGTCATCCGCGCTTACAGTAACGCGTTTGCTATTGTTTCCACGCTCATGCCCAGAGTGAACGAAACCGTACGCACCGCAGAAATTGGTGTCGCCACCCACGTCACAACGTGACTACACACTGCAAGAGACACATAATGATGCTGTGTTGGAACGAATGAACATGAACGTCATACAAATTGCGAAACGGTACGCCCTTGACCACCACGGAAAACAGTGTCGTCCGAACGCGTCCGAAGAACCCATTGGCGTTCACTTGGCAGAAGTAAGCAGCTACGTCATTGATGAAGGTGTCTCTGAATCCGTGGTGGCGGCAGCGTGGCTGCATGACGTGGTTGAAGACACTGAAGTCACGCTTGACATGATTGGGCGCGAATTTGGCGAGCCCGTTCGCTGCCTTGTTGCCGGACTAACCGACCCCAAAGACTTTTCCGCGCTGCCACTCGAGAAAAGAAAGCCAAGGCAGGCAAAAAGATTGGCTACACTGACAGATGACGTAAAAATCATAAAACTAGCCGATCAAATTTCCAACCTAAAGTCGGTAATTTTTGATCCGCCGCTGGATTGGGATTCAGAGAAGTGCCTGCGGTACATCCAAGGTGCAACGTCGGTTGCGAACGTGTGCCAAGGATTATCAAAACGCTTGGACGATTTGGTTTTGACGTACCGCAACGTAGCCGCCGAGAAGTACGGTCTGTAGTCCAACAGAACAATGCACCGGACGCTCCAACAGGCACTGGTGATCCTTAGCGTTATTCCGGCTTGAGCAGCGGAAACAAAATTACATCCCGGATGCTGGGCGCGTCCGCCAAGAGCATCACCAGGCGGTCAATACCCAAGCCCAACCCGCCCGTCGGCGGCATCCCGTACTCCAAGGCGGTCAAGAAATCCTCATCGAGTGCGTGCGCCTCTTCGTCGCCAGCCTCGCGTAAAGATTGCTGAAGCTCGAAGCGCTCGCGCTGGTCTAGGGGGTCGTTGAGTTCGGAAAACGCGTTGCCGAGTTCCATCCCTACGCAAACGGGCTCGAAGCGTTCGACCAGGCCGGGCCTCGAGCGGTGCCGCTTAGCCAGCGGACTAATCGCCAGCGGGTGGTCCATGACAAAAACCGGACCCTGCAAGTGGGGTTCTACGTAGATGTCATAGAGCTTGTCGTAAATTCCGTTGATGGGCGCGTCGGCGAGTGCTTCACCGTTATTCTTGGGACCGTCTTTGGGCGCGTGATGTTCACGTACCCAGGCGCGCAGCTTTGCCTCGTCCAGGGGGTCAAAGTTGAGTCCAGCGCGCGCCGCGAGTTCGCCCGTGTAGTCAACGCGCCCCCAGGGCTTGCTAAAGTCGAGTGTGACGCCCTGATAGGTGAGGGTCGTGGAACCTGTCAGCTCCTCCACCAGACGGCTATACATATCTTCGACAAGTTCCAGAATATCCAAATAATCCTTGCCTGCCCAGTAGAGTTCCAACATGGTGTACTCAGGATTATGTTTGTAAGAAATGCCCTCGTTACGAAAGTTGCGCCCGATCTCAAAAACCGCCTCAAAGCCGCCCACGATAAGGCGCTTGAGGTAGAGTTCTAAAGAAATCCGCAGGTGAAAGTCATAGTCGAGCGCGTTGTGGTGCGTGTTAAAGGGCCGCGCCTCGGCCCCGCCGGGCACGCTCTGCAAGACGGGCGTTTCGACTTCTAAAAAGCCCAAGTCTTCTAAGTAACGCCGGATGTAAGACACTGCCTTGGAGCGCAGCACGAACGCGCGCTTGACTTCAGGATTGACCATCAAGTCCAGATAGCGCTGGCGGTAGCGCTGCTCTTTGTCGGCTAGGCCGTGGTACTTGTCAGGCAGGGGCCGCAGCGACTTGACGAGCGGGCGGAAGTCCGTGGCCCTGACCGTCAATTCGCCCGTTTGGGTCATAAAAAGCGGGCCGGTGACCTCGAGCCAGTCGCCGATGTCCACCTTTTTGAGCGCGTTGTAACGCGGTAGCGCGTCCTTTTGAAAGTACGCCTGGATGGTCCCCGACGCGTCTTGCAGGGTCACAAAGGTCACCTTGCCCATCAGCCGCACCGTCATGGCGCGGCCCGCCACTGTCACGGTTTCGTCCGTCTCGTCACCCGCCGCCGCGCCTTCGTACCGTTCTTGTAACTCGGCGGCCTGGTGGCTCGCGCGAAAATCATAAGGGTAGGCCTCGAACCCCCGCTCCACGAGAGAAGCCAGGTTTTTGAGGCGCTGTTCGCGTTGTTCGTTAAGGGATTTTTGGGTCATGATAGTGGGTATCATCCAGTTTGGGAAAGATTTGGTTGATGCGTTGCTGTCCAAAGCTTAGTAGATGAGATGATGCACACGCCCAGCCAACTCAGCATTCGCAGACATCCCCTTCAGCTTATCGCCACGACCTTATACTCGGTCGTTTTGTTGTTGATCGTCACCTTGAAGCTGTCGCCCGGTTTGCGGCCCACGAGCGCCTTGCCTAAGGGTGACTCGTCGGAGATGCGGGGGATGTCGCCCTCCAAAACGCCCGCCTCGACGGGGGACACGAGCTGCACGTCGAAACCGTCCGCGCCGCTCGGTTGCAGCGTGACGACCGCGCCAAGGTCGACCTTGTCGTGCTCGTGCGCCTCGATGATGTGCGCGCGCTCGAGCTGGTCCTCAAGATCATCAATGCGGTTCTCGATGCGCGCCTTTTCGCTCTTGGCGTCTTCCAAACCTGAGTCGTCGTAATCATCCGAAGAGCCGGTGAGTTCGCGTAAAATACGCGTCGCCTCGTCCAGGCGTCTGCGCTCTTTTTCCAACGTGCCTTGCAAACGGTCATACCCTTCTTGTGTCAGGCGTATCGCCATATGAACCTCCTAAGCCTCATTTTTTATCTAAGTCTTGTCCCTGGTCTTGTGTGGTCGTGACGGCGCGCCCCTTGAGGACGGCTCACGCTAAAAGTACCGTAGCGCGCTTATTGTAGCCCAAAAAAGGTCGCCGTGCTAGACGTTGGAGAACAGGAGAACAGGTGTCGGGATGGGAAGTCACCCAACCTACACCAAGTCCCAACGCCCGGTGAGGCAAACGTGGCATCTCTCTCACCACACAAGAGGTGAAAATCATAGACTCAGGTATGCAAAAGCGTTTTGCTCTTGGTACGGCTCTTCTCATAGCAGGTGCTCTCTGGCTCGGCGTGTGGCTGGCGCTGCCAACCTTTGGGCAGGTGCGCGTGCCGATGCCCGCGGTTCGCGCCGTCGTCTCGGACCCCTACGACGACCCGCTGCTGTGGCCCTACGGGCGCTACCGCGACGCGCTGTTGGCGGGGGATACGGTGGCCTTAGTCGCGCTTTTAGACGAGGTGCGGGGGACATACCTTGAGTACCGCACGCTGCTGACGCTGGCGAGCCTCCCCGGTGAGGACGCCGCCAGGCGCGCCCGGTGGTACAGCCGCGCGCTCCTTCTCCCGCCCGACGACCCGCTGGCGCGCGCCGACACGAGAGCGCACTGGTTGGAAGCCGCCGGGTTGTTCGAGGCGGCGGGGGAGACCGAGGATGCGGTTCAGGCCTACACAAAGGCGCTCCCTCGAGCCGAGGCGGTGCGCGGGTTGCAGAGGCTCGAGACGCGCCCGCTGGTCCTTGCCAACATCTTTTTGGACGCGCGGCAGTACAGAAACGCGCTTCATGCGCTTGACGGGGCGGACGCGCCCTCTCTCGCGGCCCCCGCCTACCGCGCGCTGGGCGAGCATGAAAGCGCCTTGGACGCGTTTGAGCGCTGGCTGCTAGAGGACCCCACGAACGAGACCGCCCTTGGAGGCCGCGCCTGGACGCTCCTGTCGCTGGGCCGCAACGCGGAGGCGGCGGTCGCGTTTGCGGCGCTCGGCGGTCCCGACGCGCTCTACGGCGAGGGTATCTTGGCCCGCCGCGCGGGTGACTTAGACGGGGCGGTGCGCCTACTCAGAGAGAGCGGCGACCCCAAAAATCTCTGGGTCGCCACCGACTTGCTAGAGAGCAGCGGACGTCAAAAAGAAGCCGTCGACGTTTATCTCCAACTCGCGGGGCTCGAGTCCAGTTACGCCGCCGAGGCCGCCTACCGCGCGCTCGTCTTGGCCGAGCGTTCCGGCGACGCGCTCGCGGCGGCTCGAGCCGAGGCGCTGCTGCCGCCCGACTCTTACTTAGGGCTCAAGCGCGGGCGGGTGCTGGGGCTGCCCCAGACCACCCGCTTGCCCACCGTCACCCCGCCCGTGCTGGCGCTCGCCAACGCGCTCGCCAAGGTGAACGACCAGGAGGCGGCGGTGGGCGAACTCTTATTTGCTCTTAAAGACGCGTCCGACGAGGCCACGAGTGTGGCGGTCGCCGAGCGGCTGCAACTTTTCGGCGAGTACCGCCAGAGCGGTCGCGCCGCCGAGGGCTGGCTGTCGGGGGGTTCTCAGAACCTTCGCACCTGGGAGCTGGCCTACCCCCGCGCGTATCCGGACATCGTGGGGCTCGAGGCCACGCGCCAAAACGTCCCGCCCGAACTCATCTGGGCCGTGATGCGTCAGGAGTCGCGCTTTTACCCCCAGGCGGTCTCGCGCTCCAACGCCAAAGGGCTCATGCAGTTCATCCCTTCCACCTGGGACTGGGTGGCCGAACTTCTCAAAGAAGCGCCGGGCGACCCCTTTACACCTGCAGACAATATCCGCTACGGCGCGTTCTACCTGCGCTACTTGCTCGACTACTTCGGCGGTGATCTAGAACTCGCCGTTCCGGCCTACAACGGCGGTCAGGGGCGGGTGCGCCGCCTTTTCGAGGGTGACACAATTAGAGGCAACAAAGACGACTTCTACCGTTTTATCGACGCCCCCGAGACGCGCGACTATTTGCAGCAGGTCATGCTCAACTACGAGGTCTATAAGAGCCTCTACGGCGGGATCTCTGAACGCGCCGAAGGAACCGCGGGCAACGCTCTTAAGACGCCCTGAGTGTGTAACCAGCAAAGAGCTACTGTTAAACGATGTCCGAACGGTTTCGGAGATGACGGTCTGACCCTCGACCGGGTAAGATGAGGTGTGGCGAACCGTGCAAATGACCGGCTGCAACAAGCGGAACGCGACCTTGCGCAAGCTGGAGCGTCAGAAGAGGCGGGTAGATTTGAGTAGGCCTGCTTTGCCGCTCACCAAGCGGCTGAAAAGGCGGTCAAGGCGCTCCACCTGAGTCAGGGACAAGAGGCCTGAGGCCTGGGGTCATGTTGTGGCGAAGTTGCTGACCGAGCTGCCACAAACGCTCGAGCTGCCCAACCTGTTGGTAGACAAAGCGCGCGTTCTGGATAATTTCTACATCCCTACACGTTACCCGGACAGTCACAGCGAAGGTGCGCCCTTCAAGCACTACGGCCCATTACAAAGTGGGGAGGCTCTACGGTATGCCGGTGAAATCCTCTCATTCGTCCGTAGTCGTTTGGCCGAAGCGTGAAGCGGTCCACCGCGCGCTTCACGCTTGGGCAAAGGATTGGCGGAAGAGCAGAAAAATCTTTTGGCGGTGGGGTACTTTGGTTCCTACGCGAGGGGCGACTACGGGGTGGGCAGCGACCTCGACCTCGTCGTGCTCCTTACCCATTCCGACGAGCCTCCCGAGCGTCGTGCGCTGAACTGGCCTTTGGAAACCCTTCCGGTGGGCGTTGATGTTCTGGTTTACACGCAAGGGGAGTGGCAACTAGGCGTACAAAAGGGTACACGCACTTTCAACATGTTGGGGGCAACGACTGTGTGGGTGTGGGGCGAGGCACCTCACTCTTTTGCCGAGAGCGCGTCGTCGTAGACGGCGCGCGTCTTTTTCAGCATACGCTCCAGTCCAAAATGGGCTTCAAAGCGCCTGCGCCCTTCCGCGCCCAAATGCGCTCTTAGTTCGGAATTTTTCAGCAACAGCTCGAGCCGCTTACGCAACGTCGCCGCGTCCCCCCGCGGCACCAAAAACCCCGTCTCGCCCTCTCCCACCGCCTCGCGCACCCCGCCCACGTCCGAGGCGATGACCGGCAGCCCCGCGCGCATGGCCTCCAAAATGCTGATGGGGAAGCCTTCCCACTTGGTCGGCAGAACGAACACGTGCGACCGCGCTAGCAGGTCGGGAACGTCGTCTCGTGTGCCTAAAAAGGTGACGTTACGAAGCCCCAGCGTGCGCGCGTGCGCCTCGGCCTGCGGTCTGCCGGGACCGTCGCCGACCAGCAGGAGGCGGTAAGTGCTTGGGTCTATTTCTGTAAGGGCCTCGAGCAAAAGGTGAGGGTCTTTTTGCGGCACAAATCTGGCGACCATGATGACGGTTGGAGGGTTGCTCTCCGGGGCTGCGCGCTCCGGCGTGTCGGGGACGCCGTTATGAATGGTGGCGAGCGCTTCGGGTCTCGCCACCCGGTAGCGCAGCGCCAGCCGCCGGTCGGCCTCCGATACGGTGATGATCTTTTGCGTCCACTTAGCGGCCACCCACTCGCTCAAGAGCACGACGTTCTTGCGCCGCCACGGCACGCCGTCGGTAAACCCCCAGCCGTGCGCGGTAAACACCGCCGGGACGCCCGCGCGGCGCGCCGCGACGCGGCCAATCAGCCCGGCTTTAGATGAGTGAAGATGGACTAGGTCGGGCTTGACGCTCCTGACGCAGCATAGGGCCTCCTCGACCGCTCGAGCGTCTTTGGCGAGGGCGATGGGTCTAACCAGGCTGGGGAGGATGTGAACCGGCACCCCCAGCGCCCTCGCCTGCCGCGTCAGCACGCCCTCTTCTCCCGTGGCTAAGCTTACGTCCAGTTCATCCCGAAAGCCTTGCAGCAGGGTTCCGACGTGGCCTGGCGCGCCGCCGTGTTCGGCTCTGGTGATGACGTAAAGAACTTTCAAAAGATTCCTTTGCGGGCCAAAAGCTCGGTGTAAAGTTCTTCCCAAAGGTCGACGACGCGGCCCAGGGCGTAGGTTGCTTCGATGTGGGCTCGACCGGCCTCGCCCATGCGTTTGCGCGCCGACTCCGGCAGACGCACAAGGCGTTTCACCGCGTCGGCCAAGGCGGATGGATTTCTCGGCGGCACCAAAAAACCGCCGCGGCCACCTCCCAGCAGTTCCGCCGCGCCGCCGACCTCGGTTGCCACCACAGGTTTCGCCGCGGCGAGCGCCTCCATCATAACGTTGGGTAGGCCCTCCCAGGACGAAGAGAGCACAAGCGCGTCGGCAGCTTTCAAGAGGTCGGGCACGTCCTCTCTAAAGCCGAGAAAGGTGACGCGCTTTTCCAGGCCGAGACGCTGCGCGCGCGCCTCGAGCGCCCCCCGTTCCGCCCCTTCGCCCGCGATAACGAGCTTGACCGGCAACCCGGAGAGTTCTCCAAAGGCGGCGAGCAGCGTCGGGTAGTCCTTTTGCGGCTGCAACCGTCCCGCGGCGAGCCAAAGAAAGACGTCGGGGCCAACGGAGAGCGCCCGCCGCACCGCCTCTCTGCTCTCGCCCGGCGTGGGGAGCAACACACCGTTGGGAATCACCCGGAGGCGACGCGCGGATACCACGCCCCGCGCCACAAGTTGCCTTGCGACCCGTTCTGAGTTGGTGGTCGTCACATCGGCGAGAGCGTCCGTAAGGCGCATCGCGCGGTCTCGCCACGCGCCGCCAAAGCTTTCGTTTCTAACCGACGAGACGACGACCGGCACCCCGGCGAGGCGTCCTGCCGAGCGTCCAAGCAGGTTGGCGTGAAAGAGAAAAGAGCATAAAAGGGCAGGTCGGAGTGTTTGCAAGAGGGTAACGAGTTTGTACAAGGCGCGGGGGTCGGGGACGCCCGGCGTCATCTCGAGCGACGTGACGCCGACCCCCGCCGCCCTGAGTTCCGGCACAAAGGCTCGAGGCGGGCGCATCGACACGACGTGAACGGTCCAGCCGCGCGCCCTTAGCTCAACCGCAAGCCGGACAAGCTGCGTTTCCGCGCCGCCATACATCAGGCCGGTCACAAGCAGGACGATACCTCTACGCTTAATGGTCACCGTTTAGCAGGAGCAGCTTGAACTTGGGCGCGTCTCATCCGCGAGAATAGGAGAGACGCAACGGCCGGAACGAACAACAAACAAGAAGACACGATGAGCTGAAACCCGTCCCGAACCACCAGGTTGGGCTGCGCGTACATCACCCGGTAGGACACGAACAACATCCAGGCCACGCGGAACATCACGATAAGAAAGCGTTCGTCCATAGGAAGCAGCCGTTCGAAAAGAACCAGCAGCACCCCGAAGAAAAACGTCGTCAGCAAAATGCCCACCACACCCGCGCTAAAGTAACCGAAAGAAACGATGTCAACCGGAATCCCCCCGCTACTGGGATTGAACAAAAAGGTGTTGATTTGGGACACGTCCGGGGGAGGTTCAAACCCGATGACTCGCTGCGGCAGGAGGTAAAGAAGCGCCAGGGGAAGATCGCTAAACCAGCGAAAAGGCGCGTGGGCAGGCACCTCTTGAATTACGTTGGCGACGTCCAAGGTCGGAAAAATGTACTCCACGAACAGGCTGTTCAGGGTGTAAGACGCGTCGTTAAGCACGTGTCTTAGCTGCAGGAAGAACGCTTCGGGATGGACTAAATAATTGAAAAGCTCTTTGCCAAAAAGAACGAGAAAGACGAAGACCAGGCCGCCCAGCACCACATATCTTTTGTTGATGCGGTTGCGGTACACCATCCTAGCCGCGGGAAACGTTAACAGGTACGTGAACAGGTTGAGCCTTCCGGCCTGGTGAAACAGGGTGGCGAGGGAGGTGAGAAAGGCCGCGACGAAGAGAACGGCGGCCAGCCGCCGCGTCACCCTGCCGCTCGCCGGGGTTGAACAGAGCGCAAAAAAGATAAACGAAGACCCGAGGGCCAGGGGAATAACATTTTTTAGAAACGCCAGTTTCGAGACGAAAAGCGGGTTGTCCAGCCGCAACACCATCGCAAGCGCAAAGAAGTTGCCGACGCCGCCGATGCTCTGCACATAAACCACCAGAGAAACGAGGCTTATCCCGAGCAGAAGCGTGCCCGCGGTCAAAAGGTAGCCTGTGCCGGTCAAGCTAAGAAGTTCGGGCAGAACCGCTTTCTGAGCGTTTTTGACAAACGCGCGCGCAACGGTGTAACCCGCAAGAATGCACAAGTAGCCAATCAGGGACAAAAGAGACGCGTAAACGAACGCCGAATCGTTGAAATTCGTTTTGAACATCCAGTCCCAGAACGTACCCCGGAAGATGTCAAGGTTGGCAAGCTGCAAGTAGACGGGGACAAAAACAAAACTTATAAAGTACACGACGCTGGTCGCGCGTAAAAAGTCGATAAGCCCGGCCACTCTTCCTCTCGCCAGCTCCGCAAAAAAGATGATCAAGCCCAGAAGCAGCGCCGTACAAACGATGATGACGCTGTTTAACATGGGGCCTCGAGCAGACGCAAATACTCCGTCACGCCTGTGTGAACCGAAAAGGTTTGAAGACGTTTTCTAAAAAATAGGTCATCGGCAGGGGCGGCGAGAGCGTCCGTGATGGCTTGCGACATAGCGCCAACATCTCCAACCGGCACCAACTTCCCATACTTCCCGTTCCCCAGCACCTCTGCAGGCCCCGCCTCACAATCGGTCGCCACAGCTTTTACCTTCAAGGCCAGTGCTTCGACAAGAACAAGGGACAAGCCTTCCCGAAGAGAAGAGAGAACAAACACACCGGATTTTGCCATGAACGCATACGGATTAGCCACCCAACCGGGGAGCCACACCTCAGCCTCGAGACCCCACACAGCAACCAACCGCTCCAACGCCCCCCGCTCTTCTCCCTCACCCAGAATAACAAGCCGCGCCTCCTGACCCGCGTCGTTCGCCCGGACCCTGGCAAACGCTTCGATAAGCAAAGAAAAGTTTTTGACTCCGGTCAGCCGCCCCGCGCCCAGCACGACTGGCGGCGCGCCGGGCGCGAACCAGGGATGGTCTACGGGTTCCTGCGCCCGCTCAAACAGTTCGGGTGTGACGACGGGATTATAAATAACCCGGATGCGCTCGCGGGGCACGTGGATGAGGCGCTCGAGGTCGTCAGCCACGCCCTTTGAAACGGCGACGACGGCGTCGGCCTGGGGGTAAAAAAGGCGCGCGGCGGTGGGGAGCCATCTCTCTTTGGCAGTTGCTCGCTGCACACCTTGAGAAGAAAAAGCTCGAGAGGGCAAGCTGTGGACGCTCACGACGACGCGCGTGTCCGTACCCGCCAGCCTTTTGGCGAGGAGCGCCACCACGTTGGCGTGGTCCAGCGCGCTAAGGAGCGTTTTCGGGCGCTCTTTATGTAAGTAGCGCACCAGGGCGGGGAGGGCGGCGAGCACGCGCGGCGCGTTCAAATCCACCACGCGCACCGCCGGGTGAAGCTGTGACAGGTAAGGCCCCTCGGCCTTGGCGAGCACCAGGTCTACCTCATGAGCGCGCGCAACAAAACCGTTCGCCAAGGTGACCATAACCCGTTCCGCGCCGCCCCCGGCGAGCGAGGGCAGAAAAAGAGCGTTACGGTTCACGGTGATAGTTCCGCAATAAGCGCCACAGTAAACGCCGCGCGGTCGGGGCGAAAAGCTCTGAGCGAACCTCGGCGGTGTCTAGCGCAAAGAGCGCCGCGGCGTAGACAAGCGCGCCCAACATCACTTGCGCGAGGAGAAGCGCGCCGCCCTCCCAACGAAGCGTCGGCAGCAGCGCGAGCCCCATGAGAAGCGTTGCGAGCGCGATTTTGGCGAGGTCGCGCCGGGGAAAGGGCAGAGGAAAGCGCCGCCCGAGCCGCCAACTCATCAAGACGCCCACCGCGTAGGCCACGACGGTTGCGTAGGCCGCGCCAGGGTAGCCGAGGCGCGGAATCCACAGGAGGTTGAGCGCAAGGTTGACAAAAGCGGCGGTGGCGGTAACCAAAAGAAGCGAGGTCGTATTTTCCGCGAGTTGAAAGCTCAAGTCGAGGTAGTAGGCCCGAACACCCGCCAGGAGCGCGCCAAGGGTGATGAGGGGGATGAGGAGCGTGGCCGCACCCCCAAACGCAGGTCCCAACACAACCTCGGAAACGTTATGGGCCAGCAAGCTCAGCCCTGTGGCGGCGGGTAGCGCGACGGCGAGGAGGGCGACGGCGTGTTGGGTGAGATTCTCACGCGCGGCTCGGGTGCCCTCCTGCTCGAGCGCCCGCACCACAAGCGGATAAGACGCCAGCGTCACGGTCATCATCAGCACCGTCACCGTGCCTTGCGCCAAATCGTACGAGGCGGCGTAGAGACCCGCGGCCTCGGCGTTCACAAGCCAGCCGAGGAGCAGGCGATCCGAAGAATTCACGATGAACGATAGCGCAAAGGTCGCGGTAAGGGGCAAACCGTAGCGGAGCAGCCGACGTAGGAGAACCGGGTCGACCTTTAGAGATGCGCCGCGCCAGTCGGACAAGGTGAAAAGCGTCGGCAGCAGCGCGCCGAGGATAGCGCCCACCACCACGCCCGCCGCGCCGAAGCCCCGGTAAACCAGCCACCCACCCAGCGAGAGAGAAAGAAGAGATTTGGCGAGCGCCAGCCCGCCGTAACGCGCGGGGCGAAGGCTCGCGCGCGTTCCTTCTATATTGAGTTCAAACCAGGCTTGAGCGAGAACCAGGGCGGCACCCAGGGCGATAAAAGGGCGGGCCGCGGCGCTAGACAAAAGGAGCGCCGCCCCCGTGAGCGTCACCGTGCCGACGACGAGCAGCAAAAAGCCCGTGAGCACGGTGCCAAAAAGCTCCTCGCGCGTGTTAAAGGCGGCGAAAAATCTGAGTAAACCCAGCGCGAGCCACCTGAAAAAAACCGCGCCGACGAGCTCGGCGCTCGCCACGAGCAGGGCGTAACGTCCGTAGGCGTCGGGCAGCAGCAGGCGCGTGAAAAGGGCCAGGGCGATAAAGTTGACGAGGCCGGGCATGCCTCGAGCGAGCAGATAAAAGGCGCTATGACGAAGCAGCATGGGGAGGGGGTGCGGAGGGTCCGCTTACCGCGTGTTCGTCTCTGCCGGGTTGGGTGACGGGCGGGGGACCTCGAGTACGTCTTCGTTCTTTTTTTTGCCCTTTTCCTCGCCTGTTCCTTCACTCTTTCCCTCGCCTGTTCCTTCACCATAGCCGTACCCGTAACCTCCCGCCGAACCTAACCGAGCGGGCGAGAGGCGCGTCGCCACCGCGCCCAACAGCGGCACGCCGACGCGCCCGAAAAGCTCGACCGCCGCGCGGACGTGCCGCTGGTCGGACGAGCCGGGGGAAGCGGCGAGCAGCGCGCCGGAACACTGCGGCGCGATTACGAGCGTGTCCGCGACGGGCAGCACGGGCGCGGAGTCAATGATGATCACGTCAAACGCCTCCCGCCACTCGTTCAGGCGTTCCCTAAACCCAAAGGAGAGCAGTTCGGCGGGCGCGGGCGCGGGTTTGAACGAGGGGACGAGGTGGAGGTTGGGGGCGACGTTGGGGGGTTCATGGGTTTCGTGAAGGTTCTCGAGCAGGTCCTGCAACGTGAGCACCGGAGGACGCACCTTGTATTCCTCGGCCAAGACGGGTTTGCGTAAGTCGGCGTCGACAAGGAGCGTCCGAAAACCGTTGCGCGCAAAAGATTCGGCCACACTTAGCGCCACGCTCGATTTGCCCTCGCTCGACTGGGGGCTTGTGACCAGAATGACACGGGGCTCGGCGGGGGTGGCGAAAAGCAGATTGGTCCGCAAGTAGCCCGCGCGCTCGCCGGGTAGACGGCGGCCCGAGGCCTGTTTGGCGAACTCGCCCAACACGGGCAGACCGCTCACCCGAGCTAAATCCTCCGAGTCGCGGACGCGGGTGTTGAGTGCGCTCCGCAGGGCCAGCGCGCCGTAGACGCCGAAGAGCCCAAGAATAAACGCGACCGCCGCGTTTAAGAGGGGCCGGGGAAAGGTGGGCTTGGTGGGCAGGGCGGCGGGCTCGAGGGGCTCGAGCAGCCCCAAGGGCGAATCACTAAGCGCGCGGGTGAGCTCTAACTGCGTCGCCTGCTGCGCGCGCAGCGCCAGTAGCGAGGCGTAGGGCACCGACGCTGTTTCTCTTTTTGTTTCCCCACCTGTTCCCTCACCTGCCCCCTCATTCTCAGCGGCAAGGCTCGCCAAGCGCGTGTCGAGCGCCGCGACCTGCCCCTCCAAATCCAGCACGAGATTACGAAGCGTTTGCGTGGCGCGCGCCTGGTCCCAGGCCACGAGAGAAAGCGCGGCTGCGTTCGCTTTTTCCGCCGCGCCCGCCGCGCTCTCGCCCCGCGCCCGGTAGCGAATGAGCACCGAAGTCGAGCGGCGATTTTCTTCGGTGGTTACGGTGAGGTCGTCGCGCAACCTTTCGACCGCCAGGGGCGTGACTCTCTGACCGAGGCGCGCTAAAGCTGCCTCCAACACCGGGTTACTCAGCGCCGCCTCCCGGTAGATTTCACCGCCCAAAAGCGTTCCGGGCGCGCTGGGAAGCGCCGAGGTCGCCCCCTCTGAAGCGCGTTCCGCGGCGAGCACGCTTCCTTCGGCGCGGTAGCTGGGGCTCACGAGAAAACTCAGCCCGTAAGCGAGACCCGCAAGGGCGAGGGCGGTGAAAAGCGCGAGGAGAAAGCCGCGCCTAAGAAACCTGACGAGGTCGGTGACGCTAATGTCGGGGGGCTGCGTTGTCAGGGGAAATCCTTTCGAGAGAACCGTTGAACAAATCGCCAGCTAGGTCATCTAAGGTTAAATCACCCTTAGACCGCTACCACCATACCTCACGCGGGGATGTGAAGGTTTATCGGCACCCTTAGTTCAACCTGATATCAACCAGCATCGTGAGGATTTCCGGCAACGCTGTGCAGCGTACCCGCGGCGACGTAAGCCAAAAACGCGTTCGCCGGGATGATGGTCAAGTTACCATCCACCAAACCGTGGATAAGAAGCGCTGCGAGTCCGGCTTTGAAGCCCCAGCGCAGGGCGCGCGGTAGCGGCGAAGGGCGCGCGAGAACGGCGAACCAAAAACCCAAAAAGGCCAAGAGCGCGAGGAGGCCGCTCTCGCTTGCGACTTGCAGGTAATCGTTATGTGCATAGTTGACCAAACCATGTAACTGCCTCTGGGCTACCGTACGCGCCTCCGCAGGGCGGTATTGGGGGAGCGCGTAGACGAGGTTGCCGGGTCCGACCCCCAACCAGGGATGTTTGGCTGTCACGTTGAGGCTCGAGCGCGCAATCAGCCAACGACCCGCGACGTTGGGATCGTGGCGCAGGTCCAAAAGCGTCGTAATCCGCCACCTCAAACCGTACCCGGTCTCGCGCGGCGCGTAGGCGACGCCCGCGATAACGGTGAGGAGGACCAAAAAGCCGCCCACAAGTCCAGCCTTTAGCAGCGCCTTGAGCTGCGCGCTAGGAGAACGCCGGATGAAACTCACGAGCACCCCCCCCGCCGCCAGCGCCACAGCCAGCCACGTCCCCCTCGAGAACGTCAGCGCGACATTGGCCAAAAGGAGCGCGGCAAGCCCGCCGTAACCGAGCTTGGCAAGCCGCGTTTTGGCGTGCAAAAAGAGGCTCAGGACGAACGGTGTAAGGAGGTCCAAAAAGCCCCCGTAGTGGTTCGGGTTGTAGTAGGTGCTCGAGAGCCGCCCGATAAGCCCTTCCGGAAGCCTCCCCAGGCCGAACCACTGGACGAAACCGTAAAGACCCATAAGACAGGCCACGGTGACAAAGCTTGCAACAAGCCAGCGGCGGCGTGTGGGCGTGGTCGTTAAGCCCCAAGCAAGCACAAAGCCGCTCGCATAAACAGAAATCGTCAGCGCTTCCTGCAAACTCCCGAAAGGATAGGCGCTCCTTGCGGCGCTTAGAACACTTAAGCCTGCATAGACCAGGAGAGGCAGGAGTAAGGGCAGAGGGGGAAGCTTCAGGCGCCCAGTGGTTCCGGCGGCAAGCAGGAGCAGCGTGAGGCTGATGACGCCAAGGGCGCGGAGGATAAAAAGGCTCCAGGGATAAACGGCACCCTGCGCGAGGGGTACCAACGTCGTCACCAAGAGGAGGATGAACGCAGCGCGCTCGAGCCACCTTCCCACGTTCTCCCTTAACACCTGCGGGTCACTCACAGACGTTCACTTACGGATGTTCCAGGGCCTCGAGGCGCGCCTCTATACGCGCGTCCTCCCGCACGTCGAGCGCGCGTTTATAAAAAGAGGCGGCCTCGTTTTGTCGGTTTGACTGCTCGAGCAGCCTGCCCAGCGCGTAGAGGAGAGACGCGTTGTGCGGGTCGCGCGCCAGCGCCTCCTCAAAGGCGGCTTGCGCCTCGTCAAGGTGCCCCTGCGCCGCCTGCGCCCGGCCCAGGTCGCCGTAGAGCGTCGCGTCTTGCGGGTTGAGGGCGAGCGCCCGCGTGTACGCCGCGACCGCCCCCACCGCGGCGTCTGGCGTGGCGTCCGGCGCGCCGCGCCAGGCGTAGATGAGTTCTTGCACCTCTCCTGTTTTTTGCCAGACCCGCGCGCCCCGCGGCGTGAGCCTTTGCGCCCTTTCTAAGGCGTCCAGCGCCGCGCCAAAACGCCCCCAGCTCACCGCCTCGTCCGCGCGTCCCAAGGCGCGCGCGGCCAAATAAGGCGTCGTCAGGGTGTACAAAAGAAAACCGCCCCCCACCAGCGCGCCGACCACAAGGAGCAGCCGGACGGGAGGAGAGAGGCGGAGGAGCATTTAATAGATAAAGGGTGGCTTCGGTTCTTATGTTTGGGTACGTTTAGGGCGTGACAAGTGGACGCAAGGGGCTGATGGCAAGGTCATACGCGTCACTCAGCTCGCCCACCAGCCCGTCGACCACCACCGAGGTAATGATGCTGGCGATACTCAAGCTGTCGAGGTTCCCCGCCTCGTCACCCAAAGGGACGCGTAGCCCCAGCGCACTCAGCGCCGCCTCCGCAGTGACTAAGATGTTCGGGTCGCTCAAGTCAAGAGGTAGAACGCCGTTTAAGAAGTCGGCGAGAAAGAGGATAAATACATTTCTGGGCAGCACCTCCGCGGCGATGGCCGCTTGCATGTCGGTTTGCAGGGTCGGCGCGAGGATGCCCAGCGCCGTCAGCCTCTCCAAGAGCGCCGTCGCAAACGCCGCCGCGTCGTCTTGAGACAGGCCTGTGTCCTCGAGCTCAGCCACGAGTTGCGGGTCGACAATGTTGGCAAACGCGACCACCGCCTGTGCCGCCGGGTTGGTCCCTTGCGCCAGTCCGACGCTCGTAAAAGCAGCCAGTGTAATGACGAGTATGGTGATAAAGCTTTTTATGTAAGTCATGCTCCCCCTCCTGTTGCTGTAAGGTTGTAGACCAATTTGTAGGCCGTGACTGCCCGGTAACAGGCTGCCTAGTGATAAATCAACTGCGCGACATTTGGATCCGACTGTTTTGTCCCGACTTGAAACGCTGGTCCAAAATCCTTGGCTAACGTTACCCAAATCTAATCACAAAGTATACAGGATGGCTTGATGAGACGGGGCGGGGCTGAGGGTGTCGCCTCGAGCGCTCTCACTCCTTAAGTCATAGAGGTTAAGTCGTAGAGGCGGCGGGTGGGAAGATGTTCGCCCCACCCGCCGGAGACCGAGAGCCGGAAGGTGACACAGCCAAACTGAAGCCTGACCTCTGACCTACGGGCAGTTGCATTGGCCCGGCGGACCTGCGGGGCCGGTCGCTCCCACGGGGCCGACGGGTCCTTGCGGTCCCGGCGGGCCTTGGGGACCCTCGGCTCCGGGGGGGCCTGCGGGACCGCCCGGTCCGGTGAGCCCCTGCTCTCCTTGTGGCCCTGTCGGCCCGGTGAGCCCCTGCTCGCCTGGCGCGCCAGGCGGGCCGGGTTCACCCGCGGGGCCGGGCGGTCCCTGGGGACCAGGCTCACCCGCGGGGCCGGGCGGTCCTTGAAGCGTACCCGCGGCGAGCGCGCCCTGAACCTCGCTTACTTGGGTTGCGAGCGTGCTGACGGTGTCTTGAACCGCGAGCGCCCCGCAACCGGTTTGCGCCGCCAGCACGTCCAGCACCCGGCTTACTAAAAAGGCGGTCTGGTAACCCGTCAGGAACTCGCCGCCCCGAAATTCGCCGCTCGGGAATGCTTCGTCTATACCCAAAGAGGCGAGCCGCGCCACCGCCGGTGCCGCCCAGTGACCCTCCGGCACGTCGGAAAAGGAGGTGGTGGGCGCGCTACTGGCAACGACGTTTTGGCCGCAGCCGGTTTGCGCGTAGACGGTCTCGAGCAGGCCGTTCAAAAGCACCGCCGCCTGATAGCCCGTGAGCGGGTCGGCGCCCAAAAACGAGCCGTCCGGAAACGACACCGGCACACCCGCGTCGGCGAGCTCCGACACGGCCTCGCTCCGCCAGTCGGCGGCTTGCTGCACCGCGCCCACCACGCCTAAAGCGGCAAGAACGCCCAGCAGCGCGAGAAAGAACCTGAAAAAACGTTTGGGCATGATGACTCCCTTGTGGTGACCCCTTTTGTGGACCCTTTGTGGTCGAATAGCCTAGCTGACACGTGTCATGACTCGACGCTTCATCCCTTTTGACGCGCACACCCTGCACCCGTTTTAAGTTGATACACATGAACATGCACGTGACTAACGCAGAACCTTGCAAACTGGCGCAGGTGGTGTAATGTTGACGCTGTGGCCTCACCAAACAAATAGTTTCATCAAACAACTGATAAACCAAACAAATTGATACACCCACAGCATAACTTAAAAGACCATTATGCCAACCCGCCTCAGCCGCCCCTGAGACTAACATCACGGCTCTCGCTGGTGATGAAGGGTTGGTGAAGCTTATGGAGGGTGTAGAGGATGACGTGTCGGGCTGGCAGGGGGTGCCGCCGCGTCGGAGCGCCGCTCGAGCCCTCCCCAAAACCGTTCGTGAAGACGTGGTGTAAGACTCCTGGCGCAGGACGCCCGTGTGAAAAAGCAGCGCGCGAGAAAACAGTCTGTGTGATAGCGGAACGCGCGTTGTTCTGAGGGCTGGTACCATGAAGGTGATGCAACGTGCAAGACGATGGACACTAAAACGTTGGACGCTAAAACGCGCGGTTGGGCGGAGCGGGCGCGGCTCGCACCGGCTGACGCTGGCACTCCGTTCTGCTGCAAACATGATGTTTGCCCTGGGCTTGATCGGGATATTTACGGGGACGCCCACCGTGGCGCTGGCGCAGGCAACGCCGCTCAACGACGCCGCCAGCGCGGCGCTGCAAAAGGGGCAGGCGGCGGCCTCGAGGGCGCTCGTTACCTACGACACGCCCAACCTAGACCAGCCTCTCTGGCGCGACGCCGTTCGCTACGGCGAGGAGGCCAAAAGTCTGGCACCGGGGCGCAAGGAACCGCTGCGGTTTCTCGCGCAGGTCTACAGCACCGTCGGCTTCTACAGCCGCGCCTGGGAGGCGTGGACGGGCTACTACGACGCGGGGGGGCTGTTTGACGCGCAGGCCAGGTCTCAGTTCGTAGACATCGGCAAGGGTCTGGGCTACGCCGCTTACAGAGCCGGGAACCCAGACGAGGCGCTTCTTTATTACAGCACCGTGGACGAGGTGCAGCCCGGCGAGCCCGAGGTGACCGTCTGGCTGGGCCGCCTCAACTTCGAGCGCGGCGACCTTACCGCCGCGCTGCCCTACTGGCAAGAGGCGACGCGTCAAAATCCGGACAACAGAACCTACGCGGATTATCTCGCGCGCACCCAGAATGGCCTCACCTACGGCGTGGCGGCCAGCGACGCCTTTTACCGCGGCGTCGAGGCCGCGCAAGCGGGCCGCAAAGAGGAGGCGCTGACCGCCTTTCGTGAGGCGTTGGGCGCTAATCCGCAGTACAAAGAGGCGTTCGCGCGCGCCGCCGACTTAAGCGCCGACTTGGGCAGACCGGGAGACGCGCGCGACCTCTGGGCGCGCGCCCTAGCGCTCGACCCGAACGACGCGCGCGCGCGCGCCTCCTTAGAGCGCACGCAGGCGCAGGCGCGCTGGGGCGTGGCGGCGGTGAACGCGTTTCAGGAGGGCGTCGCGCGTTACAACGCTGGGGACGCGGGCGCGGCGACGGCGAGCTTTCGCCGCGCCACCGAGCTCAACCCCGCCTACGCCGACGCCTGGGCCTGGCGCGGGCGCGTGGCGCTCGAGGGGGAAAACTTAACCGACGCGGCGGAATTTTACGACCGGGCGCGGCAACTAGAGCCCACCAACGCGGGGTACAGCGCGCGCTACGACGGGGTGACGCAGACGCTTACGGCCCAAGCTGAGGCCCAAGTGCAAGCCGAGGCGGAGGCTGAAGCGGAGGCCCAAGCGGCAGCCGCGGCGCAGCGAGAAGCGCAGGCGGCAGCGCAAGAAGAGGCGAGAGCGGCGGCGCAGGCGGAGAGAGCGCGCCTGGCTCAGGAGCAGGCAGCCCGAGAGCAAGCGGCAGCCGAGGCGGCGCAAAGGGAAGCGGCAGCCGCGCAAGCCGAAAGGGAAGCGCAAGCGGCGGCAGAAGCGCAGGCGCAAGCAGCTCAGGCTGAAAGGGACGCGCAGGAGGCGGCGCGGGAGGAGGCCGCGCGCGAAGCTCAGGCTGCCCAGGCGAGCTTACCGGCTACACCAGAAACGCCCACAGAAACTCCCACAGAAGCGCCCGTAGAAACACCTGCAGACCTCGCCGTCTCTCCTGCAGTTCCGGCCCCCGACGCGCCCCCCGCCGCCACGGAAGCGCCGAGTGTACCGAGTGCCGCCCCGCCGCTCGTTCTGCTCGACGTGACCTACACCCACCGGGGTGACGCCGAGGGCGGCCCCAAGGCGTTCTCGCTCTTCGACCTCGCCAACTTGCCCGGCAACCTGACCTCGCCGGTTGATTACGCGGACGGCACGCTCTATCAGCGCCTCGAGGTCATCCGTAAACCGAGCGACTTGCCCGTCACGTACCAGCTTTGCGCTTTTCAAGCAGGTACCGGAGGCACGTTCGCGGGTTTCGGCTCCGCCTCGAGCTACGCCTGCACGAACCGCGCGGGCTTCTCTTTTACCTACCCCGGAACCTACGAAACGTCGCAGCCCATGCGCTCGCTCGAGCGCTACGGGACCGTCAACTGGCAAGACACCCTGGGCAAAGCAATGCTGGTGCTCGAGGACGCGGACGGCAATCCCGTTGACGACCGCTACGGTTTCGCCGGAAGCTGGTACGGCTCGCCCGTGTTCGACTTCTACTTTCCAATGGACGTGCGCTACACCGCCCTCATCGTCCCGCCCGGCGGAACGTTTACGGGTTGGCCGTAACGGAGCTCCGCGCGGACGCCTCTTACCGGCTCCCACACCGCCATGAGGTACACTGGAGGAAACGGGTTCGCGTGTAAGGCGCGTCGGTTTGCTCTGGTGCTGCTCCGGTACCCCCGCGAGGCTACCCGGACGCCCGGAAGCGCGAGCGTAGAGGGAGGACTCTCTTGGCAGGTCACAGTAAATGGTCGCAAATCAAGCGCAAAAAGGCGGCCAATGACAATCAGCGCGGTAAGGCGATCAGCAAACACATTCGGGCCATCCAGGCCGCGGTGCGGAGCGGCGGCGGCGGCGACCCCAGCGCCAACTTAGCGCTCAAAAATGCCCTCTCAGCCGCCAAAACCGACGACGTGCCGCAGGACAACATCGACCGCGCCATCGAGCGCGCCCTGGGCGGGGCCGAGGGCAACGCGTTTGACGAGGTGGTTTACGAGGGGTACGGCCCGGCGGGCGTGGCAATCCTAGTCGAGGCGCTGACCGACAACCGCAACCGCACCGTGGCCGAGGTCCGGCGCGTCTTTAGCAAGCACGGCGGCAACATGTCGGGCAGCACCGCCTGGCAGTTCGACGCCAAGGGCGTCATCATCTTGCCCGACTCGAGCGAAGCGCAAGAACTCGCCATCGAACTTGGGGCCGACGACCTAGAGGTAGACGACGGCTCGCTTACCGTCTATACGGAGGCTACCGACCTCTACCGGGTGGTCGAGGGTTTGCAGGAGGCGTCGTTCGAGCCCGAGGTGAGCCAGCTCACCAAGCTTCCGCAACTCGAGGCCTCACTAAGCTGTGAAGACGCGGACAAGGTTGTGCGGATGTTAGACGCGTTAGAAGAACTCGACGACGTGCAAAACGTCTACAGCACCGCGAACCTTGATGATGCCGGTAACCCTGGCATTGACCCCGGCGGCGACTCGAGCCCTGGCAACGCCGAACTGGTAGGATAGGTCATGATCACCGCAAAAGAAGCCATGACGATGCCCACCCTCTCCTGGGAGGGCGTACAAAAGGTGTCCGCCACCCAGATGGAGCAAATCCTGATGCTGGCGACGGGTAAGTACGGCCTCGACGCGCGCCTGTTGGTCGAGCACGCGGGGCGCGACCTAGCCGACCTCGCGTGTTACTTGGCTCCCGAGGGGCCGATTTTGGTGGTGGCGGGGCGCGGGCATAACGGCAGCGGCGGGCTGGCGGCGGCGCGGCACCTCGCCTCGAGGGGCCGTCACGTGTTCGTCGTGCCCACGCACGAGGCGGAAAACTATTCGGGCGTGCCCAAAGAGCAGCTCGAGCACCTCAAACACTTCAAAAACGTGCGCGTCAGGTCGAGCTTGCCCAAGATGAAATACGCCTGCGCGATAGACGCCGCGGTGGGCACGCGCTTGGAGGGACCGCCGCGCGGCCGCACCCTCGACGTGATTACCGTTCTCAACAACATGGAAGGCTGCGTCATCTCATTGGACGCGCCCACCGGTATGAACGTCGACGACGGCTCCATCCCCGGCGACATCGTCAGCGCGACCGCGACGCTGAGCTTAGGGCTGCCCAAACAGGGCGTAAAACCGGGCGGCGACGTTGGCGACCTCTACTTGGGCGACCTGGGCATCCCGCCCATGCTCTACGCCGACGCGGGGCTCGAGCCCATGTCCCTGCCCGGCTGGGTCACCAGGATTAGCAGCTAGGGTCTGTCTGACTAATCAAAGCCAGAGGATGATGGAGGCGAGGAGCACACCAGCACGGTAGTTTCTGCCGCGTTTGTCGTAGCGGGTGGCAACGGCGCGAAAGTCTTTAAGTCGGTTGATGCAGCGTTCGACCACGTTACGTCCTTTGTAGGCTTGCTTATCGAAAGCAGGAGGTCGTCCACCTTTTGTGCCCTTAGACAAGCGAGACTTCTTGGCATCTTCGCGCTCGGGGCTGATACAGATGATGCCCCTGCGCCTTAGTATCTTCCGCTGCTTGTTGAAACCATAAGCGCGGTCGAGTCTAAGCTGAGGGGGGCGCTTACGCGGTCGCCCTCTGCCAAGGCGGGGCACATAAATCTCGTCCAAGACCGGCTCTAGCCAAGCGGCGTCGTTGCGCTGTCCCGCCGTGATGACCACGGACAGGGGTCGCACTTTGCCGTCCGCGCAGGTATGCACCTTGCTGGTGTGGCCTCCGCGTGAGTGTCCCAGCCACTCGTCTGCTAAGGTCCCCTTTTTTCACCCTCAGCAGGCCGCTTCCTCGCCCCGCTGGCGCTGCGGTGCGCTTTAATATGAGAGCTGTCTAACGCTGCGCCGTCCCAATCAATCTCACCCGCCGCATCGGCGTGAGCTTGAAGCCTGTGCAGGATGCGCTTCCAGACACCGTTGCGCTCCCACCTCGTGAAGCGGTCCCAGCAGGTCTGCCAAGGTCCGTAGCGTTCAGGAACGTCGCGCCAGGGAGCGCCTGTTTTCAAGCGCCACGAAATGCCGTTGATGACCTGTCGGTGGTTGCGGTAGTTGTGACCCCGTTGGGGATTGGGGGGTAGATGCGGTTTTAGTGCTTGCCACTGCTGCTCTTTTAGGTCTGTTCGTGCCATACGCCTACCCTAAACCATCTTCATCCCTTCTGTCAGACAGACCCTAGCTTAACTTGCAAGGTGGTGTGTAGGCTGGTCGCAGGCAGGCTCGAGAAGCGTTTGCTGAACCCGGACGGTTTGTAAGAAACTGGTGACGTTCTCGTAAGAACGCCGTGACAGCCTCTCTTGTACCTTGATGTCGGGCGGGCAATCTGCATCACACCCTCCACCCCCGCCCTTTTTAGACGAAGTCACCCCCGGCACGCGCTGGGGGTGTTTGATTTGCAAAACCTTAACTTCATGAAGCCCCCAATGTGAGGCCGCGTTGCGATGTTACGCCCAGCCCTTTTCTAAACTTTTATTTGAAGGGAAGGTGCCTATGTTAAACCGGTTGAAAGTTACAGGAATCGTCGTCTTATTCGCTCTCACCCTCCCCGCGCTCGCGCACGCGCAGGGCGTGTATCTCGGCGGGAGCGGGTCGCTGCCCTTAAGCTCCGGGTTTAGCGCGCAACTCGGGGTGAGTCTCTTCTCGCCTTTTGAGCTTCGCGCGGTTCTCGGGAGCGGCGAAAATATTACCGACATAGAGTCCGCGGGGGCCGACGCGCTCTTTAACGTTGGCTTGCCCTCGAGCCGCCTCTACTTGGGCGCGGGCGCGGAGGCGCTATTTAACACCCCGCCCTCGTCCATCGGGGACGCCCGCGCGAGCCGCTTCGGCGTCCACGCGGTCGGCGGCGGCGAACTGCGCGTGGGTTCGCTAGGCGTGTTTGGCGAGGTGCAGCCGGGGTTTTTGCTCGAGCCCTCCGAAGGCACCTTTCAAACGCGCGTGGGCGTGAACTTGCACTTTTAAGGGCAAAAGAGCGTACCTGAGTAGCAAATTGAAAAGCTTAACCTATACGGTTAGCTTTCAGCTTTGGCTGGAGGCTAACCCTTTTTGTGTTAACTGCGCATTTGGTCCCAAAGGCAAGCGCTAGGGCTTAACGCTCACGAAGTAGATACAGCCAAGCAGCGACGCGCTGATGACGGAGACGGCGAAGCCCCTGCCCGTTCGTGAGGGCAAATTTGTTTCAGAATCGGCCAAGATGATCGTAGCAACCACCCAACGGTTAAAGTGAAAAACGCCGTAGCCACCCAAGAGACCCACCACCGTCCAAAGCGCGAAACGTTGGGCGGCGACTTCGTACGGACTTGTCGGCGGCGTGGCGAGCGGCCAGGCGGAGGTGAGGCCAGAGAGGGTGGTGAAACAGAAAATCACCCAGAACTCGAGCATGAGCAGGACCTGTATCACCCCCTTATTTTATAGCCTCTTTACGGTGCGCGTTCCCCCACTCCTCAACAAAGCGTATAATCTTCCCAACAAAGGGCGGCGCGAGGTACGGGAGGACTCATGGGAGACGCTACAGGTAAAAAGATTGGCTTGTTGCTCGGCGCGGAAGAGGATTGGCCGCGCACCTTAGAGGCGCTCGTGCGGCGCTTCGGCACGCTTTCTTACAAGGGAAAAACGTACAAGCTAGAAACCGAACGCATCCGCATTCACCCTTTTAACCTGCGCGACCCCGTGAGTTACGACGTGGTCATCGACCGGCTCGCTTGGTGGCACCCCAACCCGCGCGAATGGCTCAAGAAAGCGGCGCTCTTAAACGACCTCTATTTGCTCAATAACCCCTTTACCTTTCAGAGCATGGAAAAACACTCGGCCTACTGCGCCATGCTGCGGCTCGGCCTCAACATCCCCGAAACCGTGCTCGTCCCGCCCAAGTACGGCCCCGACAACGCGCGCTACAAGATTACGGCGAACAAATACCACGACCTTTTCAGCCTGCCAGACATCGCCTCACAACTTAGCTACCCGCTCTTTATGAAGCCCTTTGACGGCGGCGGCTGGCGGGGGGTGAGCCGCGTCGACAATGAGGCGGAACTTATGGCGGCGTATGACGCCTCGAGCGGGACCATGATGCACCTCCAAAAGGGCCTGGTTCCCTTCGAGGTGTTTGTCCGCTCTTTGGGTGTGGGGCCGCAAGTGATTTCTTTAAAGTACGACCCCGGCGAGCCTATGCACAACCGCTACGCCGTCTCGCACGACTTCTTGAGCGCGGAACAGGGCCTCGAGGTCCGCGCCATCACGAAAATCATCAACGCCTTTTTCCGCTGGGACTTTAACTCGTGCGAGGCGATTCTTAAAAACGGCACGCTCTGGCCGATGGACTTCGCCAACGCCTGCCCGGACGTGGCGCTGACAAGCCTCCACTACTATTTCCCCTGGGCCATCACCTCGCTCTACGCCTGGAGCGCCTTTTGCGCCGTGACCGACAGGCCCATGCGCGTCAACATGGACGTGCAGCCCTTTTTCGAGATTGCCGATTCGGAGCGCTCGTACGGGGAAAAGCTCGAGGCTTACGAAAAGCTAGCCGACGCGCATTTTCAAACCGAGGCCTTTGAGGAGTTCCGGCACACTGTGCTCAAAGATTTGGACGACGCGGTCTGGGACCTCGTCACGAGCCGCGAGTTTGAGGCCATTTTGGAGGAGACCGTGCGCGCCACCTTCCCGCCGCACGAGCAAGAGGAGTTTCGCGCGCACTTCCGCGGCCTCCTGGGCCACTGGGTCGAGAGCAACGCGCCCCAAAAGAACACACCGCAGGAGGCCTGACGGTGTCGCTCAAACAACCCTCGCTCACGGTCGGCATCGAAGAGGAATACCAGATTATCGACCCCGAGACGCGCGAACTCAAAAGCTACATCACCCAGTTTCTGGAGAGCGACCACAGCGTCTTGCGTGAGCGCACCGTCAAGCCCGAACTCCACCAGAGCAGCATCGAGGTGGGCACCGCGCCCTGCGGCACGGTCCAAGAAGCCGGGGACGAACTCATCAGCCTGCGCTGCATGGTGGACGACATGGCGCGGAGCAAGGGCACGCGCATCGCCGCGGCAGGCACGCACCCCTTCTCGAGCTGGCAAACGCAGGAAATCAGTCCCTTCGAGCGTTATCAGGGGCTCTTAGACGACCTCCAGGACCTGGCCCGACAGACGCTCATTTTTGGGATGCACGTCCACATCGGTATCGAGGACGAAGAGTTTTTGATCGACACGATGAACACGCTGCGCTACATGCTGCCGCACGTGCTCGCGCTCTCCACCTCGTCGCCCTTTTGGGAGGGGCGCGACACGGGTCTGAAGAGTTACCGGCTGGCGCTTTTCAAGCGGTTCCCAAGGACGGGGCTGCCGCTCGAGTTTCTCTCCAACGCTGAGTACCGCGCCTTTATCGACATGCTGGTTCGCACCAACTGCGTCCCCGACGCCTCCAAAATCTGGTGGGACATGCGGCCTCACCACAAGTACCCGACCTTAGAGTTTCGCATTTGCGACCTCTGCACGAACGTGGACGACGCGATTTGCTGCGCCGCGCTCTTCCAGGCGTTGGTGCTAAAACACTACAAAATGCGCAAGGACAACATCTCGTTCCGCCGCTATCCGCTGGCGATGGTGGACGAGAACAAGTGGCGCGCGGTGCGCTACGGGGTGCAGGGCAAGTTTATCGACTTTGGGCGACAAGAAGAGCTGCCGACCAAAACGCTGCTCACCGAACTCGTCGGCTTTGTTGACGATGTGTTAGACGATTTGGGCACGCGCAAAGAGGTCGAGCACGTGTTTACCATTTTAGAAAGGGGCACCAGCGCGGCGCAGCAGATCAGGATTTTTGAGGAGACGGGGGACATGCGCAAGGTGGTGGACTGGGTGGTGGCGGAGACGATGGGGGGGTGCGGGAGTTAAGAGGAGGATTTTTACACGCGTATCCACCATCCAGTCGATTACTGCTGTAAAATAGTCACAATGATTGATACTTTACACCTGAAGTCCGGGCGTGTTCCTGGAGCGCCCGGCACAACAATTAGGCTCGAGCCGATCACTATTTTTGTCGGCCCTAACAATTCAGGAAAAAGTAAAGTTCTTTCTGAGATCGAACAATACTGTCGAAGCGGTTCTTATACTTCTACTCCCCGTCTAATTCTGGAGAGCTTGGAATTTACCGGCGCTTCAGCAGATAAGGCGACCGCAGCCGTTGACCGTATGACATTGGTTCCTAATCCTGGAGACACAGTTTATGAAGACCACATATACATACCTTACCGCGATAGCTCGTCTGGCCGTATAGATGTTGAGCGTAGACTACTCATTAGAAAAATACAAAATCCTGCCGAAGACCTTTCAGGTTTTTGCCAATTGATTGTTGATCCCAAAACCCTGATGCTTGACGGTAGAACACGCATTGACCTTATCGATGAGCAAGCCGCAGGCGATCTTCAGTCACAGCCACAGACAAGTTTGCAGACGTTGTTTCAAGACGACGGCAAACGTGAAGAAGTACGCCGTATCATTGAAAGAGCATTTGGCAGGTACTTTGTCGTTGATCCGACTCATTTAGGATACTTACGTATTAAATTTGCCGAGCACCCTCCTAGTGCTTCAGAGGAGCGGTGCCTCAATAATGAAGCGATACAGTATTATGCTAAAGCGTTGCCCATAGAAAATTTTGGCGATGGCGTGAAGGCCTTCACAGGAATGATCACAGAGTTAGTGGCTGGCGATCCACAGATCGTTTTGGTCGATGAGCCGGAAGCCTTCCTTCACCCTCCGCTAGCGGTGAGACTTGGTGCTGAGCTTTCAAAAGCTGCTAAAACAACCGATAAAAGGGTCTTCATCTCAACTCATAGTCCAGCGTTTGTGATGGGCTGTGTACAATCTGGGGTCCCGCTCAATATTGTAAGGCTCACTTACCAGGAAGGTGTTGCTACCTCGAGGGTTCTGCCCAGCAGCGAGGTTTCACGATTAATGAGAAACCCACTTCTGCGCTCAACTGGGGTGTTGAGTGGCTTGTTCTACGAAGCTGTCGTAGTCACCGAAGGAGACACTGATCGCGCGTTTTATCAAGAAGTGAACGAACGCTTGCTAAGGCTTAAGCCAGAATGGGGAATATCTAATTGCCTTTTTATCAACGCCCAAAATAAACAAACGATTCACACAATTGTAAATCCTTTAAGAAAGCTCGGCATTCCTGCGGCTGGGGTTGTAGATGTTGATGTTATGAAAGAGGGTGGTACGGTGTGGACCAACTTGTTAAAAGGCATCCACATTCCTACTGGTTCTCATAAAGCGCTTTCAGAACTAAGACTTTCCATACATCAGGCTTCGAAAGCCATTGAAGAAGATATTGGTAAAAAGCTGAAGCGAGATGGGGGCATCTCCGTTTTGGGGGCAGATGAAAAAGAAACAGCCGAAAATCTGTTAGAGCAGCTTGCCAACTATGGTGTTTTTGTTGTTCCGGGTGGTGAATTAGAGTCTTGGCTAAAGCACCTAGATGTCAGTGGACTTAAAACAGACTGGCTAATCAACATGTTCGAGCGTATGGGAGAAGACCCTGATGCTCCTGATTACGTGCGTCCTGCCGATGACGACGTATGGCAGTTTATGTCAAAAACAAAAGCGTGGCTAACAGACCCAAAGCGCAAAGGTATTCCCTCATAGGTGGCATGGTAAGAGAAAGTATCACTGTGAGCAAAAAGCATCTTATCGAGTTCAATGAGAATATCGTCAAGTTATTTCAACGCCGGATTAAACACTAGTGGGTGGCTTTGTAACAGCGGTAAGCCGCAGCGGAACGCACACGTTTAGCAAACCGAACGAAAGCAGCATCCGCCTCCTCACCGGCTTGGGCGTTGAGGGTGACGCGCACGCGGGCGAGAGGGTCAAGCACCGCTCGAGGGTCGCCCAAGACCCCACCCAGCCCAACCTGCGCCAGGTCCACCTCATCCACGCCGAATTGCACGACGAACTGCGGGAAGCGGGGTTTGAGGTGTCAGCCGGGGACATGGGCGAAAACATCACCACGCGCGGGGTTTATTTGCTCGGATTACCAAGGGGCGCAAAGCTGCACTTGGGCGACGCGGCGGTGGTCGAGGTGATGGGCCTGCGCAACCCCTGCGCGCAGCTCGACCGTTTCCAGCCAGGTTTGATGGCGGCGGTGTTGGGACGCGACGCGGACGGCAACCTCGTCCGCAAAGCGGGGGTTATGAGCGTTGTCTTGGCGGGCGGCGAGGTGCGGCCCGGTGACGCGGTTTATGTTGAGGAGCCGCCGGAGCCGTGGGAGAGGCTCGAGCGGGTCTGAAAGAACTCGGCACACTCACAATTTGTAAATCACGCACCTCTCAGACCAAAGGCGACTGTAGAGCCGACACCTACCGTTTGAGCAGCCGCGGATCATAGCCGAAAGGCTGCGCTTCGCCCACCATCACCTGCTCAGCATCCGGGTGGTTCGGGTTGAAAAGGTCAGTAGAACACCCCGTGCTCGACGCGGTGTAGCAGCCCTTCGACCTCGCGCGCGCCCAACTCGCTGTGGGCAAGCTCGAAGGGGGTCTGCCCGCCGAAGACCGGGCGCGGCGTCTGCATCCAGCGCCGCGCTAACGCCTCATCTCCTGTGACCTGAGTGGCCTGGGCGTAAAGTTCAGCGAGACGCACCAAACGTTCAGACGGGCCGGGGCCGAGCGGTACACCCGCCTCCTCGCGCCGCTGCACCGTGCGTAGAGAGATGCCGACGGCTCTGGCGAGATTTTCGCGGGTCACCCCTGTGACTTTGCTGAACTGGTCGAAGGCGGCGGCTGACAGGCCCGCTTGCACGGCGCGAATCCGGGAAAGCGGCGCTGCCTGCGCCAAACCGAGCGCCGCTTCCCAGGCGCTCGGCTCTACCGGGAGCGGGATAAAATCGAAAACGGCCTTCATAAGGAACCTCCTAAAGCTTGTCGGAAATTATATGACAAGTGTCGCGTGAGCGTCGTTTATCGGTGATTTTCGCGCTTGCCACCAATGAAGCTCGCGCCTCAAGCCTCCCGCTCACGCCTTCAAACAAAAACAGTCGTAGAGCACCCCCTCGAGATGTTCTCACACCCCACATCCTCCCCCCACTTTCCATGTATCATCGTGCGGTGCGCGGTACCGCGCTGACCATCCCCACCTCACGATGAACGGACCCTCTATGAACCCACGCATCACCGTTTGGAACGAATTTAGACACGAGAAGAAAAACCCCAAAGTCGCCGAGATTTACCCCGACGGCATCCATACCGCCGTCGCCAAGCCGTTAAGGGACGCAGGTTTTGAAGTCCGTACGGCGACGCTCGATGAACCTGAACATGGCCTTGCCAAAGACGTGTTAGACAGTACCGATGTCCTCCTCTGGTGGGGCCACATGGCGCATGGCGAGGTGAGTGACGAGGTGGTGGACCGGGTGCAGGCGAGGGTTTTAGAAGGCATGGGCCTGATCGTTTTGCACTCAGGGCATTTTTCAAAACCCTTTAAGAGACTCATGGGTACAAGCTGCGACCTCAAGTGGCGCGAGGCGGGGGAGCGTGAGCGGCTGTGGGTGGTTGCGCCGGGGCACCCCATCGCCGCGGGGCTGGGCGAGTTTTTTGAAGTGCCCGAGGCGGAGATGTACGGCGAGCATTTTGACATCCCCGCGCCCGACGCGCTCGTGTTCGTGAGCTGGTTTGGGGGTGGCGAGGTGTTTCGGAGCGGCTGCTGCTTTTATAGAGGACGCGGCAGGATCTTTTACTTCCGCCCCGGTCACGAAACGTATCCTGTTTATTACCAGGCCGAGGTGCAGCGCGTGATCCAGAACGCGGTGCGCTGGGCCGCGCCGTCTGGCGACCCGGCGATGACGTACGGGCACCGCCCCGAACCTTTAGAAGCTCTCAACAAGTAACGGAGACACCATGACACAACTCACCCAAGAAAGACCCCTCAACGTAGGCATCATCGGCGCGGGCGGCGTGTCCCTCTTTCACTATGAGGGCTACACCGCGGGCGGCGCGAACATTGTGGCGATTGCGGACCTCAACGTGGCGGCGTTGGAGCGCCGTCAGAAACAGTGGAACATCCCGCGGGGCTACGAAAACGTCGAAGAACTTCTAGCCGACCCCGACATCGAGGCGGTGTCGGTCTGTTTGCCCAACGCGCTGCATCACCCCGTCACGCTGGCGGCGGCTCGCGCGGGCAAGCACGTGCTCTGCGAGAAGCCCATCTCGCTCTCCTTAGAGCGCGGCGAAGAGATGATTCGCGTCTGCCGCGAGGCGGGCGTGGTGCTGCAAATCGGCCACCACCTGCGCTCGGACGCCGCCGCGGCAAAAGCGAAAAGCATCATCGAGTCGGGTGGATTAGGCCGCCTCACCTACATGAGATTGCGTCAGGCGCACGACTGGGGCGGGGCTGAAAGCGTCCGCGATTCGTTCGGCAAGCTCGCCAACTCGGGCGGAGGCACGCTGCTCGACAACGGCTGTCACATGATGGACTGGGCGCGCTTTTTCGGCGGCAACGTGGCTGAAGTATATGGGCGCACCGCCACCCTAAAGTTTGACGTGGAGGTCGAGGACACCTCGGTCGTCAGCCTCACCTTTGAGTCGGGCGCGCTCGGCACGGTCGAGAACGCCTGGACGGCGACGGGCTGGGACTACGGCTTCTGGATTTACGGGACGGAGGGTGCCTTGGAGCACACCAACCGCTACGGTACCCCTGTGTTGCGCCACTTTTTCCGCGAAACCTCGGGGACGACCTGGGCGGAACCCGATTTAGCCACCTACTCCTTTGGCGGCCTTGCGGCGCACACGCAGGCGGTGGTTGACTTTTTGGCCGCGATTCGCGGCGAGCGCGAGGTGGTCTGTACGGGTGAGGACGGGCTCGAGGCGGTGCGGCTGGTACTGGCGGGCTACGAAAGCGCGCGCCTCAACAAGGCTGTGCCGGTTGGGGAGGTTGTCGCGGCGCATTAAGGTTGCAAAATTTTTTAGCTCAGGACGGTGGGGAGTTTCCTCGCTGTCCTCTTTGTTAAGGTCTTCAGCACACACCCTCTAATCGCAGCTCTAACTCAACCCTGCGCCGCACCTGCGCAGGGTGCTTTACATGCCTTCATTCTCGGACACGGCCTCGCTGTTGGCCTCGAGCCACCTTGCAAACGCCTCTTCTTCAACCTCACGCGCCGCGAGCGCCAAGGTCATCTGCACCGTCTCGTCTTCATCTAGTTTCGTGATGTAACCGTTTATCTCGATAAAAGTAAGCGCGACGGCGAGGCCGGTGCGTTTGTTGCCGTCAACAAAGGGATGATTTCTGACGACGCCGCCCGCGTAGGCAGCCGCCAACTCAAAAATGCCCGGTTCACCGTAGACATAGAGGTTTTGCGGACGGGTGAGAGCGGCTTCTAACCCTCCCTCGTCTCGCAGACCTGGCGAACCGCCGAAAAGCTCTAAAAGATAGGCGTGCAAAAGGGGAACGGCTTCTCGCGGAAACCATACCGGCTCCCTCACCCTTATTTGGCTAACTCCTCAAAAGCGTTGCGGTAGCGCTGCACAATGTTTTTGGCGACCTCTAATGTTTCTTCAACCTTCTGACTATAGGGCACAATCTCAAACCCACCTCGGTCTGTTTCCACCAAGAGAATTTTGTCGCCCGCCTCGAGCCCGAGCCTGGTCGCAATTTCAACCGGCAGAACAATACCGGCTGAATCGCCGATGGTTCTAATTTCGGTTTCGACCACAGCTTTGCTCACACCATAACGTTAGCACACTTCTTACGAAAAGAAATTTTGGCGCTCGAGCGAGCGTACCTTAGTAAAGCCGTGCCGGTTGGTGAGGTTGTCGCGGCGCATTCGGTTTAGCCCAACCCGAACGTTCACCAAGTGACGCGGCAAGTTTTGTGCCCTCGGCTTAGCGGTTCAGTAGTTCAACCTGTACAGCCCGTACGCCTGCCGCCGGTTGACGCGGTCCGGGGTCAGCCGAAGCGCGGTGTTGCGAAGCCCCCGCAGCCAGAGCGCTTCCACATGAGCCAAGCGCCCCAACCACCACGCCGTGTTGACAAGGCGCGTCGCCTTGGGCTGCCGGACCCGCGCGTAAGCGGCGAACGCGGCTTCTACAGATTTCTCGTGCGCCAGCGCCTCAGCAAGAACGTAGGCGTCTTCAATGGCCTGCGCCCCGCCCTGACCGAGGTTCGGGGTCATCGCGTGCGCCGCGTCTCCGACGAGAACGACCCGGCCCTCAGACCAGCGCGTGATGGGCGCGAAATCGTGGAGGTCCACGCGGAGGATGTCTTGCGGGGGCGTGTGCCGGATGATGGCCGGGACGGGCGCGGGAAAGTCGGCGTAGCGGTTGCTGAGTTCTAGCACGTCGGGTAGTTCTCGACCTCCTGCTGGCGCGGTGGCCGGAGCAAACCAGTAAACCCGGTCCTCCGCGACGGACGAGAAGCCGAACCTGTGCGCCCCGCCCCACACCTCCCAGACGGTGCGCTCGAGGTCGGGCGGTAACCGCACATTGGCAACACCCAAATAGCACGTCTGACCGGAATAGCGAAGGGGGGTGTTTGGAGAGACCGCCTCGCGGACTGCGGAACGAACGCCGTCGGCACCAACGATGACGTCGCCTTTGGCGTGGGTGCCGTCGTCAAAAGAGGCCACCGCGCCAGAGTCATTGGAGTCAATTTTGATACACCGTTTCCCGAGATGGAGCGTCCCGGCGCGGAGCGCGCCGACGAGGACGGCCTGAAGGTCGGCGCGGAGGATGGACACGGTGGTCCGGCCAAAGCGCGCGTGAACGTCCCTTAGGTCAATAGCCTGGAGAACGCCGCCGTCTTTGTCGCGCACCTCGATGCGCTCCAACGCCACGCCGCGCGCGGCAACGGCGTCCCCAAGCCCCAAGCGGTCAAGGACGAGCATCGCGTTTGTCGGTACCCAGATGCCTTTACCAACGGGACCTAATTCGGCCGCCGATTCATACACGTGAACGTCGAGCCCGCGGCGCTGCAAGGCAACCGCCGTGGCGAGACCGCCGATACCGCCGCCAATGACGCTGATGTTCATGCTAAGACCTCTTATGACACGGACGTCAGGTTAGTCCAAAATCAGAAAGTGATGGAGGAAGATAGCGTTTTCTCCCGCACGGCAAGCTCACGCCTTGAGACCCGGTCTGGCCCGATATATCCGGGTCACGTCGGAGATTTTGAGCACGTTATCTTTAATAAACTCAATCTCGCCCTGGTCTCTCACGTCCACGCGGAAGTGGATGCGGGCACCCACCGAGTCGCGCACGTCGGCGTTGACGCGGGTGGCGGACTTGTTCATCGCGCCGATCACGTTGAGCACGTCTTTTAACAGGCCGGGCCGGTCTACCGCCACCACCTCGAAGTCGACCGAATAAACCTCGCCCGCGGGCGCTTCCCAGGTCACGTTGACCAGCCGCTCGCCCTCTTGCTGCATGAGGTGTTTGACGTTGGGGCAGTCAATACGGTGGACGCTCACCCCGCGCCCCCGCGTAATGTAGCCCACCACGTCGTCGCCGCGCACGGGCGAGCAGCAGCCCGCGAGCTTGGCGGGCGCGTCGAAGCCGTCCACAAAGATGCCGCCGGTGCCGCGCTTGACCGGACCCGTCGGGGCGGGTTTTTCGGGGGGCTTGACCGTATCCGGCGCTAAAGTCTCGATGACCTGCTTCGTGGTGACGCGCTTGCTCGACAAGGCCAACAACAAATCGTCCGCCGAGTCCGCGCCCAGGAGCGTTTTGGCGACCCCCTCGAGCCTCCCCTTCGTCGTGTACTGGCCCACCGGGAAACCCTTGCGGCGCAGGGCGCGCTCTAAAGAACGTTTGCCGCCGTCAAGCTGCCCCTGCCGCGCCTGCTGCCGGAAATACTGCCGGATTTTCCCCTTCGCGCTCCGCGTGACCGCCACAGAAAGCCAATCGGGCGAGGGGGCGTACTGCGCGCTCTTGTTGGTCAGCACCTCGACCCGGTCGCCCGTTTGCAGCTCATAACTTAAGGGAACGATCTCGCCGTTCACGCGCGCGCCGATGCAGCGGTGGCCGACTTGCGTATGGACGTGGTAGGCAAAGTCGATGGGCGTCGAGCCGCGCGGCAGGTTGATGACGTCGCCCGCGGGAGTAAAAACGAGCACGCGTTCGCTCAAAAAGTCGCTCTTGACCGTTTCGACAAACGCGCCCGCGCTTTCTGTGGCGCTGTTCACGTCTAAGAGTTGCTTCATCCACTCGAGCCGCTTCTCGACCTCGCGCACATCACTCAGACCCTCTTTGTAGGCCCAGTGCGCGGCGACGCCGAGTTCCGCCACCTCGTGCATCCGCTTGGTGCGAATCTGCACCTCGATGGGCTGACCCAAGAGCCCGATGACGGTGGTGTGGAGCGACTGGTAGCCGTTGGGCTTGGGCACCGCCACATAATCCTTAAAACGACCCGGGATGGGCGTCCACAGCGAGTGGACGATACCCAAAGCGCGGTAGCAGAGCGCCTTTTCCTGATCGTCGGGGCTTAAGGAGGAGCCGTTCTCCGTGTCGATGAGCGCGCGAATCGCCATGAGGTCGAAAATTTGGTCCAGGGTTTTGCCGTCGCGCTGCATCTTGCGGTGGATGCTGTAGAGGTGCTTGGAGCGTCCCGACACCTCGAAGCGCAGGCCCTCCTTGGCGAGGCGGTCCTCGAGCAGCCCGATGGAGCGCTTCACGTACGCCTCGCGCTCGGCGTGGCGCATCCGCACCTGGCGTTGCAGGCTCTCGTAGCGTTCGGGCTCTAAGTAGTAAAAGCTCAAATCCTCCAGCTCGTTTTTGATGTGGTTGATACCCAAACGGTGCGCCAGCGGCGCAAAAATCTCCAATGTCTCGCGGGCGATGCGGGTCTGCTTGTGAGGCGGCATACTCGCTAAGGTGCGCATGTTGTGGAGCCGGTCGGCAAGTTTGACGAGGATAATGCGCACATCATTCGTCATCGCCAGGAGCATCTGGCGCAGGTTCTCCGACTGCTCATCTTCGTAGACGCGCACCGCGAGCTTGCTGATTTTGGTCTCGCCCTCGACGATGCGGCGCACGGCGGGGCCGAAGCGCGCCTCTAAATCCTCCAAGGTCACGTCCGTATCTTCCACCGTGTCGTGCAAAAGCCCCGCCGCCAGCGCGTCGGCGTCTAAGCGCATCTCGGCCAAAAGCTCGGCGACCGCCACGGGATGCGTAATATAAGGCTCGCCCGACTTGCGCGTGACACCTCGGTGCGCGGCCTCGGCGACGCAATAGGCGTCCGCAAGGCGCGCCTGCGCCTCCGCTCCCAAATAGCTCGTTTTGCTTTGTAAACCCTGGAGAAGTGCGTCCATCAAGACATAAAAGTCTATCACACGCTCCCGTAAAACGACCGCGCCACGAGACGGGTGCGGCTAAGTAGGAATAAAGGTTCGGCTTTTCGAGCTCGGTTACGCGAAGTGAGGTTTTGTATAGACACCTCCGCCAGCGCGTGACGCGCGCACATAAAAGTGAGATAGTTCACGCTAAGCTCTCCTTACAGGGGTGTTTTTAGCAACGTAACTTAGCGCGCGCTGATCGAAAAGCTCGAGCCTTTCCTCCACCCGTGCCTGCGAAAGCGTTTTGGCTACGTTGCTCGCCCAGCACCCCGCCGGAGGCTCTATGCGTTACTTCGTCCTGTTTACCGTTCTCCTTTTGGCCGCGTGTTCACAAACGCCCCCGCCCCAAAGCGTCATGTCGGCGGGTTGCCAAAACATCAACGACGCTTTTTACGACAGCGCCTACCTGTCGGGCAACGTCTACTTTAGCCCCTTTAAGAAGGGCGAAAGCGTGACGGTGAGTTTAGAGCCCGCCGCTAAGGACCGCGCCACCCAAATCTGGCTCATCGTCAGCGACGCGTCGGTGAGTCCCAGTCAGGACTTAGTGACCTGGCGCGCCGAGAGCAGTGAACCCCTGCGCTACACCTTCCCCCAGGACATGAGCCAGGCTGAGGTGTATTGGTCGGCGGACGCGGGGGTGCCGGAGTGGGCGATTGGTTGCGAGTGAAGAGAAAGAGGCTCGAGCCCAACAGGCAAGCCAAAGAGAGCACTTGACTCGAGCCCCGATAAGGGTCTGTGAGACGAAAAAAGAAAGGAGGCTCGAGTCTGACTCGAGCCTCCTACTGCTATTAAGGTTCAGGGGTTTGTTCGGTCAGCGGTTGGGCCACATTACCCTCCGAACGGCGCACCTTTACTGGGCAACGTCGCCGCTGTCGTACTTGGCGACGAAGGCGTCACCACTGCCCGCGCTCGTTTTACCGGGGAGGCTGCCGTAGGTGGACCCGCTCACGTAGACGTTGCCGTCGGCGTCGGTGGCGACGCCGTAACCCTGGTCATAAGTGCTGCTGCCGAACTGCTCGACCCACTTCTGAACGCCGCCGCTGTCGTACTTGGCGACGAAGACGTCGTAATCGCCCGCGCTCGTGTTGCCGGGGAGGCTGCCGCTGGTGGACCCGCTCACGTAGACGTTGCCGCTGGCGTCGGTGGCGACGCCGTAAGCCCGGTCATAAGTGCTGCTGCCGAACTGCTCGACCCACTTCTGAACGCCGCCGCTGTCGTACTTGGCGACGAAGACGTCGTAATCGCCCGCGCTCGTGTTGCCGGGGAGGCTGCCGTAGGTGGACCCGCTCACGTAGACGTTGCCGCTGGCGTCGGTGGCGACGCCGTAAGCCTGGTCATAAGTGCTGCTGCCGAACTGCTCGACCCACTTCTGAACGCCGCCGCTGTCGTACTTGGCGACGAAGGCGTCGGCATCGCCCGCGCTCGTGTTGCCGGGGAGGCTGCCGTAGGTGGACCCGCTCACGTAGACGTTGCCGCTGGCGTCGGTGGCGACGCCGTAAGCATCGTCATGAGTGCTGGTACCGAACTGCTCGACCCACTTCTGAACGCCGCCGCTGTCGTACTTGGCGACGAAGGCGTCCCAGCCGCCCGCGCTCGTTTTGCCGGGGAGGCTGCCGTAGGTGGACCCGCTCACGTAGACGTTGCCGCTGGCGTCGGTGGCGACGCCGTAAGCATCGTCATGAGTGCTGGTACCGAACTGCTCGACCCACTTCTGAACGCCGCCGCTGTCGTACTTGGCGACGAAGGCGTCCCAATCGCCCGCGCTCGTGTTGCCGGGGAGGCTGCCGCTGGTGGACCCGCTCACGTAGACGTTGCCGTCGGCGTCGGTGGCGACGCCGTAAGCATGGTCAGTAGAGCTGCTGCCGAACTGCTTGACCCACTTCTGAACGCCGCCGCTGTCGTACTTGGCGACGAAGACGTCCCAATCGCCCGCGCTCGTGTTGCCGGGGAGGCTGCCGTAGGTGGACCCGCTCACGTAGACGTTGCCGTCGGCGTCGGTGGCGACGCTGTGAGCCTTGTCAGTAGAGCTGGTGCCGAACTGTACAGGCCACGCTACCGCCTGCACCACCGTGACGGATCGGGTCGCCTCAACCTTGTTGCCCGCCGCGTCGCTGGCAACGGCTTTCAGGGTGTAGCTGCCCGCTGCTGCCGGGGTGTAGGGGAGGCTCCAGTCGCCGTTGCTGGGCGTTGTGCTGCCAAGCGAGGTCTCGCTCCCGCCCTTGACCTCGAACACCTCGACCTTGCTCACGTCTGCGTTGTCGCTGGCTGTGCCCGTCAGGGTTACTTTCTCGCCCACGGTCAGCTTGCCGGGGTCGTTCAGGGTGACGGTGGGGGCGGTGTCGTCTACGTCGGTCACGGTGACGGTAAAAGCTTCTTCAAAGCTGGCGTCGCCGTCACTCACCTTCACACGGACGCTGTAGCTGTTCTTGTTTTCAAAGTCGAAACTGGCGTCGGTCTTCAGCTCGTCGCCGCTGATGCTAAAGCTGGCGTTGTCATCGTCACCTGCACCCGCAACCAGGCTGTACGTAAAGCTGGTGCTGTCGATGTCGCTGGCGCTGAAGGTGCCGACTACCGTGCCTGCGGGCTCGTTTTCGGTCACGCTGTTGTTGTCCAAGCTCAAGCTACTGGGCGCGTCGTTCACGCTCTTGACGGTTACAGAGACCGCTACGCTGTCGCTACCGCCGTTGCCGTCGCTCACACCTACCGTAAAGCTGTCCTCGCCAAAGTAGTTCTCACTGGGTGCGTAACTCACCTCGCCCTGCGCGTTCACGCTCGCCTGGCCGTGGGCCGCGGGGGCGCTTACGCCCCAGGTGAGGGTGTCGTTGTCATCGTCACCGGCGCTGAGGCTGAGCGTGCCGCTCTCGTCCTCGTTAACCGTCAAGGTGACCGTCTCGTCTCCTTCGATAACCGGGGCGTCGTTGACATTGTTGACGGTAAGGGTGAAGGTGTCGCTCGCGTTTGCGCCGTCTTCATCCGTGGCCGTCACGGTGATGCTGAGGCTGCCGACATCCGCGTTGCCGGGGGTGCCGCTGAAGCCGCCGTCTGTGAAGCTCAGCCAGGCGGGCAGGACGCCACCATCTTCTAAAGTAGCACTGTAGGTGAGCGTGTCGCCCTCGTCCACATCGCTGAAGTTTGCTGAGACGTTCAAGCTGAACGCTTTGTCTTCATCAATGTTCTTGTCACCGATAGCGCTCGCCGTCGGCGCGTCGTTCACTGCCGTCACGGTGAGGCTGACGGTGACAACGTCGGAATCGTCCGAGCCGTCATTGGCCTTGAAGGTAAAGCTGTCTGGGCCGACGTAGTTGTTGTCGGGGGTATAGATCAGTTGCCGCGCGTCGCTCGGCGCTAGCCCGCTCGGCTGGAACGCGCAGTTCGTCGAGGGCGAACCGTTCAAGCTCGTCTGGCAAGGGCTTGGGTTCGGGAAAGAAAGGCTGCCGTGGCCGGGTTGCGTCACAACCTCGTAGGTCAACGCGTCGCCGTCCGCGTCGCTGCCGGAGAGCGCGATGTCGAGCGGGGTGTCTTCTTTGGTTTCAACCGTTTGCGCTTTAGCTACAGGCGCGTCGTTGACCACACCCAGGTTAACCGTGACGGTCGCCTCCGCCGAGGTTGCCTCGCCGTCTGAGACGGTAAAGGTAAACACGTCCGCACCGTTCTCGTTCTCTTCGGGGGTATAGGTCACCTCGCCTGTTTCCTGATTGATGCTGCCCAAGCTGCCTTTCGTTGGCTCTATAACGATAGCAAAGTTCAGTGTAGTGCTCTCTACATCGCTACCTGTCAGGGTGAGGACTTTGGGCGTGTCCTCTTCAGTGCTCACTTCTTGGGCGTTGGCTACCGGCGTGTCGTTAAGCGCGTTTATCGTGATCGACACCTTTGCCTCCGCCGAGGTCGCACCGCCATCCGAGACGGTGAAGGTGAAGGAATCTGCACCGTTATAGTTCTCGCCGGGCGTGTAGATCACCTCCCCCGTTGTTCGGTTGATGTCACCTAAGCTGCCTTTACCCGGCTGCTTAACGACGGCAAAGCTCAGTGCGTCGTCCTCGGCGTCGCCGCCCGCGAGGGTGACGAGGACGGGAACGTCCTCATCGGTCGTGACGCTCTGCGCCTTGGCAACCGGCGCGTCATTAACCACGCCTAAGTTGACCGTCACCGTGGCCGGGGCGGAGGTTTTCTCGCCGTCCGAGACCGTAAAGGTGAAGGTGTCCGCGCCGTTCTCGTTCGCTCCGGGGGTGTAGGTCACCTCGCCCGTACTCTGGTTGATGGTGCCCAAGCCGCCCTTGCTCGGCTGTGTAGCAATCGCAAAGGTGAGCGCGTCACCCTCCGGGTCGTTGCCCGTCAGGGTGATGGTGACCGGCGTGTCCTCTTCGGTACTGACCTCTTGGGCGGTCGCTGTGGGCGCGTCGTTTACATCCCCAACGGTGAGCGTGACCGTCGCCACGGCAGAGGTTGCCTTGCCGTCGGACACGGTAAAGGTGAAGGAGTCTTTGCCGCTATAGTCTTGCTTAGGGGTGTAGAGCAGCTTCGGCGCGTCACCTGAGAGCTTGCCGTAAGCAGGGGCCGTCACGATGGTGTAGGTGAGCGCGTCGCCGTCCGGATCGCTGCCTGTGAGCGTGACCGCGATGGGCGCGTCTTCGGGTGTGCTGAACGACTGGCCTTTGGCGCTGGGCGCGCGGTTCCCGGCGGCCACCGGCTCGTTTTCTTCGGTGGCAACCATCGCGGAAGAACTCACCTCGCCGTCCGCGGTGACGCCGTAGCGGTAGAGCGTGCCGGGGGTGACGCTGGTGTCTTCGTATTCCGTAACATTCTCCGCCACGCTGTCGAGCTTGCTAAAGGCTGAGGCTTGCTGGGTGCCGAGACCCGCGGCGTCTGCGGAAGCCTCGCGCCTGTAGATGGTAAAGCCTGTTTCGTTGTCGCTTCTATCCTGCCAGCGCAGCGTGACCACGCCCTCGCCGGGGGTGGCGGTGAGGCCGGTAGGGGCCGTGGGTACATCCCTTGTAGCATCGCCCCCGCAGGCTGCGAGCAGCAGGGCGATCAGTAGAGACCAAAGGGTCATGTGGAGCTTACGGTGCATGTAACCATCCTCCCAAAACGCTTGACTGACCTGCCCACAAAGGCGAGCGAGGTTGCGTTTCGTGAGCTAAGCGTAAAGAAAAGATGAGGGCGTTTGTGCGCAGAACTTAACGTGTAGCGGGTGCGTGTGGGATTTTCTACGACGTGTTTTTGACTGGGAGTGATTCTACTTGCGCAAACAGACAGAACAGACGTATGTTAGCCCCTCTTGCGCATTAGGGAATGTCTGCGGCTGGACGGGCGAACCAATGTAACTTGCGCACCTTATCTCAAATTCACCCTGGCCCCCAGCAAATAAAGCCCCAGCCCCGCCAGCAGCCCATTTCCCGCCCAGACCCCCAACCACACGGGCAGGGTGCCCGCCTGTGCGAGAAGTTGGCCGACAGTGAGGAGCAAGTACCACGCGAGCGTCACGACGAGCGATAAACCAAAGGCGACCGCGCGGGAGCGGGCGTAGAGGAGCGCTAAGGGGACCGCCACGAGCAGCAGCGTGAGGTTGGCGAAGGGCTCGGCCAGCTTGCGGTGAAAGAGCGCCGCCGCTGTCCGGCGTTCGCCAACGGGTAAGGCCAAGTCGCGGGCGTCCTCATAAGCCCCCCGCACCGACCGACTGTCCTCAAACCCGCCGCCGCTAAAACGGGTGACGAGGTCGTCATAGGAGACGGGCAGGGTGACGCGCAGGCTCGAGTCCGGGTTCGGCGCGCGGCTGTCGGCACGTAAAAGTGTGCGCAAGAAAGCCTCAGCATCACCCTCTGGACGCGACAACGCGGCAAAATCCACGACACTTGTGTGGTAACCGTAAAGCTCGAGCCCCCCGTCCATAAACCTCGCCCGGTCCGCAAAAACCACGGTCAGCGTCCGGTCTTGCCAGGACTCGAGCCTCACGCCAAACATCTCATCCGTCGCGCGGTCCGTCGTGCTAAAACGGAGACTCGTGTCGCCCAGCGGCAGGTTTTGTTCGGCCAAACGGTAGAGCCCGCTGCCGCCGCTCGTCAACTCCCAATAGAGTGCGCCAACCCGCGCGTTGGTCGTGGGCAGCACCCGCTCGTTGAGAAGGAGCGCCCCCGCCGCGGCGAGGAGGCCCAGGAGGATGAATACCCTTGCCAACCGCCCCAGCGCCACGCCCCCCGCCTGCGCCGCCAGAAGTTCGCTGTCCGCGCTCAAACGGCCAAAGGTCAGCAGCACCGCCAAAAGGAGCGCGATGGGCAGCGTTTGCACCGCGGCGGCGGGGACTTGCAGTGCCAGCCAGCCCAGCAGCGGCCCCAGCGGCGCGCCCACAATCCACCCCAAGCGTGGCAGGGTCACGCTGACCACCGCCAGCGTGCTGTACAAAAGGAGGCCGAAGACAAAGGGTGGCAGGCTCTCTTTAAGAAGGTAGCGGTCAAGGCGTTTCATGGAATTACGGGGCGCTCGGCTCGAGCGCAAACGTCGTCGTCGCCTCGTCGCGGAGTTGTTTGTAACCTGCCGTAACGGTGCCGCAGCAGCTCCGGTAGGTGAATGAAAGCCCGGCACCCGAGACGCGCAAGGGACCCGCGCCCGTCAGCGGTCCCGCTAGATTGAGAGCTATAAAAGGCTCGAGCACTAACCTCTCACCCACATGAAGCGGCGCGCTTCCTGACACCTCCACCACGTCCAACCGCCTCACCTCCGGCAGAAGATTGTAACGCGCGTAGAGGCCCGCCCCAAAGTTATCGTTGGCAAGACCCACGCCCGCCGCGACAAAGGCGCGGGTGTCCGGGTCGAAACGGGTCTCGAGCACGCGGGCAAGCTCTAAATCAAAAGTTGGCGTGACGATAAAAGAAGCCGTGGGCAGCGCCGCGCGTGCGGAGAGAAAAAAAGTCCGAAAGGAATTTTTATTGGGTTCGGGCAAAAAGTTGTAAGCAAACGTTGTGGTGACGCCCGCGTTTCCCCCACCTCTTAAGTCACCCGTTACGGTGGCGTTGCCGAGAAGAGCGCTCACGGGCTCGAGCCGGTCCAGCCGGACGGAAAAGGGCGAGGCGCTGTTGGTCAAGAGCCGGTCAAAGGTCAGGGTGCCTGTGAAGGGAGGGCGCTCGAGCCGCCAACTCGGCGCAACGCGGAAACCGTACTGAACTTTGTCAAAAGTAGGATAAACGCTCACGCTGGCCCCCGTGCGGAGGCCGAACCGGCCCAGCGGGGTCTCGGGAGAGGTGTAAATGGCCTCGGCAGACGCGGCTATGCGCGGCGCTATAACGAACGCGTCCCCCAGCTTTTGCCCCGAAACGGCGGCGGTCGCGTTGCCACTAAAGCGCAGGCTGTCGTCACTCAAGGGTCCAGGCCAGGTATGCGCGCCGTCAAGGCTCACAGCACCCTCGCGTAAGAAATCCTCCAGCGCCCAAAGATGATTACGGAGGCCGAAGCTCACCGTAAACGCGTCGTTTAGAGGCTCGAGAAAACGCACGTCAGCCTGAACGCCCCAGGGTCCGCGCCCGACGGTCACGCCCAAACCCGGCCTGTCCAAGTGGAGGAGGCCGAACGGTGCGGAAGGGCGCGTCTCACCCACGCCGGTAAACCCGGTAGAGAGCGCGAAGCCGTTACGAAGCGGGAGCCGAGTAAGTTGAAGAGTGCGGCCTACGCCCTCAAGCGTGTCAACGCGCACCGGCAGCCTGAGGCTCGAGGGGTCGGACAAGTCCAACTCGGGCGCAAGTTTAAGCGCCGCGCCGCCCACATTCAGCACCCCGTTACGGACCGAAACCCACCCCGCTTCCTCCACCCGAAGCTCAGGTGAGGAGACGGTGTAGAGCGGCGGGCCGCACGTGCAGGTCGTCGCCACGGCCTCGTCAAAAACCAGCGTCTCGCCCGAAAGGGTCGCGCGCGCGCCGCTCACCCGGTAGCCTCGGCCCAAGGCCCACACGTCGTCCAGCGTAAATTCACCCGTGGAAAACGTGTAAGTGGCGCGCGCCGCCGCGCCCGTGACCGTTCTCTCCAGGCCACCCCTAAACCACACCTCTGTAAGCTGCATCGCCGCGCTGTCGGTAAGAAGCGTGTCGCCCTCGAGCCTCCACTCTCCTACCCAAAGCACCGCCGCAGACGTGGTAATAACGGGCTCCGTGCTCACATTTGCGGCTTGGAGCGAGGCGGCCTCGAGCCTCCAGCCCTCACCCCGGACGCAGACGCCGTTGGTGAGCGTAGCCGCGTCCTCTTTTTGGTTGAAGTCGAGGTCGCCAAAGGTCGCGGTGCCCAAGCCGGTAAGCTCGAGCCTCGGGCTACTCGGCAGCCTCTCGCAGAGCGTTTGCGCCTCTTGCAGGGTTGGACGAAGGATTGAAACCGTTTCCTGAGCCAGCGTTTGGGTCAGGACGCTCGAGACCATCAAAAACATAAAGACAAGCCGGGGCCACCTCAAGGTCAGGGCAGGTAGGGCTCGAGGCGGGTTTGAAGCGCCGGGTCTACGGTTGTACTCGCCTCGAAGTCCGTCTCGTCCGCGCCCCAGGTGAGACTTAGGAAATCCTTGGTTTCGCTCTGGAGGGTGAGCGGCCCACTTTGGTAAAGATAGGGTCCCACCACCAGCGCCGCGTTTTGCTGGAGGTCCACGAGCAAGGCGGCAGCTTGGAGCGCGGGCGTCTCGCTCGAGAGACTTCCCGCCGCCACCGCGACCTCGTCGGCAAGGTGGAGCGTCAGCGTGTCCGACCGGAGCGCTAAATCCTCGCCCTTAAAGGTGACGCCGCCTGTGGCCTCGAGGGTCTGCGCGTTCGTATCAAGCCGAACCGTGGGGGCGGCAAGCGAACCAAACTCTCCTGCCACCTCTCCGTCCGTCACCTCGACATAATCGCTCTCTTTGTACGTCACCAGACTCCCTGATAGAGTCACGCCGCTCTCCGCATCCACGATTTCGCCGCCCTGTGGCAGCGTAGTGACGCCCGTGGCTAGGTCCACCGTCTGGTCACCGTAGGGGGTGATCTGGAGGGCCGCGAAGGGTGCTGTTTGGGCGAGCGCGAGGGGCGCGATAAGGGTCAGAAGCGTGAAAACACCAAGACGCAAAAGAAGCATGGTGGTCAGTCTACCGTGACCACCATGAGAAGGGGGCTGGATTCTTTAGATAAAAGCGGGCTTTAGGAAGGCCCCAGCGCGACCGTCAGCATATGGTCGAAGGGCCGCTCTGCAAGAAGCGCGGCGGCGTCCTCCGGGGTGGTCGCCATGATGGCGTCGACAACTTCTTGGACCGTCTTGTATTCGCCCGTGTAGAGGTAGCTCGTCCCAAAGGACATGAGCCGCCCGAAAGGCGTTTCGCCGCGCAGGGTGAGGCCGGTCGCCAGTTTGCGCTGCGCCCGCGTCCACTCGTCTGCGGTGACGCCCTCGTCTTGGGCGGTTTGCAGGGTCTCGAGGTACGTCTTCAGAACCCCGTTAAGTTCCTCCGGCGCGGTGGACACGTAGCCCACAAACGCGCCCGCCCCGTCCGCGCTGTCGTGCGACAACGAAGCGTTGTCCGCCAAGCCCTTGTCCACCAAAGCCCAATAGAGGCGGCTACCCTCGCCGCCACCCAGCGCGTTGGCGAGCACCGAGGCGGCGTAGCGCCGCGGGTCCTGGGCGCTCACGCCGGGGGCGTAGGCGGCCACGTGGACGCGGGTGAGTTTGGGGTCTTGAAGCGTTTCTTGACCGCTCGAGGGCTTAAGAATTGGATAGTCACGCCCCGCCTCGCTCGGCCTCCAGCCCTCGGTGAGGCTCGCTACTTGGTTTACAACCTTGTCCCACACATAGTTTCCCGCCACCGCCAGCGTGAGGTTGTCCGCCGCGTAGCGCGCCTCGAAGTAGCGGAGCATGGCGTCACGCTCCAAAGCAGTAATCGAATCCACCGAACCCAACACGGAGTTGCCCAGCGGATGACTGCTATAAAAGAGCCGGTTGCCCTCCTCAAACACCTTGAACGAAGGCCGGTCTTCGTACATGGCGATTTCTTCTAAAATGACATTCTTTTCTAAATCAAAGTCTTCGTTACGCAGCGCGGGGCGCATCATGTCCGAAAGAAGGTCCAAAAGCCGTTCGCCGCGTTCGGGCAAGACCGCGCCGTAGTAGACGGTGCGCTCGTCCGACGTGTAGGCGTTGTAGTTGGCCCCGAGTTCGTCGAATTCGCGGTTGATGTCCTCGGGCGAGCGCCGGGCGGTGCCCTTAAACATCATGTGCTCTAAAAAATGCGACACCCCCGCCACCTCGGGCGTCTCGTCTCGAGCGCCCGTCTTGACGAAGTAGCCCGCCGCAAAGGTTTGCGCCTGCGGGTTGTGCTCGCCGATGATGGTGAGGCCGTTGTCAAGGGTGGTTTTATCAAAGTGAATCACGCGCCTACCTCCACGGCGTCAGAGTCTAAATTGGGGTCTAATGCTTTGGGTCCTAAAGTCAGCACCGTGAATTCCGGTGCGGGGCGCTCAGCCAAAAAGCGGTTGAGGTCGTCCAAAGTCACAGCTTGAACGGCTTCCTTGGTCTCCTGCACGGGACGCGGCGCGCCGCGCAAAAAGGTGTCGCGGGCCAAGGCGCTCGCCCTCGCGCCGCTCGACTCGCCCTGCATCACGAGTTGCGATAAGATGCCGGTGCGGGCGCGCTCGAGTTCTTCCTCGCTCACCCCGTCGTGAACGCGGGTGAGTTCGTTGAGGAGCACGCTCAAAGTTTCGTCGGCGCGCTCGGGCGTCGTGCCCGCGTAGCCCAGTGTGTAGCCGAAACCCCGCACCACCCGGCTCACCGCGGCCACGCTGTAGACGAGGCCGCGCTTTTCGCGGACTTCGGTAAAGAGGCGCGAGCCCATCCCGCCGCTCAGCACGCCCGTCGCCAGCGCGTTTTCGTACCAGCCGGGCGCGTCGGGGGCCACGGCCTCGTACGCCACGCCAATCTGGACTTGCGAGGTGTCGGCGTCCGTGTGCGCCTGGTGCGGCGGCGCGACCTCCGCCTCCGGCAGCGCGGGCGCGTCTCCCGTCCAGTCGCCGAACAGCGTCTCGACAAGCTCGAGCAGCGGCTCCCAGGTCACGCCCCCCGCGACGGCCAAAATCAGCCCCTGCGGCGACACGCGCCGCGCGTAGTCGGCACGCACATTCTCGACCGCGAGCGCCTTTAGGCCCTCTTCGGTCCCGTACGACGAGCGTCCGTGGGGCGAGGCGAAGTAACTTTTTGAGAGTGCCTGAAAGAGGCGCTGCGTCGGGTTGTCGCCCAGCGAGGCGAGTTCCTGGAGCGCCAAGGTGCGCGCGGGCTCAAACTCGTTATCCTCGAGGGCGGGGCGGCGGAGGATGTCGGCGTAAAGGGGCAGCGTCTCGCCTAACGTGTCCGCCAGCAGCGAGGCCGACAGCGTCGCGTACTCGGTGCCCGCGCCGCCGCCGCGTCGGACGCCTAAAGCGTCGAGCGCGTCGGAAAGCTCCCTCGAACTCCGCCCCCCCGCACCGCGGTAGAGCAGGTCGTTCAAGACCGTCGCGTTCCCCTCCTCACCCGCGGGATCGCCCAGCGAGCCGACGGGCATAAGAAACTGAAACGAGGCCGAGGGCAGCCAGGGCATGGGCTCGAGCAGCAGCGTAAAGCCGTTGGGCAGCCTCTTCTGCCTAATTTGTGTGTCTTCTTTCTTGTTCATATTTGTAGTCATAGCCCCAAGTATAGCCCTCGAGGGTGTGGTGGGGATGTTGTTGGTGAGGAGAGATGGGGAGATGAGGAGGTAGGGAGATAGGGAGAAAAAACGTGTGACTTCGTTCTTACACACCGCATATCGTGTTATGTATCTTCCGACACAACCCACTATTATTGCAAAGCGTAATGTTTGCAATGTGCAAGTATCTGAAGGAACCAGCCAACGCTTTATGCACGCCTTTTGGGGACTGCGGCAGGTGATGCTGCGCCGGATCAATCCCAAAATCCGGGAGGCGCACGACCTAGAGTTTTTGGAGGTTTTGCTGCTCGAGACCATCGGCACCACCGACCTAAGCCCCTCGGAAATCTCGGAAGCGATGCAAATCCCTGCCCACGCGATTTCGCGCAAGCTCGACGAACTCGAAAAAGCGGGGCTGATAGCGCGCGCTCTCGACCCGAAGGACGCGCGGCGGCGGGTGCTGAGTTTGACCGCTCGAGGCGCAGTGGTGACGCGCGACGCGCTCCGCACCTTGGACGCGGAGGTTAGCAGGATGCTCGAGCCCCTTCCCCCGGAGGTACAAGAAACGATGATAGCCGCCATTGAAACGATGTCACACGGGATGAACTCACCCCAGGAGCCTTTATGAGCCTGTCAAGAAGAGACACGACCTTCACACTTATCGGTATTTTGCTGGCCCTCTTTCTGGGCGCGATAGACCAGACCATCGTCTCGACGGCGCTGCCCAAAATCGTCGAGGATTTGCAGGGCCTGAGCCGCTACGCCTGGGTCATCACCTCGTATCTCATCGCCTCGACCGTGCTCGTGCCCATCTACGGCAAACTGGCGGACATGTATTCGCGCAGGCGCATCGAACTCTGGTCCATCGGGCTTTTTCTGACGGGCTCTTTTTTGTGCGGGCTCGCGGGCGAGTTCGGCTCGCTGCCCCTAATCGGCGACGGGATGAACCAACTCATCGCCTTTCGGGCGGTTCAGGGCTTGGGCGGCGCGGGGCTTTTTGCGATGGCGTTTATTATCATCGCCGACCTTTTTCCGCCCTCTGAACGCGGCAAGTATCAGGGGCTGGTGGGGGCCACCTTCGGGATTGCCAGCGTGCTGGGGCCGCTTATCGGCGGGTTTTTGACCGACTACGGCTCCGGCATCATCCCGGGCGTCGCGGGCTGGCGCTGGGTCTTTTACGTAAACGTGCCCTTCGGCGCGCTCGCCCTGTGGTTTATCATCACCCGGATGCCGCCCCTGGTGCCGCAGGGGGAGAAAACGGGGCTCGACTTCCTCGCCGCTTTCTTGCTCGTTATCGGCCTCGTGCCGCTCGTGCTGGCGCTACAGCTCGACAAGACGCAGTACCCTTGGGGGGGTCCGGTCACGCTCTCGCTCTTCGGGGTGGCGGGAGCCGCGCTCGCGCTCTTCGTGCTGCGCTCGCTGCGGTCCTCCAACCCGATTCTCGACTTAAGGCTCTTCAAAAACAAAGTGTTCAGCACCTCGAGCGTCGCCCTCCTCTTTTTGGGCGCGGCCTTCTTGAGCACCGTCGCTTTTTTGCCGCTCTTTATGATCAACGTGCTCGGCGTGACCGCGACCGAGGCGGGTTTGTCGCTCGTGCCGCTCTCGCTGGGCGTGGTGTTTGGCGCGATTGTCTCGGGACAGCTCGTGTCGCGCTTCGGGCACTACCGCGCGCTCATGCTCTTTGGCGGCGCGGTTTTGCTGGCGGGGGTGTGGCTGCTCTCGAGCATGTCGCCCGACGTTCCCTACTGGCAGGTCACGCTTTACATGGTCGTTTGCGGCTTGGGCGTCGGCCCCTCGCTGCCCCTCTACACGCTGGCGATTCAGAACGCGGTTGACGTACGCAAGGTGGGCCAGGCTACCTCCGCGAGCCAGTTTTTTAGGCAGATCGGCGGGGCCGTCGGCACGGCCATCTTGGGGACGGTCTTAGCCACCACGCTCGCCGCGTCTTTTTCGCAGAACATGCCCCAGGAGTTCGCGGGAGCCTTTGGCGGGGCCGAGGGTGTCGGCGGGGCCGAGAGCCGCCTCGCCTCGACGGGCGGGACCGAAGTCGGTGAGCAGATACGCGCGGCTTTTAACGAACAGTACGACGCCATCGCGGGCGCGGTCGAGTCGGGCGACGCGGCGGCGCTTTCTACGGTGCTCGAGAGGAGCCCCCTACCCGCCGTCGCGCAAGCGGGCATCCGGGCGGGCGCGGCGGGCGTGCGAGGCAACCCGCAGGCCACAGCGGGCTTTTTGGCGGGACTCAAGAGCCAAATCGAGACCCAAGCCAGTACGCTCAGCCAGCAGGTCGAGCGCGGCATCAGGGTTTCGTTTACCACCGCTATTACGCGAATTTACTTCTACGTCATCTTTATCGTCATCGCAGGCTGGCTCGTGACGCTTTTTATTCCCGAGTTGCCGCTTAGGAAGACGCTCGACCGGGCGGAGGCGGTGGCGGCGGATTAGGAGTTTCAGGCGGGAGGCTCGAGCGCAGGTAGGCTCGAGCCTCTTCCGCACCGTGCCAGCCCTCATTCTCTCGCACGTTCGGATAGAGACGTCTGAGTTCATCTTGTGTCGCGCTGTTCAACGCAAGAAAGTCTGCGCGTGTAACAGTTTGCCCTTCAGCGTCCAACGCCACGAGTTTATGGTCGCCGTCATCCCGGTAGAACACACCGCAGACGACACCCAAGAGGACGTCACCGGGCTGAGGGTTTTGCTGAGTCAGTAACAGAACGTCAAGATGCGGCTCGGGCGGTGTGCCGAGACCGCCGACCCAGCCGTAAGCGCCGCCAAAGCCTCTTTCAAACATTAGCGACTTGTGCGGCGTTCGTTCAAACGACCCGCTTGCCCGGTCATAACGGAGGCGGTAGGGCTCACCCTTGGGTTGTTCGACAACGACCCAAACTTTCTCAGGGAAGTCGGGTGGAGGCTGACGGTCGCAAGGTTCATGAGGTCAGGTTACAACGCCAACCAACGTTAATTTTCCTCCAGTTTGCTAAAGTAGGTTTATGACGTTCAAGGATTTGGAGAGGCTATGGCAATAGACGCCGTTACGCAAAAGGAGTCTAAGCTCGAGCCTGCCTGGGAGATTGCCCACCTCTTCCCCCTACAGGGTGCCTGGAGCAAGGCGGATTACCTCGCCCTGGAAACCAATCACCTGGTCGAGTTCTCCGATGGCAATATAGAAGTGCTGCCCATGCCGAGTGAACGTCATCAAGATATCGTTATCTTGCTCGTGGGGTTCCTCAAGTCATTTATCGCCAACAAACCCGTGGGCAAAGTCCTCATTGCCCCCTTCCGCATCCGCCTCCGCAAAGACAAATACCGCGAGCCCGACGTGATGTTCATGCTGCGCGAGCATAGCGACAGGCGAACCGAAAATTATTGGCACGGCGCGGACCTGGTGATGGAGGTCGTTAGCCCCGACGACCCCAGGCGCGACACCGAGGTGAAGTTACGAGAGTACGACCAGGCGAGCATCTCCGAATACTGGCTAGTGAATCCGCTGACGGAAAAGACAACAGTCTTCACCCTGGCTGAGGAGAACTACCACGTCCACGGCGAGTTTGCGGCGGGTGAGACGGCGGGGTCTGGGCTGCTTGACGGCTTTAGGGTCGATGTTGCGGCTGTGTTCGCAGAAGAGGCTGATGGCGCGTAGCATTGTGCAAAACTGAGGCGGTAGGCGGTGATGCTCAAGAAATAACCCCGTGCGCCATACGCCCCAAAAGCTTCACGACGTAATCGGTCCCTTCCGCCGTGCGCGCGAACTCGAGCGGAGCCTTGCCGCCTAAAGCAATCTTGGGACGCGACAACCAACGGCGCTCTCTCTCTGTCTTCGAGATACGCCTCCGCCGCCTCGACCACCCTGGCGAGGCGGTAGACTTGGCTCGACGCCTCGACGGTGAGGGGCTGTCGCCGCTTTTTGCGCTCAAAAAAGGTGCTGCTCTTGACGCTGGTCAGCTCGAGGAGTTGCGCCACCGACCAGCCTAAATGTGCCGCAAGCTGTTCAATGCTGCTGGTGGGTAAACCCTGGCTCAGGCGCTCAACCACTTGTAAATCGCTCTGCGCCTCTAACGATAGAATCCGGGTGCCCAGCGGAGGAGGCGGGGTGCGGATCGGAACAAAAGCTTCCACGGTGATGCTCCAATCTCGGAGCTATTGTACGCCAAAAATAGAGAAAGCCGTACTCTCTGGCTGTGTCAGCTCGGGTCCGCTCACCCTTCTCCTACGCATCAACCTCCGCAACTTCTTTGGCAGGCAGCTTTTTTCCAGGATTCATAATCCCCTTTGGGTCGAGCGTCTCCTTGATAGCGCGCATCGTCTCCAAGGCCGCGCCGTGCTCGAGCGCCATATACCTCAATTTCCGAACCCCCACCCCGTGCTCACCCGTCGAGGTGCCGCTCACAGAGAGGGCGCGTTTGGTCATCTCGCTGCTCACGCGGTCGATACGCGACAGGGCGTCCGCGTCGCCTTTATCAAAAAAGATGGATAGGTGAAAGTTCCCGTCGCCGACGTGACCGACTAAGTAGGCGTCGAGGCCTGCCCGCTCGCAGCTCTCCAACGCCTCCGTCACCGCCTCGGGCAGCTTGGAGATGGGCACAGCCACGTCGGTCACGATGTTGCGCTTGCCGGGGTTGGCGGCGACCGCTGCGTAGTACATGCTGTGGCGCGCGTCCCAAAGTTGCGCGCGCGCGTCGGGGTCGCTGCTCGCCTCAAAGGCGCTCGAGCCGTGCTCTTTAGCCAAGTCCTCAGCCAGCGCAGCGTCCGCGGCGACGCCCGCCGGGTTGCCGTGGAACTCTAAGAAGATGGTCATCTCTTCAGGGTAGCGCGTGCCCTTGTACGCGTTCACCGCGCGGATGCTCACGGGATCGACAAGTTCGCAGCGCGCGACGGGGACGCCCGCCTGGATAAGGCTCGTGACAAAGCCCGTGGCCGAAGCCGCGTCCGCAAAGGGCACGCGGGCGGCGGACGCCGCCTCGGGCAAGCCCACCAAGCGCAGCGTCACCTCGGTCACGACGCCCAAGGTGCCCTCGGCACCACAAAAGAGGCGGGTTAAGTTGTAGCCGCTCGAGGATTTCCTGGCCCTCGAGCCCGTGCGAATCACCTTACCCGTGGGTGTGACCACTTCCAGCCCCAGCACATAATCCGCCGTCACCCCGTACCGCACCGCCGCCGTACCCGAAGCGTTGGTGGCGATCATGCCACCTAACGAGGCGTGCGCCCCAGGGTCGATGGGGAAAAAGAGCCCGCTCCGCCCCACCCGCTCGTTCACCTCCGGATAGGTCACAGCGGGCTGCGCGACGATGAGCAGGTCGTCGGGCCGGACCTCCAAAATCTTGTTCATGCGGGCAAGAGAAAGCGAGATGCCGCCCCCCACCGGCACCGTGTGACCCTCCAAAGAGGAGTTCGCCCCTACCGGCGTCACCGGAATGCCCCGTTCAAAGGCGTAAGTCACCACCCGCCGCACGTCTTCGGTCGATTCGGGATAGACCACCGCGTCGGGCAACCGCGCCTCGTCAAACGACTCGCCCTTTGAATGCGCCTCCAGCACAGACGCACCCGTGCTAACTTGCTCCTCACCCAAAAGCTCGCGTAACCCGCTCACATCAGACACGTTCAATCCCCCATCCTCTACCCACTACTCACTAGCCACTATTCTCTAAGGCGCGGATCGAGCACGTCGCGGATGGCGTCACCCAACAGGTTAAACCCCACGACCGACAAGAAAATCGCCAGGCCCGGAAAAATGGACATGTAGGGGGCTTGCAAAAATTTCTCGTATCCGGCCTTGATCATCGCGCCCCACTCGGGCGCGGGCGGCTGCACGCCGAGGCCCAAGAAGCCCAAGGCGGCCACGTCCAGAATCGCCACGCCAATCGACAGCGTGAGCTGCACGATAATGGGCGAGAGCGCGTTGGGGAAGATGTGCGAGAACACGACGCGCGGTCCCCCTGAGCCCAGCGCCCGCGCCGCCTGCACATATTCGGATTCACGCAGGCCCAGCACCACCGAGCGCGTCACGCGCGTGTAGATGGGAATCTGCGTGATGCCGATGGCGACGAGCGCGTTGGTGAGGCTCGGCCCCAAAATCGCCACGATGGCGATTGCCAGCAAGATGCCGGGAAACGCCAGCAAGATGTCGACTAACCAGACGATCACGGTGTCGAGCCAGCCGCCCGCGTAGCCCGCCAAGAGGCCCAACAAGACGCCGATGCTCGAGGCAATCGCCACCGCAAAAAGCCCGACCCGCAGCGAGATGCGCCCGCCGTGCCACACGCGCACGAACAGGTCGCGGCCCTGCTGGTCGGTCCCGAAAGGCAGCGACCAGGTGCCCAAATCAAGCTCCTGACGCTCCGCCGCCGAGAGCGACCACGAGGGCGGGGTGAGGCGCAGCCGCAGGTTGCGGTCGGTCGTCGGATCGTAGGGCGAGAGCGCCGGTGCCAAAAGCGAGGTGATGATAAAAAACCCCACGATGGCGAGACCCAAAAGCCCCGTCGGGTTGCGAAAAAACCGCCGGAACGCGTCCTGCGCGAGCGAGCGCCCCTTGACGCGCTCCGCTCCGGGTGCCGCCGTGGTGCTAGCCATACTGAATCCTCGGGTCGATGAGCGCGTACGACAGGTCGATGAGCAAGTTGACAATCACAAAAACAAACGCCACAAACACGACCCCGCCCTGGACGATGGGATAATCGCGCGACTGGATGGCGTCGTAAATCCACTTGCCGATGCCGGGCCAGGCAAAGACCGTCTCGGTAAGAATCGCGCCCGACAGGAGCGCGCCGAAAGAGAGGCCGACGACGGTCACGACCGGCAAAAGTGCGTTGCGTAGCGCGTGTTTGTTAACGACGATGCGGCGCACTAAGCCCTTGGCCCTGGCCGTCCTCACATAATCCTGACCCAGCACCTCCAACATCGAACTCCGCGTCATCCGCACCACAATCGCCAAAGGAATCGTGCCGAGCGCGATGCCGGGTAAAACGAGATGTTTGAGCGCGTTCACACTCACATTGGGTTGACCGCGCAAAAATCCGTCGAGCACGTAAAAGCCGGTGACGGGCGCAAAGTTTCGCAAAGAAACGTCCAAACGGAGACCGGGCGGCAGCCACTGCAAATTGACCGCAAAAATATAAATAAGGATGATGGCGAGCCAGAACACCGGGAAACTCACCCCCGAGAGCGCCCCGACCATAAGCGCGGTGTCGAGCAGCGTGCCGCGGTTCAAGGCCGCCAGCACCCCTGCCGGGACGCCTATCACAAGAGCGAAAAGCATCGCCACCACGGTGAGTTCAAAGGTCGCCGGAAACCGCTCCGCCAGCCCCTGGCGCACGTTGATGCGCGTCAGGTAAGACTGGCCCAAGTCGCCCCGAACTGCGCCCCAGGCGAACTCGGCGTACTGGACCGGAAGCGGCCTGTTGAGCCCCATCTCTTCGCGCAGCCTCTCCCTCGCCTCGGGGGTCGAGCGCTCGCCCAGCATCAGGAGCGCCGGGTCGGCGGGGATAATGCGCGTCAAGGAGAACACGAGCAGGCTGATGCCGACGAGCACCGGAATGAGCCCCAACACGCGGCGGAGGATATACCCTGTCAAGAAAGCTCCATCAGATAAGCTCCATAAAACTTGTGAGAATAAACTTGTTTAGCTTACGTACCGCTTTTGGGTAAGGGAGTGGTAACAAGGGGTTGCAACTCCTTGTTCTCTCTCTTCACTCGGTACCCGGCACTTCTTGAGTTACTATAACGCCTGTGCAGCGCGAATTCCTAAGATAAGGGTGGGGGTGCCCAACACCTGAGCACCCCCGAAAGCGTGAGTCCGTTACCGGGTTCCTACTGTTTGGTCACCGTGCGAAGCGGGATGGTCGAACCCAGCGGGCTGGGCACAAAGCCTTCGACGCCGCTCCCGACCGCGTTGAGCACGCGGTTATGCGCCACGGGAAGCTGAACGACGGTTTGGTTGATGATGTTGTCCACTTGCTCGTAAATCGTTTGGCGCTCCTCCTGGGTGCTCGCGCGGCGCGCGTCGTTGAGGAGGCTCAGGACCTCTTCTTGCTGCTCACCGGTCCAACCGTTGGCGGTAACCACGCTGGGACCGAAAAAGGTGTACAAGAAGTTGTCGGGGTCGGCGAAGTCCGCGCTCCAGCCGAGCATGTACATGGGGAACTTGCCGTCGTCGTAGTCTTCTAGGTAGGTGCCCCAGTCTTCGGTTAGAAGCTCAACCTCGATGCCCACGTCGGCCAGATAGCTCGCCATCGCGGTGGCGATGTCTTCGGGCGCGGGGAAGTAGGGGCGCGACACGGGCATGTACCAGAGTTCGGTGGAGAAGCCGTCGGGGAAGCCCGCTTCGGCGAGGAGTTCTCGAGCACGTTCGGGGTCGTAGGGGTAGGCCTCGAGCGCGTCGTCACGGCCCCACAGGGCGGGCGGCACGAACTGCGAGGCGACCTGGCCCAGACCGGCGTAAAACGCGTCTACAATGGCCTGCTGGTCAATCGCGTAGGCGACCGCCTGGCGCACCCGCTCGTCACCGAAGGGCTCATTGTCTTGGTGAAACGCCAGGTAACCGACGTTGAGGTTGGCGTCGACCATCGCGGGCTCGATAGAGTCGTCGCTCTCGACCTGCTCGAAGTCGTCTGAGGAGAGGTTGACTGCGATGTCGCAACTGCCCGACTTGAGCTGGGCCAAACGCGCGGTGGGGTCTTCGATGCCCAAGAACACCAGGCTGTCCACGCCGGGCGCGTCGCCCCAGTAGTTCTCGAAGGCGCTTAGCGCGACCTGCGAGCCGTCGACCCACTCGTCAAATCCAAAGGGGCCGGTGCCGACGATGGTCCCGTTGGGCGTGCCGTAGTCCGCGCCGCCCTCTTGTACTGCCGTAGGCGAGTGCATCCCGAAGTACGACGAGGCAAGCATCGCGGGCACGAACGAGACCGCCTGGTTGAGGTTGAGGCGCACCGTGGTGTCGTCCACCACGTCTACGGAGTCCAAGAGGCTGCCGTCGCCCAAGAAGCCGCCGAAAATCCAGGTCCAGGGGACGAAGGGCTTGTCGAAGCGGTACTCGTTGGCGGGGTCGTTCCAGCGGTCTAGGTTAAACTTGACCGCCTCGGCGTTAAACGGCGTGCCGTCTTGAAAGGTCACGTCGTCGCGCAGGGTCAGGGTCCACTCGGTCGAGTCCTCGTTGGCCGACCACTCGGTCGCCAAACCCGGCGCGGTGTTGCCCGTGCCCGGCTCGAAGAATACTAGCGGCTCTAGGACCTGATAGGCGGGCGTGAGCGAGTTGCCGTCCTGGCCCGTGTCGAGCGTGACCGGCAGGCCGCTCTGGCAGAACACCAGCGTCGACGCGTCTTGCGCGTTTGCCAGGCCGCCAACCAAGCCCAACGTGAGGACGAAACTTAAAACGAATCTTTTCATGTAACCTCCAGTAAATATTGTTCAGACGGCGTTCGGTTTCTCTTCTTATGCTTTACAAGGTTGCCACTAGGCGACACCCTCATTCCAGCACTCTTGTCTCAAACATTCTGTTGTGACATTCCTCACCGTCTGATTCACCACAAAGTCTAGCACAACCGCGTTCCCGCGCAAGGCTGGACAAAGAATTCATGAACAAAGGATTGCTGAAGAGGCTTCACAAGGGTTGGCGCGACGGTGAGGAATGCCCGCTGATGGGACTGTCTCGCTGATGAGATTACCTCACTTTTGATGTATCAGCCCTTGACACGTTGAAAGCGTTAGCCAATCTCGATAATGCTACCCACGGGGGGCCGCCCAAACATGTCCCAGGCGCTCCCCCCGCGTAAAAAGAGCTCCATCCAGCGAATTTGCGTCTCGCCGACCCTCCAGCCGCTACTCCCCGGTGAAAAGGCGAGCGCGCCCTTGGGCACCGCGAACGAGCCGTCGCTCAAGGAGGCCTCTTGGGTGGTGTCACCGATGCGGAGGGTCAGGCTCGAGCCCACCTCCCGCCCCACCTCCTCAAACCGAAACGTCGTCTTGAGGTTGCCAAAGCCGTCGATGTAGGCGACTCTGGCCTCCGGCACCTGGGGAACGTCGGCGGGGGAGACCTCTCCGGCCAGCGCGTCAACCTCCCCCCGCGCCACCGCCGCGACGTGGCGGGGGAAAAGGTCGCGCGAGCGGAACTGCGAGCCCTCCGCTGCGACGGCCACAAAGCGAAGCTCCTCGGCTGTATCTTTTAGAAAAGAAAAAGCGTAGCCCGCGTTCACCCCCACCACCTTGACGCCGCCCGGCAGGCGCGCGTAAGCAAGGCGCTCGCCCGCGTTATTTTGCCGCGCCTCGCCGTTGTCCTCTCGAGGCGCGACGTTGTGGTAAATCACGGTTCCCTCGGGCGCGTCGTTAAGACCCAACTGCGCCACGCAAAAGCCCGCCGCGAGGGTAGCAAAGGGTGGCACGGGCGTAAGGACGAGTTCGGCCTCGGGCAAAAGGCGCTTCAAACGCTGCACCACCTCGGCAAAGGCCAGGTCGCCGTGGCCGTAGTCGGCGATGAGGTGGACTAACACGCGCTTCCCAGCATCGCTTTGCCTCCCACATAAACCTGCGCCACGCTGTGCTCTCTCGCCAGCGTAAAGATGGCGGCCAAGCTGGCCTCATGAGAAGGACTCTCGGCGAGCACCGCTTTGAGCGTGCTCCCCTCCAGCGGGCGCACCAAGACGGCGTCGGCCTCCTTGCCGGGCGCGAAACTGCCCACGCTCTCCCCCAGCCCCAGCGCCTCCGCCCCCGCGAGCGTCGCCAGGTAGAGGAGATGCGCGGGGCTCAAAAGATAACCGTCCTCGTGAAGCATCTGCGTCTGATAAGCCATCAGCCCCTCCTTGAACAAGCTAAAGCCGGTGCCGCCGCCCACGTCGGAGCCGAGCGCGAAGGGGACGCCGTAACGCAGGTGCGCGCGCATCGGGAAAAGCCCCGAGCCGATAAACATGTTGGAGCTCGGGCAGTGCGCGACGCTCGAGCCCGCCCCGCCCAAGCGCTCCAACTCGCGGTCATACACGTGGACGTTATGCGCAAAGACCGAACGCGGGGTGACGAGGCCGTGCGCGTCATAGGTCGCCAGATAATCGCGCGCGCCCTCGAAAAGCCTTAGCACCACGCTGATTTCTTCGATTTGTTCGTTTAGGTGGCTGGTAAATAAAAGGTCGGGCGTTTCTTGGAGGAGACCGCCGCAAGCCTCCAACATCGCGTCCGTGCAGGAGAGCGAGAAGCGTGGCGTCACCGCGTAGCGCAGCCGCCCGCGGTTGTGCCAGCGCTGGACGAGCGCCCGGCTCTCTCGGAACGCCTCCTCCGGCGTGCGGTGCAGTTTTTCTGTTAAGTTTCGGTCTGAAACAACCAACCCGCTCGAGACGCGAAGCCCCGACGCCTCCGCCTCCTCGAAAAAAAGGTCCATCGCCCTTGCGAAGTGGCTGCCGAACACGAGCGCCGTGGTGGTGCCGTTCTTGACGAGGTGAGAGAGAAAGGTTCGGGACGCGTCTCGTGCGTACTGTTCATCCGCAAAGCGTTCCTCGACGGGTAGCGTGCGCTGCTCAAGCCACTCGAGCAACCTCAACCCCATCGCCCCGATGACCGGAAGTTGCGGCAAATGAACGTGCGTGTCCACAAAACCGGGAAATAAAAAGGCACCTCGGTGGTCCAGCACCTCGGCCTCAGGATACACCTCGCTTACCTGAGCATAATCACCCACGGCGAGGATTTTTTCACCCTCAAAAGCGAGCGCGCCGTCGGCGAAGCACTCGAGCGCCCCCGCCTCCTCAAAAGGATTTTTGGGCGTGTGGAATATAGAGGCGCGCAGGAGCGTGGGCATGGCCGTTCATTGTACAGGTTCGCTCAACCGGAAACGCCAAAGGGCACGAGTTCGCTCTTCATGACGTCCACCAGCCCTATGTCGGTGAGGCGCAAGGCGGGGATGACGGCGAGGCCCAAGAAGCTCAGGGTCATGAAGGGCGCGGGGAGGCGGTTGCCGAGGGTGACGGCGGCGCGCTCGAGCCCGTCCAACTTCTCCCGCACTTCTTCCAAGGGCTCATCCGTCACGAGACCCGCCAAGGGGAGGGGGAGTTCGGCCAAAACGCGCCCTTCGGCCACCGCGACGAAGCCGCCGCCCAGTGTTTCCAAACGTCGGCAAGCGAGCAGCAAATCCTCGTCACCCACGCCCACCGCGAGCAGGTTGTGGTGGTCGTGGCCCACCGTCGAGGCCAGCGCGCCCTTTTTTAAGCCAAAGCCCGTCACCAGCCCCACGCTGACCCCGCCGTTTTTGCCGTGGCGCTCAACGCAGACGAGTTTGAGGAGGTCGTTCTCCGTATCCGCCACCACCTCGCTGCCCACGACTTTGGGCGTAACCCGCACCTCTTCGGTTAGCACCTGATAGGGCACGGGCCGGATGCAGCGGGCGGGGCCGGAGGGGGCCTCGAGCCTAAACGACGCTTCAGTAAGCTCCGGCAGCCGCACCGTGTTCAGAACGGCGCTCGCGTTCACTTTCTTGGGAATCAAAAGTGTAACGAGTTCGCCCCCCGCCGCCACCCGCACCCCGTTTTTATAAACCTCCGCCGCGTGAAACGTCTCCAAATTGTCCACAACCACCAAATCAGCAAAATACCCCGGTGCCACGGCCCCGCGCCGGGGCAGGCGGTAGTGGCGCGCGGTATTGAGGCTCGAGCAGCGCACCGCATAAACAGGGTCCACCCCCGCTTCTATCGCCCCGCGCACGAGGCAGTCCACGCCGCCCTCATCGAGCAAATCGTGCGGCAGCCGGTCGTCGGTCACGAAGCCCACCCGGTCCCCGTGTTTGGGGTTCACGAGCGGCAAAAGCGCTGCCAGATTGCGCGTCACCGAGCCCTCGCGGACCATCAAAAAGAGACCTGCGCGGAGTTTCTCGAGCCCCTCCTCGAGCGTCGTCGCCTCGTGGTCCGAGGCGAGTCCGGCGGCCAGATAAGCTTGCAAATCTCGCCCCGTGAGCCCCGGCGCGTGCCCCTCGAGCGTCTTCCCACGCGCCTCGGCCAGAAGCACCTTTTGCAGGTTTTCCTCGTCCCCACTTATAAGCGCGGGAAAGCTCATGAGTTCGGCCAGGCCGACGACGCGGGGGTGCTCGAGCAGCGCCTCAATCTCCCCTAGACCCAGGGTTGCGCCGGAGGTCTCGAGCGGCGTCGAGGGCACGCAAGAGGGCACCGTGACCCACACGTCCAGGGGCAATTCTTCGGAACTTTCTAACAGCCAATGGATACCCGGCACCCCCGCCACGTTGCCGATTTCGTGCGGGTCGCACACGACGCCCGTCACGCCGCGCGGGACGGTGGCGGCGGCGTAGGCGGCGGGGGTGACCAAGGAGGACTCGAGGTGGACGTGCCCGTCAATCAAGCCCGGCGCGAGGTGGCGGCCCGCCAAGTCCACCGTCTCGTCAGCCTCGGCATTTTTGAAAACCTCTCCCACGCCCGCGATGAGTTTGCCCGCTAAAAGCACGTGCGTTTCGTCCACCGTCCCGGTAAAAACGTTGAGGACGCGCGCGTTCTTAAAAAGATAGGTGCCGGGTTTTCGGCCTGCGGCCACGTCCACCGCGAAGCGCAGGTCCTCGAGGGTGACGGGGGCTCGAGGCGTCATGGCTGTGTCCAGTCAAACTGTGAGACTAAATCAAACTTACAGAACATCTCGCAGTATAACGCCACGGTGTGTTCGACTCTCACCACGCCTCGTTGGCGTCTACACCGTCCCCAGCCGCTTTGTCCCACACCTCACCCTCGCCCGACGCCTCCCACTCGTCCATCGCCAGGGCGTACTCACCGCTTAGTCCTTCCTCCCAAAAACGCATCACCTCGAGCACCGCTTTTTCCTTCGCCTTGGCCTCGAGCATCAAGTCAAACGGCTCGTCCCCGTTTACCTCACGCATCCTTTGAAGCGTCTTTTCAAAATCCTCTCGCGTCACCATGTCGGCGTGCGCAGTGGAGATGTCGCGGGGGCTCGAGAGGTGAAACTTGGGCACGCGCCCGCCCCACGTCGCCACTACCCTTTGGAGTGTTCCTGTTAGGTCATCTTTGCACGGGCCGTTACCGGGGTAACAGGCGTGGTGGAAAAAGTCGAAAATCGCGGGGATGTTTAGATGTTCGCAAAGATAAAGCACCTCGTCTACGGCAAAGATTTTATCGTCGTTCTCGAGCGTCAGCTTGGTCTTGACCCGCTCCGGGAGGCGCTGGAAGTTGGTTCGAAAGGCCTCCAATGCCCCCGCCTTGTCGCCGTAGGCCCCGCCGATGTGCAGCGTGAGCGTGCCTTCCGGCGCGACCCTCTCTAAGAACCGTGCGTGATAATCGAGTTCAGCCAGCGCGCGTGTGACGATTGCTTCGTTGGGCGAGTTGAGGACGGTGTACTGGCCGGGGTGCATGGCGAGGCGCAGGTTGTTCTCCGCGATAAAGCGGCGTAAATCTTCCAAGGTGTCGGCAAAGCGCGCTTCCCAATCCAGGGGAAAGTCCGGGTGCGAGCCGAAGGGAATGACGCTCGAGCCCACCCGGAAAAAGCGGATGCCGTGAGAAAGGTTCCACTCGAGGATCGCGCGTAAATCCGCCAAATTCTGCTCGATCACCCCCGCCACCCGCTCGTCTAAGTTGGCGAGCCGGAGTGTGCGGTTGGTGGTGCGTTTCAGACCAAGGTTTTGGGCCGCGTACCCTAAATAGCGTAGTTTCATGCGGCTACCCTAAAACGTGACGGCGGGCGAGAAAAGCGTGTAGGAGACGGTTGGCGCTCGCTCGCCTTGGGTTGGTACGTTTTTCGGTGCGAACGTTCGCCAAGCCTTGACAGAGGCGGCGTAACTGCCATATACTGCCTTATACCTTAATTAATAAGGTAGCCAGGCCGAAAGAGCACCAGAAGCATAAAGAGTAAGCCGCAAGAAAAAGGTAAGAGAACGAGAAAAGGAGACGAGGACGGATGACCAAACTTTCACCGATGCAGCGCAAGGTATTTGACAGGCTCTGCGCCCACAAGGAGCGGACGGGGAGCCTGCCGGAGCTTTCTGCGTTAGCGAGGGAGTTGGGCATCCACTACATGTCGCTGCGCCAGCACTTGCAGGCGCTCGACGCGAAGGGGCAACTCGTGTTCCAGAGCCGCGGGCGGGGCCAGTCGCCGCACCTAGAGCTTCCTTTAAGGGCGACCGGCGTGCCCGTCGTCGGCAGCATCCCCGCGGGCTCGCTGCAAGAAGCGTTACAGGAGCCCGAGGGTTACTTGCCCCTCAAGGGTGGCGAGTCGTTCTTCGCGCTAAGGGTGAGCGGCGACTCGATGGCCGACCTTATCCAAGACGGCGACGTGGTGCTCTTCAAGAAAGGCGCGCCGGTCCGCTCGGGCGAAATCTGCGCGGTGCGCGTGGGCGCAAGCGAGGCGACCTTAAAGTACCTCGACTGGCTCGACCGCAAAACCGTGGCGCTGCGCCCGCACAACCCGCTCTACCCGACCCTGTCGGTGAGCGCGGACGAGGCGCAGATCGAAGGCGTGTATCAGGGCCTGGTACGCGGCAGACTCGTTGGCGCATTCTACGAGGAGGAGACTTTACTATAGGGAACTTAAGAAACGAGACTTGAACAAAGATGACGAGCCCAGCCTATTCAAACGCACCGAGCCCGCGCCATCCGCCAAGATACACGCGAGCCCTGCGTTGCTAGTAGAGCCTCCCAGCCTTCTCGAAAAGAATAAGAAGAGGAAACCTTATGAACTATCCTGCCTGTGTTTTTAGAGATTTGTCAAGTGCGTGGCACCTAGACGCGGCGAGTGAAAACGTTGACATCTTGGCCGCCGAGCTCGCCGCGCAAATCGCTCACACCACAAAGCCGCTCCTGCTCGGCCTTATCAAGCCTGAGGCTGTCGCTAAATTTTACGGTTTGGTCTTTTTGCTCGATTCGTACGGCTTGCTCTTACGCAAGCGCCACCGCGAGGGGAGCGACGGGGTTTACGTTTACTTAGAGCGCCGCCCCGAGAGCGCTGTATCGGAGTTTGTGGGCGCGGTGGTGCTCGAGAAGTCCCTCACCCCCGTTCTGCCGGAGCTCGCCAACGCGGCGTAAGGGAGCAGCGATGACGACAGGTATTGCAGACACCATCAACTGGCCGGAACTGCTCGAAGAACTCAGCAAGCCCTTTCCGGCCTCAGCGGTCTACTGGCGCGCTGGCAGCACCACCCGCGACAAAAAACGCGCTCAGGCCCTGCCCTACGCCGAGCCGCGCGTGTACGAAGACCGCCTCAACGCGGTTTGTCCGGGACTCTGGAGCGTCACCTTTAAGCCGTGGGGTGAACGCCTCATCTGCGAACTCACCGTTGGCGGTTTGACGCGCTCGTCGACGGGCGAAGAGAACGACGGCTTTGCGCCGGGCACGGCGACCGAGGCGCAGGCGTTCAAGCGGGCGTGTAGCAAGTTCGGCTTGGGCCGTTACCTTTACGACGTGCCCATTTCATGGGTCGAGTACGACGACCAGAAAAAGCGGCTTGTGGAAGTGCCCGAACTCCCGGCGCGTTTTTTGCCCGTGCCTGAGACCTCCGCAACGGCAGGGGCTGCCCGTAACGCGCCTGATGTGAAGACGAAAGAGGCTCGAGCCTCTACCCGTAAACAAGACGCAACGGCAGAGCTTGCCCGTAACGCTGTGGGTATGAAGAGCGCTGACGCGAGCGGGGCGGACGTATCCATAGCGCAACCGACGCTCTCCAAAACGAGAGCCGCCGCGATGTACCGCGAGTTGGAAAAGTTGGGCCTCTTGCGCGAAGACCAGCACAAACTCGCCAGCACCATCCTCAAACACGATGTGCCGCACTTTTCCTCACTCACCGAGGCGGAAGCGCTTTCGGTCTGGCAAGTTGCCAAGCGTGACTACGCGAAGCGGCAGCCTCTGGCGGCGGCGGCGTGACGGGGCACGCGCCCGCCGCTGACCAAGGGGGCGCGCCCGGACGCCGCTACCGCTGTCCCAAATGCAAGCGTGAGGTGACGGTCTGCGTGAGCGCCACCGTCGCCTGTAGCCGCTGCGAAAGGGCGATGAAGCGGCTCCCGCAGTCCGAAAGCGTTGTGGATTCGTAGATTCGAGCGCCCTCACCTGGTTTTCAAAAGTCTCTGAACTTGCTTCCGCCGTTGTTGCTTAGAAGGCTGTTTGGTTCACCTTTCAGACCACGGCGGACCAGGATTTACAAGCCACCACAGAACAGGGTTTTTGGCCCTCTTGTCTGGTCGCTGTGAATCCTCAAACCTTTTTTACTTTGAGCCTCGAGGAGGCGACATGTTCGACTTAATGCTGTGCGACTGCCCTCACTGCGGCGGCGAGGGCTACGTGCTCGCGGGCGCGGGCACGCCCTCCGAAACCCTCGCTTGCTGTTCTCACTGCGACGGCAGCGGTGAGACGGAACTCTGCGCCTACTGCCGCCAACCCATCGACATCTGGGAAGGCCGCGAAGTCTGCGGCTGCTCGGCGCTCGCGTTGCCGCAAGCGGCCTAAATTCACCTGAATCTCACCTGAATCTTTACGCCTTCCGCAGGAGTCCTTCAGCGTTGACGCCCGTTAGGTAAGCCAAAAAAGAGGGCAGGATGGGCAGCACGCAGGGCGATAAAAAGGAGAGCCCGCCCGCCACAAAGGCGAGAGCCAGGGTGGGCGGGCTCCCGGCGAGGACGCTCTCGAGGCTTCCCAAGCTCGCCAGATAGGGCGACAGGGTGGCCACTGAGTCCGTGAGGAGGAGCGTGCCCACGATGACGAGCAACGCGCCGCCGACCTTCTCGAGCACCCCCGCATAACGCCCGAGTTTGCGAAACAGGGTAAGAAACTGCGCGGCCACGAGAAAAGGCGCCGCGAAGCCCAGCGAATAAACCCCCAGCAGCAGCCCGCCCTGCCACGCCGAGCCGCTCGAGCCCGCCAGCGCCAGGATGCCCGTCAGAACGGGACCGATGCAGGGCGTCCAGCCCGCCCCGAACGCCACGCCGACCAGCGCCGAGCCCGCGTAACCCGCGGGTTTGTGAGAAAGGCGCGCGCGCAAATCGCGCTGCAAAAAGGGCAGCGGCACGAGGCGCAGCGTGACCGCGCCCATAAGGATTAAAAGAGCGCCCGCCGCGATCCGCAGCGCGTCGCCGTAGTCGAAGAGCACGTCGCTGATGAGGCCTGCCGAAAAGCCCAAGGCGACGAACACGAAGCTCAAACCCAAAAGAAACGCAAGGCTGTGGAGGGTCACGCGCAACCGCACGGGCAAAGCCTCTCCCGCAGCCCCAACACCGCTCACGGTTCCCAGGTGACGCCGATGGTGGCCAAGCTTTCCGCGGCCGCGGCGGGGGTCAGCCCGCCAACCTTGACCGCGCGTATAACGCCGTCGGCGTCTATAAAAAACGTCGTCGGCATCCCGCGCACCCGGTAGCGTTTGACCACCTCGGAGGTCGTATCGAGCGGTTCACCCTGCGCCCGGAACGCCTCGCGCGCTTCCCTGGTGGCGTCAAAGCCGGAGGGGAGGGAGACGCCTAGCTGGTTCAGGAAGCCTGCCGCCGCTTCTGGGTCTTCGTTGTTGTTGACGAGCAGAACGGTGAGGTTGGGCGCTCCTTCGGCCCTGTTGTCACTGTTGACCTCACCCTCGAGCCTCTCAAAAAGCGGCAGCTCCTCGACGCAGGGCGGGCACCAGGAGGCCCAGAAGTTGAGGACGACGGGCGCGCCTGCAAAGCTCGAGAGCGACACCCGCTCGCCCGCGGCGTCTATGAGCGAAAAGTCCGGCGCTACGTCGCCCACGCGCTGCGCGAAAGCGGTGCTGAGAAGAGAGACAAAAAGGATGATAAGCATCAAACGGCCTACGGTTTGTTCGAAAAACGCTTGCTCGTTAACCCGCTCGAACGTCATGTCCTGATCATAGAGCCCACCGCCACGCGCCGCCGTACTGAGCTTGACATGGTCCTGAACGTGACGGGATTAGGAAACGCGGCCTCGGAGCTGCTCGAGCACGTCTCCCGAAAGCTCGAGCCCCAAGTCCTCCGCCTCGCTTGCGTCGCCGCCTATCTCGGCCTGGATGACGAGGCCGCTCTCGGTATCGACCACCGCGCCAAAAAGGTTGAGCTCGCCCTCTTCGCTCACCGAGGCCAGCGCGCCGACCTCTAAGCGCGGCTCATTAAGGGGTCGCGCAAAAGCGCGCTCCGCCGCCGCGCGGTCAAATGACGGGCGGTGTTGGAGCGTATAGGAGAGGTCGGCGGCCAAAAAGTCGTCCTCGCGCACGACCAAGCCGAGCGAGCCCTGACCCGGCGCGGGTGTAAACACGCTCGGCTCTAAAAGCGTGTCTAAAAGTCCGCGGCGCTCGAGCCGAATTAGACTCGAGCCCGGCACCAGGAGCGCGTGCAGGTCGCCCGCGGCGAGACCGGCCAAGTCGTCGTCGAGATTTGACAGCATTTGCGTTTTGACGTCCGGGCGGCGCGCGCGCAAAAACGCGCCGTCGCGCACCGTGGCGACGCCCACCACAGCGCCCTCGTCAAGCGCCTCTAAAGTCTTTTTGCCCCTCGCTAGGAGTGCGGCGCGGGGCTCGAGCCTTTTGGTCACGGCGGCCAAGGAGAGGCTTTCCGGGAGGGTGGGCGGCAGGGCCTCGAGGCTCAGCAGCGCGATGTTCACCCTTTCTTTGGCGAGCGCGTCCAGCAGCGCGTCCGCATCCTCGCCCCGCTCATCTCCCCGGAGGGTCCGCTGCACAACCTGAACGTCCGGCCACTCCGCATTGAGTTCAGAGAGCACGGTCCTGGCCGCCGACAGCGCCAAGGCGCTACCGCGGTTTCCCAACACGATTCTCGACATCCTTTATTTTTAACATACCCGTGCGAGAAACACAGGCCTTTTTGCTGATCTACCAGGCTTCTGCCATGAGCAACATAAAGAAAGCCGTCAAACGCGTTTAGTAAAAAGGACCGAGTACCGAGACCACGCTAAACTCGGTCCTGGGTGCTCGGTCCTTCTCTCCGAACGCGCCCAAAAAGCCTTGATAAAAGCCTGGCTGATCTACCGTCGCACCCCCGCTCAACACGCACGTGTGCTTAGGATAAACCGTTCAAACAAACGTTCAGACAAGCGTTCAGCCAGACATTGCCGCCGAGTACCGCCAAAAAGTCAGCTTCTAGCGGTCGTTTCGCGCCACCAGCGTGTTAAGAAGCGTACTTATGACCGTCAGGATGAGCGCGCCCACCACCGCGCCCCAAAAACCCGTTACCGCCAGGGGCGTGAGCGCCGCGACGATGGCGATAGAAAGCGCGTTGACGACGAGCAAAAACAGCCCCAGCGTGAGGATGGTGAGGGGCAGCGTCAGAAAAATCATCACGGGCCTGACAATCGCGTTGACGAGACCCAGCACGAGCGCGCTGAGGAGCACGGGGCCGAGACCCGGCGCGGAAAAGTAAAGCCCTACGTTGAGTTGCGTCGTAATCCAGAGCGCGAGCGCGTAGAGAAGCCAGCGGATGACAATCATGCGAGGATTATAGCGAATTTTATGGGCGCTGAGCCTATTGGTGCATCATCTCTCAGCCTATTAAACGTAGATAACGAACTTCTTTCAAACCAGACGCCATTCAAACCAGATGCCATTCAAACCAGATGCCATTCAAACCAAATGCCAAGGGCTACGGCGTTTGGCTGAACACTTTGTATCGGTCTTCGGTCGTGAACCCCAGCGTTTCTAAGATGCGGATGAGCTTGGGGTCACCCTCGGATACGGTGGTCTCGAGAAACCCCAGCGGGCTCTGCGCGGCGAGTTCGTGCATACTCGACAAAATGAGACGCCGCAGCATCTGCGTTGAGCCGCGGAGCGCCTCCAAAACTCCCGCCGCGGTGAGGGTGTAACGTCCCTCCAGACCAGGTTCGATAAGTCCCTCGTCCAGCAGCCCGTAAAACGCGTAGCCCACCGGCGGCTGGTCGAGCGTCTCGCGGGCGACGAACCAGAGGTCGGGGCGAAAGAGGCCGCGCCGCCTTTTGAGGTAGGCCCAGCGCTCATCGGAGGGCTCGAGCCCTTCGGCGAGGCGAAACACTTCTGTAAACCCCGCGTCGTTCTCCTCCGTCCAGGCCTCTAAAAGAAGGGGCACGCCCAAGGGCGGGAGTTCGGAGAGGGAAAAGCGCATGTCTCTTACCGCCTCCAAACGAAAGCCGAGAGAGGTGAAGACGGGCTCGAGCCGCGCCACCGTCCCGTCCAACAACCCGTGGAGCGGGTAGTGCGCCGCCTCGTGAGGATGTGCGCGCAAGAGGTCGCGCAGCAGCGTTTCTAGCTCAGCGGGGTCGTCTGCAAACCAGACGTTGCTCAAGTAGAGGTTCTGGTCGTCCTCGCCTTGTTCGGGCGCGCGCGCGTGCGCCCCCGCCTTGGGCGACGCGTCCATCAGCACAAAGCTTCTGGCCGCCTCCGCGTCGGCGTCGCGCAGGGCGCGCACCGCCCAGTGGGCAAAGCCGCGCGGGTCGCTGTGACCGATAAATGTGTAGTGCTGCGCCAAAAACCACTGAAGTTCGCTCGAGGAAACGGCCCTGATCACCTTCACAAAGGACTACTTTACCCGATATCGCAACCTGGTGTGCCGACACGCCGCATTTAGCAGGCTTTCGTCATCAAGTCTCCTTGGGAGCGTTTAGAGAGATGAGCGCCGATTGAGATGATGGGCGTGGCTTTATAAAGCCACGCCCCGTTTAGTCGCGTTACTCTACTCGCTCAAACGTGTACGACGCGGCTCCCTCACCAAAGACGACGGTTGGGTCGGCATTGTCAGGCGCCTCGAGCCTCACCGGCACCCCCGCCAAGGGCGGGCCGTAAAGGATGTAACCGTCCGGCTCGCCGCCGTCGTCAACCACCGGGCGCAGTTCTGAAACGAACTCGCCCGCGTCAAAGGTAAGGGTGGCGTCGGTGAGAGTGAGAGTCATCTCGCCCAACGCGCCGTTCGTATAGGTGCCGACGAAGGCTTGCGCGGCGGCAGGGTCAACGTCTTGGAGGGTGGCCTCGAGCTCGCTGAGACCCTCTTCCGTCTGGCCGAAAATGAAGTTGAGCCTGCCCTCAGCCTCTGGCTCTCCCCCAAACACAAGCTCGAACAGCCGCGTGCGGATGGCCTCGTTCACGGCGTTCGTGCCCTGCGCGTTGGTCAACACGACAATGCCCAAATCCGCGTCGGGCAAAAAGGCCAAATCCGAGGTGAAGCCCAAGGTGTTGCCGCCGTGATGGAGCAAAGGGAGTCCCTTGTATTCGTCCACGAACCAGCCCAGGCCGTAGCTCGTCGTCGCGGACACGGGCACCTGCGCCGTCCAGGTGGTGCGCAAGTTTTCTTCGGACACCACGCGTTCACCGTCAGGGGCCACGCCGACGCCGAGTTCGGTCTCTAAATAACGCGCCATGTCGGAGGCCGTGGACCAATGTGAGCCCGCCGGGGCGATGGGTACGAGAATTTGCTCATCGCTCAGCGGGATGGGCGCGTAAGTTCCGTCAAAGCCGCTTTGATGCGGCGCACCGTGGTCGCCGCGCGCCGTGACCTCGTCAAAAGAGAGGGTCGTGTTCGTCATGCCGGTGGGCTCTAAAATGCGTTCCTGCAAAGAGGTCGCGTAACCGCCAAAAAGCTCTCCAAACGCCGCCCCGTCCGCCGCCGCCGCCGCGTAGCCGCCCGCGCCGACCATCTGGTTAGAATATTGAAAAGCCTCACCAAAATCGGTAAAGAACTCGAACGCGCGGAGCGATTCAACCACGCCCTCCGCCGAGAGGTCGTCCGCGTTGAAAAAAAGCTCAAAATCGCGCCGCGGCACGCCCGTACAGGCGCACACAAGATTGCGCATGGTAACGATTTTGCTCAACTCGGGGTCGGCCACGGCAAACTCCGGCAGCACGTCCACAACGGGCGTGTCCCAGCTCATGAGGTCGTCGTCGACCAGAGTCGCCATCAGCATCGTCGTCATCGTTTTGCCCGTCGAGCCGATCATCATCTGCGTGTCGGGGGTGACGGGGTCCGTTCCGCCCGCCTCCTTGATGCCAAAGCCTCGCGCGTAGACCACCTCGCCGTTCTGGACGATAGCCACCGCCGCGCCGGGGATGCCGAACTGCTCTAAAGCGTCCTCAACAAACGTCGCCAACTGTGAAGTCATTTCGTCCGTCATGGGCAGCGGCGCTGTGCCGGTCAGGTCTTCCTCCGCCAAGCCCGTGAGGGTAAACCCGCTGGCGACGATGGTGACCTGCGCGCCCCGCCGTTCCACCGCCGCGAGGTCGCCATCAATGAGGAAGACGTAGACGTTGCCCTCAACGAGCCTGCCGTAACCCTGATACACCCGCTTGCCACTACCGTCGTAATTGGCGACCACGGTCGCCTCGACGCCGGGTTCGGAGGGAGGCTCTACAAAGGTGGGCTCGAGCGCAAAATCCGGCTCCACCTGCGTCCACGCCTCCGCGATGGCCGCCCGCGGGTCCGTCCCCGGCACGACGAGGAGATAAGTAGAGATGTCCCCGTCCGGCTCGGAAAGCAGCGCGTAGCCGTTCTCCTCTTCTACCGTCCAGTTTGTCGGGATGGGCACGCTGAACCGGCCCCGCGGGTCCTCATACGTTCCTGCGGCGGCGGGGGCAGCCGTGCCGGTGACCGCGCCGCCCGTGGCCTCACCCTCTGCGTCGCCACCCGTGACCGCCTCGCCCCCTGTAACCGCCTCGCCCTCTGTAACCGCCTCACCTTGGGCCAGCGCGAAGGGCACCTCCTGTCCTTCTTGCGAAAAGGTGCCCTCGATGCGCCCTTCGGCAAGCGTTCCTTCAAAGGTGGGCGCGCCCGGCACGCCCTGAAGGGCGAAACTTATCCCGTCGCCGTTTGTCGTGATATTTTCCAGGGGCGCGTCCACAACGTCCTGCGTCGGGATGGTAATAGTTCCACCAAGCGCCGCCCCCTCGGTTTGAAGCTCAACCACGATGCCGAGCGCGCTCCCCGGCACCTGTATCTCGCCCTGCCACCGCCCCGCAAAATCAGCCGGAGATTGTGCCGGAGCCAAGTTCAAACAAAGAGTCAGCGGGAATAGCCACGTTCGTTTCAGCCTTTGTTTCATGCGTTCTCCCTTGCTGAAGTCTCTCTCGCCCTCACCCCGTTACATCTGCCGAACGAACAAGAGACTCCTCACCCAGTATCCGCGGTAGACTACTCCAAATGGAAGCGTCAAAACTGACTAGGTTGTGTTGACATTTCACCTTAACCAGATGAGAGCGGAAGCGAAGTGCAAGAAACTGAGGTAGTTACGAGCCAGTTTGTCAAAGCGTGAGAAGCAGCGCCTATACCGTTTAAGCTTGTTGAAAAAACACTCAACGAGGTGACGCTCTTTATAGAGTTCTTGGTCATACTCGCGCTGTTCGTTGCGGTTACTTCTGGGTGGAATCACCGCTTGCGCACCCATCTCGGCGATGGTGAGGAGCACATGTTCAGCATCATAAGATTTGTCGCCCATCACGAACTCAGCTTCATAACCCGCTAGCAACGCTCTAGCGTGTGGCGCTTCATGCGCTTGTCCCGCGGTGAGCAACAGCCGTAACGGGTTGCCTAGAGCGTCGACGCTCACGTGTATCTTCGTACTAAACCCACCGCGACTATAGCCTAAGTTCTGCGCCTCTTGCCCCCTTTTTTAGAGGGCGCACCCGCGGAGCACGCATGTGCCCGTACTACGGAGCCGTCTATCATGACGCTTTCCATGTCCGAGTCATCCGCAAAGTGTTCGAATAGCTCCTGCCATACGCCACGCTCACTCCACCGGTCAAAGCGCTTGTAAGCACTGTTCCATTTGCCGTACTCCCTGGGAAGAAGCCGCCACTGAGAACCGCTCCGCAGCAGCCAAAGTACGCCTTCGACAAATCTACGGCACTGCTTCTCTTGCCCCACGTACACCTGCGGGTTCTCATCTAAGAACGTTCTGATTTTATGCCACTGTTTAGCCTTAAGTTTCACCTTGCTCATGCCCTTTCTTAATAACTCACTACATGAGAATGTCAACAGAACCTAGCGGGTGGCTCAGGGTCGAGGGAGAGGCCGTCAAGGTTTTTACGAGTAAGAAGCGCCTGAAGATGCTTGAGCCTTTTGTCGGGGGCGAATGCACGGTCAAGGAGGCCGCGGTGCAGACCCGCGTCCCGCTCAACCTCATGCACTACCACGTTATGAAATTTTTAGAGCTGGGGCTGTTAGAGGTTACGCGTTTTGAGAAGCGGCGCGGGCGAGCCGTCAAGCACTACCGCGCCGTCGCGGACGGCTTTTTTGTGCCTTACGACAGCCTGCCCACCGCCACAACGAAAGAGCACATCAAGGCGTACGACGCGCCCCTGAACGAGACGCTGCTAGAGGCGATTGCCGCGTGTGTGGACGGGCTCGAGCTGGAGCAGCGGCTGTGGGGGCGGCGCTTTGAGCGCGACGAGAGGGGAACCCTGGGAATGTTTACGGGACCCGACCCCGAAGAACCGGAGGATTTCAACATCATCGGTGCGCTTCTTGAAGACCGCGCGCCCGCGTTCTGGAATTTGTGGGACACCCTTGAGCTCGAGCCGAGTGAAGCCAAAAGGTTTCAGCGCGAGCTCTCCGCGCTTGCCCACACGTATCGAGATCACAGCGAAGGTCACGAAGGTCACGAAGGTCATAGCGGAGGTCGAAAAGGCGGAAAACGTTACGTGGTGCGCCTGGCCCTCGCGCCCTTAGAAACGCGAGACTCGTAAAATTCTCCCGGCTTAGGTCGAAGCGGTTTGAACCAGTCGGCACCGACTTGCGCTGCTGGCAACGGTATAACCGACCCAAAGTTACTTGTGGCACCATAAAATAGGCCCGAGGGTGGGGGGGCACAGCCTCGGGCCTAAATGGTATCTAAGAAACCCGCAGACGTGTAAGGCCGCCACAATTCTTGGCTACGGACCCCCTGTCCGCGGGAGGAACCACCGTCCGCCCCCCCGGTGGATGACGGTTCAGCACCGTTAGCTGAATTGAAGCACATCGCGCTTTTGGTGTCAAGTCACGCGCGTACCCAACAACGAAGTACATCTATACTCACCATATCCTCACTCATGACGTCTTCTAAAGCCTCTCCCCCTCTGCTACACTTGGAGCCGTGGCAAAACCCCGCATCATCGGCGGCAGCGCGAAAGGCCGCACCCTAGACACGCCCAAATGCGGCACCCGCCCGAGCCCCGGCAGGCTCCGCGAGGCGCTTTTTAATATACTGGAGTTTAGAAAGCGCGGGCGCTTTTTAGACCTTTTCAGCGGCTCCGGCGCGATCGGCTTAGAGGCCGCCTCGAGGGGCTGGACGAGCACCTGCGTCGATAAAAGCCGCGAGGCTGCGAGCGTGATTCGTTTGAACGCCAGGAGCTTGGGCCTTACCGTCACCATCATCCAGGGTGACGCGCTCAAGTTCGTTGGTAGGGGAGAGGTGTTCGACGTCGTTTTTGCAGCACCCCCTTACCCGCTCGAGCTGCAACCCGTCTTTCAGGCCGTTGTAGACGCCGAGGTCGCGCGCGCGGGCGGGCTCTATATCTTCCAGCACCCGACGGGGCTCGAGCTAAACCTTGTCCGTGAGGGTCAACCTCTCGAGCGGGAGGTGCGGGCGTACGGGTCGAACGCGCTAAGCCTCGTGTCGGTAGAGCACCAACTTTAGAAACAAACTTGTAAGAACTTTGTAAGACCTTTCAGCTTAGAGTGAGTCATGCACGACGCGCCCGAAACCTCCCAAACCACCCTTCCCAACGCCGTATGGTGCGGTCACAAGAACGAAATCTGGGGCCGCGATCCTCAGGACCCCGACCTCTGGCACAACAAAAGCGGGCTGATTATCAACTCGGCAGCCCTAAGAGAACGCATGGCGTGTTTTGAAATAGGCCCGGTCAAGCTCGAGGGGTCTCTGGAAAACGCCTAAACGAGCGGTCAGCCCTTGTTGACCTGCCGGTTGACCTGTTCACGGTCCGGTAAACACTTCTTTGGCGGTCGCTTTGAGAAGGTTCCCGCTTTTGTCAAAGAAAAAGAAATACTGCACGTCACCAGAGACGAGGAGCCTGCTCGAGGTGTTGCGGATGATAGCCACGATGTAACCACTTAAATCCTCCCAGCTGTAGCCATTATCTGCGACGGCTGACGTGATGTTGATGTCGTCTTCGTCCCCAACGTAGCTGTACCCTATCCCTTCGCTGTCGAGGAAGGCGGTGACTCGAGCCCGGCTGGACCCCACAGGCAGGTTCAAAACCGCGTCCGTGACCCTTCTCGCTTTCAGCTCGTTGCGGTTTGGCGGCCCGCCCCAGAAAACGGTGACCACGACTCCAATCACCATAAGCACAACCAATCCCACAAGGACGCGTTTGATCATTCTTGCTTTATTGCTGCTCATTCACGCTTTCAGTAGTGGTGCCTTAACTGAATAAGGATGAGCGCCGCTTTGGTCAGTGACATTGCTCTTCTAATAAACGTTAAATTTTGAATTACGCGACATGAAGTCTTTAACTTCTTGAATTGAATAGGCAGGCCTCTTTTGGTGAATGATTGCGTGACAGTTAGGACAAACGGGGCGCAAGTCCCTGATAGGGTCAACGTCGTACGCTTCTCCGATTTCAGCCAGCTCGGTCAAGTGGTGGACGTGTATAAAGTCATCAAAATCATCCCCATAGACATTCCCAAACGAAAAATCGCAAATAGAGCAGGAGGTCCCGTAATGTGCGATGCAGAGACGCCTAGCTGTTGGGTTGCGCTCGTACGTATTTGTGACGATGCGAAATACTTTACCTTCTCGTAACCACCGTTGCTCATCAGAGGTCAAGTCGGTTTGGTTGTCAAGCTTGACAAGTCCCAAGTGTTCGAGCGCCTCAGCCACCTGAACTCGCAAAGTCCATTCACATTCACCGCTGGGCCAATCCATCGTAACGAGCGAGAGAATGGGATACTCGAGGCTTACGCCAAGGGAACTCGCCACGCGCCTACCCAATTTGCCGTAATGGATGTTTGAAGCACCGAAACTCTTATAGCCAACCAACTCAGCCATTTGCTTGGCTGTTACAGTGGAATGCGGTGCCGAATAGTTTGCCCGCAACATCCGCAAATCATTTTCTGATAAGTGTAGTTCACGCAAAGCACGAAGGTACTCAGAATTCGGTAACGCTTCCAAATACTCGTCGGCTTCTGCGGACGACGGCATAGTTTTTAAGGTCTGACTGACCTTAGTGTCCATCCGGCTCTTCGGTCTCCTCCACAAGCGCGTTGGCCGCGTAAACAAACGCCGCGCCGAGTCCGCTCAGGCCGACGAGTACGAGGATGCTGTAGAAGCTGATGCTTAGAAAAGTGTCCATCTTGGTCTCCTTTTAGTGAGTAAGTTAGTAGGCCTTCTCGTTAATCGCTAAGGTACTGTACCAAACCGCCGCGCGTGAGGACGACGCACGGTACGCAAGAAGCGCAGAATGAGGAGCGCCGCCGCGGTGCCGAGGCCCGCTACCAGGCCCAGCCACAGCCCGCGCCCGCCCCAGCCTAGGCCAAAGGCCAGCCAGACGCCCACGCCAAGGCCGACGCCCCAATAGGCGAAGAGCGAGATGAGCATGGGCGTGCGCGTGTCTCTAAGCCCGCGCAACGCGCCCGACGCGCTCACCTGGAGGCCGTCGAAAACCTGGAACATCGCGGCAATGCCCAAGTAGGTGACGGCGAGCGTGACGAGAGACGCGTTGGCGGGGTCTTGCGTGTCGATATAAAGCCCGACAATGGAACGGGGCAGCACCCAGAAAGCGAGCGCGGTGAGCATCATAAAAGCCCCGCTGAGGCCGATGCCGACGCTCCCGGCGCGCCGTACCCCCGCGCCGTCCCCACGCCCCGCCGCCTGCCCGACGCGCACGGACAAGGCAATGGACAAGCCCAGCGGCACCATAAAGGTCAAGGACGCCGTTTGCAGCGCGATTTGGTGCGCGGCGAGTTGTGTGGCACCCAGCAGACCCATAAGGAGCGCGGTAATGGTAAAAAGTCCCACCTCGAAACCGAGCGTCAAGCCGATGGGCCAGCCCACGGTAAAGAGTTCCCGAAGCGTGCGTGGGTCGGGCGTGCGTAAGCGTGAGAAGATGCGGTAACTTTTAAGCGTCACCTGGACGTAAAGCGCCGCGAGCGCGAACATGAGCCAGGAGACGACCGTGGTGGCGTAGCCCGTACCGACGAGGCCGAGCGCCGGAAAGCCGAACCTGCCGAACATGAGCACGTCGTTGGCCGCGACGTTGAGCCCCACACCGACGAGGGCGATGACCATGATGGGGCGCGGGTTAGATAGGCCCTCGAGTAGCCCCCTTAGCGCAGTAAGCCCCAGCGCGGGCAGAAATCCCCACGACACCGCCCGGATGTAGGCCCCGGCCAAAGCCGCCGTCCCCGCCTCCTGCCCCATAAGCCGCAACAGGGCGGTGGCGTTCCAAAACAGGGGCAGCGCGAGGAGCGTTCCCCCCAGCGCCAGCCACAGGCCCTGCCGCGACGCGCGCGCGACCCCCTCCTCGTCGCCCGCGCCATGCGCCTGCGAGACGGTCGGCCCCACCGCCAGCACGACGCCCGTAAGGAGGAGCAGCACAAAGAAGTACAAGGTGTTGCCGAGCGCGATGCCTGCGAGCGCCTCGTCGCCCAAGCGCCCGACCATCAGCGTGTCGACAAAACCCATCGAGGTTCCGGCGAGCTGGGCCAGGATGAGCGGCCCCGCTAGAACGAGCAGCAGGTGAAGTTCGGTCCAAAAGGGTTTCATAAGGTTGACGCGCTCCTAACCGCTCGAGACTATAGCAGGATTGTCTCGAGGTGGGCGTCAGCCGCGTTGGTTGGATCAGCGCCGCGTCCTGAGTCAAGGGTAGAGGCTTGGTTCTCCTCCGCGCCTCTTCCATTTTCTCAATTCCTGCGTGCGGGGCTCGAGCCCCACCCGTCATCCCGAAACGGACGGTCGGACGGTCAACATGCTTGACTTTGGTCCGAACAGAATCTTAGAATCAGGAGCACGAAATTTTTGTCACTCACGCTTTTCTAAGCCCTTTTGTGGGTGAGCCGCACACCGCGTTATTCGGCGCTTTGGGCGCTCGAGCCCGAGGATGACCCCACCGGGTGACGGGCGGGTGACAATCGTGAATGCTCGAGAGGAGGCGTACGTATCAGGTGAGTATCAACTAAGCCACGCTCGCAAGCCTCAAGAGAAAGGATTTTTTCATGCGCAAGCTTTTCATTATCCTTCTTACCACCCTCACCACCCTTGCTTTTGCTCAGAACGACCCGGCCGACCGCGACTACACCATCACCCTCATCCCCGGCCTCACCACCGACGCCTTTTACATCACCATGAACGCGGGCGCGCAGGCCGCCGCCGAGGCGCTGGGCATCACCGTCAATTTTCAGGGCGCGGAAGAGTTCAACCCGACCTTGCAGGTGCCTGTTTTGGACGCGGTCATCGCCCGCCAACCCGACGCCATTTTGATTGCCCCGACCGACACCACGCAGCTCATCGCGCCCTTGCAGAGCGCCGCTGACGCGGGCATCCCGGTCATCACCGTGGACACGTTTATCGGTGACGGTCAATACCAAGACGGCGCGGGCGACGGCGACTTTCCGCTCTCTTACATCGCGTCGGACAACGTCGCGGGCGGGCGCATCGCGGCGCGCGCGATGGCCGACGCGATAGGCGGCGAGGGCGCGGTTTATGTGTCGAACGTGCGCCCCGGCATCTCGACGACGGACCAGCGCGAAGAGGGGTTTAAGCAGGAGTTGGCAGAGAACTTCCCCAACATCACCGTGTTGGAAACCCAGTACAACGACAACGACTCCTCCACCGCCGCCTCGCAGTTTCAGGCTGTACTGGCGCGCGAGCCCAACCTCAAGGGCGTCTTCGGCGCGAACCTCTTTTCGGCCATCGGCGCGGCCAACGGCGTCGAGGCGGCGGGCGAATCGGACAACGTGACCGTTATTGCCTTTGACGCGCCGCAGTCGATTGTGGACAGCATCGGCACGGGTTTGGTCGATATGGCGATTGCCCAGCACCCCGCCGAAATCGGCTACTACGGCGTGATGACGGCTTACGCGCAGCTCACGGGGCAGTCGGTGCCGCCGCTTATCGGCACGGGCTTTACCGTGATTACTGCAGATAATGTAGACGACCCCGACATTCAGAAGTTTATCTATTCAGAGTAGAAACTTCTAAGGCAAAATCCCCCCGACTATCGCTTCGCTCAGTCGTCCCCCCTTACGAAGGGGGGCTGTTGCGCGTCAGCGTCGGCAGGGGGGATGAAGGAGCACCCTTGCGTACAGATACCGGCACAGATACTGCCACAGCGTCTCCCAAACGTTCCAACGGTCGCCGCGCCCTGGAAATTCTTACCGGGGCCTGGTCGTGGCTCTTTTTGCTGCTCATTCTCCTGCTTTTTGAGGTGTGGGCTCGAGCCGCCTTCGGCACCACCTTTCTGGGGCGCGTCCGCAACGTGCAGAGCATCCTGCTCGCCGCGACGCAGATTTTGCTCATGGCGCTGGGCCTCACGCTGGTGATTATTTCGGCGGGCATCGACCTTTCCATCGGTTTTATCGCGGGGCTGTCGGCGGTCACGATGGCCGTGACCATCCGCGCGCTCGACGCCCACATGGCCCCGCTGCCGTCTTTTTTGATAGGGACTTCTGCGGGAGCCCTCAGCGCCGTCATACCGGGGCTTATCAACGGCTGGATGGTCGCGCGGCTCAAAGTGCCCTCATTTATCGGCACGCTGGGGATGTACGGCATTGCGCGGGGCGCGGCCTTTTTGGTGGCGGGCGGGGCGACGGTGGCGATTCGTAACGGCGCGGCTCGAGAGTTTGGCAATGGGCGCGTCTTTTTTGAGTGGGTGCCCATCCCGGTGCTCGTGGCGGGGGTGGTGGCGCTTATCTTTCACTATGTGCTCTCGAGCACCCGCTTCGGGCTTTACACCTACGCGATGGGCGGCAACTACGCGGCGGCGGTGCGCGCGGGCGTCAACACGACGCGCCACACGCTTATCTTATTTGTCCTTTCAGCCCTCACCGCGGGGCTAGCGGGCCTCGTCTACACGGGCCGCTTTTCGGCGGGCGCGGCGGACGCGGGTGAACCCACGCTCCTTTACGCGGTGGCGGCGGTGTTTATCGGCGGCGCGAGTCTCACGGGCGGGAGCGGCACCATTACGGGCACGGTGATTGGTTCGCTTATCATCGCGGTGATCCAGTTCGGCTTGGTCTTTATCAACGTGCCGCCCTACTGGCAATTTGTGGCGGTTGGTTTGGTCATTATCATCGCGGTTCTCATCGACCAGTCGCGCGACCGGCTCATCGGCGGGGTGCGGGGGGAGGGATGACGCCCTTGCTCGAGGTTAAAAACGTCTCCAAAAGTTTTGGCGGCACGCAGGCGTCTAGGGGGGTGACGCTCGAGCTTCTGCCCGGCGAGGTGCTGGCTTTGGCGGGCGATAACGGCGCGGGCAAATCAACGCTCATCAAGATGATTTCGGGCGTCCACCAACCCGACTCGGGCGAAGTTCTCTACCAGGGGCAGGCCGTGACGGGCAAAAATCCGCAGGAGATGCGCGAGTTGGGTGTCGAGACCATCTATCAAGACCTGGCGCTGGCTGAAAATTTAGATGTGGGCATCAATATCTTTTTGGGCCGCGAGAAGATGAAGCGGCTTTTCGGGTTTCTCCCCGTGCTCGACCGCAAGTGGATGCGCGAGGAGGCGCGGGGGGCTTTGGAGAGTCTGGGCATCACCCTGGGCGACCTTGGCTTGCCCGTGCGCTACCTATCGGGCGGGCAGCGGCAGGCGATTGCCATCTCGAGGGCGGTCTACTGGCAGGCCAAGGTCTTGATTATGGACGAGCCTACCGCCGCGCTGGGCGTGCCCGAACAGCGCGAGGTCAAAGACCTCATCCAGCGGCTTAAGGGGCAGGGCGTTGGGATTATCTTTATTTCGCACAACCTTGGCGATATTTTTGAGGTGGCGGACCGTATCGTTGTTTTGGAGCGCGGGCGCAAGGCGGGGGAGAGGCTGGTGGGCGAAACGGATGAGGATGACGTGGTGAAGTTGATGATGGGGGGCTGAATGCAGTGCCGCTCCGCTGGGTGTCCGCTAAAACCACGCTTCTATGGCTTATAGGTAAGGTGCTACTCGTTCTTCAGATTAGCTCGTTTCATCAGCTTCACCACAAGATGCTATATTTCTGGGCATGAAACGCGTGACTGTAACGGTTACTGACGAACTCGAGCGTGACTTGAACGCTTATTTGTCGGAGCAGGACACGCCGCCCTCGCTGACGACCGTGATGCAGGTGGCGCTACGTGACTTTTTGCAGGCGCAACGCCTGCGCGAGCGGGAGTACCGCCCTGCGGGGGGACCGTTGAGGATTACTCCTGCGGAAAAGGGAAGCGGGAAATCCGATGTTAGCATCAATCATGATAAATATTTTGCTAATGAAGAAATCGCTGGTCGAGTTGGTAGTTAGAAATGAATGGTTCTGATACAACACGGTTGTGGTCGGAGCTCATCGACTGGTACCGCGACCACCTGCCCGAACTGCTCGACACGCTGAGCTCTGGCATAGATGAGCAAGCCCTGGACGCGTTTGACGAAGAACTACAGGGAGAGATTGGGCGGGGTTTTCCTCAAGCGTTCCGCGATATCTACTTACAGAACGACGGTCGGGAAATATGCGCGCTATGCGGTGTGTTTTTTGGTCTTAGCTTTATGAGTTTGAGTGAGGCTCATTATGTCTGGCAAGGTTTACGCGACTATGCCCGCCAGGACCCAACTATAACTACCGATCCAGAGGGTGAGGTTTACCCGCCCAACGCCATCAGACCCGAATATGTCAACAACGGACGTGTCCCCTTCGCGCACGACGGGAGCGGCAGCTATTTGGCCGTTGACCTTCTGCCCGGACCAGAAGGACAAATAGGACAAGTTATAAACTTTGCGGACACCTTTGAAAAGTACGTTGTTGCTCCCTCACTCGACGCCTTTCTCGTTTGGCTTTTGTCGCAGTACCATGCGGGCAACTACCGCATCGTTACGCACAACATTGACGGTGAAGCCGAGCGCAACATACAGATTCATGAGCCCTCGAGGGAGGATTTCTTAGATGCGGTTCCTCTTCTTTTCGGATCTTGACTCTCACCCTACGTCGCCCTCGAGAGCCCCAAATACGCCTCCACCACCCGCTCATGGTGCATCAACTCCCCCGCGGGCGCGCCTAAAACAACCTCGCCGGTTTCTAATAAGTACCCATAGTCCGCCAGCTTGAGCGCGGCCCGCGCGTTCTGCTCGATAAGCAACACCGTCGTCCCCTGCGCCTTGAGGTTTTGCACCACGCGAAAAATCTCCTCGACGATTAAGGGGGCCAAACCCAAGCTCGGTTCGTCTAACAAGAGCAACTTGGGTCCGCTCATCATGGCGCGGCCCAGCGCCAGCATCTGCTGCTCGCCGCCCGACATGGTACCTGCGAGCTGGTTTTTTCGTTCAGCAAGGCGCGGGAAGGTGTCAAACACATAGATCATACTTTCGCGGATGCTCGAGTCGCGTTTGAGGAAACGGTGGTAGGCCCCGAGGCGCAGATTGTCCACAACCGACAGGGCGGCGAAGAGTTCGCGGCGCTCGGGGACGAGTGTCAGCCCCTTGCCGACCAAGGCTTCGGGTGCGGCGCTCGAGATGTCCTCACCGCCGTACACCACGCGCCCTGCATGTTTGGGGACGACGCCGGTAATCGCGTTGAGCAAACTCGACTTGCCCGCGCCGTTGGCCCCGATGACGGTGACAAGTGCGCCCTTGCGAACCTTTAAAGAAACGTTATCGAGTGCGTGAACCCCGCCGTAACGGACACTTAGGTTCTCGACCTCGAGCGCCCACTCCCCCTGCTCTTCACGCGTCACGCGGCGTCCGCGCCCAGGTAAGCCTCGAGCACCGCCTTGTTGCGTCGCACCTCGCCCGGCGTCCCCTCAGCAAGCTTCGTCCCGTAGTTCACCACCACAATGCGCTCGGCCAGGGCCATCACCACGTCCATGTCGTGCTCGACCAATAAAATCGTCACGCCCTCGGCCTGGAGCTTGCGTACGAGCGCCATCAGCTCGCCCTTTTCGCCCTTGCGCAAACCCGCGGCGGGTTCGTCCAAAAGCAAGAGGACGGGGTCGGCCATGAGCGCGCGTGCCACCTCCAAAAGGCGCTGTTTGCCAAGCGGCAGGCTGTCGGCGGGGGAAAAGGCGTCTTCCGCCAAGCCGACGCGCTCGAGCTGCCGCATCGCCTCCGCGCGGGTGCGGGCGTTTTCTCGGCGCTCTAAACCCAACATCCCCGCAAAAACCCCGCTGCGGGTGCGGGTGTAAGCGCCCAAGGCGACGTTCTCGAGCAGGCTCATCGTGCCAATCAGGTTGAGGTGCTGAAACGTCCGCGCCAGCCCCCGCCGCGCGATGCGGTGGGGCGGTCTCCCGCCAATAGCCTCGCCCGCAAACCGAACCTCCCCCGAGGTGGGCGAGAGCACCCCTGTAACGAGGTTAAAAAGCGTGGTCTTGCCCGCCCCGTTGGGTCCGATGAGGCCCAGAATCTCGCCCGGCTGAACGGTGAAAGAGAGGTCATCCACCGCCTTGAGGCCGCCGAAAGACTTGGAGACGTGAGAGAGCTCGAGCAGCGCCCCCGTCACCTTGGGTTTGGCTCGAGGCGGCAACGGCGGCGCGTCCGTCCGCACCGGCTCGGGCGGCGCGGGGGGCAAAAGCCCGCTCAGGAGCGGCAGGAGCCCGCGCCGCGCGCCCTGCAACACGATGATGAGGATGAAGCCGAACGCGATGATTTCGTAGTTCCCGCTACGCCCCAATAAGAGCGGCAGGTACTCCTGCAACGCCTCCCCCGCGACCACGAAGAGCGCCGCGCCAAAAACCGCCCCCCAGAGCGAACCGAGCCCCCCCACCACCGCCATAATCAAGTAGTCAATCGAGGCTCCCAGCCCCGCAATCCTCGGGTCCAAAAAGAGTTCGCGGAATGCGAAAAGCCCCCCCGCGAGCGCCGCATAGGCCGCCGCAAGCAAAAACGTCGTCATCTTGAGCCGTCCTACATCCACCCCAAACGACGCCGCCGCCACGCCGCCCGTCCGCAAGGCTTTGATGGCCCGCCCCATCCTCGAGCGCATCAGATTCAAGGAAAGCAGCAGCACGAGCAGCACGCAGGCCCAGACGAGGTAGTAGTACACGCGCTCCCCGCGCAGCTCAAACCCGAACACGCTCAAGGGCGGAAAACGGTTGCCCGTCGCGCTCCCGAAGCCTGTGTTCCCGCCCGTCACGGGTATCCAGTTTTGCAGCACGCCCGTGATGATGAGCCCCCACGCGAGCGTGGCGAGCGCCAGAAAGTGCCCTTTGAGCCGCAGCGTCACGAGCCCGATGAGCCAAGCAATACCGACGGACAGGAGGATGCCCGCGACGATGCCCAGCCAGGGGTTTAGACCGTAGCGGCTCGAGAGAATCGCCGCCGCGTACGCCCCCGTCCCCACAAACGCCGCCTGCCCCAGTGACGCCAGCCCCGCATAGCCCGTGAGCAGCACCAGCCCCATCACCACCAAGCTGTACATCCCGATGAGATTGAGGAGCCGTAAATAGAAGCCTGAGAGGACGAACGGCGCTATGGCGACAAACAGCAAGAAGAGCGAGAGCAGGCTCGTGCGCCACGGAAAACGTGCTTGTGTAGAAGTCGTGACGGATTCGGATGTTACTTTAGGCGCGGCCTTGGACACGTCCTCTTTCATCAGTCCACATGCTCCTCAAAATCCTGATGCTGCAGTGACCGCACCAGCAGCACGGGGATGATGAGCAAAAAGACGAGCACGTCGCGGTAGGCCGAGGAGATGTAAAACGCGCTGAACTGCTCCGCCACGCCCACAAAAAGCGCCCCCAGCACCGCCACAAGCGGGTTGACCAGCCCGCCGATGATGGCCCCGACGAAGCCTTTTAGGCCGAGCAAAAAACCCAAATCATAAATCATTTTGGTGATGGGCGTAATCAGCACGCCCGCCACCGCGCTCAAAAAAACGGAGAGCGTAAAACTCAGGCTCCCCGCCCGCACCACGCTGATGCCCGAGAGTCGCGCGCCCAGCCGGTTCACCGCCGCCGCGCGGAGCGCCTTGCCGTAAATAGTGTGGCTGAAAAATAGGTAGAGCAGGAGCATCAAGGAGCCGCTGATGACGAGCAGCCACACGGCCTGATAGGACAAAAACGCGGGGCCGATGTCCACCCCGCCGCTCCCAAAGGCGGGCAGGCTGTAGGGTTGCGGCCCCCAAAAGGCGAGCCCCAGGCCGGTCAGCGCGAGGTGAAGGCCGATGGTGAGGATGAGAAACACGAGCACCGAGGCTCGAGGCAACGGCTGCACAATCAACCTGTAGCAAATGGGGCCGAGCAGCGTAGTGAGCGCCACCGCCAGGAGGAGTTGCAAGGGATAGCTAAGGTCTACCCTTGTCGCCCAAAGCACGAGCGCATAAACGAGCGCCGCCCCAACCCAAGGCAAAAGGAGCCCCAGCCCCGCCCGCCGCCACGCCCCTTGCCGGAACGCGGCAGCCGCGTCAAACACGCCCCAAGCCACGAGACCCACCACCGCGATGTAGAGCGTACCCGGCACCTGCGCCGCGCCGAGGCTCGCCGCCGAGAGCGCCGAGAGCATCACGAACTCGCCCTGCGCCACGTTGATCACGCTCGTGACAGAGTAGAGGACGACGATGCCCAGCGCCATGAGCGCGTAGATGGCCCCGTTGGTGAGGCCTTCAAAAAAGAGGATGATAGGTATGTCGAACAAAATAGGATGAGGGGCGGGTTCTGCGCCCGCCCCTAAAGCTTACTCGCCCGCTAGGGTCCAGTCATTGTCAACAATCTCGACGATGACCAGTGCGCGGTCATCCAGACCGAGGTGGTCCTCTGCGGTGTAATCAAACACGCCGCCCACGCCCGTAAAGGGGGTGATGGCCTCGAGCGAGTCCCGAATCGCCGCCCGCGCCGCCTCTAAGTCGCTCAAATCTGCCCCGTTGGCAACCGCGTCCTCAATCGCCAGTTGAAGAAGCTGATACGCGTCCCACGCGTGCCCGCCAAAGGTGCTCGCGGTGCCCGCGCCGTAAGCGGCTTCGTAATCCTCGATGTAACCCTGCGCCACCGCCTTGATGGGGTTGTCGTCCGCAAGCTCGTCCACCACAATCATCGGGCCTATGGGCAGCCGCACGCCCTCCGCCGCGTCTCCGGCCTGCTCCAAAAAGGTGGGGTTGCCGACGCCGTGGCTCACGTAGATTTGCCCGTCGAAGCCGCGGTCTCTGAGCGCCTGGACGACCAGCGCCGAATCGCGCACGACGCCCCAGACGAGGACGGCGTCGGGGTTGCTCGAGACCGCCCGCAAGGTCTGCGGCGTGATGTTCGTGTCGGTGCGCCCGTAACGCTCAACCGTCGTAATCTCAATCGTAATCTCAATATCGTTCTCAGCCGCTAAATTCTGGAGCTCGACCAAGCCGCCCTCACCAAAAGCGTCGTCCAGACCCATAAAGGCCACTGTTTGAAGCCCCCTAGCCTGCATATCGTCCACAATGCCTTGAATCATCAGGCGGTCCGTCTGCGGCGTCTTAAAGACCCACGTGCGCTCCTCCACGGGCTCGATGATAGACGCGGAGGCCGCCATTGAGACGGTTGGCACCTCCGCCTCCTGCACCGTGTCGATGATCGCCAACGAGTTCGCGGTGATGGTGCAGCAAATGACCGCGTGGACGTTCTCCTCTTCGATAAGGCGGCGCACGTTCGTCACCGCTTGCTGGGTATCGGTGGCGTCGTCTAAAAAGATAATTTCGACGGGCACGCCGCCGACGCCGCCCGCCGCGTTGAGCTGGTCCTGGAGCATCCTAAAGGTGTTCGCCTCGGGTTCGCCCAAGGCGGCGGCGGGACCCGTGGCGGACGCGACCGCGCCGATGCGGATGGTCTGGGCGAGGGCGGCACCGGTTACAAAAATCAGGACGGTAAGGGAAACGACGAGCCTGCGGGCAAACCTCATATTTCCTCCTTGTGCGCTTTATGAAGCGCGTGTGATGCGTTGAGGCGCATCGTATCACATCGCTACGTCGCCACCACCGGACGCTCCCGCATCACCGGCTCTTGAACCTTGACGCCCTCGAACGGTGTCCCCTCCTCAAACCAAGATTTCGGGGCCGCGTGCCCCCACAGCGTCTGCCGCTGTGGGTCGTCCAGCGTCCAGCGGATAGGCTCGAAATCGGGGTCCACGGTGAGATAATCCGAAGTAAAAAGCTCGGTGCGGTGGCCGTCGGGGTCGCGGATGTAGAGAAAGAATGCGTTGGTGATGCCGTGCCGTCCGGGGCCGCGCTCGAGCCGCTCCACATGTCCCGTCGTCGCCAAAAGGTCACAAGTATGGATGATATTCATCGCCGTGGGCACCCACACGCCGACGTGGTGGAGCCGCGGCCCCCGCCCGTTGGTGAGCGCCACGTCGTGCGTGTTGCCCTTGCGGTGCATCCACACCGCCCAGAGCCGCGGGTTCTCGCCCTCGGTCTCGGTGTACTCGGTGGTGCGAAAGCCCAGACTCGCGTAAAAGTCGTGCGTCCCCTGCGTGTCGTTGCTAAAGAGGTTGAAGTGGTCGATGCGCATGACCTGCGCGCCCTTATATTCGCCGTAGCGTTGCAGGCTGCGCTCGACGCTCTCCATTTTGTAGTAGAACTCGAGCGGCATCCCGAACGGGTCCACCATGTGCAGCGTCCGTCCCTGCGCGTGCTTGTCTACCCAAGAGGTCGGCAAGTTTTGGCTCGAGAAAAACGCCTCGGCCCCATCCAAATCTGCTTCACTCGCCACTTTGTAAGCCAACCGCTTGGCGACGGGCGCGTCCGTTTTGGTGAGGACGAAGGAATGGTGGTTGCGCTCCTCGAGCCCGCGCAAATAAAGCGTGTCTTGGGTGCGCTCCGTTTCTATTAAACCGAGGATATTTACGTAGAAGGCGCTCGAGCGTTCCAAATCAGTCACACCCAACTCGATGTGAGAGAGCCGCACGATGTTGAAGGGCGGGTCTGTGTTGGCCTGTTGAATGGGCATAAATTAATCTGCGGGAACTGCTTCTGCTTGCGTCTCTACCACGCTCAACTCATCGCTTTGCTCCAAAAACGCCTTGATTCGCTCCACATAAGGCTCCTTGTCGTACCCCTCGTAAAGCGCGCACTGCGTCCTCACCGGGTCGCCGAAGAAGAACTTTTCGTACAAGTTTTGCCGCGCGCCAAATGACGAAATCGTCATGTCCCAGGCGAGGCGGTAGAGCTTTATACGTTCTTCCGCGCTGGCGTTGCGGGCTTGCAAGAACTTGTCGATTTTGTCGCCCATCGGCCCCTTGCGGTCCGCCTCGGTAGGAATCATGATGAGGCCCGACGCGCTTAGGAGCTGGATGATTTCGTTCATCCGCGGATAGAGCTGCGGGTAGAGGTTGCGCGCGGCGTTGATGGGTCCCTTGGCGGGCGTCATCGTGCCCCACTGGTCGGGCTCGGCTCCCTCCTCGGCGGCGAGCTTGAGCGCCTTCATGACTTCTAGGTTGAGGATAATCTCAGCGACTTTTTGCTGCACGTGCTGAAACTGGCCGCTGCCGATGGTGTCCACGATGGCCTGCGCCACCCCCAAAAACGCCTCGGTCTTGGCGATTTTGCCGGTCACGACCTGGTGCGCCATCTGATAAACCGCGCCCGTCGTGCCGTACGCGCGGTTGGCGAGCTTCACGTTGTTCATCAGGAAAACGCGGTCCCAGGGCACCAGCACGTCGTCAAAGTAGACCATCGCGTCCATCTCGTCGAAGCGAGAGCCTAACGGATGGTCTTCATGCGAGCGGCCTATATCTAAGGGCTCCCGGCATTGAAAAGACACGCCCGGCGTATTGCAGGGCACCGCAAAGGCGAGCGCGTAGCGCGTCAGCTCCTCCTGCTCTTTGAGGACCGTTGAGGGGAATATCAGAATCTCGTCCGCTATCGGCAACGTCGCCATCATCCGCGCGCCGCGCACGATGATGCCCTCGTCGGTCTCGCGCACGAGGCCCAGCGCAATGTAGGGGTCGTCCATTTCGTCCGCCCTCGCCGAGCGGTTCACCTGCGGGTTGGTCAGCGCGTGCGTCAAGCAGAGGTCGTTCTCGCGCACGTGCTCGTAGTAGCGGCGCATGTTCTCGCCAAAACGCGGGTCGCACCCCGCGAAATAATCCGCCGCCTGCGCCGCCGCCATCACGTTGACGTTGAGGTAGTCCGGCGCGCGCCCGATAAAGCCCAGCGAGGCGTCCGCCCAGACCTTGTGCATCTTTGCGCGGCGCTGTAAGTCCTCTTTTGTTCTGGGCACCATAAAGCTCATGCCCACACGCTCACCCGTCGTCGGGCTTTCATACGTCATCACGTCTTGCAACTCGGGTACGTGCTGCAAATCATAAAGGTGGGCGATGGACGCCGCCGCGTTTTTCGTGTGCGGGTGGGTGGTCGGGTCGGCGACCTTTTCGCCGTCCACGTAGATGTTGGGCGGGTTGCGCTTTAGGCCCTCTAAAAACTCTTTTCCGGTGCGTGCTGGCATTATGCCTCCTTTATGGCTTCTTGAATGCGAGTGAGTGCTCCTCTTGAACGCCTGTTTCCTTGAGAAATTAGGTTGAAGTATTCGAGAACTTCTTCGTGACAATCAATGTCTTGACTGAAAAAGTTTAGAATCTCAGTGCGGATTTTTTGGTCAATAGTTCCGTCTGTAAAAGTAGTCACGGTGGCTGAGAGTTTAGGCTCCACCTGAAATTCTTTCTCAATTATTACGTCTTTTAGAAGCTCATTTTTATCAAGCGTGTGTATGTGATAGCTGGCAAACCATCGACAGCCCTTCCACTCGAGCCCCACTGTGTACTCAAGCGTTGGTTTGTGCTCAACTTTTAACCGCCCTAGTGCTCCAACATAACCATCTACCCAATCTTCAAATTGAGTCGAGTAAACGTCGGTATCTAGGTGAAAACGCGGACTTCTAACTGAGCGAACTTCTGTTTTTGTAATAAGTGCGCGTTCAAAAGTTCGTAGCCGATACTGAAGAACGCTCACAGCATCGACAAACCGTGCCAGATTAAGAATCTCCGAATCCATCAACTTTTACCTTCTCAGACCACTTCATTGTACTTGAATACTTTGATGACGTAGCCGTTCGGGTCCTCGACAAAAAACCCGTAGGGTCCCTTTTCATGGCGGTAAAGCTCTCTCATGTCGCGGCCCATCTTTGCTCGAGCCTCTAGTCTCCCATACATCTCGTCCACCGCCCCAAAGTCGGCAAGCTCGAGGCCCAGATAGGTGATGCTCGAGGCAGAAAGCACCTCGTCCGAACGGTCAAAAATTAAGGTGAAACCATCCGCCAAACTCAGCCACAACCGCCCAATATTGGGGTCAAAGTTGGCTTCTTCTAAACCCAACGTATCTTTGTAAAAGGCTCGAGTGCGCTCCAAGTCGTTTGTGCGGAGGGCGATGTGCTGAAGTCTTGCCACGTCAGCCCGTCTCTGGAGGGCTCGAGTACGAAATAAATTCCAGCAGTGATCCGTCGGGGTCGCGGAAGTAGACGCTCGAGCCTATACCTTTGGCTCCGGACCGTTCCACAGGCCCCAGCTCCACCTCGACGCCGCACGCTTCCAGATGCGCCTGCGCCTCCTCTATCGGCCCAGGCCACTCAAAGCACAGGTCGCTGCCGCCCGGCTGCACAGGGAGCTTGGCAACGGGCGTGGCGTCTACACCGGGGCCGTGCAAATTGATCTGCGCCTCACCGAAGCGGTATGACCGGCCTGAACCGTTGGGGACGACTTCGGCCCCCAAAACATCTTGGTAAAAGGCGTTTGAACGCTCCCAGTCGGAGACGTGGAGGACGCTATGGTCGAGTTTGACGTTCATGTACGCACCTCTTCCGGATGAACCGGCTTAACGTCTGAATAACGCTCGAAATCTTTGATGTTCAGCGTGAGGAGGTTTTCGATGTTGTGCGTCTGCATCGCGGCGACTAGGCGGGCGTCGTGGACTTGTTTACCCTTGACGTCGAAGCGGGCGACAAGCTCGAGCCAATGCGCAAGCAAATCGGGTGTGTCATTGAGCAGGATGAAACTTGAGCGTAAAAGCTCAACCGCCTCCTCCGTTCGTCTCGTACTCCACCCCAAGCCGTTGCTGCTTGTCAGGCGCGTCGCCACCGCCCAAAGTTCATAAAGGTTTTGAGGCACAATCGCAAGCTCATTACCCTGATTGAGGAGTGCTTTGGTCGCCTCAGAAATCAATGGGTACTGCGGCGCGTTGATGTTCGCCAAGCGTAAGCAGATGTTGGTGTCGAGAAGGACCATCAGTCGTAAATTGAATCTCTACTGACCGCCCAATCGGAAAGAGCCGGTGCATCATTATCCCCAAAGCGCCTCGCCCACGCCTCAAAGTCTCGAGCCCGCTCTTCAGGCGTCATGTTCGCCCATCTCGGCCCCCATTTGGATTGGGGCGCTGTACGCTCGAGCCTCACCTTAAAACTCGTGTGCGGCTGAACGTCGCCAAGCTGTTCTTTTGAGATATGAAGTTCGCCGTTCTCATCCGTTTCGACCTCCAACTCGACCACGTCCGCCATACGCGTCTATCCCTTCCCCAGCTTTGGAATGGCGTGCTCCCCCAGCGCCACCGCGATGTTCTTCGTTTCCATATAAAAGTCAAACGAGTAGTCGCCCCCGTCGCGCCCGATGCCCGACGCTTTCATCCCGCCAAAGGGCGTGGGCAGGTGGCGGACGTTATGCGAATTCACCCAGACCATCCCGGCCTCGAGCCCCCCCGCAAACTGGTGCGCCCGCGTCACGTCTTTTGTCCATAGGTAGGCGGTGAGGCCGTACTTGACGCCGTTGGCGAGTTCTAACGCCTCCGCCTCATCTTTAAAAGGAATCGCGGTGAGGACGGGGCCGAAAATCTCCTCCTGAGCGATGCGCATGGTGTTCGTTGCGCCTGTAAAGAGCGTGGCGTTGACGAAGTTACCCTCTAAAGTCTCACCCCCCGCCGCGACGGTTGCGCCCTCTTCTTCTGCAAGGCCGACGTAGCTCCGCACCTTTTCCAAATGCTTGGGATGAATCAGCGGGCCGATTTCGGTGGCGGGGTCGAGGGGGTCGCCCACTTTTATCTTCTTGGCGCGTTCGGCCAGCCGCAGCGTGAAGTCGTCGTAGATGCTCGCTTCGATTAAGACGCGGCTCGAGGAGGTGCAACGCTCGCCGTTGAGCGAGTAAATCATGAACAGGGCGGCGTCCAAAGCGCGCTCTATATCTGCGTCGGCAAAAACGACCACCGGATTCTTGCCGCCAAGCTCAAAATGAACCCGCTTCAAGGTCGGCGCGCCCTGCGCCATAATAAGCGAGCCCGTGAGGCTTTCGCCCACGAAAGCGATGGCCTTGATTTCGGGATGCTCGGTCAGCGCCTTGCCCGCGCTCTCGCCGTAGCCGTTGACCATGTTGACGACGCCCTTTGGCAGCCCCGCCTCGTTCATGAGGTCGTGCAGGCGCATTGCGGTGACGGGGCTCCACTCGGCGGGCTTGTGGACCACCGTGCAGCCCGCGGCCAAAGCCGGGGCGATTTTCCAGGTGGAGAGCATGAAGGGCGTGTTCCAGGGGGTAATCACCCCCACCGGGCCGATGGGCTGGCGCAGCGTGTAGTTGAGAAAGCCCTCGGTGGGGAGGCTCAAACCGTCACGCGCGCCCTCGCACCTGTCGGCAAAAAAGCGGAAGTTCTGCGCCCCACGCACCGCCGCCTTGCTCATAAAGCGAATCGGCTGGCCGGTGTCGAGGCTTTCTAGGAGCGCAATCTCGTCGGCGTTTTGTTCAATGAGGTCGGCAACATTGTGGAGGAGTTCTTTGCGCTCCGCCGCGCTCAGGTCGCGCCAGGCGGGAAAGGCGTCTCGAGCCGCCGTCGCCGCCCTGTCAACGTCCTCAGCGTCTCCCGAAGCGACGGTGCAAATGACGGAATTGTCAATGGGTGAAAGCGTCTCGAAGGTCTCACCCGACACTGAGCCGAGCCACTCGCCGTTGACGAAATGCCTGACGCCTCGAGCCGCAACATGCTCGCGGTAGCCGTCGGCCCTGGACCGGTTGACCGCCGCCTTGTCAGGCGTACTTAAAGTAGACGCCACCCCGCTCACGCGCTCACCTCTTCTTTAGTTTCCATTTCCCCCTCCAGTGTCTCGGCAACCACGCGGTTCTCGAGCACCCCCACCCCCTCAACCTCACAACGAATCACGTCCCCTGGATTCACGTGCGAGATGCCCTTGGGCGTGCCCGTCAAAATCACGTCGTTCTCCTGTAACGTCATAAATTCGCTTACATACTCGATAATGTCGGCAATCTTGTAAACCATGTTCGCCGTGTTGCCCTCTTGCCGCTTCTCCCCGTTCACAAGGGTTTGCAAGCGCAAGTTCTGCGGCTCCGGCACCGCCGCCGCGTCCACCCACCACGGCCCCATCGGCAGAAAGGTATCAAAGTTTTTGGGCTTGATGGGCGGGCGGAAGTGGTTGATGACGAAGTCGCGCACGACCAAGTCGTTGGCGACGGTGTAGCCCTTGACGTACTCGAGCGCATCCTTAGCCCTCACCCGCCGCGCCGGTTTGCCGATGATGACGGCCAACTCGTTTTCATAATGCATGTACTCGACACCGTGGGGCCTGATGATGGTTCCCAGATGTCCAACGAGAGCGTTACGAAGCTTGGGAAAAAGCGCGGGCTGGTCCGGCTTGTCTAAGTCCAACTCCGCCGCGTGGTCGCTGTAGTTGAGCGCGAGCGCGAGGATCGTGCCCACCTCGACGGGGGGAAGCCACGTCACCTCGTCTTGCGCGTAGTGGCGTCCAGAAGCCGTGACGACGCGCTCGTCTTGAATGGTGACGTCTTCATAGTGACCGTTAACGATGACTCGAGCGCGCTTCATAGCCGTTGTGCCCTTTGCTGTACCGAAGCAGCCAGCTTGGTCATAAACGGCTTGTCTCTCTCTACATCAAAAGGTCTCGAGTTCCTTTCCTCCGCGTTGTAACCGACGTAAACAGGAACTCTGCGTTTCTCTTCAAGCTCCGACAGGTATCTTGGGTGGATGTGCGCGTGCAAGGCGGGATCGGTATTTCCCAGAATGGAATAGTTGATTCTGTAGGCTTCCGTCACCTCCAAAAGCGCGTCACCAACAGAGCTCATGTCGCTCAGGTATTGGAGACGTTGCTGCGTGGACAAGTCGTTAAGGTCTCCAACCACGGGGTCGGGCAGCAGCAGAGCGTAGCCTTGGATGTGCTGCTGGTCACCCAACACAACCCAGCCCGAGGGAACGCTGCATATGGCGGTGGGGTTTTCGCCCCGCTGAGCAGCGCGTACTCTTTGGTGGATGAGCGTAGCGCCCTCTTTGGTCTCTAAGCTTGTCATGCGTTGACTCCGACGCGCCCGAAGATGCCGTACTTCTTCAAAGTTTCTTTTAATTTAGCCTCATTTTCCGGCATCATCGGACCCAGCGGGAGCCGCCACTGCGCCTCACAGAGGCCCATCATGGACAGGGCGGTTTTGAGGGGCACCGGGTTGACTTCGATGAACAAGATGTCGTTAAGCTCGAGCATCCGGTAGTGCAAATCCCTGGCCTCCTCCCATTTACCCGCCGCCGTCAGGTTGTAAAGCTCGGCAATCTCCTTGGGCGCGACCACGCCCGTCGCGCTCACGTGGCCGGAGCCGCCCAGCGCCAGCATGGGATACGTCATCGTCTCCGCGCCGCAGTACACGCCGAAGTCGCGCCCGGCATAAACAAAGGTGTAACTCACGTCGTCTAAGTTTTTCGTCGCGTGCTTCACGCCTAAGATGTTCGGGCACGCCTCGCGCAGGCGGCCAATTGTCCGGGGCTCGATGTTGACCGCGGTGCGTCCGGGGATGTTGTAGAGCATGACGGGCGTCTGGGGAACGCTGTCGGCGATTCTTTTGAAGTAAGTAAACAGGCTGTTCTGGTTCGGCTTGATGTAGTACGGGCTGATAACGAGCACCGCGTCCGCGCCCGCCTCGACCGCGTGACGGGTCAGCTCCATCGTCTCGTCAAAATTCGTCGTGCCCGTCCCCGGCATCACGGGCACGCGGCCCCGCACCTCTTTAATGACGAACTCGGTAACGAACTTGCGCTCCTCGAGACTCAAGGAGGAGGGCTCGCCCGTGGTGCCCGTGCAGCCCAGACCGTGCGAGCCCTCGCGGATTTGGAAGTCGATAATCTCTCCCAGCGCCTTTTCGTCAATTTTATTTTCCGAACCCGTAAAAGGTGTGGGCAACGGAACTAACGAGCCTTTGGATAAGTTCATAAGGTGTCTCCCTCACAGGTTAAACGCGTCTATTCTAAAAATGGAGGTCCTGACGCGAGTATAGAGCGGCGCATGAGGGGGGTCAATGGGTGAGGGGGACAGATCGCCCGTATCACAATCCTCCCTCACGCGCTAGGCGGTGGGACAAAAGCTCGAGGGGATAAAAGATCTGCGCTCGAGCCCCAAATCCTAAACCGTCCTCAAAGGAAAACCGCTCGAGACGTGGGTCACGGGAATATTCTGAAGCTTGGGTCTCAGCCACTGTGCTAAATACGCCATCCCCGCTTCCTCGGTCGGCTGGTGCCCGACAATGATAAGACCCAGCGTGCGCCCGTAGGTTTGGGCGTCGCGCACGTACTCGGCGAGTTCCCATTCGCTGACCTCACCGCAGATGAGCAGGTCGAGCTTGTCCTGTGTGACCGAAGGGAGCTGCCAGTAAGGACCCGGCGAGCCCACGAAGAGGCCGACGCGTTCGTACCGTTCGTTCTCATCCCCGATGACCCGAACCGTATCGACGCCGAAGATATGTTTGACCTGGCGCACCATCTCATTAAGCGACGTAGGCGGAAACACAAAAACGTGCTGGCTACCCTCTTCCAAGTACGCCTGCCACGGGGTTTGGCGAAGGACGCCTGTATAGATGCCGTCGGGCCGGTGCATGTGCCAATAATCGTGATAGCGGAAGACGGCGATGTTGTGAGACTCGAGCGCCTCCATCTTCTGCCGGATTACCGCATCCCCTGGGAAAGTCGCCGCGCTGTCGTCATGATGGTAAAAGGTCGGCTCGTGCGTGATAATAAAATTCGCGCCTAACGCCGCCGTTTTTTCAATCACCTCCACCGTCGCCAAAAAAGTCGTGACAAGGCCCGTGACTTGGGTTTTCTCGTCGCCCACCTTGAGGGTGTCGCTCGAGCCGTCCAGCGGACCCTCCGGCATCTCCGGCACCGCCGCCTTGAGCAGGGCGATAACCTCACCTACGGTCATAACAGTCCGACCTCTGTAGATTGACTGGAAAGGTGCGTGCTCGAGTATTCACGAGACCAGTGTAGCAAAGGGTCTGTCAAGGGGACTCGAGCCTACTGACGCCGCTGGAGACAGGATTTTAGGAGAAGGCATAAAAAAAGCGCGCCTTTTTCAGCGCGTTGATTTCTCTATACTACACCCGTATACGCTATTCGTCAAGCCCTTGCACAAAAATTCGGGTGAATGTTTGGATAGTGAGTCCAAGGGCCGATAAAGTTGTTTTAATAGGCGCAAAACCTTGGGCTTGAAGGGATTTACACCTCTCGTTCAAAAGAGTGGGCTCAAAGGGCTGGGTAATGCGTTCACGAACCCTGTTAGAGGGGACGCGTGTGGGGTTTAATGGCGCTGTTCAGCTTTAAGGTGTCACAACCGGAAAGGATTTTATGATGACGCAACACGAAACGCGAAATTCACTGTTTCTTATGGGGCTGCTCGCGCTCCTGCTGGGCTTGGCCGCCTGTGCGTCGGTGGACGTGCAGCCCACGCTGCCCGAGCTCGAGCCGGGCGTCTGGACGGCCTTTACGCCCCAAGGCGAAACGATTTGCGCGGACGGCTCAGCTTACACCTATTACGTCCGCCCCGGCACCGTCAATAAAGTGGTGGTGGATTTTCAGGGCGGCGGCGCGTGCTGGAACGACGGCACCTGTGCGGGTCCTCAAGATCAAAGATCCTATGTAGCGTCCGTCAACGTAGACGGGACTTTTGATGAAGGCATCTACGACCACACCGACGCGGCCAACCCTTTTAAGGATTGGTACCACGTGTTCGTCCCGTACTGCACCGCCGACATCCACTGGGGAGACAACGTCGCTACTTACACGACTCCAGAAGGGAACACCCTCGCCGTCAATCACAAAGGCGCGGTGAACGCTCGAGCGGTGCTCAGTTGGGTGTTCGACAACTTTAGCGCCCCCGAAGACGCGTTTGTGATTGGATGCAGCGCCGGGGCCTACGGGTCCATCATGTGGACGCCGCAAATCAAGCAGCGCTACCCCAGAACCAACGTTTACCAAATGGGCGACAGCGGCGCGGGCGTCGTGACCGCTGATTTTGTGTCCAAGGTGCGCACGCAGTGGAACGCCGAGGGCGCGTTTCCCGCCTTCGTTCCGGGTCTCGACCCGGCGACCAACAACGTGCTGCAAACGGACTTTTTGACGAGCATCTATGCCAGAGTCGGCGAGTTTTATCCCGAAAGCGTGCTGTCGCAGTACAACACGCTTTACGACGGCACCCAAACTTATTTTTACGGTTTGATGGCGGGTGTGGTTCCGCCGACGCCGGAGCTGAGTGCGGACTGGTCCGATAAGATGTTGGGGTCGCTCGAGCTTACCAAGGCCAAAAACAGCGCGAACAACTTTTACGCGTATGTGTCAACATTTGACAATAACACCGACCCCAACGACGGCACCGCGCACTGCGTCATTCCTAGACCGGAGTTTTATACAGAGAGTGTGAACGGCGTGCTTTTGACGAGCTGGCTGAGCGACATGGTGAGCGGCAAGCCCATTACGTCGGTTGCGCCCGAAATACCCGCTTCGGGTGGAGCGGCTTTGCCTACGCGTTAGCGCGGTCTTATCCCCTGAATAGAGTGAAGTGCTGGGAGGGTTTCCGGCACTTTTTTGTGCTCGTGCTTACGGTCATGCTCGAGGGCTCAACAAGGTCCCGTGGACTCTTTCACATTGTGCATATACACTTGCATACTCGGTAAGGGTTTGCTACACTAAGAGGTGCCCAGGAAGGGCGAGAGGAGGTGCGCAGTGCTCAGCTTTCCGCGAAAGCAACTTACAGATGATCCTGTCAAAGGTCCTCTTTGTGATGCGTCCACCCTTGCGCCTACCGGGGTCTTGCAGCGCCGAATGTCAGCTTTAACGTAGTAGTTTTGAGCTGACACCGACCCCCGGCGCACCATCAACCGGGGTTTTTTAGTGCCCCATTTGATCCTACTCTGACTTTCGTCATTACGAGTCTCAACTCAAAGGAGTTTTATGTTTCATACCGACCTGTCTTTACGTGTAGCCCGTCAACACGTCCGCGACCTCCAGCGCGCCTCGCGCGACCGCACCCAAGAAACCTATCCCGACAGGGAGCGCCGTCCCCGCATCTGGACGCACTGGACCAACCGCTTCTAACAGTTTAAGACCTAAGTCTTAAGCCTACGCCCGGCTCGAGCGTTTGCCGGAACTGAAAGAGGATGTCATGAATACCTTTTTGCTCTACCAAATTGCGCAAGAACAGATGCGTGATAGGCAACAAGAGGCCCAACACGCCCGGCTCGCGGCGTCCGTTGCCAAGCCGAGCACCCGCTCGAGGCTCGCCCACGGCCTCCAGGGCTTTGCGGAATGGCTCGAGCCCGAGCTTCGGGAGCCCAAACGCGCTTTAAGATGAGCGCGCAAGGTTGCCACAAACTCAGAACCCGGTCTGGTGAGGATTGTCAAGCCGGGTTTTTTAGTGCTTAATGGAGGAGCAAATTGATACAACTGTTTTGGGGGCTCTTTGGTAAAAAAGAAGTGGCTTATGCTCAAGGATATTCGACAACAGATATTAGAGGCCGCGGACCTAACGCATGTTTCTATTTTAGAACTGTCTGAAGAAGCGTCCACTTCTACTCGAGAGTTGGTTGAGCGGAAATTTGCTCGCAAGGCTCGAGCGAGAGCCGGATTGGGTAGAGGGGAATTTTTATGGGAGAGGTTTACCGATAAGGTTGGTGTCCGTGATGCACAGGCTTGGATATGGCTGGATGACTTTGTTGTAGACAATGACGTCATCCTATTTTTCAACGAACGTCAGGAAAAAACGATGTTTGAGCTGAAAGCACGTTCTAAACTGTCGCTGCTTTTAGGAGAAACGTATCCCTTTGAGGTTTATTTAACGGATGAACTTGTGGATTTCGTACTCTGCTTTAACCATCACGATTATCTGATCGCAACCGGAAGGGCGAAAGAGTGGCTTACAAGACGAATTCGGCGCGGCGGGCAGGGGCCGGAGCTTAATCGCTAAGCGCCTCGGCCGTTATCTTGTCAATACTCATCACCTGCGTCTCGCCGCGCTGGATTTCCTCGCTCCCTTCTTTTAGCGCCTCGGTGAGTTCGCGGCGTTCCGCGTGGGTGAGTTTAACCTCGGGCAAGGAGTCAGCCCACCGTTTTCTCGCCCCTAACTCTAATCTTCTTTTGCCCACAAAATGCGCCCACAACTCGGGCAGCGCGTCACGCCGCGCCCGGCCCTGGCTTTCTGGATGACGTGGATGGGCAGCTTCATGTTGCAGCCGCCGCAGCGCTGATTATCCACGATGGGCACGAGGCCCAAACCGCGCTTGGAGCGGCGCACACCTTCGTACTGCTTGAGGAGCGAGGCGTCGATGTCGCGCGCCAGAGCGTCGCGTTCGCCGGAAAGCGCGGCGATGCGGCCCTCTACCTCAGCGACGCGCGCGTCTTCTTGAGTCACGACGGCGTCCAGTTCAGGTACCAATTCACCAAGTTGCGTTTGCAGGTCGCTGATTTCTTCTTCGTAACCTTCCAAACGCTCCATAAGCGGCAGCGTGTCCTCTTCAAGCTCCTGGACGCGGGTGGCGAACTGCAACTCCTGGTTCTGGTACTGCGTGGCTTCTTTAGAGCGCCCCGCGGCGATGGCGGAGTCCGCGGCGCTCTTGCGGCGGGCTTCTAGGCTCTGGAGCTCCAGCTCGTTCTGCCGAATTTCCCGGCGCAGCGCGTCGCGCCTTTCTTCTTGGGTGGCGAGCGCGACCTCTAAACTTTCCTTGCGGCGGCGCATCTCCAGGAGTTCGGGCGGCGTTCGCCCCCGCTCCTCTTCTAGCGCGAGCAGGTCTAGGTCGCGCGACTGGACTTCACTGAGTTTCTCGAGCATAGCGCCTCCCGCAGCTTACGAAAAAAGAAACACCGCCGAGCAGCCTGCCGAGCGGAGTGTCTACTGCTGAGGTGTGAGAACGTAACACGTTATGAAGTGTAGCATGTCAGCCGCTTTTTTGACGCTCTCGGTTTGGGCTTGGCTAAAACCTACTTGCGGTCACGCGCGTGTGTAAAGGTAGAATGCCCGAGTGTTTGAAGAGTCGGTCGAGGGGTTCGTCGTCCAGTGGAAGCCGTACGCCGCGCGCGTGGAGCTTTTCGCCCGTACGGAAGGCAGCCCGCTTTTAGAGTGCCGCGTCAACAACGTGATTTTTAGCGTGTTCGACCGCACCGGCCCCTACGACGCCCCCCCCGGCGAGGCGCAACTCATCATCAACCCGGTCACCGAATATGTAGCGAAAACGGAGGAGAGGCGTAAGGATATCGAGGTGGTGTCCGCCAGCCGGATTCGCGCGCGCGGGCTCGTGCTGGTGCGGCAGGGGCGGATGGTGGTGGTGGACGCGGGGGCTCCGCTGGTGGTGGGGGTTTTTGAAGGGCTTGATGACGACGTGTCGCTGGGGGGGTGGCTCGAGTTTGAGTCGTTAGCGCCTATTCACGGTTTTGTCGTGCCTGTTAAAAACCGCGCCGCCGCGCCCGTCATGAGTTCTGGTGGTGCTGACAGCATTTGACAGTGGCTGGTGATGAGTGGTTAGCGTTTAGCGGTGGCAAAGCGTTGTGCTAAAAGGCTCCCCCGTCTCGTCTGGTGCTTTCAAATGTAAAAGGAAGCACCTACTCCGGCGCGCGGCGTGTTACATTAACGTATGTAACCTTTTTGGATAGACCAGAGGGCGCGGGAGCGCCTCTTACGTTGTCGTGTACCCAATTCTAAAAATCGTGTGTTTGGCTTTTCGCTAACCCACAAGAACCCACAAGGTGAAAGACCCGCAACGTAAGACTTACTAAGACTTACAAGGATTTAGAACGCGACCTTCCTGTGTGCTGTTGGCGTTACGACCGCCCGCAGCCTCCACACCCCGAGGGGCACGTATGAGCGTCTTCAGATACACCGACGACCCACCCACCAAACGTCCTAAAGTTCGCACGCTTACTGATTTGCAGCCGCTCGTCCAGGCAGGCAACTACCGCGTCTGCTCGCACGCGGCCAGGCACGCGGCTTGCGAAGGCTTTACCGAAAAAGACATCGTCGCCGCGCTCCTTTACGGGCGCGAGTTGCTGCGCTACGTCCAAGACGAGCGGCTGCTGGTGCTGGGCTTTATCCAGCCGAGCCCAACGGTGCGCATCCCGCTTCACGTGGTCGCCGAGTACGCCAAACCGCGCTGGGTGGACGTGGTCACCGCCTTTATTCCCGCCGAGGCGCACCGGGTGGTCTCGAGGGCGCGTTTGGCCGAACTCCTGCGATACGACCGCGAGGACCGCAAGGTGAGGCGGGTGGGCGAGCGTTAGGGGTTTTTACGGCAGATTGTAAACGCGTTTGGCGTTGGCGTCGGTGGTGGCCTCGAGTTCGTCCAGCGCCTCGCCCCGCAAATCGGCCAAAAACCGTGTGGTGAGGCGCACGTTGGCGGGCACGTTGGGCTTGCCGCGTTCGGGCGCGGGCGTGAGGTAAGGGCTGTCAGTCTCGACTAAAAGCCGGTCTTGGGGGACGCGCTTGGCCGCCTCGTGCAGCGCCCGCGCGCTCTTGTAGGTGAGGTTGCCCGCGAACGAGACCAGCCAGCCAAGCTCGAGCCCCGCACGGAGCAGCGTCTCATGACCGTTGAAGCAGTGCAGGATGCCCTTGGGGTGATTCGCCTCGAGGATGAGCCGCGCCGCCTCGAGTGACGCCTCCTCCCGCCCCCCCTTGTCGCGCACGTGTAAGATGAGCGGTTTATCATGCGTTTTGGCGAGCCCCACCTGCCACCAAAAACTCTCCCGCTGCGCGTCCAGACTCGTTTTGTCCCAGTAGGTATCCACCCCCGTCTCGCCGATGGCGACGACTTTTTCATGCCCTGCCAGCGCGGCTATCTGCTCGCGGACGAGCGGGTCGGCGGCCTCGTCCGCGTCGTTGGGATGAATTCCGACCGCCGCCCAGACGTTATCAAAACTTTCAGCGAGCGCCAGCGTGCGTTTACAGCGCATCAGCGTCGTGCCGATACTAATAATGGCTGTCAAGGAGGGGTCAGCGGCCTCTTCAGGATTTTCGCAGTAGTCGAGGTGGCAGTGGCTGTCGGTCATGGCCTAAGCTTACTTAGTTCACGTGGCTGAAAAAGCGTCAACGGGGCCAGTGAGATCTTTCATAAAGCGTTCATGAAGGGCAACGATAAAGCTCATTTAATCTTTTGTGAGAGTTTTGTAAGAGCTTTCTTGTTACCGTGGTTTCAAGACAAGGACGGGACAAGGAGCACAACATGGTACAAGAAATCAGGCTCAGCGATAAGATACAGTACCTCTCCAATGGAGAACTGCGCGAGGTCATCTCGCACTCCGAAGACGTGATCACCAAGGGGTCGGCCAAGCTCGAGGATTACGAGGCTTTCGTCCTCTGCCAGCAAGAGTTGGCGAAGCGCACCTGGGGTTAGACAGAGCTGCTGGATATTTTATGACCTTCCGGCGTACCATGTTCAGATGGTACGCCGCCTTTTGTTTTTGTCTTTGTTGCTGCTTTTCGCGGGTTGCGCGCCGCGGGCCATCCCGCCAGCGCGTCCAACTCCCGCAGAGGCCGCCCCTCGTCCCGCCCCGGCACCTGCTCCCGCTCCGGCTGCTGTGGAGGGTGCTGTTGAGAATGCTGCGGAGGGTTTGGCATCATGGTATGGCCCTGGCTTCGTCGGCAGGATGACCGCCAGTGGGGAGATATTTACCTCCGCCGAGTTTACCGCGGCGCACAAGACGCTGCCCTTTAATACGCGCGTCCGCGTGACGAATTTAGCGAACGGTCGCAGCGTCGTGGTACGCATTAACGACCGCGGACCCTTCAAGCCGGGGCGGGTGATTGACCTCTCGAGGGTCGCCGCCCAGCGGCTCGACATGGTCGGGAGCGGGGTGGCGCGGGTGCGGTTGGAGGTGCTGGACGGTGGCTCGAGTAGTTTAGGCGGTGCTGGATTGGCTAGTGCTGGACTGGCCCTTGCAGAGCCGGTAAAACAGGCTCCCTGGCAGGCGGCGGCGTGGGGCACACTCACGGGCTACGACGCGATGTCGCGCTTTCACGAGGAGGGCGATCTGCTTTTTCTAACCTCGTTAAAAGCCACCGACCCCGTGCTCGTCCGCGTGGTCGCCAGCCAACCGCCCGCCGGAACGCGCGCGGACATCCTCTTGTCGCCCGAAGCTTTCGCGCTGCTGGGAGCCGCCGTGTCGGAGGCTCCCTGAGTCCGATATTCAACTTAAGGCAGCTTCCCGCACGCACGCCCCCGCAATCTCGGACGCCAGCGCGCCAACGTCTTCCCCTCTACTGATGGCCGAAATGAGCGCCGAGCCGACCACCACGCCGTCCGCCACCCTGGCGATGGGGCGCGCCGCCTCGCCGCTCCCCACGCCGAAGCCGACCGCCACGGGTAAATCGGTCACGGCCTTGACGCGCTTCACCAGTTCGGGCACCTCCGCGGGCAGCGCCTCGCGCGCGCCCGTCACGCCCGTGACCGAGACCGCGTAGACGAAACCGCGACAGGCCGCCGTCACAAGTTTCAAACGCGCCTCGGTGGAGGTGGGGGCAACCAGAAAGATGGTATCGAGTTCCGCCTCTCGAGCCGCCTCAATCAGCGTTTCCCCCTCGTCGGGCGGCAGGTCGGGGAGGATGACGCCGTCGGCCCCCGCTTCTTTGAGGTCCCGTACAAAGCCCTGTTCGCCGCGCCTGTAGCAGTAGATGGGATTGTAATAGGTCATGAGCACGATAGCCTTGTCGCTCTCTTCTCGCAACGCGCGAATAAGCTCAAAGGTTCTTTGCGTGCTCATCCCGTTTTGTAAAACCTGCTCAGAGGCGCGTTGGATGGTCGGGCCGTCACCCAGCGGGTCGGAGTAGGGGAGGCCGACCTCGAGCACGTCCGCAACCTCTAAAAGCTCCCTCGCGTGCTCCAAAAACCCCGCTTCGTCCGGAAAGCCCGCCGTCAGAAAAGGCACAAAAGCCGCGCGCTCCTCCTTTTTCGCCCTAGCAAACGCCTCGTCAATTCTGCTCATGCGCGTCTCCCGTCATTTTGAGCACCCGCATCGCCTCGTTCACGTCCTTGTCGCCTCGTCCCGAGAGGTTGATGATGATGATTTGCTCCTTTGTCATGTCTGCGGCGAGCCGCATGGCGTAGGCGACGGCGTGGGCGGTCTCGAGGGCCGGGATAATTCCCTCGATTTCGCTGAGCGCTCGGAAAGCCTCGAGCGCCTCCGCGTCGTCCACACCCACATATTCCGCGATGCCCTCATCTGCATAATACGAATGCTCCGGCCCCACGCCGGGATAGTCGAGCCCCGCCGAGACCGAGTGCGCCGGGGAGATTTGCCCGTCGTCGTCACTCATCAGGTACATTAAAGAACCGTGCAGCACGCCCTTTTTACCCGCCGAGATGGACGCGGCGTGCGCCCCCGTGCCGAGCCCATGCCCCGCCGCCTCGACCCCGATGAGTCGCGGGCGCTTTTCAGCGTCCAGATACGCGTAGGGCGTGAACAGACCAATCGCGTTCGAGCCGCCGCCCACGCAGGCCACTACCGCGTCGGGGACGGCGCGGCCCTCGGCCTCCTCCAACTGTTCTATCGCCTCTCTGCCAATCACGCTCTGGAAATCGCGCACCATCATGGGATAAGGGTGCGGCCCGACCACCGAGCCGATGATGTAGAACGTGTCACGCACGTTCGTCACCCAGTCGCGGATGGCCTCGTTGGTCGCGTCCTTGAGCGTGCGCGTGCCCGAGCCCACCGGACGCACCTCCGCGCCCAAAAGCTTCATCCGGAACACGTTGAGCGCCTGCCGCCGCACGTCCTCCTCGCCCATATAGACGACGCAGGAGAGGCCAAATAAAGCCGCCGCCGTCGCCGTCGCCACCCCGTGCTGGCCCGCGCCCGTCTCGGCGATGACGCGCTCTTTGCCCATCCTTTTGGCTAGAAGCGCCTGCCCGATGGTGTTGTTGATTTTGTGCGCGCCCGTGTGGTTTAGGTCCTCGCGCTTGAGATAGAGCTTCGCGCCGCCGCAGCGTTCGGTTAGATTTTTGGCGTAGTAGAGCAGGCTAGGGCGGCCCACGAATGTTTTGAGGTAATGCTCGAACTCGGCTTGAAACTCCGGGTCTTTGGCCGCCGCGTTGTAAGCCTCGGTGAGTTCGTCCAACGCGGGAATGAGCGTTTCGGGCACGTAGCGCCCGCCGAATTCGCCGAAGCGGCCACGGGTGTTGGGAAGAGGAAAAGTCATGAGCCTCCTTTATAGCAGGTATCATCTGGTTTGAGAGATTCAGTCTATGAGCTAAGGTCTATGACGCAGTTTAAGGGATGATATCTGCGCTGATAGACTCAGCGTCAGTAAAACCACCATAGACGGAAAAATTAAGAGTCAAGAACGGGAAAAGCAAAAACTAAGGACGCCACCAGCGTTGGTGGTGCCACTTAAAAGCGCGCGGGGTGCGGCTTCGCTTCTGTAGCGAGCGGACGCGGAGGCGCTTGAGCTTCATAAGGAGAGTTTAAGCGAAATGGCGGGAGATTACTAGTCGAGGCTCGAGCTTTTGCCCCTACTCACCCAACGACTTGACCGAATATGGCGGTAATTTCTACAATTAGCTTATGAAAGTTCCCGTTCACGCCTTTAGAAGCCGCGCTTCGGAAATTCTCAAGCGAGCCCAACAGGAAGATGTGTCTGTCACGCATCATGGCAAGCACTACGCGGTGGTCATTTCGCAAGAACGCTACGAGCAGTTGTTGGGGCGTGGTGCGTCGGGACTCGAGCTACTCAAAAACCTCACCCCCGTTGCTTTGGAAGAGGGTGAACTCGAGTACCCGCACCGCCATCAGGCTCGCACCAACCACCACAACTGAATCCACACCCCAAGCTTAACCGAATCGCGTCACCTTTTACCCTGACCCGCGCTTCAAAAGCTTATAGCATCGTTTTACTTGGGGCCTTAGCTAAATTAGGAAAGTACCCGCTTTGCAAGCAGGGAGTCATCAGTTTGAGTCTGATAAGTTCCACCAGAAAAGAACAGCGTGCAGTACAGGGAAAACCGGAATGCCAAACAGCGTTCCGGTTTTATTTTTTGTTCATCAGTGCTGAGACTGCCCTCATCAACTCTGCTTCGTCCTTCAATGCTTCAGAAAGACGCTCTGACAGCTCGCCTAAGACCAATCGTATACCTGCAGCTTTTTCAAGACATTCTTCATCAGAAAGAGCATGGATACCCTCACTCAGGGCGCTATGCAGTAGTTTTAGCGGGCTATGACCACCAATCAACAAGTTCTCTGGTATAACATCCTTTGCTATATCAAGTGCTCTGCTAAACTGTGTTTCTGAAACGGCTGTATTGAGTGCATCAAGATTATTCTGTCCTGCTCCCAACCTCTCGGCGACCTTTATGATTTCGCCCAGAATCCTGTTCTTCTGATTCTCGACAACGCGGCGGTAATAGGTGAATGCACCTATTCCTAATCCTTGGTTTTCGCACCTGCGACCCTTCAAAAAGATTTCCTTGTCAGGCCCAATAAGCTTGATAAGTCGTGGAGATACTGGTGGTCCAAATGTAGGGAACTCCCCAAGCTTATAACACGAACCGGAGAACGACCCATCTTCTGCTTTTGGGTTCAAAAGGAGAGAATAAGTTTTAGTTGTCTTTCCACAATTTGAGCAGCGATATGTGAGAAAGTAAGGGTTATCCCCAGTATCTTGAATAGGATTAGGTTGTGCTGAGAGGGAAGAATGCGGGCGAAAAAAGCGAATGCCGCTACAGGCATCGCTTGAGCAATAAAGCTGTAGTTCGGGCGTGTTCGGTATATATTGGTAGATAGGTGATTGTCCCCTACTTCCTACACTCCGTGGTGACACTAAATCAGACACGTTTGCCCTTTGATTTGGCGGAACCGATTCTAAAAATTTTGCAAAAGTCAGGGTAATTTTTTCGTCTTGTGCAGTTTCTTCATCTAACGACATAGCACATATTACCAGCAGAAGGAGTCAGACGTTCTAATCGTTAAAACGTTCTGTGCGGATGCATGAAATAGGGAATATAGGCGTCCTTGATACGACGTTAGCGGTAAGATAAACCATGAAACTTAAGGTTATAGTTCACGAAGCGGAAGAAGGCGGTTTGTGGGCGGAAGTGCCTGCTATTCCGGGGTGCGCGACGCAGGGTGAAACATTTGAGGAACTGCTGAGTAATCTTTATGAAGCGGTAGAAGGATGTTTGGCGGTTGACCTCGAGGAACCGACAGGAGCAGCCAAAGGATTCTCTTCCAACGGCTAAGTCTGTGTGGCCCGAGCTTTCAATCAAAATTTCACAGAAAATTGATTGATCAAACCCAAAAACTCTCCGCGTTGCTCCCTCTGAAGAGTTGTTAGAGAAGGATTTTTCTCAAAAACTCCCCTGTATAACTCTCCTCAACCCCCGCCACACTCTCCGGCGTCCCCTGCGCAATCACCTGCCCGCCGCCGTCGCCCCCCTCCGGCCCCAAATCAATCAGCCAATCCGCCGTCTTAATCACGTCCAGATTGTGCTCGATAACAATCACGGTGTTGCCCGCGTCCACGAGGCGGTGGAGGACTTCTAAGAGCTTCTGAATGTCCGCAAAGTGCAATCCGGTGGTGGGCTCGTCCAAGATATAAACGGTCTTGCCCGTGCCGCGCTTCGAGAGTTCCTTGGCGAGCTTGATGCGCTGCGCCTCGCCGCCCGAAAAGGTGGTGGCGCTCTGGCCGAGCTTGATGTAGTCCAATCCAACGTCGTGGAGCGTTTTGACGACGCGGTGGATGCTGGGGTGGTTTTCAAAAAAGGTCAGGGCTTCTTGCACGTCCATCTCGAGCACGTCCGCAATCGTCTTGCCCTTGTAGCGCACCCCCAGCGTCTCGCGGTTGTAACGCTTGCCGCCGCACTCCTTGCAGGTGACCCACACGTCGGCCAAAAAGTGCATCTCGATCTGGTTCTGCCCGTGCCCGCCGCAGGCCTCGCAGCGGCCCCCTTTGACGTTGAACGAAAAGCGTCCGGGCTTGTAGCCGCGCTTTTTGGCCTTGGGGGTGAGGGTAAAGACCTGCCGGATGGCGTCGAAGACGCCCGCGTAGGTGGCGGGGTTGGAACGCGGCGTGCGCCCGATGGGGTCTTGGGTGATGTGGATAATTTTGTCTACGGCTTCCAGGCCTCGAATTTCCTTGTAAGGGCCGGGGGTGAGGCTCGAGCCGTTGAGCGTCCGCGCCAAGGCCGGGTAAAGCGTGCCCGTGACGAGGCTCGACTTGCCCGAACCCGATACCCCGGTCACACAGGTGAGGGTGCCGAGAGGCACGCGCGCGCTTACCTGCTGGAGGTTGTGGAGGCTCGCGCCGCAAAGCTCCAACCAGCCCCCCGCCGCCCGCCGTTCGGGCTTGGGCGGGGTGATGCGCGTTTTTCCGCTCAAAAAGTGCCCGGTCATGGATTTTCTGTTCCTGGCAATCTGCTTGGGCGTCCCCGCCGCGACGAGTTCGCCGCCCTGGACGCCCGCGCCGGGGCCTAAGTCTAAGATATAGTCCGCGCGGTTCATCGTCTCCTCGTCGTGCTCGACAACCAGCACGGTGTTGCCCATGTCGCGTAGGCGCTCCAAAGTTCCAATCAGCGCCTCGTTGTCGCGCGCGTGCAGCCCGATGGAGGGCTCGTCCAAAATATAGAGCACGCCCACCAAGCCGCTGCCAATCTGGCTCGCCAGGCGGATGCGCTGACCCTCGCCGCCCGAGAGCGTGCCCGCGCGGCGGTCCAGCGTGAGGTAGTGCAGGCCCACGTTGAGCATGAACTGAAGGCGGTCGCGGATTTCTTTGAGGATTTCCTCGGCGACCTCGAGCGCGTGCTCATCCAACTTTTGCGCCAGCGCCACAATCCAGCCGTGCGCCTCGCCAATCGACAGGGCGCTCAGTTGCGGTAGCGTCTGGTCCCCCACCGTCACCGCCCGCGCCTCGGGCCGCAGGCGCGCGCCGCCGCAGTCGGGGCAGGGGAGTTCGTTCATAAAGCTCTCGTACCACTCGCGCATGTCGTCGCTGCTGGCCTCTAAGTGGCGCTGTTTGATGCTGTGAACGAGGCCGTAGAGGGGCTTTTTGCGGCGGCGGGTGTAGCCCTTGGCGGTGCGGTTGACAAACTCGATGCTCTTGCCCCCCGAGCCGTAGAAAAAAGCGTGTCGTCCCGCCTCAGGAATGTTTTTCCAGGGCGTGTCCAAGCCAAAGCCGTAGTGGTCGGCAATCGACTGCACGGTGCTCACCGTCCAGCCCTCGCGCTTTTTTAGCTCGCCGTAGTAGCGCAGCGCGCCGTCGTTTAGGCTCAAGTTCTCGTCAACAATGATGAGGTTCGGGTCCACGTCCATGTGCGTGCCTAAACCGTGGCAGGTCTCGCACATCCCCAGGGGCGAGTTGAACGAGAACATTTGGGTCGAGAGTTCGGGGAAAGAGATGTCGCAGTGCGGACAGGCGTTGTGCTCGCTCATAAGCAGGTCACGCTCGCCTAAATCGGCTATGAGCAAACCGTCCGCGGTCTTGAGCGTCGTCTCGACGGACTCGGTCAAGCGGGACAAAAAGGTGTCGTCCTGAGTTTCGAGGATAACGAGGCGGTCGACGATGATGTCGACGGTGTGTTTGTTTTTCTTCTCGAGCCCGATCTCCTCGCCCAAGCTCACCACCTCGCCGTTCACGCGCGCCCGCACGAAGCCGCTCGAGCGCGCCTCCGCAAACACATCCGCGTGGGTGCCCTTGCGGTTCCGCACCACCGGGGCCAACAGTTGGAGCTTGGTCCCGGCGGGAAGCGCCGCCAGACTTCGGGCGATTTCTTCGGCGCATTGCGCGTGAACTTCGCGCCCGCAGTTGGGGCAGTGCGGCGTGCCGATGTTGGCGTACAAGACGCGCAAGTAGTCCATCACCTCGGTCACGGTGGCGACGGTCGAGCGCGGGTTCTTGCTCACCGTTTTTTGTTCGATGGCGATGGCTGGGCTTAAGCCCCCGATAAAATCCACCTTGGGCTTTTCCATCTGACCCAAAAACTGCCGCGCGTAGGCCGATAAACTCTCGACGTAACGCCGCTGCCCCTCGGCGTAAAGCGTGTCGAACGCCAACGACGATTTGCCCGAGCCCGACACGCCCGTGATGACGACCAATTTGTCTCTGGGAATCGTCACGTCGATATTTTTGAGGTTGTGATGCTTTGCGCCCCGGATGACGATTTTGTTGAACGCCACCCTGCCAGAACCCACCGTCTTACTAGAATCCACAGTCTCCTCCAGGTTGTTCTGCGCTGTTTTGTAACACACCATCTTATAAGCACTGTGGTGTGCTGCTCGAGCCCCTATGACCGCCACTATACCCTAAATGCTGGGGTGCTTGTGAGATACCTCTCGTTTTGAACGGAACAGATTTGAGTAAACCTCGAGCATGAAAAAACCCCCGTCTCCTAAGAGGCGGGGGTTTTGTAAACGCTAAAACTTACGCTTCAGATGTCTCGACTTCTTCGTCTTGCTGCTCCTGCTCTTCTTGACGTTCCTCCTGCTGTTCTTCTTGTCGTGGCGCGGGCTTACGGCCCTCGCGGAAGGCGGCGGTGAGGAGTGCGGCGGCTTCCGCGGCGTCGATGGCGTTCTCAGGGTCGACCTCGTCCTCATCCTGGGCTTGCGCTTGGGACTGAGCGGAGGCGTCAGAGGATGCCTGGTCAGAGGATGTTTGGTCGGTCGCGGGAACCTGAGCTTTCAGTTCCTCCGTGGTCGGCTCGACCTCCTCGGCAATCTCGGCGGTCGCGTGCGCACCCTGCGGAGCCTTTTGCGGCGTGGTGGCGGGGTCGGCGGAGGCTTCCATCACGTCGGCGGTCGCCTCTGCGGTTGCCTCTGTGGACGCGGTGTCTGTATCAACATCTGCGTCGTTACCTGCGTCGCTCGCGTCCCCGCTACTCTTGTCGGTGAGACCGAACTGCGCGAAGAGGTCGGCGTACACGTCGCCCAACTTGGTCGTCGCCTTGGTGCCCGTGTCGGACGCGGCGTAGGAGTAATCATAGTCGATACCCTGGCTCCGACGACCGCCACGGCGACCCTTGCGGCCACCTCCGCGGCTCGCGGGCGCGCCCATCGGGGCTCCTGCGGCTTCGAATTCGCCCGCGGTGTAGGGCAACAAGCGCTTGCGCGACAGCGACGCGCGCTGCTCGATGGGGTCGATGTTGAGAATCACCGCGGTGACCTCGTCGCCCTTGTTGAAGTGCTGGGTGATGTCGTCGATATGCTCGTGGGCCAGTTCGCTAATGTGAACCAGACCCTCGATGCCCTCTTCGATTTCCATAAACACGCCGAAGTCGGTGATGCCCGTAATGGGGCCGGTGATTTCGGTGCCGGGCGGGAAGCGGTCGGGCAGCGAGCTCCAGGGGTCGGGCTGGGTTTGCCGGAGACCGAGCGAGATACGCTCCTGGGCGGTGTCGATCTTGAGAATCATCGCCTCGACGTCTTCGCCTTCGCTCAAGACCTCTTTGGGATGACGGACGCGCTTCGTCCAGCTCATCTCGGACACGTGGATAAGGCCTTCCAACCCCGGCTCGATCTCGACAAACGCGCCGAACGGGGTGAGGTTGGTCACCTTGCCCCCGATTTTTTGGCCGATGCTGTAGTTGGCGAGCACGTTTTCCCAGGGGTTCGAGACGAGCTTTTTCATAGACAGGTTGATGCGCTCACGCTCTAGGTCCATGTCTAAAACTTCGACCCGGACTTTTTGCCCGACCTTGACCACTTCGCGCGGGTGGTTAAAGCGCCCGTGGGTGATCTCGCTGCGGTGGACCAAACCGTCGATGCCGCCCAAGTTGACGAACGCGCCGAAGTCGGTGATCTCGACCACTTCGCCCTCGAGCTTCGCGCCGGGCTCGAGCCGCCTCAAGGTCTCTTCTTTAACGCCCGCCAACTCTTGCTCGATAATCGCGCGGCGAGAGATGATGACGCGGTTGCGCTTGCGGTTGAGTTCGATAATCTTGACCCGGATGCGGGTGTCTACGTAGGGCGTGAGGTCGTTCACGCGGCGCACGTCAATTTGGCTGGCGGGCAAGAAAGCGCGCACGCCCAAGTTGGCGACCAAGCCGCCACGCACCTTTTCTACAACCTCGACCTCGACGGGCAGCTCTTTTTCAAAGATGTCCTGGAGCAGGGTCCAGGCGCGCTCCTGGTCGGCGCGCTTTTTGGACAAGGTGATGGTGTTGTTCGGGATGTCCGCGCGGATGACGTAGACCTGAATCTCGTCACCGGGCTTAAAGTATTTGGCGGCCTCCTCGGCGTTGGCGTCAAATTCGAAAAGCTGGTTGTAAGGGATAATGCCTTCGATTTTGGCGTTCACGTCGGTGACGACGCCCTCTTGCGAGAGCATGATGACGGTGCCCGTGGTGATCATGCCGCGGTGAATGGGCTTGCGCGCGAGTTGGTCGTCCGAGGCGGCCATCACGTCTTCCATCGTCATGGTTTCTGTGGATGTATCTGTGGCGTCTGTAGAGGACGCTGTTGAGGACACGGTAGAAGACCCGGAAGACGCGGCATCAGAGGACACAGGGGAAGAGGCTTCAGGAGATTCTGTGTCAGAGGCGGGCGTCTGGGCTCGAGCCCCGTCATCCCCCGTCTCTTGTGACGCTTCTCGTGGTGCTTCTGTCGCTTCCGTTGATGCCGCACCGGAGGCTTCAGAGGCTTCATTGGAGGCTTCGGGCGCTTCTTGCCTCTCCGTGGAGGCGGCACCCACATCTTCGCCGCTCAGGTCACGGTCTCCGCCTTCGGCGGGTGTTTCTGCAAAAGTTTCTCGCGCCCCACTTGTAGCGGCGGCACCCACGCGCTCGGCGTCGGTGGTGTTGTTCCCTTCGGAGGCGTCTCGAGAGGGCGTGTCATCCGTACCGTCCTCTTCCATACGGTCCTCTAAGGCACTACGTTCTGATACGCGGTCCTCTGATGTGTCTGCTGCTGATGCGTCTGCTGCTGAGGTGTCCGCCGAGGCGTCGACCGTATCCGCAGCGCTCTGCGTTTGGGCCGAGTTTTCAGAATTTGCGGACTCACGTTTGGAACCACCCAGACCAAAGATGCGGCTCGCCGCACCCAGGGCCGCCGTGCCAATCGCGGTGGCGGCGTCAACCGCACTCTCGGCGAGGGTGTGATCCTGTTGGTCGTCTTGCTCGTCTGAGGTGCTGGCTGCTGAGGAGGCGTGAGACGTCGTTGTCGTATCCTCTGCCGCTGCAGCACCTACACCCTCGGCCTCTGCAGTCGGGGCCTCTGTGGAGCGGTCTCTCGGGGCTTGGTCGGTGGTCGAGACAGGGTTGTCCGCGACCTGGTTTTGTTTTTCGTCCATGTTAGGGGGTTTCCTCCTTGCCTGGGATAAACTTGGCAGTATTGCATTAAACCACACAAAAGGGTGCGTTGGCAAGGCCCATACGAACGGCGCGCCAGGGGTTTTAGCAGATCTTTTCGCGGTTCTTTCTCGGCAGAAGCCGCTATAAACGCCGCGTATAGCGTATAGATATAAAAAGGTAAATATGACTTCGCGTGGGAGGCGCGAAGTCGTTGGGAGAGAAATGGGATGAGGATAGTGGGAAAAATCCTCAGGTCCAGACGCAGTATAACAGGTATGACCGGGGTGGGCGCGCGTCATCTGCACCACCAAACGATCCAGATGCTGATTTTTAGACCTCTCGCCAGGAGTTTTACCGTCCGTACCGTGCGAAGTGAGAAGCAAGGCGTAAAAAGGTTGCGGAGCGCGGAGGTTGACCCGCGTCTCGAGGCCAAGTGATTTTCTCAAAAAGCAAATGGCGACGCCGCCCGGCTCACGTCGGCCGAGCACCCTCGCCCGCTACCGTAGAACCTCCTACAGTGTCGCTTGCCCCTCGAGCCTTATCTTGGATGAGTCGGGGCGGGACATCCACAAATCAAAAAGCTGTACCGACTGGCTCACATCCTGTCACGACAGAAAAGGGGAGGCCTATGAAATTTTTCTTGACACTTCTGGTATGTGCTTTGGGAACGTGTACGCTGGCGCAGAGCAGCACGAACGTCACAGCCGACATCGTCAGCACCGAAAACACTTCCCAGGTGCTCGGCACCGCCACGGCGCAAGAGGGCGCGGACGGTGGCGTGGTGGTCACCTTCGACATCGGCTCGAATACGGATATTTCGGGTGGTGAGCACGCGATCCATATTCATGAGAACGGCGCGTGTGGGCTCGGTGACAGTGACGACGACGGCGTCGAGGAAGCCGGAGGCGCGGCGGGCGGCCATTACAACCCGACCGACGTCGGCCACGGCGAGGACAACGGCCCGCATGTGGGGGACAGCGAACTGTACAACTACACTTTTAACGACGACGGCTCCTTTTCGGGTGAGGTCGTTTTCCCACAGGCGAGTTTGGAGGGCGAGAACCCGCTGCTCAAGGAGGGCGGCACCGCCATCATGATTCACGAGGGCACCGACGATAAAGAGACCGACCCAGGCGGTAACGCGGGGTCGCGCGTGGCTTGCGGCGTCATCACGGCGCAAGGTATGGGTCAAGGCACGGGTGGCGCTACGGGCGGTCAGTAGGATAAGTAGAAAAAGGTTAAAGCTCGATAAGCTGAGGAGCGGGGTCAATCCTGCTCCTTATTTATTTAGCAGCTTGGCAGGAAAAAACATTACCAGGACGCTCGAGCGTACGCTTTCCCAACTCAGGTACTCGCTCGCTCCCTGCGTCTCAGCCAAAGCCACACCCCCCCGCAGACGACGAAAACGGCCGAGCTCACCATGCTGATGACGTTACGCAAAAATGTGACCGTCTTGAGCTGCAACGGGTAGACGCTGTTCTCCTCCAAAAAAGGCTCGCTGACCAACCTCGCACCGCCGTCCGCCGTTCCGTCTAAAAATGCGTTTCTGTTAAAGATGATGTATTCGTCTACCCGCCCGACCGGTGTGCCGATTTCGCCAAGCAGGGCCGCGGTCGCCTCGTCGTGGGGGATGATGCGTTGCGCGCGCTCGGCCCTGCCGGAAAGCCAAACCGAAGCCACCAAGGTGACGACGAGCAAGAGAGCGGCCAGGATAGCCGCCACTCCTGCTACATTTTTGAGAATGGTCACGGCCTACTCAGCGTTGGAGGCAAAAAAGCGCACGTTGAGTTCTAGGGTGTCCGCGACGCGGTTGGGCGCGGGGCGGTCGATGCCGAAGTCGCTCAGCACCACGGGAAAAGTGGTTTGCACGGCGACGACGTCGCCCTCGAGCCGCGCGGCCGCCGTTTCCTCGCTCGCGGGCAAGTAGCGCACGGTCGCGGGCGCGCTCACCGTCACGGTCGCGCCGCTCATCGTGAGAGGGCCGCTTACCTGGTAAGTGTCGCCCTCGAGATGTTCAACGCTCTCTATTTCGAAGCGGATTTCAGGGTACGCGTTAAAGTTGAGCCAGTTCTCGCTCCGCATGTGACCGTTACGCTCTTCGACACCCGTGTCGATGGTGGTGCCGTCAACCACGAGAAAGCCCGAACCGGTCTGCGCCTCCGGGTCAAAGGTGATTTCGCCCGTGATGACCGTGGTGGTGCCGATAAAGTCTTCGAAATCGGTACTCGACTGAACGGTAACCTGCTGGCGCGGCGCGGTGCCGCCCGCGCCGAGCAAGAACCTTTCGCCCTGGGCCGCCGCGAGAGAGAAAACGAGAGCGAAAGATGCAAAAAGTATGGTTTTCATAAGTGAACTCCTTTGTTGAAGTTGTGCTTTTTGTGGCGCACCCTTCTAGGTATAGGCGCAGTGTATCGGGTTTGTTCGTTAAACAGACGACGCAAGGGGTTAGGCGGTAAAGCCGGGTGGTGAGCCACCCGTTACGTAGAGTTCTCGACCTGCTCCGTTACCAGCGTGAATACCAGCGTGAATACCAACGCAAAAGGGCACGCTCGAGCCCACGGTTTAGGACACCTTATCAGGTCAGGCCCGTCAACGTCGGCGGCGCTCCTTAACTTCCCTTAACTTCGCCTGACATTCCCTCGTTAGGGTGAAAGCGTCCGTGGCCCGTGGGCCGACTCGCCAATGATTGCCAATCATTCTGTTGCCAATCGTTTTACTGCCATTCAAGGAGGAGACCGTGCAACGACCGCTGTTTTTGATTTTAGCCTTCGTTTTAGCTTTTTCTTTAGACGTGTCTGCGGCGCAATCCGCCCAGGAAACCCCCGAGCCCGCCCTGCTCACTGACCCCTTTTTACAACTGCCCACCGAGGACGCGGTGCGGGTGGTGTGGTTTACCGAGTTTGAGGGCGCAGGGCACTTCGTACTCTACGGGGAAGAGTTGGACGCGCGCGCCGAGGCCGACACCACCAAGCTGAGCCGCGTCGCTGAGGATAAAGATTCGCGCGTGCCCGGGGAGATGGAGGAGACCAGCGAGCAAAGCGAGCCGGTCTTTGAGGGCTACACCCCCCGCGACGTGTGGCGCCACGAGGCGGTAGTGACGGGGCTTACGGGCCGCGTTCCTTACCGCGCCGTGAGCGTGACTGACGACGGTGCGGAAGTCTCGAGCGAGCCCTTCACCCTCGCGCCGCTTCCCGAGGCGGGCGAGCCCTTGCAGATTCTTCTCACGAGCGACCATCAGCTCAAGGAGATGACGCCCGCAAACCTAGAGAAAGTCGAGGAGACGGTGGGCCGACCCGACGCGGTCTTTTTGGCGGGCGATCTTGTCAACATCCCCGACCGCGCCTCGGAGTGGTTTGACGACGCTCGAGGCTTCGCCTTTTTCCCCGGCTTGCAGGGCAACGCGGCTTATACTCTGGAACGCACCTTAGAAGAGGGCGGCGTTACCACCACGACGAAACGCACGTACGGGGGCGGCGAACTCATCCAGCACGCCCCGCTCTTTCCCGTGATCGGCAACCACGAGGTGATGGGGCGCTTTAGCGCGGGCGAGGGTCTTAACGACCAGTTCAACGACCCCCAACCCAGAGAGGTGGCCGAGGCGCGTTACGAAGAGCTGGCCGATACAGTCAACCCGTCGGGCGATGAGGCGGTACGCGCGCGCTGGCTAGAGGACAATTCCTACAACACCACCACATATGAGGAAATTTTCACGTTGCCCAACGAGAGCCCCGGCGGCGAACACTACTACGCGCTACAGTTCGGCGACGTTTACCTCATCGGGCTCTACGCCACGCGCATCTGGCGCACGCCGAGTTTGAACGACGACGCGCGCGGCAAATACCGCGAGCCCTTAGCCGAGCTTGACAAACCCGACAACTGGGGTTACGGCGACTTTATCTTTGAAGACTTGAGTTTGGGTAGCGAGCAGTACGCGTGGCTCGAGGAAACTTTGCAGAGCGACGCCTTTAAGGACGCGCCCTACAAAATCGTGATGCTCCACCAAGGCCCGCACGGCTTAGGCGACAACTACAACCCGGTCTTTGCCGACCCCGTCCAGGTGCTCGATTACGACAAGGCGGGGCGCTTGGCGGGAGTGCGTTACGAGTATCCTCTCGAAGCGGATGTCTTGGTGCGCGACGTTGAACCGCTCCTAAACGCGGCAGGCGTCGACCTCGCGTTTTCGGGTCACTCGCACCTCTGGTTCAGGATGCAAAACGCGGCGGACGTCAACTTTTTGGAAACCTCGAACGTCGGCAACTCGTACGGCTGCTACCTCGAGGGCTACCGCGAGCGCGGCAACGTCCCCGACGACCCGCGTTACACCGCCGCGAACTACGCCGCCGTGGGCGACCCGCACGGCCTGGAGCCCGTCATGCCCACCATAGAAGCGCCCATGACGACCGACGAGGGCGCGCCCCTGCCGTGCGTCGCCTCGAACGACCTCACCGTTTTTAGCATCCTCGACACGGGCACGGCTACGGTCAAGAGCTACATGTTCGACACCCGCCGCCCTGAGTCCGAGGTGGTGTTGTTTGATGAGTTCTCGCTCGAGGACTAGAACGACTACGCGATCCGGAGCACCGCGCTGGAGTATCTTGCCGAAACCCTCGAGCACGACTTCGCGCTTCCCACGGCCTACCGGCGCACCCACCCCATCAAGGACGGGCGGACGGCGCAAGACCTTTTGCTTGAGCAGCTCGAGCTGTTGGGCGCGCAAATGAAAGAAACCGTGAGCGACTTTAACCGCGATGATACGAGCAAACTTTTGGCGCACGGTAGGTTTTTAGAAGAAAAGTTTGGCAAAAGTTTGTTTGTGTAGCGCGGCTCGAGCTACACACGCTGCACCCGCCTGAGTAGCGCCACAAGGAGCGCGAGGCTTGCCAAAATGAGAACGAGCAGCGTGCTGAGCGCGCTCGCTTGGGCGGTGGCTCCGGCCTGCTCGAGCCCGAACACGAGCCAGCCCAGCGTCTCGCTGTTCGAGCCCGCCAGGAGGGCCGAGAGCGAGAGTTCGCTAAAGGCGTTGAGGAAAACCAGCAGCCCGGCCACCGCGAGCGCGGGGGCCATGAGCGGCAGCAGCACGTAGCCGAAGAGCGCGAAGAGCCCCGCCCCGTCCAGCCGCGCGGCCTCCTCTAAACCCACGTCCACCTGACGCCACGCCGCCCCCACGGGTTGGAGGGCGAAGGCCAGGTAATGCCCAACGTAGGCGATGAGCAGCAGGTGCAGCGTCCCGTAAAGCGTGACGCCGGGGAGGGGCGAGCGCAGCCACACGAGCACGAGCGAGAGCGCGAAAACGAGGCCGGGCAGCGCGTAGGGCAGGTCAACCACGAGTTGCAGTGGCAATCCTCGAGCCGGTCCCAGCTTGAGGAGCAGGTAACCGATCACGAACGCCAAGCCCGCGGCGATGAGCGCCGCCCCCGACGCGAGCAGCAGGCTGTGTACGAGCGCGCGTTTGAACGCGCCCAACTCGGTGAGGACGAAAACGAAGTGCTTCAGGGTGAGGTTGTCGGGGGTGGGCATGAGCCCGTAGGCGCGGGTGAGCGCAGTTAAGACCATCGACACGAACGGCCCCAGGGTAAACAAACCGACGAAAAGCCCTCCCAAAAGCAGCGCGAGCGGCCAATGGACGCATCCCAAAGTGTAGCGTAGGGGCGGCTCGAGCAGCCCGCCCGCGGGCGCGTCTTGACGCCGCAATATGCGGTACTGGACGATCAGGGCGAAAACCGCCGGGACCGCGAGGAGGAGCGCCACCGCCGCCGCCTGGTCAAAGCCGCCCGTGGCGAACGAGGTGACTTTCTGATAGATGAGCGTCGGCAGGGTGAGGTAGCGGGCGGGCACACCCAAGAGCGCCTGAATCCCGAAGTTGCCCAGCGCGGCCAGAAAGCTCAAGACAAAAGCCGCGAGGATGTTGGGCACAAGGAGGGGCACCAGGATGGCGCGCCAGACTTGCGTGAGGTTGGCCCCGTCAAGCTGCGCGGCCTCCTCGAGGCTCCTCGGCACGCTCCTCACGCCCACCGCTATCGTCAGGAGAGCGACAGGTAGCGCGAAGATAACGAGCAGTAACACGATGCCGCCGGGGCTGTAGAGCGTCCAGGGAGGCGCGGGCGCACCGAAAAGCGCGCGTGCGAGGCGCGTTACGTACCCGGCGGGTCCGGCCCAGCCGAGCCAGGCGATGGTCAGAATCTGCGGCGGCACGACCAGGGGGACGAGCAGGGCCACGCGAAACACCCGGCGGCCCGGCAGGTCCGTTTTCTCGAGCAGTAGCGCGAGGAGAAGACCCAATAGGGTGGTCACGACCGCGACGGTACTCGAGACGCTCAGGCTGTGCCCTAACGCGGTCCTTGCCTGCGGGTTCTCTAAAAGCCAGCCGAGCGCGCCCGGCGTAAGCGCCCGGAAGAGCAAGCGGCCCAGGGGCAGCACGTTGGTCAGCAGCAGCACGCCGCCGATGAGCAGGGCGAGAGGCAGGAGGCCGCTGGGGCGCAAAAGAACGCTCCGCGCCTTTTTGGGACGCGGAGGATTTGCTACCGCCATGTAAAGCAGTTTTTGTTGACGTTGAGCGAACTTAACGCAGTTATCATTCCTTAAACTCCGCCGTGAGCGATAGCGTATACATCTTCACTTAGATCAGGGTGTTTCTAAAGTAACGACGCGCTTACTCGCCAAAAAGCGTCGCAAACGCTTCCTTGTCGGCGTCGCGGGCTTCGGCCAGCTCGGCGTTGTCGGCGCTCAGGACGGTGACGTCACTTAAATTCGGAAAGCCCGCGGGGGGCGCGACGTCGTCGCGCAGCGGCAGGTAGCCCATCTCGGCGGCCAACTCTTGCCCCTCTTGTGAGAGTAAAAAGTCCACGAACGCCTCCGCCGCCTCCCTGTTCGGCGTGCCCTTGACGATGCCCACCGGCTCGGTGATGGCGGGCACGCCCTCGTCAGGGTAGACGACGGCCACGGGCGACCCTGCCTGCGCCTCGCGGATGGGCACAAAGTCGACCATCATTCCGTAAGGCTTTTCGCCCGCCGCGACCGCGCGAAACACCGCACCGTTGCCTTGGGTCAAAAAAACGTCATGCTGCTCGAGCCCCTCATAGAAACCCATGCCAATCCCTTCCGTGCGCGTCAAAACGCCCAGATTGTACGCGGCTGCGCCCGAGTACGTCGGGCTGGGCATGGCGACCTCGTTCTCGAGCCCGGCCAGCGCGTTCCAGGAGGAGACGGGGTCGCTCACCAGATTGGTGTTGTAGACAATCACCGTGGCGATGAGCTTGGTGCCGTAATAAAAGCCCTCGGGGTCATAGTAAGCGGGGTCGATGGCCTCTGCATTGGGCGACTCGTAGCTCTCCAACAAGTCCCGGTTTTTAAGAATCTCAAAAGTCGGCGCGTCGGCGACCAAGAGCACGTCTGCTTGCGGCGCGCCCGCCTCGGCCTCGAGCAGAAATCGGCTGACGACCTCTTCGGTCCCGGAGCGGAAGGTCTCGACTGTGACGCCGGGGTAAGCAGCCTCAAAGGCCGCGGCGGTCTGGGCCGCGTCGGTTTCGGGTTGTGAGGTGTAAAGCCGCAGGGTGCCGCCCGGTTGGGCGAAAGCGAGACTCAAAAGCAAGGTGATTGGTAAAAAATAACGCATAACTGTCCTCCAGGATTCACTCTATGAGGGGGCTGTCAGCGGTTTGTCAGAACTCCCGTTTGGCAGCAGGCTCATGTGGTGGATGCGCGCGTCTCGAGCATAACAGCTTTCCCGAAGGTTCTGTGGGGGCGGTTAGACGTTTCAGAAAGGCTTCCTGTCCTCTCTAACTGATGAGGCGGTAGACGAGACCGACACCCGCGCTCACCATCAGCGTAGGAATCATCCCCGTCTTGAACCGGAAGAGGGCGACAAACGCACCCACCGCAATGAGGAGCACCACAAGGTTAAACGTCTCCCACTCGGGTATCAGCAGCCGCAAGCCGCCGAAACGAACGTCGGTCACGGTCGAGAATACGGTGTGGACACCGAACCAAACGGCCAAGTTGAGGATGACGCCGACGACCGCCGCGGTAATCGCCGAGAGCGCCGCGGTGAGCGACCGGTTGCCCCGCAGGTGCTCGATAAAGGGCGCGCCCAAGAAGATAAAGAAAAAGCAAGGCGCAAAGGTCATCCAGGTCGTCAGGATGGAGCCTAAAATCCCGGCGTAGAGGGGCTCTAACCCACTCTGCCTATAAGCCCCCATAAACCCCACAAACTGCGTGACCTGGACAAGCGGCCCGGGGGTGGTCTCCGCCATGCCGAGCCCGTCCAACATCTCGCCGGGTCGCAACCAGCCATATACCTCGACGGCTTGCTGAGCAATAAACGCCAGCACCGAATAAGCGCCGCCGAAGGTGACGACGGCGGCCTGTGAGAAGAAGAGGGCGATTTGCGCGAAGACGCTTTCCGTACCCAGGGTCAGCACGATGACGAGTAGAGGGGCCAACCAGACAAAAAGCCACAGGGCGCTCGTTCTGAGCGCGTAACCCCAGGAGGGCGGGGTGTGGGAGGCGACGGCGTCGGTAATGACAAAGCCCGCTTCGGCGTCCTCACCGACCGGGCGGCCCTTGACGACGTAAAAGAGTTCGGGCGCGACCCTGCCGCCCAAAAGTCCGGTGAGCCCGGCGGCGAGCACGATGAGGGGAAAAGGCAGCGTAAAAAAGAAGATGGCGACAAACGCGAGCACCGCGATGAGGAGCATCGCCCAGTTTTTCAAGACGCGCCTGCCGATGCGAATGACCGCTTCGACAACGAGCGCCAACACCGCCGCCTTGAGGCCAAAGAAAAGCGCCTCGACAAAGCCGGTGCTGCTGTAGCGCGCGTAAACGACGCTCAAGGCGAGAATTGACAGAAAGCCCGGCAAGATAAAAAGCAGTCCGGCAACGAGCCCGCCCTTCGTCTTGTGGAGTAGCCAGCCGATATAGGTGGCGAGCTGCTGCGCTTCGGGTCCGGGCAGGAGCATACAGTAGTTCATGGCGTGTAAAAAGCGGGTCTCGCTAACCCACCGCTTCTCTTCGACCAAGAGTTTGTGCATCACGGCGATTTGCCCCGCCGGGCCGCCAAAGGAATTTACGGCGACCCTGACCCACACGCGCACCGCCTCGGAAAAGGGAACGTCATGAGAGGCGGTGTGAGAGGCGGTGTGAGGGGCGGTCGCGTCACCCGGGGGCGAGACTGAGGCTTCATCCATTGGCGCTCCTTTGCAAAATGAGCTCTTGTGCGCTGCGTCTTACGCTTTTGACGCCTTTGAAAACGTTACATACAACCCGCTGAAAAGCTGCTCTCCTCGAGCCTCGAGTTCCTCATCACTGAGCCCCGAAGCGAGCCAGCCGTCTAGAAGAGCGTCAAGCCCCGCGACTTCGGCGAGGACGCACCGAGCGAGTACGGTCTATTGCGGCGGCTTTATCCTCCATTTTCAAATATAACGGTTTGTAGAACGAGCCACTTTCTTCTCCGGTGCTCGAGCCTATGGTTTAACTCACGAGGTTGACACGAGCAGCCTCAACTTACTTAAACTACGGGAGGCACAAAACATGGCAAACACGGACTACAGACGAACGCTATCCACTTCCTCACTTATTGGTGACGGCGTCAGAAACGCGCAGGGTGAGAGCCTCGGTAACCTAAAAGAACTTATGGTTGATGTTGAGCGCGGGCAAATCGCGTACGCCGTTCTCGACTTCGGCGGCGTCTTGGGCGTAGGCAACAAGCTTTTCGCGGTTCCTTGGCAAGCTTTTGACGTGGACGAAAAGGACCACAAGCTGGTTCTCAACATTGACAAAGACCGTCTCAAGAATGCCGAGGGCTTTGATAAGAACGATTGGCCCGACACCGCAGACTTAAACTGGGGCAAACAGGTTCACGATTACTACGGTTACACGCCCTATTGGGAGCAGTAGACGGTAAAGCAGTAAAGGCAGCAAACCACACCAGGCAAGGCGAGTTTAGGCTCGCCTTCTTTTGTGCTCTTCTTCGTGTTGTGATAAACAAACCTCATGTGACGTTCAGCTCTTTTCAATTTTGTTCCAGTAATGCGTTTTAAGGTAATGCGCCCACAGCCCCCCGTACCACCCGTAACGCTCGGCAATCTCGCGCGCGCTGCCCGCGCTGATGGTGAGGCCCTGGGTGTACACGGCGGACACCGCCGGGAGCAGCCCCGTGTCCGTCCAGGGCACGCGCTCGGCGCGCCCGAGGCCGCGCAGCATAATAAAGTCCACCGACCACGCGCCGACGCCCTTGATGTTTTTGAGCCAGCGTTCTACCTCGGCGTAGGGCGCGCGGCGCAGAAAATCTTCGTCCGCGCCCGCCCAGGCCTTGACGAGTTCGTCCATCCGCTCCGTTTTGCGGGTGTTGTTGGTTGCGGCGAGCATCGTGCCGGGTGGGGCGGCTAAAAGTTGCTGGGGTTCGGGAAAGGCGTAGTGGAGGTGACCGCCCCACTCGAGCCGCCCGCCCACCGCCTCCATAAGCCGCCGCATCGTCTTGTGCGCGAACGCGTTGGGCGTGCGCTGCTGGATGACCGCCCAACAGGCGCTCTCAAAGGGGGTCAGGAGCTTAAAGGGATGGTAACCGTAAAGCGCTTCCGCAACCCTCTTGAACGCGGCGTCTCTTGCCGCCAGCGCGTAGAACGGCTCTAAATCATCATCCAAACTTAAAAAAAACCGAATCCGGTCTTCCGCCGCCTCGACTCGTTCAGGCGTTAAGTCTTGGGCGTAGAGGGCGCACTCGAGCTTAGGCTTCTCTACCGTCCCGACGCTCCTCACCCGGAACAAGACGGGGAGGCCGCCCACGCTCACCACGCGTTGCAGCGCCCCCTCCACAATTTGTTCGTGCGCGGGGTGACGTTCATAGGGTTGTGAGCGAAAGACGCGAATAAAATTCAGCGTTTGCTCGAAAGAAAAGGGTGGCGTGGGCTTGAGCGTCAGCGTGGTGGTTTCTAACATGCGTCCATTGAACCCTTTGGGTAGCAGGTGGCACAAGGATGGCGACGTCTGTGAGACGGGACCATTGACTGCCGCTCGCGGGCTCGAGAAGATAAGGCGCGAAACTCAGAAATAACCTTCAAAGTCGAAGTTAGTGAAACTGGGCTTCTTCAGCAACCTGACTTGTAAACTGACGCAGCGTAACAGTCTTGTCTGGAAACTTTGCTCTAACTTCCAGCTCACCGCCCAACGCCCGGACGTAACGCTCTAAGGTCTTGACCAAAATATCCTCTTGATGCTCGATCTGCGAGACGGCTGACTGGCGAATCTCCATGATGTCCGCAAGTTCTTTTTGGGTGAGGTCGTGATCTTTTCTAAGCTCAGATAAAAGCGCGACCTCCATGTACAGGAGTTTTTTGCCCTTCTCGATGATGCGAAGGTCTTCCTCATCCATCCCTTTATAAAGTTCGACAATGGGTCGTGCGGTCATCATTCTCCTTTATCTAGCTCTTCCAAATGCTTAGCAAACACCGTTTCGGCGAGCGGAATCATGCGGTCGTACCACCTCTTGTCCCCAGCTTTGTTCCCACCCACCAAAAGTAGCGCCTGGCGCTTGGGGTCGAACGTGTAAAGGATGCGGTAGGGGTCGCCGTGGTGCGGAACCCGCAATTCTTTCAAATTTTTGAGCTTAGAGCCTTTGAGCGTGTCTGCGTGAGGGCGGCTAAGCTGCGGGCCGTACGCTTCAAGTAACCCCACATACATCAGTAAAGCTCTCTGCAAAGGTTTGTCTTGCTCACTAAACCAGCTTTCAAACTCCGACGTAAAGGCAACGGTAAAGGCCATAGACAAGTGTATCAGTCTGATATAAGCTAAAACCAATATATGAGTTTTGACGCGCTATGTAAAGTGCTCCGCGATATGCTTGGTTGTTCTGCTTGAAGTTCAAGTAATCTGAGTAGTTCTGGGTCTGAGCCCACCCGCTGTTCCTCCCGTGAACCTTTAGTTTATGCTACACACCTGAGGAGGCGTCCCTTGAACTGGTCCCAACGTTTCGCCGCGCGCACCGCCAACATGAAGCCCTCGAGCATCCGCGAAGTGCTCAAACTCACCCAAAAATCCTCTGAGTCTAAAGGGGTGATTTCCTTTGCGGGCGGGCTGCCCGCGCCTTCACTCTTCCCAACAGACGAACTAAACCGCGCGGCGCAAAAGGTGCTGACCGAACGCGGGGCCGAGGCCTTACAGTACAGCACCACCGAGGGACACGCGCCGCTGCGGGCGTGGGTGGCCCAAAGATTGAACGTACCTTCTGAACACGTGCAAATCGTCTCGGGTTCGCAGCAGGGGCTCGACCTCATCGCCAAGGTTTTCTTTAACCCGCGCGACAAGGTCGTGGTGGGCGCGCCGACTTACATGGGCGCGTTGCGTGCGTTTGACGCCTACGAAGTGGATTACCTGACCGTCGCGTGTGACGACGAGGGGATGGTGCCGGGGGCGCTCGAGGCGGCCCTCGAACAAGACCCCAAGATGATTTACGTCATCCCCAACTTCGACAATCCGACGGGCGTGACGATGAGTTTAGAGAGGCGTCAGGCGCTGCTCGACCTTGCGCGGCGTTACGGCGTGCCTGTATTTGAGGACAATGCATGTAGAGGTCGCAACGCTGGTTTAGGTCGGCTTAACTTGTTACTGAGCCTCCGCCAGCGTCACTGTGACCGTTTCCTCTCGCCCGTCCCTCAAAAGCGTAACCGTCACCTCGTCACCCACGCCGTAGGAGCCCTCGATAAGGTTCCTTAGCGCGTCGGCGTCCGCGACCGCCTGCCCGTTGACGGCGGTGACAACGTCGCCGCCCGCATAGAGGCGGCGGTTGCCTATCACGACCTCGCGCTGCGCGCCTCTAGCCACGCGCGCCAGCGGGCTTCCACCGTAAAGGTCGACCAAGAGCACGCCCTGCTGGACGGGCAAATCGAGCGCGTCGGCCAGACCGGGCGTGACCGAGTAGGCGGCGCGGACGCCCAGCGAGGGGCGGCGGTAGCGACCGTATTGGATGAGGTCGGGCAGCACCCGGCGCACCGTGTCGACAGGCACCGCGAAGCCTACCCCGGCGCTCGTCCCGGTGGGGCTGAAAATGGCGGTGTTCACGCCGATCACGCGCCCGGCGGAATCCAGGAGCGGCCCGCCTGAGTTGCCCCGGTTGATGGCGGCGTCCGTCTGGATAAGGCCCTCCATCTCGCGCCCGCCAGGGCTCTGGAGGGTGCGGTTCAAGGCGCTCACCACGCCCGTCGTGAGCGTGCGGCCAAACTGCCCGAAGGGGTTGCCGATGGCAATCGCGCGCTGGCCCACCTCGAGCCCCGCCGACGCCCCCAACGCCACGGGCACGAGAAAACCGGGCGGCGCGTCCACCTCCAACAGCGCGAGGTCGTTCGCCGGGTCGCGGCCCACCACGCGCGCTGGTAAGACCGTTTCATCGGAAAAAGTCACCTCGACCCCCTCCGCGCCCTCGACCACGTGATTGTTGGTCAAAATATAGCCCTCGTCACTCACCACAAAACCCGAGCCCGCCCCCTCCTGCGGGATGACCTCAAAAAAGCCCGTCCGCTGGAGCACGCGCGTGGTGATGTTAACCACCGACGGCGACACCTCGTTATACACGTCGATCACGCGTCTCTCGGCAAAGTCGAGCCCCGCCGCGTCGATGAGGGCGGTGTTTGCGGCTAGAGAGGCGGGTGCGCCCGTCGTGGGGTCTGTAATCGTAGGGGCAGGTGCGGCGGGCGCGGGCGTTTGCACGGGTGTGGGCGTTGCAGGCGCAGGCTCTCTAAAACGGCAACCGCCGAGAAGAAGGGTAACGAGAAGTAAAAGGGTGATTCGTAACTTAGGCATGGCATAAACCTTTGCAAAATTGGCTTGAGAAATGTCGTAGATAAGGTAGATGTAGTAAACGAAGACAGCCTCGAGCCTCAGCATCATACCCGCTCGTTTAGCCGCCCCCTGTCCACCACTAACCTACCGCTGGTGCTCCTGATACCAGTTACATATATCCGTCAGCGGGCATTTTTCACACTTGGGGTTGTTCCACGTGCAAATCTTTTGGCCGTGCAAGAGCAGGTCAATGTGGAAGTTGTAGAGAACCTGGGGGTCTGGGGGCAGGAGCGCGAGAAGCTCTTTGTGCGCCTTTTCGGGCGTGACCTTGGGGCCAATCAGCCCCACGCGCCCGCTCACCCGGTGGACGTGCGTGTCGACGGGCAAGATGGGTTTGCTAAAACAAAAGAGCAGGACCAGCGAGGCCGTCTTGACGCCCACGCCGGGGAGGGCGGTGAGCCACTCGAGCCCCTCCTCAACCGGCAGCTCGCGTAAAAAGTCGATGTTGGCCTCGCCTCGAGCCTCGAAAATCCTGGCAAGCGTCTTTTTGATGTTGGGCGCTTTGGCCCCCGGATAGTTCGACGGGGCGATTGCCTCGGCCAGTGCGTCAACGGGTGCGTCCCTGACGGCCTCCCACGAGCCGAAGCGCTCCCACATGCGCGCGTAGGCCAAATCTTCGTTCTTTTGTGTGGTGCGGTGCGAGAGCATGGTCGAGACGAGTTCGTGCATGGGCGCGCGGCGCGGCGTGAGCGGCCAGTGGCCGTGGCGCGCCAAAAGCCGCTCGTAGACCGTCCACGTTTTTTCCCTTAGGGGGTCTTTTAACGTCGCGTCAGTCATAAAACCACCCTACCGATTTTTGCGCGCCGGAAAGCGCGTGAGCACACCTTACACACCTCAAGAATGGGTAACGTAGGGGTGCTTGCTAATTTCAAGGTAAAAGGCACCGTACACTGTTGTAAAAGGGAGCGTTATGTCAACATTTATCCATCATATTGAAACCGCGGTGCCCGACACGCGTTATGACCAGTCTTTTATCCGCGACGAGATGAAGAGGCTGCTGGACGCCGACCGCAAAACGGCGCGCTTGCTGCACTACGTGTACGGTCAGTCAGGGATCGACAAGCGGCACAGCGCGATCCGCGACTTTACGCCCGGCGTGCCCGAGGGCGCGTTTTACGATCCCGTGCAAGACCGCCTCAAGTCGCCCAGCACGGGCGTCCGGAACGCGCTTTATACAGACGCTGCCAAGGAGCTTTACGCCTGCGTGGCGCAACAGGCGGTGGCGCGATGTCTGGATGTCGAGGTGTCACAGATTACCCACGTCATCACGGTGTCTTGTACGGGATTTTTTGCGCCCGGCCCCGACTATCACATCGTGAGGTCGCTCGGATTGTCCCCCGCCACCAAGCGCTTTCACTTGGGGTTTATGGGCTGCTACGCGGCGTTTCCCGCGCTCAAGATGGCCCAAGCCTTTTGCGAGGCTGACCCCGACGCGGTGGTGTTGGTGGTCTGTTTGGAGCTTTGCACCTTGCACCTAAAATTCCAGTCCGACCCCGACTCGCTCATCTCGGCGTCCGTTTTCGCCGACGGCGCGGCGGCGGCGGTGGTGAGCGCGCGGCCTCCTCAGGAGGGCAGGAGCGCGCTCGAGATGACCGCCTTTGCCACCACGCTCACCCCCACGGGTGAGGAGGACATGGCCTGGACGGTCGGCGACGCGGGCTTTGACATGGTGCTCTCAACGTACGTACCGAGCATCATTGAGGCAAACCTACAAGAGGCGCTGGCCCCGCTTTTCACTCAAGCAAACCTCACGCAGGACGACATCGACCACTGGGCCGTTCACCCCGGTGGCCGCGCGATTCTGGACAAGGTGGAGGCGAGTTTAGGGCTGCCATCTGAAAAGCTCTGCCCCTCGCGCGAGGTGCTGCGCGACTACGGCAACATGAGCAGCGCGACGGTTCTTTTCATTCTGCAAAAGCTGCTCGCCGCGCCTGCCATGCGAAAAACAGTGGACGGTGAGAAGGTTTACGCGATGGCCTTTGGCCCCGGCCTCACCGTCGAGAGCGGGCTGTTCACGAGGCGCGCGTAAAGGGTGCCCGTTTTTTTGAAAGCTCGAGCGGCGGAACACGAAGAGCGTATGGACGACCTGGGATGCGACGCGCAAAAGCTGCACAACACCTACGCGCAGTTTGGGCGCGTCAACCGCGCCGTGTCGGGCTGGCGGCGCGTTTACGCACGTTACTTAAAGCCCGCTATGGCGGGGCGCGCGTGTACGCTCCTCGACGTCGGCTTTGGCGGCGGCGACATCCCCGCGCGGCTGGCGCGCTGGGCCAAACGCGACGGGCTCAGCCTCAAGATTACCGCCGTCGACCCCGACCCCAGGGCGCTCGCTTTTGTGCAGGCGCAGCCCTTACCCGAAACCATCACCTTTCGCGCCACCACGACGACGCAACTTGTGGAGCAAAGGGAGTGTTTTGACATTGTCGTGTCCAATCACCTGCTTCATCACCTCGAGCCCGCTCAGCTTCAAAAAGTCTGCGAGGAGACGCGCGCGCTGTCGCGCCGCCTGGTGCTGCACAACGACCTCGCTCGCGCCGACCTCGCCTACGGCGCGTTCGCGCTCACCAAGCCCATCTTCCAGGACTCATTTATTGGCGAGGACGGTCTCACCTCGATCCGGCGCGCCTACACCCCCGCCGAACTGCGCCGCCTCGCGCCGCCCGGCTGGCGGGTCGAGGGGCTGTTTCCTTACCGCAACCTGCTCATTTACGAACCGTGACCAAGACCATAACCAAGGCCCGCCCATGAGCGAAACCTGCGACGTGCTCGTGGTAGGCGGGGGGCCGACGGGGCTCTTTTTGGGCCTCCGCCTGGCGCAGCTCGGTTTGGACGTGCGGGTGCTCGAGCGCTCCTGTACGCGCCCGCCGCACTCGCGCTCGATTGGCATTCATCCGCCTTCGCTGGAACGCCTTAACGCGCTCGGCCTCATCGACGCCTTTTTGGCGCGCGGCGTGACCGTACGGCGCGGTCACGCGTTTGCCAACAAGGAGTTTTTGGGGACGCTCGAGTTTGCCTCCCTCCCCGGCCCCTATCCCTTCGTCCTGACGCTGCCGCAGAGCGAGACGGAGAGCGTACTGAGCGCGGAACTCTGCCGCGCGTATCCCGCCGTGCTCTCCCGCGGCGCGGAGGTCGTGCGCGTCACGCCCGGCGAACGCGAGGTGCGGGTGCAGGTCCGCCTCGAGGAGGAGGTGCAGGAGGTGCGCGCGGCTTTCGTCGTCGGCTGCGACGGCAAGAAGAGCGCGGTGCGTGGGCTTCTCGGCGTCCCCTTTGTGGGCGGCGCTTACACCGACACCTACCTCATGGGCGATTTTGAGGACAGTACATCCTTCGGCGCGGACGCCGCCATCTACCTTACCGACGAAGGCATCATCGAATCCTTCCCGCTGCCCGGCGGGGTGCGGCGCTGGGTGGTGAAAACGGAAGATTACGCGCGGGAGGCGACGGCGGCGGACATGAGCGCGCGCGTCAGGGCGCGTCTGGGGCACCCCCTCCCGGTCGAGACCAACACCATGCTGAGCGCCTTTGGCGTGCAGCACTTTCTGGCGCGCCGCTTTACCGAAGGGCGCGTCGCGCTGGCGGGAGACGCCGCGCACGTGCTCTCGCCCATCGGCGGGCAGGGGATGAATTTAGGCTGGCTCGACGCCTGGACGCTGAGTGAAACTTTCGCGCTCGTGTTCAGTGAGGGCAAACGCTTTGAGCCGCTCTTCGCGCTCTACAACCAGCGCCGCCTAAAAGCCGCGCGCGCCGCCATCCGCCGCGCCGAGTTCAATATGATGATGGGGCGCAAAACCGCGCTGTCAAGACTTCGCAACAGCGCGGTGAAGGTGGCGCTAAGGCGTCCGCTCGAGCCCCTCTTAGCCCGCCTTTTTACCATGCAAGGCTTGGAACGCTGACTATAACGTTACGGCAACCTCCGCTTCAAAAACCGCACCATCTCCCCAAACGCGTCCGTGGCGACCTCACTTTCGCTAAGTTGACCGTCCTCGAGCATAAACCCGTGCGGCTCGCCCTGGTAGACGCTCAGTTCGAAATACTTGCCCGCCGCGTCGAGTTCGGTGGCGTAGCGGTAGATGTCGGCGACGGGGCTGGGCCGGTCCGCCGTGCCGTGGATGATGAGCATGGGGGCGCTCAGTTCAGCTATCACGCTCGAGGACTCCGTCTCGCCCGCGTAAGGAAAGCCGTACCAGGCGACGCCCGCGCCAAACATCTCCATCTGCGGCAAAAAGAGCATCGTGTAGCGGCCCCCGGCGCAGAAGCCGGTGAGGCCTAAACTTTCGCCGTCTACGTCGTCTCGCGCCCTCAACAAGGCCACGCTGTCCCCTAAAAGCTGCCCTACCGTCTCGTCACTCGGCTCGCGCGTGAATGTTTGCCAGCCGGGTGTGAGCACCACAAAACCCTGCGCGGCCAAGCGGTCGGTCATGGTGCGGTAGCCCTCCTCGAGCCCGTTAAAAGAGTGGATAAGCACGATGGCCGGATACGTCCCCGCCTCTGTGGGCGCGGCCAAGTACGACGCGTACGCCTGACCGCCGCTCGTCACCTCGACGTCTCCGCCGGACACGTCTACGGAAGACATGGCTCCCCCAGAGTCGCCCCCGGTTTGCGCGAAGGTTAGACCCCAAAAACACACCATGACGAGCAGAAGGATTTGCCTTTTCATCCTCTCCGTCCTCTCTCAAAGCTCGAGCCCATTTCCTATACGTTTTTACGCTGAAGGCGCCGCGGTCTTGACGTTGACGCTCAGCGCCACCGCACTTTTGAGCGTGTTCGCCACGATGCACGAGCGTTCAGCGATGGTCACGAGCTTGTGCAACGTCGCTTCGTCGGTGGAGTCGGCAGAAACGTCCATTTGAATGGCGGTGAAGCGTGAAGGATTGCCGTCTAAGGTGCCCGAAACCTCAAGCCTCACATTCTCGACCTTTGATTTCTCGTCCGTTTCGCGCGCTTTAACGGCGGCCAAAAGCGTGCTCATAAAGCAGCCGCCTAAAGACGCCAATAAAAGTTCGCCGCCCATCGCGCCTTTGTCCTCGCCGCCCTTGGCCTCGGGCCGGTCGATGAGGACCCTGTGCTGCCTAATGGACGCCTCCGAGGTGGTGGGGCTCGTCTGGTTGACGTGTACAGAGATTGTGTTCGCCATGACGCCTTCCTTTCTGTCTTCTTTCGAGTATACGTGAAGCGCCCACAACGTTTTGTATGGAGTCCCTAAGCCCCGCTACTCACGCGTCGTGCATACTTTGCTGCTCACCCGTCTCATCCTCTATACTAGGCGAAACACGGATACCGCAAATATTAGGGCGGTTTGCGTGGATGGTAAGCTGGGTTTTAGAACACAGCTTGAAAGGGGAGAGGATGAAGCAGCGCATCAATCCGCTCAGTCGGCGTCCGCAGAATAGGCGCCTGGTCGTGGCCGTGAGGGGCGCGGCGGGCACGGGTAAGAGTCACTTCGCCGCCTCTCTGGCGGACGCCGGAGTGGGACGTTTATGCTTTTTTGACGTTGAACGTAAAGCGCGCCTCCTGCCCGAGGTGGCGGGGCCGAACCCAAAGTTCGACGCCATCGAAATTCACCACCCCGACGAACTGCCTGAATTTACCGACTGGGCTTTAGAGGGCGAGGGCCGCGAGCAGGGTTACGGCTGCTACGCCTTGGATTCTTGGACGATGTATTTTGGCCGCAAGTACCGCGGCACCTTAGAGGCGGTGCGAGAGCGCACGGGCGACCCCACCGCGCAGCCCACCGCCGACCAACTCCAGGCCGACCAGCTCATCTACCAGGAGGTGCTGCGCCGCCTCTGCATCGACTCGGGCGCGTGCGTGGTCATTACCGACCAGATTGCCGCCAAGGGCAAAGAGGACCGCGAAGAGAACGAGATGGGCCGCGTGCTGCCCATGACCTTGGGCGGGCTCGAATACTTTGTCGACGTGATGGTCGAACTAGGCTTGCGCGTCGAGGGCTTCGAAACGGTGCGCGTCGCGCGCGTGATCAAGACCAACAGCCCCTACTTCCCGATGGGCTTAGAACTCGTCAACCCCACCTTCGCCGACTTTTTGGCGCGCATGGACGAGGCTCCCGCACTTCGGGCAAACGTGCTCGAGGACGAAGTGCCTGAGTTCCTGAGGCTTCCAGAGGAAGAAACTACCCCCACTGGCCCCTCTTTGAACGACCTCGTCGCGCAGGCGCAGGGCTACGGCATCGACCGCGCCAAACTCCTCACGGCGGCCTCGCACTACCACGGGGTGAGCGCGCTCGAGGCCCTCACACCCGCGCAAATTGACAACCTGCTGGGGCGGCTTAACGAGAAATACGCTCCCACTGAAGCGCCTAAAGAATCTAAACCCGCCAAGAGGGAGAAAGTTGCGAATTCTTAAGATTTTGGCTAGAGTGGACGCCTGAAAGGAACCTTTTGTCAAACATCGTCGAAAACGGCAGAGAGCGTTATCTCGAGGCCAACCGGGAAGGGCTCGAGCTTCAGAGAGAGGAACTCGAGGCGGTGGTGCTTGAGCGTTACAAAGAAGAATTTACAAACGCAGGCTTCTGGCGGCGTCTCGTGCTCTGCATTAAGATGAAACGAGACGTGCGGTTGGGGCGTGTACCGAGTGACGAAAGTCTCTACTTGTCCAGCCCGTAAGAGTATCAAAGAAAAAGCTCCTGCAAAAAGCAGAAGCTTTAGCCTATCGGTAACATCTTCACTCAGATGTTATCCCTTGCGTGGTCGGGGCGAGAGGATTTGAACCTCCGACCCCATCGTCCCGAACGATGTGCGCTACCAGGCTGCGCTACGCCCCGACACAGATGTGTAGTCTACTAAGATGCCGGGGGCGCGTCAAGCGAGGCGGACACGCTTTGGTTCCTCTAGGTATCGGACAATCAGATATTTACCTCAAGCTTCCTTGTTAAAGTCACTACGCTCGAGCGCCTCTTTCACCACGTCCCCAGTAAAGCCGCGCCGCGCCAAAAAAGCGTAGGCCTTGGCGCGGCGTTTTTCCGGTGGGGCTTTTTGAAAGCGCCAGGTTTGTTTTTCCAACACGCCTAACGCCGCCTGCACCTGCGTTTCGGTATTGAGGGGCTCGAGCGTCTCCTCGACCAAAGTTTCAGCAATTCCCTTTTGAAAAAGCTCTTGCTTAAGAGCCAAGCGGCCTTTTCTGCTCTTCCGTGAGTTCACGTACGCCTCAGCGAAGCCCGCGTCGTCTAAGAATTTGAGCTCCTTGAGCCGCGCCATCACCCGCTCTATGGTTTCAACCGTCGCCTCCTTGCGGCGTAACTTCTCGCGGAGTTGCGCCTCGGTGTACATCTTGCGGCCCAGGAGCCAGAGCACGTAGTTCCAGGAGCGTGAGTAGTCGTAGACCTTGGGGGTTTTGTCCTTCACTAGGGCGTCAGCGTCACCTTGACAGAGGTTAGACCCGACGCGACCATGTCGAGGCCCTTTTGAAACTCTTCCAACGGCAGCTTATGCGTCACGATTTCCTCGATGGGCAAGAGGTTTTGCTCGAGCATCCGTATCGCCACCGGATAGCAAAACGGCCCCAGGTGCGACCCGTGGATGTTGAGCTCCTTGGTGTCGCCGATGATGGTCCAGTCCACGGTGACAGGCTCACGGAACACGCTGAATTCAACAAAGGTGCCCAGCTTACGAATCATTTGCAGACCTTGCGACACTGCCGAGGGATGCCCGGTGGCTTCGATATACACATCGCAGCCGTAGCCGTCGGTCAGGTTACGCACCTCCTCGACCACATCTATTTTTGACGGGTTAAGACCCATGTCAGCCCCGCAACGCTTGGCGAGCTCGAGCCGCTCATCGTTCAAATCCAAGGCGATGATGCGTTCGGCCCCCTTCATTTTGGCCGCCGCGAACATGCCCAAGCCCAGCGGCCCCGCCCCGGCAATCACCACCGTGTCCTGAAATTGAATGTCGCCGCGCTCGACCGCGTGGATGGAGCAGGCCAGGGGCTCGATAAAGACCGCGTGGTGCCAGGGGATGCTCTCGGGCACTTTGTAGTTGAGCGCGTTGGCCGGGAACACCATGTACTCGGCCCAGGAGCCAAAGGCGTGCTGCCGGAAGCCGTAGATGTCGTGAACCTGACACATCCAATACTGCCCGCGCTGGCAGTAGCGGCACTCCCAGCAGGGCGTGATCTGTTCGCTGATGGCGTGGTCGCCAATCTCTAGCCCATACTTTTCGCCCGCCCCCTCACCAAGCGCGACCACCTCGCCGACGAACTCGTGGCCGGGCGTGACCGGGGCCTGGCAGTAGCCCGCGCGGTTCTCGTCGCCCCAGAAAAGCGCCGCGCCCGAGTAGCACTTGATGTCCGAGGCGCAGATGCCCGTAGATTTGACTCGGATGACGACTTCAAAGGGTCCGGGCCGGGGGACGGGGCGCTCCTCGAGCCGGTAGTCCTCCGGTCCGTAGCAAATAACTGACGACATGGTTTTGGGTAGAGATTCGCTGACGGGTGCCATGTTGACTCCTTTTAATAGCTAGACTTTTATGTCGTTACCGAGCTTGAAGATGTCGCTGTTGTGCCAGTTGAAGGCTCGAGACTCATCATAAAGCTCCTAATTGAACTCTAAATCAGAAAGGGATTGTTCCGGGCCTCCTCCCCAACCGTCGTGGCGGGTCCGTGACCTGGATACACCTTTGTCTCGGGCGGCAGGGTAATGAGTTTTGTTCGGATGCTCTCGAGCAGCCTCGCATGGTCGCCCCCCGGCAAGTCGGTGCGACCAATCGAACCCTGAAAAAGTGCGTCACCCGCGATAACCACGTCCTCTTCGGGGAGGTAAAACGCGATATGTCCCGGCGCGTGTCCGGGTGTAAAGAGACAGCGGGCCTGTAAACTGCCAAGAGTCAGGGTCTGTCCGTCAGAAAGAGGTAAAAAGTTCGTCGGAGGCTGCTTGAGAGGGATGCCCCAGCGCGCGGCGGACGCGCTCGCGTGCTCGAGCAGCGGCGCGTCGGCGGGATGCAGGTAAAGGGGGACGGGATAGCGCTCTAAAATATCCGCTACCGCGCCCACATGGTCAAAGTGCGCGTGAGTGAGCCAAACGGCTCGGAGCGTCAAGCCCCGAGTATCCAAAGCCTCGAGCAGCCGCGCGGCCTCGTCGCCGGGGTCAATCAGCACGGCTTCTTTTGTGCCCAAGTCGGCGAGCAGGTAACAGTTTTCTTGTAAGGGTCCGACGGTGAGGTGCTCGAGTATCATGCGCCACTCTACCGCTAGCGCGAGGCGGCGTTGCGGAGCCAGGTCGAAAGGATGTCGCCGTACATCCTCAAGCGCACCCTAAACCCCCGCCAGAAGCCCCGCTTTTCCTCCTTCATCACCTGCGACACGCCCGGCAGGAGCACGTCGAGCGTACGCCACCCCCCGTGTCTGGCGGTTTCGGTAATCGCAATCTCGACGCCGTAGCGGCTGTAGATGAGGCCGGGCACCTCCAGCAGCTTGGCTCTAAGAAGCGCGCGCTGCCCGTTGAGTTGCGGCGCGAGACGCTGCGCGGTGCTCGTCGCCCAGCGGCCCCCCACAAAAATACCGCGCGTCATGTCGGCCTCTCCCACCAGAACGGGCGCGGCGAGCGCGCGGATGTGTGCGGGTGTGAGGCCGGTTAAGTCGGCGTCCAGGAGGATGATAACGTCGGTTTTCAGGTGCTCGGCCCCCACCCAGACCGCGCCCCCTTTACCCAAGTTTTCGGAGAGCGTCAGCACCTCCGCCCCGGCGCGTTTGGCGACGCGCGAGGTCGCGTCCGCCGAGCCGTCGTCCACCACCAGCACCGGCCCCAAACGCGCGGCGAGCGCGGTTTTGACCACCTCCGCCACCGAGGCCTCTTCGTTAAAAGCCGGAATGAGAATGCCGCAACGCATAGGCCCACAGTCTACTCGATTTGAAGGCGCAAGGCTTCTGTATCTTCGGTTGTCACGCTGCTGTGAAACGCTCGAGGACGGCTCCGACGCTTATCCCCTGGTGACGAGGTCGCCCACCTCACGGAAGGTGATGAGGAAAATAAACGCCAGCACCGTCATAAAGCCCAGAAAGTGGATGAATTCCTCTTGTCCCGGCTTGAAGGGCCTGCCGCGCGCGGCGGTGATGACGGCCAGGAGCATCCGTCCGCCGTCCAGACCCGGAATAGGCAGCAGGTTGAAAATGGCGAGTGAGAAGTTGAGCAGGCCAGCAATCCAAAGTACGGGGATGATTCCAATGCGCGCCGCTTGACCCACAAAATTGACAATCTGAACGGGTCCCGCAACGTCATCACTTTGCGCGCCTGTAACCGCCGCGCCGAAGCCTCTGAAGAAACCTCCTACTGATTCGGGAACAAAGCGAACCAAAAAAGTGGTCGCCTCGGCCACGGCGGAGGGAAAAGAAATGGCGGGCGGAGGTTCTAATGGCACAGCGCCGTGCGCGATACCAAAAAGAGGTCGGCTACCGTCGGGATTAGGCGCAGGGCTCCAAAGCGTCTCGAGCACCACCGTCTCGCCGCCGCGGTCCAGAGTGAATTGAAGCGTTCCGCCCCCCCTAACAGCTTGCACCAGCTCATCCGGCGATGGCGTTTGTATACCGTTAAGCTCAAGGATACGGTCTCCGGGCTCGAGGCCCAAACGCGCAGCAGCGGACTCGTCCGTTACGGCCCCGATCTCAGTAATGGTTGGCATCTGAATACCCGCTGTGGCCGCGCGGTACGTGGGGTCGGCAGTAATAACAATCGCCACCAGCAGCACCGCCAGCACAAAGTTAGCCAGCACGCCGCCCACCAATACCCAAAGCTTTTGGGGCAGAGTTTTGGTCGAAAAACCTCCCTCTGGGTAGCGCAGCGTCCCGTCCTCACCGGGTTCGGCGGCCAATCCCGGCAGGTCTACATAACCGCCGATGGGCAGCAGCGACAAACGCCATTCGGTCCCCCGCCAAGGACGGCGCAACAAAATGGGTCCCATGCCGACGGAAAAAGCGCGTACGCTCACCCCGACGCTTCTGGCGTTGAGATAGTGCGCCAGCTCGTGAATAAGGACCGACACGGTTAGGATGGCTAAAAAAGTTACCGCAGTGAGCATGATGTCTCGCTCGTTATTGTCATCTTTTCAGTATGCCCCCTCGAGGGCGTTCTGCTTGTTAGCTGACCCACGGAAGGGAGCCTTCATACATACAAATACCGCTCGACGCCTCCTCTAAGAGTAACGTCGTCTGTTAAACCATCGTTAAACCCCAGCCAAATTCTGGAATACCCACTGAGCCAGTTTTGAAGATGCGCAGGACTCCGCTTCACAGATTCTTCTTGTACCTCTTTTTCCTTTCTCCTTTAGCCCTTGCTAGTGCGACTCATCTAAACATTACGGATTTGCGTTTGCAACAGTCACGTCACGAGCACTAACGATGAAATTCACGGTTTTCGTGAGTTCTCCCGGTTTTGAGTAGAGCGTAAGGGTAACGCCACGCATCCCTCTCGCATCTTCTGGGATTTCTATAGCGTAAGTGACGTAAACGCTGTCAAGATAAGAGGTGATCCGGCGGTTGTTGCTTTGCCGTACATTCGTGACCTCAAAAACGATTTCTTGGCGGGCTATTTTCGCGTTCCAATGCTCGGGGATGTCTTGCCTCCTGAGGCTGAGCCAATTCACCCTGGATTTTAATATATTGCCTTTCCGCGTTGAGTCATCAAATTCAGGGCCGACCTTAGCAATGTCGTCCTCACTAATGCCTAGCTCTTCATCGCTGTAACGGTCAAACACTGGGTGCAGCCCGCTAGTGTCGGATTAAGCCGGGGCAGGGTAAGCGAGGTGCCTGAGCTGCCCAAAGTCAATGAGGGAATGTTTGGCACAGGTCTGGGCACGCAAAGAGGCCATACTGGCAGCACCTTGTTTGGACCAGTGCATCCCGCTTCTTTTCATACGGTTTCCGATAACGGCTTTGTTCATCCCTTCGATTTGCCCTGAACCGATGGGATAGCCTTTTTCTGTGAACCGAGCATAATCCATACTGTCAAGCCGGGTTTCAAGATACTTTAGAGCAGTTTGCGCTTTGTCATCCCAGGTGAGCCAGACCTCGGGTTTAGGAAGGTGGTGAGCGAGCCAGTCACGGGCGTTGAGCTGACCCCGATACCAGTCACAGCGGTGGCGCGTTCTTAGGTCTTCATCCCAAGCCAGTGCTTGCATGATGGTGTCGAGGTACTGAGTGGCGTGGTAGACGTCGGTGATTCTTACGGCGTCGAGATGACAAAAGATGTTGTCAATCCAAACGGCTCCATCACCCAAACCGAGCAGCGTATCCGCGGGGGTGACTCCGGCTTCGTTGAGTAAACCCGCCACGAGCGTGACAAAGTCTTCGGCACAGCAGCGTTCGGCCAACATCCAGCGCTGACTCGGAGCGGCTTGCGGATAAAGTACGGCTGTTTTGAGTTCCAGGCCAGGACATAGCCCCTGTTCAGGTTGCCCTAAGACGTAGACGCCGTCCATTTGCAACACCATGACGCGTCCTTGTCGGCGTGCCGCTTCAGGCTCTGAACAAGACAACAGTCTGTCTGCCACCTCGGCTCGACACGCCTCAGCGTAGGGGCGTTGCAAGCGGTCTAATTCTGACGAGCTAATCCTCAGGCCGAAGTTGCGCGCGATGTAAGCGCCTTCTTCTAAGGGCACGCGCGCTGCTAAGTCGGTCAGGCAAGCTAAGGCTTTGGGCGTCCAGCCCGAATGGTCTAAGCGTCTATCGAGGATAGCTTGTTTGGCTCGACCCTCTCTATCAACCAGCCTTTGTACCTCGACATAGACCCGGCCCCACAAGTGCTTAACCGCGCAGCGACGTTTGCCGTTACCCCAATAGCCTTCAGGTACTTCTCTTTTGTGCTCGGGGGGAAAAGCTCCGGCTATCTGCCAGAGCTTGCATAGTCTCACTCATCATCGCTTGATAATGCGCCAGCATCGCCGTCTCAACCTCGGCTACACCCGCATCTTCGGGTAGGTCTCGTTCCAAAGCTTCTAAGTACCTGCCAAACGCTTCCTTCGCCCGTTCTTTCCAATCACCTGTCTGGCTCGTTTTCATCCGCCATTCTACCGCTGCTACGCCCCTTTTTCTATCCGCCTATTTGGGGTTGCACCCCACCTCTAGGTAATAGGTGCCGGGTAGGAGATAAGATGTAAAAGGTCCGTCTGCGTATTCACTCTTCCCGTACGCCTGCTCGGTAGCGTCGTAAAGCGCGTATCCCGGTTTGAACAAGGAGTTGTCGGACGCCACAGGAGGAGCGCTGACACTCACCATCTGGGCCTCACTCACCGTAAACTTGAACCAGTCAGCATCATAAGGAGACAAGAACAGGTCGCTCCTGAAATCGAGCGTGATGGGTTTGGCCTCGGCCAGGCTGTTGTTGGGCTCGAACGCGGCGTCGGGTAGCGGGGAAGCCGTCATCGAGAGCGCGTAAGCCGTCGGACCTCCGTAAACCTGGACGAAGTATGTGCCCGCCCGCAGCTCTACGGGTTGCTCGTAGAGGTTGAACCTGTTCGACTCGCTGTCGTAGAGCGTGTAGTACGCGCCACCTTCATCCGTAAGAGAAGCGGTGAAGAGTTTGGGTTCGGTGAGCGTGAAGGTAAACCAATCCTGGTCCCCGTCGCCTAAATAAAGCTGCGTTTTTGGGAAATCCAGAGTGACTTTGGTGGCCTGCTCCTTGGTGTTGTTAGGTTCAAAGGCGCTGTCCGTCGCTTTAACAGCCTCGACTTTCACGCTATATAGCCCATTCCGGGAGCCCGTTGGACCATCCTGCGAGCTATTGATGTGGATGTAGTGCTTGCCCGGCAGCAAGCTCAGGGTTATGACGCCTTTGTTGCTCTGGGTTTCAAGGCGGTGGGTCTCGAGCCGATTTGCCGTGAGGTTTTTGGTGAGGTCTTCAGGCGTCAGGAAAGCGACGTCAAAGTCGAGGACGGAACGCAGCTCGATCGACACCGTCACAACCGACGTCTCTCCGAGCTCGAAAGCGAGCCAGTCCTCGTCACCCGGCGTCAAACTCAGTTCATAGGTGCTCCCCAGCTTGAGGAGGGTGGCTTGGTTGCTGCTGTCGTTTGCCTCCAAGCCGTCGGGGTTGACGGTGTCGAGACGGGGAATCAGGTTTAAGTTCAAGAGCCAAGCGTCGAAGGTACCGTCGGGGCATCTCTGCTCGAGTTCATCTTCCAAGGTGCCCGTGAGCGTGTTGGCCCGCCAGTCGAGCGAAACCCGGTGGCTTCGGTTGTTGCCGTAGCGGTCGACAAGCTTGACTTGGCCCGTGACTTTGCTTCCTTTTAGTTCGCCGTCAAACGAGCCCGCACCCTCGGTTCCGTCCCAAAGGTCGACAAAGGTGACGCTACCCCTAAGACGGTTTTGCTCACGTTTTAAGGTTAGCTCGACGCTCGAGTCGGTGGTCGCTTCGCCCTCACAAATGCTGCCTTGGGAAGCGTAGTCCAGCCACAGGCCGTCTAGCGTTGCCTCGGGTTGCTCAGAACGGGTGGGCGCGGCGCCGGGGCTCGAGCAAGCGCCCAACAAAACGACAGCCAAGGATAATGCCAAAACGTTTTTCATTCATAACCTTTGGTGCTCTTCGGGGGACAGGTCCGGAGCCGCCTTGTGCGGTGGCCCGGCCGAGCGGTAGTTGCCCTTCGCCATCATAGGTGAGACGCAAAAGCTGCGGTGTGAAGTTTTTTAACGGTAGATTTTGTCGCTACTGGCGCTGGTAACGGTGGTAGTCCGGGTTTGTCTGAACTCCCACACATCTTATCTTTCTACCTTTCCCACTACCTCCACTACTCAGCGTCCGGCCTCCGGCTCGGCGTCACGTAGACGGTCTTCTGCTGGCTAAAGTGAACCGCGCCGGGGGGCGCGCCCTTGGGTTTCCAGACGTTCTTGCGCAAGGTGTAGTCCACGGGAACGTTGTCGGACTCGCCCGCCTTGGAGTAGGCGGCGGCGAGCTGGGCGGCGTAGAGCACCGTCTCGAAAGGGACCTCGCTATTTTCGGCCTGAATGACGACGTGCGAGCCGGGGTAGCCCTGCGCGTGGAGCCACAAGTCGCGGCTCCGGGCGAGCTTAAAGGTGACCGTGTCGTTGTCGCGGGCGTTGCGCCCGACGAGCACCCGGTAGCCCTGCGGGCTCTTGTAGCGGATACCGGGCTCGGTGCGGTGCTGGGTCTTGGGCTTTTTCACGTGGATGTCGGCCAGAGCGTTAAGTTCATCCGTGTTCAAATCTCCCAACGACGCCAACAACCCCTCCACCTCCACAAGCTCCCCCACCAGGTCCTCCTCGCGGCGTTCGGCCCCGGTAAGCCTCGCCTCACGCTTTTTGGCCCGCTCATATAAGCGCTGCGCGTTCTCGACCGCGCTCCGTTGGGGCTCGAGCGCCAGCGTCAGCGGCTTGCCCTCAAAGTCGGTCAAGGTGACTTCGCTTGCATTGGGGACTACCTGGTGCTGAAACGCCATCAGCACGTCCGCCTGCCCTCGCAAAACGTCCGCCTCCCCCGCCGCCTGCCGCGTGCGGTTGATGTCCTCGAGCCGCTTTTCTACCAGCTTCCGCTTTTCCGACAGCGCGCTCCGCAGCCGCTGCAGCGTCACCTCGCGCGCTTCGGCCTGCCGCAGCGTCTCCACATCAGGGAGCGAGAGCACCGCCCGCATAGTCGCGCTCGGTTCCTCGACAACGCGGCGCAGGGTCGGCAAGAGCGCGTCCATATCCTCTTTGCTTAGCACTCGAGAGCGCGGCACCCCGGCGGCCAGCTCGAGCGTACGGGACAAGTCCGACCCGAACCCGTCCACGAGGCTGCGGATATTTTTGAGCTTCTCCCCCACCAGCACCTCGCTCATCTCTTCGTCGGACGCCCCGCGCGGGTCGAGTTTTTCATAGGGCGGCGGCGGCTCGTAAGGGATGCCCGGCCCGAGTTGGCGAAAGCGGTTGATGTCGCGCGTCACCTCTCGAGCCACGCCCAGAATCAGCCCGTCCGGGTCGGTCAAGATGAGATTACAGTTGCGCCCGGTGAGTTCGGCCACGAGCACGACCGGGTCGGTACGCACGAAGCCCTCCGCGCCCTCGAAGTAAAACTTCGCCACCCGGTCAAGCTTGAGCTGTTCCGCGCCCTCGAGCCGTCCCCCCGCCCGCGCGACCAAGAGGTCCTGAAAGCCGCTGTGGGTTCCTCCTGGCGGTGGCATCTCCCGTTGATACGCCAAACGCGCGTTGGGCGGCTTGTTGTAGAGCCACAGCGCGCCCGTTTTTAGGGGCAGCACAAAGGTGTGGGCGTCGGGAAAACGCCAGGACAGTCGCGCCGAGGGGAGCTGGGGCTCGAGCGCGCGCAGAACTTCGGCAATGAGTAAGCCTTCCATCCCTCCAGTCTAAGCCCTTTTACAAAACGCTCTTTCGCACGACGCAACGCGCCGAGGCTCCCTTGCTATACTCCTTTGTTGACTTTGACGGCTCGAGCGCACACAGTACGCGCTAAGTATCACCCGTTCACAACACCGCAAACTCAGGAGTGTGTACATGTCAGGAAACAAATTGTCAGGCAGCCCGTGTTAGGCATCGGCATCGTGGGACTGCCCAACGTCGGCAAGAGCACGCTTTTCAACGCCATCACCAAGGCGGGGGTCGAGGCGGCGAACTATCCCTTTGCGACGATTGACAAAAACGTCGGTGTGGTCGCCGTGCCCGATGAACGCTTGGAGGCGCTTAAAAAGCTTTACATTAAAGGTGCCAAGGTGCCGCCCGTGGTGCCTACGACGGTCGAATTTGTGGATATCGCGGGGCTTGTCAAAGGGGCGAGTCAGGGCGAGGGGCTGGGTAACCAGTTTCTTGCCAACATCCGCGAGGTCTCGGCGATCGCCCACGTGGTGCGCTGTTTTGACGACCCCAACGTCGTCCACGTGGCGGGAGAGGTGGACCCGCTGGGCGACATTGAAACCATCAACACCGAGCTTGCGCTGGCAGATTTGGCGAGTTTGGAACGCCGCACCGACAGGCTTCGCCGCTCCGCCAAGTCAAATAAAGACGACGCGGAGGCCTTGGCGGCGGCTGAAGCGGTGCTCGAGAGCCTCTCCCAGGGCGTAAGCGCGCGGCGCAGCGGGCTCGAGCTGCCCGCGGACTTTAACCTGCTCACCGCCAAGCCCGTTATCTACGTCTGCAACGTGTCCGAAGACAACGTGGTGGACGGCAACGCCTATGTGGACAGAGTGCGCGAGCTCGCCGCGTCGGAAGACGCGGAGGTGGTCGTGATTTCGGCCAAGATCGAAGGTGAGTTGGGCGAGCTGGGTGACGAGGAAGCCCTGGAGTTTCTTCACGACTTAGGACTCAGCGAACCCGGCTTAAACCGCCTCATCCGCAAGAGTTACGACGTGCTCGAGCTGCTCACCTTTTTGACCGCGGGCGAAAAAGAGGTGCGCGCCTGGACGGTCACGAAGGGGGCCAAAGCGCCGCAGGCCGCGGGCGAAATCCACACCGACTTCGAACGAGGCTTTATCCGCGCCGAGGTCATCGGCTGGGACAAACTCGTCGAGGCGGGCGGCGTCCCGCAGGCCAAGTCTAGGGGCTGGGTCCGCACCGAGGGCAAGGAATACCGGGTGCAAGACGGCGATGTGATGAACTTTTTGTTTAACGTATAGGGGTTTGGAGCAGGGAGGAAAGGGCCGAGTTTAGCGTGGGCTTTTTGGTACTCAGGATTTGGTCCTTTTCTCTCCTCCCCCAAAGGCCTCAATCCTGATGGTAAGCTGCTTTTATGCCCGTCGAAGTCCTCTCCTACCGTCTCGCGCTGCGCGGCAAACCGGTGGGGAGTCTTGTGCTGCGGACGCTTTTGCAGGGGCGGGTGGTGGCGCTCGAGTCCCGCCTCGCCTTACAAGGCGCGGGAGGGGACTTGAGCGGCGGGGTGGTGCAGACGAGCCGGTTGCAGCTCGGCTCCGGGGGCGAACCCCCCCGCAGCCTGCACTTTCATGAAGAGATCTTGGACCGGGGCGAAACGCGGCGCTTCGACGTGCGTTTCGACGCCGATGCGGGCCTTGTCAAGGCCACGCGGGGCTCGGGGGACACGGCCCAGACGCCCTACCTCCTGCCCTACCTGGACCCCTTAAGCCTCCTCTGGCGGGTGCGGCATTTTGAGAGCGCGACGTCCCTCCGCGTGCCGATGCTCGGGAAGGAGGTGGTCGTTGAGCGCCTGGGGGACATGCGCCTCGAGACGACCTCCGGCGAGCGTGAGGCCGACGTTTTCTCTCTTCGTCCGGGCGGCGCGTTCGTCTACGTGGACAAGGCGGCCCCGCACCACCTTCTCAAACTCACTCAGCCCGTAGAAGACGCGCATCTGAACGCGTTTCTCGTTAGGGTAGACGAAGAGGACGCATTAGACGCGCCACCAAAGGTACCCTCAAAGCCGATGGCGGCAAAAGAGAGCGAGCGGCGCGGTAAACGGCCCCGCCGCCGTCGCCGGGGCCGCCGCAAACCCTAAGAAAGCAACCCTTAAGAAAGCAACCAGGGCCGCGCGAGCACCGCCAATCCCAAAAAAGATGCAAACCCAACGATGTCGGTGACCGTCGTCAGGATGATGTTCGACGACTGCGCCGGGTCCTGCCCGACGCGCGCCATCACCAGCGGGATGGCCGCGCCCGCCACCCCGGCGATCACCAAATTGAGCGTCATCGCGGTGGCGATAACCACGCCCAGCGCGGTGTTGCCGCTAAACAAGGCAGCCAGCGCGCCCGCCACCAGTCCTGTTACCACGCCGTTGACGAAGCCCACTCGAGCCTCCTTGAAAAGCGTCCGGCGCGGGCGGCGCGGGTCTATTTCGTCCAGGGCCAGCGAGCGCAGCATCACCGCCAGGGCCTGCGCGCCCGCGTTGCCGCCCTGCCCCGCCACGACCGGCAAAAAGGCGGCCAGCACGGTGATTTGCTCGATAAGGCCCGTGAACGCGCCCACCACCGCCGCCGCCAAAAAGGCGGTCGCCAGATTCACCTGAAGCCAGGGCAGCCGCTTCTGAATCGCAAAGAGCGAGGTCGAGGAGGCCTGCTCGTCCGAGCCCGCGCCGAACATCTTTTGGGCGTCCTCGAAACCCTCCTCTTGCAGTTCGCTCACGAGCTGCGTGGCGAGGACCACACCCTTGATGCGCTTCTCGTCGTCCACCACGGGCACCGCCAGGAGGTGCTTCTCGAGCAGCAAATCGGCAATGTCATCCAAGTCGTCATCGGTATACACGCTGATCACGTTGCGGACCATGATGTCGGACAGGAGCGCGGATGAGAGATTGAGTACGAGGTCGCGCATCATCAGCACGCCCGACAAGCGGCCCGCGTCGTCCACCACGTACACATAGTTGACGTTGCGGCCCACCAGCGCGAGGCGGCGGAGGCGGGTCAGCGCGTCGGCGACGGTGGCGCGCTCGCGCAGCGCCACGAAGTCGGGGTCCATGATGCTCCCCGCGGTATCCTCCTCATAGTCGCCCAGCGCCTCGATTTCTTCGGCGTGGAGGCTCGGCAGCGCGCCCAACAGCGCCTCCTCCACCCCCTCGGGCAAATATTCAAAGATGTCGGCGGCCTCCTCCGAAGGAAGCTCTCTTACTAAGTCCAGCATCTCGTCGGCGTCGGCCTGCATGAGCATCCGCGCGGCGAAAGAGGGCGAAAACCCCTCCATGACGGGGGCGCGGTAGGGGTCTTCGAGCGCCAGCACTTCTCTCAAGGCCTCGGCGGGCTCGAGCCGCTCCAACACGCGGGCGGAGTCGATGGGGTGGTTTTCTAAAAAGACGCGGGCGAGTTCGTCGTGAAGGGTGGGAGACAGGGTGGGGGCTCTGGCAGTCATGACTCCATTGTGACCCATTCTTGTGACCCATTCTCGCTGGTCTTGTCACGGGTCTTGTCACAGGGCGTGGCGGAAGCCTGAGAAGGTGCGCTATGCTGGCTTTTCGAGGCTTATGACGCTCCTCAAACAAGACACCCTTACCCACCCATCAGCCCACGCTTACGATGACGCTTTAGGCTGGCTCTACGCCCAAACGCGGGGCGGGCGGGCTCGAGATCCCGAGCGGATGCGGGCGCTTCTTAAAAGGCTCGAGCTTCCCCAACCCCCGCCAAGCGTTTACCCAAGTATTCATGTGGTCGGCACCAACGGCAAGGGCACCGTGGCCGCCGCCGTCGCCTCGGGCTTGACGGCCAGCGGGCGGCGCACCGGGCGCTTTCTCTCGCCGCACGTGGTAGACTTTTGCGAGCGCGTCGCGGTGGATGGACGCCTCATTTCACCACACGAGGTCACGGCTTTCGTGGAGCGCGCCGCGGCCCTCAAGCTCGAGCCCCCTCCCGCTTTTTTTGAATGGACCTTGGCGCTGGCGCTAAGTCATTTCGCCAAAGAGCACGTCGGGGCGGCGGTCCTCGAGGCGGGCGTGGGCGCGCGGCGTGACGCGACGATAGTGTTGGAAAACGTCTCCACCGTCGTCATCACCAACGTCGGTAGGGACCATTTGGACACGCTGGGGCCGACCCCCCGTGACATCGCCGGAGACAAAGCGGCGGCGATTCGCCCCGGCGTGCCCGTCGTGACCGCGGCCACGGGGGAGGCGCTGGCGGTGATGACGCAGGTGGCGGCGGAGCGCGGCAGCCCGCTCGTTACCGAAACGTCGCACCCGGAGCTGTTCACGCTTCCCAAAACCTTTACGCCGCGCCACCCGCTTCACGCGCAAAACATGCGTTTGGCTGCCGCGGCTTTGCGTGTGGACGGCAGAGCGGACGAGAACGCCATCTTGTGCGGCCTCGAGCGAGCGCCCCTACCCGGACGCATGGAGACATTCACATTAAGGGGACGCAGAGTTATCTTAGACGGTGCCCATAACCCAAGCGCGGCGGGGGCGCTCCGCAAGCTCCTTCCCGCGCCTTTTGTGCTCGTGTTCGGCAGCCTCCCCAAAAAACTTGGTGAGGAGACGCTGGCGGTGCTCGAGCCCCGCGCCCTCCAAACCTTTGTCACGCAGGCCGACGCGCAAAAGAGCACGGTGGAACGCTCACTCAAAAGGCGCTTTATTAAGGACCCGGTGGAGGCGTTGGGGGCGGCGTTGGACGTGTGTCCGCCCCATGCGTGCGTCGTGGTGACGGGGTCGCTTTATCTGGCGGGACGGGTGAGGCCTTACCTGGCGGCACATCATCAAGACGTACTCGACCGAATTTAATAGAGCGTCTTGTAACGAGACAGAGAAGAAATGCGGCTCAGGCTATACTTAGGCACTCGAGTCTCGCAGACTCACGCACTTTTTATTCCCCTTTGGAGTTTTCATGGCTGGAAAAGTCGGTTTTGTAAGCTTGGGCTGCCCCAAGGCCCTGGTCGACAGCGAGCGCATCCTCACGCAACTGCGCGCGGAGGGCTACAGCGTCGCGCCTTCGTATGACGAGGCGGACTTAGTCGTCGTCAATACCTGCGGTTTTATCACCCCGGCGGTGGAGGAGTCGTTGGACGCGATTGGCGAGGCGTTGGAACGTAGCGGTAAAGTCATCGTCACGGGTTGCTTGGGCGAGCGGCCCGACGAAATCATGGCGCGCCACCCGAGCGTGCTGGCGGTCACGGGTCAGGCGGACGTGACGGGCGTGATGGAGAACGTGCGCCGCGTGCTGCCGCCCGACGCGCACCCCTTTACCAGCCTCGTGCCGCCGCAGGGCGTCAAGCTCACCCCGCGCCACTACGCGTACCTAAAGATTGCGGAGGGCTGCAACCACAAGTGCTCCTTTTGCATCATCCCGCAGATGCGCGGGTTGCAGGTCTCGAGAGACGCGGGCGAGATTCTTTACGAAGCCTACCGCCTCGTCGCCGCGGGCACGAAAGAGCTGGTGGTCATCGCGCAGGACTCGTCGGCCTACGGTGTGGACCTAAGGCAGCGCTCGAGCGAGTTCCAGGGACGGCAGGTCGACGCGCACCTGGTCCCGCTGGTCACTGAACTTTCTCAAATGGGCGTCTGGGTGAGGCTGCATTACGTTTATCCCTACCCGCACGTCAAGGACCTCATTCCCTTGATGGCCGAGGGCAAGCTGCTCCCCTACTTAGACGTACCCCTGCAACACGCGAGTCCCCGAATCCTCAAGCTCATGCGCCGTCCCGGCGGGGCGAATCAGCTCGAGACCCTGCGCGCCTGGCGCGAGGTCTGCCCTGAATTAGCCGTCCGCTCAACCTTTATCGTAGGCTTTCCCGGCGAAACCGAAGAGGACTTCGCGCAGCTTTTAGACTTTCTTGAGGAGGCGCGGCTCGAGCGCGTGGGCGCGTTTACCTACAGCGAGGTACCGGGCGCGAGCGCCAACGCGCTGCCCGACCCCGTACCCGAGAGCGTCAAAGAGGAGCGTTACGCCCGCCTCATGGCGGCGCAAAGCCGCATTAGCGAGGAGAAAAACCGCGCCAAGGTCGGGCGGACGCTGCAAGTCATCGTAGACGATTACGGCGACTTTCCGGGCGACCTCGTCGGGCGCACCAAAGCGGACGCGCCGGGCATTGACGGCAAGGTCTACGCGACTTCGGACGGCACGGTTAAGATTGGCGACGTTGTGAATGTGAGGGTGACGGGCTCGAGCACCTACGACTTAGAAGGCGAGGTCGTGAACGCGGTGCCGTGGCGGCCTAATGTGCTGACGATGGTTTGAAGAGGTGTTTAGGCGAGTCTGGAAGCATCTTCACCAACCTCACCCTCACCTGTACGACTGACTCCGCCGGGAGAACAACCGCTCCTCCACCTCCGCCTCCCGCTCCTCACGGCCCCCCCGCTGCTGCGTCACCATCAAACGAAACTCGTGCGAACTCGTCGCCATCGCCAAGGCGTGCTCCATCGTGATGTGGCCCGCCAAATAAAGCGTGACGAGGTGCTGGTCGAAGGTCTGCATTCCCCGGATGTTGTCCTCCATCAGCGCCTCTTTGATAAGCGGCGTTTTTTTCTCGTCTTTGATGTAGTCGCGGATTAGCGGGGTATTGATGAGAACTTCCAACGACAGCACCCGCCCCGGCCCGTCCGCGCGCGGCAAGAGGCGCTGGCTCACGACGCCCAAGAGCGATTCGGCGAACGTGACCCGGATTTGGTCGCGCTCGTGGGGCGCGAAAAAGTCGATCACGCGGTTGATGGTGCGAATCGTGTCGAGCGTGTGCAAGGTGCTCAAGACCAGGTGCCCCGTCTGCGCCGCGGTGATGGCGGCCTCGACGGTTTGCCGGTCGCGCATCTCGCCGATCATGATCACGTCGGGGTCTTGTCGCATCGCGGCCTTGAGCGCGCCGTAGAAGTCGGCGGTGTCGAGCCCCACCTCGCGCTGGATGACGAGGCTTTTCTGGTTGCGGTGGAGGATTTCGATGGGGTCTTCGATGGTAATGATGTTGCGCGGGTACTTGCGGTTGATAAAGTCCACCATCGCCGCGAGCGTGGTGGATTTGCCCGAGCCGGTCGGTCCAGTGACCAAGACGAGGCCGCGGGCTCCGCTCGAGAACTCCGTCATCACCCCCACAGGCAGCCCGAGCGTCTCAAAGCTCGGCACGGTCTCGCCCACGGTGCGCATCACCACCCCCACCGAGCCGCGCTGGCGAAAGGCGTTACAGCGAAAGCGGGCCACATGCGGAATCGTAAAGGCGAAGTCGAGTTCCCGGCAGCTTCCAAAAAGCTCGCGCTGCGACTCCGACATCATCGCCAGGGCGATGCCCTCGGTTTGCTGCGGCGTCAGGTCGGGCGCGCCCTCGAAGGGTCGCAGGTCGCCGTCCACGCGCATCATGGGGGGCGTGCCCGCGTGCAGGTGAATGTCGGAAGCGCGCTGGGCGACCATGTCTTTGAGCATATCGGCGATTTTCATCTCCTCTTAGTGTGACCGCCGCTGGGGGTTCAGCCTGTGAAATTCGCCGCCTTGGGGGATGCGCGAAAGGTAACATGTGTTTTGGGATGAGAGAGGGGGCTCGAGCTAAACCCACATAAAGGCAGATTGACGTTGAAGTGTTTAAGAAGAGAAATTTCTTTCAGATATACGGCCACGCCATCCTTGTGGTTATTATCTCTCGTTCCTTTGCTGCGGTAGTACCCTTGTTAAGGATGTTATTTTGCGAGGTGTAAGATGATGACAATCAGGTTGCTGTTGCTAAAATCGCTACGACTTTCAAACATTATCACTCCAATATTATGTGCTTTCTTATTTGCTGCCTGTGCTCCCCAGGTCGAAACTGAACCCGCACGAGAGACCGTAGAGCTACCTACGCCAGAACCTGAACCAACAACTTAATTACCGGTTGACTACACCATAGAGTTTAGAGGACTCTACCGCTGTCCGCAAAATGGCGGCTATACCGCTGCAATACTTGCGTTCGCAAATACAGGTGAGAGGCCTTTGGGTGAAAAGTTTACACACATCATTGATTTGACTCTGAATGAAACACTCTACGGTCCTTTCTCAAATAAAAATTACCACTTAGAGCCTGGTAAATGTGGAGCGGGTCCGGCAGCTTGGCTTGAACCAGGCGAAACGTTATTCGGAACATACGCGATAGACAGAAACATTCACAGCTCTATGATGTTAGGGCATGATGTGGAAGTTGCTATGAAAATCTGTACTAGCAAGCCAGAATACTTGTGTGAAGAACGCAGCTTAATTTTTCAACTACCTCAAGAGTTCGATTTTTAGCTGTTGGCTGCCCTCAACCAAGTGCTGCAAGGGATTCGTTCTCTAAACGCGCCAAAGAAGTTTAGAGGACATTGATACAGTTCAAGACAACGTAGTTCTAAACGCCAATACAACCTAGCCGTCATACGCCCGGTCGAGAAGCTGCACCGTATGGAGGACAGGCAGCGGTTTCCCCTGCTCGCGCAAGTGCGCCCTGATCTGCGTCATGCAGCCGATGTTCCCGGTTGCCACGACCTCCGCACCCGTAGAGAGAATGGCGTCGGCTTTGCGCGCGCCCAGTTCCCTGGCAATCTCGGGATGCTCTATATTGTAGGTGCCCGCCGAGCCGCAGCAGATTTCGCCGTCGGGGATTTCTAAGAGCTCGAGCCCCCCCACCTGTGAGAGCAGCCTCCTCGGCTCCTCCGTCACGCCCTGCGCGTGCGCGAGGTGGCAGGCGTCGTGGTAGGCGACTTTGAGGGGTTTGAAGAGCGAGGAGGGACGGACGCCCAGCCCGGTTAAGAACACGCTCACGTCCTGCACGCGCTTCGTGAACGCCTCCGCCGCCTCTTCCTCGGGTTCACCCTTGAGCCACAGCGCGTACTCTTTCATGCCCGACCCGCACCCCGCCGCGTTGGTTAAAATCGCGTCTACATCTTCTGGAAAGGCGGTTAGATTGTGTTTAGCAAACCTCACAGCCTGCCCCGCCGCGCCCGTATGCGCGGCCAGCGCGCCGCAGCAGCCCTGTGCCTTGGGAATAACGACCTCGACCCCATTTTTTGCGAGAACCCTGAGCGTGGCCCAGTTGATGTCGGGCTCGAGCACCCGCTGCGCGCAACCCGCTAGGAGCGCCACCCTCGCCCGCCGCGTCCCCTCCGCCGGATAGACCTCGGGCAGCGGCGGCGCACGCTTCACACTTTCGGGCAGAAGCTCGAGCATACCCCCTAGCCGCCCTGGTAAGAACTTTTGAAAGGGCTTGGCGAACCCGCCCAGGGTAGCCGCCGCGCGGAAGCGGCGAGGATAGGGCAGGGTCTCGAGCACAAAGCGCCGCAAGAGCTTGTCAAACGTGCTACGCTCCCGCTCCTCTTCGGCGCGCATTCTAAAAGGCGTCAGCAAGTCGCCATATTGAACCCCGGACGGGCACGCGGTCACGCAGGCCATGCAGCCCAAGCAGGCGTCGATGTGGGGCAGGGCGTCGGGAAGCTCGAGTTCACCCTCCAACGTCTCTTTCATCAAAAAGATGCGCCCCCGCGGCGAGTCCATTTCCTCGCCCAGCACCCGGTAGGTGGGGCAGGTAGGCAGGCAAAACCCGCAGTGAACGCAACTCTCGACAGCCTCGGCCATCGGTTCGCCCATAGGGCCGATGTCTTCTACGGGAATTTTATGCTGCATAAGCCCCTTCCAACGCGAATTTTCCTTCCGGGTCGAGCACGCTCACGATTCTCTCCATAAACGCATTTTTCTTCACTCCCAAAAGCGGCGTCTCCCACGTTCCCGTAAGCGCCAAAGCTGAAAGGTTAAGAGAATTCAGCAGCGCCCTCAGCCTCTTCTCCCCCACTCCCTCCGGCCACGCCAGCCACAGCACGTTGCCGCCCACGCTGTAGCGGCGGGGTGCGGTGTAGGGTTCGAGGGCGCGCTCGAGTTCCCCCACCCGCTGAGGATTCAAAGGAATCTTAACGAGAGAGTGACTTTCAGGAATCCACAAAAACTCCCGCGCCTCCCGCCACACTATCTCGTCCGCATCACCCTCTAAAGTTTCACCTTCTCGTCCGCTAAGCGCCTCTACACGTTCTAGCCGCTCTCTCAGCGCATCCGCAGTTCCGCCGACGCGCACGAGGAGGCGTCCCGAGGGCTCAAAGTCGAGACAGGCGGGCTCGAAGGGAGACACCGCCAGCTTTTGCACGGCGTTTACGGCGTTCTCTAGACTTCTCATATCAACATCCAGCGTCGCGTACGCCTCGGGGCGCGGGAACACTTTGAACGTCAACTCGACGAGCACGCCGAACGCGCCTAAAGCGCCAACCATCAGCTTGGGGAAATCGAACCCGGCGGCGTTCTTGACCACCTTGCCGCCGCCCGTCACGAGCTTCCCTTCACCGCTCACAAAGGTGACGCCTAAGAGAAAGTCGCGCACGCCGCCATAGCGAAAGCGCCCCGGCCCCGACAAGCCCGTCGCCACCGTGCCGCCGAGCGTGGCACCCGCGCCCGCGAAAGGCGGATCAAAGGGGAGGTACTGTCCGTGCTCTCCAAGCAGCGTTTCAACTTCATGTAACGGCGTACCTGCTAAAGCTGTAAAAGTGTATTCGCTGGGCTCGTACTCGAGCACCCCCGCCAGCCCCGCCAGCTTCAAGTTGCCACCCCTCGAGAGAGCTGGTTTGCTGCCGCCGCCCACGGGGCACAGGCTCGAGCCGATCCTGACTGCCTCCTGAATACGCTGGATGTGGTTGTTGGGCATAGGCTCCTCGAGTGATGAGTGGTGAGATAAAAATGGGAAAAGCTACTCCCTAAAGATGACGCCTTGGGCCTCGAGGGGGTGCGGGCCGTGCATCGTCAAAGCGGGCGCTTCGGCGGTAGGAAGCATTTTGCCGCGGTTGGCAAGGCCCTTGGGGTCTATAGCGTCACGGACGCGCGTCATGATGTCCATGTCGCTCTCGCCGTACTGCTCGGGCAAAAAGGCGCGCTTCTCGACGCCGACGCCGTGCTCGCCCGTAATCGAGCCGCCCAGACGGATGCAGAGGCGCAGGATGTCGGCTGCAAGTTCCTCGGCACGTTCCAAGTCGCCCTCGACGCGCCCGTTGTAGAGGATGAGCGGGTGCAGATTGCCGTCACCCGCGTGAAACACATTGGCGACGCGCAAAGAATGCTCCTTACTCAAACGTTCAATTTCGGCGAGCGCGTCGCCCAGTTTAGTGCGCGGCACGACGCCGTCTTGAACGATGTAGTCGGGGCTGAGGCGTCCGACGGCTGAAAACGCACCCTTGCGGCCCTTCCAAATTTTGGCCCGCTCGAGCCCCCCGTCCGCCACCCGCGTGTAGAACGCGCCCGAGGCCTCGATGACTTCCATGAGCCGCGGGAACTCGGCGTGGACTTCTTCTTGGGGACCCTCGAGTTCGACAATTAAGAGCCCCTGCGCGTCCGGCGGATAGCCCGCGTGAACCGCCGCCTCAGCCGCGTCCATCGCCAGCCGGTCCATAATCTCCATCGCGCCGGGCAGGAGCCCCGAGGCGACGATTGAGGCCACCGCCTCCCCCGCCTCCGCCAGAGACGTATAAGCGGCCAGCACCGTCCGGTAAACCTCCACCTTGGGGAGCAGCCGCAGCGTGATCTCGAGCGCGATGCCAAACAGCCCCTCCGAGCCGACGAACATCCCGACCAAATCGGGGCCGACCATCTCCAAGCTGTCGCCCCCCAGCTCCGTCACCTCACCATCGGGCAGCACCACCTTGAGGCCCAGCACGTGATTGGCGGTCATGCCGTACTTGAGGCAGTGCGCTCCGCCCGAATTGAACGCGACGTTCCCGCCGATGGTGCAGACGGGGCCGCTCGAGGGGTCGGGCGCGTAAAGGAGGCCGTGGGGCGCCGCCGCGTTCGTGACCGCCTGGTTGATGACGCCGGGCTCCACCACCGCCACGCGCGCTTTTGCGTCCAGGTGGAGCACGCGGTTGAGGCGGTTTAAGGCGATGACCACGCCCCCCTCGACGGGCAGCGAGCCGCCCGACAGGCTCGTGCCGCTGCCTCGAGCCACGAAGGGCACGTCGTGCTCAAAACACAGGCGCACCGTTTTAATAACCTCCGCCTGCGACTCGGGCAGGACGACCAGGGCGGGGCTCGAGCGGAATGCGGTGAGCCCGTCCGAGGCGTAGGCGACGGTTTGCGCGGGGCCGGTGAGGAGGCGGGGGCCGTAGAGGGGTGAAAGCGCCTCCGTGAGTTCGGTGATGGGCATGAGCTTCCCTTCTGTATAGCAAGGCCGGGGTATCTTTTGTTTATGATACAGCTTGATGGTTTAGGGGATAAGAATACTGAGGACTATGGTGTGTCAGACAGAAAATGTTCCTCTAGCAAGTTGAAGAGACTCACTACTTCTAACAGCATGTCCTCAAAAACTTTGCTAAGGCTTTTGTTATCAAAATCGAGACTTTTGGCAAGCTTCTCGTAATTCGAGCCTTTACGATGGGCTACGCCAGTTGAGCGTAAAGACTGAAGACCCCGTAAAAAGAAGACAAGTCTTTCGCATTCTGCAAAATTCTGCTCCAACAGGTACTGCTCCAATTTATCAATACCTTTAGCATTTGCTGACAATTCACCAGTTAAACTTTTCTTAACATCTTTTTCATTCAAAGAATCAACTAGAACCTTCGTCAGTGCTAAAATTTGAGCATCAAATTCTGCTTGACCATCATTGAGCGGGATGCGTAGAGCATTAAGGGAGTGAGCATCATCTTTACTTAGCGGCTTGAAGAGCAACCAGCCTTGCGCCTTCTCCCATCTCTCTTGGAAAACGTTGAAGCAGTATTTAAAGAGTAAGTCGGCTTTTTCTGGCTCAGCAGCTTCTGCTAGAAAACTCCGTTTGAAGTTGACTTTACTGATGCCGCTCTCAGGAGAGATATTGAAGTTACGCCAGTATAACTGCTCGTTATAAGACAAATCTCTACCCAAATCTCCGAGAAAGACGGAAATATACTTTTCGTGATTGTTGTCTAACCTCAACAGCCATAGTCCGCCACAACGCAAAGAACCATCTTCCACCCTGTATTTTTCAGGATGTGCGTAGTATTTGCTCAACACTTCGCGTTTAAAGAAAACTGGAGTAAGATAATTTGGGGCCTCGGGATTCGCCCCAAACCAGTTTGCTAGTCGCTCAGGATTGCAGGTGTAGGTTACCTCGTCCCCATCCTCATCTACACCGATGATGAAGTCAACATACTGAACGTTTTTCTCTTCACTGAAAGGCCAAAAACCGCTCTTTTCTTTCCTGACTCCTGTAAACAATTTTTTCCCGACAACTCTGGAAATTGAAGCAAACTCGCCTCTCGATGAAAAATCATCTTCTGCCGCATCGAAAGCGTAGGTGAGACTATTTTTTGTAGTCTTGGTATGTCGCTCTTCAGGTTCAACAACGTTTATAGAGAGAGGCGAGTATCTAACACTGTCAAAGAAAACTGCGAGGTGCATCTCCTTGATTGCCAAGAACTGCTTGACAGCGAGAAGCTTAATCTTCACCACTTCACTGTTTACCTGGATGATTTCGTCTTCATTGCCATCTTCATCTATTTTGATAAAGGTGTTTGACTTCACATCATGATACAGGTTATGGAAATGGCGGAACTCCTCAGAAATTTCTATATATCCCGATTTCACGCCGTGAAAATTGCGGTAGATAACGAGGGGCTCAATTCCAGAAGAGCTAAAGCGATGATACTCAACTACTTTTTCGTTACCATCATGGGGGTAACTACAGTGAGGCAATCCTTCTCCTACAGATAAATCCCACGATTGATAATTTAAAGACTCCTCCACCTTCCCATTAGGAACCAAGGCGCAGAAAAAACTGAGGTCGCTATTTTGTTTGCTATCGAAAGAGTGAACAGTAACCCATGTATCTCTACCAAGACGTTCTTCCAAATACTTTTTGAAATCAGATTGCAGTAAGTAGTCTAAATCGGACACTTCTTGATTCTAACTCTTTATTTGAAGAAACACCCCCGGCGACACCCCAAACCGCTCAGCCAACGCCCGAACATGCCGCACATTCAGCTCACGCTTACCGCTCAGCACCTCAGACACCACACCCTGCGAACCAATCTCAGGCAGGTCGGACTGAGCCAAGCCACGCTCTTCCATAAAAAACCGCAGCATCTCCCTTCCCGAAACATCGGGCAGGCTGTAATGCGCTTCTTCGTAGCTGTGCAGAAGGGTCCCGAGCGTGTCCAACAGGTCATAAAGAGGATGCGCCTCGTCCGTGCCGACTTCGTCAACAAGCTTGTTCAAGTAAGAAACCGCTCTGTCATAATCTTCTTCGGTGTGGATGGCGAGAACGGGGCGAACGGCTGACCAGTGGGTTTCCAGTTCTGTAAAACTCATTCTTTCCACGCTCCTTTGTCATACTCCCTGTGGGTCAAAACATGCCGAACGTAAACTTTGCCGCGGTTAAAGTGTACGGACGCGATGAGCCGATAGTTGTTGCCGCCAAGGTTAAAAACAATCAAATTTCCCACCTTGTCCGCGCTAGGGAATGCCCTGCGTAGCTCGTTGAACGTTCCGAAATCACTCCTGCTAATCGCTTTGAACCACCGCTGAAGTGGAACTTCGCTCTCGGGGTGTTCCTCCCAAAAGGTGACGAGTGCTTTTCGGGAGATGATATGCACACCCGATTGTATCTCAAGAAGAGATGGAGGGCGTGAAAGAAGCACACGGTACTGATGTGCTGTCAAGTTTTTAGCAGCTCGAGCCCCCAACCGTGCCCCCTCGCCTTGATGCTCCCCACCACAGCGCGTATGATTTTAGAGTGCAAGCCTCCCCAAACCTCCTGCTTACCCCCGACACCTCCGCCCTTCACGATGGCGTCCAGCACCTCGCCACTTTGCTAACAGGCCGCCGTGTGCTCGTGCTCTCCGGCGCGGGCGTGAGCACCGAGTCGGGCATCCCGGATTATCGAGGGCCGGAAAGCATCAAAAAGCCGCGCAACCCGATGCGCTACAAGGAGTTCGTCGGGGGCGCGGAGGCGAGGCAGCGCTACTGGGCGCGAAGCTTTCGGGGCTGGCTGGCGGTTCACCGGGCGAAGCCTAATGAGGGGCACCGGGCCTTGGCGGCGATGGAGGCGCGAGGGGCACTCGGCGGCGTGATTACTCAGAACGTGGACGGGCTGCACCAGGGGGCGGGGAGCCGCAACGTGCTCGAGCTTCACGGCTCTTTAGCGTCGGTCAAGTGCTTGGAGTGTGGGGCGCGCGAGTCGCGGCGCAAGCTGCAAGCGCGGATGCTCGTCTTGAACCCAGCTTTTGAAACGCAGGGAGTTGAGATTACCCCCGACGGCGACGCGGAGATTCCGCAGGGGTTGATTGACAGCTTTACAGTGCCGGAATGTCTGCACTGCGGGGGCGTCCTCAAGCCCGATGTGGTGTTTTTTGGCGAGAACGTACCCAAGGAGCGGGTGCTGCGGGCGTATGAGATGCTAGCTCGAGCCGACGCACTCTTGGTGGTAGGTTCGTCGCTTACGGTGTTTTCGGGGTATCGCTTTGTGGCTCGAGCCACGCAAGAGGGCAAACCCGTCGCCATCATCAACCAAGGGCCGACGCGGGGTGATGGGGATGCGGTGCTAAAAGTAGAAGCGCCGCTTGGGGAGGTTTTACCGGCTTTGGCGGCGCTTCTTCCTTCTCCCGTTAGTTCTTTGTAAAGGGTATTTTGAGGCGCAATAGCTGAACTGCTTTAACCCTCTTCGACCTCGAGTTCCACCTTCAGATTCCCCTTGCGTGTTTCGCCTTGCACCTTGGAAACTGTAAAACGTCCTAACCCCTCCGCGTAGACTTCATCCCCCGGTTCGGCGGCGCTCGATTTGCCCGCGCGCTCGCCGTTCACGCTCACCTTGCCCCCGGCAACGCCCTTGGAGAAGTAGGAGCGGGACACGCGAAAAGCCTTGGCCCCGAGCGCGTCCACGCGCAGAGACGGCACCACCACCTGAGAGCGTTTTACGCGGCCCGAGCCGAGGCGGTCCAAACTCACCTCCTGCGGCGTGACCCTTTGCGGGCCGACGCGCTCGAGACGCAGCGCCTCCTCCAAAGCGGCGCGCATCACGACCATCGTGAGGCCGTCTTGGTGCGCCACGATGTCTCCTAAATGTTCGTCAGGGAGACCGGCCCTTGTTAGCGCCACGCGCAAATCCGCCTCATCATGGACGCCCGCCACGTACACCGCCGCGAGCGGCGTGGTGGCCTCGGGGATGTGCTCGGGGTAGGCGGTCAGCACCCGCCGCCGCGCACCCGGATAGCCCCCGTCGAGGGTGACGCTCGCCCCGCCCGCCCGCAGAGTTGCGGCGAGCTTTGCGCCCTCATCAGGGTCTAGGAAGCCCGTGTGCGTCACGCGCCCGCCGCGCACGGCGGTGAGGAGGCTGTGGGGGTCCATCTAGCGCGCGTCCTCGTGAACGTCCAACACGTCAACGCCGCGTTCTTTGAGGCGTGACGGGAAGTTCTGCGCGTCCTCGCCGACCACCCGCAGCACCACCTCGCGGCGTTTACCCTGCTGCACCCCGGCGGTCACCGCCGCGACGATGTTGGCGGGGGCCGCCGCCTCGGTCACGCGGGCGAGCACGCCGGGCTCGTCGGGCAAACTGACGGTAACGCGCGTGCCTCCCTCGCGCAGCCCCAGCACCGCCACAAAGGCGCGCAGCATGTCGGTAATGGTAAAGATACCCACCAACCTCCCGTCCTCGACCACGGGCAGGCCCGAGATTTTACGCTCCTCCATCAGCAAAGCGGCGCGCTCCACGGGGTCGCTCGGCGCGACGGTCGCGGCGGGCGTGCTCATCACCTCCTTGACGGTGAGTTTGCTCAGCAGGTAGTTGAGTTCGTAGACCGACAGCGTGGTGGCGCGCGACGGGGTGGCCTCCTTGAGGTCGCGGTCTGTGACAATACCCACGACCTTGTCGCCCTCCAAGACCGGCAGCCGCCGGTAGCCGCCCGCGCGGAGCATCTGCATCGCCTCCAGCACAGGCGTGCGGCTGGTGACGGTCTGTGGGCTTTTGGTCATCCACTCTTTGACTAACACGTTTGAAACTCCTTTTGCCTTGTGATTGTCGCCTCGCGCTCGAGTACGAAAGCTTACCTGTAAATGGACAAGACCACAACAACACGCGTTTTTAGCGTAGAGACGCCGCGTCAACCATAAAAAATCATAAACATCAGAACATTTGTACAGAGAACGCGGGTACGGTGGTGAATAATGGGCGGTGTGAAAAACGGTGTGAAACGCATCTCCATCCTCGGCTCAACGGGCTCCATCGGCACGCAAACCTTGGAGGTGGCCCGCTGGCGTGGCTACCGCGTGGTCGGCTTGGCGGCGGGGCACAACGCTGAAACGTTGCTCGAGCAGACCCGCGAGTTCCGCCCCGACCTCGTCTCCTGCGACCCGTCGATAGCGTCACAGGTGAGGCCGCACCTGCCGAGCGGCACCAGACTGGTGACGGGCTTTGGGGGCAGCGAGGCGGTGGCGCGGCTTTCTGCTGATGTCATTGTGGCCGCCATTCCCGGCATCGCGGGGCTCAAACCCACCGTCGCGGCCCTCAAAAGCGGCGCGCGCGTCGCGCTGGCGCACAAGGAGGCGATGGTCACCGCGGGGCCGCTCGTCTGGGAGGTGGCGCGGGCGCACGGCACCGAGATTACCCCGGTGGACTCGGAACACTCCGCGCTCTTCCAGTGCCTTTTGGGCGAGGACCGGGGCACCGTCGAGACGCTCGTGTTGACCGCGTCGGGCGGACCTTTTCTGCGCGGCCCCGAAGATTTGAGCCGTGTCACGCCCGAAGATGCGCTCAAACACCCCAACTGGTCGATGGGAAGCCGCATCACGGTGGACTCGGCGACGCTTTTTAACAAAGGGCTCGAGGTGTTAGAGGCGCATTTTCTTTTCGAGATGCCCTTGGAACGTATCGAGGTCGTCGTCCACCCGCAGTCCTTGATTCACGGCTTGGTGCGCTACCGAGACGGCAGCATCAAGGCGCAACTCGGCCCCCACGACATGCGGCCCATCATCCAGTACGGGATCGAATATCCCCACAGACCCAAAACGCCCTTAAAGCCCCTGCCCCTTTGCGGCACCTGGGAACTGCTCGAGCCCGACCACGCCCGTTTCCCCGCTCTAAAGCTCGCCTACGAGGCGGGTAAAAAGGGAGGTGTTGCACCAGCCGCGCTCAACGCTGCGGATGAGGTGGCGGTTGAGGCGTTTTTAGCGGGAAAGATAGGATTTACGGATATCCCTAAGGTCTTAGAGCATGTGCTTACCCGAGCACCTTCGGCAGAGCTCTCCTGGGGAGCGATTGAGGAGGCGGACAGGGAGGCTCGAGGGGTCGCGCGGGCGTGGATAAAGAGGCGTTCTGCGTAGGGAAAAGGCGGGAGTGCGAACAGACCTCATCCCTTTTCCGGCGTAGGCTTAAAGCATGTTCAACCTCTCCTACCGCCTGCCCGTCAAGCTGCTCGGCATCCCCGTCAAGCTCGACGCGTCGTTTCTGCTCGTCCTGGCCTTTTTTACCTGGGTCATCGGCGGCCAGGTTGACACGTACATCGCGCTCCTCAACCTGCCCGTGAACCCCAACACGCTGACCAGGGGCGCGACGCCCTACCTGCTCGGTTTACTCTCGGGGCTGGGGCTGCTGCTGTGCGTGCTCGTTCACGAACTCGGTCACGCCTTGGCTGCGCGCCGCTACGGCGTCGAGGTCCAAGAAATCACGCTCTGGCTCCTCGGCGGCGTCGCGCAGTTTAACGAGATGCCGCGCCAGCGGGGTGCCGAGGCGGTGGTGGGCATCGCGGGACCCGTTACCAGCGTGGGGCTGTCGGGGCTTTTTTACGCGCTGTGGCAAGTCACGCCTAACGCGGCGGGGGCGGCGCAGTTTATTTTCTCCTACCTCACCTGGGCGAACTTGTTGCTGGCTATCTTCAACCTCCTGCCCGCGCTGCCCCTAGACGGCGGGCGGGTGCTGCGCTCTCTTCTGGCGCTGCGCATGGGCCAGCTCAAAGCCACGCGCATCTCGGCCAATATAAGCCGGGTCATCGCCATTCTGTTGGGGTTGTACGGCTTAGTCACCTTCAACTTCATTCTCGTGCTTATCGCCTTTTTCGTCTACAACGCGGTGCGCGCCGAGACGCAGTACGCGGTGGTGTCGAAAACCTTGAAGGGCATATCCGTACGCGACATCATGACGCAGAACGTGGCGAGCGTGACCCCGGACATGCGGGTGTCAGATTTAGTTCGGCTCATCGCGTTCAAAAAGCATCTGGGCTATCCCGTGGTGGACGACGAGGACCGTCTGGTCGGCTTGGTCAAGTTGCAAGAAGCCAGAGACGCCGATGACGACCAGCGCATCGAGGAGATTATGACGCGCGAGGTCTATACGGTCACGCCGGGGACGGAAGCGCTCGAGGCCCTCCGCACCATCTCCGACTCCCCCACCGGGCGGCTCGTGGTGGTGGACGGTACAGCAGAGGGGGCGCGCCGCGTCGTCGGCATCCTCTCCAAAACCGACCTCATCCGCGCGGTAAAGACGCACATGGCGGATGACGAGAACGTGAGGCTGCCGGATGTTACGCGGTAGGATTACAGGGTTGCCAAAACTGAAATTTCTCACGCGTTGAACTCTGCAACTTTGCTAACTTTGCAGAATGAGACGCATATTAATTTTTGCCGTTATTGCCACACTCACATCGTGTTTACCTGCTGCTGGACCTGGCAGCTCTTTTGAACCTTATGATCTTAGGGAACATACTATCATCCGTGCTGAAGCAGGTTCAACCGTTTGCGCCTTTGCGGGGTGCAACCCCAAATAGGCGGATAGAAAAAGGGGCGTAGCAGCGGTAGAATGGCGGATGAAAACGAGCCAGACAGGTGATTGGAAAGAACGGGCGAAGGAAGCGTTTGGCAGGTACTTAGAAGCTTTGGAACGAGACCTACCCGAAGATGCGGGTGTAGCCGAGGTTGAGACGGCGATGCTGGCGCATTATCAAGCGATGATGAGTGAGACTATGCAAGCTCTGGCAGATAGCCGGAGCTTTTCCCCCCGAGCACAAAAGAGAAGTACCTGAAGGCTATTGGGGTAACGGCAAACGTCGCTGCGCGGTTAAGCACTTGTGGGGCCGGGTCTATGTCGAGGTACAAAGGCTGGTTGATAGAGAGGGTCGAGCCAAACAAGCTATCCTCGATAGACGCTTAGACCATTCGGGCTGGACGCCCAAAGCCTTAGCTTGCCTGACCGACTTAGCAGCGCGCGTGCCCTTAGAAGAAGGCGCTTACATCGCGCGCAACTTCGGCCTGAGGATTAGCTCGTCAGAATTAGACCGCTTGCAACGCCCCTACGCTGAGGCGTGTCGAGCCGAGGTGGCAGACAGACTGTTGTCTTGTTCAGAGCCTGAAGCGGCACGCCGACAAGGACGCGTCATGGTGTTGCAAATGGACGGCGTCTACGTCTTAGGGCAACCTGAACAGGGGCTATGTCCTGGCCTGGAACTCAAAACAGCCGTACTTTATCCGCAAGCCGCTCCGAGTCAGCGCTGGATGTTGGCCGAACGCTGCTGTGCCGAAGACTTTGTCACGCTCGTGGCGGGTTTACTCAACGAAGCCGGAGTCACCCCCGCGGATACGCTGCTCGGTTTGGGTGATGGAGCCGTTTGGATTGACAACATCTTTTGTCATCTCGACGCCGTAAGAATCACCGACGTCTACCACGCCACTCAGTACCTCGACACCATCATGCAAGCACTGGCTTGGGATGAAGACCTAAGAACGCGCCACCGCTGTGACTGGTATCGGGGTCAGCTCAACGCCCGTGACTGGCTCGCTCACCACCTTCCTAAACCCGAGGTCTGGCTCACCTGGGATGACAAAGCGCAAACTGCTCTAAAGTATCTTGAAACCCGGCTTGACAGTATGGATTATGCTCGGTTCACAGAAAAAGGCTATCCCATCGGTTCAGGGCAAATCGAAGGGATGAACAAAGCCGTTATCGGAAACCGTATGAAAAGAAGCGGGATGCACTGGTCCAAACAAGGTGCTGCCAGTATGGCCTCTTTGCGTGCCCAGACCTGTGCCAAACATTCCCTCATTGACTTTGGGCAGCTCAGGCACCTCGCTTACCCTGCCCCGGCTTAATCCGACACTAGCGGGCTGCACCCCTAGAGGTGAAACACAGCTTCTTTGAAAGTGAGGCCGGAGCTTACACGCTAAACGTACAAGCCGCATCACCGCCCGACAGCCGCTTTGAACCCAACGACAATTTTGAGCAGGCCAGCCCCATCACGCTTCCCTTCTCCGGCTCCTTGTTTATGGGCCGGGGCGACGAAGACTGGTTCATTTTTGTTGCAGACCGCGCGGGGAAGCTTGACATAGGCACCCTTTACAAAAGCACTGGCGGAGATTACCCAGCGGATTTGAGCCTCTTCGACGGTTCACGCAACCTCATTGCCAGTGCGGAGAATAATGCGCGACTTTCGGCAACTATTCAACCAGGGACGTACTACCTCAAGCGGGTTGACCCACAGTTGGTGTCTTCCGGGTTCGGGGTGGGGTTCGAGTATTCTATGCAAATTAAGCTCTCGCCCTAGCGCTTAGTTCCTGGCGAGGCTTAATAGTGCAACAGCCCGAACTCCGGATAGTTGAGCCGCGCACTGCTCCGCAACTTGGTGCGGCTGTCTCCCACTTTGAAAAACTCAAGATCGAAGGGGTGTATATAGCCAAAGCTCCTCTACTCCCCGTCTCCCTAACCGAACCCTCTGCCATAAACTCCCACAACGCACCTCACCCTCACCCCCACGTTACACTGGCGCATGGCGCTCACCTCCTCCCCCAAACGCAAACGCGTCGTTCTCACCGGGCTCGGCCTGTCGGCCTTTTTGACCTTTACCCACGGGACGAACGACGCGTTCACGAGTATGCTCGCGGCGCTCCTGCCCACCTTGCAGGAGCGCTTTTTGCTCTCCGAAACGGCGCTGGCGCTGCTCGTCGCCACACTCTCGTTCGGGTCGTCGGTCACGCAGCCCCTCTTTGGGGCGCTCTCGGACCGGCTGGGGCGGCGCTTGCTGGGGGGCTTGGGAATTATTCTCTCCTCGTCGCTCTTGAGTCTCATGGGCGTCGCGCCGTCGGTGTATCTTCTTTTTGGGTTGCTTCTGGTCGGTGGCCTCGGCGCGGCGGCCTTTCACCCCTCGGCAACGAGCATGGTGCGGGCCGCCGCGGGGGGTAAAAAGGGGCTGGCGGTGGGCATTTTTAGCGCGGGGGGGACGGTGGGAATGGCCTTAGGGCCGCTCGTCATCGGCGCGTTGATTGTGAATGACCTCCTGCCCTTTTCGCCGTGGCTCATGGTGCCGGGGGTGCTGTTGGGCGTGCTGATGATGCTGCTCGTTCCCAAGCAAGAACGCGCGCCAAAAAGGTCACGGCCCAAACTTTTCGACATCGACCTCTTTCGCGGCCCCGTGGGGGTGCTCTGTCTCTCGGGCGTGCTGCGCAGCCTCTCCTACGTCACCTTCGTCAACGCCATTTCGCTCTGGCTCGTCAACGTCAGAGGGCTGGACCGTGAGGACCCGACGCTCTTTTGGACGCTCACGGTATTTAATTCTGCGGCGGGTCTGGGCGGCATCCTGGCGGGGGCGCTGAGCGTGCGTATGGGTCGGCGAGGCCTCACCGTCGGCGCGATGCTCTTGGCGGTGCCGCTGCTTTTCCTTATCTTTTGGCTGCCCGCGCCTTCTGTGTTCTTTTTCGTGGCGGTGGCGCTCGCGGGCGCGCTCACCAACGCGCCCGTGCCGCTTCTTATTGTGAGCGCGCAGGATTTGGCCCCTCACGCGGTGGCGACCGCGACGGGGATGCTCATGGGGCTCACCTGGGGCAGCGCCGGGGTACTCTACATTTTTATCGGACGCTTGCAAGAAACGCTCGGCATCACTGCGGCGATGAGTCTCAGTTATTTCTTTCTAATTCCGGCGGCGGCGCTGGCTTTTTACGTAATGTCCAAAAACCGGCACGCGCTGACTGAATGAGCGAGCTGATACCGGACGCGGTAGGCTGACCGGATGAGGCTGTTACAAGAGAGAGTTCAGACGTTTGTAGACCAGCACGCTTTGCAAACCTTCCTCGAGCTGAGGCTTCTCGACCTCGCCTCGGAGGTGGGCGAGCTTGCTAAAGAAGTGCTCATTGCTTCCGACTACGGAAAAAGGGACTTCTCTACCTCTGACGCCTTTCAAGACGAACTGGGTGACGTATTTTTCTCGCTCATCTGCGTGGCTAACGAAGCGGGTGTTGAGATGGAGGGGGCGCTCGAGCACGTCCTAAACAAGTACACCCGACGTTTTGTGGAGGGTCTCGAGGAAACGTAAGAAGATCCAAGCGTATGAGCCCGAACCAAAACGAGAGTCTTATCTCCTAAATCTAGCCGTGCATCTGTGTAAGCCGAGTAGTGCTACGTGAAGCTTGTCCTCTAAAGCCACCCCGCCACCGTCTGAAAAAGCAAATACGCGTTGAGCACCACGATCATCCCGGTGACGGTCCAGGCGAGCACCACGAGCCAGGTTTGGTTGACGAAGCGGCCCATCTTGGCCCGGCTGCTTGTAAACATGACCAGGGGCACCACCGCAAAGGAAAGCTGTAAGGAGAGAATCACCTAACTGAGGATGAGCAGGTCGTTGGCCCCTCGAGACCAGCAAGAGGAATAAAAGATGACGTAAGGTCAGAAAAACCTCACCCCCTTCTGTACATACACCTCTCGACAGCGGCTCGTACGGGCGCTACGATTCCAAGCGTTAGAACGCTAAGTATAAGGTGAAAGGAAGGCGCGTCGTCTCCCAGGCGCTTTCGAGTTTCCGCACGCTCTTTGGGAGCAGTATCGCTTACACTTGTACGACGATGACGCCTCAACACCGGTCTGCTATGACACCATGACAAGCTGCGCCTTGTGACCAAACGTCTTATCGTCAACGCCGACGACTTAGGACTCTCGCCGGGGGTCAACCGGGGCATCGTCGAGGCGCACCGCTGCGGCGTCGTCACCTCGACGACCGCGATGGTCAACATGCCGAGCGTGGGGGCGGGCCTCCGCCTCGTTAAGACCGAAGCGCCCGCCTTGGGGTTGGGGCTGCACCTTAACCTGAGTTTCGGGCGGCCCCTGCTGCCTCCCGAGGAGGTGCCGAGCCTGGTCAGGGCCGACGGGCGCTTCTTGAGCGTCTCGAGGGGGCTCGCCTCGACGCGCCGCTGGAGACCCAGCGAGGTGCGGGCCGAATTGACCGCCCAGTTTGAACGCTTTGTCGAACTTACCGAAACCCTGCCCGACCACCTCGACTCGCACCAGCTCGTCGGTTCGCTCTCGGCGGTCTGCCGCGAGGTCATGCTCGACTTGGCCGACGCCCACAGCCTGCCCGTGCGCCGGGGGGGGCGGGCGGTGTTCCGGCTGCTCGAGCAGGAGGTCGCGCGTCGCCTTTTTCTCACGGGACCCTGGGCACCCCCGCTCCTGGGGCCTTTCCCGTGGCGGCGCTTCGACCACGTTTACGACCGGTTGCCTCGAGAAACCGACCACTTCGAGATGGGCTTTTTCGGCCCCCTCGCCACGGTCGAGACGCTACTACGCATCCTCGACACGCTGCCCGACGGGGTCACCGAACTCGTGTGTCACCCCGGTTATCTGGACGCGGACGCGGACGGCTACGGGCGGCGCGAAACCGAACTCGCCGCGCTGACCGACCCGCGCGTTCGGCGCAAAGTCGAGACGGCGGGCGTCGAACTCACTACCTTTGGCGCGCTTCTTTCGTCAAGTTCTCTATCCGCTCGAGGGCCACAGGACTTTCCGCAGTGATTTGGCGGTCCAACACCCGCTCCGCCGTAAGTTCGGGCGCACGTTCAGGCTGTTTGCCGGTGCGCACCTCTGCAGGCGGCCCATCACGAGTTGCCCCCTCACATCACTGACGGAGCCGCCTAAATTCAGGGGGATATGCCCGGATTCCCTTTGTCTGTTCAGGTCTGTTCAGGGTGCAACATTTCCTACGGGGATAAAGCAGCAAGGGAAAAGGCGTTGAAGCGTAAGGTGTCAAAGTCAATGAGCGGATGCTTGGCACAAGTTTGGGCTCTTAAGGAGGCCATGCCAGCGGCGCCCGTTTCAGACCAACGCATACCGCTTCTTTTCAGGCGGTTTCCGATAACGCTTTTGTTCATCCCTTCAACTTGACCGGAGCCGATGGGGTAGCCTTCGGCTTTGTAAAGGGGGTAGTCCATAGAGTCGAGGCGTTTCTCAAGGTAGTGAAGAGCTGTGACGGCCTTCTCGCTCCAGGTGAGCCAGCATTCAGGGCTGGGTAGATGCTGTTTAAGCCAGTCCCGAGCGGAGATATCAGCCCTGTACCAGTCTCGCCTGTGAGAAGCGCGCGTTTGTTCATCCCAGTCCATAGCTTGCATGACAAGGTCGAGATACTCAGCGGCGTGATAAACATCGGTAATTCTCAGCGCGCCTAAGTAGCTAAAGATGGTGTCAATCCAAGCTGCGCCGTCGCCTAAGCCGATAAGGGTGTCTTGGGGCGTGAGCTTGGCTTCCGTAAGTAGACCGGCCAGCAGGGGTAAGAACGCCTCTGCCGAACATCTGTCGGCTAGCATCCACCTCTCGCCGGGGCTGTTTTGTGGATAAAGCACGGCTGACTTTATCTCTAGGCCGGGGCAACAACCCGCTTCAGGCTGAGCCAACACGTACACGCCGTCAACCTGCAAAACCATCACGCGGCCTGCCGACTTCATTGACTGGGGTCGGGTTTCCTCGCACACCTTGTCCGTTTTGCCCTCTGCGCCTTGAAGCCGCTTCAACACCTCGCTTTGGCAGCTCTCGGCACAAGCCGCGCTCATGTCGTTGAGCAAGAAACGACTGGCGTCAAGACCGAAGCACTGTGCCACAGCCGCGGCCTCTTCATAGGGTAAGCGTGTGCCCAAGTCAACCAGACGCACCAAAGCTTCAGGACTCCAGCCTGATTCGTCCAACGCCGCATCGAGATAGATTTGCCGCTGCTTACCGGCTTTAGTTTTCAGACGTTGAACTAAAACTTCGACTCGGCCCCAGCTTGTACTGACATAACTCCAACCGACGCCGTTGCGCCAGTAGCCTTTAGGTACTTCTTTCTTCTCCGGGGGAAAAATCTTTAGAAGCCGCCAAACCTTCTAAGGTACTCCGCATGATCTCGGGCGAAAACTTCATTACCGCCCTTTCCATATCCGCAAAGTTGGCGTTCGGCGGCAGGGTCGCCTTTATGTCCTCGATATACCTCTCGAATGCCGCCCTTGCTTTCTCTTCCCAGCCTGGCTTGTCCATGCGCCAGTTTACTTCCCCTATAGCTCCTTTTCTATCCCCTTTAGCAATGTTGCACCCGATTAAACGTCTGTTCATGGGGGGTTGACATACCCCGAGGAAAAGAGTTACACTTCTTTTTGCCGCCCAAAAAGGCGGCGAGCACAATGACAGGCGAATAGAAGTGATGAAGCATCCAAACGCGAGTCTCGTTTTATTACGAGAAAACGCGTGTCTGAATAGCTTTTACTGATTCAGTGGTGTTCTTAGGGACACTGCTTGAGATAGGGGTACACCATAAGCAATTATGGATGATACCCATAAAGGTTAAGTTACTAAGGGCGCACGGTGGATGCCTTGGCAATCGAACCGATGAAGGACGTGGCTACCTGCGATAAGCCCCGGTGAGCTGGAAGCAAGCTTTGACCCGAGGATGTCCGAATGGGGAAACCCACAAGAGTGAACCTCTTGTACCCGTAACTGAATCTATAGGTTACGCGGAGGGAACCCAGGGAACTGAAACATCTAAGTACCTGGAGGAAAAGAAAGAAACCTCGATTCCCCTAGTAGCGGCGAGCGAAGCGGGAACAGCCCAAACCGAATCCCACGGGATTTGGGGTTGTAGGACCAGCAACATGGACTTATAGGTTTAGTCGAAGCGCGCTGGAAAGGCGCACCATAGTAGGTGAAAGTCCTGTAGACGAAAAACCCAGAAGCCTAGCTGGCACCTGAGTAACTCAGGTCACGTGAAACCCTGAGTGAATCCACGGGGACCACCCCGTAAGGCTAAATATTCCGATTGACCGATAGTGAACCAGTACCGTGAGGGAAAGGTGAAAAGCACCCCGTGAGGGGAGTGAAATAGTCCTTGAAACCGTGCGCTTACAAGCAGTCACAGTCCTATGTCTTCGGACAGGATGGTGGCGTGCCTCTTGAAGCATGATCCTGCGACTTACTGGCTGTGCCAAGTTTAAGGCGGTAGCCGAAGGCGAAGCGAAAGCGAGTGTGAATAGCGCGTTAAGGCGCAGTTAGTAGACCCGAAACCAGATGAGCTAGCCATGGCCAGGATGAAGCTTCCGTAACAGGAAGTGGAGGTCCGAACCCGTTAACGTTGAAAAGTTTTGGGATGAGCTGTGGTTAGGAGTGAAAAGCTAACCGAATCTGGAGATAGCTGGTTCTCCCCGAAATAGCTTTAGGGCTAGCCTCGGGGGTTTACCAGTGGCTGTAAAGCACTGATTGGGCTAGGGGGCTTACCAGCTTACCAAACCCTGTCAAACTCTGAAGGCCACTGGTCCAGACCCCGGGAGTCAGTCTGCGTGAGCTAACTTTCGTAGACAAGAGGGAAACAACCCAGACCGCCGGTTAAGGTCCCCAAATTATCGCTAAGTGGTGAAGGATGTGAAGACGCTAAGACAGCTAGGAGGTTGGCTTAGAAGCAGCCATTCCTTTAAAGAGTGCGTAATAGCTCACTAGTCGAGTGTTTTTGCGCCGAAGATGATCGGGGCTAAGCGATATACCGAAGCCGCGGCATGTACCATGTACATGGGTAGGGGAGCGTTCCGTAGGCCGTTGAAGCGCTACCGTAAGGAGGCGTGGAGGTATCGGAAGTGCGAATGCAGGAATGAGTAACGATAAGAAGGGTGAGAATCCCTTCCGCCGAAAGCCTAAGGGTTCCTGGACAAGGGTCGTCCTTCCAGGGTTAGGCGGGTCCTAAGGCGAGGCCGAAAGGCGTAGTCGATGGACAGCGGGTTAATATTCCCGCCCCACTTGCGTGGAGTGATGGGGGAACGCATTAGGATAGGCCAACCGGAGCTATGGCTATGCCCGGCGGGCTGCGAAGCTTGCGAGGATAGGAAAATCCGCCTTGCACTAAGAGTGACGTAGTTCGGGAAGGCCCTACGGGGCTGACAACTGGTTGAATCCACGGTGCCAAGAAAAGCCTCTAAACGTTGAAACGCGAGTGCCCGTACCAAAACCGACACAGGTAGGCGAGTGTAAAAGCACTAAGGCGCGCGAGAGAACTCTCTCTAAGGAACTCTGCAAAATGGCCCCGTAACTTCGGGAGAAGGGGTCCCACACGTACCGTTGGCATTAGCCTGCGGGAAGTGGGCACAGTAAATTGGCTCTAGCGACTGTTTACCACAATCACAGCACTCTGCAAACCCGCGTAGGGGACGTATAGGGTGTGACACCTGCCCGGTGCCGGAAGGTCAAGGGGAGCGGTGAGAGCTGCGAACCGAAGCCCCGGTGAACGGCGGCCGTAACTATAACGGTCCTAAGGTAGCGAAATTCCTTGTCAGGTAAGTTCTGACCTGCACGAATGGTGTAACGACTGGAGCGCTGTCTCGGAGAGAGACTCGGTGAAATTGAATTGGCTGTATAGATGCGGCCTACCCGCAGCAGGACGAAAAGACCCCGTGGAGCTTTACTATAGCCTGATATTGGCGTTAGGACGAATCTGTGTAGGATAGGTGGGAGACTGTGAAGCCGGGCCGCTAGGTTCGGTGGAGTCAATGGTGAAATACCACCCTGATTTGTTCGGACGTCTAACCTGCTTCCGTTATCCGGAAGAGGAACAGTGTTAGGTGGGTAGTTTGACTGGGGCGGTCGCCTCCCAAATCGTAACGGAGGCGCACAAAGGTTCCCTCAGTACGGTCGGAAATCGTACGAAGAGCGTAAGGGTATAAGGGAGCTTGACTGCGAGACATACACGTCGAGCAGGAACGAAAGTTGGTCCTAGTGAACCGGTGGTACCTTGTGGAAGGGCCATCGATCAACGGATAAAAGTTACCCCGGGGATAACAGGCTGATACCGCCCGAGAGTTCATATCGGCGGCGGTGTTTGGCACCTCGATGTCGGCTCGTCATATCCTGGGGCTGGAGAAGGTCCCAAGGGTCCGGCTGTTCGCCGGTTAAAATGGCACGCGAGCTGGGTTCAGAACGTCGTGAGACAGTTCGGTCTCTATCCGCTGTGGGCGCAGGAAATTTGAGGAGAGCTGTTCCTAGTACGAGAGGACCGGAATGGACGCACCGCTAGTTTCTCGGTTGTTCTACCAAGGGCATATGTCGAGTAGCTATGTGCGGAACGGATAAACGCTGAAAGCATCTAAGCGTGAAGCCGACTCCAAGATGAGATTTCCCATCCCGTTAGGGAATAAGACCCCCGGAAGACCACCGGGTTGATAGGCTGGGAGTGTAAGCGCGGCAACGTGTTTAGCTGACCAGTACTAATCGGTCGAAGACTTAACCTTTTGGACTCATACGAACGTTCAGACGCTTTATCACTTCTATTCACTGTCTTATTTTTTCTCTTCGTGTTTCTAGCGACGTGGACCCACCCGATCCCATCCCGAACTCGGAAGTTAAGCACGTCAGCGCCGATGATAGTTGGGGGGCAGCCCCCTGCAAAAGTAGGTCGACGCGGGGAGTTTATTTTGATTGAGGTGGGGTATCATCTTTCGGGTGATACCTCTTCTTTATGGCCTGTGGTATTATATTTGTTGAGAGATGATACCTCTCCCGCGGGAGTAGCTCAGCTGGTAGAGCACTACCTTGCCAAGGTAGATGTCGCGAGTTCGAATCTCGTCTCCCGCTCCAAACCATAATAGAAACTCCATCGAATGTGGAGTTTCTATTTTTTGTGCGTCTACAATTACCCGTACTGAATTTGCACATAAAGCCCATAAAAAGCCGTGAATATGCTCCGGGCTGAGATTTGTTGTTGACATCGTTGAACGCTACGTTTTTCACCTACAACAACTATGTCATTTTACTGTCAGCTTCTGAAAAGTTCTGCTATGGTGTTTTTACATATGTCTCTTTATACCCCTGCGCGCGTGTTGAAGACTTTGCTTACTCTGACTGCTTTCTTTGGGTTCGTTAATCTTGTGCTAATAACAATTCAGGACAGGACAGGAGGCGAAATGCTTCCTTATTCTTATCTACTTCATCTCAACGGTGAAAATACCATCCCGAGCTGGCTCTCTACGCTGCTTTTGGCGGCAGCGGCAAACTTGCTTTGGCTTATATCTATGTTATCTGCCTATCCTGTTTTGCACTGGCGGTTCCTGAGCTTCCTCTTTTTCGGGTTATCGCTTGACGAAGCCGTTTCTATTCACGAAAGATTTAACACGCTCTCTCGACTGGGCGGGCCTCTCGGTTCACCAGGTATTTTGTACTACTCTTGGGTTCTGGTGGCATTTCCGCTGTTGGGTATTCCTGCCCTTTTTTATAGCCGTTTTCTCCTGCACTTGCCAGCCAGAACGCGCACGCTCTTTCTGCTTTCGGCGTTTCTTTACGTCGGAGGAGCCGTGGGTATGGAGATGGTAGGGGGGCTTACTATTTTGGCAGATGGCTGGAACGTTCGTTACGAGCTTGCTACCGTGGTGGAGGAGATGCTCGAGCTTTCCGGCGTGAGCCTCTTTATTTACGCGTTGCTTCTCTACTTGCACCCCCTTCTGCAACACGTATCAATGGAGCCACAAAGCAGCCGACTTACACATATAAAGTAGATCTTAACATTCTCCTGTGTAGTGCAGGTTATGCGCGCAGTGTAGACACCAAGCTCTAGTGCAGAAACACGGTGATGTATCTACGAGTAGCTTCCGAAGCGCCTATTTTCCAAGCTCCATCTTCTGAACCAAAGTCGCCTGCACTGCTGCCGCAACCTCTATCTATTTTAGTTTTTGTCAGGATTGCACCTCAAGACAGCGGTCGGCCTTTAAGGCCGACCGCTCCGCCGCCACCCGGTCAATCCGGGAGGTGCGCCCCTCTCGCCTTAAATGACAGTAGTTGCCCCAACTTAGCCACAACGCGGAAGTTAATTCAGTTTTCTTACTTTGGGAGTATCATGTCGAGAAAGGGGACCTGGTGAACCGTACCGATAGGCTTCTGGCGATGGTGCTCGAGCTGCAAGGCCGCGACCGCGTGACCGCCGAAGAACTCGCCCGCACCTTTGAAGTCACCAAGCGCACCATCTACCGCGATATTGGGGCGCTGAACGCGTCGGGTGTACCCGTCGTCTCGGCAGCGGGACAAGGGTACTGGCTGATGGAAGGCTACTTTTTGCCGCCCGTGTCGCTGAGTCCTGACGAGGCCATCATGCTCGTTTTGGGGGGTGAAGTGATGGCGCAGAGTTTTGACGCGCAGTACCAAGAGGCGGCGAAGTCGGCGAGTCGCAAGATAGAAGCTCTCCTGAGTCGAGATGTTCAAAAAGAAGTGGTGTATCTCAAGGAGAACATTCGTTTTATCGGCCCGGACAGCAAAGTTCTCTCCGATGTGCCCAGCGCGTTGCAGGGGGTGCGCCGGGCGATTCTCGAGCAAAAAAGCCTCCACCTGCACTACTTCAAACGCGCGGGCGGCTACCGGGGCGAGCTGACCGAGCGCACGGTCGACCCGCACGGGCTCGTTCACTTCAGAGGGGCTTGGCTGCTCTCGGCTTACTGCCACATGCGTAAAGCCATGCGGATGTTCAGGCTCGAGCGCATCCGACAAATCACTGTTTTACCCAAAACCTTCACGCGACAAGCGGATTTCAGCGTTTACAAGCTGCATGAGCCGCAGGCGCAGACGGTGACGGTGGACCTGCTTTTCGACGGCGAGGTGGCTCAGTGGGTGCGGGAGCGGCCCGCGTTTTATAGCGGCACCTACGAAGACACGCCCGAAGGTCTCAGAGTGACGCTGAGCGTCGAGCATCCCGACAAACTATTGTCCTGGCTCCTCAGTTGGGGCGCGAAGGTGCGGGTGCTCGGCCCTGAGAGCCTTAAAAAGCGGGTGCGGGAAGAACTGGGGGGGATGCTCGAGGGCTACTCAAGCGCATACTGACATAAGGGTGTCACTCGCATACCCTAAATTTAGGGGTAGATGGGACACCGGCTAGCCAGCCAAAACTTTTGTCCCGTCACGGAGGTTCAATATGGCAAGCGCACTCAACTGGTTTGACATTCCTGTCACCGACATGAACCGGGCAAAAGCGTTTTACGGCGCGCTGTTAGGCGGCGAGCTAACGGTGGAGGCGGTGGGTGAGGAGGGCGCGATGGCGGTCTTGCCCTATCAAAACGGGGTCGGCGGGGCGCTGATGCAGGGCGACACCTACACGCCGAGTAGAGAAGGCAGCGTCATCTACCTGAACGGTGGTGACGACTTGAGCGTGCCTCTTGGCAAGGTTGAGGCGGCAGGGGGTAAAGTTCTGGCGGACAGAATGAGCATCGGTAAGAACGGCTTTATTGCCTTTTTCTTGGATACCGAAGGCAACAAAGTTGGCCTACACTCTGCGGGTTAAACCATCCCTAAAAAGAGTGCCCGCAGTCTCTTGAGGGTGACGAGGGGGCGGGATGTCGGCTAAGCGTCAAACCCAGAACATGAAAAAGCGAGCCCTCCACGAGGGCTCGCTTTGCGAAAAATCTACACGTTTACCACTGGCGGTAGCATCGCGTTACCACTGGCGGTAGCATCGCGTTACCACTGGCGGTAGCATCGCGTTACCACTGGCGGTAGCATCGCGTTACCACTGGCGGTAGCATCGCGTTACTGCTGGCGGTAGCATCGCGTTACTGCTGGCGGTAATCCGTCACCGTGATGTCACCGTTTACAATTTGCTGCGTGACGGTCTCGAGCTCACTCACCAGCTCTTGCGGGATGAGCGCCTGGTTGTAATCATCAAGCGCGTAACCCACGCCGTCCTCGGCGAGTCCTAAACTCTGAACGCCGCCCTCGAAGGTGCCCTTAACAACGTTGTCAACCGCGTTGGCCGCGGCCACGTCCACGCGCTTGAGCATACTGGTGAGGCCGAAGTTGAGCGTCGCCGGGTCCCCGTCGGTGTCACCCAGCGGGTTCTGGTTCGAGTCGACGCCGATAAAGAACAGCGGCTGGTCGCTTTCGCTACACGCGCTCGAGTAGTTGGCAGGCTTACTGATACCTGCAACCGCGCTCGTCAGGGGCGTTTCGCGCGCGGTCGCGCCGCTCGGCAAACTCGCCGGGCTGTAGCACATCGTCTCGGTTACAAAGTCGATGACCCCGTTGCCCGACGCGCCCGCCGCCGCGTAGATAACGTCCGCGCCCTGCGCTTGCTGGATGGTGGCAAGCTCTTTGGCCCGCGCGGGGTCGTTCCAGGCCGCGGGCGTCGAGCCGATAAAGTTTTGAATCACCGTGCAGTCGGGGCAGGCGGCCCTGGCACCCTGCTCGTAGCCGGAGCCAAAGGCGCGAATGAGGGGAATGTCCATCCCGCCGACAAAGCCGACCACGCCCGTTTGGGAGAGCGTGCCCGCGATGTAGCCGACCAAAAAGGAGCCCTCGTGCTCACGGAAGCCCACGTAAAGCGTGTTGGGGTTGGGCGTTTCGTTAAAGCCGTCGATGTTGACGAAGTAGGTGTCGGGAAATTCGCTCGAGATGCTCTGAATCGCGTCGGCCTGCGAGAATCCTGGGGCCACCACCAGTTCGGCCCCCTGTTGGGCCATGCTGCGCAGACCTTGCGCGAAGGTGTCGGGTGAGCCCTCGAACTCCAAAAGCTCGATGTCTAAACTCTGGCTCTGCTCCAGGCCCTCGATCTCGCCGCTCATGCCGCGCCAGGTGCCCTCGTTAAACGACCTGTCGAACTTGCCGCCCGCGTCGAAGTTGATGCCCATGACGTAATCTTGCGCCGTCGCCAGCCCCAGTGTCAGGCCCAGCGCAAGGGTAAGTAGAAGCGTTTTACGCATCGTTCCTCCTTAGAAATGTTGTTGCCCTCTCCGGATTTGTGCCCGGAAAGAGTATAGCACGGGGCTCGCGCCTCCTCCCGTTCCCCTTGAGGCGTCTAAAGAAATGATGAAGTGTTGAGACTGGGTTATGGCTGCTCGAGCCTCGCCCGCGCGGTGGCGGCTCGGCGTCGCCCTCCAAAAGTCCGCTTCCTTGTAAACTTAGGACGTGTCGACCAATCATAAACCCCATCCCAAATATAAGCCTCAGCGAAAAGACACGCCCATCCGCGACTTCGGTCTCATCGTCCGGCGCTTTTTCTCCACCACCTTTGGCGGGCGTTGCCCCGTTTGTGCCGAAGGGCGCGTTGCTAAAAACTGGTTTCAAAATTTTGATAAGTGCGACCGCTGCGGCGCGCGTTTTGAGCGCGGCGACTGGGGCAACTGGCTTATTGCGGCGGTGCTCAACTATTTTATCAACGCGGTTGTCTTGATAGGGACCGCTATTTTGCTCGTGCTCAGGTGGGGCTTTTTTCCGGGGCTGACCGCGCTTCTGGTGGGCGTAGCCGTCGTGACGGCCTTGCTCATCTACCGCCCGGTCAAGTCGCTCGCGGTGTGGATGGTGTGGGTTTTGGGGTTTATCTATCCGGACTGAACCGGCTCTGGTACCCCTTGCGCCACAAAGCGAGAACTCAACCCGCGCTGAAGGAGAGACGACACGAGCGCGTTGAGGCTTACCCCCTTCTCCTGCGCCCTTTCGGTAAGCTCACGGTGCAAGCTCTTGGGCACCCTCACGTTGAACTTGCCGCTGTAGTCCTTTGCGCCATGCGGTTCGGGGACGGGGTAGTCGCCGTGCTCTAAGTGGGACTCGAGCATAAGCTCCTTGCTGACGTTCGCTTCTTCTACCGCTTCTTCGATCGTGGGGGCGTCGCCGTGCGCGCCTAACTCGGGATACTGCGCGTAGTAGCCGCCCTCTTTCAGCGGAACGATGACGAGCTTGTAGGGTAAGTTTAGGTAATCGCTGATACCTTTGTTCATGTCTCCTCAATTATCTCACACACGTGTTCATTAATGGTACCCGGCACGGGGTGTAAAAGCCTGAATTATCAAACCAGGCGAAGGCTATAATAAAGAGCGTGACGTTATCCGTTCGTGACACCCTTTTGGACCTCCGCTCGAGGCTGCGCGAGGCCAACTATCAGTATTACGTCCTGCAAGACCCGACCCTGTCCGACGCGGAGTGGGACGCGCTGCTGCAACGTCTTAAAGACTTAGAGGCCGAGCACCCCGAGCTCGTCACGCCCGACTCGCCCACGCAAACAGTCGGCACCGCGCCCCAGGCGTCGTTTGCGACCATCCGGCACCCGCACCCGATGACCTCGCTTGACAACGCGTTTAATGAGGCGGATTTGGAGGAGTTCGAGGCTCGAGTGCGGCGCGTGCTGGCCTTTGAAGGCCCGATTGATTACTTGGTCGAACTCAAGATAGACGGCCTGTCCATCAACGTCCTTTATGAAGACGGCGTGCTCGTCTGGGCGGCCACGCGCGGCAACGGGACGGAAGGCGAGGAGGTGACGCTCAACGTGCTGAGGATTCCGGGGCTGCCGGGGCGGCTTAGCGGGGTGCCGGGGCGGCTCGAGGCGCGCGGCGAGGTCTACTTGTCTAAAACCGAATTCGCCCGCCTCAACGCCGCGCGCGAGGAGGCGGGCGAGCCGCCCTTTAAGAACCCGCGCAACGCCGCCTCGGGCACGCTGCGGCAGCTTGACCCCCGCGTGAGCGCGGGCCGTAATTTACAAGTTTTTTTCTATGGCCTGGGCGAACCGCGCGCGGTGGGGGTGAGCACGCAGGGGGAGCTGCTCGAGTGGCTGAAGAACCACGGTTTCAGGACCAACGAGCGGTGCGAACGCGTCACGGGTATTCATGAGGTCGAAGACGTGATGCGGCGTTGGCGTGAGGAGCGGCGGACGCTCGACTACGACGCGGACGGGCTGGTCATCAAGGTGGACGCCTTCGCGCTGCAAGAAGATTTGGGCTACACGAGCCGCGCGCCGCGCTGGGCGGTGGCGTACAAGTTTCCTGCCGAGGAGGTGGCGACGACGCTGGAGGCCGTCACCCTGCAAGTGGGGCGCACGGGCAAGATTACGCCGGTGGCCGAACTCGAGCCCCGCCTCCTAGAGGGCACGGTCGTCTCGCGCGCGACCCTGCATAACCCCGGCTTTATCCGCGACCTCGACTTGCGCTTGGGCGACCGCGTGGTGGTCCACAAGTCGGGCGGCATCATCCCCGAAATCACGCAAGTTTTAGTGGGCGAAAGGGGAGGGGGGGCGGAGCCCTACGTTTTCCCCACCACCTGCCCCGCCTGCGGCGAAACCTTGATAGAAGACGGGGCCAACCTCCGCTGCGTCAACCCGAGCTGCCCCGCGCAAGTGTTACAGCGGCTCACGCACTACGTCTCGAGGCGGGCGATGGACATCGAAGGTCTCGCGGTGCGGACTCTCCAACAGTTGCTTGATGAAGGGCTGATTCGCGGTATCCCCGACCTTTATGACCTCACTGAGGAGATGCTTTTGCCGCTCGAGGGTTTTGCCGAAGTGTCGGCCAAAAAGCTTGTCGCGCAGCTTGAAGCGTCTAAGAAACGCCCGCTAAACCGCTTCATCTTCGCGCTCGGGCTGCCCCACGTGGGCGAGCGCACGGCGCAACTCTTGGCGGGGGCGTTCTCTTCGGTGGAGGCTCTGGTGAACGCCTCCAAAGAGGATTTAGAAGCGCTTCACGACGTGGGCGCGACCACCGCCGAGGCGATTCACGACGCGCTCCACCAGGAGGCGATGCGGGCGCTTCTCTCAAACCTTAGAGCGCGGGGCGTGACTCCCCAGGGCGCGGACGTGGGCGCACGGGGCGACGCGCTGCGCGGGCTCTCGTTCGTGCTGACGGGCTCTTTGAGCGAACCGCGCGACGTGGTCAAGCGCCGATTAGAAGCGCTGGGGGCGAGGGTGGGCTCGAGCGTGAGCAGCCGCACGAGTTACCTTGTCGCCGGGGCCGAGCCGGGCTCCAAACTCGCCAAGGCCGAAAAGCTGGGCGTGACGGTGGTGGACGAGGGGGGATTGGAGGGAGTGATTCGGGAGCGCGCTGAGGCTCGAGCCCCTGTTAATGAACCGTAAAGTGAAGCTCCTCGCACTCCTCAAGACGCACGCTACGTGTAAAGCTTCGCTTGGGTGTCACTTCGGCGTCCTTTAGACTGTAAGGGTTAAGAATCAGAACTGTGGGGGTTGAGAGGTCACCACGATGCGCAGCACGTCCACGAATCAACATGGCGCCTATGGCACCGGCACGAGAGCGTACAGTGTAGGAACGCGGTGAGAGAGGGCTTGGGTCAGCTTTCAGACTTTTTTGTGCGACTCTTTTCCGAGTTGCGGCGTAGCCTCCTAGAGACCGTCGGCCTTTTCAACCAGGGTGACGACCGCCTAACGGGGATGCTGGCGGGCTTTCTCACCCAAATTATCGTCTCGCTCCTGCTGCTGCTCCTTTTCTGGGGCGCTTACTGGCTCCTTAGCCGGGCGCTGCGCACGGTGGTAGCGCGCTCTCGTATAAGCCAGGAAGCGGTCAGCCCGCTGCGAATGGCGCTGCGTTACGCGCTCTCGCTCCTCGCGCTCTTGTCGGTCATGTCGCAGTTCGGCATCTCGCCGTTTGTTACGACCAACGTCGCGCAGGGGGCGCTCATTGCGTTTGTGTTCTACATCGGCTGGCTCGTGCTCAACCGGCTCCTCACCAACACGGCAAAGCGTTACCGCCTAGACGGCTCCATCGAACAGCTCCTTCGCAACGTCGTCTCGGTGGTGCTCATGGCCTTTGGCGTGGCCGCGGTGCTCGCGCAGTTCGGCATCCAAATTTTGAGCGTCATCGCGGGTTTGGGTATTGTGGGTATCGCGGTGGGTTTCGCGGCGCAAGAAACCCTGTCGAACTTTATCGCGGGCGTTACGCTCTTAGTCGAGCGCCCCTTTCGCATCGGCGACTGGGTCGAGATCAACGGCCAGACGGGCAAGGTGCGCGAGATAACTCTACGCACTACCCGCTTGCGGAGCCGCGACAACGTCGTGATGGCGATTCCCAACGCCAGCGTCGCCTCGTCTGACATTGTGAATTACAGCGCGGGCGGACCTCTGCGGGTGCGTATCCCCGTCGGCATCGCCTACAAAGAATCCGCCAAGCGCGCTCGAGAGGTGATGCTGCCCGTTATCCGCGCCAACGAGATGATTATGACGCGCTTGGGCTTAGGCCCCACCGTGCTGATGAGCGAACTCGGCGACTCGTCGGTGAATCTAGACATCTTCTACTGGATCGAGCCCGACCACATTGACGTGCAGCCGCGCATCTCCGCGGAGATTTTGGAGGCGTGCAAAGAGGCCCTGGACGACGCCGGGATAGAGATTCCCTTCCCGCACCTCCAGCTCTTTATCGACGAGGCCAAGGGACTCAAATCGCTCGTCGAACCCCTTTATACCGAGCGCGTGCAGGGTCAGGCTTAGAGCATCATCCGGTAGACAATCTCACCCACATCGTCGTCCGCGACGGTGTCTAATGATGCAAAGTCGGCTTGGCGTTTACAAGAGTTTTTTGTTTGAGTGCTTATGCTGCTACACTTTTGAATGTGGTTGAACCCGTTGAAATTCACGAATACAACCCCTCGTGGAAAGAGGAGTTTAGGCGCATCGGCTTACGTTTACGCGACTCACTCGGTGACGTTGCCCGCCGCATCGACCATATCGGCTCCACGTCCGTCGAGGGTTTGGCGGCCAAACCCGTCATCGACATCCAGATTTCGGTGCGGCGGCTCGAGCCCATGACGCTCTACCTGCCCCAACTGGAAGCGTTGGGTTATGTGTGGCGTAGCGACAACCCCGAGCGAACCAAGCGCTACTTCCGCGAGCCTCCGCAGGAACGGCGCACCCACATCCACGTTCGTAAATTAGGAAGCTGGCACGAACAATTTGCGCTTCTCTTTCGAGACTACATCCGCCTACACAAGGATGACCAGCGTAAATATGAGGCGACGAAAAAGGAACTGGCCGTCCGGTACCGGCTCGAGCGACACAAATATGTCGACGCCAAAGAGGATATCTTCTGGGAAATCATAAAGCGCGCCGACGGGTGGGCCGCCGACACGGGCTGGGACGTGGGCGCTTCAGATGTGTGAGGACGTGCGCCTGGTATAGAACCTTACCGTCTCCTTAGGAAGCAGCGCGTATAGTGAGAGGTGCGATTTTTCCTGGAGGACGTATGAAACGATGGTGGTTCGTGGCTGTGCTGGTGGCGGGTCTTTCCGTCGCGGCGGTGAACGCGCAGTTTTCCAACAATTTTTCAGACGAATTTTTGAATAGCCCCGCGGGAGAGGCGTTTATCCAGTCCTACGGCGCGCTCAAATCGAATTATTTAGACCAGGTCGATGACGACACGGTGATTCAGGGGGCGATTCAGGGCATGTTAGACGCGCTCGAGGATCCCTACACGAGCTACGCCGACCCGAGCCAGACCGCGCGGCGCAACGAGGACATGGCGGGCTCGTTCGAGGGCATCGGCGCGGTGCTCCAGCCGCGCAACCGCGAGGAGCGCACCACGGTCGAAATCATCAACGTCTACCGCGGCGGCCCCGCCTGGAACGCGGGCGTGCAGCGCGGCGACATTTTCGCCGAGGTCGACGGTGAAAGTGTTGAAGACGCGACCATTGACGACATCGTTAGTAAGGTGCGCGGGCCGCGCGGCACCGAGGTCGAACTCGGGATGCGCCGCCCCGGTAGTGACGACCTGGTGCGTTTCACCATTGAGCGTGACACGATTCAAATTGTGGACGTCGACTCGACGATGCTGCCCAACAACGTCGGTTACGTGAGCATCCGTTCGTTCGGCAACCAGCGCGTGTACGACCAGCTCACCGAGCAGCTTGCCAAACTCAAAGAACAAGGCGCGACCTCGCTCGTTCTCGACCTGCGTGACAATCCGGGCGGTTTGTTGACTCAGGGTATCCTCGTGTCGGACGAATTTCTGACGGAAGGCGACATCGTGTTTCAGCGCGCGCGGGGCGTGACGCAGCGCCTCGCCACGGCGGACGAGGCCGCCTTTGACCTGCCGATGGTGGTGATCATCAATAAAAATTCGGCCTCCGCCTCGGAGATCGTGGCGGGCGCGCTGCAAGACAACGGTCGGGCGCTCGTCGTCGGCGAGGAGAGCTTCGGCAAGGGCGTGGGGCAGAGCGTGCTGCCGCTTTCAAACGGCGGGCAGCTCACCTACCTGTCGTTCGAGTGGCTTACCCCGGACCGCCGCAGCATCAACAAAGAGGGCGTCAAACCGGATATCGAAGCCGAAGACACGCGCTTTCCCAATGTTATTTCGGTCCAGGGTCAGGGCGCAGAGCCCGGTCAAGAAGTAGAGGTCTTGGTAGGAGGCAACGCCGTCGGCACCGCCACCGCCGACGAAGAGGGCAACTTCTCCTTTTACGAAGCGCAGGCGCGGCCCGAGCAGAGCGACACGCAGGGCCAGGCGCTTGTCAACCTAGAGACGGACAACGCGCTCAAAGTCGCCTACCAGACCGTATTGGGTTTAGACGAAAAGGAACCGACGACCGCGAGCAAAACGCAGTAAGCCGAGGCGCCGTCGGTTGGGGCTCGAGACGCGTAAACATTCAAAAAAGGTACGTCCTAACGCTTCGCATCAGGCTCGAGATATCTTCGGATGTCTCGAGCCTTTCCTTTACCTTTCAAATCCTGTAATTGCGTCTAATGGCTTTTAGAATCTCTACAGCTTGTACGTCCGTTTCGCCAAGGTGTAGGCGAGCTCGAGCGCCATACCGAAGGCGTCCTCTTCGTCTACCAAACCTCGAACGACTTCTCCCGCCAGCCAGTTGCACGTGACCCTGCGCCAGACGTCGTGCCGCGCCGGGATAGAGGCGAACGCGCGCGTGTCGTCGTTGAAACCCGCTAGGTTGTAGATGCCCGCGGTTTCGACGACAGCGTCCAGAAACCGCTCTATCCCCTTGACCGAATCGAAAAACCACCAGGGCGGCCCGAGCCGTAGGGCCGGATAATGCCCCGCCAGGGGCGCGAGTTCGCGGCTGTAGGTGCTTTCGTCGAGCGTGAAAAGGACGAGCGTGAGGCGGGGGTCGTTGCCGTAGGCGTGAAGGAGCTCTTGAAGATTGCGCGTCCATTCGGTTTTCACAGGGATGTCCGCGCCTTTGTCGAGGCCGAAGCGCTCGAAGACAGCGCGGTTGTGGTTTCGCAGGCTGCCCGCGTGGAGCTGCATAACCAAACCGTCTTCAACGCTCATCCGGGCCATCTCCATGAGCATGTGGGCGGTAAAGCGCGCGGCGTCGCCTTCTTGGGTGTTGCCTTCTAGGGCTCGAGCAAAAATCCCCTGGGCTTCGCCCTCCGACAAGCGTTCGGTGTGCGGCGTGAGCGCGGCGTGGTCGGTGGCGGTCGCGCCCACTGCTTTGAAAAACGCTCGCCGCTCTTCTAAAGCGTTGATAAACGAGGCGTAATCTTCCACCTCAATACCCGACACCTCACTCAGCACGTCAACGTTCTTGCGCCAATTTTGAGCATCCAAATTCACCACCGCGTCCGGGCGAAAGGTCGGGCGTACCGCCGTCCAACCTTCGGCTCTCAAGGCTTGATGAGCGTCTAAGGTGTCCGTCGCCGCGTCGGTGGTGCATAGAGTCTCGATGTTGAAGCGCTTGAAAAGTTCTCTGGGTGCATACTCGGGGCTTGCCAGTTTGGCCTCGAGTTCATCGTAAATCCGGTCGGCACTCTCCTTGCTGGGTTTCTCCGTAATACCGAACACGCTGATGAGTTCGTCTTTGAGCCACAGGCCCGTGGGGGTGCCCGCGAAGAGGTGAAAGTTTTCGGCAAAGCGCCGCCAGATTATGCGCCCGTTCCGTTCAACAGGCGTGCCGTCCTGTGTGGGAACGCCCAGGTCCCCCAACCTCACCCCCTGGCTGTAGAGCATCCGAAACACGTAGTGGTCGGGGATGACGAACAATGCGGCGGGGTCTCCAAACGAAGCATTTTTGTCTGCCAGAAGCGCCGGGTTGACGTGGCCGTGTGGGCACAAGAGCGGCAGGTCTTTGACTGAGCTGTAAAGGGAGCGGGCGTGCTCGAGCCGACCCTCCTTAGAAAAAAGGCGGTCAGGAGAAAGGCTCCAACTCTGCGCCGCTCGCGTCATAAAGGCTCACCCAAACGGTAAAGGTGCTCGCCCGCGTGCTCGACCAACAACAGGCCCTCGTCTTCGCGGTTTGCCCACTGGCGGGGCTCGATAATCCTGTAATCCCTGTACCCAAGGTCGACCCCTTTACAGACTTCTTCGGGGATGCCGGTCGCCAGCGTGACCTGAATACGAGGCGTCTCAACCCCGTCTTGAAACGTTCCCGCCCCCTTTACATGCGTCGAGTGCGCCAGCACCGTCCAGGGAACGTGACTGTAAACCTCCCACTGCTTCAAAAAAAAGTCGCGCACGTGGTAGCCCACCTCCTCAATAAGTTTTCCGTGGGTAACGCTTATCTCTTTGATGTGAGGCGCATAAATAATCACCTCGCCACCGTCTGCAATCACGGGCTCGGTTTTATACATCGCCTTGGCCGCGGTCCAGAGGTCGTCGTAGCGCGCGGAAGGCATCGACAAGACGCTCTTGAAAGGCTCGGGTTTGTGAATGATGTTGAGCTTACTTGATAAGTCCGCCGCCGTCGCCCATGCGTTCAAGTGGTCACCAACGTAAAGCCCGTGAAGCGCGTTACCCTTCATCACCAGCTTGAGACAGGTGAGCGGCTTTCGCGCGGTGACGAACTCGGCGGCGCGGTGCAGCACGCGCCGGACGGCAGTGTCCTTGACGCCGATGGTCTCATAGCTCGTGGCGAGCGCGCCCAGCCAGTGGGTGCTGTCGATGATTTCGCGCCCGGCCACGCCCGGAAAGAGGTACTTCGCGCCGCCCGAAAAGCCCGCGACCTCGTGGGGAAACACGGGACCCAAGATGAGGAGTTCGTCGTAGTCGAAGACAAGTTTATTGATGGTCACGGGCGTTTCTTTGGTCACTAAGCCGTTCGTGAGGCTTTGCATCTCCCCGCTCGAGACCACCCCCACCGTCGTCAGCGTGTCCGGCACATCCCAGCGGTGGTTGTAAATCTTTGACTTCGGAAACCGCGCCGCCCGCTCCCCCCCTGACACGCCGACGAGTTTGCCAATCGCCGCCTCTGACATCGGTTGATGCGTGCCCAATGCGATGAGGTAATCCAGCCGCGCCACGTGTGCGCCCAAAATTTCATAAAGGAGCTCGTACATGAGCGGCAACGGCGCGGTGCGGGTGCCGTCGGGGATGACGACTAAGAGGTGCTTACCGGTCACGTCTTTATGAGAGAATGCCTCCAGCAGCAGCCCCCGCACCTCCGCCTCGCTCAGCGTTTCGTTTACGCTCCCTTGCCCAATCACGTTCATCTAAACCCCTCCAAACGCCGAAAAGCCGCCGTCCACCGGCACCACCACGCCCGTGACGAACTTTGCTGCGTCCGACGCGAGCCACACCGCCGTTCCGACGAGTTCGGCGGGTTCGCCAAAGCGGCCCATCGGGGTGTGGTCGATGATGGTTTGACCTCGAGCCGTCAAACTGCCGTCTTCGTTAAGAAGCAGCGCGCGGTTCTGCTCGCCCACAAAAAAGCCGGGTGCAACCGCGTTGACCCGCACCTTTTCGCCGTACTTCTGCGCCAAGTCCACGGCCAGCCACTTCGTAAAATTGTCAACCGCGGCTTTCGACGCGGCGTAACCGACGACTCTGGTAAGGGGCTTTTGCGCCGCCATCGACGAGATGTTGATAATCGAGCCGCCCGTTTTCGCCATAGGCTCTCCAAAAACCTGCGAAGGAAAGAGCGTGCCGAGTAAGTTGAGCCTGACAACCTCTTCTAAGGCGCTCGGCTCGAGCCCAAAAAACGTCTTCCCACCCACCGCGGTCGCGCCGGGCACGTTGCCGCCCGCGGCGTTGACTAAGATGTCCACGCGGCCCCAGGTCTCAAGCAACATATCTTTGGCTTCTTTTAGCTGGACGTGCTCGAGCACGTCCGCAGGCAAGGCCAGCGCCTCACCCCCCGCCGCCCGAATCTCCGCGGCGACCTCCTCGGCCTTGCCCTCGCGCCTGCCCATCACCGCGACTTTGGCCCCCGCCTTAGCGAGTCCTCTGGCGAGTGCGCCCCCTAACACGCCCGTGCCGCCCGTGACCACCGCGACCTTGCCGCTTAGGTTGAACATTTTGGGTGGCCCCCGCCAACGTCAACCTCGAGGCGAGTGACGTAGACCTCGCTCCGAAGACGCGCGTTTACTTCGCGCGGGTCGGCGGTTCCAAAAAAACCTAGGGCTTCGGTGAGGTTGCGTTTGGCTTTCTCAGCGCTGTCGCCTCGGCTTGCGACGTCGAGTTCGGGGCAGAGGGCGACGTAACCGTCCCGTTTTCGCTTGGTGGTGGCGGTGGGGTGTCTGGTCATGCCGCTATCCTACCGCGTCGCGCTTTTTACGGCTCGAGAGCGCCGCCCGCGTCAGGTCTCGCCAGGCCTTTTTGTGACGTCCACTCCGCCGTTCCTTTTAGTTTAGATGTAGGGACAAAAGCCTGTCAGACAGCCTTTTTGAATTGATACCTCTTAAGTTGTCTTCAGGACGAGTCACAACGTTCTGGGCGTAGTTGCTTACGCTGCTTTTTTGCCTGTTACCGTTCCAAGGTGCCTTGGCTTACAGGGGCGTAACAAAGCCAACATGTTGCAGTCACTCGGAGACGGAAAGTGGCTCATAACGTACTTACGCATTCTGAGGGCGCTCGCGGTGGGGACGCTCGAGCTCACCGATAACCCCCTTTTGCTCCTCATGATGGACGCGTTGCTGTCCTTGAGCGTGATGATGAATGTGACCCCCCTGATCCTCATCCTGACGCCCGTTCTTTTACCCATCGTCACCGCCGACCCCGTCAACATGAGCCCGGTACATTCCGGCATCGTGCTGCTCATGAATTTGGGTTTCTATAAGGAGAACCGCCTGAATGTTCAGGCGGTTCTGAATGGCCCCAACAGACCCCTGAGGCGCGGGATGTTAGCGTTTGGTGGTGTTGTCGTAGGTTCTTACCTCGGGGTCATGGTCACGGCGGTTACGTCCTGCGAGGCCCGCTAAACCCAAAAGCCCGAGCAAGCCGAGCAAGCCCCAGTCGAAACCGTCGTTGGTGTCGATCACCTGAGGCTGCGTTTCGACCACCTGAGGTGTGACCTCGGTCGTCGTGTCCTGCGCGTAGGCCGCGGGTAAAACTACCACGGAGAGGCCAAGGACCAAAGCGCCGGTTCGGAGTAGCTTTTTCATACGTTTCATCATTCCCCCTTTTGGGTAGGACGGTGCAAAGTTCCCTTCGCGTTCGCCCACTTCGTACTCGGTGTTAATAACTCAGTGCTAGTAATAGACACGAAATGTGAGAATTACTACACTGTAATAAATTTAACAGGTGAGGTGAATCCAGATGGAAATCCAGACTGCAATTATGAAACATATTTTTAAGAGAGCACGTGTGAAGGTTTTGCCCTTTCGTTCTTACGCTTAAAGCTGTCGCGCGCTGACAAGGCTTGAGCGTCCAGAAGCAAAGCGGCTCTCTCTCGAACCGCGTGGCTCGAGCCCCGAAACGCGAAAGATCCTCGTCAGAGACGTATCTTCCGGTTTGACCCCACCTCTTCATTAGTGGTACAATGCACTGTTTAAGCGAACCCCAGTTTCGCGGCTCCCAGACGAGCTTTTCTCGACTCGAGACGAGTTTTACCACGGATCAAACGATAGGCAAAAACGGAGGATCACGTTGACGATGACATCGACGTATACGGCTGACAACATCAAGGTATTAAAAGGATTGGAGGGCGTGCGTAAGCGCCCGGCGATGTACGTGCAGGGGGGAACCGGGATTGACGGCTACCACCAACTGCTCACCGAGATTATCGACAACGCCATCGACGAGGCGCTGGCGGGCTACGCCGACACCGTCGAGGTGACGCTTCATCCTGACGGCTCGGCCTCGGTTACGGACAACGGGCGCGGCATTCCGGTGGGCATGATGCAAAAAGAAGGCCGCCCCGCCATCGAGGTGATATTTACCGAGCTCCACGCGGGCGGCAAGTTCGATTCGAATGCCTACAAGGTCTCGGGCGGTCTCCACGGGGTGGGCTCGTCGGTGGTGAACGCGCTCTCGACCTTTCTGGAGGCCGAAGTCCGTACGGACGGCAAAGTCCACCGCATTCGCTTCGACCGCGGCGAGGTGACCGAGCCCGTTCACGAGATCGGCACGACCAAAAAGAACGACACGGGCTCCAAGGTCTCGTTTAAGCCCGACCACGACATTTTCAAAGACACGACCAGCTTCGACTACAGTCGCATCCGCCGCCGTTTGCGCGAGCTCGCCTTTTTGACGGGCGGGGTGAAAATTGTGCTCGAGGACCTCCGCGGCCGCGAGCCCAAGCGCGAGGTGTTTCAAGAGCGTGGCGGCGTGGCCGCCTTTGCCGCGACGCTGGCAACGGACGGCAAACGCCTGTACGACGATCCCGTCCTCATCCAGGGCGTCACCGAGGACATCGAGGTCGAGGTGGGGCTTTTGCACACGGGCGCTTACGGCCAAACGATTCTCACCTACGCCAACATGATCACCAACCGCGACGGCGGCACTCACCTGACGGGCTTCAAAACCGCCTACACGCGCGTCTTGAACAACTACGCCAAGGCCAAAAACATGGTCAAAAAGGGCGAGCCGAGCCCCACGGGCGACGACTTTTTGGAGGGCATCTCCTGCGTGATTTCGGTCAAGCTGGGCGACCCGCAGTTCGAGTCGCAGGCCAAGGTCAAGCTCTTAAACCCCGAGGCGCAAACCGCGGTGCAGAGCGTCGTCTACGGCAAGCTGACCGAGTTTTTGGAAGAGAACCCTAAAATTGCCAAGGCGGTCATTGAGAAAGCGGCGAGCGCCGCCAAGGCGCGCGAGGCGGCGCGCAAAGCCCGCGATTTGGTGCGGCGCGCCAACCCCTTAGACAACGACGAGTTACCCGGTAAACTCGCTGACTGCCAATCCGAAGACCCGAGCGTGTCCGAAATCTATATCGTGGAAGGCGATTCGGCGGGCGGGTGCTTTTCGGGAGATACCGAAGTCGCCTTGGCGGACGGGCGGCACCTGAGCTTTGAGACGTTGGTAAGGGAGCAAGAGGCGGGTAAGGAGCATTTTGTCTATACCGTTCGCCGCGACGGTCAGGTGGGTTTGGAAAGGGCGCTTCACGCGCGCGTCACCAAGCGGAACGCCGAGGTCGTTCGCGTCACCCTCGACAACGGTGAGGCCATCACCTGCACGCCCGACCACAAGTTTATGCTGCGTGACGGTTCTTACAAAGAGGCGGCCACACTCACGCCCCAAGACTCGCTTACGCCGCTCTACCGAAAAGTGTCCACGATGAGCGAACCGGGCGTCACCATCGACGGTTACGAAATGGTCTGGGACCCACGCTCGGAGCGTTGGCTTTTCACACACCTGCTGGCCGACTGGCACAACCGTTGGCGGGGCGTCTATACGAAGTCCAGCGGCGACCATTGCCATCATCTGGACTTTAACAAACGTAACAACAACCCAACCAACCTAGAGCGTTTGCCCGCGGCTGAACATTTGGCGCTGCACCGCAAGCACGCGTCTAAGACGCTGCACCGTCCGGACGTGCTCGAGCAGGGCCGCAAGCTCCGCCAAACACCCGCGTTTCGCAAGAGAATGAGCAGGCGTATGCGTCAACCTGAGACGCGGGCCGTCCTGTCGGAGCAGGCAAAAAAGCAGTGGGAAGACGGCGCGTATAAAGCCTATATGATGCAAGCGTGGCGCGCGTTTTACGCGTCTGACGAAACGTACCGTCAGGAGAACCGGCGACAGCTCGAGCAGGTTCAAAAGACCTACTGGAGTGATGCGGCGAATAGGCAGGCTCAGGCTGAGCGTGTGCGTGAGCATTTTGCAGAGAACCCCGCCTCCAAAGAAGCGCTTTCGCGGATGGCCAAAGCGCAGTGGCAGAATGAAACGCTGCTCGAGTGGCGACGCGAAAAAACCAAACACCAGTGGACCGACGACTTCCGCCATAAGCGTCGTGAGGCGTTGAGCGGAACCTACTACCGCAAGACAATGGGCGCGCTTAAAACCGTAGAGGTTGAAAAGGGCGAACTTGATGTTGACGCGTATCAAGCACACCGTTTAGCGACCAAGGACAAGTCGCTGCTACGCTTTGACAGGTTTTGCGAACGCTACTTCGGCGGTGACGCGGCGCGCGCCCGTGAAGCGGTGACTCACTATAACCACCGCATTGTGAAAGTCGAGCGGCTCGAGGAGCGCGTAGACGTTTACGATTTAGAGGTGCCCGGCACGCATAACTTCGCGCTCGCCAGCGGCGTGTTCGTCCATAACAGCGCCAAGCAGGGCCGCGAGCGCCGCTTCCAGGCTATCTTGCCCCTCCGCGGCAAAATCCTCAACGTCGAAAAGGCGCAAATCGGCAAAATCTTGAAAAACGCCGAAATCAGGGCGATGATCGCGGCTATCGGCGCGGGCTTGGAGGGCACAGGCGACGACGCGCACTTTAATTTGGACGACGTGCGTTACCACCGCATCATCATCATGACCGACGCCGACGTGGACGGCTCGCACATCCGCACCTTGATTCTCACCTTTTTCTACCGCTACATGCGCCCGCTTATCGACGCGGGCTACCTCTACATCGCGCAGCCGCCTCTCTACGGCGTGCGTTTTGGCCGCGAGAAAGACCTGACGTACGTTTACGGTGACGCGGAGTTGCAAGAACTTTTGAAAGCAAACCGCAACCGCAAGTACGAACTCCAGCGCTTCAAGGGTCTGGGCGAGATGAACCCGGAGCAGCTTTGGGAAACGACCATGAACCCCGAGACGCGCGTTTTGAAGCGGGTGACGATCGAGGACGTGCTCGAGACCAGCGACGCCTTTGAAATGCTCATGGGCTCCGAAGTCCCGCCCCGCCGCGAATTTATCGAGGAAAACGCGCACTTGGCGCAGTTAGATGTTTAGGCGTTGTAGGCGTTAACGCCAAAGTGTGATTCGGCCCATCTCAACGTTGAGATGGGCCGAATTTTTTAAGCTTGTGTGAAGGATAAAGTTGCGTCGCCTAAAGAAGGCTGTAAGTTACAGAAATTTGCTTTCAAGTTTGAATCGTCATACCCGTTGCCTCTCAAAACGTCGACGAAAACCGCTATACTCTAACCATCTCTTTGGTGGCAGGTTCGGTCTCCGGTGGACGTAATCGTTTTTGACGGGACGACAAATTGGCTATGTCGAAGGCTATATCAAAACTTCCTCAACTCAAAGCCTGCTTGTTGGGCGGCTTCAGTCTATTCGTAGACGGTCGGCCCCAGGAAAACGTCAACCAGCCGCAGCAGCAATCGCTGCTGGCTTATTTGATGTTGCAAACACAAACCCCGCAACTTCGCAAGCATATCGCCTTTCTTTTTTGGCCCGATTCCAGCGAGAAGCGCGCTTACGCCAACTTGCGGGGTGCGTTGCACAAGTTGCGAAACGATTGTCCGGCGGTCGACCTTTACTTAACGAGTACGAATACGACCTTGGGGTGGCAGCGCCCCCCGACCTTTTCCCTTGATGTGCTCGAGTTCGAGCGTCTCGTCGCTCAAAGCCGTGAAACGGCCGACCGCAGCGTGCTCATGCAAGCGGAAGCGTGCTACCGCGGCGAATTGCTGCCAGGTTGCTTTGACGAGTGGCTTTTGCCGGAGCGGGAACGGCTCGACCAAAGTTACGCCCAGGTGCTCTACCGGTTGGTTGACGCGCTCGCCGCAGAAGGGGAGTACGAAACGGCCGTTCACTACGCGACCCGGCTCCGCAACGCCGACCCTTTTAGCGAACGAACCTACCAGTTGCTGATGGCAACTTACGAAGCGCTCGGCGACCGCGCCGCCGCCCTGCGCGTCTATCATGACTGTGCCGCCATGCTGGAGCGCGAACTTGGCGTGGAACCCGGCGCGGAAACCCATACCGTTTACAGCCGTATTCTCAACCGAAGCGCCTCCACACCGCCGGGGCCGCCTCCGACCTCGAGCCGACTCACGACCTACAAATTGGTGGGGCGTCAAGAGGCGTGGTACACCCTGCAAACCGCCTGGCAAACGGCCGGTTCGGGTCATCCCACGATGGTTTTAATCAGCGGTGAAGCCGGGATAGGTAAGACCCGCCTCGCTGAAGAGCTGCTGAGCTGGGCCGAGCAGCAGGGCTGTCTCACCGTTCACACCAGGGCCTACGCCGCCGAAGGCCAACTCACCTACGCGCCCGTTATCGCGTGGCTGCGTTCACCCCCCTATCGACAAGCCCTCCTTGGCTTAGAAGAGGTCTGGCTGAGCGAGTGCGCGAGGTTGCTACCGGAACTTTTAACAGCACGTCCCGACCTGTCCCCGCCGCTCCCGCTTAGCGAAAGTTGGCAGCGGCAACGCCTGTTTGAAGCTTTGGCCCGCGCCGTGCTAGCGCCGTCCGAACCCCTCCTGGTGCTCTTCGACGATATGCAGTGGGCGGATAAAGAAACCTTGGAATGGCTCCATTTTTTGCTGCGTCTCGAGCCAAGTGCGCCGCTGTTGGTCTTAGGCACGGCGCGCCTGTCGGAAGTGGACCCCCACCACCCGCTCACGGCCTTGCTCGAGCAGTTACACCGAAACGACCACATCCAGCACATCCCGCTCTCTCCCTTAAGCGCCGCCGCCAGCGACGAACTCGCACAACACATCACCCAGCACATCGCGGGGGGCGTAAGCGTTGAGACATTGGCCGAGCTGCGCCGCTACGCCGAGGGCGTGCCCCTCTTTTTGGTCGAGGCGCTGCGGGCCGAACTCGACAAAGACGAAAGCGAACGCTGGCGGTGGTCGAGCAGCCCGTTGAGCAGCCCGGCCTCGAGCCCCATCCCTCCGCCCTTGCCGCCCAAAGTGCAGGCCGTGATCCAGGCGCGTTTGAACCGGCTTTCGCCCGGGGCGCGTGGGTTGGCGAACCTAGCGGCGGTGCTTGGCCGTTCTTTTTCCTTGGAACTCCTCGCGCTCGCCAGCCGCAGCGATGAGGACAGCCTTGTGCAAGACCTAGACGAGCTGTGGCAGCGGCGCATCGTGCGTCAACAGGGCAGCGACTACGACCTCAGTCACGACCGCATCCGCGACGTGGCCTACGCCGAACTCTCCCCCGTGCAGCGCCAGCGCCTGCACCGCCACGCCGCTGAAGCTCTGGCCCGACACCACGAAACTACCTTGGACACCGTCCAGCCTCAGTTGGCCCACCATTATGAAGAGGCCGGTCTTTTCGCTCAGGCCGTCGAGTCTTATTTGCAAGCCGGAAGAGCGGCGCAGCGGGTATTTGCCAACGCTCGAGCTTCCGAGTTGCTCAACCGGGGCGTCGCGCTGCTCGAGCACCTGCCCGCCACGCTAGAGCGCGACCAGCAAACGTTAGCGCTGTATGTAGCTTTGTCGGCCTCCTTGCAGGTCACAAAAGGTTGGACCTCTCTTGAAATGTATGAGGCGACCCACAAGGCGTGGCAACTGAGTAACACGTTGAACGACTCGAGCCAGGGTTTTCGCCAAGCCAAAGTCTTATTCAACCACCACGTCGTTGTCGGAAATTTGGATCAAGGCGGTCATGTGGCCCGACACTTGCTGGACATCGCCGAACGAGAAGGGTCCCACACCTTCTTCGTGACCGCGCATACCGACCAGGCGTTTGTTCATATGTGTCGGGGAAACTTAGAGCTGGCAGGGGGGCATGTCGAGCAAAGCTTTGCTCATTACGACCCTCGGCAGCACCGAACGCATCCTTTCCCCGGCAATGGTGACGATGTTTTCCCGTTTACGACGAAAGCTCATACCCTTTGGCTGCTCGGCTTTCCCGACGGAGCCCTGAACATGGCCCATGAAGGCGTCGGGTTGATGCAAAGGCTCGAGCGTCCCTTCAGCCAGGCGGTGGGATTGGCGTACTTGACGATGCTCTACGGGTTTCGCCGCGAGACGGTTAAAGTGGCCGAGTACGCTGAAACTTGCCTGGCGATGACGACACGCTACGACATCGGCTATTACCATCACTGGGCTGAGATTTTTTGGGCCTGGACGCGAGCTTTGGCTCAGTCAGCAGGGTCGGACGAGAATCTATACGAGGCTGCTTTACTCGAGGCGCTGGCCGAATTTGAGGCGACGGGTGCGCGTTTGCGCTTACCTTTTTACCTTTCTTTGCTGGCAGTGTTTTACGAGCAAGCAGGCGAGGTCGAACAGGGGCTCGAGAGTATCGACAAAGCCTTCTCAGCCGCCGCACGCCACAACGAGAACTGGTGGAACGCCGAACTCTACCGTTTGCGCGGGAATTTATTACTTTTACGGGGCAGCGCCGACGGGAACGGCTTAGCGGCGGAGGCTTACAGGCAAGCCATCGAGTTGGCCCGCGAACAAAAAGCGCGGTCTCTGGAACTGCGGGCCATGACGAGCCTGGCGCGTTTGTGGCGGACGCAAGGGCGGGCGGCGGGGGCGTATAGCGGGTTGGCGGCTGTTTATCAAGCGTTTACCGAAGGCTTTGGCACCCCCGATTTGAAAGAGGCCAAAGCTTTATTGGTGGTGCTCGAGGACGAAAGCCCCCGCCCCACGTCACACCGACCGACGCTTGACTGACGCCGAATCGTCTCTCTTGCCTTAGCAACCAACGCTTAAGTAACGGTCACTGTTCCATACTCGCCTCATAACAAGTTGAAGGAGGTGAGGGTGGCTTGCTCGAGCACGACATCCAGGCCACTGCTGGGGTAAAGGCACCTTGTGCCTCAGCCTGATACCAAAACACGTGAAAGGGGCTGAATAACGTTGCAAAAAACGAGCGTTCGTGGTCTCACCGCCTAGAAACCGCCGTCACGACAGGTATAAGAACAGGATTTTGGCGACCGCTTCGGCTTGACACGTTTTGTTCTTAGGCGCATAATCGCCCCACTCTTTTATCAATCCCGTGCTCGAGCGGTAGACGCGGGTGGCGCTGGGCTACCCGCAGAAGCCGATTAGCTATCTGGAGGTGTTCCATGTCCGTTACAACCGCAAATTTCAGCCTAACCATTGGCGGGAAAGAGGCAGCCACGAGGGGGACCTTCGGCGTCATCAACCCCGCCACGGGCTCGGTCTTCGCCGCGGCCCCCGACTGCACCGACGCCCAACTTGACGACGCCATGACCGCCGCCGCCGAGGCGTTTCGGGGCTGGCGAAAGGACGAAGAGAAGCGGCGTCAGGCGCTTCGAGACTGCGCCGCGGCGATAGACGCGCACGCGGAAGAGGTGGCGCGAATAGAGACGCTCGAGCAGGGCAAACCGCTCCGCGACTCGCTCGGCGAGATGGGCGGCGCGGCGCACTGGTTCAAAGAATTTGCCACCTTCCCCATCCCTTGTGACGTGCTGCGAGACAACGAGAGCGAGCGGGTCGAGGTCCGCCGCAAGCCCTTAGGCGTCGTCGGCTCGATTGCGCCGTGGAATTTCCCCGTCTTCTTGGCGGCCATGAAGGTAGCGCCCGCGCTCCTGGCTGGGAACACGGTGGTGCTCAAGCCGTCGCCTTACACCCCGCTCGCCACGCTCAAGCTCGGCGAGGTGCTACGGGAAGCTCTCCCTCCGGGGGTGCTCAACGTCGTCTCGGGCGGGGACGCGTTGGGCGCGGCCATCACCACGCACCCGGCGGTCCGCAAGGTTTGCTTTACCGGCTCGGTCGAAACGGGCAAAAAGGTCGCCGCCGCTGCCGCCCCCGACCTCAAGCGGCTGGTGCTCGAGCTGGGCGGCAACGACCCGGCCATCGTGCTTGACGATGTAGACCCGAAAGGGGTGGCTGAGACGCTGTTTTGGGGTGCCTTTTGGAATGCGGGGCAGGTCTGTTTTGCCATCAAACGCCTCTACGTCCACGAGCGGGTCTACTCGGCGCTGGTTCAGGAACTCGCCGACCTTGCCAAGAACGTGCGGGTCGGCGATGGTCTCGACCCCGCCACGCAGCTTGGGCCACTCAACAACAAGCCGCAGCTCGAGCGGGTCACGGAACTGGTGGAGGACGCAAAACGCTCGGGTGCGACCATCGTCACCGGTGGAGACCGCCTCAGCAGGCCGGGCTACTTTTATTTGCCTACCATCGTCACGGACGTCGCCGAAGGCACCCGGCTGGTGGACGAAGAGCAGTTCGGCCCGGCGCTTCCCGTCATGCCTTTTTCTAACGTTAAGGACGCGCTCGAGCGGGCGAACGCCACCCACTTCGGTCTGAAAGCCTCCGTGTGGACGAAAGACCTAGACAAAGGGGCCGATATCGCAGCACAACTCGAGAGCGGCACGGCTTCAGTAAACAAGCACGGCGGGGTAGACCCGGCGGTTCCCATCGGGGGCTCGAAGTGGTCGGGCATCGGCTACCAGAACGGCACCTGGGGGCTCGAGGCCTACAGCGAGTTGCAGGTCATCGAGCTAAACAAGACGTGACGGTGCGGAGGCCGGCTATCGACACTGGGCCACGGTTAATACGGCCAAACACGACCAAGGAGGTCAGGATGACAACGTTAGAGGCGACGACATTTTTAGAAGTAGCGACACTGACGGGTGAGAGAGCCCGAATAGACATACAGACCGTGAACGCCTTGCGAGGGGCCGTTCGCGGCCCGGTTCTCACTGCCGACGCCCCCGGCTACGACGAAGCGCGCCGGGTCTGGAACAAGCTGATCGACAAACGCCCCGCGCTGATCGTGCGTCCTACAGGAACAGCCGACGTGGTGACGGCCGTCAACTTTGCTCGTGAGCACAACGTCTTGCTCGCCGTTCACGGGGGCGGCCACGGCGTAGCGGGCAACGCGACCTGCGACGGCGGCCTCATGCTCGACTTGTCGCTGATGAAAGGGATATATGTAGACCCTCACGAAAGAACGGCCCACGCGCAAGGCGGCGTGACCTGGGGCGACTTAGACCACGAAACCCAACTGCACGGCCTGGCGACCCCCGGCGGCATCGTGTCTGAAACCGGCATCGCCGGACTGACCTTGGGCGGCGGCTACGGCTGGCTGCGCGGCAAGTACGGCCTGAGTTGCGACAACCTCGTTTCCGTAGAAATCGTGACCGCCGCAGGCGAGGTTCTGAGCGCCAGCGAGCGCGAGAACGAAGACCTTTTTTGGGCGCTGCGCGGTGGGGGCGGCAATTTCGGGGTCGTGACCTCGTTCGAGTACCGGCTCCACCCGGTTGGGCCGGTGGTCAACTTAGTCGCCGCCATGTATCCCAACGAGAAAACGGAGGAGATTCTACCCGCCTGGCGCGACTACGTCGCCCAAGCGCCGCCCGAATTCAGCGGCAACTGCCTCTTCTGGACCGTTCCCGACGTGCCTGACTTTCCACCCGAAGCGCGCAACCGAGGGGTTGTCGTTGTCGCGGGCGTCCATATCGGGCCACTGGACGAAGGGGCGGCTTTCGTTCAACCCCTGTGGGAACTGGCGGAGCCTCTGGTCGACCTGAGTGGGCAACTGCCTTTCGCCGTCGTTCAGACGTTGTTCGACTGGGTCAACCCCGAAGGCGAAGTCTACCACTACTGGAAATCGCTTCACCTCAACGAAATCAACGACGAGGTCGTCGCCATCGTCGCGGAACAGGTCCGCAACCGCCCCACCGACTGGACGATATTCGACATCTGGGCGATGGGCGACACCGTCACCCGTGTTCCCACCGAGGCCACGGCGCTGGGCGACCGCAGCGCGCCTTATACCCTCGTGTTCAACACCTCTTGGCACGACCCGGCCCTGTCGGAAACGTGTATCGAATGGACGCGCCGCTTCTATGAACGGCTGCAGCCCTATTCCTCCGGTCGCTCGTACCTGAACTTTCCCGGTTTTATGGAAGAAGAGGGTTTGGTTGAGAGGGCTTATGGTCGTAATTACGACCGGCTCGCTGACATCAAAGCCAAATACGACCCCCAAAACTTGTTCCGCTTGAATCAGAACATCGAGCCGACGCAAGCTTATACTGACCGCGGATAACGTCTTGACTGTCCTCTAAGCAGAGAATGCAGAAGGGGAACAAAAGAAAAGAGGCGTTCTGCATTCTCCTTCAACCTTTTAGGCAACGTTTCTGTACCTTTGGTAGCTTGTGGGTAAGGTGAATTAGAAAGGTACCTCGGGCTGTGCAGCACTGGCGGGGGCGGCCTTGCGGTAGCGGTTCCCGTTGTCGCGTTCGCGCAGCAAGACATCACGGTCGACCGTGACAGTGGTTTTGAGCCAGGGGCAACTCGTCTCGAGCTCCCTAAGCTTCTCCTCGTCAATGCGAATGTTTTCCGTCGCGTAGGTGGCGACGCCGCGCTGTGAGCGCACTTTGAAGCGCAGGGGGAGGCGGCCCGCGTATTCGTCCACCTGCGAACGAAAGTCGTACAGCAGATGCGCGTCTACCTCGTCCAAGTCAAACTCGGCAATTGCAACTTTAGGCAGCCCCTCGCGCTCCTCCCAGCGGATGAGCCTATCCGCCACCACGCGCACCGCCTCGCCGTCTTCGGAAAGTTCGGCGATGAGCACCGCGGGCGCATCCTCGACCAAGCGGTCGGCGACCTCGTCGTAGGTCCGCGAAAAGGCGACCACCTCGCGCGAGCCCGACTCGTCGGCCAACTCGAAGCGGGCCATCATCGTGCCCTTTTTGGTGGGCTTTTTGACGATGTTTTGCAGCATCCCCGCGAGCGCCACCTTGAGGCGCAAGGAGCCGTACTGCCCCTGACTCTCTCCCGCAGCGGCGCGCGCCGCCTTGAACCACGCCTCGAGCCCGTCCACCGGGCAACTCGCCGCCGCCGAGAGGCCGGGGTAGGAGTTCATGGGGTGGTCGGAAATGTACAAACCCAAGGCTTCTTTTTCGAAGCGCAAGAGCTCGAGCTTGCTCAACTTCTTCACCTTGGCGGGCGCGGGAGGCCGCGTCTCCTCAGCCCCGAAGAGCCCCATTTGCCCCTTCAAGGCCTGCTCGCGCTGCGCCGCGCCCCAGCGCATGGCGGGCTCCACGTTGGCTAAAAGCGTGCTCCGGTCGCCCAGCTTGTCGAACGCCCCCGCTTTGACAAGATGCTCTATCGCCCGCTTATTAACCGTGCTCGTGTCCACGCGGCGGCAGAAATCGTAGAGGTCCTTGAAGGGTCCTCGCGCCGTGCGCTCTTCAATCATATGCGCCACCGCGCCGTCGCCCACGTTCTTGATGCCGTAGAGCCCGAAGCGGACCACCTCGCCCACGGGCGTGAAGTCGCTCCGTGACTCGTTGATGTCGGGCGGCAAGACGTCCGTCCCCAAACGCCTCGCGTCGCTCACGTACTGCGCGACCTTGTCCGAGTTGGCGCGTTCGACGGTGAAAAGCGCGGCGGCGAACTCGACGGGGTAGTGCGCCTTGAGGTAGGCGGTTTGGTAGGACAAGGCACCGTAGGCGGTGCTGTGAGCCTTGTTAAAACCGTAGTTGGCGAACTTCTCGAGCAGGTCGAAAATCGCGTTGGCCTCACCCGCCGGGATGCCCTTGTCGGCGGCTCCCTTTTTGAAAATCTCGCGGTGCTTGACCATCGCCTCGAGGATTTTCTTACCCATCGCCTTGCGTAACAAGTCGGCTTCGCCCAGGCTGTATCCCGCGACGGCCTGGGCAATCTTCAGGATTTGCTCCTGGTACACGGGGATTCCGTAGGTTTCTTCTAGGATGGACTCGAGATACTCGCGCGACGCCGGAAAGTCTGCATAAGGGTCCTCGGTAAAATTTGGGTCGGTGGTGCCGTGATGCCGCCGGATATAGGTCGGGATATTTTCCATCGGGCCGGGGCGGTACAAGGCCGACACCGCAATAAGGTCCTGAACCCGGTTAGGTTTAAGCTTGCGCAGCGTGTCCACCATCCCCGGCGACTCGAACTGGAACACCCCCGCCGCCTCGCCGCGCGAGAGCAGTTCAAATGTTTTCGCGTCGTCTAACGGAAATGCGTCCGGGTTCAAGTCAATGCCGCGCGACTCCTTGACGATGCGCACCGCCGCCTCGATAAAAGACAAGGTCCGCAAGCCCAAAAAGTCCATCTTGATAAAGCCCAAGTCTTCGACCGAACTCATGTCGTACTGGCAGACGATGGGACCGTCGCCGCTGCGGAACACGGGCGCAAGTTCTTGGACGGGTTGGCGGGCGATGATGACCCCCGCCGCGTGGACCGAGGCGTGCCTCGTCAGGCCTTCTAAGCTCAGCGCCACGTCCACGAATTCTTTCGCGCCACTCTCGTAATGCTGCTTGATTTCGGCCACTTCCTCCATCGCCCTTGCGATGGGTGTGGAGCGACCGAACACCACCGGGATGAGTTTGGAAATTTTGTCGGCGTCGGCGTAGGGGGCTTCCAACACCCGCGCGGCGTCGCGGATGGCCGCCTTGGACGCCATCGTTCCGAAGGTGGCGATTTGCGCGACCTTGTCGTCCCCGTACTTCCGCCTTACGTAGTCCACCACCTCCATACGCCGCGTGTCGGAAAAGTCCACGTCAATGTCGGGCATACTGATGCGGTCGGGGTTCAAAAACCTCTCGAAAAGCAGGCCGTATTGCAGAGGCTCGATGTTGGTAATCTTGGTTGCGTAACAAACAATTGAGCCCGCGCCCGAGCCCCGGCCCGGCCCCACCGCGATACCCTGGTCCTTGGCCCAGTTGATAAAGTCGGCAACAATCAGCAGGTAGTCGGGAAAGCCCATCGAGATGGTGACGCCGAGTTCGTACTCGGCGCGTTCTAAGATGATCAGCGCCTCTTCGCTCACGTCCGCCGTTTTAAGCTTTTCCAAGTGCGGGTACGTCACATACTTTTCCCCGGCCACTTTGGCTTGCGCCTGACACTTTTCACCCTCGGTAGCCAAGGCGAGTAGCACGTCTTCCAATTTCTCAGGCACGTTCGCCGTGGCTTGGGAAAGGTACGCCCGGTAAAGCGCCTCGGTAATGACCTCGTACCGCTCGATCAACCCCTCATACGTCTGCACCCGCAACTGCTCGGCCAGCGTCCGGCCCGCCGGGATGGGCAATTCAGGCATCTGGTAAACGCGCTTAGACCCCACCGGCAGCACCACGTCACATAGGTCGGCAATGTCCATCGTGCGCGCCAACGCCCCCGGAAAATCGGCCTCGGGAATTGCCTTTGCCATCTCCTCAGGTGTCTTGACGTAAAACTCGTCGCAGGGAAAGCGAAAGCGTTTGGGGTCCGAGAGCGTCGTTTTGGTCTGAATCGCCAGCAGCGCCTCGTGCGCTTTCGCGTCCTCGCGCTTTACATAATGCCCGTCGTTGGTGGCGACGAGCCCGAGGCCGTACTGGTCTGCGAGAGAACGCAACATCGGGTTGAGCCGCGTTTGCTGCTCGGACAAATCGCGCAGCTTCTCGTCCATCGCCTCGGCAGCTTCGGGCACGTGGTTCTGGAGTTCGACAAAAAAGTCGTCACCGTAAATATCTAAATATTGCTTTAGCGTCTCCTCGCCTGCCTCCTCGCCAATATCCAACAGCGCCCGCGGAATCTGCGCGCCCAAGCAGCCCGACAAGGCGATGACGCCCTCTGAATACTCGCGCAACAGTTCATGGTCCACCCTCGGTTTGCCGTAGAAGCCCTCGAGCCAGCCCCTCGAGTTGAGCTTGCACAGGTTCTGGTAGCCCTTAAAATTCTTCGCCAACAGCGTCAGGTGAAAATAGCCGCCGTCGAGTTTTGAACTTCCTTTGCGCTTGTCAAACCTCGAGCCCGCCGTTACATAAGCCTCAAAACCGATAATCGGCTTGACGCCCGCTTTTTCGGCCTCCTTGTAAAACTCCACCGCGCCGTGCATGTTGCCGTGGTCGGTCATCGCCACCACCGGGTTGTCGGGCGAAACCTCCTTGACCCATTTCATGAGGTCTTTGATGCGCGCGGCCCCGTCTAGGAGGCTGTAGGCGGTGTGCTGGTGGAGGTGGGCAAATTTGAGAGCCATGCCCTATTCTAACCCCGACTTGACAGGACTCGAGTGGGGGAGGCTTGAGGCACCAATTAAGTTGCGTCTGCTACAGGTAGAGTAGACTGACCCATGAAAAGGGAGCTCCGTCAACCCTCAATAGACCCTCAAGGCGTTGACCTACCGCGCTTATATGCCTTTAGCGACGGGGTTTTCGCCATCGCCATAACGCTTTTGGCTCTGGAGATTCGCTTTCCTGAGCTCGAGCCCAGCGCCGTCCCCACCCAATTCTGGCCCACGCTCGCCGCCATGACCCCCACTATTTTTGGCTTTGTCCAGAGCTTCGTGATCATTGGTCTTTTCTGGATGGTTCACCAGCGCGTGTTTCGCCTCATCAAACGGGGTGACAACGTGCTGCTGTGGCTCAACCTGTTCTATCTGCTGCTCGTGGCTTTTTTGCCCGTGCCTAGCGGCGTCGTCTCGCGGTACTTCACACAACCCGCGACGATGAGCTTTTACGTTTTGTGCGTTGCGCTCTTGGGCCTCACGCACCTGCTGCTCTGGCGCTACGCGTCGCGCAAGTACCGGCTGATTGATACGCAGCTCGAGCCCGCGCAAATCAGGATGATTACCCTGCGCGCGCTCGCGCTGCCGCTCGTATGTTTTGTCACGCTGGGGCTTTACTTAGTCTGGCCGTACATCATCTACGCCTTTGGCTTGTTCATTGCGCTCGCTTATTTTTTGGTGGGGCGGGTGTTTAAGCGGGCGGAGCGTCGTTCGGTGCGTTCGTGAGGTTTCTTTTGTGAATCCCCCTTAGGCTCGAGTCCCTACACTTGCTCTTGGCGTACAGTCGCTTTTGAGGTGCCGACTTTAACATGAATTCAAGGAGGAACATATGGCCTCGACCGCTCCCAACCGCATGTACACGCAACGCAGAGAAAACCGTAGAGACGCCGCCGAAGAGATTATCCGTGACCTCGACGACTCCACCAAAGCGTCGACCGGTGTGAGCCTCTTGCACATCCTCGCCATAGGCTCGATAGGCGCGTCTATAGCGCTCTTCTTGTCGGGTCGGAAGCAGGCGGGTATCTTTATAGGGTTGTGGCCGCCGACCTTTGAGGCGCTCAAGTCTGCCGCGGACAAAAACAGGTAGAAGCTTTTACAAACGCATGGTGAGAATAAAGCCGCTCGAGCAGCGGCTTTTCCTTTTGCGCCTGTGACCCTCCAAGGCTCGAGCTGGTAGGCTGAGAGCACAAGGGACGGTGAGGGAGGTTTATGGATTTGGACCGGAGGAAGCTTCATGGGGACATTCTCGAGCTCTACACCCGCGAACACGCCGCGCTCGGCGAAGCGGGAACGCGGGCGCATCTGGAGCGGGGGAGAGAGCTTTCCCGGCGCTTCGGTTTACCCGCGACCCTGCGCGCGGGCGGCGTGCTGGTCTTTCCTCACGCTGGGGTAAGCGATTGTGGCTATCAAATCGCCGCCTGCGTTCACGCGTGTTTGGACGCCTGTTTGGAGGGCGACAAAAAGAACGTGCTGGTCGTGAGCGTGCTCCACGCGTTTACCGACGAAATGGAGGAGGCGCGGCGGCGCGTGGCGGCGGGGGGCGACCCCTCAAAGAAGCCCCCTGGGGCGTGCAGGGTCCTGGCTTAACGGGGCGGCAGGAGTGGCGGAGCGACCACGTGCTGATGAGCTGGCGTCACTTTTGGGAGGCGGAGGTGGCGCGGCGGGGTCTCAAAGAATCGGACGTGCCCATCGTCACCGAGCGTTACCCTTATCTGGCGGGCGGCAAACCCGGCGAACTGCCCGGTATTGACGAGGTGCAGGCTCTCTCCGAGGACGCCGTGGTCGTCTCGACCGCGGACGCGTTTCATCACGGAATTGGTTACGGCGACGCGCCGGAGGACGCGTTCTACCCTGACGAGGCGGGACTCGCCAAGGCCAAGGCGGTTTTAGAGGAGGGGGTGGCGCTGTTGGAAGCGGGCGACTACTGGAGCTACAACGAGCACTGCGTAAGGGCTAAGAGCGACGCAAGGGACGCCGGACAGGTTTTCCGCTACGTTCGCGGACCTCTCAGGGGCCGCGTCATCGACCTCACTTATAGCGACGCAACCGAGCTTTACGAGCAGCCCGCGCCCACCTGGGTCGCCGCCGCGCTGTTCGAGTGGACGCCGGAGGGATAGGTAGGGTCGGGCGGTAGGGTTGTCTTGAAAATCAAAAGAAGATGGTCAAGCCGCAGCTTCATTTACCGGAAGCGTGGTTCGGCAATGCGGGTAGCTCGAGCAGCCCCAAAAGGCCTGACCGGCGTTTTCTCCTTTTGCCGCTTTCCTTTGAACCATATCTGCGCCGCAGCTTGGACAAGCGGGTGAGGTCGCGTGCAAGGGTGGGAGAGTTGGGGCAACGGGTTTGGTGTTTGCTAAAAAGGGCTCGAGCGCCTCTCTAAGTTCTCGTAAGGCGTAGGTTTGTTTGGCTGGAAAGCGGAGCAAGGGAAGGCCTGCAGCTCTGAAAGCCCCCTCCACAAAAGCGTCCCTCTTCTTGCGTTCCGCGCGTTCGTGACTCTTGTCGTCAAGCTCGACGCCGCAGATGGGTGCCGCGCCGCTCTTGTCGCAAAGCAGAAAATCAATGTGTTTCGAGCTTATGCGGTTGAACGCGCTTTTTCCGGCCCCTTTTTCAGTAATGAGCACATCCGCAAGGCGTACCTTAGCCAAGACGCGTAGTTCTTCTCCTACGGCTTGTTCAAGAACGCCCAGAAAAGACCGTTCTGCAGGAGAGAAGAGCGCCTTCCTCTTTTTATAGGGGAACATTTTCTTAGTGAGCTGCTTTGGCTGTTCTGAACGTTGCCTAAAGGCTACGAACAAAACGGCAACCACCACCATCACCACGACGAACCAAACCACATCATCCTCCCTTACCGGAAGCATAAATGGCAAGGGGGGATTTTCGTGCGATATTTACAACTCGGTTTTTGAGGCTTAGCCCTTACAGCTTGTTTCTGCTGGGCGGCACCTCGTTGTTCCGCTCCGCCGCGCGGTCCGAAAGCCGCGTCATGAGCGAGGGAACCAGGCGTGAGGTGCTCTCCCAGCCCGTTCTGATCTCGTCGCCACCGACGGGGTCCGGGGCGGGCAGGAGGCGGCTGACGGTTTTCATGAGGCGCGCGGTCGATTCTGGAAAGAGTTCGTTGGCGAGCGCGGCGGCGCGGCCCTGGGGAGCCAGCACCAGGTGGGCGTCACCGTGGCGGCAGGCCTCGAGAATGCGGCGCGCGGCCAGAGAAGCGTCCATCGACAGGAGCGGCAAGGACGCGCCCGCGGCGAACCAGCCCAGTTCGCGTTCGTGTTGGCCCTTGAACTGCGCGTTGAGGTGCGAGCCCGTGCGCGTGAGCCAGGGGCAGACGGTGGTAACCGCAATACCGTCCTTGGCGAGTTCGGCGCGCACGCCGTCCGAGAGCCCGACGAGCGCAAACTTCGAGGCTGAATAAGGAGCCAGGTGCGGCACCGCCACCTTGCCGCCGATCGACGCGATGTTGACGATGCGCCCGCCCCCCTGCCGCTTCATGGCGGGTACGGCGGCGAGCATGGTGTACAGGGGTCCCCAGAAGTGAACGGCCATCGCGTTCTCAAAGTCTTCCACTCGCATATTTTCTAAAGGCCCCACCTGAATCACGCCCGCGTTGTTGACGAGCACGTCGATGCGGCCATAATGCCTCAGCACCCGCTCTACCGCCCCCTCCACCTGCGCCCGGTCGCGCACGTCACAGGGGAGGGTCAGGGCGTGCGCGCCCCTACGTCTCAAGTCTTCGGCGGCGCGCGCCAGCTCGCCCTCATCGCGCGCGAGCAGCGTGAGCCGCGCGCCCTCTGCGGCGAAAAGGCGCGCCATGAGGAGGCCCAGACCCCTCGAGCCCCCCGTAACGACCACCGATTGACCCCGAAAGCTTGTGCGCCGCCGAAGCGCCCCTGAAAGCGCCAGCGCCGCGCCGCCGCCCAAAAGAAGCCCCACCCCCCGTTTCACGTTACTACCGCGCCCGCGCGGGCGCTCTCTCAGGCGTAAAGAAGCCGAAGTAGGCGGCGATAATTGCCGTGACCGCGTGGAGCCAGATGTCGTTGCCGAAGATGGGCATGAGGCCGAAAACAGTATTGAAGCCGGGGAAAAAGCCGATAATGGCGAGCGTGGCGAAAATAATCGCCGCCGCCTGCGCGTAGTAACGCGCGCCGCCGTAGGAGCGAAACACCGCCACGCCCCACAAACCCATGAGCAAGTAGAAAATGTTGTTGAGAATGTTCACGGGAAACGTACCGAACAAGTAACCGTAGCCCGTCTCGACCGCCAAATCCGGTGCCCAGAGCGTCACGGGCCACAAAGCGGAGGGGAAAAACCCGAAGATGCCCAAAACAATGTACACAATCCCAAGAACAAGCGCGAAGTAACGTGCAGCCATGTTTCTCCTTTAGAACAAGTATTTGGGATTGCCGCTCGAGCACGCAACCCCGATGCGTCCCTAGCTTACGACATTCCGCGAGGAGAGACAAAAAACACTGTAGACCTTGAATACCAAACCCTCAGGGCGTCAGCACCACCTTGACGCAGCCGTCCTCTTTGTGTTTGAACATCTCGTAGCCCTTGGGCGCGTCCTCGAGCCTCATCCTATGCGTGATGATAAACGATGGGTCGATGTCGCCCGACTCGATGCGGCCTAAGAGCGGTTTGAGGTAGCGGTGGACGTGCGTCTGGCCCATCTTAAAGGTGAGGCCCTTGTTAAACGCCGCGCCCATCGGGATTTTGTCGATAAACCCGCCGTAGACACCCGCGATTGAGACGGTGCCGCCCTTGCGGCAGTTTAGAATCGCCGCGCGCAAGGCGTGGGGGCGGCCTGTTTCCAACCTCACCGCCTGTTTGGCTTTGTCGTACAGGTTCATCACGCCCAAGCCGTGCGCCTCCATTCCCACCGCCTCGATGCAGGCGTCGGGGCCGCGGCCCCCGGTCATCTCGTTCAAGGCCTCCTGAACGTCGACCTCTTCAAAGTTGAGCGTTTCAGCGCCGTGCGTTTCGGCCATGCTTAAACGTTCTTGTACGCTGTCGATGGCGATAACCCGCTCCGCCCCCAAAAGGAGCGCGCTCTGAATCGCAAACTGCCCCACCGGCCCGCAGCCCCAGACCGCAATCACCTGTCCCGGCTTGATGTCGCAGTTTTCGGCGGCCTGGTAGCCTGTCGGGAAGATGTCGGTGAGAAAAAGGACCTGTTCGTCACTCAAAGAATCGGGCACCTTGATGGGACCCACGTCGGCAAAGGGTACCCGGACGTACTCGGCTTGCCCGCCCGCGTAGCCGCCCATGAGGTGCGAATAGCCGAAGATACCCGCCGGGACGTGACCCAACAGGAGTTCGGCGGTGTTGCGGCTCGGGTTGGTGTTGTCGCAGAGCGACCAGAGTTCGTTTTTGCAAAAAAAGCAGCTCCCGCAGGCGATGGGAAAGGGCACCACCACGCGGTCGCCCTTGGACAAGTTTTTAACCTCACGCCCGACCTCGACCACCTCGCCCATAAACTCGTGACCCAGGATGTCGCCGCGCTCCATCGTCGGGATAAAGCCGTCGTAAAGGTGCAAGTCGGAGCCGCAGATGGCGGTCGAGGTAACTTTGATAATCGCGTCGTGCGGGTTGATGAGTTCGGGGTCCGGGACGGTCTCGACCTGGACGTTATGGGTGCCGTTCCAACAGAGTGCTCTCACTGGTTTCCCCCTCGAGTGTATATGAACATGTGGATGGTTTAGCGTCGGCTCGAGCCCGCCCTAATCACGTCCGGACGGCTGACCTTTGATGGTCGCAATCTCGCCCGTTTCCTGCTGCTGCTTGAATCTAGCCAAGTCTTCGCCGATTTGCTGATACGGCTCGCGGCCAAAGAGTTTGGCAACCGCGGCCCCCAGCGCGCCGCCCGGCGGGTGATAGGTCAGCGACACGGTAATCTCGGTGCCGCGGTCGCCGGGCGCGGGGCGAAACCGCACCTCACCCTCGTTTTGCACGTCCGCGTCCGGCAACGAGCGCCAGGCGAGCCGTTCATTTTCGAGCTCTTCCGTCGTCTCCGCGTCCCACTCGATATCTAAGCCCGCCGGACCCTTGGCGACCCAATGCGAGCTGCGAGCGCCCGTCATGGTGACGCTCTCAAGGTGGCGCATGATTTGGGGCAGGTTCTCCAAGTTCCGCCAGTAGCTGTAGAGTTCCCCCACAGGCTTATTGATCGTCACGCTGCGGGTGACTTCAGTACCTTCGTCCGCTCTTTCGCGCCCGTCCTCACGCTGTGTTCCGTAAGAGCCGGATGATGCTCCGCGAGAACGCGTGTTCCCGGTCACCCCTTGAATGAGCAGGTAGCTCCCGACGAGCGCGAGCACCGTGCCCGCTAAAACCGTGCCCCACTCGGGTTCGCTCGAGCCCCCGCGGTATTCCCCACGGTCTCCTCTATACGTGCTCCCGTACGCGTCGTAGCTCTCTCCATAGCCTTCTCCATAGCCTTCCGCGCCGTACGGGTCGCCGCCGGTTCTCAGCCCATCCGCGCCTGCTGCACGGTTGTTGTACACGTCGTAGTTGCCGGTATAGTCGTCCATGCGTCCCCCTTTTCTAAAGTCTGCATGTCCGGGGCGCGCGGATGAATAGTGCGCCTTACAATGTGATGAGAAGCTGCCGAGTACCGAGTGGAAAGTGCTGAACAAAGGTGGGGAGTAAAGCGTTCGGGGGTCAGTCCTCGAGTAGCGAATCTTTTTCTGGCCGCATAAACCCGCCGTAGCCGCCCGCGTGGTACAGGAGCGGCTTTTCCTCGTTCCAAAAAAGGTGCTCGACGCCGCCGATAAAGAGCGTGTGGTCGCCCGCGTCGTGCGTGTTCACCACCCGGCACACCAAACCCGCCGCCGCGCCCTCGAGCAGCGGAAAGCCGCCCAAGGAGGCGTAGGGCACCTCGAGCCCGTTCACGGTGCGCCCCGCGAAATGGTTGCTAAACACTTCCTGGCCCTCGCGCAAGATGCTCACGCCGTAACGCTCGCTTCTTAAGAGCGTGGCGTGGGCCTTGGCTTTTTTGTCGACGGACACCAGAACCAAGGGAGGCTCTAAGGACACCGACATAAACGCGCTCACCGTGATGCCGTAAACCTCCCCTCCCTGCACCATCGTCACGACCGTGACGCCCGTGGCAAAACGCGCGAGCGTCCGCCGGAAGTCGTTCGGCTGGATGGGGAGCGTTTCTTCACTCACAAATCGTCCCTCTGACGCACCAATAATCCCTTTGACACTTTTGCTACTCCATCCTCTCTCGTACCACGCCAGCGCTCTTCAGAAAAGGCTTTGGCGGGGGTACGCTTTCTCTGCGTCTTCTCTACGCTGTAACATCCTCACCGCTTTGGCCTGCCCACCTTAACTATACTAAAAAGGTGTTGGCCGCCCCCTTTAGTCTCCTCGCCAAAGTTTACGACGCCATCATGGAAGATATCGATTATGACGACTGGGCAGAGTTCGTGCTCAAAGCGGTGCGGCTGAGGGAGGGCGCGCGCGTGCTCGACTTGGGCTGCGGCACCGGCAACTCGACCTTTCCTTTTTACGCGCGGGGCTTTGAGGTGGTGGGCCTAGACGCGTCGGCGGATATGCTCAGGGTGGCGCGCGAGAAGCTGCCCCCGGTTAAGTTCGTGCAGGCGGACTTTATGAGCTTCTGTCTGGACGAACCTTTTGACCTCGTCGTGTCGATGTTCGATTCGCTCAATAACCTGCTCGAGCCCGCCCACTTCCTGGCGGCGGCGACGCGCGTATATGAACACCTCACGCCCGGCGGCTTTTTTATGTTTGACGTGAACACCACGCAGGGCCTTAAAGACCTCTGGGAAACGGGCCGCGCCGAGGGCTGGGCGGGCGAGGTCTACTACCGCTGGGAGCACCTGTTCGACGAAACGACGGGGCTCGCCAGGGTCGAGGCGTACTGCGAGAGCGAGACGGGGAATTTTACCGGGCGCTTTACCGAAATTCATTTCGAGCGCCCTTACGACCCGCTCGAGTTGCGCACCCTGCTCACCCAGGCGGGTTTCAGCGAGGTGCGGGTCATGAGCTACCCGAGCGGGGCGGCGGCCACCGAAGACGACGTGCGGGTGTGGGGCGTGGCGCGGCGCGGCTAGGTCGGCGGGCGGGGGCGCGTCACGCAGAGGTTTTGTAGGCCTGCGTAAAGACGTTTCCCGCCAAGCAGACCGCGACAAACTGTGACCTATGGTGACCTTGTCGAGCTGCGGCAGCAAGAAAACTTAAGCGCCGTTGAGCATCAAGAACTGCTGGCCTTGATATGGTCGGCAAATGGTCGGCTCATTATGCTGCTCGGTTTCACTCACCCTTCACATATAGAAGACATGATGAAAATCACCCAGGGCGGCGACTCGAGGTGATTTAATGTCTAGAGACTGTTTAGAAACAGAGTGACTTTCAACATCCGGGGATGGGAATTTATGAACGGCAAACGCTACGTTACTTTCGGGTTTATTTCTTTTTTGCTCCTTTTGCTCGCGCTGGCCTCTTGCACTGAGGATACGGGGCGCAACTCGGCACCCGCCGCCGCCTTTACCGCCACGCCCAAGACCGGCGCGGCGCCGCTCGAGGTCTTCTTTGACGCGGCGGGCTCGAGCGGCGCGGTTGGTTACGCGTGGGACTTTGGCGACGGCGCGAGGGGCGAAGGCGTCAAAGTTTCGCATACCTACCGTGCGGTCGGCACCTACACCGCGGCGCTCACCGTGACCGACGGCGAAGGAAGAACCGCGCGCGAAACGCTCAGGGTGGTCGTCGCGTCTGCGTCAGAATCCAACCGCGCGCCCAGGGCTGCTTTCATCCCCACACCCCAGACGGGTGCCGCGCCGCTCGAGGTCACGTTTGACGCATCCGGCTCGAGCGACCCCGACGGCGACACGCTGAGCCACACGTGGAACTTTGGCGACGGTGAGGCGGGCAAAGGTGTGACCGTTCGCCACGTTTACGCGTCGGCGGGCTCGTACGTCGTCACGCTCAAGGTAGAGGACGGAAGGGGCGGCAGCGACAGTTCGCAGAGAACCGTCCAGGTGAGCGCGCCAGCCCCCGCCTTTACAAAAATCTCCTGGAGCACCGTGGCCCCGCAGCCCCTTCCCAATTCGGAGGCGCAGGGTCTGGTGCTTGACGGTAAGCTCTACTCGTTCGGCGGGTTCGACGAAACGAAAACCCCCTCCGTCTACACCCCCACCGACCGCGCCTACGTTTATGACCCCACCACGAACGCCTGGACCGCCCTAAAGGAGATGCCGCGGATGCAAGGCGGCACCGTCCCGGGGGGCACGACCCACACGGGCACCGCCACCGACGGCACGGACATCTACTTTGCGGGGGGATACACCGCCAACCAGGACGGCACCGGGCAAATCTTCGGGACCTCAGAAGTGTGGAAGTACAACGTATCTGAGAACACTTACGAATTTCTGCCCAGCCTGCCCCGGACGCCCGACTCTGGACCCGCCAACCGGCATTCGGCGGGGCAGCTCGAGGTTCTAAACGGCAAACTCCACTTTTTCGGCGGCACCAGCGCCGACCGCGAAAAAGACGTGGGCTACCACTTTGTCCTCGACTTGAGCGACCTCGCGGCGGGCTGGGCGGCGGCGGCACCCCTGCCCAATCCCCGGCACCACATGGGCTCGACGGTGCTGGGCGGCAAAATCTACGCGGTCGGCGGGCAACACGGCCACGACGAGGCGCTGGTGCCCGAAGACGAGGTGGGCGTTTACGACCCCGCCGCGGACGCCTGGACGGAACTCTCGAGCCTCGCCAGGCCCCGCAACCACATCTCTTCGGCTACCTTTGTGATGGGCGGGCGCATCATCGTCGCGGGCGGGCAGTTGACGCACACAAACGCGGTGGCCGATGTGTCCGCCTATGACCCCGGCACCAACACCTGGACGGAACTTACGCCGCTCCCGGCCAGACGCTTTTCGGGCGTGGCCGGAGCCATTGACGGCCTGATGTATTACGCGACGGGGTCGGCCTCCGCAACGACGTTCAGGGGCGCGCCTCAGCCTCAGTAAAGGGGGCGCGTCTAAGGCTTTAGGAGGGCGGCAAAGCTCGAGCCCGCCCCCTCCCACGTTACGTTTAGAAGCTCCGCCACGGTCGCGCCTACGTCGGCAAAACCTCTGGTCCCTAGGTTCACACCGGGACGCCCAGGGCTGTAAGCGAGCAGGAGACCGTACTCGCGCGTGTGGTCGGTGCCTTTCCAGGTCGGGTCGTTGCCGTGGTCCGACACGAAAAAGAGCCAGTCGTCGCTGTTGACGGCGGCCAGAATGTCTTCTAAGCGGCTGTCGGTCTCGAGCAGCGCCTCCGCATAACCCTGCGGGTCGCGGCGGTGACCGTACAGCGAGTCGAACTCGACCAAGTTGCAGAAGACGAGGCCGCGCGGTCTTTCCCTCATGACCTGAATCGTCTTCACCACGCCGTCCACATTCGAGTCGGTGTGAACCTCTCTCGTAAAACCGCTGTGGTTGTAGATGTCGGGGATTTTGCCGAGGCCGATAACCTCCTTGTCGGCCTCTTTGAGCGCGTCGAGCACCGTCGGGTGAGGCGGCGAGAGCGAAAAGTCTTTGCGCGCTTCTCCCAGACGAACAAACGCGCCGGGTTCACCCTCGAAGGGCCGCGCAATCACTCGAGCCACGGCGTAGTCGCCCCGCAAAATCTCGCGCGCCCCCTCGCACCACGCGTAAAGCGTCGCCAGCGGCACCACGTCCGTATGCGCCGCCACCTGAAACACGCTGTCGGCGCTCGTGTAAACGATGGGCTCACCCGTTTCTAAGTGCCGCTCGCCAAGCTCTTCGATAATCTGAGTGCCCGAGGCGGGCCGGTTTGCCAAATGCCCCCGACGGGTGAGCGCGTCAAATTTGTTCATGACCGCGTCCGGGAAACGTGTAAATGTTTTGAAGGGCTGCGCCAACGGTGCGCCCATGAATTCCCAATGGCCGGTGGTCGTGTCCTTGCCGGGGGAAAGCTCTAAAAGGCGGCCAAAGAAAGCTTTCGGCTCGTCCACCGCAGGAATGGACGCGACGCCTTCGATGTTGCCGGGGCCCAGCGCCTCAAAGTGCGGCAGCCTCACCCCCGCCACTTCCAGAGTATGGTCAAGCGTGTGCGCGCCCGCGTCCCCAAACGCGCCCGCGTCGGGTAACGCGCCGACGCCGACGGAGTCGAGGACGATAATCGTTACGGTTCTGGTCATGGTGGAGGATGCGGTGGAAGTTGCTGTCATAGCGCCAAGTATACGCGTCCCTGGGGAGTTGCCTTTGGGGCGGTCATAATGAGGGGGTGATGCGGGAACCTTTGCAGGAGGCTGTGTTAGAAAGTGTGGCTCGGCTCGAGCCGGAGGCCCGAACGCTGCTCGTCGCCGTGTCGGGCGGCCCCGATTCGGTCGCGCTCCTGCATCTTTTGCTGGAAGGACCCTACCGGCTTCACGTCGCCCACTTCGACCACGCGCTCCGCCCCGACTCCGCCGAGGACGCCGCTTTTGTGGGGGGTGTGTGCGCCGCCCTCAAGCTTCCCTTCCACACCACCCGCGCCGAGGTCGCCCGCGTCGCCGCGGCAAAGGGCTGGAACGTCGAGGACGCCGCGCGGCGCTTGCGCTACAGCTTCTTCACCCGGACCGCCAAGCGCGTGGGGGCCGACGCCGTGGTGACGGGGCACACGAGAGACGATCAAGCCGAAACGGTGCTGATGCAGCTCTTGCGGGGGGCCGCATTCTTGAGGGGGATGAGGGGAAAACGGGGCCGGGTTGTTCGGCCCCTTCTGAACGTGGCTCGAGCCGACCTGCTCGCCTACCTTGACGGCATTGACCAGCCTTACCTCACCGACCCGACCAACGTCGACACCACCCGCACCCGCGCCTGGCTTCGTTATGAGGTGCTGCCCCTGTTACGGTCGCGTTACCCCAACGTTACGCGCACGCTCGCCGGGCTCGCGGCGCTTCAGCGTGACCAGGAGGCGCATTTTGCGAGGGAGAGTGAAAGCTTTTTGGAGGGCTCGAGCGTCTCCGTAGCTTCTCTGCAAAAAGCCGACGCCGCCCTTCAACGGCAGGTTGTCGCGCAGCTTCTGATGAGGGCGCATCTTCAACCCGACGCCGCGCATATCGAGGCCGTGCGGCGCGCATTGAGGCAAGAGCACCCGCAGCGGCTCTCTTTACCCAAAGGCTACGCGGCGCGCGTTGCGTACGGGCGGCTCGAGCTTCTCCCGCCCGCGTCTCCAGAATCCACCACAAAACCCAAACCCTCCTTTCCGCTCGAGCTGCCGCCCGAGGTGGACCCGGATAGGCTCGAGCCTTTCCTCGACCTCGTTATCCGCACGCGGCGTCCGGGTGACCGCGTCCGCCTCTCGGGGGGCGCGAAAAAACTTAGCGATCTGCTCATCGACCGCAAAGTCCCGCGCGAAGACCGCGACGCGCTCCGGGTGCTCGCCTCAGGTTCGGAGGTGCTGTGGGTAGAGGGGGTGGCGACGGATGTACGGGTGGCGCAGGCGGTGGAGGACGCCGACGTGGGCTGGATGAAGGAGGCGCTTGTGCGGGCTCGAGAGGCCGCCGCGCGCGGCGAACTGCCCGTGGGCGCGGTGGTCGTCAGAAACGGTAGCATCATCGGCGCGGGTGCCAACACGACCGAGGCCGCGCGCGACCCGACGGGGCACGCTGAGCTTCACGCGTTGCGGGCGGCGGGGGCGGCGCTGGGTGACTGGCGCTTAACGGGCTGCACGCTCTATGTGACGCTCGAGCCCTGCCCCATGTGCTTCGGCGCGGCCCTGCAAGCGCACCTGCCGCGCCTCGTCTACGGCGCGCCCAACAACCGCGAGGGCGCGCTGGGCAGCGTGGCCGATCTGCGGGAGGCACCCTGGAAGCGTTCTCTCGAGGTGCGTGGGGGGGTGCTGGGGCTCGAGGCGGGGAGTTTGCTGAGCGCGTTTTTCAAGTCGCGGCGCTAGAAGGTGAGACTCAAATCCCACCTCGACCAATCCCGACCTTGACACTCGGGATTAAATTTGTCATGATGACAGGTGAATTCCGAGCTAGCTACTCGGATTTGACTTTGTTGCGCCGTCGCCCAGAGGGCGGCGGTAAAAAGGGGAGTTACATGTCCTTACGACCACTCTTATGCCTGACTATTTTTTGCTTCGCGGCGCTCACGGCTCTTGCCACCGCCCAAGAAGTCAACGTCTACTCCGCCCGTCACTACGACAGCGACGTGGCCTTGTACGAAGCTTTTACGGAGGAGACCGGCATTGAAGTCAATCTCATCGAAGCGGACGCGGACGAACTTATCGAGCGCATCCGGAGCGAGGGGGCCAACTCCCCCGCCGACGTGCTCATCACCGTGGACGCCGGGCGGCTCTGGCGCGCCGAGGAGGCGGGGCTGCTCTCGCCGGTCGAGTCCGAGGTACTCAGTGCCGCTGTGCCCGCCAACCTGCGTCACCCCGAGGGGGAATGGTTCGGCCTGACTACGCGCGCGCGGGTGGTTGTCTACAACAAAGAAACGGTGGACGAGGGCGAACTGTCCACCTATGAGGACCTAGCCAGCGACGCCTGGGAGGGCCGGATCTGCGTCCGCTCTTCGAGCAACGTCTACAATCAGTCGCTCGTCGCCTCGCTCATCGCGGCGAACGGCGTAGAGGAGACCGAAAGCTGGGCGGAGGGCCTGGTCGCAAATTTCGCCCGCGAGCCTCAGGGCGGCGACACCGACCAAATTAAAGCCGTCGCCGCGGGCGAGTGCGACGTAGCCATCGTGAACCACTACTACCTGGCCCGGCTCATCGCCTCGGACGACCCAGCCGATAGGGAAGTGGCCGAAACCGTCGGCATCTTCTTCCCTAACCAGGACGGTCGCGGCACCCACGTCAACATCAGCGGCGCGGGCGTCGTGGCGAGCGCGCCCAACCGCGAGAACGCGGTGCGCTTCCTCGAATTCCTGACCACCCCCGAAGCGCAGGAAGTGTTCGCGGCCGGCTCTTACGAATTCCCCGCCGTTGAGGGCGTGCCCGTCGCGGAGGTGGTGGCGGATTTTGGCGACTTCACGGCGGACGACGTCAACGTGGCCTTGTACGGCGAAAACAACCCCGAGGCGGTGCGGATTATGGACCGCGCGGGCTGGCGTTAAAAAGGTTGCGTCAAGCGTCAGAAGAAGTTTGTAAAAGGGAGAGCGCGAACGTGAAAAGCGTTCGCGCTCTTGCTATACGGATTTTTGACATCCTTCAACAAAGCCTGGGCCTGGTCCTGCTTGACAACAAAAAGGGTTATGTCAGGTGGGTTCTGTAGAAAAACAATAGCGCCCCCTTAGAATGAAGAGCTTTCAGTCCCTTGTTACCCGTGGCGTACCAGGAGGCTAATACTTTGATGGTTGCTAAGCAAAAGTATGGACTTTTCTCTCAGTCCTCGTTACTTTTTCGCCCTTACTCGTTGGCGACGGCCTCGAGCAGCGGTATATCCACCAGGGTTATCTTGCCGTAACCCGCGTCAATTGCGCCGCGCCGCGAGAGTTCGCCGACGACTTTGGTTACCGTTTCCCTAACTGAGCCCACCGCCGCCGCGAGGTCGTCGTGGGTAATATGCACGACCGGCTCGCCGCGTTCGCGCGTGGTGGCGAGCGCGCTGTCTTGGAGGTCCAAAAGCTCCGCGGCGATGCGCGACTTGAGCCTCTTACCCGAGAGCCTAAAGAGCGACTGGTAGAGTTTTTCAACCGCCTCGACTAAGTGCGCGGTGAGGTCGAGATTCTCTTCAACGCTCAGGATGGCGGGACTCAAAACTTCGACTTCGCTGCTCGTCACCGCCTCGGCGAAGTAACGCCTCGAGAGCCCGCGCACGGCCTCCTCACCAAAATAGCCGCCCGGTTTCACGTAACGCAGCGTCAACCCGTTGCCCTCGTCGTCCACCGTATGAATGCGAATAAGGCCCCGCTTAACACGGTAAATGTTGTCCGGTTCGCCGGGAAAAAGGATGATTTCACCCGGCCCGTAGTCGAGGACGTCCGCGTAGTCGCTCCCCTTCACACTGCCACTCATAGGCTGCCACTCATAAATCCCCGCTCCCCAAGAACGTTATGGCTGAAAAGCACGTCATCACTCCATCAACTATACTGAGAGCCGTTCCCGCCAAACAACGCTCACCTTACTAAACTCCGTTTTTTATTTTTGTGGGTCTCGTTCATAAAGAGATGATGAAAAATTGCATTCTGCCGCTCCTTGCGCGCCCGTACACTACCCTTATGAAGCGCCTCCCCAAATTACGCCCTGTCATGCTAGGGGGGCTCATAGGAATGCTTTTGGTGCCCCTCAGCGCCTGCGCCCCGCGTTCGGCACTCGCGCCCGCGTTGGTTACCCGCTTCTCAACACAAAACAACCCCATCACGCTCAACGAGGCTAACAAACTCACCGCCTACCCCGGCTCGCAGATCCTCACATTGGAGGACACGGGAGCACGCACCACCGCGCGTTTTTTATCCAACGCTACGCTGTTTACGCTCGAGAGCTATTTCGAGACGCAACTCACAACCGAGGGCTGGCGGCGTCTAAATTACGACCCGCCCAACAACACGCGCTCGAGCGTCGTTTACAAACGCGCGGGTGAGCGGGTCAGGTTGAAGCTGGCGCTCGAGGACCCCAGTGGACGCTACCTTTTGACCTTGCGTTAAGCCGACTTTATGTTACTGAACCCTGTGCTAAACGCCTAAACCCCGCCCCTTCGAAGGCCGCGAAGCCGGTTTATCGCCCTGGCGTGGTAGCTCGCGTGCTCCTCGTCGGACATCGGCTTGATGTCGGCCTCACGAATCCACGTTTCCACCTGCTCCACCGAGGTGTTGAGTTCTTCGGCCAACTCATGAAATCTGTAACTCTGCCGCGATTCGGCGGGGCTCTCGAGCGGGTCCACACGATTGAAATTGTTGTTAGAGCCGGTCATACCTTTCCTTTCTCGTCTCCGCAACGCGATGATGGAGTCGGAAAGCTAGTGTAGCGAGCCGGAGGAGGCGAAACTGCGCGCCCGTTTTCAAATGCGCCGCTTTGCCCTCAAGGCTGCTTGGTGATGTCCAACGTGCCTGTTACATAGGGCGTGCAGCCGTTGGATACGTAAGTGCCGCGGAGGGTGTTGTCCGTTCTGGTCGCCTCGACGTTGTAAACGCACTCGGGCGTCTTGGAGGAGATGAGGAGGGCGCTCAGCAGGGTGTCATAGGTGGGTTGACTCCGCAAAATTCCGTCGTTCGCCGCGCCGCCAAAGTCAGCCGTCCAGGACCCGCCGAGAACGCGGCTATAGTCGTTACTCTCGGTAATGATGTTGAACGTAATATCCCCTGCGCCGCCGACGCTGTCGTTGAGCGTGCCCGTCCAGGTGCCCAGGTAGGTGAACGCTTCATCGTAAGGCGGATACGGGTCGATGGGCGGGTCGGAAATCGGACACGCGGTGAGCAGCAAAACGGAGACGACGGCGGGGAAAAGTGCGCGCAACTTCAGCATCCTCATAACGCTCCTTTAGTAGCTTATTGAACCTGCTTGTTTGCAACTTCATGACGCCTTTTGTTTTGAACATTACAATACTATTATGTTACTCGCCGCGCTGCAAGAAGCTGAAAAATTTTACGGTGAACAGACGGTACTGGGCGGCGTCACCTTCGAGGTCCGCGCGGCCTCGAGGGTCGCGCTCATCGGGCGCAACGGCGCGGGCAAGTCGACCATCCTGCGTTTGCTCATGGGGGAGGACGTGCCCGACGGCGGCTCCGTCTACCGCCGCGACGGCGTCACGGTGGCGATGCTTAAGCAAGACCCGCAGTTCGAGGCGGGCTCGAGCGTGCTGGAGGTGTCGGAAAAGGCTTTCGGCGAGCTCGACGCGCTAGAAAAAATCCTGAGCGGGCTCGAGCACCAGGGCCTCGACAAACCCGAGGTGTTCGAGCGTTGGGAGCGGGTTCATGAGACCTTTGAGCGGCGCGGCGGTTACGAGCGGCGCGCGCGGCGTGACGCGGTTTTGTACGCGCTGGGCTTTCGCGGGCGCGAAGGAGAAAGGGCGGAACGCCTCTCGGGGGGCGAGAAAACGCGGTTGGGTCTGGCGCGCCTGCTCATGGCGCAGCCCGATGTGCTCCTTTTAGACGAGCCGACTAACCACCTAGACATCGCCATGCGGGAGTGGCTCGAGGGCTACTTGGGCCGCTACCCCGGCGGCGTGGTGCTGGTGTCGCACGACCGCGCCTTTATGGATGCGGCGGGCTCGAGTACCGCTGAAATCGCCTTCGGCACGCTCCGCACTTTCGACGGTCCGCCGAGCCGGTACCGCGAGTACCGGGCCGAGCAACTGCGCATCGAGGCGGCGACGCGCAAGAACCAGGCGCGCGAGCACGAGCGTTTGGAGGAGGCGGCCTCCCGCATGAAAGCCTGGGCGGGCCAGAACGAAAAATTGCACCGCCGCGCCAAGGCGATGGAGCGGCGCGTCGAGCGTTATGAAAATGAGATGATGGGCGAGGCCGAACGCGAGGCGCGCACCACCCGCTTCTCATTCCCCTGCGACGAGAGCGGCGACATCGTGTTGCAGGCGGACGGACTGAGTAAGGGTTTTGGCGAGCGCACGCTTTTTGAAGATGTTTCGTTTACCCTGCGGCAGGGCGAGCGCATCGCCTTAGTAGGTCCCAACGGCGCGGGCAAAACGAGTTTCCTGCGGGTGCTGCTGGGTGACGCCTCGAGTGACGACCCCGCGGCCCTTCTACGTTACGGCGCGCGGGTGCGCGTCGGCTACTACGACCAGGAACTGCGGGGCGTGGACCCCGAGCGCACGCTCATCGAGGAGATGATTCGCTTGGTGGGCGACGTGGAGGCGCACAACCTGCTGGGCCGTTTTCTTTTCCCCTACGACGCGCAGTACAAGCACATCAGCGACCTCTCAGGCGGCGAAAGGGCGCGGCTGGCGCTTCTCAAACTCACGCTGGGTGAGTACAACTTTCTAATTTTGGACGAGCCGACGAACCACTTAGACGTGGAGATGATCGAGGCGCTCGAGGACGCCCTCAACGCTTTTGAAGGCACGCTCCTTATCGTCTCGCACGACCGTTCTTTTATCCGCAAGACGACGGAGCTTGTGTGGGAACTGCGGGGGGGCTTCACCGCCTTTGACGGCCCCTGGGACTACTACCAGCGCAAGCGGCAGGAGGACGCGCAAGCCGAGGCGGCACCCGTTTCGCCGTTACCTCTAAAAAAGGAGCCAAAGCCAAAAGGTCCTTCAAAGTGGCAGCTCGAGCGTGACCTAGAAAGTTTAGAAAAAAGGATTGAAACGCTCGAGGCCCGCCTTGCCGACATCGGTGACCGGTTGAGCCGGTCCGCGGGGCTCGAGCCCGAAAAGATAGGTCAGTTGGGCAAGGAGCACGCCCGAGTAGAGGAGGAGCTGCTTGCAGCGATGGCGGCTTGGGAAGAAACGACGGAAGAGCTGAGCGTCAAAAGTTAAGAGGGCCGGAGTGGTTCAGCCCTCTCTACGTCACAAGTTTTTACTCTTTACTCGGTCCTCGGTACTCTCTTGCTTCCCTACTCCCCAGCCAACGATAGCGTCAGCATCACCCAAACCCCTCGGTTTTACTGCGGAATCACCAGAATCAGCCCCACATCGACCATGTCCGGGTCGGTCATGAGGTAATCGTTGGCCGCCAAGATGTCCGTCCAGCGGTTGCCGTTGCGGTAGTAAAAGTTGGCGATGCTCGAGAGTGAATCACCCGTCTGCACCGTATAGATACCCCGCGCGTTGGTGAGCTGAGCAACTATATTCTGCGCGCTCGTAAGTTGCTGCTGGAGGTCACCAAGTTCGGTGCGCTGGTTCTCATCGACGGTGCGCCCGCGGTTGGTCGTCCGGAGCAGCGCCTCGTACTCTTCTGCGACTGAAGCGGCGCGTTCTTGGGCGCGCTCGAGTTGGTTGGAGGCGGGCTCTAAACGCTGCTCGACCGTCGCGTCTTGATTGTCGAGCGCGTTGAGCTGGTCTAGCAGGGCGTCACGCTGGCTTTGGGCGCTCTCTAATTCGCTTTGCAGGTCCGCGCTCGCCGTTTCTCTCTCGGTAAGCCCCGCCTGCGCCTCGCTCAGTTGCGCTTGTAAGTCGTCGCGTTCGCTCGCGGCGCTTTGGGCTTGTTCTTGCGCGCTAGCGAGTTCCTGAGCCTGAGATTGCGCCTCGTCCTGCGCCGTCTGCAACGCGGCCTGGCTCTCGGTAAGTTGCGCCTGCAAGTCGTCGCGCGCCGCCTCCATAGCCTGGCTTTGCTCGCGCGTGGCGGTGAGTTCGTCGTTGAGCGCCTGCGCCTCGCCCTGCGCCGTTTCCAGCGCGCTCTGGTCGCGGGTAAGCTGCGCTTGCAAGTCGTCACGCTCCGTTTCCAAAGCCTGACCCTGCTCGCGGACGGTGGCAAGTTCGTCTTGAAGCGTCTGCATCTCGCTCTGCGCCTGCGAAAGTTGCGCCGCGCTGTCGTCACTCTGTGCGCTCAAGGTTTCCACTTGCGCTTCTAGGCCCTCTTTTTGCTCCTGAAGCGTGGCGAGGTCTTCTTGCGCCGAACTCAAACTGTTCTGCGTCTCCTCGAGTTGCTGCTCCGCCTCGCCCTGTGCGCTTCGTGCTGCCTCTAAGTCAGCCTGCAAACCCTCGCGCTGCGTCATTCCTTCGTCAAGCTGCGCTTGCAAATCATCACGCTCGGCTTGCATATCGCTCAAGGAGGTTTGCGCGGCCTCAAGCTCACTCTGAAGGTTTTCGCGTTGCGCGGTCTCTTCATCAAGCTGCGTTTGTAAGGCGTCTCGCTCCGTCTGCGCCTCGTTTAGATTCGCTTGCGAGGTCTCGAGCTCGCTCTGAATCTCTTCACCCTGCGCGGTCTCTTCGTCAAGCTGCGTCTGTAAATCGTCGCGCTCGGTTTGCGCCTCGTCTAGGGCCGTCTGTAGTGTCTCGAGCTCACTCTGGAGGTTCTCACCCTGCGCGGTCGCCTCGTCAAACTGCGTTTGCAGCGTGTCGCGTTGCGTTTCCGCCGCCTCGAGCCGACCCTGAAGCGCCTCGTTTTCCCCCGTTTGGGTGCTCAACTCTTCTGTGAGATTCGACGCTGCCGTAAGCGCCTCATCCCTCTGGGTTACAGCGTCCTCGCTCTCCTGACGGGCGGTCTCGAGCGCGGTCTGGAGTTCCTCAACGCGCGCCTGCAACGTGTCTATCTGGATGTTTGCCGCCTCGAGTTCGGTTTGCTCCGGGGTTTGCGCCCCGCCTGTGGCTGCGCCACCCGTGACCGAACCGCCTGTCACGGCCCCGTCTGTTACCGCGCCACCTGTAACCGCCCCGCCCGTTTGCTCCTGCATCATGCCCAGTAGCGTGTCGACGCGCAGGCTTAGCACCTCTACGTTCTGGCGCACGTCGTCTGAGCTCGAGCCGGAGGCGTGGTCGAGTTGCATCCCCAAATCGTTTAGGGTGCCTTTTAATTCCGAGAGCAGCGGCACCAGCGCGTCTTGGGCGCTTCCCGTCTCTACCGCCGATTGGGCTACCGATTGAGCCGCAGCCACCGGCGAGACGAGCAACAACATCCACAACGTTAACTTCAACTTTTGCACGTGTTTACCTCCCTGGTAAGTTTTGCCCATTCTAACGCGAACGCGACCCCTTTTGGCGAGACCCCCTTTGGAGGGTGCGCTCAACCCTACGAACTCGTGCTATACAATCTACCTATACAAGAGACCCGCAAACGGAAGAGGTGAAATGTGAAACGCGTAAGGTACAAGGATTCGAACGTTGTCAATGGCGTCCGCTGGGGCGAACTGGAGGGCGGCGAGGTCTATCCGCTGGACGGCGTCATGGGGAGGCGTGAGGGCTCGAGCCTCTCCCTCTCGGGCGTAACCCTGCTCGCCCCTTGCGAGCCGCGCGTGATTGTCTGCGTGGGCAAAAATTACGCCAGGCATATTAAAGAGATGGGCGGGGCCGATTTGCCCAAGGAGCCGGGGCTTTTTTTGAAGGGCCTCAACACCCTCACCAATCCCGGCGACCCCATCCCCTACCCGAGTTGGACGAACGAACTGCATTTTGAGGGCGAGCTGGCGGTCGTGATAGGTCGCACGCTGCAAAACGTTAGGGCGGACGAGGCGCTTTCTTACCTTCTCGGCTACACCTGCGCTTGCGACGTGACCGCGCGCGACAAGCAGCGGAGCGACCTTCAGTGGGCGCGGGGCAAGTCGGCGGACGGGTTTTGTCCGGTGGGGCCGTGGCTCGAGACCGACTTGGACCCCACCCGTTTAAGCGTGCAAACCCGCGTCAACGGTGAAACGAAGCAAGACGGCTCCACCGCCGACATGATTTTCCCGGTGGCGGCGGTGCTGGCCTACATCAGCACGTTTATGACGCTCCATCCGGGCGACTTAGTCCTAACCGGCACCCCCGACGGCGTGGGGCCTTTACAGGTGGGGGACAAGGTTGAAGTTGAGGTCGAGGGTGTCGGCACGCTCACGAACACCGTCGAGAGGGCTCGGTGACCGACTTTCCTCTCGTGCAAGATTTGGGCGGCGTGTTCCTCCTCGACACCCGGCACGGCGGTTTGCAGGGGACGGTAGGAAGTTACCTGCTCCCCGGCGAGGGCGGACGCTTTGCCCTCATCGAGAGCGGCCCCGCCTCGACCCTGCCGACGCTCCTGGAAGGGGTTCGTGAGGCGGGTTTCAAGCCCCAGAACCTGAGCAACGTGCTCGTGACGCACATCCACCTAGACCACGCCGGGGCCGCGGGCACGCTCGCGCGCGAGTACGGCGCGACGGTGTGGGTTCATGAAAACGGCGCGCCTCACATCAAAGACCCGTCCCGCCTCCTCAGCAGCGCCCGCCGCGTTTACGGTGACGAGATGGACGCGCTCTGGGGCACCGTCGAGGCCGTCCCCGAGGCGCAGGTGCGGGCGCTTTCTGACGGTGACACTTTTGAGCTTTCCGGCCACTCTGTACGCGTGTTGGAGACGCCGGGGCACGCCTCGAGCCACCTAAGCTATTTCTTAGACGACAAAACGATGTTCACCGGCGACGCCGCCGCCATCAAGCTGCCCGGTTCAGACGTCGTGCGCCCCGCGACCGCGCCGCCTGAAATCGACTTGGAGGCCTGGGAAGAGAGTCTTGACGCGATGCTCTACGCCGCACCCGACCGCCTCCTGCTCACCCACTTTGGCGAGGTCAGGGACGTAGCGGCGCATCTTAAAAAGGTGCGCGAGCGCACCCACGCCTGGGCGGCGGAGGTGCTGGCGGGCTTGAGAGCGGGCGAGAACGACGCGGCTTTGGTCGCGCGCATCTCCCGCGCGGGCGAAGCGGAGTTAGAGGCCGACGGCGCGTCGCCCGAGGCCAGGGTGCGCCACCGCACGACCTCGAACGACGAGATGAGCGCGGCGGGGCTCAAGCGGTATTGGCAGAAGCGTCACCCGGAGCGCATCGGGGGCTAAGGGGGAACTGAGTACCGAGTACCCAGTACCGAGTTGAAAGTATGCTCAATACTCATCACTATACTCATTACTCGGTCCTCGGCACTTTCCTTTTCACCTACGCCAAACCCCGCACGCCAAACAAGGTATACTTTCTCTATGCACGGTTCTTTTCACCCGCTCGAGCCCCAACGATCGCGTTCTTCGTCCTTCTAACGCCTCTCCCGTACGCTCGAGCCCACCGAAAGGAACGTCTGTGCCCGAAACACAAGCTGCCAGTATAGAAACGCTTCCAGCAAAGCCCGGTAACAAATCCGCCAAACCTGTCAAGCCCGTCTACCGCGAGATCTTAGCCGACTTAGAAACGCCCTTAACCGCCTACCTCAAGGTGGCGGGGCATCCCGCGTTTTTGCTCGAGAGCGTCGAGCAGGGCGAGCGCGTCGCGCGTTACTCGTTTATCGGGACGGGGGAGAGGCGGCGGCTTTCTGCTAGGGGGCGCACCGTCACCCTCACCACCGCGGAGGGGGCCGAGACGTTCGAGTCGGACGACCCGTTGCGCCTGCTGTGGGATTTGACCGTGCGCGACACGGTCGACGACCCCGCGCTGCCCGACTTTTGGGCGGGCGCGGTGGGATACGCGGCTTACGACCTCGTCCGGCTTTACGAGGGGTTGCCCGACGCGAATCCCGACGAGTTGGGTGTGCCCGACCTGCTCTTCGTTGAGCCCGAGGTGCTCATCATTTTCGACCACTTAAAGCGCCGCATCTTTATCGTCGCGCCCGCAGAAGTAGACAACGCCGCCGACGAGGCGCGCGCTGGCGCGTTGGTTGAGCGCGCGTACGAAAGGCTGCGCGGCCCCCTGCCGGGCGTGCCGGGCGACCGGGCGGGGCGGCGGGTGGCGTTTCGGAGTAACTTCACCCGCGAGGGCTACATGGCCGCGGTGGAGCGGGCGGTTGAATACATCCACGCGGGCGACATCTTTCAGGTCGTGCCGAGCCAGCGTCTTACCGCCGACTTGGGCGTGCATCCCTTTGCCTTGTACCGCGCGCTGCGCGTGGTCAACCCGAGTCCCTATCTGGGCTACTTGGATTTAGGCCCCGTGACGCTGGTGGCAAGTTCGCCTGAAAGCTTAGTAAGGAGCGACGGCTCGTGGGTCGAAACGCTGCCCATCGCGGGTACCCGCAAGCGTGGGGTGACAAAGGAGGAGGACGCCGCGCTCGCCGCGGAGCTCTCGGGTGACGACAAAGAGCGCGCCGAGCACATCATGCTGGTGGATTTGGGCCGCAACGATTTGGGCCGCGTTTGCAAGTTTGGCAGCGTCAGGGTGACCGACCTCATGCGCGTGGAGCGTTACAGCCACGTGATGCACCTCGTCTCGAGCGTGCGGGGCGAGCTGGCGGCGGGCCGCACGCCCTTGGACGCGCTCTCGAGCACCCTCCCGATGGGCACCGCCTCGGGCGCGCCCAAGGTGCGCGCGATGGAGATTATTGACGAGTTGGAGCCCGTCCGCCGCGGCCCCTACGCCGGGGCCTTTGGCTACGTGAGTGCGGGTGGCGCGATGGACATGGCCCTGACGCTTCGGACGATGGTCATCGCCAACGGCAAACTTCTCTTGCAGGCGGGCGGCGGCGTGGTCGCCGATTCCGACCCGGCGTTTGAGTATCAGGAGTCGCTGAATAAGCTCGAGGCGCTGCGGCGGGCCGTCGAACTGGCGACGGAAGGGCTGGCGTGAACTATTTGACTGCCCCATTCCCTTCGGTTTTTCCTCCTCGCGCATCTTTTTTGTCCATCTGTAAAGACCGTATAATTGCAAAGAGCACACCCGTATGAAAAAAGTTTTGGTCATCGACAACTACGACTCGTTTACTTACAACCTCGTGCAGTACCTCGGCGAATTGGGCGCGGCCCCGACGGTGTGGCGCAACAATCAGTTCGACTTGGACGACGTCGGCGCGTTCCGTCCCGACGGCGTCGTCGTGTCCCCCGGCCCTTGCACGCCCGCCGAGGCGGGGCACTCCGTCGAGGTTATCAGGCGTTACGGCGAGCACACGCCTATTTTCGGTGTATGCTTGGGGCACCAGAGTATCGGCGCGGCCTACGGGGCGGCGGTCGTGCGCGCGCCAAAAATCATGCACGGCAAAACGAGCGAGGTGCGCCACGACGGCACCGCCTCGTTCAAAAATTTGGCTGACAAGGTCACGGCGACGCGCTACCACTCGCTTATGGTGAGAGATTTGCCTGACGCGCTCGTTGCGAATGCCTGGGCGGATGATGAGGTAGAGGGCGAAGTGGGCGGCGCGGGCAGAGAGGAGATTATCATGGGTTTGCGGCATAAAGACTTTCCGGTCTGGGGGGTGCAGTTCCACCCCGAGAGCGTCCTCACCGAGACGGGCCACGCGATGCTCCAGAACTTTCTCGACATCCTCTGATGGCCCCCGTAATGACACCAGAGATAAGCATCATCACCGTGACGAGCGCCCGGCGCGCGCTGCTCGCCAAGAAGCTGGAAAGTCTCGCCAAACAGACGCTCTCCCCGGAAAAGTTTGAGCTTGTGCTTTATGTAAATGAGCAGGGCGATGACGTGAAGGAGGTTCTCGAGCAGGCCCGACCCTCCTTCCACGTGACCGTCCTAGCGCCGCCCGATGTGGAGGCTGGGGTGAGCGCCGCCCGCGCGCGTAATGCGTGTGTAGAGGCCGCGGGGGCGCAAATCTTGTATTTTTCGGATGACGACTGTTTGTTGGAACCCGCGACGCTCGAGCGGCACCTAGCGTCCCAAAACAGCGGCTTCCGGGTGTCGGTGGGGCCGGTGGCGTTTGAGCACGAGGCCCGGACCCGCGAAACACCCTTAAAGCGCGTGCGCTACTGGAACCTCAACGGGGCCAACACAAGCTTACCCACGCTCGCCTTTCGCGCGGTGGGCGGTTTTGACGAGACGGTCAAGGGCTACGGCATGGAGGACGTGCTGCTCGGGTACGCCTTGGAGCGCGAGGGCCTACCCTTTGCCGCGTTGCCCGAGGCAAGGGTGCGTCACATCGGCCCCGACCCGCGGCGCTCGGGCGACGTGAGTAAAGGCGAGAGCGCGGGCCGCAACGCGGTGCGCATCGCGTCGCGCCATCCCGACTTGTCGCTCCGCTTGGGCGTGCATCCGGTGTCCCTAATCGCCAAGCGCCTCGCGCTCTGGCCGCCCTACGGCGCGGTGTGGCGCGGTCTCGACCGGCCCACCTACACCTACGAGCGGGCTTATTTAGCGGGGGCCATCGACGAACGCAGGAGGAGCGGACGTGGCTAATCCCCCGACTGCTCATGTAGACGCCGACATTACCACCCTTTTGGGCGACGTATTCAGCGGCAAAACCCTGGGCCGCGACCGCGCGCGCTTCGTGATGGGCGAACTCATGGACGGCAAACTCTCGCAGATGCAGGCGGCGGCCCTTCTCGCGGCGCTACGCACGCGCGGCGAGACGGTCGAAGAAATCGTGGGTTTCGCCGAGGCGATGCGCGCTCGAGCCGTCCAGGTGCCCGTGAGGGGGGACGTTCCCCTTCTAGACATCGTCGGCACGGGCGGCACCGGCATCAACACCTTTAATATCAGCACCGCGACGCTTTTCGTGGTGGCGGCGGCGGGGGTGAGAATCGCCAAGCACGGCAACCGCGGCGTCACCCGCAAGTCGGGCTCGGCGGACGTGCTGGAGCGCCTGGGCGTGGTGCTCGACCAGTCACCGGGGCGGTTGGCGGAGAGCCTCGAGGCGACCGGCTTGGCCTTTCTCTACGCCAAGGCGCACCACCCCGCGATGAAGTTCGTCGCGCCCATCCGCGCGGACATCCGCGCGCGCACCATTTTTAACTCGTTAGGACCGCTCACCAACCCCGCGTCGGCGGATCATCAGCTTATGGGCGTCTTCGACCCCGCGCTCACCGAACCCTTGGCGGAGGTGCTGGGGGGCTTGGGCGTCACGCGCGCGCTGGTGGTTCACGGCGACGGTTTGGACGAACTCACCGTCTGCGGCCCCAACCGCGTGAGCGAACTCGATAAGGGCGCGGTGCGGACCTTCGAGCTAACCCCCGAGGCGCTGGGGCTCAACCGTTACCCGTTAGAGGACGTGCTGGGCGGCGAGCCCGAAGAGAACGCCAAGACCATCCGCCGTCTTCTAAAGGGCGAGATTGGGGGCGCGAAACGCGACATCGTCTTGCTCAACGCAGGCGCGGCCCTCTACCTTATGGACAAAGCGGCGAGCACCGAAGCGGGTATCGGCGCGGCGGCGGCGCTGATCGACGACGGTAAAGCGTTGGCGAAGCTCGAGCAGTACGTCGCTTTTAGCCAAGCGTAAAGTTCACGCCTTCAAGTAAGGATTACAGGGCGCGCGTCTCTAAGATGCGCGCTTTTTACCAAGTCACGCCAATCATGGGTTTCGTTGGGTAGTCGAGTTGGAGGTTGTGATGAACGGGGTAACGGTGACGGATGAAACGCCAGATGGAAGATTCTTGGCGGTGTCACTGTACGATGTCCTGGTTGTGCTCGGGGGTAAAGGCGAGCACCTTCTTTGGAAAGTGTCGGATATTGACAGCGTGGGTAGCGGGGCAGGAAAACTCCACAGATTAGGTGCTGAGAGAAAGGTTGTGGATTGGCTGACCCTGAAGGAGTTGTCGCTAACCATTAAGCAGGTTATCGAAGGGGATTTTGAGGGTTTTGAGAAGGCTCTAATTCAACCCTACGTCGTTATTAGAGCCGTAGATGGAGGCGCTTATGATATCTACTCGGATGACCGAGAGGTGCTGAGACGTTATATGGAGCACTTTAACGACGTTACAGAGATTGTTTAGGCCACATTATTTTATCCAGATGTAAGGCTCGCTCAAAAACGCTTGAAGAGGTAGACCTTTTGATTGGGTCCAGGAGGGAAGCCCTCGAGCCTGGCTAACACTTTGTACCCGTGTTTGATGTAGAAGTCGGGCGCTTGAAAACTCACCGTGTCAAGATAAGCGCCTACACAGCCTAATGACTTGGCGTAGGTTTCCGCTTTGCGTAGAAGCTGACTTCCCACCCCTAAACTCCGCGACGCTTCATGCACAACCAAGATTTCTATAAACAGCCAGTGCCAATGGATAACGAGCACCACCCCACCCATGAGCTGCCCTTGCTCGTCACGCACTACAAACGCTTTTTGATGCGCGTTGCCGACGTCTGAGTTTGCATGGTTAAAGGCGCCGAGCATATCGGCAAGTTCTTCATTCATTTCCAGGGTGCTTTCGTCTGTTATTTCTAACGCCATGATGGTTCCTTTTCCCTCACGCCTGTTAGTGTGGAGAAAACCGCGAAGCACATTGTGAAAGGGTCAAAGTGGAAGGGTCAAAAAAGAGAACTTTGAGGTCTCTCCACCAGGGGGCAGCGGGGGCAGTGGAGAGGGGGCTCAAAGTTCTTAGAAAGACTATAAGCTCAGTCGCGCTTGCGAAATCTTACACAGAATTTTTCAAATCGAAAAGTTAAGGGAAGAGGCTCGAGCCCTAACCCGAAACCTTCTCTAAGTGAAACGTCACCTTGATGGGGTCGTCCGTCCCCTCGTCCGGATAATCCTGGTCCATAAGGCGCACGTAATACCGCTCGCCCTGCCACTCGACCGTCGCGTCGGGTTCCATAAAAGCGAGCTCGAAACGCTCCTTTTGCTCGTCGCTGAGGCGGCTGTCGTCAACCTGAATGGTTTCTGCCATAGCTCTAGTGTAACAGTGATGAAAAGCAGGGGTGAGTGATGCGTGGGTCGTGGTTAGCTTTTCTAATCACTCATCACTAGCCACTCACCACTTTAGTTCCCCAGCCACTGCACCGGGTCCACCGGCGTCCCCAAGACCCGCACCTCCCAGTGCAGGTGCGGTCCCGTCACCAGACCCGTCGTGCCCACTTTGCCCAACAGGGTTCCGGCGGTGACGGTGTCGCCCTCTTCCACGTCGATTTCGCTGAGGTGGTTGTAGACGCTGCACACGCCTAGACCGTGGCGCAACATCACCGTATTGCCCCGCACGGTGAGGGGTTCGGCGAGCATGACGAGGCCGTCCGCGGGCGCGGTGATGGGCGTGCCGGTCGCGCCCCGCAAATCTTGCCCCCGGTGAAAGGAGCCGTAGGGACCGCCGTTATACGAGCGCAGCGTGCCGAAGGCCGAGGTCTGAGTTGGGCCCGCCACAGGGGAGCGGAAGGGGCCGTTCCAACGCTTGACGGCTTCAAAGGGGCGGCAAAGCGTTTCGATGCGCGCCGACTCCGCGGTGGTGAGCGCCGGGTCGAGGAGCTTGCTCGTCTCGGCTGACAGGGTGATGTTCTCGCGCGCGTAGCCGCCGGACGCGACGCGGACGGGCAGCGAGAGAACAACTTCGTCGTTTTGGAGAAGCTCGAGCGCAACCACCCCCACCTCCTGAAGCACGGGCACCGCGAGCACCGCCTCTTGCACATGGCGTGAGGGTGACGCCTGAGCGGGTGCCAGAGCGTAGTCCACGCCAAGAAAGCGCGCGCGCAAGGGCGCGTCCGTCCGGGTCTCGACCGAAAGCATAAGCGCCCGCCCCTGCACGCCCGTTTGCGGCTCGAGCGTCACCTCCTCAAAGGGCGCGGGCAGCGGGTTCGGCCAGGCAATGTCGGGGGCGAGGGTGAGGACTTGGCCCACCTCGAGCGCGTTGGGATTCGCAAGATTGTTGAGGCCCACAAGTTCGCTTACGCTCACCCCAAACTGTGCGGCGATGCGGGTGAGGGTGTCGCCGGGTTGGACGGTGTAGGTGCTCGGTTGCGCCAGGGCGAGGGAAAAGGCGCTCAGCAACAGCGCGATCAAAAAAGGTGATTTCATAGGCTCGAGCATACCTCCAGGTTCCTAAACCCATGTAGGAGGGTGAAAAGGCTCACGTGGTTCAGGGTCGCGCTTGCTGTCCTCCCCGACGAAGGGTTGAGAAGTAGGGTTGAGAAGTGCTGACCCTATATTGACAGGACCCCTTCGGGCGGTGCATACTAAACGAGTTCTGTGAAAGGGGTGACGCTATGCCAATCTATACCTTTGCACCTGCACCATCCGCCAGGCGCGCGGCCCCTTCGTGTACTTTTTATCCGCGTCTTTCCTAAACGCATAAAAAGGTTCTCAACCCACCTCGGCCGCGCGCCCCGTGCTACTCACACTATGGACACGGCACCATTGACGTGGGCGACACCCCCGTCAGCCGCGAGGCCCGTTTTGGGCAGAGGAGCCTTTTGAAGGATTTCGACGATTACGCCGACGAGCTAGAAAGTTTTAGCAAACGAAAAGACCGCCGCAAACCCAAAAGTAAACTTTCGGTTAAAGAATTAGCGGCCAATAAGAGCAAGACCTCGAGCGCCGCCAAGTTTGACGACCCCGACTTACAACATCTTTACGAGCGGGGCCACCTGACCGAACTCGTGGGCGAACTCAAGAGCGGCAAGGAGGCGACGGTTTATCTGGCGCGGGGGCCGCAGGGCTTACTTGCCGCCAAGGTCTACAGCGATATGGCGGTGCGCTCGTTTAAGAACGACCAGGTGTACCGGCAGGGGCGCTACCTCTCGAGCAAGCGCATCAAAAAGGCCATCGAACAGCGCTCGCGCACCGGCATGAAGGCGCAGCAGGCGCTCTGGATCATGCACGAGTACACGCAGCTTTGGGAGTTTTACAAGGCGGGCGTGAGCGTGCCCCGTCCCGTCGTGGGTCCGGGCGTCGAGGACATCGCGGGCGCGGGGCGCGTGGTGCTGATGAGCTTTGTTGGGGACGAGGCGGGCGCAGCGCCCAGACTTGCGGACGTAAAGCTCGAGCTTGAGACAGCCGAGAACGCGTTCGCTCAGAGTTTAGACATCATGGTGGACCTTCTCAAACTCGGTAAGGTCCACGGCGACTACTCGACCTACAACCTGCTCTGGTGGGAGGGTCGCGTGGTGGCGATTGACTTTCCGCAGGTGGTGGATATCGAGGAAAACCCTGAGGCCTGGGATTTGCTCTCTCGTGACGTGCGCTCGCTCTGCAAGTCGTTCAAGCCTTTTGGCGTCGAGGCGGAGCCGGGGTTGGTGGAGCTCGAGGTGAAAAAGCGCGCCAGGCGGAGCCCGGACCCGCTGCTACGCGCTTTGTGAGAGCGGAGGTACAACAGCAGGTTACAAAGCCGCAGACGAAACGGCCTCTTCGGACGCATGACTCTCCGGCTTACTCAATACGGCGTCGTGGTCCGGAATCAGTGTTTCGACTCGCCGGATAGTGGGGAACAGGTAGCCCCCGAGCCCCACCAGCGTGCCCACCACACCGGAGATCACGAACATGAGTCCCATCCCCGCGCCCGGTCCCGTGCCGACGAGCGGACCCAGAAGATTGGCGAGCGCGCCCCCCGGCATCATGGCGGGTTCAAACACCGCGTCGGCCAGAGGACCCGCTAAGAGCATGGCGACGGGCGCGCTCAGTTGCGCGATGAGGCGGCGCGCGGCGAAAACCTTGCCCTGCACGTCGGGCGCGACTTTGGCTTGCCAGATGGCCTGGTTTGAGCCGTTCAAGATGGGGATAAAAAAGGCGCTGAGAAAGGCCGCCACGAGCCAGAGCGGGAGGAATTGGCCGACGCCCATCAACGTTGCGCCGAGGAGGCTCGAGGCCGCCATCCCCACAAGCACCCCGTGAACACGTCTTTTCGGCCCGCCCCAGACGCTCAGCAGGACGCCCCCCGCCACGCCGCCGACACCCAGGGCCGACTGCACGCCCCCCAATATCAGCTCGTCGTTGCCGGTCCGCGCCAGAATCATCGGCGCGAGCACGATAAAGCCAAAGGTGAAGATGAGGTTGATGGTGGTGAAAACGAGCTGCAAGCCGAGGAGGCTCGGGCGCTTGACGATGTAGCGAAAGCCGTAAAGCGACTCCTTGAAGAGGCTCCCCCGGCTCCCTTTGCCTTCTTCCGACGCCTCCGGCTGCGGGATGGCGACCCACAGCAGCGCGAGGAGCGCGACGGTAAAGGTCACGATGTCGATGACCATGATGCCGCCGATGCCAATAACCGTGAGGAGCACCCCCGCGAGCACGGGCGCGGCGATGGCCGAAGCCGATTCAGCCAAGGACAACATCCCGCTCGCCCGCGCGTACTGCGCCTTGGGGAGCATCGTGGAAATCGCCGCTGAATAGGCCGGAAACTGGAACGCGCCAAAGGCCCCCGTCCACGCGCCTAAAACGTAGAGGTGCCAGACCTTGAGCCCCCCCGACAGGTAAAGCGCCAGCGTCACCACCGTCGCCGCGCCCGCGCCTAAATCCGAGAGCATCATGACCAGCTTGCGGTTCCACCTGTCCACGAGCGCGCCCGCCACGGGGCTTAACAGCACGGTGGGGCCGAAGGTGAAAAAGCCGACCAAGGCCAGCGCCGTCGCCTGCTCCGTCACCTGCCACGCCCAAATGGTCAGCGCAAAGCCCGTCATGGCGGTGCCCAAGAGTGAGACCACCTGACCTAGCCAAACAACCGTAAAGCCGGTCATGCCGGTGGGGGAGCGCGTCACGCCTCAATCTAAAGTACGTCTACTTGAAAAGGTAGGGGCGGGCTCGAGTAGACTCGCCTATGACTTCTCTCGTCGTCCGCAACCCCCAGGCCGTCGCTTTTCTCACCAACCCGGACTGCACGCGCCTTCTCAAGCCGTTCTTGTTTGGCGAGCGCACCATCAAAGAGGCGGCGGAGGCGCTTCATCTGGAACCGTCCGCGCTCTACTATCCCGTGAAAAGGATGTGCAACTTGGGACTTCTGGAGCCCACGCGCGAAATCCCGCGGCGCGGGCGCGCCTTAAAAGTCTACCGGGCGAGCGCGGAGAGATTTTTTGTACCCTTTGAGAATACGGGGGACGTGACGCTCGAGGGTTTTATCGCCACCCTCGACGCGCAGTGGAACGCTGGCCTCATCAAGGGGTTGGCTGACGCGCACCGCCGCGCTGCGGGCCGCGCCGAGGGCTGGGGCCTGAGCATTTACCCCCATCCGTCGGGGCTCATGGTGCTCAATATCGTTCCCTCTCCCGATGTAGACTTCCAGCCGCTTCCCGGCGTCATCTCCTTGTGGGATACGGGCTACCACCTGAGCGACGAAGACGTGAGCGCGTTGGACACTGAGATGAACATGTTGCTGGCGCGTTACCGTGAAAAACGCAGCGGGCCGCGCCGGGTGCTGAGGGTCGCGCTGGCACCCTGGAAAGACGGATAGTCACCTTCTCACCACTTTCCGCGCATCACTTTCTTCTCACCACTCCGTACTTTATGTGACATCTTTTGGCGGCCTGTTGGACTAGATTAACAAGAGGAGGAAACATGGCTAACAGCGCGATTGAATTTACCGACCAAAACTTTTCGACCGAAACCAAAGAGGGCCTAGTTTTAGTGGACTTTTGGGCACCCTGGTGCGGCCCCTGCCGCATGGTCGGCCCCGTGATTGAAGAACTCGCCGGCGACTACGAGGGCAAAATCAAAGTAGGCAAGCTCAACGTGGACGACAACCAGCAAGTGGCGATGAACTACCGCGTCATGAGCATCCCCACCGTCATCTTGTTCAAAGACGGTGAGGCGGTCGAGACGATGATCGGCGCGCAGCCCAAGGGCGCGTACGAAGCGCGCCTGAACAAGCACGTCGGGGCTGTGGCGAGCTAGACCAGGCGGATACAGAAAGAAGGGCGGCGCACCGTGCGCCGCCCTTTTCTCACGCTTCTTGTGACGTTGTTTACCAGTCAATCCGGGTCAGCGAATGGTGATAAATCGCGCCGTCTCTCGTTTCGGTGTAGTGGGTGTTCACCCCGACGTGCTCGCCCAACACCCGGAGCGTCGCGGGCACGAGGTCGGTGAGGTGCAAGAGGTCGCTGAAGGTGGGGGGCTCGGTGGGTTCGACCTCCTCGGCGGTCTCCGTGTCGGTCTCTGCGTCGGTCTCTGTGGTTGGGGCGTCGCCTGGCGTGCGCGTCACGCTCAGCGTGAAGGGTTCCGCCTCCTCGCTGTAGTTGAGGACCTCGAGCCAGTACGTCACGTCCGCTTCGGCGGTGAAGGTGAGCACCGCGTCGGAATATACGGCGTAACTCTCGTCGGTGTAGACGCTCCTTTCTTCGTCGATAAGCGAAAGAATGGCGTCGGAGAGACCCTCAAGCGTCACCGCGACCTCGTCGCCCGGCTCCAACCCGCTGAGGCTATAGTAGCGCGTGCCGTACACTTCGTTTTCGAAGGTGTCCTCCGTCATGGCGGGAGACGTCGAGACGTCAAAAGGCGTGGCCTCTATGCCGGTCAGATCGGCGTCGTATTCCAGATCGAGGGTGTCGATGTTGTCAAAGCTCGTGTCGGAGAGCGTGGCGAGCCCCGCCGACACCGCAAAGGCGGCGGGCTGGCTAAAGAGGTCGAAAAAGTCCGCGGCAGCCCCGAGCTGCCTGCCGACCTCCTCGTACCCGCGCCCCAACACGGACGTCGGGGTGGTCTGGGTGGCGTTTTGGTAGCTCTCGGCCTCGAGCAAACTCTCCGTGTCGCCCTCGGAAACGTCTATAAGCGCCTCTAATGCGCGCGCGGGCGTGCCGACGACGAGGTAATCGTCTAAGAAACCCACGCCGACGTCGCCGTTAAGAGAATAGCGGTAACGCGTATAGGTTTCGTCCTTGTAGGTCACGCGCTCGCTCGCAATCTGCGTGAAAAAGGATAGGGTCGGGTCGTCCTCGAGCGCCAGCGCCTCCTCGAAAAGCGGGGTCAGAACGCGGCGGAACTCCTCGAACCCGGCCTCGGCGGCCTCGCGGCTGGCGACCGGGATGACCGCGACTTGCTCCTGTCCATAAAGGAGCGTGCGGAGGTCCATGTTGACGGGCTCGAGCACCGCGCTGTAGCCCTCTGCGCCGAGCCAGTTGAACAAGGCCACGTCGATGTCGAAATCGAACTCCTCGCGGAGCAGGTCGCGCAGGTTGATGGACACCTCCATCGACGGCGGCGCGGCGTCGAGCAGGCCCTGGAGGTAGTTAAATACGTCCTCGAGCGGCAAACGGTAAACATTCGCCGTGACGCTGCCCGCGGGGGCCAAAAAGGGACTCCCCACCGAACAATTCTCACACAGAAGGAGGCTGGCGAGCGCCGCGTCGCCCCCGGCGGGGTTGACCGCGGTCACGTTTTCGAACAGCATTCCCTCGGGCGTCGCGCTTAAGATCCCTGCGTAACCGCCGAGAGTGCGAAGGAAGGCCGTGCCGCGCTCCAGAAGATAATCGTCTTCCGGGGAGCTTGCCACCGTGCTGCCAAAGCCCTCGAGCACCTCCGCAAGCGCGGCGAAGTCGAGCGTGAGGCTGAGCTGACCCTCGCCCGCGTCCAACGCCGCCATCCTTTGGTAGAGCGCGCTGTCGGCGAAGCTCGGCTCGGACGACCCGTTGATACGGCGAATCACCCCGCGCAGGGGCTCGGGGCCGGTGCCGAAAAAGTAGAGATCGTCAACCCGCCCGATCACCAGAGGCAAGTCGCTCCCGTCGCCCATGATGTAGAGGGTGGCGCCGTCTTGCTCGAGCGGCTCCAGATCGCCGGAGGCTTCCATGCAAGACACGTACGCGTCGAACGACCTTTGCTGAACGTTGGTTTCATCCTCGACGCGCATGAGGGCGACCGCCGTCGGGACCGGGTTGAAGGAGCTCACGCCCACGGTGAGGAGCGCGTCGACGGGAACCGAATAGCCGTTGCGGGTCGCCTCCTGGACGGCTTCCGCGGCCTCGATGTAAGCGGGGCACGTGGCGAGGTCGGGCGTAAAAACTGCCGCCGCCGCCACGGGATCGCTGTAACTCAACAAAATCGCGTTGTAAAGCCTGAACAAGTTCTGCGTGTCGGGGTCGCCCGCTCTTTCGCCCGCCACGCTCGTGAGCGTCTCGAGCGTTTCTCTCGCCCGCGCCCAATCGAGCGCGGCGACGTCGTCGCCCAGGGTGCCGAACATGTCGGGGCGGACCTGCATCCCCAGGCTCAAGACGGTGTCGGCGGGGGCCAGGTTTGCCAGGGGCTGAGCCCAGCTTAGGCTGGCAGTGGCAAAGAGGGTAAGGGCGGCGAGTAAGAAAAAACGTTTCATGCGTCTCCTTTCGGTACGTACACGTAAGTGCGGCGCTTCGGGCGTCCCTGCGCCGAGCGTAAGAGCGGGGCGTGGACCGTCCTGCTAACGGTGTCTCAGGCCGGGATGTGCAGCGAATGTTTGGCAGGACACGTCAAGAGATACTATAACCGAACGCCCTGCCTGAACGCTTTTAATTGGAGGGTTTGGCTCAGGTTGTCAACTAGAAGCGTCCTGCCCCCCCACTCTAACCGCGCTCACCCCCTCGGGTGTGACGAGCCACTCGAGGTCGGTGACGTTGCTCGAGACGAAGCGCAATGTGTACGCGTCCCCGCTGAAACCCTCCACCCGCCACTGCACCCCCTGCGGCGGCGTAAGGTCGACGAGCGCGTTCGTCGTGTACTGCCCCGTCTGCAAACGCGCGAGCTCCATCAGGTGCCACGCTTCCAAGGCGGCGCGGTTAATAGCGACGGCCTCGGGTGTGTCCAGGGTGATGGTCGAGCCGGTGGCGGGTGCGCCTTGGGTGGCCTGGGGGGCGCAGGCGCTTAGGAGGAGGCCCAGGAGGGCGGTGAGCAAAAGTAATTTGTTCATGCGTCATCATAGCGTGCGGCGGGCGTGGTTGCATGAAGGGTGTTGGGGTGGCTTATAGATGTGAACTTAGAACCGGAAAAACTGCATCAACCTTCTGCCCAGCTCTCTAAACGCAATCCTTCAATCCGCCCAAAATGTTTCAGATTATTCGTAACCAGTGTGAGGTCATGTTCTAGCGCGGTCGCCGCAATAAGCAAATCTGCGTCGGCCAATCGCGTGCCTTGCGCCTCGAGCACGGCTTTAAGTCTTCCAAACCGCGTCATCTCAGCGTTACTTAAAGCGATGCTGAGGAGCGTTTTGCATAACCGGTCAACTTCGGCTTCCCGTTCGGCTCGCTTTTGAGACTTTGCCGCACCGTAATAAAGCTCGCCGATGCACATGGCGCTCGTGCAAAGGTCGCTTATGGGAAGGCTAAGAAGTTTCTGTGTTACCTCGGGATGACCTCGCAAATAGAAGACAAGTGTGTCCGTGTCGAGCAGATAGACCACCTAGAGGTCTACCTCACGACCGAAGGTTCTTCTGGGGAGGAGGTCCTTATCTGAAAGAGGTTCATCACGCCACGCCCCTGCTAAGCTCGCAAGCGGGTGAACATCATCCTTAGTTTCACCTTCCGGCAACCGCTTCGCCAAGAGAAATTCGGCAAAGTCTTCGACCTCTTTTTGGAGGTCGGGGGGCAAAGCTGCAAATGTGCGCTCGAAACTTCTGCTAGCCATAGCACTATTATACTGTTTCGGCCTCAATTATCCCTTTTAGCCTTCTCACATCGACAAATACGCCGCCTGCACCTCCGGGTCGCCCAGCAACGCCTCGCCGCGGCCCTCCTTTTTTATCTCGCCGTTCTCGAGCACGTACGCCCGGTCCGCCAGCCGCAACGAGCCGCGCACGTTCTGCTCGACCAGCACCACCGTCACACCCTCCTGGTTGATTTGCTTGAGGGCGCGAAACACCGTTTTGGTGAGCGCGGGCGCGAGGCCCAGCGAGGGTTCATCAACGAGCAAGAGCTTGGGGAGGCTCATCAGCGCGCGGCCAATGGCGAGCATCTGCCGTTCGCCGCCCGAGAGGGTGCCCGCGAGCTGACTTTCCCTTTCAGCAAGGCGGGGAAAGAGGCTGTAGACGAAGCTTAAAGTCTCCCCAGCCCGCTTCTTAGCTTCGGGCAGATACGCCGCGCCGCTGTCCAGATTCTCCCGCACGCTCATGAGCGGGAAGAGCTGCCGCCCCTCGGGCACGTGCCCCACCCCCCGGCGCACGATGCGCGCGGCGCTGAGGCCTCTTAGAGGGTTCCCGAACGCCTCTACGCTGCCCCCCCACGCTGGGACGAAGCCCGACACGGTCTTTAACAGCGTCGTCTTGCCCGCGCCGTTCGCGCCGATGATGGCGATGAACTCGCCCTCGTCGGCGTGCAAGCTCACCTCCCAGAGCACGCCGATTTTGCCGTAGCCCGTGCTCAAGTTCTCGACAGAAAGCGCCCTCATACCCCCTCCTCCGTATCATCCTCATCACTCCCCAAATACGCCTCGACAACCTGCGGGCTGCTGGTGACCTCCGCATAACTTCCCTCGGCGATTTTTTCCCCGTGGTCCATGACGATGACCCGGTCCGCCAGGTCGCGCACGACGGGCATGACGTGCTCGATAAAGACGACCGTGACGCCGCCGTCGCGCACGTTCTTGACGAGTTCGACGGCCTCTTTGGACTCGGCGGGGCGGAGGCCCGCCATCACTTCGTCCAAAAGGAGCACGTTGGGTTGGGTAGCCAAGGCCCTGGCTATCTCGAGCCTCTTCTCCTGCAACAGCGTGAGGTCTTCGGCGGGCGTATCTTTTACACGCGTGAGGCCGGTGCGCGCCAAAGCCTCCTCGGTGAGCCGCGCCCCCTCCCGCGCCCCCACGCCGCGCGTGCCAAAGCGCGCCCCCACCTCCACGTTTTCCGCGACGCTCATTTCGGGAAAAGGCTGGACCACCTGAAAGGCGCGACCGAGCCCCAAGTGGCAACGTTCGGCGGGACTCGAGCGCGTAATATCTTGGTTCCGAAACGTGAGCGACCCGCTCGAGGGCTCGAGCAGCCCCGAAATCATGTTCAAGGTCGTCGTCTTGCCCGCGCCGTTGGGGCCGATGATGGCGAGTATTTCTCCTTGTGCCACCTCGAACGACAAATCGTTCACCGCCGCGAGGCCGCCGAAGCGTTTGGAGAGTCCGCGAACCGACAAGATGCTCACGGCGCGCTCCTCGTCTCGGGTTTAGTTTTTTGTTCCGGCGTCCGCCTGCCTAAACGCGACAGCAGCCCGACCAGGCCGCGGGGCATGAAGAGGATAGACAGCACCAAAACCACGCCGTAGCCGATGAGGTAGCCCTCGCTTAGAAAGCGCCTGAGCCCCTCCTCGAGCCCCGCCAAGACCCCCGCGCCGAGGATGGGGCCGAGCGTGGTGTAGAGCCCGCCGAAGATGGGCGTGACGAGGGCCAGCACGGTTACGCCGACGCCGAAGGTGGCGCTTGGGTTGACCGAGCCGATGCGGTGAGCCTCGAGCGCGCCCAGCAGCCCGACGAGAAAACTAGATAAGGCGAATGCCAAGAGCTTGAAACGCGCGGGTGTCACGCCCATCACCGCCGCGACCTCCTCGTTGGTGCGAATTGCCGTAAAGGCGGCGCGGAGGCGGGAACGCTGGACGAAGATACTCACGAGAACGCAGAGCACCAGCAGGCCCGCGTAGACCCAGAAGTAACTCTCGTTGCGCAGATACGCTAGCTCCCACCGCTCCATCTCACCGGCCACAAAAGTGGGCCGAAAGAGCGCCGTCACGTTGAGGCCCGCCGCGCCCCCTGCAATACGCGTGGGCAACTGTTGCACCACCGCCCGCAACACCTCGGTAAAAGCGAGTGTGGCGATGGCGAAGTAAATGCCGCGCAGCCGCAGCGTGACCGAACCCAAAAGCAGCGCCAGGAGGGCGGCGACGAGCCCGCCCAGGGGAATCCCCACCCAAAGCGGCCAGGTCGCCACCTTGAGGAGCACCGCGACCGTATAGGCCCCCGCGCCGTAAAAGGCGGCGTGCGCCAGCGACAGTTGCCCGGTGCGCGCCAGAATGTCCCACGAGAGCGCGAGGATGGCGAGCGTGAGCGCGTTGATAAGGAGCGAGAGGTAGCTCACTGAGGCCTTGTCAAACGCCGTTCTGAGGATGTTCGGGAGGAAAAAGAGCAGCGCCGCGAACAGCGCCAGCGCGAGGAGGTCGTAGCCCACCCGTCTCACGCCAGCCTCCGGCTACGCGCGATGAGGACCACAAAGATGATGGCGAAAAAGACCGCGTTGCGAAGCGTGTCGCCGTTGGGGACGAGCGTGGCGACGAGCGATTCGGAGAGCGCCACAATCAATGACGCCCATAAAATCCCGCGGATGTTGCCGAGCCCCGCGAGCACCACGATGGCAAAGGCCTTGAGCGTAAACGCAAACCCGACCGTCGGCGTAGGCGACTGGATCACCGCGATCATCACCCCGCCCAAACCTGCCAGCGCCGCCGAGAGCGCAAAGGCGGTGAGGTAGATGCGGTCGGGCTCGAGCCCCACCAAGGCCGCCCCCATCCTATTCTGCGCCACCGCGCGCATCGCCCGGCCCACGGGCGTGGCGATGAGGACAAAGTAGAGCCCGCCGACCAGCACCAGCGACACGAGAAAAGAAAAGAGCGGCACCGCTCCCACGCTCACGCCGCCCACCTGAAAGCCCAACGCGCGGTAGGGCACGTTGCTGATTGACACCGGGTCGCCGCCCCAGATAAGGAGCGCCAAGTTCTGCAAGATAATCCCGATGCCAAAAGTGAGGAGCATCTGGTTGAGTTCGGGCGCTTTAAGCACGTAGCGGATGCTCCCCTGGTAGATAACCGCGCCCAAAAGCGCGAGCGCGGGCGCGACGAAGAGGAGCGACAACACGGGGTCGAAGCCGAAACTCACAAAGAGCTGATAGGCCAAAAACGCGCCCACCATAAAAAACTCGCCGTGCGCAAAGTTGACGATGCCGATGACGCCAATCGCCAGCGCCAGCCCGACCGACACGAGCGCGTACAAGCCCGAGGCGAGCACGCCCGAGACGATACCCTGGAGGAGAAGAGAGAAATCCATAGAAAGATAGGTGTGGGCGGGCGCGAACCCGCCCCGGAGGGGTTTACCGGCAGGACTCGAGCGGCGCGGTGGCCCGCTCCGTCGGCCAGACGATCTCGCGTTCGCCGTTCTGGTACTGGAACACGAGCCAGATGGACTCGTCGAAGCCCTGGTGCTGGGTGATTTCAGACGGCCCGAACGACCATTCGCCCATCGGGGAGCGGAAGGCGCCGGTCTCGAGCGCCTCGATCACCGCCGCCTGGTCCGTCGTGCCCGCCGTGTTAATGGCGTCGGCGTAGGCCCAGAGCTGCGCGTAGGCGAGCGCGGCCATGTAGTTGTCGGGGTCCTCGCCGTACATCTCGCGGTAGCCTTCCGTAAAGGCCTGCGCCTCGGGCGTGGGCAGGTTGGGCAAGAAGCCGATAAGCCCCGCCACGCACTCCGCTTCCGGGGCGTCGCCAAACCCTGCGGGCCAGCCCGGAGGCGCGCCGAAGATGTATTCAGGGTTGGCGTTAAGCTCGCGCATCTGCGCGATCATCGGCACCACGTCCGAGTCGTAGCCGATCCAGTAGATCATGCCGGGGTCCGTGGCGAGCGCCTTGGAGATGGCCGCGCGGAAGTCGCCGGTGCCGCCGAAAAGGGTCGAGGTGAAGGCCTCGTTGAGGGGCACGCTCAAGCCCTCTTCTTCGATAAGCGCCTGCGCGCCCGCCGCGCCGGGGCCGCCAAAGGCGGAGTCTTCGTGTAAAAGCGCCACCGAGTCGATGCCCGCTTGGGTGATAAAGCCCGTGGCCGCCTCGACGTTGTGGTAGTCCCAGGGGTGGATGTGGAAGAACCAGGACTCTTCGCCCAGAAGCTCCTCGATGCCGTCAAAGCCCTCGATGCCGACGCCCGAGACCGCGCCGCCGATCCAGGTGACGACGGGCTGAAAGGTCCGGAACGACTCCACCAGGCCTAAGGTGACGCCGCTCGAGTACCCCCCGCCGATAAAGCCCACCTCGTCCTCGGTCATAAGTTTCTCAAAGGCGGCCAGGGCGGTGGCGGCGTCCGCCTGGGTGTCCTCGATGATGATTTCTAAGGGCTCGCCCAGCACGCCCCCCGCCGCGTTGATTTCTTCTAGCGCGAGCTCGAAGCCGCGTTGCTGCGCCTGCCCGGTGCCCGCCGCGGGGCCGGTTAGGGGGCTCAGGATGCCGATTTCGACGGGCTGCGCGTAGCCAAGCGTGAGCGCGGCGAGGAGGATAACAAGTTTTTTCACGATGTCTCCTTTTCAAGTGGTTAGTGGTGAGTGATGAGTGGTTAGTTTCGGTTCTACCTTTTGCCTTTTACGTCATGGGTCTCCTTTCGGGGCTCGAGCCCCCGCCCGGTTATTCGGGCTCATCGTCGGCTTCCCATAGGGGTGTCGTGAAAGCCTCGAGCCGCCCAATAAACCCGCGCATCACGCGGGCGACGGCCTCGGGGCGTTCAACGGGGGCGGCGTGACCGGCGCGCTCGAGGGTGATGAGAAGGCCGCGCCGCGCCCATTCGACAATTTCGTGGGAGTAGCGTAAAGGCGTCAACAGGTCTTCTTGACCCACCACGGCTAAGAGCGGGCCTTCGTAGGCGCGGAGGCTCTTGCGCGCGTCGCCGAAATCCAAAAGACCGTCAATCAAATAGCCGATCACCGCCGGGTCGGCTTTTGCGGCGGCCTCGCGGTAGGAGGTGAGTTCGTCCGTGTGCTCTTTCAAAAAGCTGTGGCCCCAGACCCACGGCGTCGCCACGTCGAAGCGGAGCCCCGCGCCGCCCGCGTGGAGGGCCGCCCGCCAACTTTTGAGGATGATTTTGAGCATCGGGTCAACGCGGACGAAAGAATCCACCGTCGTCACGCTCCTCACCCGCTCCGGCTCGGTGTTGGCAAGATTGCTCGCCAGAAGGATGCTGATAAGGCCGCCGTTGCTCAGGCCCACGAGGTGGACGCGGGCGAGGCTGAGGCCGTCCAGCAACGTTTTGAGGTCTAACGCGTGTTGGTGCGGCGTGTAGGGTCCCTCGGGCTTGTCCGACTCGCCCTGCCCGCGGCAGTCATAGCGCAGCGTGGTGTAGGCGTCGGCAAAGCGCCGCTCAACTCCCTCCCAGGCGGTGGTGTCCATCGTGAGGCCGTTGACAAAAACCACCGCCTCCTCTGCGTCTACGCCGCCCTTCTGATAATAGAGCTTCACGCCGTCAGCAACACTAAAGCGCGGCATGAGCTTCCTCAAAGGCGGTGGCGAGAGAGCTTTTGAGAATCTTGCCCGCGCCGCTTTTGGGCAGCGCGTCAAAAAAGCGGATGTGTTTGGGGACTTTGTAGCTTGCGAGATGCGCCTTAAGAAATTCCCGCACCTCCTCTTCTGTAACGGTTTCATCTTCACGAAGAACGATGACTGCTAGCCCGACCTCGCCCCACCTTTCGTCAGGCACGCCCAAGACCGCGCACTCGGACACGGTGGGGTGTTCGTAAAGCGCGTTCTCGACCTCCACCGGAAATACGTTCTCGCCGCCCGAGATAAACATCTCCTTGCGCCGTCCGACGATGGTGAAGAATCCGTCTTCGTCCGCTCGAGCCAAGTCGCCCGTGTAGAGCCAGCCGTCTCTTAAAACCTCGGCGGTGGCGTCGGGCCGCTCGAAGTATTTCTCAAAAAGGTGCGGCCCCTTCAGGGTCAACTCGCCAACCTCCCCCTGCGCGACAGGTTGACCGTGCTCGTCTCGGAGAACGGCCTCGGCGTGGAGCACGGGCTTACCGACGGACGCGGGGCGGGCCTCGGCGGCGTCCAAGCCAATCGCAAAGCAGTTCACCCCCGCCTCGGTGAGGCCGTAGCCCTGCTTGAAACGAATCCCGCGCGCCGAAAAAGCAGCGCGCACCGGCTCCGGACAGGGCGCGCCGCCCGAGATGGCCCAGCGGACGTGTTGAAAGTCGGCGGCGGGAAAGTCGGGGTGCTCGGTGAGACTTTTGAACATGGTCGGGACCATGAAGAGGAGGGTGCAGGCTTCGCTCGAGACCAGTTCCAGATACTCCCCCGGCTTGAACGCACGTTGCAGCACCACCCTTGCGCCCAAATGCAAAAGCGGCACGGTGAGGGCGTTGACCGCGGCGTGAAAGCAGGGCGTCGCCTGCACCGCGCAGTCGTCGTCGCGCAGGCCCCACGAGAAAACGGTGTTGACGGCGTTGTAAAAACCCTGCCGGTAGGGCTGCACTGCGCCCTTGGGCGTGCCTGTGGTGCCGCCTGTGAAAAGAATCATTTGGGCGTCCTTGCTCGAGAGTTCGGGCGCGGGTGGGGGAGAGGGGGCGGCGGCGAGCCAAGCTTCATAAGCCTCGAGCCCCACCCCCTCCACCCCCGTCGCCTCGGCCGCCGCGGCGTTCTCGGCGTCGAAGAACATGATTTTAGGCCGCACATAGTCCGCAATTTTGCGCTGCTCATGGTTTGATAAACGGTAATTAAAAGGTGTGTAGATAAAACCTAGCTTGGCCGTCGCCAGAATCAGGTCTAAATGTGCGAGGTGATTGAGGGCCAAGATGCTTACCCGGTCGCCCTTGACGACGCCCGCCTCGGCGAGCCGTGCGGCCAAGCGCGTGGCGCGTTTGTCGAGGTCTCGGTAGGTGTACCAGTGCCCATCAGAAAATACAGCTCGGCGCTCCGGCGTCAGCTCGGCGCGCTTTTTGGCAATATCAAATATCACGACGCCTCACCCCACCTTAGACAAAGCGCGTTCCAGACGTAACCCACGCCCGCCGCCACCAGCACCACCAAGTCGCCCTCTTTAAGTTTTCCCGCTTGCTGAGCTAGCTCGAGGCTCAAAAACTGGTCTACTTGCCCGATGTGGCCGTAATCCGAAAGATAAATGGACTGTGACGCATTCAAGCCAAGCCGCTCTAACAAATACTCGTGCGCGCTCCTTTTCATGTGGAGCATTGCCAGGTAATTGATATCCGAGACTTCGTGGCCCGACTTTTCCACGGCTTTGTGGATGACGTTGAGAAAATTTTGGAGCGACTTGTCCCCCAACCGCGCCTTCATCCCGGCGGGGTCGGGCACTTCTAACTTATAGCGTCCTGCGTTCTCGAGCGTGAGCGGTTCTTTGGTGCCGCCGACGGGCACCCGCACGTCGAGCGAGAAAGCCCCGTCGGTGAGGATGTGCGAGCCCAAAATCTCACCCAACATGTCACCGCGCGCCCCCCGCCGCACCACCGCCGCCGCGCCGCCCGCACCCAGGTTGTACATAAAGCGCACGTCGGGGTCGGCAAAATCAATCAGGTCGCCGTTGCGGTAGCCCCCCGCGACGAGGACGGTCTGAACGCTCTCGTCGGCCAGCAGCAAATCTTTGGCCTGCTTTAAGCCTAAAACGCCCGTCCCGCACTTTTGCCCGATGTCATAAGCGTAAGCGTTCGCCGCGCCTAAATCGTGCGCGAGCTTGATGCCCGCCGTCCAGACCGGGTACTCCTTGTACTCTTCGGTGATGCAGACAACAACGTCCACCTCTTCCGGTGAGAGGTTTGACGCAGAGAGCGCCCGCTGCGCAGCCCACACGCCCATCGCGGTCGGGTGGTCGTCCGGCCCCGGCTTGGGCTTGGCGCTTATACCAAGCTTGTCCGTCACCACCCACGCGGGCAGCCCGCTCGCCGCGGCGATGTCGGCGCTCGAGACGCGGCCCTCGGGCACGTAGACGCCGAGGCCGCTCACGCCAATCACGCTTTTGCCGGTCATGACGCCCTTCCGTCCGGGCTGAGGCCGTGGGTGAGAAAGTCGAACGCGGTTTCCATCACCTCGTCCGGCGGCTCCCGCCCCTCCCAGATGGCGTGACGCAAGCCCAAAAAGTGCGCGACGCCCATGAGCGCCCAGGCTTGCGCCGCGGCGTCGCCCGCGCGCACCTCGCCCTGCGCTTGAGCCGCCTCGAGCCCCGCCCCGTAAGCGTCTGCAAGCGTTTCGTAGTATTCGCGGTAGACGCGCTCGTCCACAAATTGCGACTCCATCACCACCCGGTAGAGGTTTTCGTGCGCCAGGCAAAAGCGAAAAAAAGCGCGGAAGCCCGCCCTTTCTAGCTCGAGCCGCCCCCCTACCTCCCCAGTCGCCTTAGCCCCAGTCGCCTCGGCCAGCGCCCGCCGCAGCGCCCGCCCCATGTGCCGCACGAGTTCCCGCAGGATGTCCTCTTTGCTCGGGAAATAGAGGTAAAAGGTGCCCTGCCCCACCCCGGCGCGCTTGGTGATGCTCGAGACCGACGCCCGGTTAAAGCCCCGCTCGCCGAACTCGCCCTCGGCGGCGCTTAAGAGTTTCTGGCGGGTGGCTTCACCCCGCGCGGTGGCGGGCTGGGGCAGGCTTGACAAGAGCATCCTTTCTTTGAAGCAAACCTTTATGGTTGCTTGCACGAACATGACAACTGATTCAGGTTTCAGTATCGTAAACGGTTAAGGGGAGTTTTGTCAACCGTCGGGAGAGACTTTTCCCTTTTTTGCAGGCTGAGCGTAATCTCATCACCAAGTGCGTAGGGGAGAAACGCGTATACTATTCCTTTGTGGAAGTAAGCGACACAACCTTAGTAAAACTTGATTTTCCCCGCGTCTTGGGGGCGCTGGCCGAGCGCACCGCCTCCTCGCTAGGAACCGAACGGGCCTTGGCCTTGGCACCCGATTTGAGCCGGACCGAGATTGAGCGCGCGTGGAGACGATTGGACGAGGCGCTTCACGGCCCCGAACTCTCCTTGGGCGGCGTGCAGGACGTGCGGCCTCTTATTACGAGGGTGCGCGAGGGGCGGCTGTTGGAGGGGCGGGAGCTGTTGGAGATTGCCTATACGATGGACGCCGCGGGCACCATCAAGCGCGCCATCCTCGCCTCCGAACGTCCCGCTCTGTCAGAGCTTGCCAAAGAACTCGGCTCCTTTGACGGCGCGTTGCGGCTCGTGCGCGAACAGCTCGACCCCGACGGCGGCGTCCGCGACGACGCCACGCCCAAGCTGCGCGACATCCGCCGCCGCCTAAACCCTCTACGCGGGCGCATCCGCGAGAAGTTGCAGGGGCTGTTACAGCGCTACTCGGACTCGGTTCAAGACGCCATCATCACCTTGCGGCGCGACCGCTACGTCATCCCCATCAAGGCGAGCGCCCAGTCCAAGGTGCCGGGCATCGCCCTGGACACTTCCGACTCGGGGGCCACCGTGTTTATCGAGCCGCAGTCGGTGGTGCCCTTAAATAACGAGCTAGCGCTTTTGGAATTCGAAGAGCGCGACGAGGTGCGGCGCATCCTCGTCGCGCTGGGCCAGCGCCTCGCCTATGAACCGGGCCTGGATACGTCGTTGGAGGTCTTGGCCGAACTCGACCTCGTCGCCGCGTCGGCGCGGCTTGCCAAGGATTGGGGGCTCTCTCAGCCGACCTTTAACGGCGGGGGCGAGGTTCGTCTAGGTAACGCGCGGCACCCGCTCATCAAGGGCTGCGTGCCCAACACGGTTTCTTTGGATAAAGAACGCCGCCTCATGATTATCACGGGTCCCAACGCGGGCGGAAAAACGGTGCTCATCAAGACGTTGGGCCTGGCGGCGCTCATGGCGCACAGCGGGCTTTTCGTCGCGGCAGGTCGTAGGGGAGAAGCGCCGCCGACGCTGCCCTTTATGGGAGCTTTACTGACCGACATCGGCGACGAGCAGAGCATCGAGGCGAGCTTAAGCACCTACGCGGGGCATTTGATGAACCTCAAAAAAATTGTGGAGGGTTCAAAGGATGGGGTGCTGGTACTCATCGACGAGCTAGGCTCGGGCACCGACCCCGACGAGGGTGCGGCGCTGTCGCAGGGCATCTTGGAGCGGGTTCTGGCGAGCGGCGCGCGGGGTCTTGTCACCACACACTTGGCGCCCCTCAAAGTGTTCGCCTCCGAAACGCCCGGCGTGCAAAACGCCGCGATGAGTTTTGACGTGGACAACTTGCGGCCCAAGTATCAGCTCGTCGTGGGCCAGCCTGGACGCTCCTACGCGCTCGCCATCGCCGAGCGGCTGGGGCTGCCCGACGCGCTCCTCTCTCGAGCGGTTGAGATTTTAGGGCCGGAGGGAACTGCTTTAGAAAACCTTTTGGAGACGCTTCAGGAGCAGCGCGAGGGGTTGGAGCAAGAACTCACCGAGGCGAGACGCGCTCGAGAGCAGTCGGTCAAAGAGGCCGAGCTGCTGCGCGCGCAAATCGAGACGCTGCGCGCCCGCGAAGACGAGGTCTTAGCCGCCGCCGCCGAGCGCGCCGACGAGATGCTTCAAGACACCTTGCAGCGGGCTAAGGAACTTAAAAAGGCCGCCACCAGCCAGCCCGAAAGGCGCTCGCAGGCCCTGGAAGATTTGCAGCGGATGCGCAAAAGTTTCCAGGCTAAAGCGGAGCCCAAACCCGCAAGAACCGCCCAGAAATCCGGCCCGGCACCCAAGCCGCGGCGCGTCCTAGAGCCTGGCCAACTAGTCCGCGTCGAGTCCTACGGCGCGGAGGGGCCGGTGGTCGAGCTTCGCGGCGACGACGTGGTGGTGCAGTTGGGGCTGCTCAAGGTGGAGGTGCCCAAGCGCGACGTGAAGCTCAAAGAGTCCGGCGCGCAAAAAACGCGCAAGGGCGCGTCTTTCGCCGCGCCCGTCCGTTTTGACGACGAACTCAACATCCGCGGCGAGCGGGTCGAGGCGGGGCTCGAGAAGCTGCGCGACTTCGTTTTAGAGGCCCACGCGCTCAAGGCTCCGTCAGTGCGCATCCTCCACGGTAAGGGCACGGGCACGTTGCGCGACGCGGTCAGGAACTACCTCAAAGACGAAAAAAAGGTGGAGAAGTTCGAGGACGCGGTGCCCTACGAAGGCGGGCACGGGGTGACGGTGGCGTATTTGCGGCATTGATATGTTCTGCAACATGTGCTGCGCATGTGCTAGAATAAACCGTGCCCAAGATGATTCAAATTCGCAACGTACCTGACGATTTGCACAGCAAGCTCAAAGCGAGAGCGGCAAAACTCGGTTTGTCTCTCTCGGATTACCTCCTGTCTGAGATTGAAGAGGCGGCGGACAAACCGACGCTTCAGGAGTGGCTCGAGCTAGCCAAGAAACTCCCCCCCAGAACCTTTGAGGAGGACACCGCGACGATTATCAGGCGTCACCGAGACGGCGCTTGAAGCGTGACGGTGATCGACGCGTCCGCAGTGGTATCTCTCATTCTCGGCGAACAACCCCAGGCGTTTAGGGTGAATGAGCGGCTCGAGCGGGCCTCGAGCCTACACACCGTTCACCTGCTTGATATCGAGGTGCTATCGGCTCTGCGCCGCCTCGTTCACCGCGGCGAGCTTACGGAAAGCGAAGCTCATGACGCAATCCAGTTTTGGGAGCGGCTCAGCGTTACGCGTTACCCTCACGCGGCGTTGCGGGAACGTATTTGGACGCTGCGCGACAACCTAACGCCCTATGACGTCTCTTACGTCGCTCTGGCCGAAACGCTCGACGCGCCTCTCGTCACGACGGACGGCAGGCTCGCCAGGGCCCCAGGACATAGCGCCCGCGTTGAATACATCACCTAGCACGCTATGATGAGGCCGTGACCACCGCAACCTCATCTGAGCGCCGCGACCAACTCTTGAGCGCGGCGAGAGCCGTGCTGGCCGAAAAGGGCTTTGATGGGACGACGGTCTCCGAAATCGTCTCGAGGGCCGGGGTCGCCCAAGGCACATTTTACCTCTACTTCCCTTCCAAAGCGTCCCTGGTGGGAGCCCTGTGTGACGAGATGTTCGCGCGCATCCTCTCTGCCGTTATCGAAGCGACCGAGGGTAAAGACGCGTTTGCTGAGACGCTCGAGGCGGGCGTCCGCGCGGTGTTCGCGGAAACTGCTGCGTATAAAGACGTGCTCGACATCATCGGCTCGCGCACCGGGCTCGTGGGCACGCTTGGCGAGATTGAAAGGGCGGACGAGCCCTATTACCGCCTTATTGCGGGCTTGCTCGAGCGCGGCCAAGCGCGCGGTGAGGTGGATCCCGCCGTCCGCCCCGACTTGGCCGCGCGGCTCGTGGTCGGTCTTATCGAACGCGCCACCGACGACTGTTTTCTCTACCGTCCGGGCACGCCCACGGAGCCGTACATCGAAGAAATTCTGCGCTTCGTCGGGCGGGCGCTGGGGGCGTCTCGAGATTAAGGTTCGCTCGAGACGCCCTTTGCTTTGGCTCGACCTGCTTTAGCTCGACGGCGCAACCTGCCTGAGCCTGGTGCCCGTGACGCGGTAGACGAGCATAAAGAGCCCCAACAGCACGAACGGCAAGCCGACGTTGACAATTCTAAAGAGTGTGCCCGCTTCGGGTTTGGGCGGGTAGACGGGAAAACCGACCTCACCTGTAGCCTCACCCGCGGCACCGTCGATGGTAATATCTAAGGCCAGCCAGCCGTTGTCGTTCCAGCTCCAGTTCTCCGCGCCCTCGAGTTTTAGCGGGTCGATGACATAATAGCGTCCGTCAAACGTGGGGGTGTAGCTCGAGCGGCTCTGCCCGCCGTCGTGGTGAAGCGTGGCGTCCACCCGGACGGTGCTGTCCGCTGAGATGCGCGTACCGTTCTCGCGGATGTCGAGCTTGAGGTAAGGGTTGTCAATCAGGCGCTGTCCGTCGCCGTTGACCAGATAAGGCCCTATCTGCTCGCGGTGGACGAGGTGCTCTTCGGTGTTGCTGATGCGGCTCAGCCAGTCCGTTACCCCCTGGTTTGCTGAGGGCTGGGCTTGACTAGGACTTGCGAACGTGAAACTCAGCAGAAGGAGCGTTATGAGGCGTTTCATCCCGGCCATCCTTTCTTTTAAGAGGTTTTTCGGTGGGTCTTTTAAGGGGCGCGAAGAGCAGCGCCGCGCCGCCCAGAACAGTGAGCAAGAGAATAAGGCTGGGGAGAATCTCGAGCGCCGACACCCTTCCCCGCTGATTGCTGGCGAAATAGCTCGCCGTCGCCACCCCGAGCGGTCCTGAAACGTTTAAGTTAATCTCGTACATCCCCGCTTCGCTAAGCGGCAGCGTGAGGAGGTAGCCCCGGTAGAAGGTGCGACCGTCCGCGGAGCCGCTTCCCGCGAAAGGAACCTCGCCCTCATAGACGAGTACGTCGCGCTGCCGAACCTCCGCCCTCACTTGGGTGGCCTCCGGTGCGGCTTGCTGGTCTTCTGAAAGTTGCACGAAAAGTTGCGCGCGCTCCGCGTCGGCTGCGTGAAAGAGGACGTTGGCGGTGTACGCGCCCAAACCTTGTTTCCACGCGAGCGTGTCGAAGCCGTTGTGGGCATAGGCAAAAAAGAGCAGGAGGCCAATCACGCACCCGATTATTCGCTCTCTCACGTTGCCAGCGCTCGAGGAGGCGGCGCGGAAGTCGCCAGCAAGGAGACGAGCAGCGCCGTCGTCATCGCCTGGGTTACGCTGCCCATCCAGATGTACGGGGTGTACCAGACGCCGCCGCCGTAGTTTGTTAAGAAAACAAACGCGTAAAAGGTGGCCCACAAAGAAAAGGCGACGAGCACATTAAAGGTGTGAAAGCGTAGCGGGCGCGCTGCCGAAGGTTTGAGAAGCGCGTAAAAAACGTCACAGAAAACACCGACCACCGTAAAGACGAGGACGAGGTCGGTGTTGAGCTCGAGCACCGACCCGTAAAGCCCGTAAAGCAAAAAGAACACCGTAAACGTACCCGCGGGCAGCCTAAAGCGCAAGGTGAGCCAAGCGAGCACACCCACCGTCATGGCGGTTTGAACGATGATGCCCATAATCCCCATCGTTTCCCCGAGATAATCGTTGTCCATGCGATTTTCGCTTAGCATGAGCCCTAAGCTGGTGCCGAAAAAGCTCATTGACACAAACGCCAGCACGTTGAAGAAACTCGCCCAGGCGATGAGCGCGGGCAAAAAACCCAGAAAAGACGCCCACCAGCCTTTCTCCCCGGCTCTTTTCTCGGTGTCTCGCCCGCTCGCGTCCGCCACCTCCCGCCGTTTGAGCGCGGCCCTGGCCGGTCCGATGCTGAGCAGCGCCCACCCGATAAAGAGGCCGATGTGGGTCGGGCTGTAGAGCGCCTCGTTATCGACCTCGAACCCAAAGAGCGCGTGCCCGCCCAAGTCAAACACGCCCGTCGCGCCGAAAATAAAGAGCCCCAACGCCGAAACCAGGTAGCCAGCGGGCACGGCGTTGAGACCGCCAAAGCCCTCCAAGCGGTTCATGAACGCCGTGCCGAAAAGCCACGCGCCCATCGCTATCAGGGAGCTGTAAAAGAGCAGGTGGTACTCGCTCAAGACCGACTGGTCCGGCCCGAACGAGGCGTGCGACCAGCCGTCCATGTAGATGCCGATGGTTACCAGAAAGACCAGGGCGGTGTAGACCCAGTCGAAAGCCAGGGTGCTTAGCGGCGCGCGAGTTGCGCGGGCCGTCGCGGGTTCGAAGTTCCTCTTGTTGGGGGCGCGGGTAACCATAAAATCTCCTCGTGTGCGTTCAGTGTAGGAGCGGGTGACGGTGTTCGCACTATAAATTCACACTATAAAACAGCATACTGTTGCCTCTTGCCTCTGCCGAAAGTAGGAGGCGGGCTGTGAGGTGTGTTGTGAGACAATGGGGGAGTTGGCTTAACCGGATGCGTGGCTCAGAAGTGCTTGCTCGAGCAGACTCAGACTCACCGCCAAAAATCTAATCAATCTCCCTTGAGAGCGCTGCATCTCGTCTAAAAACACTTGACAAAAGAACAACCAGCGCCTATCTTTTGATTACTGACTGACTATCAGTCAGTGAAGTGAGTGTAGCTGAGAATTGGCAGATTTGCAAGTGGTCAGATTGAAAGGTGGTCGTTACAGCGTGAGAGAACCCGAATCCAAAGTAAGGTGGTGCGTATGACCCTCCCCCCCGGCCCCAAAGGACACCCCGTCATCGGCAGCTTCTTGGCCTACCGCGCCGACCCGCTCGCCTTTTTCGATTCGCTGCGCGACTACGGCTTTGTAACGCGTATACGCGTCATGGGCCACGAGTTTTGCGTGGTTTCGCACCCCGACCCCACCGAAGAGGTGCTGGTCACCAAGGCGCGGAGCTTTAGAAAGAGCAAAGACTACCGCGAGGGCTTGGCGTTTTTGGGCAACGGCCTGCTCAATTCCGAGGGCGACTTTTGGCTCCGGCAGCGGCGGCTCGAGCAGCCCGCCTTTCACCGCGCGCGCGTCCACGCCTACGGCGAGACGATGGTCGCTTACACCGAGCGGTTGTTAGAGACGTGGCGGGACGGCGAGGCGCGCGACGTTCACAAGGACATGATGCGCGTGACGCTCGAGATTGTCACCAAAACGCTTTTCGACGTGGACATCGCCGACGGGGCCGAGGAGGTGGAGGAGGCGATGGAGCTCTTTATGGTCGATACCATGAGCGAAGGCAACCTCCTGCAAATCCTCTTGCCCCAGAAGTTGGCCGAACGCTTTAACGGGCGTTTGCAACGCGCGCAGGCGGGCATCGACGGGATCGTTTACGGGATGATTGAGGCGCGGCGGCAGGAGGGCGAAGGGGGCCAGGACCGGGGCGACCTTATGTCGATGCTCCTGCACGCGCAAGACGCCGACACGGGCGAACGCATGAGCGACACCCAACTCCGCGACGAACTCATGACGCTCCTCATGGCGGGCCACGAAACCACCGCCAACGCGCTCGCCTGGACCTGGGTCTTGCTGGCCGAAAACCCCGAGGCGGAGGCGCGACTCGGCGCGGAACTCGACGAGGTTCTTAACGGACGCGCGCCCACGCTTAGCGACCTGCCGAACCTGCGCTACACCGAATGGGTCATCAAAGAGTCCATGCGCCTCCTCCCGCCCGTATGGAGCGTGGGCCGCGAGGCGTTGGAAGACTGCGTCATCGGCGGTTACACCATACCCAAGGGGATGCAGGTCTCGCCCTTTCAGTGGCTCACCCACCGCGACGGGCGCTTTTTTGAGGACCCGTTAGCGTTCAAGCCCGAGAGGTGGGCGGACGGTTTGGAAAAGCGCCTCCCCCGCTACGCCTACTTTCCCTTCGGCGGCGGCTCGCGGATGTGCATCGGCTCAAGCTTCGCCTCGATGGAAGCCGTGCTCGTGCTGGCGACGCTCGCGCAACATTTTAAGCTCAGGCTCACCCATCCCGAAGAAATCGTGCCTTCCCCGACCATCACTTTGCGGCCCAAACACGGCGTGAAGGTGAGGTTGGAGGCGCGCGTGCCCGCTCCCGCAGCGGTTGCGTAAACCCATCACATTTTGCGTTCTATGGTTGTAAAACTCTGTAAAGGGAGATTGTATGTCCGTCCAGCCCGTTTCTAAAGGCGTCAACGACCTACCCCACGTCACCATCCCCGAGGATTACTTCGCCCGCGTCGGCCCCTTTTTGGCCGAGTGCTACGAGGCGCACGGCCCCATCTTCGCCGCCGACTGGCCCGGCTACAGGGTCGTTTACATGGTTGGCCCCGAGGCGAACCGCTTTGTGCTCCTCAGTAACCGCAAGGCGTTCTCGCACGACCTGGGCTGGACGCCAATGATCGGCCCCATCATGGGCAAGGGGCTCCTCAACATGGACGGCCCCGAACATAACGCGCAGCGCAAGATGATGAACCCAGCCTTTGCGACCTCGTACATGGACCGCTATCTGCCCATCATGAACCGCGTGATAGAAACGCGCACGGCGGACTGGGCGGCGCGCAGCACCGTAGACCTCTACGACGAGGCGCGCAAAATCACCTTCGACGTGGCCGCGGAGGCGCTGGTCGGTTTCAAGGCGGGGCCTTTGACGGACCGCTTCCGCGAACTCTTCGTGACCCTGTTGCAGGGCGACGCGGGCGCTGGAAACGATGAAGAGGCGTACGGGTCGATGTTGGCGGCTCGAGACACGCTCATGCCGCTACTGCTCGAGCAGATCAACGCGCGCCGCGCGCACCCCACCGACGACATCTTAGGCCTTCTAGTCTCCGCTCGAGACGGCGAGGGCCGCGCGCTCTCCGACATGCAGATTCTGGCGCACCTGAATATCTTGCTCGTCGCGGGCCACGAGACCTCGACGAGCCTGAGCACCTGGCTGCTTTACCTCCTCGTCATGCACCCGGACTACCTGGCGCGGGTGCGTGCGGAACTGTCGGAGATGTTGGGCGACGCGGAGCCGCATTTAGACGCGGTCAAGGGGATGAAGGTTTTGGGCTACGCGCTTTCTGAAGCCGAACGCCTCTACCCGCCCGTCGCCAACGGGCCAAGGGGGAGCGCAGAGAGCTTTACCTTTGAGGGTTACACCATCCCGGCGGGCCAGCGCGTGCTCTACTCGATTGCCGCGAGTCACCTCCTGCCGCACGTGTGGACCCTACCCACCCTTTTCGACCCGGACCGCTTCGCGCCGCCCCGCGAGGAGGACAAGAAACACCCGTTCGCCCTCGTCGGTTTCGGCGGCGGGCCGCGGGTCTGCATCGGGCTCAACTTTGCGACGGTCGAAATCAAGGCGATGGCCGCGATTATTCTGAGAAAATATAACCTGGAGGTCGCGCCCAACCAGACCATCATGCAGGTGTACCAGGGGACGGGCGCGCCGCTAAACGGGATGAAGGTGCAGGTGACGCCGCGTGTATAAAAGTGATGAGTGGGTAGGGGTTAAAGGGTTGGTGGGGGGCTCGAGCCCCCACGCGCCCCCAAACGTGTAAAGATGGATGCGTCTTTATGAGACGTACACGTGTTCCCTGGAAACGCCTCTTCACCCTCCTCGGCCTGCTCGCCCTCGTTGCGCTGAGTTTTGGCGTGGGTCGGCTCTACCCTGTACTCGTCCGCCCGCCCTTGGTGGTGGGGCAAGACGCCGTCGTTGACAACGGGGTCGGGGCGGGGCTCGAGGACACCCTCTCCGCCTCTTTTGTGGACGCAGCGGGCGGCTATCTCATCGTTCGTCCGGAGGGGGAAAGCCATACTTTATTCATTTTCTATCCTGGTGGCCTGGTGCGGCCTCAAGCTTATGAGTGGTTGGGACACGCGTTAGCGCCTCTCGGCGTAACCACCGTCATCCCCCGTTTCCCTTTCGACCTCGCCGTTACCGCGCCGGGCCGGGCGGCGCGGCTTGTGGAGCATCTGAACGCAGGGGGCGCGTTTGGGCGGGTGATTCTGGGCGGTCACTCCCTGGGCGGCGCGATGGCGGTGCGCTTTGTAAAAGGCCATCCTGAAACTGTAGATGCGCTCGTCCTCATGGGCGCGTTTGGCCCCGTGTCGGATGACCTCTCGAGTGTTCAGCTTCCCACCCTCGTCCTGGTCGCCCAGAACGACGGGCTGGCGACGTTGGGGGAGGTGCGTGAAGGGTTGGCGCGGCTCCCGGCGGACGCGCAGCTTATAGAAATCGAGGGCGCAGTCCACGCCTTTTTCGGGCGCTATGGTCCCCAACGGGGCGACGGGCTGCCGACGGTGAACCGGGGAGAGGCGGAGGCGGAAGTCATCGCCGCGCTTACCTCTTTTGTGCGGAGTCTTGAGTAGCATAGGGGCATGAGCGATATCAAAACACAAGCAACCTCGCACGCTGAATTTCTTGCTGACTGGCTAGCAGAACTGCCCGACCTTTCTCTAAATGAATTCGAGCCCCGACGAACCGCCTTGGCGAGCGTGGACGTCATCGAAGGCTTTCACCGCGTCGGCGCGCTGGCGAGCCCCCGTGTTGAGGCGATTATCCCCAACGTGGTTGGGCTGGTTGAAAGGCTCGAGCAGCGCGACGTCCCCTATGAAAACATCGCGTTTATTCAGGACACGCACCCCGAAAACGCGCAGGAGTTTTCCGCCTACCCGCCCCACTGCGTCGAGGGCACCGAGGAGGCGCAGGCGGTGCGCGAGCTTCGGGCGCTGCCGCATTGGGGAAAGTACGGGCATTTTCAAAAAAACAGCATCGCCAGCCACACCAGCGAGGGATTTAATAAATGGCTCGAGTCGCGCGACGTAGACACGATTATCGCCGTCGGCGACGTGAGCGACCTCTGTTTATACACGCTTGCGATTCACCTACAAACGCGCAGTTTTGCGCTGGGGCTGGGCCAGCGTATCATCGTTCCCGAAACGTGCGTGCAGACTTGGGACGCGCCCGACCATCCCGGCGACCTCTACCACGCGCTCTTTTTGCACCAGTTGGCGCGTAACGGGGTGGAAGTGGTGAGGGACATTAAACCTGCATAAGGACCAGTTTCCTGCGATATGTCTCACTAAAACTGTTGCTCAGTTGATACGGTGAGAAGTCTAGCCAACCTCCAGCACCGGAGGCTGATAATCGTCCGTAAACTGTTTGACGGTAGGCCGTCGCTGGATTAGGTACCTTGAAAACAGTCGCGGGATTAAATCAACGTCCTGATGGCCTGCTGAGATGCGGTTGTCGGCAAAGTCATCAACTGGCACTTCAGCTTGTTTTGTAGAAACGTATGTTCCATTGTGGGGGGTGAGCATACCTGAAAATTTCGGTCACGGCGTAAATCACTCGTCTCAAGAACCACTTGTAGGAGGATTTCATGTTTACTACGTTTAACTCGCACAGCCTTAGAGGTTTACTCGCAGCATTAGCCGTCTTGGGTACACTCTTAATCGCCACCGCCACGGCGCAGGAGCAGATGTCTTTGGACGAGGTTCTGGCTAGCTGGCCCGAAACGCCGCGTGAAGTAGCGATGACAACCATCGAGAAATATGGTCAGCCCGACGGCGTCACGGAGAGTAGGCTGATCTGGCACGACACCGGGCCGTGGAACCACACGATCGTTTACCGCGACGTAGTGCAGCACGACTTTCCGATGCCGCACCCGGACTTGCTCGAGCAGGTCATCGACTATCAGGTGCCCGTGGACATGTTTGACGAACTCGCCGCCTATGACGGCAGCGTCATCGTAGAGCGCACGAAGGGCACGATGGCGGCCCGCTGTGACAAGGAAGAGATGAACTTCCTCGCGCTCAACCTAGCCAACGACATCATCACGGGCCAGCGTACGGTCGAAGAGGCGCGACAGTTCTATGCGGAGACGGCGATGGCCTTTATGAACGGGGAAACGCCGCCTTACACTCAGGGGCTGCAGTTTGAAGTTCCGAGCGACGCCGGCGATCCCGATGAGCCCGCTCAACAGAATTAAGTAAGCCACTGAGCAAGCTACGTAGCAGCCTCGCCACGAGAAACGCCGCGGGCGTATAGCGAGGGGAAGCCGCTGGGCGCTGCTTAATGCTAGCGGTTGGGAACCGCTCGAGCTAGGCCTCAACACCTGGCTCGAGCGGTTCCCAACCGCAGGTTCTTGTTAACGAGGGTTACACTTATCGCCTCCCTCGTCTGGCCCCTCTAGCCGTCACGCACCGCTGGGCGTCTCTCCCGCTCGGGGAGGCGTATAGAAAAACGTGTCGAGAAAGCGCGCCATCTCGGCGGGCGGGTAGGGGCCGGGAACTGTCTGGGTCATTCGTGCAGGAGCGAGCGCCCCGTCATTTCGGGGGGCTTGGGGACGTTGAGGAGCTCGAGCACCGTCGGCGCGACGTCGCCCAGCGCTCCGCCCGCGCGCAGCTTTAGGTTTTTGGTCACGGACTCATCCGCCACGACGATAAAAGGCACCGGGTTGGTCGTGTGCGCGGTGTGGGGGCCGCCGTTCTCGGCAATCATTTTTTCGGCGTTGCCGTGGTCCGCCAAAATGAGCGCCGCCCCGCCCTTGGCGCGTACCGCGCTCACCAACCGCCCTAGTTCCTTGTCCGCCGTCTCGCACGCTTTTATCGCGGCTTCGAGTACGCCCGTGTGCCCGACCATGTCGGGGTTGGCGTAGTTGAGCAGGATGAAGGCGTCGTCATGGTCTCTAAGGCGCTCCAACGCCTTGTCGGTAAGCGCCGCGGCGCTCATCTCGGGTTGCAAGTCGTAGGTCGCCACTCTGGGCGAGGGCTCCATGTAACGCGACTCGCCCGGCATCGCGTCCTCGCGCTGCGCGTTGAAAAAGAAGGTCACGTGCGGGTACTTTTCGGTTTCCGCGGTGTGGTACTGCTTTAGCCCCGCGTTCGACAGCACCTCGGCCAGGGGATGCGTGATTTCCGGCAGCTTAAAGGCGGCGGGCGCGCGGATGTCCTCGGCGTAGGCCATCATCGAGGCGTAGGAGATGTTTTTGAGGACGCGGCAGCGCTCAAACGAGTTGAAATCTTCGTTGAGCAGCGCGTAGGTGAGTTGCCGCGCGCGGTCCGAGCGGAAGTTGAAAAAGAAAATTCCGTCGCCGTCCTCGACCGTTGTAGCCTCTCCCGCCTCGTTAACAACGACGGTGGGCTGGATGAACTCGTCGGTTTCGTCGCGGTTGTAAGCCCCCTGCACCGCCTCTTCGCCGCTCGAGGCTGTAAACGCACTCTCTCCGCACACAATCGCGTTGTAGGCGCGCTCTGTACGGTCCCACCTTTTATCGCGGTCCATCGCGTAGTAGCGCCCGCTCACCGAGGCGACGCGCGCCCCCGGCAGTTCGTTCAGGTTGCCCGTCAACTCCTCCATAAAGCGAATCGCCGTCGAGGGACCCACGTCGCGCCCGTCGGTGAAAACGTGGAGCGCGACGTCGCAGTCGGTGTTGCGGCTGGCAAGCTCGAGCAGCGCGTACAAATGCGCCAAATCGCTATGCACGCCGCCGTCGCTCACCAAACCCATAAAGTGCAGCGTGTTGCCCTTGCAGCCCCCCAAAACCTCCCCCAACACCTCGTTTTTAGCAAAGTCGCCGCTGTCGATGAGCGCCTGGATATAGGTCTGCTTCTGCATCACCACCCGGCCCGCGCCCAAATTCATGTGCCCCACTTCCGAGTTGCCGATCTGCCCCTCCGGCAGCCCCACCGCCAGCCCCGACGCGGCTAACTGCGTGTGCGGACAGTCGCGCCAGTAGCGGTCAAAGTTGGGCGTGTCGGCCAGCGTCACGGCGTTGCCCGGACCCTCGGGTGCGAGGCCGAAGCCGTCCAGGATGATGAGCGCCACGGGTGAGACAGGGTTTCTCTCTCTCACGGGGCTCGAGTACCGGTCGCGCCGGTAGACGTGCTGGCGGACGCCGTAGTGGATGCTGTGGGCTCGGGCTCCTCGAGCAGCCTAAAGCCCTCGATATGCACCATCACGATAAACTCACTTTTATAGAGATAAAACTCCCGCACCTCCACCCCCTCCACGCGCTCGCGGATGATTTTGTTGAGGTCCACAAGAATCTCCGGCGGCTCCTGCGGGTTTTTGGGCGCGAGGATGGTAATCCCTTTCATGCTAGGCAGCGAAAACACGCCCAGCAAGAGTTTAATCACGCGCGTCGCAGAGAGCGAAAACACGCTCGTTTGCAAGGAAAAGCGCGCCGTCCCGTTCGTAAAGTCGCGGTACTGCAACGCCACGTTGACCTTGGGCGAGACCGCCCTGAGAAAGCCCGGCAGCGACGCCTCGGGGTTGACGGTCACAAAAATGGTGTCACCCTCGCAGCGAAGCGTCTCGAGCGCCTTGGGAAAGGGCCGCGCGCCCCGCGCCATATCGACAAGTTCGGTAAAAGGAAGAACGATTTGGGCCATGTGGGTTCCTTAAGAAGAGAATCTCATTACCTGCCAGAGTATACGCCCCAACCGGGTTGAGTTGAAGTTTCGCCAGGACGCAGTTGAGGGTTGGCGGGGTGAGGGCTCGAGCCTTACGTCAACGTAACATGTGACTCTTTTTGAAGTCCAGCCACGCCACCCCGCCTAGAATGAACCCATGTCACGCGTTGTCACCCTCTTGAGCCTACTTTTTCTCCTTTCGGGCTGTATGTCGCCCTACCCGAGTGATGAAACGCTGATAAAGCGCTTTGAGAAAAATGAAGGAATGTTCAACGACATCTTGAACCAATTACAAGCCAGACCCGATATAGGCTACCTTCAACGCGACGTAGCTTTTTATAGTGGACGTAGCCGCGTAACCGAGCCGGGAGAGGAGAAGGAACTCAGGGGGCTTATGGAGCAGCTTCAACTGTTGGATGTGAATCCAGAGGACGACGGTGGGACAGATGTATATATGGAACTCGTGCGCAACAACGCTGCCTTGAGTGGCGCAAACAGATTTAAGGGTTATGCGTACTTATCCCAACCGCCCCTGAAATTTAGAACGGTTGAGAATCTTGATGCGGTCGGTGACGTCGGTTCGTCAGCGGACTTATACTTTTATAGGCATATGATATGAAAGGCAACTGGTACTTGTATTTGAAGATTCAAGATTAAATCCGTGAAGCCTTAGCGCCAGCGCCCCAACGCCCGCGCCACACGCGGGTCTAAACGGTCAAAGTCTTCATCGGTCACACTCTCGATATTTTTATTGAGGATGTGCGCCAGATAGCAGCGCGCGGCGGACTCTAAGTGCGGCTTAAAGGCGGGGTCGGCGAGAACCTGGGGGAGGAGTTCTTGGAGTTTTTCGAGCAGATACGCTCTTGCCAAATGAACCGCCACCTCCCGCTCCTCGTCGCTTAGCAGGGGCGTGTCTTGTGCGGGGTTGAGGGCCAAGAGGTGGCTCGAGCGCCTTACCCTCGGCTCCGCCGCGTAGCGGGTGCAGGTGTCGCAGGGACCCTTGTCGGGGGTGAGCGTGCCGCAGACTAAGCAGGGCGTCCAGCCTTCCGCCGCGCGGCGGGCGCGGTAGGCGAGCATCGCCTTGGCGACGCTCATCGCGGGTCGCTCGAGCGCCTCGGGCAAGTCTAGGGTGCCCAAGTCTCGAGCCAACTTTGAGAGCGCCTTGGGGTCGACGGGCGCGTGGACCGGCGGGGGGGGCGGGGGCTCGGGCGCCACGGGCCGCCCCACCCTAAAAAGGATGTCGCGCACGTCCTTGACGCCAAACTTGCTCCGGTAGACGGCCAGAAAGCGCTGCCGCTGCCAAGTCAAGTGCATCCCCGTTTCGCTGTCGGACACCTCGACAAAAAGCACGCCGTCTTGCAGGCTTTTGGCGGTGGTGAATTTGGCGACGTCCGCGCCGACCACCTGCGGCCACAACAAAACCGCCTCGGCGCGCCTCACGCCGCGCTTCATGCCGCCGCGCCGGAAAACTTCGGCGAGCAGGTCCGAGAGGCTGGGGGGCGTGTTAGAGGGCACGGACCACGCCCCCGGCCACCTCGAAACGCTTATCGCACCGTGGCGGGGCCTCGGTGCCGCTCACGAGCGCCTGGGGTGTGGCGGCGGCGAGGTTAAGCAAGTACGTGCGCCGGTTCGTGTCGAGTTCGGCGGTGAAATCGTCTAAGAGCAGCACGGGCGCTTCGCCGTGTTTTTCGCTCAGGAGGCGGTACTCGGCCACGCGCAAGGCGAGCGCGGTGGTGCGCGCTTCGCCCCTCGAGCCGTAGGCCTGCACGCTGTGACCGCCTAGCGTGAGCACCAAATCGTCACGGTGCGGCCCCACCACCGTCGCCCCCCGCGCCCGCTCTTCAAAGGAGCTGGCCGCGAGCGCTTCGCCTAAAATCTCCTCGGCGCGCTGCAAACTCACCTCGAGTTTTTTTCCGTCTCCCGCGATGTCCGCATACGTCTCCCGCGCAATCTCGTCCACCCGCCCCACCGCGCGCCGCCGCAGCGCCATCACTTCAGAACCCACCTCGACAAAACGCTCGGACCAAATGTCCAGCGTGGGGTCGTTTGGGTTGGTCCGTAGCACGGCGTTGCGCTGCTCCACCACGCGATTATACTCACGGAGCAAAAGGGCGTAGCGCAGCGAAAGGCGGCCCAGCAGCGTGTCCAGATAGCCCCGCCGCCCGGACGGCGACCCGTGGATGAGGTCGGCGTCTTCGGGGGTAATGAGCACGGCGGCGGACACCCTGGCAAGCTCCAACGCGCGCACAAACTGACCGTCCAAGCGAATCACCTTGCGCCCCGGCGCGAGGCCGATATCGACCGTGCTCACCCCGTCGTCACGCTCGAGCTTCGCCCCCACAAAGCCTTCCTCCTCACCGATGCGCACCGTTTCGGTAATTTTACCTCCCGGCAGTTCGCCGCTACAGCCAAGGTAAGCGGCCTCTAACAGGTTCGACTTGCCCGCCGCGTTCGCGCCCACCACCGCGTTGATGCCGTTCGTAAACTCGAGCCGCGGCGTGAGCAGGTTGCGGTAGTGGAGTTGCGACAAGGAACGCAGGAGCACCTAAGCAGTCTAACCCCGTCCCGACGCCAACGCGGTTTATCAACCTTTGTCGGTGGTTCTACGCCTAATGAGGGCGATGACCGCAAGAATGACGCCGACCGCCACGCCGATGAGACCGGCGGGCACCGTCACGAGCGCGAACCAGCCCGAAACGAACATCGTGTAGAGGAGCGAACCCGCGTCAAAGGAGCCGATAAAGCAGGGGTTGGGAAACCCCTCGTGGAGCGTGCAGCCCAGCCGTGAGGCGACGGCGCTCGAGATCACCACGCTCAGCACGGGCGAGCTTCCGATAAGGAGGCTCAGCACTATCACGAGTAGCGGCTGTTTTAGCGAAGGCTGCCCTCTAAATATCATAAATTACCCTTGACGCTCTACAGTTCAAGGCGTGTCCACCGCAAAAACGTCCAAACTCAGGTCTTGGTTTAGCAAACCAACATACGCGCCGTCACGCGACCACGCCGCGCTGTAAAACCGTTTGTTCGTAAAGAAACGGGTGAGGAGTTCGGGGTTTTGAGCCTTCCATATGCCCACCGCGCCCAGGCGGCGAAAGGGGGGCGGCACGAAACGCCTCACGCCGCGCGCCTCTCTGTAAGCGTAGTAACCCTCAAAAAGATGTTCGCTGTCGGGTGAAAACACAAAGTCGCGCCGCGCGTCGAACAGCTCGAGCGGCGACGCGACGGTGACGGGTTCGGCGTCTAGCGGTCGCAGACTAAAGGTGTTGGCGAGGTAGTAGTCGTCAATGCGCGCATTCATTTCGGCGGGCGTCAGATCGTTGGGCAAAAAGAGGTCGCGAATTGTGTCCTCTGCGCGCGTCCCATCCGGCGCAGTCGCCACCTCTCCCGCGGCGAAGTCGGCATAAAAGGGAAACTGGTAGCGACCGTCAACGTCTAAGTCGGTCGTCTCACCCGTTTCCAAATGGGTGAGGCGTGAGCCGCACTGCAAAACTTGGTTATCGGGGCTGAACTCGAGCATCGCTGTACAACCGTAGGCCTCGTCGCTATCAATTTCAAAAACGGTTGTAACCACACGACCGTTGGTGCGCTGCACAATGAGGCTATTCTCGTTCTTGCCAAAAGCGTAGGACGCGACGAGGCTGCCGTCTTGTGAGAGGGCGGCTTCTTCTATCGCTGTGGCACCCCAGTCGTCATCGTACCGACGCTGCTCGTTACCCTCTAGATCGCGCAGCACCTGGATGACGCTGCCATCTCGCGTGTCGAAAAGTGCAAGCACGGCGTGGTGTGTCGCGGGTTGCGCGCCGTCCGCTCGAGTCCCGCGCAACCCGACCAGAACACTTTCGCCCCCCGCGGAGAGGTCGAGCGCGCGGTAGCTCGCTCTGGCCCCAGGCTCGAGCCCCACCGCCCCAACATCGAGTTTAACGCTTCTCACGCAGCCGCTCCACCTATCGAAACGCCCGCAAGGCCAGGTGTTCGCCCGAACGTAAACCCCGACAAAAATTATCGTAGCCACGCCCAAAAGCAGCGCGAAAATGAGTGCGAGCCCCGTACGTTTTGCGACCACGCTTCACTCCACCTTTCCTGTTCTGGTGCCTATCTCAAGGACCTGGAGTCATTTGCCTGCCCGGCATTCATACATCACACTGTCGTCAATCTTAGTCTAGTAAAACCTGGATACAACTATTTTTTCAAGTTCCTCTCAACTATCCCAAGGATTTTTTGTCGCTTCCTCAGTGGCTCAGAGCGTTAAGAATTGCGGAGGTGCCGTGGCGTTAGGAAAATCAGGAAAATAGGCTAAAGCGCATCTACTAAGACCCTAAGCCAGCGCGCACGCTCTTTAACAGAGCGGGTGAAAGGTACAGGCCGTGCTTCTCAACAAGGTTGGTCAGACGTTCTCTGGTCTCTTTAGATGAAAGAAACGCGCGTTTGTGCGCCCAATAAAATGCCGAGGGTGCCGATAACCCTTAGACCCAACTCTTTGGCCTTTTCACGCGCCAAAAGGTCATCTAAAGCGACAAAGTCTGCGCGCGTTTCTTGGGCCAAAAAGAGCGCCTCGAGCTCGCCGCGGTGTAAACGCTCGAGGGCTCCGCTGACAAAAGCCTCGCCTCGAGCTGATAGCGTCACAATTTGCATAAAGTCCGGTAGCTCATCACCCAACTCGCGGACAACGCCCCCGGAAACGAGAACAGATTCGAAAAGCTTTTCTAAAAGATGCAGACTGTTGAGCTTGTGCAAAAAGATGATAGGACTCGTGTTTGTGACGATTTTCACTCTGTAGCTTAGAGCGTCTTGACGGTTTGGAGGTCTTCCAACACGGTCTCATCAGCAAGCACGAAGCCTTTGCCGAAATGCTCTCGTAACCGTTCGTGGAACCCTTCAAAATTGAGCCCAGCAAGGAGCGCCGCCGCCTCAAAGCTGACCTTGTTGGCGTGGTAGAGGCTGGCGGCAAGGAAAAAATTAGCCGCGTCTGCGCCGAGCGGTTCCAAAACCTCACCAAACTCCTCTTTGACGGCCAGGTTCATGGCCTGAGTATAACGAGAACAGGTGCATTTTTATAGTGAGAGAAACGCAGCGGGAGAGAAATGGTGGCGTAGAAGGTGGCTCGAGCCCCATATATTCCACGCCACGCTCTCATTCATCCCAGGCTCTCTTTCTGACCAAGCCAGCCCTTCAAGGTCACGCGAAAGCCAACCACTTGCACGTCACGCTGTCGTCAATACTGATAAACCCTCGAGCATTTTCACATTCTTGTCAGTTACCCAAAGGATTCCTTGGCGCTTCTTTCTGGAGCGTAAACGCGTTGCCGTCGCTCGTGAGTTGGAGCGTCGCGCCGTCCAGGGTCGCGGTAAAGGTAAAGGTCGCGCCGTTACTCGAGAAGGTGCCCGACAGCGCGTTGCCGTTGGCGGTTGCTTGGACGGGAAAGGTTTGACCGCTGAGGTCCATGCTGCCCGTGTAGGTGCCGGTGCCCTCGAGCGTGAGCGTCAGCGTGTCGTTGCTATAGGTGCCCGCGAAGGGGTCGGGCGCGGGCGCGAGCGGGTTCGGCGTCTGACTTGAACCGAGCGGATTAGCGCCTCCGGTTGACGTGTTGGGTGTTGTGTCGGGCGGTGTACCGGTCTGCGCCGCGCCGCCCGTCTGAGCCTGCGTGGTCGCGTCGGTGGTGCCGACAGGCGCTTGCGTATTCGCTCCCCCCGTGGCAGCGTCCGGCACGGCGGGTTCTACGCCCAGCGCGTTGAGCTGCGCCATCACCTCGGGAAAAGCCTGCTCCATCGTGAGTTCGCCGCTTTGGACCCTCTGCATCTGGGGCGTAAGTTCTAAGCCGTTCGCGCCGAGGGTGAAGAACTGCGGGTCGAGTCCGAAGGTTTGCAACACCTGCTTTGCACCCTCCTGCAAGTCGGTGAGCGAGAAGCCCTGCGCGCCCTCTCGAGCCTGCCCGTACTGCGCGGCGGTAATAATTGTTGCGATCAGCAGCGGCTCGGTGGCGAGTTGCTTGTCGGCGTCACTCAAGTTGGGCAGGTCCGTATTGGCAAAAGCCACCCGGAAAAGGTCGCGCACGGCGGCGTCTTGTTCCGGGGTGGTGTTCTCTAAGTTCTGCAAGACGCCGTAGGCGGTGAGTACCGCCGCCGATATCACGTCCACCATGTTGGTCGCGCTCCAGGTGCCGTCGGGGAAGCCTTCGGCCATAATGGCCTGCTGCTGCTCAAGGGTGAGTTGGTCTAAGATGCTCTGAGCGGCTGCGCGGCTCTCTAGCGTGTCGGGCAGAATGGCTAACACTTGCGCCTGGACTTGCGGGACCAGAGACGGGTCGTAGGTGTACTCGAACTGCGCGGGGTCCACCGCCGCCGTCTGCTGGGGCGTCACGGTGGGCGTGCCGCCCTCGCCAAAAAAACTGCTCAGCGCGTCGTTGATTTGCCCGGTCGCGCGGTCAGAGCCGCTTTGCGCGAACGCGCCGCAGGCGAGCGCAAATCCTAAAAGGGCGACCAGTAAGCCTTTGAGCCTGTTCATGCTGTCTCCTCGTTATGCCTGTTGAGATGTTTCTGACTTTTACTTTGCTCTCACTTTACAACACCTATTTTACCCAGGGAGAAAAGGCGGAGCGAGCCGCTAAGCCCCGCTCGAAACCCACGCCTCACTCGGTCTTGCGCGTAAAATTTCTGTCTCCCATGATAAAAGAGTCAGGACCGGACACCGTGATGAAGTCGCGCTCGACTTTGCCGTTGCCGAAACGAAACTCAATCACGTTGCCCTGGATGGTGTAGGTGCCTGCATCGTCGCTGTTGCCGTAGGCCGAGGTGTAGGTGTCGCCCAAGGGGCTGCTCATCGAGGACAGGGATTGAGATGAGGAGGCGTAAGAAAAGGTGTTGTCGGGCTTAAAGTCGTAGTTCCATTCGCTGTAGGAGCTCGAGCACATCGAAAACGGTCCGCAGAAGCCAAACGAGGAACCGGCGTTCGCCCAGAAAAGTCCGTCAAGCCTCGTCACCGTGTTCGCCGCAACGGGCGTGAGCGCTTCGCCGCTGATGACGGGCACCGCGCCGTCCAAAGAAAAGGGTTCAGGGTCGGCGTTCCCGATGCGGATGAGACCGTTACTCACCGCGTACGTGTCACAAAAGGGCGCGCCGTTGGGCTTGGTGCGGGTGCAGTCGATGTCCGCCGGGTCGCCCTCGGGCGCGCCATCAAACACGTAGCCGTTCGGGAAAAACCTATAGAAGTGCGGTTCCGACGTGGAAAAAGTTCCCTGTGAGACGAAGTCGTAGCGGTAAAAAAGACCGTCCAAGGCCTTTTCGGTGGGCGGCGCGGGCGGCGCGGCTCCTTCGCCGTACGTTTCAAAACTGACGGGCTCGCCCAAGCTTTCGCAGCTTAGCGAGAGTTCGCTCGAGCTATATACAAAGCCCGGATACCCCTTGCCGCTGCTCAGGGAGAGGTCAAAAGAGCGAAAGCCGTTGTCGGGCTCTTCCGTGTAGGACGAGGACTGCTCGGCAAAGGGTCCGGTCAGCCAGTCAATCTGTGAGCTGTTATAGTCACTCGTCATGCCGGAGACGCTGTAGGTTCCGCTCGCCCCGCCGACACTGTACTGTCCTCCAGATGCAAGCTCCAACGCCTGCGCCTCGCCCGTCTCGGCGTCGCGGCAGGTGTAGGTGCCCGCTTGAGGGGTTTTAAGGCGAAATGTAGTAAGCGCCGCCCGCTCGCTCGAGCCCTGCTGATAGCAGCCAAAGCTGTAACTTGCGTCACCCAGCGTCACGCTACCCAAAGAAAAGCTCTGTCCAAAGTTGCTAAAATCAAGCTCGCCGTCCGCCTCCTTAAAGGGTCCGCTCAGCCAGGTTATTTCCGGCGAATAGGTGTCGGTACTCAGCGTATAGGTCCCGCCGCCGTACGAACTGAGGTACTGCCCCGGCGCGGAAAACTGCACAACGAGGCTCGAACTGCTGTAATCGGTCCCGCGCGCGTTATAGCAGTGAAATTCGTCCTGGATAAACGTTTCTTCTGGATTTACGCCCGCCGCGATGACCTCCGCGTAGCTGGGGCTCGTGATGGGCGGCAGGGCTCGAGCCTTGGGCAGCGGCGGGGGCGGCGGGTCCTCGCCGCTCAAGAGCGCGTAAAATTCGCGCAGGGTCCTAAACTCGTCTGGATAATTCGTCAGCACGTCCCAATCGGGACTCTGCAAGAGGGCGGGAACGCTTTTACACCATTCGGCCTCGCGCCCGGTCGCCTTGGCGGTCAAGTCCTGCAACGCCGCCCCTGCAAACGAGTTTTGCATCTCCCCAAAAACCGCCCCGACCTCCGGTAACTGCTTGATTAGCTCCAAGATGGTCAGGCCGCTCGAGCTGTACCAGGCCGCCGCCGCCTCGCTCACGCCCGCCTCGGGCGCGTGTTGGGTGCAAAAGGTGACGTTGGCGTCCACAAAAGAGTCGAGCTGGATGAGCGCCAGCGCCGCGTCGCTCATGGCCTGCACTTCGGCGTCTATCTCGGCGTCATCCTGGGCGGTATCTTGAGCCACTGCAAGGCTAAAAAAGGAACTAAAAATTAAAGTAACAAAAATCACGCTCAAAGACGCACGTATCACTGATAACGCTCCCGACTTAAATAAACTCTGACGAAGCAAAATGTAAGCGGCGAAGGGGTAGAGGGGATTGTGGTGAAAAGGGTGAAAGAAGATAGGGACAAGGCTTTGACCTGTGAAAATCATACAGGCTGTGAGGGGTTGTGGCTAGTCCCGCTCGAGCGCACTTGCCACGCGCTCACCTGATAAACCGCCAGGACCACCACGGGTAATGATACTCACGCCTTTCCACCTCGAAGCCTTGACCGCAGTACAGACACCGGCAGACGTAATCCTCTTCAAAAGGTGCCAAGACGACCTCCTGAAAAATCTTGACGTGACCGGCTTCTTGCTCCCTCTCAGGGTCGTAAAACATGTTTTTGGTGTAGAGGTGGCAGAGACAGCCCTTGCGGTCGCGGATGAACATGAGCTTTTGGAGCGCGAACTCTAAGTGGCCCGCGTTGGGATAAAAAGCGCCGCCGAGGTCTACCCCGCGCGTGCGCCGCCGAATCTTGCTTATGTTCTTTGCGAGCTCCGCCAGTTCCTCTGGCTCCCGGAGCGTCCGGACGGCGTGGGCTCCTGACCAAATGCGGTGAGGGTCGCCTGAGGTGAGGTCTTCAAGGATGCTCATGAGGGTTCCGGTGTGCTAAATATAACGCGCGGGCTTGGTGGGGGTGCGGGGGCTCGAGCCCACCCTATACAAGCAAAGATGAAATTTTAGATAAAAAACTTTCTGAAGCGTTCTCTCGGCCTCCATGTTTAAGGTGACTTGACGCTCTACGTAAACAGGTCTGTTACCCTTTGGCATGTCTGACACCACCCTTTTGCTCAAGCCTCACCAAGCCACTGCGTTAAGAAACGGCGAGCAGGTTGCCACGTTTCGCTATCGGCAGGACTATTGGCATTTTCAACCAGGCGAGTTCTTCTGCTCCTTTTCGTTTGATGAGGGAGTTGAAGACCGTCACGCCGTCGCGCAGCTCCTTTACGAAACCGCTCTGCCGCAGATGTTGGAGGACGGCGTGTTGCTCTTGCGCGCGGGTCTAAGCGAAGATGATGTCCTTTTGCCCACCCTGCTGCGTCTCGGGTTTCGCACCTACCGCCACGTATTCACCCCCGTTTTGGATGTGCGCACTTTTCCGGCGGAAACGTTAAAGCCGTTTGAAAATGATGCGCGGGCACTCGGCTTCGACATCATGAGTTTGGCCGAACTTGGTATGGCTGACCCTAAAACCGACAGTGTGGTGGCAAAATTCCGCGCCCTTCACGATGAGGTGTACAGCGAGGGTTCAGGCGCAATCCCCGCTACGCCGCACCTTTTTTCGCTAGATGAGTGGCGTGAGGAGGTGTTTAATGAATTTTTGCCCGACGCGTGCTTTGTTGCGCTGCAAGGAGACGAGTACGCCGCCTTTGCCAATCTTTTTCCCGCCGCCCTCGTGCCGGAAAACCGGGGCCGAGAACTCGATACCGCCAACTTTGGGACGAGCCGAGTTTTCCGGCACCACCACCGACCCGTTATGCTTGCCCTCTGGTCGCATCTTATCCGTTACGCCCAAGACCACAGTTACGAAACCATCCGCGCGGAAATCGACTCGGATTATCCCTGGATTTTAGAAGTCTGCGCCGAACTGCCGATGACGTTGGGCAAAGACTTTGTCAGCCTCGTGAGAGCGGTTCGTTGGAAGGTGCTTTAGTGCTCTGCGGGGTGCTACACTCGAGGTCCAACGTTCTAGCCCCTCGAGGTACTTAATGTTTGACACGCTCTACAAAGAAATCATCCTCGACCACTACAAACGCCCTCGCAACCGCGGCGAAATCGCCGGGGCCACCAGACGAGAAGGCCTCAACCCGTCGTGCGGGGACGAGCTGGTGCTTTTTTTAGACGTCCGGGACGGCGTCATTCAAGACGCAAAGTTTACGGGCGAGGGTTGCGCGATAAGCCAGGCGAGCGCGTCGATGATGACGCAGGCCGTGCAGGGCAAGCCGGTGGGGGAGGCGTTGGAGCTGAGCCGCGCCTTTAAGGCGATGGTCCGGGGCGAGGCCCCCGCCGAGGCGCTGGGCGAGCTCAAGCTGTTGCAGGGCGTGTCGAAGCTGCACGCGCGGGTCAAGTGCGCGACGCTTTCCTGGGTCACGCTCGAGGAGGCGCTGGAAGATTAGGACCTGGTTTAGGGCGCTTCGACAAACTCTAAGTCAGTCAAATCCGCTTCTAAGATTTCCTCTGCTGAAGTTTTATGGTCCGTTACGTCTTGTGCGCCAAGCGTGTCCAAAGAGCGTTCGTACGCGTTTAAGAGACCCCGGAACTGTTCACCAAAAAGCCTTTTTTCGCGCTTCAGGCGCTCCAGATCGGTTTCGGCCCGGCCCACCTTGTCCTCGGCCTCGCGGATGAGGCGGTGCTTGGTGGCCTCGGCCTCCTGAATGACAATCTCGGCCTCGCGCTTGGCGTTCTGTTTGAGTTCGTTGCCGATGCGCTCGGCGGCGATGACCGCGCGTTTCATCTCGGCCTCGGCGAGCTGGAGCGTCCCGATGGTTTCTTCTTGACGCGCCATCTGGTCGCGCAGGCGTTTGTTTTCGTCTAGCGCGCCCTCTAGCGCCTCGCCCGCGCGCGCCAAAAACTCGCGCACCTGCCGCTTGTTGTAGCCGCTCAGCGCGCCGTCAAAATCCTGATGTTCGACGTCGAGTGGACTCAGTCTCATGGTGACCTCTTTAGCTCTGTGACTGCTCTTGAAAAGCCCTGCGGTGCCCAGCTTTCCGTATCGCCGCATCTTAACCGGGGGGTGGGCGGGAGTTTGTTAAATCTTTGTCACTTGGGTTTTAGTACGAGACTCACCGGTTTGGCCTTGACGCTCGTTCTGATTTAGGTTCCCTCAAAAAGCGCCGAACCTATCCTGACAAACGTCGCGCCCTCTTCAATCGCCACCTCGAAGTCGCCGCTCATGCCCATCGACAGGTCCTTGAGCCCCAACTTATCGCGGAGGTCGCGCAGCGCGCGGAACACAGGTCGCGCGTCTTCGGGACGGTCGCTGTAGGGCGCGATGGTCATGAGACCCAGGACCTCGACTTGGGAGAGGCCCCGCGCGTGCGCCACCAGCGCCTCCGCCTCGTCTGCCGCCGCCCCCTGTTTGGACGCCTCACCCGCCACGTTCACCTCGACCATCACCCGGAACACGTGCTCCCGCCGCTCGCCCTGGGTTTGCATGGCGTCGGCTAAGCGCACCGAATTGAGCGAATGAATCACGGAAAAGGGCGTGCAGTATTTGACCTTGTTCGTTTGCAAGTTGCCGATGAAGTGCCACTCGATGTTCTCTAACACCTCTGCTTTGTCCCGCCACTCCTGCACCCGGTTCTCGCCCAGGACGCGGTGACCGTGCTCGAGCACAACCCGCTCGATGTCGCGCGGGTCGTGGCCCTTGGTAATCGCAACCAGCGTGACTTCAGCGGGGTCGCGTCCGGCGCGCTCACAGGCTTGCAGGATGCGCTCTTGAACTTTAAGCACGCGCCTCCCAGCCGTAAATATCAAACCAAAGTTCTGTTTGAGAGTGCTCGAGCGCCCGCTTAACATACGCAACCGTATTCTGCGGCAGCGCGTCCCGCGAAAACCAGGCGAGGTCGTCACACTTGTGAGGCTCGGCGTTGGTGATTTCACCCGACCAAGAGGAGGCGGTCAAAAAGAAGTCAATCCGCTCATCGTTACTCTTGCGGTGCATCGTTCCTACGACGCGCACATCATTTTCGGTAAGCGTGACACCGGCTTCTTCCTTCGCCTCACGCACCGCCGCCTGAAGGACCGTCTCACCCCCGTCTAAATGGCCCGCGACGACGCTGTAGTTGCCGTCTTCATAGCCGGTGTTGTGGCGGCGCAGGAGCAGCACATCGTTACCGCGACAAAAGAAAACGTGTACATTGACGCAAACCTTGAACCTCGCCATTCAAATCTTCAAAACTCCCTTAGGACCGCCTTGACCAACTGCCGAAAGGTCGGGCCGCTCCGCGCGGCGGTCTCCAACACGTCATCACCTGTGGCGTGCTCCGCCCCGTCGGGCAGCGCCATGTCGGTCACTGACGAAAGGCCCAGGACGCGCATGTTGAGGTGGCGCGCGGTGATGACCTCGTGAACCGTGGACATGCCGATCGCGTCCGCGCCCCAGGCGCGAAACATCCGCAGCTCGGCGCGCGTCGCGTAGCTCGGGCCGGAGATAGCCAGATAGACGCCCTCGCGTAGCGAGATGTCTTCGGCCCTGGCGACGCGGCGAGCGAGTTCTATGTAATCCGCGTCAAACGCGTCGAACATGACCGGAAAGCGCGGGCCAAGCGCGTCATCGTTGGGGCCGATCAGCGGGTTGTCGCCGCTAAAATTGATGAAGTCGAGCCCCAGCATGAGGTCGCCCGCGCGCCAGTTCGGGTTCAAACCGCCGCAGGCGTTGGACACGAGCAGGCTGCTCGCGCCGAGGGCGTGCATGACCCGCACCGGAAAGGCTGTTTGGGCCGCGCTTAGACCCTCGTAAAAGTGCAAGCGGCCCTTCATGGCGACCACCTCGAGCCCGCTCAACGTACCCAGCACCAGCTCGCCCGCGTGACCGGGCGCGCTGCTCTCGCTGAAGCCGGGAATCTGCCCATATGAAATCACCGCCTCCGCGTCTATCTCGTCCGCCAGCGGCCCCAAACCCGAGCCGAGGATGAGGGCGACGCGGGGCTCGAGCCGCGTGCGTTCACGAACGGCGGCGACGGCCTCCTTCAACCGCCGCGCGGTGTTCTGAGGTTCTGAAAGCGTAGACGTACTCACGAAAAGCACTATAACAGTCATCACAACCCTGAAAATGCGCGGCGGGGGTGTGAAGCGAACCTGTAGGGCGTTGAGGATAGAGGAGACGCGCTTCTTCGCAAGTTGCTTAACCCGTCTTCCAAAAAAGTGTGAACCTGTTTCTTCGTCTTTTTTCGTGAATGATTAACGCGTTCTCACGCCGTCTCGGTTAAACTGGCGCATGTTTCGTTCTTTTTTGTTCTGTACGCTGCTTTTATTACCCCTTATTTCCGCTTCGGCGACCGCTCAAACCACCCAAACCCAGTCCGGCGAGACCCTTTCGGAGGTGCGTATCGAGGGCGCGGGTGACGCCAACACGCCCCTCATCAGGGTGACCCTGTCGGCGCGGGCGGGCACGCTGGTGTCGCAACTGGATTTGGAGAGCGAGCGCGACCGTATCCTCGCTCTCGGGACCTTTTCCGAGGTGAGTCTGTCGGTCGAGGATAGAGGCAACGGGCCTATTTTGTTTGTGCGCGTGGTTGAAAATCCCTCCGTTGGGGAGGTGGTGATCGAGGGCTCGAGCTTTCCCAGCGAGGCGATTTTGCCCATTTTGGACGACCGCAACCTGGTCACGCCCGGAGCCACCTACGACACGCTGAACGCCGAGGAGGCGCGGCGCACCCTGCAAGAACTTTACCGCGCGCAGGGCTTTCCTTTCGACGTGCCCGTCGACCTGCGCGTCGAGCCCATTGCAGCAGGGGAGGGCGGCGTAACCGGAGGAGGCGCGACGGGCGGGGCAGAAGGCGTGACGGGGGGGGCAAATGAAGGAAACGCTTCAGCAGGCCAAGGTTTGAGCCAGGGCGGCGTGCGGCTCGTCTACACGATTACCGAGGACGTGCCCCTGGACGACGTGGTCTTTGAGGGCGAGACCGTGCTGGACGAGGCGCGGTTGAGCGACCTTTTCCGGCCCCTCACGCGGGGGGACGCCTTCAATTTTGCGACCTATCAGGCCGCGGTCAACGCGGTAAACGAGGCCTATCAGGAGGAAGGCTACCGCGGCTCAGGCGTGGACCCCGCCCGCAGCAGCCTCGAGGGCGGCACGCTCACGGTCGGGATACGCGAACTCCGCATCGCGGGCGTCGACACGACGGCGATTGGCGTGGACCCGTCCGCGCTCTCGCTTGAAGAAGGCGACCTCTTTAACTACGACACGCTTCTTAACGATGTGAGGCAACTTGCGGCGGGGCGGACGCAAGATGTGCGGCTCGAGACCCTCACCACCCCCACCGGCGACGTGCGCGTTGTGTTTCAGTCCGGCCCACCCGACTCGGCGGGTCCCGTTGACGCGGTTCAAATTGAGGGCAACACAGTCATCCCCACCGACGAGCTGATGAGCCTCCTCACCCTCAACGTGGGCGACACCTTTACCTCAGGTCTGGCAAACGAAGACTTTGCGCGCATTGCCGAGCGGTATCAGGAGGCGGGCTACCGGCTCGTGCCCACGCCCGACTTCAACTACCTCGACGGCACCTACGTGCAGCGCCTCCGCGAAATCAAGGTGACGGGCTACGACGTTACGTTTGAAGATAACGTGCAGCGCACCAACGAAGACGTCATCACGCGCTATTTGCCGCCTGTCGGCAGCGTGTATAACGAGAACACCTTCGTCAACGCCCTGCGCACCGTCGCCAGCCTCGGCGCGGTCACGCCGCTGCCCACCTCGCAGCCGACCGTGCCCGACCAAAATGCGCCCGACGAGGCGGTCTTGCGCGTGGCGGTGCGCGAGAACCAGACGCGGACCTTTCGCCCGGCGGCCAACTATTCGACTGACCAGGGCTTCTCGGCCTCGATAAGTTATGGGGATACCAACTTTCTGGGCTCGGCCCAAAACTTTAACGCGGAGCTGAGCGGGCAAACGTCGGACATCGGCCTCCTGTTCGGGGCAAGCGTGACCTACAGCGTGCCCTGGCTCTACGTGGACTTTCTCGACTTCAGAGAGGTGCCGACCTCGGTATCGGCCTCGCTCTACAGCACGGTGCTGACCAATCAGCCGCTAAGCGCCGACGGGAGCTCTCGAGCCTTTTATCCCGGCCTGCCGCCAACGGACGCGAACCGCGTGCGCGTGGGTGACTACACGCAGCGCAACACGGGGGTGCGTTTCGGCATCGGTCGGCCGATTTTCGACAACACCTCGCTGCGCTTTGGCGCGAGCACCGCCTACGCCCGCTACACTTACGAACCCGGCGACGCGTGCGAGATTGTGAACGGCGCGGTAACGGAACCCTGCGCGCTGCCCCGCGAAGACGCGCTCCAGTACGTGCCGCAGAGCGGGTTGACGAGCTTTTTTAGCCTTTCGGGTGCCTACGACACCCGCGACGCCTTCGACTTTCCGCGCTCGGGCTTTGTCGCCACGAGTCAGGTCGGCCTCGGTTTCGGCTCGGACTACCGCAACCCGGACACGAACTTGCAGCAGCGCTATGTATATGAACAGCTCGAGCTCGGCTTCAAGACTTACCTAAAACTTGAAGACGTCATCCCCAGCGTGAACGACCCCAACCACGTGTTCGCCTTCCGTATCAACGCCGGGACCCAGTTTGGCGGCGACTACCCCGAAAGTAAACGCTTCATCGTCGGCGACACCCCCGACGAGGCCACCGGGATTCGCGGCTACACGAGCAACGACTTCGGCTTGTCAAAGAGCTATGTGACGAGCTCTTTGGAGTACCGCTACGACTTCGGCCTCGAGACCGTCGCCACCCAGACGCTTATCGGCGTGGTGTTTACCGACGTGGGCTACGCCTCGAGCGTGCCCGGCTTCGACGACTACAGCGCGCCCCTGTTCGCGTCTTTCGGCGTCGGCGCGCAAATCAACTTCGGCTTCGCGGGCATCGGCCTGCCGCCCGTGCGCCTCGACTACGGCTTTTCCGAGCGCCACCGGCGGGGCAAGTTTAGTTTTAGTCTAGGAGCGGTTTTTTAACAGTGATGAGTGGTTAAAGACAGTGGGTAGTGGTTAGTGATGAGTGATGAGAAAAACTAACCACTACTCACTAACTACTTTCTTGCCCTAACAGCGCCCCCACCATCCTCTCCCACTCGTCCTCTAAAGACACGTCGGGTTTATCTCGCCCCGCGCGCTTGTACCAGTAGCCTGCGTTGCCGTCGTCGCCCTCTTTGCGGTGGAGGTAGGCGTGGACCCAGGCTGCCTCCTGACTTTCGTCTCCCTGCGCCGCCATGTGCGCGGCTTCCCATTCGCCCCTGGCGTCCAGCCACAGCGCCTCCAAGGGGCTCTTAAGTCCCGCGGGCATCACGCCCTTCTGCACCGATGCTTTGAAATCGTTCGTGTTCACCGTGACACTATACAAGACCCACGAGAGACAAACGCAAACTTTCTCGCCATCTCCTTGTCTAACCGCTCACCACTATTCACTCACCCCCACCCTCCGGGTTAGACTCAGCCATAACATTTCAAGGAGGCACCCCCCATGTTTGAACCCAAAAAAGAAGACCGCTTCACCTTCGGCCTGTGGACGGTGGGCAACATCGGACGCGACCCCTTTGGCGAGCCTACGAGAGAAAGGCTCGAGCCCACCCACATCGTCCAAAAACTCGCCGAGCTTGGCGCGTGGGGCGTAAACTTTCATGACAACGACCTCGTGCCCGCCGACGCCTCGGCGGGAGAGCGTGACCGCATCGTGAAGGATTTCAAGGGGGCGTTAGACGACAACGGCGTGGTCGTGCCGATGGCGACGACCAACTTGTTCACTGACCCTGTCTTCAAGGACGGCGCGTTTACCTCCGCGGACGCCCGCGTGCGCGCCTTCGCCTTGCAAAAAACGATGCGGGCGATGGACTTGGGGGCCGAGTTGGGCGCGCAGACCTACGTCTTTTGGGGCGGGCGCGAGGGCAGCGAGGTGGACGCGACCAATAATCCTTTGGAGGGGATGCAGTGGTTTAGGGACGCGCTCAACTTCCTCTGCGAGTATTCGGAAGACCAGGGTTACGGTTATAAGTTCGCCTTGGAGCCCAAACCCAACGAGCCTAGAGGCGACATCTACTTGCCCACCGTGGGCTCCGCGCTTGGGTTTATCGCCACGCTGGACCGCCCCGAGATGGTCGGCGTCAACCCCGAGTTCGCGCACGAGACGATGGCGGGGCTCTCTTTCGTCCACGCGGTCGCGCAGGCGATTGACGCGGGCAAGCTTTTTCACATCGACTTAAACGACCAAAAGATGGGCCGCTTCGACCAGGATTTGCGCTTCGGCGCGGAAAACTTAAAGGGCGCGTTTTTTACCGTGAAGCTCTTGGAGGACACAGGTTATCAAGGGCCGAGACATTTCGACGCGCACGCGCTACGCACCGAGGACGAAGCGGGCGTCTGGGAGTTCGCGCGGGGCTGTATGAGGACGTACCTCATCCTCAAAGACAAGGCGGAGCAGTTTAACGAGGATGCGGAGATTAGGGCGGCGTTAGAGCAGTACAAAGTTGAGGATGCGGAGCTCGAGCCCCTTACTCAGTCCTACAGCCAGGACAACGCCGCGCGCCTCAAGGATTACGACTTTGACTTGGCCGCCCTGAGAACGCGCGGGCCGGGTTTGGAAAAGCTCGACCAACTCACCGTGGACTTACTGTTGGGCGCGCGCGGGTGAAAGAAACCGTTACCCTCGGCCTCGACGTAGGCACCAGCGGCGTCCGCGTGCTCGCGGTGGACGAGCGTGGCGTGGTGGTGGCGGAGACGACGCGCACCTACCCCCTGCTGACGCCCAAACTCGGCTGGACGGAGCAGCGCCCGGAGGACTGGGCGGCGGCAACACTGGAGGCGCTTGCGGAGATAGCGGCGGAGCTTGACGACTACGACATTCTCGCCCTCGGGCTGTCGGGCCAGATGCACGGGATGGTGCCTTTAGACGCATCAGGTGAGCCCGTGCGCCCTGCAATTTTGTGGAACGACCAGCGCACGGGCGCGGCGGTGGCAGAAATCGAGCGCCGCGCGCCACGCTCCGAGATGATTCAGCGTACGGGCAACCCGGCCATCACGGGCTTTCACGCGCCCAAGCTCGTCTGGTTGCGTTCTGAGGAGCCGGAGAATTTCGCTAAGACGCGCCACTCGCTCTTGCCGAAAGATTACCTCGGCTACGTGCTCACGGGCGAGATGGCTTCGGAGCCGTCGGACAATTCGGGGACGAACCTGTTTAACTTAGAAAAAAAGGCGTGGGACGAGGAGATTTTGGGGGCGCTCGAGCTTCCCCCCACCCTCTTCCCCCCCGTCGTCGCCTCGCACGAGGTGACGGGGAAACTTAAAAGAGAGGTCGCGGAAAAAACGGGTCTCCCCGCAGACTTGCCCGTCGTCGCGGGCGCGGGCGACAACGCGGCGGCGGCGACGGGGCTGGGGCTCTCTAGCCGCCACCCCGGACGGGGCAACGTCTCCCTGGGCACCTCGGGCGTTCTCTTCGCGCCCTTGAACGAACCCGAGCCCGACCCTGAAGGCCGCGTCCACCTCTTCTGCCACGCCGACGGCGGCTATAACCTGCTGGGCGTCACTTTGGCGGCGGCGGGCTCGTTGCAGTGGTATCACGACACCTTTGCGCCCAACGCGAGTTTCACGGAGCTTACCGAACTCGCCGCGAAAAGCACACCCGGTGCCAACGGCGTCACCTTTAAGCCCTATCTGGCGGGCGAGCGCACGCCGCACTTAGACCCGAACTTGCGCGGCTCGTGGACCGGCCTCAGCCTGGCGACGACGCAGGGGGACGTGGTGCGCGCGGTGCTCGAGGGCGTCGCCTTTAGCCTCCGGGACGCGCTCGACATCATTCACCCGCTCGCTTCCCTAGATGAACTCCTTGTCACGGGCGGCGGGGCTAGGTCAAAGTTGTGGCTGCAAATCGTCGCGGATGTGCTGGGGCTGCCGCTGGTGCGCCCCAAACAAAACCAGGGCGCGGCCTACGGCGCGGCGCTCCTGGCGATGCAGGGCGTGGGGCGGGTCGAGCGCGCGGCGGACGCGGCGAATACGGAGGTAGAGGAGAGGTACGAACCCGCTTCAGTGGAGCCGTATATGGAAGGGCTCGAGCGTTACCGGGAAGCTTAGTGGTGAGTGGCCAGAAAGAATCAGGAGCGAAAAATTACGCCCTCGCGCCGAAAGTTGGTGTAGGCGAAGCCCAGGAGCAGCGTAACGTACACGAGCAGCGAGCCCCAGGTGATGACGATGGGGAGCGCGCTCACCGCGCCCTTGACGATGTCGTCCATCAAGACGAGCACGTTGAGGATGGGGACGAAGTAGACGCCGCTGCCTACATCTAAGAGGTCTCTAAACTGTAAGCCAAGTGTGGGCAGGATGAGCAAAAAGGAGAGGGGCGCGACGTAGGTTTGCGCCTCCTTGAAAGAGCGCGCGAACATGGCGATGCCTAAAAGCAAGGCGGCGATGAGGGCGGCTAAGAGGAGACTCGAGCCCACCAGCATCACCACCGTCGGCAGGGTGATGGTGAGCCCGCCGCCCATGATGGCGGCGATGTCATTCGCGTCCGCGCCCAAGCGCGCACCGAAAACGCCGCGCAAGACGGTTCCGCCCACGATGTAGCCGATGATCGCCATCAGCGCCGCGGTTAGGCCAAAGGTCAGCGTGGCGATAAACTTGCCCACCACCACCTCGCTGCGGCGGATGGGGGCGACGAGGAGGACTTCTAGGGTGCCGCGCTCTTTCTCGCCCGCGGTCGCGTCGATGGCGGTCATCTGCCCGCCCGCTAAGGTCCAGATGGCGATGAAAAAGGGGATGAGCCAAGCTAACTGGCCGCTCGAGCGTTCCGCCGCCGAACTCGCGTCGATGGTCGTGAGGGTGACGGGCTCGAGCACGTTACTGTCGAGCCCCACCGCGCGCAGCCGCGCGCTCACGAGCGCGTCCCGATAAGCTGTCACCGCATCTTGCACCTTACTGGCGCTCAGTTCGGAACGCAGGTTGCCCTCCTTTTGGTAGAGGGTGAGCTGGGCTGGGTCGCGGTCCTCTACGGACGCCGCGAATTCCTCCGGCACGACGAACGCCACGGGATAATCGCCGCTTTGCACCGCGATTTCGGGGTTAAGCACGTCAACCAGGGTGACGTTTTGCTCACGTAGCGCCTCTCTAAGTTCCGCGGGAAGATTCTCCGCTCCCATCACCGCCACCTCGGTTACCGTCTCCTGCTCGCGCTCGAAAAGGCCGCCAATGAGCAGGGGCAAGCCCAGCATCACCACGGGCAAGATGAGGAGCGGGATGAGCAGGTTCGAGAGGATCGCGCGCCGGTCGCGCAGCGTCGAGAGGATTTCCTTGTGGGCCACGTGCCACACCATTGTCGGTCTTATTGAAGCAAACCTCACGCGGGCACCCTTTGTGATTGCGACTCGCTCAAATTGGAGCGTTCGACGAGGGCAAAAAAGGCGCGCTCGAGCCCCTGCACCCCCGCCTGCTGCTCGAGCCCTTCCACCGTCCCCTGCGCGATGAGCTTACCCTTATAAATAATCGCCGCCCGGTCGCAAAGCTCCTCCACTTCGCTCATCACGTGCGTTGAATAAACCACCGCGCGCCCCTCGCTCGGGTAGGCCTTGACAAAGTCGAGCACCGCGCGGCGCGCCATCACGTCGAGTCCAGAAGTCGCCTCGTCGAAAAAAATCACCGGCGGGTCGTGCAGCACGGCCCTGGCGATGACGATTTTTTGCTTCATCCCTGTCGAGAAGCCCCCCGTGCGGCGCGGCAGCGTCTCGCCTAAATCCAGAAGCGCGTCGAGTTCTTTTATCCTCTCCTCAATCTGACGCCGTCCCATCCCGTAGAGCCTGCCGAAGTAGTGGAGCACCTCGAGCCCGGTGAGGCGGTCGTAAAGCCCCATCCCGCCGTTGACCACGCCGATGTGCCCGCGGACCGCCTCGGCCTCCCTCACCGTGTCGAAGCCCGCCACCGTGGCGCGGCCCGCGTCGGGCGTGAGGAGCGTCGCCAAGAGGCGCAGCGTGGTCGTTTTGCCCGCGCCGTTAGGTCCCAAAAGGCCGAACACCTCGCCGGAATGGACGGTAAAAGAGACGTTCTGAACGGCGCTCACATTGCCGAATGATTTGCTTAAATTTTCAACCTCGATCATCACTCCCCCTTGACACTCTCCCTAATCTAAACGGAGAGCATCATGTGAGACGTGAATCCTCCGTCTTCTGAGGGCGCTGGAAATCCCTAGCGCGCCGTGAGCGTGTAGGTGCCTGGGTCGCTCCCCGCGTTGTAGACGTCGATGTACCAGCGGCCCGCGTCGGGCGCGTCGACAGTGAGCAGCGCGCTCCCGCTGAGGGTGTTGTCGCGTTGCGTCCAGTCGCCGCCGTCATCCTCATCGGCGTAGCTCATGATTTCGCTCCCGAACTTCACGGCCAGATCAAAGTCGGCGTCCGCGTTCATGCGGACGCTCAACGTTTGGGTGCCCGGAGCGACGTCGACGAAATAGGTGTGGTAGCCCCCACTCAGCCCGGAAGCCGCGGCCTCGGCGGAAAACTCGCCCAGCGCGGTCTGCCCAAGTTTGAGCGGCTGGACGACGCCCGGCTCTTTTGTATAGACCGCTGCATAAGTCGTGGTGTAGGAGGTTACGAGGGTTGTTAAGCGGGTTGGTGTGGGACTCTCTGCGCCTGCGTCCGTGCCTAAGTCCGTGTAGGTCAGCAGGGGCGGGGCCGACGCGCGTGTGGGAGAGGGACGCGCCCGCCCTTCGCTTACCCGGAGGGTGTAGGGGAGCGGCGCGTCGCTCATGTTGAGCACGTCGATATAGAGCGTTCCCTCGGGGTGGCGGAGCGTATAGGAGGGATTCCCGTCGGCGCTCAGGTCCAAGTAGTCGGCGTCTGCGTAGCTGTAGAAGATAGAACCCGTGTTCACCGCCAGGTCGGCGTCGTGTCCCCCGCCGTCAACCGAGACGGTAAGCGCCCCCGTTCCCGGCGGCACCTCCACGGTGTAGGTGTGGTACGAAAAACTCTCAAAGGCGGGTTTGGGTGCAACGGTGCCCCTGGCGCTGCCGCCCACGTCAAGGCTCCCGTACGCGCCGCTGGGCCAGGGTCTTTGGGTGGGTGCCCCTCGAGCCGCCCTGCGAGCGCGAGAGGCCAAAGCGCCTCCGGCCCTCGAGGTGGTCACAAGGTCGTGAGCCAGATTCACGGGCCGCAGATAAGCTTGCTCTTCAAAGTCCTCTTCCTCGACCCAAACTTCCGTCGGCACCCCGACGAGTTCGCCCTGCTCATTGAAAGCAGCGCCGCCCGAATTGCCGTGCGCCAGCTTGGCGTCGGTTTTGAGCCACGCCTTGCCGCCCCCCACGTAGTCCTCGCCCAGCCAGCCGCTCACCAGACCGGAGGTAAAAGTAACCGTCGCACCCGAGATGCCGGGGTAGCCGACCACCACGACCTCGTCACCCGGCAGGAGGTCGTCTGAATCACCCATCGGTACGGCGGGAAAACGCACATCGGGCGAAAGGGGCGTTTCGTCGGCGTAGGCGGTGATTTTTAGGAGGGCCAGGTCGTTACCGGGGTCGCCGGAAATATATTCGGCCCAGTAGGCAAACTGCGGAGGCTGGTCGGCGGCGTCCGCCCGTGTGACGAAGACGGCGTGGTGCTCGAACGCCTCGCCCTTGTCCGGGTTGCCGACCACGTGGAAGTTGGTGAGGATGGTCCCGTCCGCACGGATGACGGTGCCCGACCCCGTCCAGGGCGCGAACTGCTGGCCTTGGTCGTCGTAGGGCACGATTTGGACGACGCTCTCGAGCATCCTCACGCGAAGCTCGCGCGGCAGGCTTTGCGCGCCCGCAGGAGTAAAAAACCAGAATAGTATAAAGCACAGGGTCACGCTTCTTCTCATCTGATGCACGCTCTCTCCTAGAGAAAGTAAGGACACAAAGGTTTTTAGGCACGCTCTCACAGTTTTTCGTTCGTCCTACCCCAACAGCGTAGCCGTACCCCGCGCTTTTTGCGGTGACATTAGCGGAGATGCGGCGCTCGTGACGCGTTTCGCAGGGCGCACCGGTCAAGCCCTGCCGCGCCAAAGAGCCCAATCCCGAGCCCTAACCCGTGTTCCCGTCCCCGTCTTGGTATCATCTCCTATATGGCCGAACGGGACATCGCCGCGCTCGAGAGTTACCCCCTGGTGCCGCGGCTCCTTCACGACGTACACGAGGTGGACACCTCGGCGCGGCTTTTAGGCGAGGTGCGGAGCACGCCCATCGTGCCGCTCGTCGAGGGGGCGGCGCGGGGGGGCCTAGAACTCGCCGGGCTTAGCCTGGTCGAGGCGGGGGCGCTATTGGCGCAACCCGAGAGCTTCCGCTTTACCGAAGCCGTGCCGCTCCTCAAAACCGAAAAGATGGGCGGGCTCATGCCCAAGGTGCGCAGCTTAGCGGCGCGCGGCGTGCCCGCGGTGGCGTTGGATTTGAGCATTTTATCCGACACGCCCCCCTTTGGTAGTGAAGACTGGCGGCCCAAAACCCGCGAGGACTTGGCCGAACTGCGCGCCGCGGCGGGCTGCCCGGTCTGGCTCTACGGCGTCTGTAGCCCCTTAGACGCCGAGGTGGCGGTGGAGGCGGGGCTCGAGGCCCTAATCGTCCACGCCGGAGCCGGGTTTTATTTGGGCGGCCCCGCGACCATCGAGGTGTTCCCCGACATCTTCGATACGGTGGCGGGCATGATTTCCATCTACGCGGGCGGCCCCGTCCGCACAGGCATTGACGTGTTCCGCTACCTCGCGGTGGGCGCGGAGGCAGTCGTCGTTGACAGCGACCGCTCGCTCGCCAACTTGCGCGCCGAGTTGGAGTACGCCATGCGCCTCACCGGCTGCGCCACCTTGGCCGACATCGGCTATGAAGCCCTCTTCGCGCCCCTTTTCGGAGAGGTGTGAATGACTTTTCAGCCTCCATTGCGTGAACCAAAGGCAGTGACTATGACTTCAAAACTCACCACTCACCACTCACCACTCACCACTCCATGATTGCCTTTTTGGACGGCGTCGTCGCCGAGGTGCGCGACTCGAGCCTCATCCTCCAAGCGGGGGCGTTCGGCTTAGAAGTCTTCGCGCCCAAACCCACCCTGATGGTGTGCCGACCCGGCGAGGCGCTGCGGCTCCACACGCACCTGGTCGTCAAGGAAGAACTGCTGGCGCTCTACGGCTTTCACGACGCGGACATGCACCTGCTTTTCACCTACCTCATCGGCGTCTCGGGCATCGGCCCCAAGGGCGCGCTGGCGATGCTCTCGGCGATGCCCACGACAATTATCGCAGCGGGCATTTTGCAGGGAGACGCGGGGCTTTTGGCGGGCGCGCCGGGCATCGGCAAAAAAACGGCGGAGCGGATTATTTTGGACCTCAAAAACAAGCTCCCCGAACACCTCATGGCGGCCTCGGGCGGGACGGTCAGGCCCAAGGCGATTCTGTCGGAAGCGGGCGCGGACGCGGTCGAGGCGCTCCTGGCGCTCGGCTACCGCGAGACGCAAGTGAAAATGACCGTCGCCGAACTCGCGCTTAAAGAGCCCGAGAGCACGCCGGAAACGCTTATTCGCAAGGCGCTGGCAAAGTTGCGCTAAGAACGAGACTCACCAGTTTGGCTTACAGACAAAAATACAAGGCTCCTTCAGGTAAAGAAGGAGCCTCTTGTTGTGCAGTGGCTAGGCGTGAACCGCGCGCCCCGCCAACGCCTTTTCTGCTGGGATGGCCTCGAGCCCAAACGCCTCACCCACCGCGTCGTAAGTCAGGTTCCCCTGGTGGGTATTGAGCCCCTTGAGCAGCGCGGGATTTTCCGGAAGCGCCTTCACGCCTTTTTCTGCGAGTTGCAAAGCGTAGGGCAGCGTCTGGTTGGACAACGCAGTAGTGCTCGTGTTGGGCACCGCGCCGGGCATGTTGGCGACGCCGTAATGCACCACGCCCCCCACCACGTAGGTCGGCTCGTCGTGGGTGGTGGGGCGGATTGTCTCAATGCAGCCGCCCTGGTCCACCGCCACGTCAACGATGACGCTGCCCGGCTTCATCGTCTCCAACATCGCCTCGGTCACGAGATGCGGCGCCCTAGCGCCCGGAATGAGCACCGCGCCGATGAGCAGGTCCGCCTTGGGAATAACGCTTGCAACGTTACCGGGGTTGCTGGCGAGCGTGCCTAAATGTCCGCTGAACACGTCATCGAGGTACTGAAGCCGCGCGTGCGAGATGTCCAAAATGGTCACGCGCGCGCCCAAACCGAGCGCAATTTTGGCCGCGTTGGTGCCCACCACGCCGCCACCCAGAATCACGACCTCGCCCGCCCCCACGCCGGGCACGCCGCCCAAGAGCACGCCGCGGCCTCCCAGAAACTTTTCTAAGTGATACGCCCCCACCTGCGGAGCCATCCGCCCCGCTACCTCACTCATGGGGGTGAGTAAAGGCAAACTGCCGTTAGGAAGCTGCACCGTCTCGTAGGCGATGGCGGTGGTGCCGGAGTTGAGAAGCGCCTCGGTTAAAGGGCGGTCGGCGGCTAAGTGCAAATAGGTAAACAGCAGCAGGTCATCGCGCAAAAAGCCGTACTCTTTTTTGACCGGTTCTTTGACCTTTAGCACCATCTCCTGCGCCCAGGCCTCTCGAGCGCCCTCCACCAACGTCGCGCCCTGCGCCTCGTACTCGCTGTCCGCGAAGCCGCTGCCGACGCCCGCGCCCTCCTCCACAAAAACCTCGTGTCCTGCCGCGACGAGCGCGTGGACGGTGCCGGGGGTGGCGGACACGCGGTACTCGTGCTTTTTGACCTCTTTGGGGATGCCTATAGTCACGTCGTCTCCTTTACCCTCCAGTTTAATGCAAAGAGGTCTGCAAGGTGTGGATAAACACACGGATGACGGGACAACGGTGGAGGGCGGGGCTAGGGGGTGGGCTCGAGCCCAAATTCGCTTCTGCGCTCAGTCCCGTCTATAGAAGCGCTTCCTCTATATACCGACATATCACCCGCGGGCGGGTCGTTGTAAGGAAGATAGGGGAGGTAGGTAGCGCCTAGCCTCCACGTTGACCCGTCTAGTTCAAAGGACGCTTGAAAATTTGTCGGCGGGAGCGGCGACGTCAGCGCGTATATATAACCGGCACCTGAATATCCAGTGCCGCTGATGGGCGCAAACGCACTCCCGCCGACGCTCACGTCTCCCTCGAAAGTGTAAACGTAACACTTCCCCTCCCCTTCGTCCTCACACTCGGCGGTGAGGTTGACGAGCTCGAGCGCCACATCTTGACCCGCTGGAACGTTGAAGATGGTGCCTGACCAGTTCCCGCGGAGCACGCTCGGGTCGGTACCAAAGGGTAATTCGGTAGGAGGCGGAGGCTCGGGGTCCGTTTGACAGGCGGTCAACGCCAAAAGAACGGAAAGCACCGCAAAAAACGATTTTTTCATGCGCCTGATTTTATCATCCCCACACGCGGAGCAGCTTCATCCTACCTTCATGATTCTCGGCCACCGCGACAAGGTCTTTTTCTTCATCGACCAAACCGACGCGCCCCTCAAAGATTAGTCCCAACCGCTGCCCCTGCCTGACCCGCGCCACGTCTGCGTTGGAAAGCGTGACGAGCGGATAGGGGAGGGCGTCGGCGTTGGAGACGCCCTGAGTTTCGGGAACGGCTTCTAAAGAAACAGCCCCCTCGAGCCCACACGCCCCCGCCCGCGTCCTAACCAGGGCACTCAGGTGCGCGGGAACACCCAAGGCTGCGCCTAAGTCTCGAGCAAACGCCCGCACATACGTACCCGCCCCAACGCTCATGAAAAAGAGCGCGGTAGGAAAGTCGCCCAAGGTCTCGGGTAAGGCGAAGGTTACGCCTCGAGGGTTGGGCCGCCAGCCTCCCTCCGGGGAGAGGCTAAACGTTACCGGCAAGTCGTCCCGCGTTCCCCCGAAATCTAAGAGTTTAATGCTGTGGTAGGTCGCGGGGCGCGGGGGAAACTCTAAAGCCTCCCCCTTCCGCGCCGCCTCGTAGCCCTTGACGCCGCCTTTTTTTACCGCTGAATACTGTGGCGGCACCTGCTCGGTGAGGGTGAGAAAGGGCTCGAGCACCCCCTCAATTCGCTCCTTTGTAAGATGTAACGCGTCCCCCTCCGCTTCAATCGGCCCCTCCGCGTCCAAGGTCTTTGTACCCGCCCCAAACGACACCCACGCCAGATAGTCCTTGTCCGAGGCCGTGAGAAATGGGGAGAGTTTGGTTGCCTCTTCTGTGAGCAGCACGAGCACGCCCGTGGCGAGCGGGTCGAGCGTGCCCGCGTGGCCGACGCGCTTCGTACGGAGGAGCTTGCGCGCCCGCGCCACCACGTCGTGCGAGGTGAGGTGGAGAGGTTTATCAACGATGTAAACGGGCACTTCAGGTTCCAGGAAACGTGGGACTAGGCGGTACGTTGTTGACGCGCTGCACCCATTGTAGTTTGCCCGCACTAAAGCGCGCGACGTACTCGTACCATTCGCCCTCGAGCCGGTCGTAAAAGCGGAGGTCGCCGTGGTAGAGCAGGCATTCATCCCACTCCTGCACCACGACGAGCCGAAACCCAAGGGGGGACGCCTCATCTTCTTGCGATTCATAGCGTTTGGCGTGAAGAACGAGCCGCCCCTCTCTGGTGATGCTGTAGTCGTCCAGGGCGCAAGCTAAGTCCTTGGTCTGAAACGCCGCGTCTTGGGCCTCGGCATCGGGCAAGGGGTAGTAACAGCGCACGTGGTCAAACATACCCATAACCCATATATTCTAGCAGAAAGCAACCTTGTTCGTGTATACCCTTGACAAAATGTTGTAGATATACAACAATACGTTTTAGAAAGAGAACGAGAGGAGGCGAGAGTGCCCAATGACAAACTGACCATCTACAACCGGCTGTCGGTCCTGCGCGCAGAGCGTGAGTTGTCTCGCCAGGAACTCGCCGACGCGATTGGCGTGAACTATCAGACGATTGGCTACTTGGAGCGCGGCGACTACAACCCGAGTCTGGAGTTGGCTTTCAAGCTGAGTGAGTATTTCGGCCTACCTATCGAAGTCATCTTTTCGACTAAACCCCTCAAACCCCTTAGTGAAGCTCTTATGGAGCTGAGAGAAAAGGAGAAAGCAGCATGAAACAACTCGTTTCGCCTATCGGTACACTCGACCTGAGCCGCACCGTTCGCAGAGCCCTTGTTACCCTGATGTACGGCGTCTACTTCGGACTCATCGTGTACTGGAGCTATTTGCCCAGTGACATGCCCAACGCCCAACTCGCCGTTGCCCAGTGGTTGACCCTAGCGGGCATCGCCCTCTTCGCCATCAGCTACCTAGTTCTCAACGTTTCGACTCGAGGCTTAGCCGACCGCTACACAAAAACCTTTACAAGCCAATCCCTAGACGAGCGCCAGCTCCTCCTTCGCAATCAGGCCTACTTTTGGGCCTACCTCATTCTCGGCGGGGTCATGTTCCTCCTTTTAGCCCTCGTTGACACCCTCGGCGTCGGCTGGACGCTCATTGCTTTGGGCGGCCTCTACACGTCTCTACCGACCGCGCTTATTGCCTGGCTCGAGCCCGACCCTATCACCGAAGATACTTTTAGGAAAGGGAATTAGCATGACAAGGTTACAGCGCCGTATCCTGGTCGTTTTGTTCGGTGGCTCGGTTGTTCTGTTTTCAGAAATACTCGACTCGAGCCTAGCTCCAACGTTTCATGCGGTTGCCGTCGTTCTCAGCATCTTGCTGTTTGCCCTGCTGCTGTACGTCACAAAAGCGCTCGCGTTCAAGTCGGTCAGCAAGTTGGACGAGCGCCAACTACAGGTGAGTCTAAAGGCGCAGCAGCGAGGACTCGGCTTTGCAACGACGCTTATAGTCCTGAGCCTGTTACGGCTGCTGGTCAAAACAAGGTCATTCGGTCCGAACATGAGCGTCAGCGTACCTGTTTCGGATGTGGTTTTGTGGCTTTACCTGCTGCTTGCGTTGTCTACTTGCGTCATTGCCTGGACAGAGCCCGACCCCCTTACAGAAGACGCTTTTGAAGAAAGGACTTTAGCATGATGGCAAGCAGGTCGGTGCGGCGCGTTCTGGTCGTCTTTTACTATCTCACTCTGTTCGCGCTTTACCCGCTCCTCGCCGAGTGGTTGGGCATCCTCGCGGTGGTGCTCTTTTTGGTTCTGTCCCCCGCGAGCGCCAAGGGCACCGAGCTGCTGAAAGCTTACAACCAGGAAGATATGAAGCTCGATGAGCGGCAGGAATCGCTCGTCAAAGACGCTTTTGTCACTGCTTACCTGCTGTTCGCGGGTCTACTCATCGCGACGAGTTTTGCCAACATCTTTTTGGATACTGCGCCCGCTTGGATACTGGTGCTCAACGACCGGCTAATTTTCGGCCAACTCTTTAGCTTTAGAGTTTTGCTGCTCCTGGCCGTGACGCTGCCGCCCGCGGTCATCATGTGGCTCGAGCCCGACCCCGTCCGGGATGACGTTTTTGAAGGAGTCCGTCAATGAACCCGACCCAAAGAACCCGCCGCATCCTCGTCGTTGCGAGCGTGCTGCTGTATGTGCTCATTTTTATCCCGAGTCTGACCAGCTTTGCCTTTATTGGCGCTGTTGTCGTGGCGCAGATTGCGCTTTTTGCCTACGCCGGGCACGTCGGCAGGCACACCGCCGTCGCTGCCGACGAGACCTTAGACGAACGCCAGCGCGCCATTAAGCAGCAGGTTTTCCAAAGGAGCTACCACGTCATCATGGGGCTCGCGGTTTTTCTGTTGGTGATGGGCGGTCTTATGAGGGTGGATTGGTGGGTTGTTATTGCCTTTCTGGTGCTGGTGCTCACCTTACCGACCTACATGCTGTTATGGCTCGAGCCCGACCCGCCGGAGGACGAGACAATACCGAGTATGAAGCAAGCAGCCTGAGCGTTTCGGCCTCCATCTTTGGATAGAAGCCTTTTTCATCCCGGTATGAGATACTCGGCCTCATGACGAAGGAGAGTGATAGGGAATGAAGAAAATGGTTCTGTTTGTGGCGACGCTTCTACTTGGCACCGCACTCGCGCAGGACGCGCTTCTCGGCGACTGGCAGGGCGCGATTGGGCCGGGTACGCTGGGTTTGGGCGTCACCGTGCATTTCACGCAAGGAGAGGGCGGGCTAAGCGGGACGATTGACATTCCGGCGCAGGGTGCGCAGGGGCTCGAGCTTGATGTTGCGGACGCGTCAAATGAGAGCGTGCGCTTTATCATCCAAGGCGTACCTGGCAACGCGACGTTTGACGGCAGCTTGAATGGCGATACGCTGTCCGGCACCTTTACGCAGGGCGGGCAGACCTTTCCTTTTACGCTTTCCAGAGTTCAAGCCGCCGCGACGGAGGGCGCAGCAGGTGGTGCGGGAGAGGTCACGGGAGGTGCGACAGGCGGCGCTGCGGGTAGCGTAACGGGTGGCGCGTCAGGAGGCGTAACAGGAGGTATGACGGGTGGTGCGGCGGCGATGGACGCCAGGGGGGCGCTCGAGCGTTTTCTTACTACTAGGCCAATTCAGGCCGACTGGTTTGCAGAAAGCTTTTTGGCGGAAGTTCCGCTGTCGCAGCTCGAGCCCGGCTTGAAAAGTATCACTGACCAGCTCGGAGTTTATGAAGGGGTAGAGGGAAATAGCAGCCCCTTCACCGTGAGGTTTAGCCGGGGCACGGCAGCCGCGCATATCTCACTGGACGCGCAAGGGCAAATTGATAGACTGCTCTTGACCGACCTTAACTTTGGCGGTTTGGACGAGACCGTCTCCCGAATAGCGGCGCTCCCCGGTCAAACGAACGTACTCGTCCTCAAAAATGGCGAGGAGGTGGCGTCGCACAACGCGGACACGCCGCTCGGCGTCGGCTCGGCCTTTAAGCTCGCGGTGCTCGCCGCGCTGCAAGACCAGATCGAAGCGGGCACGCACGCGTGGGACGAAGTGGTGGAGCTAAAAACCGAGTGGAAGAGTCTGCCGAGCGGCATTTTACAAAACTGGCCCGACGGCACGCCGCTGACCCTGCAAACGCTCGCCACGCTGATGATCTCGGTAAGCGACAACACCGCGACGGACGCGCTCATTCACGTTGTGGGGCGCGAGGCGGTAGAGGCGAAGGGTGCGCGTAACCGGCCCTTTTTAACCACGCAAGAGCTTTTCAAGCTCAAAGACCCGCAAAACAGCGCTCTGTTGGAGCGTTATCTGACAGGCGATGAGGGAGCCAAACGTGCGGTTTCAACCCAGTTGGCGGACCTTCCTCTCCCCAATGCCGCGGTCTTTGCGGGCGCGCCCCTGGCTTTGGAGGTCGAATGGTTCTTCACGCCCGCCGAACTCTGCACGCTCATGGGAGAGGTGCAGGCGCTCCCGCTCATGAGCATCAACTCCGGCGGCCTCGCTAATCCGGCGGACTGGGGGCGAATCGCCTTTAAGGGAGGTTCGGAAGCGGGCGTTCTCAACCTGACGACGTGGCTTACCGGCAAAGACGGTGCGTCCTACTGCGTCACCGTGACGCAGAACAACCCCAACGCTCCGGTGGAGGAGGAGCTTTTTACGCTTTACAGTGGGCTGATTGGGGCGCTCGAGTAGCGCCTCGTGCAAGAAGTGAGTAAGATATGCGTGGTCGCAGTCGTTTGAAGGAAGGTTTCTTTGTGTTTGTGCTGGAGGATTTTTTAGAGAAGCTGCAAGTTCGCTAGAGAAATCTCGCGCATCGCGCCAAGGCTTGGGCGGCCTATACTTTTCTTATGCGGTTTTCTACACGGTCTGTATTTTTTGTTGCGCTTCTCGCACTTTTATTTTTGGCCCCCATGTCTCTGGCTTTTGCCACGCAGGAGGTGGTCGCACCTCGAGTGCGGGTGCTTTTCGAGGTCCCCGCGCTGGAGGGATACGCGCAGCGCGTCGCGGCGGAAGCTGAGCGGGCGCTGGACGTGCTCATCCCCCTTTTTGGCTACGAGCCCGCCACCATCACCCTTACGGTTGAAAACACGACGGACGTATACAACGCCACGGCCTCCGCGCTGCCGCGCCCGTCGGTGGCGACTCGGGCGCTTTTTCCCACCGACATCTCGCTGGGCTACCGCGCTGAGGACGACCTCTATTTACTGTTGCTGCACGAACTCACGCACGTGATGCAGCTCCGCTACACCGCCCGCCCGGAGGGTGCGTCGGCGGGGCTCCGGCTCGGCCTGGTGGGGGAGGGGGTGGCGGCGCTGCCGCCGGGCTGGTTTATCGAGGGGCTGGCGGTCTGGATGGAATCCGAATACACCCTTGGGGGCCGCCGCAACGACGCGCTCACCACGGGGCTGGTAAGGAGCGCGGCGCTGGGCGAGGCGTGGCCGAGCCTGGCGGCGGTGAGCCTGAGTTCTTACAGCGCCTGGCCGGGGGGAAACGCGCGCTACCTCTACGGGGTAGGGTTTGTGGATTATCTAATTGGCAAATACGGTTTCGACACTGTGCTGAAAACGCTCCGAACGTACAACACGCGCGGGCTCTTTACGACGTTTGCGGAGGCATGGGAAGCGGCGGGCATCTCATTGGAGGACGAGTGGGCGGCGTGGCGCGAGGTGCTTACCGAGGCCGGAACCCTCCCCACAGGTGAGACCTTGACCGATACAGGCTGGTACACCCGCGCGCCCGCGGTGAGCCCTGACGGGAGGCGGCTGGCTTGGCTCGAGCACCCCTCGTCCGTCGTAATAGCCGACCTTGAAGGGGGGCAGATCACAAATAAGCGTACACTCATCCGGGACCGGTTTTTGAGCGGGCTCGAGTGGCTAGACGACGACACGCTCCTTTACGTCAGGCCGGTGCGCCGAGCGGGCACGACCTTTTCGGAGCTTTTTTCGCTTGACGTGAGTACGGGAAGAGAGCGGCAGCTTACGACGGGGGCCAGGGCGGCGCTTCCGGCGGCTGCGCCGGACGGCTGCGTTTTGTATGTGCGCGACGACGTGACGACCGCCTCACAGTTAAAACGTTGGTGCGGTAGCACTTCCCAGACGGCTGTAGAAACGCTCTGGACCGCCCCGGCGGGCGCGCACATCGTCGGCTTGGCGGTAAGCGACGAGGGGCGGGTCGCGCTCAGCGTGTGGCGGCGGGGTTTTGTGGATGTGGCGGTACTGGACGGGGGAGAGGTGACGTTTCTCACGCAAGACGCCGCGCAGGATTTAGACCCGGCTTGGCGCGGGGAGACGGGGTTGGTGTTTCGCTCCGACCGGGAGCCGGGGGGGGTGTTCGACCTTTATGCGCTCGACCTTCAGGACTCCCGACTCCGGCGGCTCACCCGCACGCTGGGCGGGGCTTTCGGGCCGGAGGTGGGGCCAGGCGGGGTTTTTTACGCCGAGTTGGGCGCGGGCGGCTTCGATATCGCCGAGGTGACCGATCCTATTAATGAAACCGTTTTTCTCACCGCTGCGCCTCTGCCTGACATCCCCGCACCCATCACCTCTTTTCCGGTCCGCGTTTACAACCCGCTCCCCAGCCTCCGGCCCTACGGCTGGCTGCCCAACGGCGGGGGGGTCAGCCTTGACCCCTTCAGGGTCGCCTTTAACGCCTCGCTGCTCGGTCAAGACGACACCGCGCGGCACGCTTACGCGCTGACCGTCGGTTATGCGGGCGGGCTAGGCGGCCCGCTGGGTGGTGCTTATGCGAACCTCCGTTACGACTACGGGGGCGGCGCGTTGGTGGACCTCTCGGCGGTGCCGCTGCCCCTTAGATTTGGCGTGCAGGTTGGTCTCTGGCCCTACGCGCCGTACGGGGGCGCGCGTGGGGGAGAGGCGGCGGTGGTGCCGGGTCTTAAAGGTTCGGTGGCGCTGACCTTACCGGCGGACACCTGGACGGGGCGGGTGGGACTCGAGGCCGGGGTCATCCGTCTTGCGGACGCGTGGCGTCTAGACGCGTCCGCGCAGGGCGCGCGGAGCCGCGTTTACTTGGATACGTTTGGCTATCCACAACGGGGAACACGCGCCGCGCTCACCGGGGTGTGGCGGGCGACGCCCGCGGGTCCGCTGCCGGGCGCGTGGGCCGACGGCGTTTACTATTTTCCTACAAATCTGTTTGGCCTACCAGGAACCGTGGAGCTCGGCGGGCGCGGCGGCTACCAGATCGCGCCGCCCGTGCCCGTTCGTTTGGGGTCTTTTGCCGCGCTGGGCACCGCGGGCTACCGCGTGAGTTTGCCCGTGGGCTGGCGCTACGGCGACGGGCTCTACGCGTTGGAGCGCGTGACCGTAGAGCCCCGCGTGCGCGGCTGGCTCGGGACGAGCTCGAGCGTGGGCGCCGACCTAACCCTTTCTCTGGACACCGTCCTCAACTACAGCGCGCCGCTGAGCCTGAGCGCCACCCTTGGTTATGCTGACGGATTTTGGACGCGCTTCGGGGTGCGGCTGCCGCTTTAGAGATTTAGAGGCAGGCGGCCTGATTTTTGAAAGAGAGCACGTAATCGAGCGCTTCTCTTACGGCGTGGCGCTCGGTAGGCTCGAGCGTCAGGGCATCTGCGTCAAGGAAAATTACGGCGGCACCAAGCGCGAGGGCGGCGCGCAAAAACTCCTCTTTGGCGCGAAAGTCATTCTTTAGAAGCGTGTGCAAAATAAACCCTTTGGGCAGCTTTGCCAGATGGGCTCGAGCCCGCGCCTCCTCTCGAAATAGCAGCGCCGCCCGGTCCTCGCCCTCTTTGATAAACAGGGGACTCATCACGCCGGGCAGGTCGCGTCCGAGATAGCTGAGGGTGCCGTCTAAAAAGAATTCGTTTGGGCGAGCGTCTTCCACCAGAGCATTTTACCGTCAGGAACGGGGCCTCGAGGTTTTTCTGGAATTGAAGACGATCGAGACACTTTGCTGCTCAAAGCTTTACAAAAACAAACTCCGCACCCAGGGACTAAACGCGACGCCGATGAGGAGGCCCAAGTGGAGCACGTACTGGGCTAACAGGGGGGTCAAGCCGCTGCGGGTGCGCCGGTAGACCTCCGCGAGGAGGAGGCCGACGGTCAGCATGAGCGCAAGGGGCGCGCCTAAGACGAGCGCGTAAAGGACGCCCGACAAAAGCGTGCCGAGGAGGGGCGTGTAGCGCTTGGAGAGGGGCGGAACCACAAAGGCGCGAAAGTAGAGCGACGCGAGCGGCATCAGCACCACCGCCGCGAGCAGGGGCGGCGTGAAGCGCGACAAATCTAGGTAGAAGCCCCAGAAGGGTCGCCACGGCGCGTAGACCTGGGCCGCGAGCACGAGCCCGAGCAGCAGGAGGCCCGTGCCAACACCCGTGCTCGCGCCGCCCGTACCCGTCCTTGCGCTGCTTATACCCACGACACCCTCCATACGGTGGCCTGCGCGACCCCCCACGCCACTCACGCCGCCCCCCATAAGCGTTTCCAGGGGCTGCCAGCCGTTCGCGCGCACCCGCCACAGCGCCAGACCGACGAGCGTGAGGGCCAGCAGGGCGAAAAAGAGCGCCCTGGCCTCGCCCATCTGGACGGGCGTCACAAAGGCGAGGGGATTGCCGAAGCGCAGCGTCCCGTAGGCAAGGGTGCCCACGCCCGCCAACAAGAGGGCGGTGAGGAGCGTGAGGTAGACCTGGCCGACCGTCCAGGGCTCGGGACCCTCGCGCAGCTCGAGCGTCGACCCGGCCCCGATGCGGCTCTCGCCAACGAGGTGCAAGGCCAGGAGCACCCCGAGCAGGAGGAGCCAGAGGAGGTTCTCATTGAGCAGCCCGAAGGGACTGTCCGCCTCGCGCAGGGCTCTATTGCCGTTACGCACGCTGCCTTGCGCGTAGTAGATGAGCGCCAGATCGCGGAGGTCTCGCTGCGTGGCCTCCCGCGCGCCACTACCGCGCAAGATGATGGCGGTGTCTAGGGCCTCGGCGGCTCCTCTAAGGTCGCTCATCGCCCAGGCCACGTGGCCGAGCAGAGCATAAACCTCTGGATTCTTTTCACCCGACAAACGCTCGAAAGAGGCGAGTTCTCCCGCCGCGCCCTCTAAGTCTCCCAACTTGTAACGGAGTTCTGCGTCGGCTAAGCGGTAGGGGGCCTCGAGCCCGTCCGCGCGAATCGCCGCCCCGTAATGTTCCAGGGCCGCCGCGACCTCGCCGCGCGCTTCGGCAAGCCTTCCCGCCAGAAAATTGCGCCGCCCGTCCAGCGCGCGGTTGTACCTGCCAGCTAAGCGTGCGCTGGCGTCGTCTAAAAACCCTTGCGCCTCGCTGTAGCGCTTGCCGCGTAGGGCAATCTCGGCGAGGAGTACGTAGGGTTCGGCGCTCGAGCCGGTGCCCGGTGCGGTCGTGAGCCCGGAGAGCCGCGTTTCGGCCTCCTCTAGGTTGCCCAGCGCAACGTCGATACGCGCGAGGGCGAGCGCGGCGTCCCCTAGGCGCGGGTCGACCGAAAGCGCGTTTAGGCAGCTCTGCCGCGCGGTCTCTAAATCTCCGCCCGCCTCGAAGCGCAAGCACTGCCCGTAGTAGGTGTTGGCGTTAAAGCGCCCGCTTTGGGCGAAGCTGAACGCACTCAGCCAGAAGCCGCCGACCAAAAGGAGCGCTGTCAAGAAGCGGTGGCGTCTTTTGCCGCCCCGCCCTGCTCCTTCGAGCGTTCCTGGAGCGGCCCGGTTTTCCGTAAGTATCCTCTGGTGTGCGGCGGTGCTCCCAATATCGGGCAATGTGGGGTGGATTCGCGGGAAAGGTTTGGTGAGCCTCACCCTATCATCATGCGCCACTACGGCGTCGGCGGGGATTGAATCATTCACTTGGGGTGAAAGGTTCTCGTCGGGCGTTCAGAAATCTTGACTCTCCGACCGAGCTGTGACGTATGATGGCCGGGGCAGACATTAAAGGTTAGAACCTCATGGATGAGAGGACGAGAAAGGAGACGGATGGCTGAGGCGACGGACGGAAATAGACTGCGCGGACGCCCGACTCCGGCTCTTGACGGGCTACCGTGAAGACTCCTTTAACTAAATGCTTGCACATTTTACAGGCGAGACTGTTACTATCACTTTCGTGACGCGTCACGCGAGCTTTCTTTTGGCCCTGATGTCGTTCCCGGTTTTGGTTTTGAATTTAAGCTTGGTTGTAACTCCAGCCTCGGCCCTGATCTTTATCTCGGCTTTGGTGACACACGCCCCGAGGGGCGTGCCGGGACGGGTGCTCGTGACGCGTCTGGAGAATAGAGGGCGCAGTGCTTAGTTTAATTTTGTGGATTTGTATAAGCCAACCCCTGACCGGGTTGCCGGACATGGCGCCGGGCACCGAGGTGAGAATCGTCGCGCTCGACCTCATTACCGTCTACGCGGCGGCCACGGTCGAAAACGACACCTTGGCTTTTTCTACGCCGCTCGAGCCCGGCCGGGAAATTCGGCTACTTTTCGTGTCACCTAGCGCAACCGACAAAGACGCGGTCAAAAATCTCGACTCCGCCCCCAAGGGCGCGATTAGCCCCGACGGCAACGACATCTTGCTCAGGTTTGACGAGCGCGGCTCCCCGGTCTCGTTTCGGGCGTGGCTTTTAGACGAGCGCGGCATCACGCTGGTGATGGGCGCGGGTGAGGGGGCGGAAAACTCCGGGACGCCCGGAGAAACAGCAGGAGAAAAGACGGAGGGGGGCGCTGACAAAACCTCCGAGGAGGCCGCGGGAACAGGTGGTAAAGGTGAAAGATAAACAAAACGTGCTCATCGTTGAAGACGACTTAGACATCGGACGCTTGCTCATCTTAGAGCTCGAGGAGGCCGGTTTCGGCGTGACCCACTGCGACACCGGCATCCGCGGGTTGTCGGCCATCCGCGAAGAGGACCCCGACCTCATCGTGCTCGACCTTGGCTTGCCCGACCTAAACGGCGCTGAGATCGCCCGGCGGGTCCGCAAAACGAGCGAAACGCCCATCATCATCCTCACCGCCGCCGACGACGTCGAGACCAAGGTGGATTTGCTCAACTCGGGCGCGGACGATTACCTGGCCAAACCCTTTCACGCCGAAGAACTCCTGGCGCGCATCAACGTGCAGCTTCGCCGCCGCTCGTCGGGGACGGTGCAAAAGGTAGGCGACCTGATGCTCGACTCCGCGCGGCGTCAGCTTTTTTGGGAAGAGCGCGAGGTGCGCCTCTCGCCGCGCGAGTTTGACCTGCTCGTCTACTTGTGCAACCAACCGGGCCGCGTCTACAGCCGCGAGGAGATCGAGACCAACGTCTGGGGCGAGGACTTACCGCCCTCGAGCAACGTCGTCGACGTGCATATCGCCAACATCCGCGGCAAGCTCCGCGACGCGGGCGGCTACGGCGTGATTCGCACGGTGCGGGGCATCGGCTACGCGATCAAGAGTTAAGCGTAAGCGTCAAGGAGCCGGGAGCTTGAGCGGCTCTTTGACGCTTTTACCCTAACCTCATGATGTCTACATGATGTCTACTCTCCTCATGATTCTCCCTCTATGATTTTGCGTCGCGGTATCCCCTTACGGTGGCGCATCGCGCTGCTTATCGGCGTGGCGGTGGCGCTCTTTAGCATCGTCGCGGCGCTCACGGCCTATTGGGTGGTGCGCTCGAGCCTCATCGGCGACCTCCAGCGCGCGCTAAGAGAGGACGTGGCGCGGGTTGTTGCATCCTCTTACCCCAAAAGCGACGCCGAAAGCGTATCCCCAGACGCGGTGAGCGGGGGCGAGGGCGCACCGGGGAGTGTGACCGGGGGTGCGGGTGTCACGGGCGGTGCCGAGCATGGTGCTGACGACGGGGCCGTTTCTACGGGTGACTTTAGCGCGCCGCCTGAGGGGCCGACGGGCAGCATCATTATTCAGCTTTACGACGCGCAGGGCGTATTGCGGGCTGCGAATAACGAAACGTTTGAAGACGCGGCTTTTTCGCTTCCTTCGGCGGTGGTCACCGCGGCGCTTGGTGGACCCCGCGACTGGAGCGGTGAATTGGGCGGGCGCGAGGTCCAGGTGGCGCTCGAGCCCGCCGACATCGGCGTGGTCGCGGTGTTGTCGCGCACCAACTTTATCCGGGCGGCGCTCACGCAGATCTCGCGGGCGCTCGCCCTGACCGCGCTGGTGCTCATCTTGATAAGCGCGTTTATCGGCTACGTCGTCGCGGCGACCGCGATTCGCCCCATCACCAAACTCGCGGGGTTTGCCGCGCAATTAGACCCGAACAATCTGCACCCCATCGCTTACCAGGGACCCAACGACGAGGTCGGGCAGCTCAGCCGCGTGCTGAACGACCTCATCACCCGCCTGCGCGCTTCTGTAGACGCGCAGCGCACATTCTTGGCCGAGACGAGCCACGAGCTGCGCACGCCCTTAACGAGCCTCCAGGGTTTTTTAGACCGGGCGGTGCGCCGCGCCGACCCCGAGACGGAACGCGAGCTCTTCGACGCGCGGCGCATCGCAGGGAGCATGTCGCGGCTCGTGGCGGACCTTTTGCAACTCTCTCGCGGCGAACTCGTGCGCGAGGTGGTGCCGCACCTTTTGGACCCCTACAGCGACATCTTAAAACCCGTGGCCGAGGAGTTTCCGGGTGTTCTCTTAGAGGGCCAGCCGGGCGCGGTATTGGTCGGCGACCCTGACCGCCTTCGGCAACTTGTTCGCAACTTGACCGCCAACGCGGTGCGCGCGACCGGCGACCCCGGCAAGGTCACGCTGCGCCTGGAAGACGACCCAGAGCGCGTCGTGCTGGCGGTAGAAGACAGCGGCCCCGGCATTCCCCCCGACGCCCTGCCTCACGTTTTTGACAAATTTTACAAAGGCGCGGGCGGCGGCGCAGGCTTAGGTCTAGCCATCGCCAAGCAAATCGCTGAAGTCCACGGGGGGGGGTTAAGCGTCGAGAGCGGGAGGGGCTGCGGCGCGGTGTTCCGGCTCGAGCTGCCCGGCCTCGCCGAGGAAGTAGGAGACGCGGAAGAAGTGTGATGAAGGTGGGGAGCGCAGGAGAAGGGGAGAAAGAGTCTATCTCTACTCCCCATCCCCTAAATTACCTTAGAGCTTCGGCAACGTCACCCCGCGCTGACCCTGATACTTCCCCTTCCTGTCGGCGTAGGTAACCTCGGGCTTGTCACCCTGGAAAAAAAGAAGCTGCACGATGCCCTCGTTTGCGTAGACCTTGGCGGGTAGGGGCGTGGTGTTGGAGAGTTCCAGCGTCACGTGACCCTCCCAGCCGGGCTCTAAGGGCGTCACGTTGGCGACTAACCCACAACGCGCGTAGGATGATTTACCGAGCGCCACCACCATCACGTCCTCGGGGACGCGCAAATACTCGACCGAACGCGTGAGCGCGAACGAGTTGGGCGGGATGATGCAGGTGTCGCCCTCGACGCTGATAAGGGAGCGCTCGTCAAAACGTTTGGGGTCGACGAGCGTGTTAAAAGCGTTGACGAAGATGCGCCACTCGGGCGCGGCGCGCAGGTCGTAGCCGAACGAGGAGAGCCCGTAAGAGATGACGCCCTCGCGGACTAAACGGTCTTCAAAAGGTTCGATCATGCCCTTTTGCGCCGCGTCACGAATCCACCAGTCGGGTTTGATGCTCATGAGGACAAGTGTACCGGGTCGGGGTTAGAAAAGGGAAAGGCCGCAAGGGGTGCGTTATACTTTCTTTATGCTTCTTGCGGTGGACGTCGGCAATACGAGCACCGTCTTGGGTCTTTTCGAGGGCGAGGCGCTCCGGGCGCACTGGCGCGTCTCGACCAACCGGATGCGGATGGCCGACCAGTACGCAGTTTTGCTCAAGAATCTCCTCGAGCTTGACGCGGTGCCCCCACCCCAGCGGGCGCTCATCTCGAGCGTCGTCCCGCCCGTCGAGCGCGAACTTGCAAAGGCGCTGGGGCGGTACTGGGGGGTGGAGAGTTTGACGGTCTCGAGCGCTACCCTCTCGCCCCTCCTGAACGTCGAAACCGACAACCCCAAGGAGGTCGGTGCCGACCGGCTCGTCAACGCCGTGGCCGCGCTGCGTTACGACGCGGACGCGTTTATCGTTATCGACTTTGGCACCGCGACCAACTTCGACCTCGTCGTCAAACCCAACAAGCTCTTGGGCGTCGCGCTCGCGCCGGGGCCGATGGTCGCCGCCGACGCGCTCTTTTCACGCGCCGCCAAGCTCCCGCGCGTCGACCTCGTCGCGCCCGAGCGCGCGGTGGGCAAAAATACGGTGACCGCGCTCCAGTCGGGCTTGGTCTTCGGCTACGCCGCGATGGTGGACGGGATGGTCGCGCGGTTTTCAAGAGAGATTGACCCAGAGTTGGGCAAGCCTTTGGTCATCGCCACGGGCGGTTTTGCGTCAATCATCGAGGGACACTGTGAGTCAGTGGACGTTTTCGAGCCGCTGCTGACGTTGCGGGGCTTGCAGATTATCGCCGGGAAGCTGTAGCGTCCAAGTGAGTTAGAAATCCCTCGATACGCTTCATAAAACGCTCGTAATCGGGTTCCCAAAGCGCGTGCCCGGCATCCTCAAAGGTCACCACTTCAGCCTGCGGGAGTTCCTGCTTGTAGCGCTCGACATCCTCTCTTTTCAACGCTGCGCCCTCCAAGCCGCCGCGCATGATGAGGACGGGGCAGCGCAGCACCCCCAGCGTTTCCCAAAGAGACACATGCTCAGACTCACGCTGCAATCCAACGACGGCGTGTTTCGGCGTTTGAGGAGAGAACGCGGCAGCCTGCGCTATCCACGTTTCCGGAATCTTCCTGTAACGCGCCGGATAGTCGAGCAAGATGAGCCCTGCAACCCTGTGTGGGTGCTGAACTGCATATTTTAAGGCGAGGGGGACGCCCCTCGAGAACGCCATAAGGCAAAAAGGATACGGGGCCGTCTCAGCGACCGCCGCAACGTCACCAACGAGGTCCTCAAAACGGTAGCCCGCCTCCGGCGCGTCGCTCTCGCCGTGTCCTCTAACACTAAGCGCGCACGTTCGCCTCGGCAAGAGCCGCTTCATCTCACCCGTAAACGCCTCGGCGGAGCCCAGAGAGCCAGGGATGTAGAGCAGCGGCGTGAGCGCAGGGTCGTCACCCGCGGTTAGGTAATGAATCTTGACACCTTGGTTTTTCGCCCAATGTTCTTGAACCATAACGGGATTATCCCAAACCTCCCGCAACTCTTCACAACAGTATTGCACTTGCTTAGAGCGTCATGCAAGGCTGGGCTCGAGGGATGTCTCGACCCTCTGACCGCGTTACCCGCACGTTTTCGCGCCTCTAATGATATTGTAAGCCGTCTTTAGTTGACCGCCTCTTTTGCGCCACGCCTCCGCCTGTGGTCAACCCTGTGGCTAAACTGGGAGGGTTATATGCCGCTTGGCAGGTTCGTGTTGGTCTTTTTGTTCGCACTTGTCACCCCGTCGGGTCTCGCCCAGACCCAGAGCCCCGACGTCCTGAAAGGGGAGAGCTACGGCGTCTATGGGATAGGCGACAGCGGGGTGGACGGCGTGGTGCAGGTCAGGGAAACACCGGAGGGCACCGCCGAACTCGTCCTTACCCTGAACGGTCTTATCGGCGACCTGCACGCGGCAGCCCTCTACCGGGGAAACTGTGCGCCTGAGCAGGCTGTCGTTACAAAACTCGAGACGGTCGGCGACAGCGTGCCCGAACCCTTTACGAGCATTACGGCGACCGGTTTATCCTACGAAACAGTAGTGACGGGCGACTATTTCGTGACGGTCTACGGGCCGAGCCTGGACACGCCTGCGCGCGCATGTGGCGAGGTCGGTGTGGGCGCGAACCGGAGCGACTTAGGGCAAGTGGCGAACACAGGAGGAGCAAACCAAATGGGTGACGGTAACCCCAACCTATCTCAGCCTGAGCAGAGCTTGGTCGAGCGCGCAAAAATGCTTGTCGAGTCGGAAACGGGTGTGGCGGCGGCAGGACTGAGCGTGACGAGCCTCGAGCCGGTCGAGTGGCGCGACGCGAGCTTAGGCTGTCCCCGACCCCGCACGATGTACGCGCAGGTCATCACGCCCGGCTACCGAATCACGCTTCGGGGGCCGGGCGGGGAGAGCTACGACGTTCACACAGCTAGCGCGCCCGACGGGAACATCGTCTTGTGTACACAGGCCGAAACATCTGTAAAAAAGCTCCCTGTGAAAAGTCCCCCCGTGATGAACCCTCCTATGATGAATCTCCCTGTGACGAATCCAGCGATAAACGCCTTGGTGGGTACCGTCTGGCAGTGGCAGACCGAGGGGCTCGAGGGCGCGTCCGACTACACCATCGAATTTTTGCCTGAAGGCCGCATCGCCATTCAGGCCGACTGCAACCGGGGCCGGGCGAGCTTTGAAACGTTTGGTGAGAATGGGCTGCGCATCAACGCGCCAGCCATGACCCGCGCCGCTTGCCCGCCGGGGTCGCTCGAGGGGGCGTTTCTCGAGCAGGTGGTGAGCAGCAGTTCGTACGCCTTTGACGGTGAGACTTTGATGCTTTACCCCGTGGTCGCGCCGGGCATGATGCATTTCATGCCGGTTTCTTTACCAGGTGCAACAGGCGGGGGAACGAGCGAAGAAGAGCTGTCGGGCCGGTTGACAGGTACAGTGACCTACCGCGAACGCATCGCGCTGCTGCCGGGGAGCGTGGTATGGGTAACGTTGCAAGATATATCTCGAGCCGACGCACCGGCAGATATCCTCGCCACTTGGACCCTCACCACCTCGGGCGAGAATGTACCGATACCTTTCGAGTTGAGCTACGACCCCGCGCAGGTTGACCTGCGTCACCGCTACGCGGTCCGGGCCGAGATTCGTGACGGTGCAGGCGGTCTCCTCTGGACCAGCGACACCACCTACCCAGTCATCACGGGAGGTGCGCCCGGCGACGCGGTTGACATCCTCGTGCGGCGCGTGAGCGACCCTACCAGCGGGATGCCCCCCACCGAATCGGGCCGAACCTTCGAGTTCACCTGCGCGCCTCCCGACGAAGCGGCGTTCACCTTTTCCGTAAAGATTGGCCCCGGCGAGGTCGGCCTCACCTTGCCCGAGCGCTTCGGGGGGCGCAGCCTCGTGCTGCCCCAGGTGCGCGCCGCCTCCGGCGCGCGGTTCGAGGCGGGGGGCGTTACGTTTTGGAACAAAGGCGATGAGGCGCTCTTGCAGGTTGACCATGAGACGTTTGAGGGCTGCGAGGAGGGGCTCGAGCGGTGAACGCGCTCCCTTCGCCCGGCCTCCGCGCCTTCGTCCTCGTCGCCGCGCTCGTTGCTTGGTTCGCGGTCATCTTGCAGCTCGTCCTCTCGCTCCAACTGGCCGTCGCCAACGGTCGGGGGATTCTGGGGGGCATCGTCATTTACTTGGGCTACTTCACGATTCTTACCAACATCCTCGTCGCGCTCACGCTCTCCGTCCCGCTGGCCGCACCGACTTCCAGGCTCGGCAGGTTTTTCGCGCGTCCGGGCGTCGCCACAGCCGTAGCGACCGCCATCACCGTGGTCGGCCTCGCCTATTTCTTTCTGTTGCGGCGGATTTGGGACCCGCAGGGTTGGCAGCTCGTCGCCGACGCGGCGCTCCACTACGCGGTGCCCGTGCTCTTCTTGCTCTATTGGGGGCTCGCGGTGCCCAAAGGCGGGCTCCGCTTCGCCGACATTCCGAAGTGGCTGCTGTACCCGCTCGGCTACATGGTGTACGTTCTCATTCGGGGGGCGCTGACCGGGCTCTACCCGTACTATTTTATCGACGTGGGCGTGCTCGGCTACGGTACGGCGTTTCTCAACGCCTTGGGTGTGCTGCTTGCTTTCGTCGTGGTAGCCGCCCTGCTCGTGCTCGTGGCGCGCGCTATCCGGCCCCGGAGCCGCGATGTTCATGCACCAGGGATTTAGTGAAAGGTGAGGGACGAGGCGTAAAGGAGCCGGGTGAGGTCTGCTCGAGCCTAAGGTAACGGTTTGGGCTCGAGCCCGCCCGTCTGCAAGATCTCCCCCCAAAGTCTCCGCTGGGTTGACCGTTCCGTTTTAAGGAAGCGCGAGCGTCGCAAGCCCTGGCGTCGCTCTGACGATCTTTCAGAGGGACCCCGTTAAATAAATTAACTTCGCGCCTTTGCAAAATGCCGGTGCTCCTCAAGAAACGGGATCACAAAGGCGACCGCCGCGAGCGCCACACCCCAATATTCCATGTTGATCCAGAAGAACGTATGACGCCGCCGAAACACGAACTCTTGACCGGTCTCCTTGTCGATCATTCTGCGACCCGGCTTGCCGTTGAGGTAGCGACCCAAAAACCAAAGCGCCACCGCCCCGGCCAAAAGTGCAGCGGTTTGCAGCACACTGTGAGCAGAGTAGTAGCCGTCTATACCCGTTATAGAGTCAGCCACGGCTTGCGTGGTCAAAAGTATGGTGAACGCAACGACCGGCACGAGAATGCCCCATCCGCTCCAAATAATCATGACCGTCCTCCAGTTTCATCCGCGTTAGTTTTGCAGATGTTACTTACCAAAGCGAGGTGACTACTGCAAATTCGTGTCTTTACAAACTCACAAGTTTATCTTGAGTCCGCCCGAAAAATCAAACGCCTGTGACAGCCTCCCGTTACGCTGCAACAGCGGGCGGTGCGTATAAACAAAGGTGGCGGCCAAGCCTCGTCTAAATTCATAACTGAGCGCGCCGCTAAGCGCCAGGCCGACACCCGCCCCCGCGCCACCCACGCCGCTCACGTACGTCAAGCCGGTACCCACGTGCGCCTGAAGCCCTAAGGGGTCCTCGAGCCCCGGCCTAAACGAAAACCAGCCGCCCACGCCTCCCACAAACCCGTTGCGGCTGTACGCGCCAGCGGCGTAGAGCCCGACGGTGTCGCTTAGCGGATAAACGCCGCGGACGCCGAACTTTATGGCGCTCGCGTACTCGCCCGACGTGGTTTCTTTATAAGCCAGCCCCGTGTCCAGCCACAGCGACTGACTGTGCCCAAAGCCGAAAAGCGCGAGAAAAAAAACCAAAAAAAGGAGTCGCATAGCCTAGTGTAGCCAATCGCGGCGGGGAGAGCTACGGGGTTTCACGTTTGTTAAACGCCTTGTTGAAGTGTCGGTAAAACGCGGAGCTTGGGAATCATTCACTCTCGAGCGTCCAGGCTCTACGCTCAAGTTTCTTTTGCTGCCTGCCATCTCCCGTAAAATAGCCTTATGAAGGTGACACTATGGCAATAACCAAAAAAACGCTCGTCGCCGGGCTCAAAGAGGCGGCGAATCTGCTCGAGGTCCTCAACGATGACCCTTTTCGCGCCAAGGCCTACGCCAACGCGGCGCGCGCGGTGGACGCGTTCGAGGGCGATGTCGAGACCCTTTTCGACGAAGAGCGCCTCACCGAGATTCGCGGGGTGGGGCGGGGTCTGGCGGGGGAACTCTACGCGCTCAAAGAGCACGAGCACTTGCCCCTCCTGGACGAGCTTTACGTGCGCGTGCCCGAGGGGGTGCGGCGGCTTTTCGTCGTGTCCGGACTCGGTGCCAAGAAAATCGCGGCGCTCTGGGAAAACGGGATTGAGGATTTGGAGGATTTATTGGAGGCTGCGGAAGATGGCCGGGTAGCGTCTCTCAAGGGTTTTGGCAAAAAAAGTGCGGCGAGCTTAGCCGAGGGCGTGCGCTTTGCATTGGCCGCGATGCAGCGTTACCGCCTAGACGTGGCCGAGCGCTACGCGGAAGTCTTGGCGGAAGCTCTCGCCACCACTCTACCCGACGCGCGCGTGCTGGCGGCGGGCGATTTAAGGCGGGGGCTCGAGACGGTGGGGGTCTTGGAGCTTGTGGTTACAGGCGCTCCCGCCGCCGAAGTGGCGGCGGCCATCGAACCACTCGTGCATGAGGTGGATGTTGACGGTGACGTGATAGACGCGCGGCTCGAGGCGCGGCGCGTGCGCCTCACCGTGACCGACGAGTACGCTTTGGGCGCAGTTCTGGCGCTGCGGACGGGCGGCGACGCCTACCGCGAGGGGCTGGTTGGGCGCGCTTCTGAAAGAGGTTTTGAGCTGCGTGAGAACGGGCTTTTCAGAGAAGACAAGCGGCTCCCCACGCCAGACGAAACGGACTTTTTTGCCATGTTGGGGCTTTCCTACACCCCACCCGAACGCCGCGAGGAGGCGCGGCCCGTGCCGGTTAGTAATCTCGTTACCCTGGCTGACATGAAGGGCGTGATTCACAACCACTCGAGCTGGTCTGACGGCGCGGCGTCTTTACGCGAGATGGTCGCGGCGGCGCGCGCCTTGGGCTACCGCTACCTGGCAATGGCCGACCACTCGAGAAGCTCCTACTACGCGGGGGGCCTGAGTATCGAGCGGGTTTACAAACAGGCGGAAGAGGTGGCGGAGATACGTGAAGAGTTGCGTGAGGAAGGGAGCGATTTTGAGGTGTTGCACGGGCTCGAGGTGGACATCTTAACGGGCGGCTCGCTCGACTACCCGGACGAGGTGCTGATGCTCCTGGATTACACAGTGGTGAGCGTCCACCAGAACTTTACCCTGAGCGAGGCCGAGCAAACCGCGCGCATCGTGCGGGCGGTAGAGAGTCCTTACGCGAGCATCCTGGCCCACCCCACCGGACGCCTCCTGCTGCGGCGTCCACCTTACGCGGTGGATTTGGAGGCGGTGCTGGCGGCCTGTGCGGAAGCGGGCACGGTGGTCGAAATCAACGCCAACACGCGCCGCTTAGACTTAGATTGGCGCTGGGTGGTGCGGGCCAAAGAGCTGGGCTGCACTTTTTCCATCGACCCCGACGCCCACCACCCCGACGGCTACCACGACGTGCGCTACGGCGTGCTGATGGCGCGCAAGGCGGGTTTGACGCCGGAGGATGTAATTAATACTGCGCCGACGGCTTCCGCGTTTTTGGGACGGCTCAAAGCCAGACCAGGCTGAGCATCCCTGGTGCCTTCCCTGTGCCTCGACGTTCCTCCACGTGCGGTATAGTCCGGGAGCTTATGGCCCACAAGATTCTAGTAACCGACACGATTCAGTTGGGGGACGCATCCTACCCCGACGTAGAGATCGACTACCGCGAAGGCATCCCCAAAGACGAGTTGTTAACCATCGTCGGCGGCTACGACGCCATCATCACCCGCTCGCGCACGCAGGTGGATGAGGTGCTGGTGCGCGCCGCAACCCGTCTCAAGGTTATCGGGCGCGGCGGGGTGGGGGTGGACAACATCGACTTAGAGGCGGCGAGCCGCCGGGGGGTGCTCGTCCTGAACGCGCCGGAGGCGAATAACGTGTCGGCGGCGGAGTTGGCCGTGGCGCTCATGCTCTGCGCGGCGCGCGGGGTGAGCCGTTCGGACCGGCTCATCCGGCAGGGGGCGTGGGACCGGAAGTTTTTGGGCCGCGAGGTCAAGGGGGCGCGGCTGGGCATCGTGGGCTTGGGCCGTATCGGCTCGCTGGTGAGCCGCCGCGCGCAGGGGCTCGGCATGACGGTAGGGGCTTACGACCCGTACATCTCACGTCACCGCGCCACCGAACTCAAGGTCGAATTGCACGACAACCTGCTCGAGATGCTCTCCCAATCAAATTTCTTAACCGTCCACACGCCCCTGACCGAAGAAACCGAGGGGATGATTGGTTCTGAAGAGCTTAAAGCGATGCCCGACGGGGCCATCGTTGTGAACGCAGCGCGGGGCGGCATCATTCAAGAAGAGGCATTGGTTGAGGCTTTGGAAAGCGGCAAGTTGTTCGCGGCGGGGCTCGATGTGTACGTGCTCGAGCCCCCCAGCATCGACCACCCGCTCTTAGAACGTGACGACGTCGTCTTGACTGCTCACTTGGGGGCCAACACCGCCGAGGCGCAGGCGCGGGTGGGGGCGGAGATTTTAGAGCGCACCGTTATGGCGCTGCGCGGCGACCTCTCGAGGGGCGCGGTCAACGCGCCCGCCCTGGCCCCTGAGGTCATGGCGGCCTTGGGGCCGCACCTCAAGCTGGGCGAGGCGCTGGGCAAGACCGTCGCCCAGCTCGCCAAGGGACGCGTGCGCGAGCTGCAAATCGAGTTCGCGGGCACCTTCCCGATGGACCCCGACCCCGTGGCGGTGGCGGCGACAAAAGGGTTTTTGGAGCCCATTTTGGACGAGCCCCCCAACTACATCAACGCGCCCTCGATTGCCAAAGAGCGTGACATCCGCGTGTCCAAGGTGTCGGCCTCGCGCTCTCGAGGCTACACCACCCACATCGAAGTCACCGCCGTGACCGACGAGGGACGCTTCAGTGTCGGCGGGACCGTGCTGGGCACCGCGCCGCGCATCGTGGACATCAACGATTTTCCCATCGAGGTCCGCCCGGAGGGTCCCATGCTCATCTGCACGAACTACGACAGGCCCGGCGCGGTGGGCAAGGTGGGCACCGTCTTGGGCGACGCGGGCGTGAACATTTCAGGAATGCAACTCTCGCGCGTGGGGGGCGACGGCCTGGCCCTGTTCGCGCTGACGCTCGACCAAGCACCGCCGGAAAGCGTTTTGAACACGCTTAGGAACATGCCGGACGTGATCCATAGCCTTAACATGGTTAGGTTGTGAGGGGACAAGCCCATCCCGTGGGGGAGATGTCTCGGTTGATATGTGCTCGGCGAAAGCTTGTCTAGCACGCCCTACAAGATGCTCACATATTAAACTTGGTGATTTCAAAAGCTGTGATGAAGGCTTGAAAAGTTAAGAGCGCCCCCGCCGTCTGAGGAGAAGTCATGTACAAACCCCGCTTGCTCGCGCCCGGTCCCGTCGAGGTGCCGCCTGAGGTTTTAGAAGCAACCGCCCGCCCCATCATCCACCACCGGACGGCGGCCTTTAAGGAACTCTTTTTGGAGACCCGCGCACAACTCGCTGAGGTGGCCTGCGTGCCCGGCGACGACGTGCTGGTCCTCGCGGGGAGCGGGACGGCGGCGTTCGAGGCGGGGTTGTTGGCGGCGGTACCCAAGGGAAGTAAAATCATCGGCGTCAACGCGGGTAAGTTTGGCGAGCGTTGGGTCAAGCTGGCCACCCACTACGGCTACGAGGTGGTGGAGCTGCGGCTCGAGTGGGGCCAGGTCGCCCAACCGGAGGCGGTGCTCGAGCTTCTGCGCGCCCATCCCGACGCGGCTGCGTTCATGACCACGCATTCCGAGACTTCGACGGGCGCGCTTCACGACGTGGAGGCTTTAGCAAAAGTTGTACATGAAACCTTACCCAACGCGCTTTTTGTTGTTGACGCCGTGACCTCCTTGGGCGTAGCCGAGCTGAGGCCGCGCGACTGGGGCATAGACGTGATGGTGTCGGGGAGTCAAAAAGGTCTCATGACGCCTCCCGGTCTCGCGTTCGCCTGGCTTTCAGAACGCGCTTGGGCAAACACTGAAGGGCTAAACCCTAGTTTCTACCTCGATTTACGCAAGGAACGTAAGCAGCAAAAGGAGGGACAGACCGCCTATACCCCGGCGGTGAGCCTTGTTGCGGGGCTCAACGTGGCGCTGGGGATGCTGCGCGAGGAGGGGATAGAGGCGGTGTGGGCACGGCGCGAACGGCTCAACCGGGCGGTGTTGGAGGGAGCCTGCGCCCTGGGCTGCGCCCCCTACGCCGAGCGTATAAGCCCGGCGGTGGCCGCCCTGCGCGCCCCCCAAGGCGTCGCGGCTCCAGACATCGTCAAAGGCTTCGCGGCGCGCGGGGCGCGCATTGCGAGCGGTCAGGACGAGGCCAAACCTGTTCTCTTCCGCCCCTCGGTGATGGGCTACGCTGACGCCTATGACGCGGTGACGGTCATTGCGGTTTTGGAGGACGTGCTGCGCGAGCTCGGGCTCGAGCTTCCTTATGGTGTAGGTGTGGGTGCTGCGCTGCGGGTGTTGGGAGAGGGGTAACGGGGTTGCTCAATCTCATTCGCTACACCGTCGGCAATCTCGAGGCGTTTGGCATGGTAGGGACGGTGTGGGGCTCGAGTTAGTCACACTTTTAACGTTGTTGATGAACAAACCTGTAAATAAGCTACTCTGGTGATGTCCCTAAGAACCATCTTAACTGGACACTGTAACATCAAGCAACGCTCAAACCAAGAACGTCAAAACTTCTCGAGCCCATCACGCCAAGCCAAGCGGACGCCTCCAACCAAGATGTGCGCTAAACTCTGAGCATGAACGAAATCATTTTCCTCGTTAGCGAAGCGCCCGAGGGGGGCTACGAGGCGAGGGCCTTGTCCGCCTCCATCTATACCGAGGCCGACACGCTCGAGGAGCTTAAACGTATGGTGCGTGACGCGGTGGCTTGCCATTTTGAGGATTCGGAGCGGCCCAAAATAATTCGGCTACACTACGTCCGCGAAGAAGTCATCGCCGCCTAAGGGTGCCGCGCCTACCCCGCCACCTGAGCGGCGATGAGCTCGTCAAAAAGCTCAGGGGTTACGGAGTGACCCGGCAGACCGGCAGTCACATCCGGCTGACGCGCACCGCCGGAGGTGGCGAACACCACGTCACTATTCCCAATCACAAAACCTTGCGCGTCGGAACGCTGAATATCCTCACAGACGTTGCCGCGGAGCTCGGTAGAGATAAGGATGAGGTTGTTGGCGAGCTGTTCGGCTAGCTCGTCCTGACGGTTTGAGGTCAGAGCATACCAAATGGCCTTTACGCCGCAACTTCATAAAAATCTATGCAAAAGCTTACAAATGTGCTATGATGGCTCATGTCAGTCAAACCCATATCGCTGAGGATGCTCGAGACGCTTTTCACCTGCGAAGAGGTGTCATGCGATAAAACTTACATGCGCAAGGTGGAACGTCTCCGAGCGCGTGAGGGGCGGCTCGAGCGTCCGAAGCTTCAACTAGTAAAGGCGTACCCCAAGTAGCGTTAGCGGGCCAAGCAGATGAGGTGGTCTTCGGTGGTGCGGTAGTGTCGCCTGTCGAAGTGGCCGAAAAACTGCAAATGCTCAAAGCCTGCGGCGCGTAGGGCGCGCTCGAGTTCAAACCGCGTGAAGTAACGCTGTTTGAGGGTCGTGATTTGTCGTTTGAGGGTGCCGTCTTCGGTTACCATGTCGAGGTAATAGCGCGTGGTGATGAGTTGCGCGTCGGGGTCGTGCGTCTGGAGCAAAAAGAGCTCGCTTCTCGGCCCGCCGACGTTTTCCCACTCGGCTTCGCGGCGCAGCACGTTGAGTTCGTTGAAGTTAGGGTTAAAGAGGTCCAACGCGAACAGTCCGCTGGGCGCTAAATGACGCTTCACCGCGGCGAGGGTGGCGTCCTGGTCGCTCAGCGTGTAGGCGTGCATGAAGGTATTAAAGGGTGCGATGACGAGGGGGAAAGTTCGCTCGAGGTCGAAGCTGCGCATGTCTCCTTGTTGTAACTGGACACGGTCATTTAGGCCGAGCCCCTCGAGCCGCGCCCGCCCACGTGTAAGCATCTCTTTAGAAAGTTCAAGACCCACCACCTCGTGACCCGCGCGGGCCAGCGCGGCGCTCACGCGGGCGCTTCCTGCGCCGAGTTCCAAAACCGGGCTCCCGTAGTCGTCGGCTAAGCGCGTGTAGAAGGGGAGGTCATCGCGGTAGCGGGCGTACTGCGCGTCGTAGAGCGCGGCCAAGGAATCATAATTCACGAGAGGACCCTGGGCTCGAGCCGCCCCCGCTCGAGCGTATAAACCTCGTCGGCGGCGCTCACCAAGGCGGGGCGGTGCGCGACGACGAGCACGAGGCGCGCTTCGGCCTGTTTTTGAAGCGTGGTGACTAAAACGCCTTCGCTGGCCGCGTCTAGGTTGGCGCTGGGCTCGTCTAAAAGAAGCACCTCCGGCTCCGACAGGAGCGCCCGCGCCACCGCCAAACGGCCCCGTTGCCCACCCGAAAGCCCGCCGCCGTCTTCGCGTAAGGGGTAGTCGAGGCCGCCAGGAAGGGTGCGGACGGTTTCGGTAAGCTTTACCGCCGCCAGCGCCTCCCAAAGATGTGATTCGGCATAGTCGCGCCCCAAGAGCAGGTTGTCGCACAAAGAAGCGCGGAAGAGGGCGGTGTCTTGCGGCACGTAGGCGACGCGCGTATGCAAAACGTCCTCGGGCACCCTCTCGAGCGGCACGCCGTCAAGCGTGATGCGTCCCCCTGTGGGCGGCTCGAGCCCCAACAGCAGCCTCAGCAAGGTCGTTTTGCCGCTCCCGCTGGTGCCCGTAAGCGCGATGAGCGCGGGGCCGCGGAAGTCGGCGTTTACACCCGTTAAAATTTCATGGGTTCCGTAGGTGAAATGGACGCGCTCGAGGCGCAGCCGGGGTTTGGGATGAGGCGCAGCGATGGGAGGCGGGAGGGTTTGAGCATTGTCCAACAGCACCTCCGACGACGCCGTAAGAAGGGTTTGCAGACGTGTGGCGGCGGCCCTCGCACTCTGGAGGAGGGCGTAGCCTCTGGGCAGGAGTTGCGCGGGTGTTGACAGGAGCGCGAGCAGCGTGAGGTAGGCCGTCACCTCGCCTAAGCTCATCCGCCCGGCGGCGACGCTCCTCGAGAGAATAACCAGGAGCACGGCGACGGCGGCGAACCCGAGCGTCTGAGCCAGTGGCGTCTGCGCGCCTGCCCAACGCGCGCGGGCGCTCCCTGCGTGCGCGGTGCGCTTATTGGCGGGGCGCAGGCGGTTGAGGAGGAAGGACTCGAGCCCAAACGCGCGGGCCACTTCACGGTGCTTGAGCCCCTCTTGAAGATGCGCGCCGACCTCCTCGGTGTTCGTTTGAACATCCGTCGAAAGCGCCTCGACCCGCCGCCCTGTCCAGGTGAGGGTCAGGGCGAGAGGCACCGTCATGACCAGCAGGAGAAGCGTTGCAAGCGGGTTGGAGTAAAAAAGCACCGCCACAATGCCCACGATGGTCAAACTCTCGGCGACAAGCGTGCCGAGTCCGAACTGCAAATAAACCTCGACTTCTTTGAGGTCGGTGAGCAAGCGGCTGGTGAGGCCGCCGGAGGAGCTTTCATGTTCCAACGGCCTTTTCAGCAGGTGACGGTAGACCCGCTCGCGCCAAGCCGCGCTCGTCCGGGCGGCAACGTGTCCCAGCAGCGCGTCTTGCGCCCACAAGACGCCTGCGCCCGCCACGACTACCGCGCCGCCCACCAGCAGCACCCGCGGCAGCGCCGAGAGGTCCCCCCGGACGAGCACCCGGTCAAACACGGGTTGAATGAGGAGCGGCGCGACGGCCACGCGTAAAAGCGCGTTGAGCGCGGCTGCGCCGAGGCCGACCAAGGCCGCGCCGGAGCGGGGCAGCAAGAGGCGCGGGAGGCTCACGGGCCGCACTCGAGCAGCACCCTTTTAACGAGCCGCGCCGCCGCGCCGGGCGGGGGCATGGTTTCAAGCAGGCGGCTTCTGCGCCGCGCGCGCTCCTCGGGGTCAGTAAGCAGCCCCACCATTTTCTCGACAACCTCGTCTAAAACAATCTTCCCCTTCATCTCAACCATCAAGTCCTCGCCGCTGAGGAGGTTGGGCAGCGCCACGGGAAAGTGAGGAGCCGCCAGCCTCACCGCCTGCCGTTTGAGCGTGGTGCCCACAAAAGGTACGAGCGAGAGCCAGTGGCCGGGACCCTCGAGCGGGATCACCTCGGGTTTGTTGAGGGGCAACAGCACGAGGCTGGGCACCCCCGCGATACCGAGTTCTAAAGTATTGGTGCCCGGAATGGTGACGGCTAGGTCGGCGGCGCGCATGTGGGCGTAGCGCGCACTCTCGGGGGCAAGCTCGAGCGCGCGCCCCCCCGGCGTGATGACGCTTTTGCTGGATTCATCCTCGAGCCGCCCAGCCACGCCGCCGAGTGTTTCTTTGTGAGCGCCCTGAATGCCGGTCTTAACGGCCTCCTCACTCAAAAGTCGGCTCACCGGCCAGACGAAGCGGGCCTGCGGGTAGCGTTCGCCCAGCGCGTCGGCGAGCGCAATCATCAGGGGGATGAGGTGGACCGCAAAGGCGTCGCGGCTGCCGGGCATGAGGAGGACGTGCGGGTTACCGCGTTCGGGCGCGGGTTCGGCGAGCTTGACGGCGTCGGCGACTAAGTTGCCAACTTGCTCCAGACGCTCCCTGGGCGCGCCCAAAAGCCGCGCCCGGCGCTCGGCGCGCGCGTCGTGGACGAACAGGGCGGCCAATTTGCGGTGCCAGGTGGGCACAAAAGAATAGCGGTAGACGGGATAACCAAGTCTTTTACCCAGGTCCAAAGCCATCCCCGCGCTCCCGCCCAAGCTCAGCACGAAGCCGTTGGGGGCGGGGTGCTCGAGCCCCGGCAGTCGCTTGCCCAGGGCCATAAACCGCGCGAAGTCGCCCGGCGAGGAGACGCTGTCCGCCCCGAAAGTCGCGGCGATGTGCGTTTCCGCGCCGCTCGCAAACTGGCAGGGGACGAGGCCGATGTGAACGCGGACGTGCGGGTAACGGCGCAGCTCGGCCAGCACGGGCTGGACCCAGGTGTAGAGTTCGCCGGGGCCGTTGGAGACGAGGACGACCTGCATCTGGGCCTGCATGTTAGACGAAGCGGGCGACGCCGCGGCGACTGGTGGCGCAGAACTCGAGCAGAAGCCTCACGTCACCGCTCACGTCCTCGGTCTCGGTGGTGAGTTCGTCAAGCCGAACCGCGTCGCGGTAGCGCAGGGCGCGCAGGGCGTGCTCTAGGCGCGCGTAGCGCTCCCCCGTGACGCCGCGGCGCGTTAAGCCCACCCGGTTGAGGCGGTAGTGCCGCGCCGGATTGCCGCGCGCCATGCTAAAAGGCAAGATGTCCTGGTTGCTCGCGCTGCCCGCGCCGAACATCGCGTAAGGCCCCACCCGGCAAAACTGGTGCAGCAGCGCCGACGCGCCCAGCACCGCGTAGTCGCCCACCTCGCAGTGGCCGCCCAGTTGCACGTGCGTCGTCAGCACGCAGCCCCGCCCGACACGCGCGTTGTGCGACGCGTGCGCGTAAGACATCAGCAGCGTGCCCTCGCCTACGCGCGTTTCCTCACCCTCGCCCGTGGCCCTATGCACGCTCGCAAAGTCGCGCATGACCACCCCGTCTTCTAGAACGGCGGTGCTTGGTTCGCCCCGAAAGCGCGTGTCCATCGGCTCGCCGCCCACCGTGGCGTAAGGACCCAGCCGACAACCCGCCCCGACGCGCGCGCCGCTTTCTAACACCGTGCCGGGTAGAAGCTGCGTCTTGCGGCCCACCGTCACGTTCTCATGGATTACCACAAAGGGTCCCACCACCACGTCCGGCGCAAGGTTGGCGCCGGGGTCGATGACGGCGCTCTTGTGGATGCGGGAGGAAAGAACGTGGCTCATGGCGGGGAGGCTTCGTGGTTTGCTGCGTGGTGGCTTGCTGCGTGGTGGCTTGCTGCGTGACGCCCACGATATCAGGTTTAGCGGGCAAACACGAACGACAGATGGGCTTCGGCGGCGACCTCATCACCGACTAGCGCGGTGGCTTGCACCTTGCAGAGCCCACGGCGGAAGAGGAGGATGTCGCCCGTGAGGCGTAAAGTATCGCCCGGCACGACCTTGCGCTTGAACTTGGCCCCGTCCACCGCCGCAAGATAGCCGACTTTGCCCGCGCTGCCCCCTTCGCGCGCCGCCAAGCCCACCGCGGCAGCTTGGGCCAGGGCCTCTAAAATCAGCACCCCCGGCATCACCGGCTCGTCGGGAAAGTGTCCCGCAAAAAAGGGTTCATTGTAAGAGACATTTTTTAGGCATTCAAAATGGTCGCCCTCCAAGGATATAAAGCGGTCCACAAGCAGAAAAGGATAGCGGTGCGGCAAGATTTCGCGGATATCTATGCGAATATTTGCAGAGCCTACATCATGAATGTCTGGCGGGCTGGCGGTATCCATAGCGGCAGTTTATCCCAAAAGGGTCTCGGGTTGGGCGGCCTGCGCGCCTCGCACCGGCTCGAGCTGGCCCTCCGGCCTCATCTGCGCCATAAGCCGGGTGGCGAGTTTTAAGGAGCGTAAATCGTCGTCTAAAGTGCCGATGGGGGTGGCGCGGCGGCGGATGCGGGCTAAGAAATGCTCGAGTTCTTTACGCAGCGGGTTGTCCTCCTGGACCACGGTGCGGTCCATGTGAACGTGGCTCGCGCTACCCGCGCCGTGAACCGTGTGCAGCGGGCGGTAGACGGCCATCTCGGTGTGAGGTTCCTTACCGAAGTCAAGCCGCAGCGTTTTTTCGGCCTCGGCCACGACCAAGCTGCGCTCGGCGTCGGGGGCGACGCGCGAGGCCAAAAAGCGGGCGATGCAGCCGTTCTGAAAAGTAATCTGCGCGGCGGCCACGTCCTCGAAGGGCGTGCCGTTGAGTACCCGCCCCGCGACCGTCACCTCGCTGAGTTCGCTCTGCACGAGCCCCAACACGATGTCGATGTCGTGAATCATCAGGTCCAAAATCACCCCGACGTCCTTGATGCGCGCGTTGGGCGTGAGGCGGCGCGCTTCAATCAAATAGGGGTCGGTCACCTGGTCGCTTAGGAGCTGCACGGCTCGGTAGAAGCGGGTGATGTGACCCACTTGCAAAACCCGGTCGAGGCGGCGGCTTAGGTCGGCCAAAAACTGCGCCTGCGGTACGCTCGTCGCGGCGGGCTTTTCGACGAGCACGTGGACGCCCGCCTCCAAAAAATGTTTGGCGAGGCCGTAGTGCAGGCTGGTCGGCGCGGCGATACTTACGGCGTCGGGGGCTTCGCGCGCCAAGAGGGTGGCCGCGTCCGCGTAGGCGGCGACGGCGTAGCTCGAGCGCGCCTCCGCGCGGCGCGTTTCTAGGGGGTCGACCACGGCGACGAGGTCGGTGTAGGGCAGGGCCGCGTAGACGTTGGCGTGGTGTTTGCCCATCACGCCAAAGCCGATCACGGCGACTTTGAGGCTTTTCATAGGGACGCTCCCGGTGTCTGCAACGTGCGCGTGAGTTCGCGTAAAAACGTGACGTGGGCACCGTGCGAGCCGCGCACGACCTCTAGCCGACCCAAGAGCGGTCGCCCCAAGAGAAAAGAATCACCGAGCCAGTCGAGCGCCTTGTGGCGCACGGGCTCATCAGGGTAGCGTAGGAGTTGCAAGGGGGCCTCATCGCCAAAGACGATAGCATTTTCGAGCCCCGCCGCGGTAGCGAGGCCGCGCGCGCGCAGCGCCTCTAGTTCGCTCAAAAAGCCAAAGGTGCGTGCCGGAAGGAGCGTCTCGTAATCTTCGGGGGAGCCGCGCCAGCGTTGCCGCCCCACCGCGGGGTGGGCAAAGTGAATGCTCGCGTCTAAGTTCGGGTCGCCGGGCGTGAGCGAGAAACGCGTTTCACCCAAAGAGAGGGAAAAGGGTTGCGTCACCGCCAGACCTTGCGGCGCTGGGGGCGGCGGGCCGAGCGCGTCCAGCAGGGGCAGCCACGGGGCCGCCGAGCCGTCTAAGATAGGCAGTTCGTCCGCGCTCGCTTCGATGACCAGCCCCCGCCACCAGCCGCGCACGTGCAAGGCGGCCAAAAGGTGCTCGACCAACGAGACGCGCGTTCCGTCCGCACCCAGTGTGGTGCAGCGTGAGGTGCTGGTGACTGAAGCGAGCCTCGCCGGAACCTCCCGCGCGCCCCGCCGAAAGCGCACCCCGCCCTCCGCCCGGTGCAGGCGCACGCGGCAGGGCGCGCCACTGTGAAGACCTAAGCCGCTCATCGTCGGGCCGCTCATCATGAGCTGTTCTCGTCACGGTCCAAAATCTTGACGCGCGTCCAGATGGTCTCGAGCCGCCCCAGCAAATAGAGCCCCCGCACCCAGGCGCGGTAAGGCCGCGCCGGAAACCCCGCCCAGGTCTCGCCCGCGGGCACGTTCTTGATCACGCCCGCGCGCCCCGCAATCTGCGCGCCGTCGCCAATCGTCAGGTGGTCGGCGAAGCCCGCGTTGCCCCCCACCACGACGCCGTTACCCAGCGTGGTGCTGCCCGCGATGCCGACGGTGCCCGCGACGAGGCAGTCCGCGCCGATGCGGACGTTGTGCCCAATCTGACACAAATTGTCGATTTTGGTGCGCGGCCCGATAACGGTCGCGTGGAGCGTGCCGCGGTCGACGCAGGTGTTCGCGCCGATTTCGACGTCGTCACCAATCTCAACCGTGCCGAGGTGGTGAATCTTGACCGCCCCCCGCAGCCCGCGCGCGTAGCCGAAGCCGTCCGCGCCGAGGACCACGCCGCTATGCAGCGTCACCCTCGAGCCCAGCCGAACCCCGTCGTAAAGCGTGACGTTGGCGTGAAGCACGCACCCCTCGCCCACGACCGCGCCCGCCCCGACGACGCAGCCGGGATGAATCACGCAGCCGTCGCCGAGCCGCGCGCCCGCCTCAATCACGACACCCGCGGCCACCGAAAGGTTTTCCCCCAGCTCCGCTTTCGGATGAACGTGCGCCGCCGGAGACACGCCGGGCACTGGGTGGGGTCGCGTGTCGAAAAGGGCGCTCAATGTGGCTAGCGCGAGCCGCGTGTCCGCCACCCGGAGTAGGAGGTGCGGCGAAGTGACCTCCGCCCCCTCCGGCACCACCACCAGACCCACGGGCGCGCCTTTAAGCGCCACTACCTGCGCCGCCGTCTCCGCCACCACCACGCTGCCGGGTTGCGGCGCTGTGAGGGGTGCGAGATTTGTAACGGGTTCCGTGACGGGCGTACCCGCGTGTTCAAGCCGCCCACCAAGCAGGGTCGTTAACCTTTCGGCGTCGAGCGGGGCGGGGTCAGCGCGGGTCATCGTTTAACGGAGGGTCCTCCTCGATGGGGGGCGACGGAGGCTCGGGCGAGGGCTCGGCTTCGATGATGTCTTCTCCTTCTCCTGACGTTTCCGGCGTGTCGTCAGCCTCCACAGAAATGTTCACCGTTTGGGAGCCCTGCACGACGTAAGGCAGCGGCAGGCGCTTGAGCCGCTTATATTCACCGTCGATATTCGTCTCGACAACCAGCTCGCTCGACTGGACGTGCTCGCGTAAGGCGACGAGGAGTTCGGAAAAGGACAAGACGGGGTCGCCGTCCTCATCCGCGCCGCCGCCGTCGGCTTGGGCCTCGAGCCCGCCCCGCACGGTCACGTCAAGCGTGCCCGTCGCCTCCTCGGGCAATGGGATGCGCAGCGTTTTGACCTCGGGCTCGCCCCGGTAGGGTTGCAGCCTCACGAACAAGGTGAGCGTGTCGCCCGCGTTTAACGTGTCAACGTCCGCCACCACCTGAACGACCTCCGCGTACCGCTGCGCCGAGGTCAAGGTGACGTTGAGATTGACGTTTTCGATACCGGGGTCGGCAAAGATGTTGTCGGCGAGCACCGCCAAGGGTTCGGCGGCGAGCGCGGCGGCGGCCCCGGCGACGTCGTCAGGGCTGGTGACCTGCTCGAGCACCCGCACCGTCTCGCCGCCCTCAAGCGCGATTTCCCAGGCCAGCTCGGCGGAGCCGCCGCTCACGTGCTCGCGCGCCTCGTCAAAGACTTGCAGGCTCGCCGCGCCCAACAGCGGCGCGTAAAGCGTGGGGTCGTCGGTCACTTCAAAGCGTTTGGTCACACTTTCCCGGTCGGCCCTAAGCGTGAGCGATACGGGCAGAAAGTCGGGCGTCTGGTCCAGCGTGCCGCCGATGGCGTAAGACCGGTCTTGAGTCACCGCGCCGAGCGCGCGTTCGCCGCTGTCGGCAAGCTTGAAAGGCACCACTTCGCTGGGGACGATATAGGAGACGTAAGCGGGCTCGAGCGCAAACGAGACCTCACCCTGGTTCAAAAGAGGGTGCCCAAAGGCCAAGAAGGTGCCGTCCTCGTTCAGGCGCGTCAGGGTGCCGACGGCGGCGATGGTCACGTCGCCGCGCACGAGCGAGACGCTGATGGCGGAGCCGGGCTCGAGCGTATACGTTTCGTCCCGATTGCTATTCACGCCACCGCCCAAAACCTGCACCGGAAACGGCGTCACGTCACCTCTAAAAAGAGGGGAGAGGGCGGCGCTCGAGCGTTCCGAAAGTCCCGATAGGAGCAGGGGCGTAGTCACGGGCATCGCCGGGCCGAGTCCCGCAAAAGCAGCCTCACCAAAGGGTGTGAAAAAGGGTGTGAATGCAGGGAGCGAGGCGGTTTGTTCAATCTGCGTAGCCCGCTCCATCGTCTCGATGGGCGTGACCAGCGCCAAGCTGTGGTCGCTGTTGGGGAAGGTGTAGCCAATCGCGCCCAAGAGCGCATCCTCACCTTCAAAAGGCAGATAGACCGGGCTGCCACTCATCCCCGCCGCGACGCCGCCCGAACGCTCGATAAAGGGGCCGCTCGCCCTGACGAGCACCACCGGAAAGCCCGTGCCGACGTCCATTTGCAAGCCCAAAACCTCGACCGGAAACGTTTCCAACACATTTCCCGGCCCCGCCGTGACGCCGTGGCCCATTTGACCGACGCGAAGCGCATCTAGAGGAAAATCCGTGGGAGAGTCCGCCGCCCAAGCCCATCCCGCCGTCAGCAGGAGCAAAACCGCCTGAATCCTTAACACGCCCGCTATCGTACCTCTTTATGACGCCCTGGGTACCTCTAACGCCTCAAATGGGCGTCCGACAGCAGCGTTCCCTTGAGCGTCCCCAACATGTCGAGCGCCATCCCGGTGCCCAAAGCCACGCAGTCAGTCGCGTCTTCGGCGACCGCCACGGGGATGCCCGTCGTTTGCCGCAAGAGCTCGTCAAAGTTTTTGAGCAAGGCCCCGCCGCCCGTCATGATGATGCCGCGGTCGATGATGTCCGCGACGAGTTCGGGCGGGGCGCTCTCCAACACCCGCCGCACCCCGTCCGCAATCTTTTGTAGAGGCTCTTTAAGCGCCTCGACCACGTCTTCGGTATCGACGGTAATGGTCTTGGGCAGACCGTTGATGAGGTCGCGCCCGCGCACCTCGAGTTCATGCACGTCTTCGGGACCCCTGACCAACGCCGCGCCGATTTTCATCTTGACCTCTTCGGCGGTGCGGTCGCCAATCAGCAAATTTTCCTTGTGGCGAATCGCGCGGATAATTGACTCGTCAAACTCGTTGCCCGCGATTCTCAAAGACTCGGACACGACGATGCCGCCCAGCGCGATCACCGCGATGTCGGTCGTGCCCCCGCCGATATCGACGATCATCGAGCCCGTCGGCTCGGCGATGTTGACCCCCGCGCCCACCGCGGCGGCTAAAGGCTCCTCGATCAAAAAAGCGCGCCGCCCGAGCTCGCGCGTCGCCTGCAAGACCGCGCGGCGCTCGACCTCGGTCACGCCCGAGGGCACGCAGACCATGATCTGCGGCCTGTTGAAAAAGCGCCCCGGCCCCCTGATAGCTTTGCGGACAAACGCTTTTAACATCTTTTCGGTAAGGTCGTAGTCGGCAATCACCCCGTCGCGCATGGGCCGCACCGCAACAATGTTGCCGGGGGTGCGCCCGAGCATCCGGTAGGCCTCGTCGCCCACCGCCTTGACCTCGCCCGTATCGCGGACCACCGCGATCACCGAGGGCTCACGGAGCATGATGCCCTTGCCCTTGACGTAGATAAGCACCGTCGCCGTGCCTAGGTCGACCCCTATTTCTTGCCATAATCTAAACACACTCGTCTCCCCAAAGGGCCGCGTCCTCTTGCGGTACCCGTGATCGTGCGTGGTTACGCCCTCTTTAACGGCTCCACAAATGAGATGTAACGGGAACCGCGCTAGCGCAGTATACCGTCCCTACATAGCGCGCACGCACGTGAAAAAATGCACGTCTTATAGCAGGTCTGCCCACGGGCATTTGTGCCCTGCAAGGGTATAAATCATCCCTTTTGAGCGAGATTTAACCTACGCATTACTGTCCGGAACGCGGCTTACAGGATGATACTTGCGCTGAATTCGCTCAATGCCAATGAAAACCGCTGTAGCCTGCGATCAAACACGCCCGCCAAACCCAAAGCGCCCCAAAATTATAGATAAAGCGGCTCGAGCCCCTCACTTTTACCCTCTTTCGCCCCTCTCTCATACGCCTGTTTCGCCAAGTAAACCGCGTCGGGCGGGACGTCCTCGAGGTAGCGAAGTCCCGGACGCTGCATCAAGGACGCACGAGCCACCTTTTCGACCTCACCCGCCTGCACCACCCACTCCCCCTGCTTGCGGAACATCCCCGCGTACACGTTGCCCCGCCGCGCGTCCAAGGCCACGACCGCCTCTTCCGCCCCGCCAAGCGCCCCATACGCCATCGCCTCGAGCGAGCCCCTACCCACGATTGGGACGCCGAGCCCTCGAGCCAACCCCTTGGCCGCCGCCACCCCGACGCGCAGCCCCGTATACGACCCCGGCCCCAGCCCCACCCCGACGCCGCGGATATCCCTCCGGCGAACCCCCGCCCTCTCCAACAGCCCCTCCAACTCCGGCACGAGCCGCTTGGCGTGGTCGCGGCCCACCGCGTCGCAAAAAGTGGCGAGAGGTCCCGCTTCAGGCGACCACAGGGCCAGCGCGAGATACGTGCTGGCGGTGTCGAGACCCAAGTAGAGTGGGGTCACGTGAGAAAAGTGTCTCTGTTTTGCTTGAAAAATGTAATCACAGGTTCCGCGGGTGGCCCCAGATTTTCTGGAAGGGCGTTTAAGTCTATAAACTTTACCTCAACGCCCTCCTCACCGTCAGCCCGCAGTTCGCCCTCAAACTCGCGCGTCACAAAGGCGACGGTCACGTTATGCACTTCGTCGCCGTTGGGAACGAACCAGTGAAAGCCCGGACCCGAAAAAACGCCGAGGAGCTCTATAGCGTGCGCCTCGAGCCCCGTTTCCTCACGCAGTTCCCGGCGGGCGGTCTCTTCGATTCTCTCCCCAAGTTCCATGTAACCGCCGGGCACGTGCCAAGCACCCGTATGGGCGCGCCGCTGCATGAGAAGGCGCTCTTGGTCAACAGCCAAGATCATCGCGCTGACAAGGATGAGGGGCCGGTTTCCTACGAGTGCGCGCACCTCTCTGATGTAGTCCATGAGGCTATCTTAACAGCGCGTTCTTTGACGGCTTGCAGGTAACCAACGCCTTTGCTAGACTCGCAAAACAGTGGTTTAAGCTCCAGATGTGCAAGACCGAGAAGAACACTGAGAAGAACGTTGAACGGGTTTCACACCCTCGAGTGGTTACCCCCAAGTCTTTGTTACTTTGGAGCAGTTGTGACACTCAAACTAAAAACTGAACGCCTACTGATTCGCAACTTTCGTGAAGATGACTGGCAGAGCATCGTCGCCCGCAGCACCCAGGAAGATGTCGCAAAGTACATGGCGTGGGACACGTCGACGTGGGCGGAAAAAGAGAAAGTTGTCGGCTGGATTAGGGAGCAGCAAACGTTTGACTTGGGCACCTTTGGAAAGTATGTGGAGTTTGCCGTCGAGCTTGACGGCGAATCCATCGGCGTTGTGGGTATCAAACGCACCAGCAGGACGAATAAAGTTGCGGAAGTCGGTTGGGACTTAGGCCCCGCGCACTGGGGCCAAGGTTACGCGACGGAAGCGAACGGGGCCTTTATCGACCACTGCTTTAGACACCTCGACCTACACCGCATCACCTCCTTGTGCGACGCACGTAACGAAGGGTCTTGGCGACTCATGGAGCGGCTAGGCATGAGGCGTGAGGCGCATCACCTCGAGAGTAGTTTTATCAAAAGCGAGTGGGCGGACGACCTCGTCTACGCCGTTTTGCGTAGCGAGTGGTTGGCGCGGCCCAAGCCGGGCTATGAGGTGCTGGCCTCGAGCTAAGCGGGTGAGATGTAAATAGACCTACTCGAGCGGCGCGCCGCCCCGCTCTAGGTGCGCGCGGCGTGCGCCGTCGTCAAGCTCGAGCCGCACCACCAGCGCCTCGGGGTAAGACTCCAAAAGCGCCTCGCCCCACTCGACCACCACGAGCCGCGCCCGGTCTAAGTAATCTTCCAAACCCAGCCCAAAAAGCGCCTCGGCGGACGGGAGGCGGTAGGCGTCGACGTGGACTAATGCGCCCTCCGGCGTGGGATATTCGTGAATGAGCGTATAGGTCGGGGAGCTTGTCTGGGCGTCTGAAAGGAGCGCCTGACCCAGAAACTGGGTGAAGGTGGTTTTGCCCGCGCCGAGAGGCCCGACGAGCAGCAAGAGCGTTCCGGCGGGGGCCATCTGGAGCACTTTACGCGCGAGGGCGCGCGTGTCGTCAAGCGAATGTAGGTCCACGGAGGATGTTACCAAAGGCCTCCATGTCACCTTGCAAGCGCGCGGTCACCGACGACGCGCCGCCCAGCGAATGGAGAACGAACACGACGCGGTAACCCTCGGTGGGCCACGCGGCGATGACGGGGTTTCCTCCGACCTCGAGCACGAGCGGTGCCGCGTCGTCCTCGTGACGCCCTTGACCGAACGACCCCGCCTCCCTTTCCGAATCTTCTAAAGCTTTGTGAAGCGCGTCGGGAGACCCTTCCAAGCGCCCGCTGACGAGTTCTCCTCCGGTCGAGATGACGGCGGCGCCACGCACCTCCGGGTGGTGCAAGTAACCCTCGAGCAGGCTCTGGAGAGGCGCTGTATGGTCGGGTGACGCGGCTTGTGGAACGTCGAATAAGCCCAACATATCGTCGAACAAACCGTCGCTGACTAAAAAATCCGCGACGGCGCGGGTGGCTTCGAACTGCGCCTGAAGGTCTTTGATAAGCGTTTCGGCCCCGCGTAACGACGCCTCGAGCTCGAGCTGGACGCCTAGCGACACGCGGTAGAACGCGCCTCGCTGCGTGTCGAGGTGGTGCAAGGTCCTCTTCACCGTGGCGGTTTCGTCGCTGTTGAGGCGGCTCACGGGTTCGAACGCGCCCAGCGCCGCGTCGAGGCGCGTTTCGAAGCCCTCGAGACGTTCTTTCACCTCGTTTTGCAACGCCCCGAGCCGTGCCCGCAGAGGAGACAGCGCCTGAGTGAGCGCGCCCCTCTCGATACTTTCCCTCGCCTCCTCAAGGAGACCGTCTACATCTTCGCTCCTCTCACCCAGCGCGCGGTAGGGCCTGAGAGCGGTTTCGAGCGCGTGCAAGTCTTCCAAGGCCGTGGCCCGAAGGTTTTCGGACGCGGCCTGGAGCGCGCGCTCGAGCGCGTGGAGGTCCGGGTAGTCGGCGTTAGGCTGGCCAAACGCGGCCCGCTCCGCCTCGACGCGCTGGAGGAGCGCGGGGGCCTCCAGTTCGGCGGCGCGCGCCCGAAGGGCCTCGAGAAAGTCGCCGTACGCGGCTTTTAGGGCGGCCTCGACCCCTGCGGCCCGCGCTTGCGCCTTGTGAACCTCCGTCTGGCCTATCGTGTCGCGCCTTAAGAGCGTCTCGAGCTCCCCCTTGAGCTCCTCTACGGGCGCTTCGAGGGCAGGCAGGAGCGGGAGAACCTGAAGGCGCGAGAGGAGCGCGCGCAAGAGGGAGCGTTCGCGCTCCAGGGGCGAGATTTGCGTGGTTTTGGCGACCTTGCCCTCGAGCGCCGCCTCGGCCTCTTGCGCCGCGCTGACGAGTCCGGCGTCTACGCGCCCCTGGGCCTGCGTGGCGGCCAAGCGCGTGACGGCTTCAAACAGCGCGCGGTGCTCCGCGGCGGCGGCGGAAACTTGCGCGTGGCGCTCGAGCGCGTTCTGAAAGCGCCTCAGCGCCTCCCCCTGCGCCTGGCGTCTGGCCTCGAAATCGGCTTGCGCCGCCTCAAGCTCGCGCGCGCGCTCCTGCGCGGCCTTGGCGAGCCCCCGAACCTTTTTCGTGTCGGCGAGGCTCGGCAAGGCCGTCTCGAGCACGCCCAGCGCAATCTGGAGCGCCCGCGCCAGCTCGGGTTCGTCTTGTGGCCCCGCTCCCAGACTCGCCTGGAGGGTTTCAAATTCACGCCTCAACTCCTTACGCAACGCTTCCCGAGAGAGGGGGAGTTGGGCGGAGAGGGCGGCGATCTCCTGGTTAATATCGGGTTGGGCAGTATCTGGGGTCTCGTCTCCGCCGCTCTCGATGAGGGCGCGGAGGTGCGTGATTTTCTCCGCCCACGTGCTCTCGTGGGCGAGAAGGTGGCTAAAGGAGCGTGTCAGGGACTCGAGCTTACGCAGCGCGTCCTCGGCGTCGATGCGGCGCAAGCGCTCGCCGAGCGCGTCAACGTTCGCGTTGTCAGTTTCTCCTTTGGTATCTCCTGACGCGGCGCGGGGGCCGGGTGTGGCGGTGGGCCTGTCGAAGCTCGTGAGAAACCCTTTCTCGTCCTCTACCTCGAGCAGCCCCGCGTCCGTAGCCTGTGAGGGGTCATGCACCACACTCGACTCCATAAGCTTACGCAAGTCAGTCACGAGTTTGCGCGCGCGCTCCACCTCGGCGCTTGCAAGCTCTCTCTCGTCTTGCGCGCGCCGAATCTGCCCGGTAAGGCTTTCTAAGCGGCGCACCTTAGAGCCGCCCAACGTCTTGACGCTCTCTAAGCCTGCTTCTAAGTCGCTCAGCTCTCTCGCCTGAGCGACTAAGTGGTCCTCGAGCTTTTGCCTGAGCGCTCCCAACTGAGCCCGCGCGTCTTCCACAAGCCCATGCGCCGCGCGTCCCGCTTCATGGTCGGTCTTGAGGAGCCCTATCTGCGTTCTTAGCTTTTGCGTTTCGGGCCACTCAAAGTAAAGGTTAAACGGCTTGAGCGCGTCCTGGAGTTCGTCGAGCGCGCGCCCCTGTCCCCTAAGGTCCGCAGCCGGACTCGGCGCGCTCTGCCGCAGGGCCTCGAGCTTGGTCAGCAGCTTGTGAATGGCTTCCTTGGCGGCGACCGCGGGCATGGTCGCCTGAAGTTGCCGGAACACCTGGCCCTTGAGAATCTGCTCGACGTCCTCGACGTTCACCGTGGCGGGCGTTTTCCCGAGGCTCGTCAGGCCCTCCTGGAGAGAACGCGACACCGCGCGCGGGGACATCACGGCCTCGAGCGCCTCGATGGTCGTTCTATATACCGCGTTCGTCACGTCGCCTCGACTTCCTGATCATTGAACCTTCCTTTGACCCGTTGCTACTTTTGTACCTTTGCCCTTTTTGTACCTTCGCCCTGCTTGATGTGTCTGCTGCGCCTGACGGTGCGTTCGCCACTTCTTACTTTCTGCTTCTTACTTCTTGCTTTCTACGTGCAGCGTTTTATGGCTCAGACAGCCCTCTGAAATTTTGTGGCTCGAGCCTTAGACCCTGTCTTTAGGTTCTAAACCTTTCCTCAAACCCTCCAAACCCTCCAAACGTTCCTTTTAACCGCTGGCGTCCCTACCCAGTTCTCGCACGACCGCAAGCCGAGTCCCTAAAACTCCTCGTCCCAGTCGATGGCGGCGTCGGGGCTGCCCGCATCCAGAAGCGTCGGGTTAACGTCTTCCGCGCTTCCGGCGTCCTTTTTACCGAGCAGGCCGAACTGGACGCAGATGCCGTGAAGTCCGGCAGCGGCGAAAAGGATGGCGAGCCCGGTGAGCGCCACCCACACGACCTGAGCCAGCACGCTCTGAAAGGGAGAAAAGGGCGCGAGGACGTTGAAAACGTCTGCACCCGTAAAGAAAGCCAGGAGGCTGCCCAGCGAGACGAGCCCTTCGACCATGACGGGCAGGAGGAGCAAAAAGAGCGCTACGCCGACCCACTGCCAGTTGCGGTTGCCGCCGCCGAACGCGAGGTTGAGCAGGTAGAGCGGCACAAAGGCCAGCGCGCCCAAAAAGACGAGCAGCGCGAGCCGCACGAAGCCGCTCCAGAACCCCGTGACCGAGGCTTCTATACTCCCTGAGCTCGGCGCGCCCCCCTGTAGCCCCGCCGACGCTGGTAACTGACCCGTTGGCAACTGACCCAGCAAGACCGCCACGTCCTGCACGCGCAACGCGGGCGACGCGCTCAACCTGTTGATGAGCTCGAGCGTCCTGCCTTCTTGTTCAGGGTTGGTGGACGCCACGAGCGGCGCGAGTAGAAGCGTATAGTCCGCGCGCAAGGTGTCAAGGAGCGTGTGCGCCGTGCGCTCGTCGCCGCGCCCGGTGGCGACCAGCGCTCGAGCGCCGACGGCGTAAAGGTGCTCCAGAGCCGCGTCCACGCTCCCGAAGCCGCGGTCGCGGTAGGCGCTGATAAGCCTGGTCGCCTCGCTCTCAGAAAGGGGGTAGGCGTCCAGCGTGAGGGGCGTATTCGCCGCCGTCTGGCTCAGTCGCGCGGGGTCTAAGAGGACACCCGTGAGGTCGAGCGCCGCCGGAACGTCGCCCGCAAAAGCGTTTGCCAAACCAAGCTCACCATCGGCACCCGAATCACCGGGGGAAGCCGTCTCGGGCGTGGCGAGAAGGGACGCGTTCTCGTTTTCTGTCGGGGTCTCGGCGGCTTCTGTTGGGGTCGTCTCAGCGGGAGCCACCTGGGCCACCTCGGTGGCGACTGTTTCAGTGGGAGCTGTACCGGCGGGAGCTTCGGTGGGAGGAGTTTCAGCAGGGGCCGCGCCGACGGGGACCGGTTCGATAGCGACCTCTTGCACAGGTTGCGCCGCCAAAAGCGTTTCCGCCGCGGTGTTCAAACTGGAGAGTTCGCTTTCCAATGTGCTGTTGTCGCCGCTCACAAGCGCGCCGATGGCGGCGGAAAAAACCGCGCCGGTCGTTCCATCTACATAAGGCGAATCTTGGATGGGGATAAACAGGCCGTACGCCTCTGCTAGCGCGGGGTAAGAGAGCTCAAGCCCCGCCTCGGGGTTCACGCGCGAGAGCGCCTCTTGCAGGGCCGCCGCCACACCTTTTTCAAACGTCAGGCGCAGCGCGGCACCCGTGGTTGGTGTGGTTGGCGCGTCTTCGGCAGGCGTCGCCGTACTCGCCTCGGCGCTCGTTGTGGTGTTCGCAGTAATATTTGCAGCGGCGTTTAAGGCGTTCTGCGTCTGGGCGTCCAAACCCATCTCGCTTGCCAAGGCGCTAAACCGCGCTGCCGCCGCCCCTGGCCCTCCCGCGTTGGCGTCCCGAACCGCCGTCTCGTAAAGGAGCCGCCGGAAACCGCCCTTGAGCACCGCCACCTGAACGGCCAAGTCTACCGCGCTTTCGTTGCGAATCGCGGTGCGGGCGCGCTCGAACGTCGCCTCCATCGACCTCACCATCGTGGGCGAGCTCGTGTCTTGCGAGAGCGGTCTCAAGGCTCTGGCCGCGCGCTCTAGGTTGTCCAAACTTGCCGCGCCGTCCGCAAAGCCGCCCTCCACGCCGTCAAGCGCTGCCACACTCTCATTCAAACCTTCTACCGCGAGCGTGTAGCGTGCCAAAAAGCTGTCTTCTGCTCCCTCACCCGCTCCCTCACTCGCCGAGTCGCCCCCTGTTACGCTGGACTGCTCGGACTGTGCAGACTGTGCAGACGTCTGCGCGAGCGCGCTCCACCCCAACAACATTAGTAAGACGACAAGAGAGCGTTTCATAGTTCCTCCTCGAGAGTAGAGAGCGTGCCGAACACCGACCCGACGTTGAGTTCGGGCGTGCCGATGACTACAAGCGTGCTCCCGCCCAAGGGGAGCAAAAAGAGTTGATAAAGACTGTGCGCGAGATAGTAAGACCGTACGTGGCCGCTCCGGCGCAAAAGCGTGAGCGTCATGAGCCCGTAACGCGCGAGCGCGCCCAAATCGAAGCCGCCGCCGCGCGAGCCCGTGACCTCGCCCCCCGGCCCAAACGAAGCCACCAATTTGACCTCCTCGAGCCCCGCAAAACGCAGCACGATCGTCTCGAGCTGTGCGTGAGAGAGTGGAGGAAAGGCTTTGCGCTGCGGGGCGGGTTTTGAAAAAGCGGCGGGCGCTTGCGTTGAAGGTTGATATGGTTGGGGGAGCTGAGAAGGCGCGCTGTACGCGGCGACAGGCGCTGTTATGTGTTCATCCTCAGGGGTAGAGAATGGTGCAAAAGAGTCTCGCGGTGCCTTGTCCGGCTTGTCCTGAAGCGCTCTCCGGGGCTCTTTCCGGCTAGCGGGGGCTCGAGGGGACGCGGGCGCAGGAACGCGGGCGGCCTCTTCATCCGCTTTAACCTGACGGGTTTCCGGTGGATTATTCGGCGTGGTCGCGGTTTCCCCCGTAGGTTCCCCCAGAGAACGCGCATGATCCGCTTCTGCCGCCGTTAAGTCGGTGACGAGTTTTTTGAGAGTGCGCCGCAGGCCGTCGCGGGGCAGCGTGGTTTCTAGCTCGCGGCACACGGGGCCGAGCAAAAGGTTTCTCATGAGCCCGCCGCTTACCGTGTCCGCGGTGTAACCCGCCGTCTGGAGCGCCCGGTCGAGCACCCGCTGCGCGGCGCGCGCCGACATCAGGGTGGTGAGACCGTGGTGCGTTTGGGTATAAACGTCGTTAGCCACGGTGTGCCCGCCCCGGCTGCGCCGTAGGTGTGACGGTGCTGTTTAATACGGTAAGCCTTAGTACGGGAAATCCTGACGCGCCCCTCACGGGAAAGGGCGGGCGCAAAAGGTGCCGCGAGTTGGTAAGTCGGTTCATGTGCCTTTTCATGTGTACCCTAACGTGACGACCCGGCTCAACTCACAAAGTAACGCGATAGTCATTTAATAACAAGGCCGGGGCCATACACCTGCACTCAAGAATAGGCCGACCCACCCCTCGACCATGTGAAATATCCGCCCGTCGGCGCAGCAGAGAGAGCGGTGTTAAATAGGACGCATGAAGCCTTGCAACGTAAGCAACGTAAGCCTTGCGAAAGATATCAGAGCGTTTCCGCCGCCGCCGCCGAGCCTTGGACCCAGCCTTCGCTCTCACCTGCGACCTCGTACTTCCACACGGGCAGGAGTTCTTTAAGGCGGTCAATGCAGCTCGAGCAGGCGTCCAAGGCCGCGCGGCGGTGTTTAGAAGAAATGACGATAAGAATAGAAGCCTCACCGGGCTCGAGCCGCCCTAAACGGTGCGCGAGAACGATGCGTCCCAGTTCGAAACGTGCCCGCAACTCCTCGGCGGCGCGCTTCATCTGGCCTAGAATCATCGTTTCGTAACCCTCGTAGTCGATATAACGCACGTTTTGCCCCAGGTTGGGCGAGCGCACCGTGCCGAGAAAAGAGGCGACCGCGCCCCATTCGGGGGCGACGGCCAGCGCGGTGAAATGCGCCACGTCGAGCACGCCTTCGGTCACAAAAAAATGGTCCGTCCCGGCCCCTTCATTTTCACCAGACCCACCTGAGACGGGCGGAAAAAAAGCTACTGTGTCTCCACTCGAGACTATATAATCGGGTGAAACGTAAGCTTCGTTCACCGCGCAGAGCGCGCCCTTGAGGGTTAAGCCAGGATGATCGGCCTCGAGCCGCGCCGCCACCTCCCGAACGTTCAACCCCTCGGGCAGCTCGAGCGTCATTTCCCGCTTACCGACGCTCTGCCGGTAGGAGGCAAAAAGGAGCAGCGTGACTTTGACGGTGGAACTGGAGATATCAAGATTGACGTCGGTCACGCTAGTTGACCCCGCCTGCGCCTTGTTCTTCGTCCCGCCTCGACACCGCCTCGGTGACGCCGCGCGCGACCATCAGCACTTCGGGATAGCGCATCCGCACAGGTCCCAAAAGCAGGAGCCCGCCGCGGCTCGAGCCGAGCACGAGTGACGACGAGACGAGCGCCAGCGCGGACTCAAAGGTAACGCCCGGCATCTCGTCCGTCTCGCCCAAAGAAACCCTGGGCGCGTCCTCCGGCGTGGCCTCCATCAGCGGCCCCTCGACGCGCTCGACCACGCGCCGCACAAAGTCGGGGTCGGCGCTTTCGGGCTCGGCCAGGAGGTTGCGGAGCCCCCTCGAGAACACGCGGGGCGGGTTCACCGCGGGCCAGGCGCGAGCGAGCGCGCGAAAGGTACGGGCCACCTCCTCCTCAGCGCGTGTGGCGATGTCCGCTAGCGCCGTCGGCACCTCCCCGACGGGCAGCGTGAGACCGCGCAGGCTGCTCTCGGCCTCGCGCAAGGCAAGTTCGCCGGGCGTGGGCATGAGGTCCACCACCACCTGACGCACCAGCCCGTGCTCGAGCACCACCACCGCCAGCATCCGCGCCTCCGAGAGCGCGGAAAGGTGAATTTCTAAAGTCACCAGCGCGTCGTCTGCGGGCAGCGTCACCACCACCGCGTAACCCGACAGCTCCGCCGACACGTCCGCCACCCGCTGCAACAGCACGTCGCCGTGCGCGCCGCCCAGCCGCTCCGCTAAGAGCCGCCTTTGGAGCGCGGGCAGACGGCGCGGCGGGATGAATTTACGCGCGTAGCGGGTGTAGCCTAGCGCCGTCGGGACGCGCCCCGCCGAGGTGTGAGGCTGCGTGAGGTAACCGTCGCGCTCCAGCGCGCTAAAATCGTTACGCACGGTGGCGCTGCTCACCTCGAGCCGCCCCGCAATCCACGCCGACGGCACGGGCCGCGCCGAGCGGATATAGCCTTCCGTGACGAGGTCCAAAACGTGTTCCCTGCGTTCAATCATTAGACTCGACTATATCACGGGCGGGGGTTTTTCCGGGATGTGGTTTATACGGGGTGGGCTTTTGTTGAGGACGGCGCTGAGCACACAAAACAAGGGGTTGCAACCCCTTGTTTGCATTCCCTTACTGCTCACAGCACACCAGCAGTCTTAGCTGACTTCTAAATAGTCCAAAACGCCTTTGCTAAGAAGCTCGACCGCCAACGACAGGGATGCCTCGTCGATGTCGAACTGTGGGTGGTGGTGGGGCTTGTTAATGCCCCGGCTCTCGTCCCTAGCGCCCACAAAGAAGTAGCAGCCGGGAGCCTGTTCCAGCCAGAGCGCCATGTCATCGCCGCCCATGATGGGGTTGGGCTCCAAGACACGTTCCTCGCCGACGACTTCTCGAGCAAGAGAACGCACGCGCTCGGTCATGGCCGCGTCGTTGACTACCGCGGGGGAGGTGCCTATCCAGGTTAGCTCGGCTTCACCGCGATGACTTTTCGCCACACCCTGCGCGTAGGTTTCGATTCTCTCCTGCAAGCTCGAGCGCGTTTCCTTTAGAAAAGTCCTCAACGTGCCCCGCAACTCGACGCTCTCGGGGATGATGTTGTGGGCCGTGCCGCCATGAACCGCGGTCACGCTAATCACGGCCTGGTCTAAGGGATCCGTCTCGCGCGAGACGAGGCTCTGAAGGCCGACGACGATGTGCGCCGCGATGAGCACCGGGTCTACCGTCTCCTGCGGCTTGGCCGCGTGCCCGCCGTGACCCCGGACGACGAGGGTGAACGAGTCCGTCGCCGCCATCGCGGGGCCTGCGCGCAAGGCCACGGTGCCCGTGGGATGCTCGCTGCTTAGATGGAGGCCGATGCTGGCGTCCGGGGTGAAATCTTGTAAGGCACCATCTTTAAGCATCGCCTTCGCCCCGCCCACCTTTTCCTCGGCGGGCTGGAAGATGAAAACGACCTTTCCGCTAAGCTCGTCCTTGCGCTCGGTCAAGAGCTTGGCGACGCTCAGCAGGACCGCCGTGTGGCCGTCGTGACCGCAGGCGTGCATCTTGCCGTCCACCGTCGAGCGGTAGGCGCTGTCGCGCTCTTCAAACACCGGCAGGGCGTCCATGTCGGCCCTGGCAAGCACCGTCCGGCCCGGCTTGCCCGTCTCGAGCACCCCGACGACGCCCGTCTGGCCGACGTTGCGGCGTACCTCCAAGCCTAACGACTCGAGCCTTTCGGCCACAATCCCGCTCGTCCGCACCTCCTCAAAGGCAATTTCGGGGTGACGGTGAAAGTCGCGCCTCGTCTCGACGGTTTCTTGCTCGAGCTCCTTCGCCGCCTTACGTATGGAATCTAACGTCACGCTCATATGGTCTCCTTTGCCATATCCAGGATTCTATTAAATTCCTCTTCTTCAACCCGCATCACGCTCAAACGGTTGCCGCGCGCCACCAACCTCATCTCGGCTAAGCTCGGCTCCTCTTTGATTTCGCGCAAGCTCACCACGCGCGGCAGCTTTTCCACCGCCTTGATGTCCACCAAAAACCAGCGTGGTGCCTCCTCGCTCGCTCTCTCGTCATAAAAAGGACTGTTGGGGTCGAACTGCGTGGGGTCGGCTCGGGGGAGCCTCGCCACCTCGGCAACCCCAACAACGCCGGGGCGGGGGGTGCTCGAGTGGTAAAAAAGCACGCGGTCTCCAATGCGCATGTCGTCGCGCATGAAGTTGCGCGCCTCAAAGTTGCGCACCCCCTCCCAGGCGGTCGTTTGGCCGGGGCTTTGCAAAAGATCGTCGAAAGAAAACGCCTCCGGTTCGCTCTTGACGAGCCAGTAGCGGGTGAGGATGGACATGGTGGATTTTACCCCCAAACGCGCCCGACGGGCTAATGCGCCCCTTCTGCCTCGTAACGAAACAGCCGCAGGAAAAACTGCATGGCCGCGCCCACTGTAACGGCAAAAAGCACCGTTCCCAGCCCGAGAGAGCCGCCTAGAAGAAAACCCAGCGCCAGCACGCCCAGCTCGATCCCGCTGCGGGTCACGCGGATGCTTTGTCTTATTTTGGCAGCCAGCCCAAGCACAAAACTGTCGCGCGGCCCTGCGCCGAAGCGTGCGGTGATGTAGAGGCCGCTCGAGAGCCCAAGCAAAAGCACGCCGAGCATAAACTGCCCCGTCCCCCACGCGTAACCCTCCGCGTGAGGGACAAAAGGTTGAGCCCGAAAAAAGTCCACCCACGGCCCCACCAGCAGCATGTTGAGCACCGTGCCGAGTCCCATCCGGACGTGCAGCACGAAGTAACTCACCGCGACGAGCAAGAGGCCGATGATTTGCGTGACGCGCCCGAAAGAGAGCCCCGTCCTTTCGCTCAGGCCCTGATGAAACGATGACCAAGGGTCCAGGCCAATACCCGCCCCTAGCATGAGCGCGATGGCGAGGCCGAAGAGCATCAGCCCTAAGTTGAGTTGTAACACTCTGCGCCAGAAGGAGAGGGAGGCCAAGCGGGAGCGGGCGCGAAAAATCCGGGTCATGAGGGGCAGTCTACGTTGGGAGGTGGGCGGAGGATGTCGGGCAAGCACCGTGACTTCTAACCCAAATTGGCGGGGCAGGCTCAAGGCCCGCCCCTTCTTGCTCTCTCGTACTGAGAGAGGTGCTAAAAACTTAGCCCTTGATAACGAGGTTGACCAAGCGACCCGGCACCACAATCTCTCTCACGATGTCGGCGTTCTCTATATAACGCGCTACGTTGCTCTCGCTCTTGGCGGCGGCCAGGACGGCGGCTTTATCGGCGTCTTTGGGCACCTCAACCTCGCCGCGCCGCTTGCCGTTGACCTGCACGGCTATTGTAACCGTGTCGCTCACTAACGCCTTGGGGTCGTAGTCGGGCCAGCTTTGGGTGTGAACCGAATCCTCATGACCCGTGCGGTGCCACAGTTCCTCGGCCAAGTGGGGGGCGATGGGGGCCAAGAGCAGGGTCAGCGACTTCACGCCTTCTTGCCACTCGGGGGTCTCGAGCACCGCCCCGCTCTTAACCTTGTTCATCGCGTTCACCAGCGTCATGAGTTCGGCGACGGCGGTGTTGAACCTAAAGCCCTCCAAATCCTCCGTGACTTCTTTGATAGCCGTATGAACCGCGCGCCGTAAATCCTTGCGCGCCCGCTCGTCAACCGCGCCACCCGCATCCTCCGCCCCTTCCGTCACCAGCGTCCAAACCCGGTTAAGGAAGCGTGTGACGCCCTCGATGCCCTGATAGTTCCACGGGCCGCCCTGGTCCCAGGGTCCGATAAACATCAGGTACGCGCGCACCGCGTCCGCGCCGTACTCGGAGACCAACTGGTCCGGGTTGACGACGTTGCCCCGCGACTTGGACATCTTCTCGTTGTCCTCACCCAGAATCATGCCCTGGTTGCGCAGTTGCAAAAAGGGCTCGCTCGTCTCTATGAGCCCCAAATCGCGCATCACCTTGGTAAAGAAGCGCGCGTACAGGAGGTGCAAAATCGCGTGCTCGATGCCGCCCGTGTAGGTGTCCACGGGCGTCCACGCCTCGACCAACGCCTTGTCGATGGGCGCGTCGTCTTTGTGCGGCGACAGGTAGCGGAACCAGTACCACGACGAATCCATAAAGGTGTCCATCGTGTCCGTCTCGCGCGTCGCGGGACCCCCGCACTCGGGGCAGGTCGCGTTCAAAAAGCTCTCGTGGTGCTTCAGGGGCGATTCGCCCGTGGGCATAAACTCGACGTCCTCCGGCAGCCTGACGGGCAAATTCTCCTCCCGCTCCGGCACGATGCCGCACTCGTCACAGTAGAGCATTGGGATAGGCGTGCCCCAGTAACGTTGACGTGAGATGAGCCAGTCGCGCAAGCGATAGATGACCCGGCCCTCACCCGCGCCGCGAGTCTCGAGAAAATCAATCGCCGCCGCAATCGCCGGGTTCTTGCGTCCCTTCTCGCCGTTGTTCATTTTGCCGTTAATAGGCCCGCTGTTAATGAGCACGCCGGGACCCGCGTACGCCTCGGCCATCGTGTCCGCGTCAAAGGCTTCCGCCCCTTCGGGCTGCACCACCGGGACGATCTCGAGGCCGAATTTTCTCGCAAACTCGAAGTCGCGCTGGTCACCAAAGGGCACCGCCATGATCGCCCCCGTCCCATAACCCATCATTACGTAGTCGGCAATCCAGATGGGGATGCGTTCACTGTTCACCGGATTAACCGCGTAGGCGCCGATGAACTCCCCCGTTTTCTCCTTGCCCTCCGCCTGCCGCTCGATTTCGCTCAGGTGCGAGGCGCGCTTCACGTACGCCTCAACCGCCTCTTTATGCTCCGGCGTCGTCAGCGTCTCGACCAGCGGATGTTCGGGCGCTAACACCATAAAGGTCGCGCCCCAGAGCGTGTCCGGGCGGGTGGTAAAGACGGTAATGTCGTCGCCCGCTTCGCTTCTAAAGGTGACCTCGGCCCCCTCGGAGCGGCCAATCCAGTTTGTCTGCATGAGTCTTACGCGTTCGGGCCAGTCCAGCCCCTCAAAACTGAGCAGTTCCTCGGCGTAGTCGGTAATCTTGAAGTGCCACTGCGGCATCAGCCGCCGCTCGACCAGCGCGCCGCTCCGGTCGCCGCGCCCGTCAATCACCTGCTCGTTCGCCAGCACCGTCTTGTCCACCGGGTCCCAGTTGACGAACGATTCCTTGCGGTAGGCCAGTCCCTTTTTGAACATCTGGATAAAGAACCATTGATTCCAGCGGTAGTAGTCGGGGTCGCAGGTGACAATCTCCTTGGACCAGTCGAACATCGCGCCCATCTGCTTGAACTGCGCTTCCATGTGCGCGATTTGGCTGTAAGTTAAAGCCGCCGGATGAACGCTCCGGCCCTCGTTCGCGGCCTTGATGGCGGCGTTTTCGGCGGGCAGCCCAAAGGCGTCGAAGCCCATCGGATAGAAGACGTTGTACCCCCGCATCCGCTGAAACCTTGCAAAGGCGTCGGGCACCGCGAAGGCGTACCAGTGCCCGACGTGCAGGTCGCCGGAGGGATAGGGGTACATGGTCAGGTGGTAATACTTGGGCTTGCTGGTGTCGTGCAAGTCCGTTTCGTACAAACCGCTCTCCGCCCACTTTTTTTGCCATTCGGGCTCGAGCTCACTCGGGTTGTAACGTTCGGACTTATAAACAGGTTTGTCGGTGACGGCGTCGGACATGGGTGTCTCCTTTTGAAAGGGGGTCGGCTTTTGACTTTATGCTAACAGGAAAAGGCCAGCCGCAAAGGGTCCAAAAACAAAAATCCCTGACCAAACGGGGTCAGGGCGACAAAGCAGAAGCGGCTTGGGGGGTCGCTAGTGCTTCGGCCCTCCTGGGAGTAGTCGATGGGTGGACGGGTGAATCATCTTATGCCTATGGTAGACGGTAAAGCCAACTCTGTCAATAATCAAGTTTATTCTGCTTCCTCCGCATATTCATCCAAAACGCTGTCCGAAAGGTGAGAAAGGTGCTTCTCTTTCGCAAGCTCTCTAACGCTTTCGTAAGAGAGGTAGGTGCAACTTTCTGAGAGAGGACCCTTTTCAAGAAGTGAAAAGACGGGGCGGCGCAACTCCTGAAAAACTTTCTCACGCCTGGAAGAGGGAGCTACTATGTTCAGCTTTATGTCCATGTTTGGCTGCAAGGCGAGCAGGTCAGCCATTCGCAAAATGCCAGAGTACACAGAAGTTGTGTGTTCTACTTCAAAGGCTCTGACGATTGCGCGCCCCCGAAGCCACAGCACGTCAATCTGTTCTATCGTTTTCAGAGTGGTGTCATCATAATTTAGCGGTAGATAGTCAATGACCGGACGGTTGTCGCGCTTCCACTCTCCCAAAACGGCTCCCCTGTCACTTCTGGGTAACCAAATCTTCATCCCCATTTCAGCACCAATTCGAGCCAGCAGTGCTTGTATCTTGATTGACTCTCTTACCTCCTGCCGGATTTTTGGCGAGACTTCTGTTTCGCCTTCGTCTTCCTCTGGAACGGACACCGTCACCAATTTGTCGGCAGCCCGTACTTTATGGGTTGTAAGTTTGGCATAGTCTTTTTCATCTAATGGAAAGTTCTCACCAATATTAGCCTGACGCAAAATTAAGGTCTCAAGAAATTGTCCATCAGAATCTTCAAACTGGTTGAGGCTGCTCCCTAAGTACACGACAAAAGCCGAAAACAGCGGTCCAGGTCAGGCTTTTTGGTTGCCGAGTTGGTGAGCAGATGCCTGAGATGGTCTAAGCCTGCCCGGAATAAAGACTTCTGCTTGCGCCCGTGCGACTTCATTCGAACAGGTTTGAGCTGACGGTGAACAAATGCTCCGACTTTCAAGGCCCATAAGAAAGCCAGGGTCACAACGACAAGTAAGGTGTTAATGCGCTCTAGGTGCTTGAGATGCGTAGCTTCAAAGTCAAAGCCGCTGCTTTTCAAGGCTTTGAACAAGCATTCTATCTGCCAGCGCTTCGCGTAGCTTGCGAGGGCCTGCTTAGGATTGCGGTTGGTGACGACGATGATGTATTCTCCACCCTCTAAACGCGCGCCTGCAACCCCAAGCTCAACACCAAAGACAGTGTAGCGCTGTTTAAGTACCTTGTGCTCACCCACAGGTAGATGCTGGAAAAAGCCGAACAGATGAAACCAGCCATCACCGAGAGCGTCTTTACGCACGCGGATAACGAAAGGGATGTGCTTACGCTCAAGATAAGCGAACCAGTCGCCCCCGATGAACTCCCTATCGGCTAGCAGCACCTCTAGCTGGTCTACGGGCAAAAGTTTTAGCAAACGCTCCAAAAGCGTAATGCGTTCTTGCGTGGCGGAGTTGCCAGCCTTGGGCAAAAGACACCACAGTAAGGGAACCGCTACGCCCTCATGCGCATAAGCCAGGGTCAAGATGTTGATGTCGAGTTTGCCAAACTTCCAGTTCGTCCGGTCTAGGCACAGGCTGTAGCTTCGCTTGGGACCTAGACTCAGCGCGTACCTGAAAACTGTCTCATCGGCCAAGTGCAAGCCTTGGAAAAACCGTTGCGCCCGTCTGTAAAGCGAGTCCGGCTGGGCTCTGCCCTCCATCATGCCTACCAACGTCGCCAAGTTCACCGTCTTTGCCTGCACCATCGCGATCATCAACAAGCTCAAGAACTTAAGCCGTGACGGGTGCAGCTTTAAGCCGCTCGCTTTCAACTGTGCCAGCAACCCGGTATGCTTCATATGCTCTCCCTTGAAGTGGTGTCTCGCAACATCCATTCTTCACTGGAGAGCCCTTTATTTCAAATCTGTCGTGTACTGAGGGCTGCTCCTTATTTTCCCCGTCCAGTTAGAAGAGTTTTGGTTGTACCCTTTGGTGAAAGATAGCGTGCTCCAAACTTCTTCATTATGAACAGGTATGGCTTTTTCCTTTTCAAGCCAAGCGACGGGATTCACGGTAAAGCGAATAACGAACGGGTCGTCTTTATCCTGAAAAATTGGAGAGTCGTCTTGAAAATAAGTATCTGTAATCTCGAGAATCCCGACCCACCGAGACAGTTTAGTTATGTAGCACACAAGTTTATCTCCCGGCTTAACGCGTTTTGCGGCATTTTCTTGCCTCTTACGAAAGCCTGTAGTGTCGCGGCTGGAGGTAGAAAAGGCTTCATACGTTTCTGGAGAAAACAAAGAGAGAAAGTACGCCATGCTGTAGAAAAAGCTTACCATCAAGCTGACAGCATTGTGGTCGAGTTAATCTTTCAACATCTAAGGTGTGTCTGACTTTCGAGCCTCACCAAATCTCCTCCAGCTCGAGCACAAACCCCTCTAACACCCCTATTCCCTCGACCCTTTCGGGTTGCTCGAGTTCTTCCACCCCTTCAGACGTATAGATATAAACGCGCCTCTCCTGCGGGTCTATGAGCCACCCAAGCTCTGCGCCGTTCTCCATATACTCCTGCATCTTCTCCCTAACGACTTCCAAGCGGTCAGTCGGGGAGCGAAGCTCTAAAACGAACTCAGGGCAAAGGGGTAAGAATTTGTCCATCTGTGCTTGAGTGAGTTCCGCCAACCTCTCCTTACTCACCCATGACACATCGGGCGAGCGAATCGCGCCGTTGGGTAGGCGAAAGCCGCCGGATGACTCGAGCACTTCGCCCCGACCCTCGTCTTCCGCCCATTGACCTAGCCTCCTTGTAAGCCTGGCGTTGCGGATGCTCGTATTTCCTCCGGTGGGCGGCATGACGATAAGGTCTCCTTCAGCGTTTAGCTCCATGCGGAGGTCTTTGTTAAGTTGGGCAAGGTGAAAGAAGGTCTCGGCGCTTAGATCGAGCGCCGGGTTGAGGCGCATGACGAGCGGTTGGGTTGAGCGTTCTTTAACTACATCCATGACTTCCTCCAGAGGCTCGAGCCTCACCAAATCTCGTTTAGCTCGAGCACGAAACCCGCCAACACCCCTGTTCCCTCGACTTTTTCAGGCTGCTCGAGTTCTTCTATCCCTTCGGGCGTATAGATGTAAACGCGCCCTTCCTGCGGGTCTATAAGCCAACCAAGTTCCGCACCGTTGTCCATGTACTCCTGCATCTTCTCTTTAACGACTTTTAAGCGGTCGGTGGGGGAGCGGAGTTCTAAAACAAACTCAGGGCAAAGCGGGGGAAACTTGTCCATCTGTGCGTTCGTTAGTTCGTCCAATCTTTGCTTGCTCACCCACGACACATCGGGAGAGCGAACCGCGCCGCTGGGTAAACGAAAACCCGTAGAGGAATCGAACACTTTACCCTGCCTCTCCTGGCGGTTCCACAAAGCGAACTGAAAGGTGAGTTCTGCGTTGCGGTTTCCCGTGTTTCCTCCAGCAGGCGGCATGACGATAAGGTCCCCTTCGGCGCTGAGCTCTAAACGGAGGTCTCGGTTGAGTTGGGAGAGGTGGAAGAACGTGTCGGCGTCGAGCTCGAGCACCGGCTTCAAGCGCATCACGAGCGGTTGCAGGGTGGTTGGGCGTTCCTTGACTTGCATAACTAACCTCCGCATGAAAGATTTCCGATCGCCTTGGCATTGTACCAGTGACAGAAAATAGTTGAGGATGTTTTTTGGATGCGTGGGCTCGAGCGCCAACACGCCTCACCCAATTCAAGCACCTCGAGGCCTGCTCATTGCCTCAACATCGTTTAGAAGGATGGCCGCGGCCTTTTCGCCGCTCTCCATCGCGCCCTGAATGGAACTCAGGCTGGTGGTCTCGGAGGCGATAAGAACGTTTTTGATTGGCGTGGCGTGCCCCGCAAGCGTGGCGCTAAAGCCGGGCGGCTGGGCGAACTGCGCGAACGTCAAGCGGTCGATATGAAGTAGGCGGAGCTCGGCAACCGCGGGCGCGCCGTACCAATGGGTGAGTTCTTCACGAACTGTGCGGTTTAAGTCCGCGTCATCAAGTGTAGGCAAACCGAGCACGGTCACGGCGAGCAGGTGCGCCCCGGCGGGCGCGAGGGCGGGGTTGGCGTTGCTCGCCCAGATGGCGTTGTTGACGAATCCCTCTTTCGCGTTGAGCAGGAGCCGCGGTTCGTCGTCCAGGAGAACGCTGGACGAGTAGTACAAGTACGTGCTGCTCACCGCCCGGTGCGGCACATCAGCACCCGTGAGGCGGCGAATTGTAAGCGGGTCCGCCGCCACGATCACCCGGTCAGCTTCTAAAGTCCCGCCGCTCGTGTGGAGGGTGACGCCGTGGGTGGTGGGCTCGAGCCGCTCAACACGCGTACCGGTTTGAACATCCAACCCTTCCGCCAGTTGCCTCGTGATCTCGCCCATCCCGCCCCGCGGCGTGGTGGTCGCGCCGTCCATGAGCATCCGAAAATAGTAGCGGAAGAGCCGCGCGCTGGTCGAAAGGTCGCGCTGGAGAAAGATGCCGCCGAAAAAGGGAGCGAAAAAGTGCTCGATGGCTCTCTCTGAAAATCCAGAGTTCTGCAAAAAACTTTTAGTAGTTTCGTCCGGCCCATCAAGGAGCGCGTGCGGCTCGCCCCTTTTAAGTCCCGCCGCCAGCTTGCCGACGAGAAGCTTGTCGCGCAGGCTGAGAGAGCGGGCGCTCAGCGTGCTCAAAAAACTCTGCGGGTCGCGCAGGGGGTCGCCCACTCTTTCTCTGTGACCGTCCCGGCAGATGACGGCGCCGGGGGGGATGGGCTGAAGCTCGAGTCTCCCAAAGTCAAGCTGACGTTGGGCCGCTGGGTAGGCGGTAAAGAGCACCTGGAAACCGCGGTCAATCGTGAAGCCCTGTATATGCCGCGAGCGCACGCGCCCGCCGACGTTGCTTTCGGCCTCGAGCACCCGCACCCCAACCCCCGCCCGCTTCAGCACCCGCGCCGCCGTAAGGCCCGTGAGGCCCGCGCCAACCACCATAACCGAATCCATATCCTAAGCTTAACGGGCGGCGTCGCGTTTTACCTTGACACGGGCTCCAAAAGCTCATATCATCGTCTTGCTTGGGGCCTTAGCTCAGTTGGGAGAGCACCTGCTTTGCAAGCAGGGGGTCATCAGTTCGAGTCTGATAGGCTCCACCATGAGAAAGAGCGTGCAGGACGCGAGAAAGGAAGCACCCCGGTGAAAGGGTGCTTCTCTTTTTTGGCCTTTTGACGACCAATTGACGACCACCAGTTTTTAGTTGAGTTTATCGCCGGGGGTGCTCGAGCCCAACGCCTGACTGAGATTTATCCCGGCCTCTACGCGGTCTTCTTCAAAAAGGTGTGTGTAAAGGCGCATGGTAAACGCGGGGTCGGTGTGGCCTATCTGGTCGGCTATGAGTTTGGGGTCTTGTCCCTGCTTACGTCTTATAGACACGTTCAGGTGCCGGAGGTCGTGCAGCGTCGCGTGTCTGACGCCCGCCTCATCCTCTAGGCGGTGGCGTAGCCGCGTCACGTTGCGGGGTATAAGTTTTGTGCCTACCTCGGAAGTAAAGATAAGCTCTTTTTCAGGCCACAGCGCGCCCGTCTTGGCTTTTTCGGCGTCCTGTCTTTGGCGATGGTGCTCAAGCACCTCGGTAACGTCTAAGGACAGCCCGACACGTCTAACGCCCTTCGCGGTCTTAGACTCCCTCACAAACAACGCGCCGCCCTTTAGGTCATCCCAGCGGAGGCGTAAGAGTTCGTTATGTCTAAGCCCGGTCGCCATAGCCACATGAAAGAGTGCGTACAGCCGATGAGGGCGCGCGGTGTCTAAGAACTGCACCGCCTCTTCTGAGGTCCATATGACCATCTCTCGCCTTTTTTCCTTGACGGTATCCACCGCCTCCACCGGGTTGTGCGGGATAATCTGCCAGCGCACAGCTTGTTTCATGGCTGTGTGAAGTCTGCTGCGGCACTGGTTGGCCGTTCGTGCGCCCGAAGTCTTGGCGACATCCGAAACGAGCGCCTGAATTTTGAGCGGGGTTAGTTTCGCTAGCTTGTCGCGGCCTATGCGGGGCACGATGTACTTTTCAACCGTGTAACGGTAATCCTTTATGGTCCGCGTCTTGAGACCCCCTTCACGCTCATCTAACCAGCGCTCGAGGTACGCCTTCACGGTACGGGTACAGCCCAGTGTCGCCCTTTACTCGTTGGATTTATATCTTTCCAAGGTTCTCCTGAATCGCCACGTCGCGTACCCGCTGCGGTTAGGTCCGAAACCCTGAATTTACCCTTTTCATCCTCATACCGATAAAAGTTTTCGATATAACTTTGGTCATAAGGAACGTGCTGCACATGGAAGGTAAAATCTTCACTCTTAGAGTAAAGGAAAATAACATCGTGAATGTGATTGTAGGAATGTGAATCACTCCGTGCAGAGGTTCGCTTCCAGATAATTTCGTTTCTAAATGAATCTACTCCAAATACCTCATCAAGAATTGCTTTTGCATAATGTCCAACGTTCCAATCCAAATGAACATAGATTGAACCATCTTCCGCTAGTAGTTCTCTAAGCATTACTGCCGTTTCATAAAACCACTGCAAAAAGCTGTCTAGCCCACGCCCCCACGTATCCCTATACGCCTTCTGCTCCAAAATGCTCGGCTGCTTGACAAACGTCGTGCTTTGGTCGCCTTCGGTGTTCGGGTCGTCCGGCACCGTCGCGGTAAAGGAGAAGTCCGCCCCGGTTGCAAAGGGCGGGTCAATGTAAATCAGGTTCACCTCGCCCGCGAACTCGTCCAAGAGGCTCGGCAGCACGTACTTTTTGTCTCCCCAGATAAGGCGGTTGCGCCACTCGGTATCGCGGCCCGCCGTAAAGAAGTCGAGCATCCGCTGGCGTTCTTGGACGCTCTCGTTCACCGTCTCGATGGTCTGAAAGGGGAGCGCGATTTTTACGGGGGCTACCCGCTTGCCGTCTTTGTATTTGCCGTCCCAGATGAGTTCCATGTCAAAGTCCTCTATATCACGCTCGAGGGTTGTGTGCTCGGTGAGCTTTGTGTCCCCAAGTTTAACCCGCACCAGGAGAGGTAGAGGGGGATGTGGGAAAGCTCACGCGGGGGCGGGGCTCCTCTAATCCCTTCCTATCTGTCTGGTTATAAGGTTTGAGCTTTGTTTAAACGCCCTAATCGCTTTGATATCCAGCCGCTGTAGAGTGTATTAAGCCGCAACTTTGCTTCTTAACCATTCATGAATAGTCGCGTATGTAACGGTATCTATCTGTAGGTCGAAGTCGGGAGTTAATAAACTCAAAAACCGCTCGTAAGGGTTTTCAACTACGGCTAAAGTTCCGAAACCTACAAAAGAAGTGACGTTTCTATGGCGTTGCACTTTGTCCTTTAACTCATTCATCTCCCTTATTTTACTTACAATTTTTTTGTTACCTAAAGTGTTGAAATGTTTCTTCACTTCCATAAATTCTCCGCAAGATTCACTTTCCATCCAAACGATGGCATCAATCGGTTTGTTCATGGTTAGTGATATTTCGCTGGGCAGGAGCGTGACTTTATGCTCTCGGTAGAACACCGCTTCTGAAGTATCTTGATACTTCCTTTCGAGAAGCTGTGCAAGTACGCACTCTACAGTCGCTCCAAGAGCCTTAAACCACTCTTCGTTGGACGTATGTCTATCGTGTTCATACCTTAGCAGTTCAAAAAATTCTTTCGCTTCGCTTTCATCGTCTGGAGAATCAACAATATCCTCAAAAACTGTCTTTAACTCGCTGTAAAACTCATAGCCGTGGTGAACTCGCGGTTCTAAAAGAAGCGCAAAGTCAAGCAGCCGTTCCGACTCATTGTCTATAAGCTGAATCAACCTTTCGACGAGTGAAAGAATTGGCTCGCAATCCGCAGCATCATCTAATTGCGCTGAAAACTCCATTACCGGCATCAGTTTGTTTCGTTTGGAACCTTCCCGGTATCGCGGGGCTCAGGTAGATTTTCAGCCGTGCCTGCTGGAACTTGGACGAGTGGTATATGAAAAGGTGGCAAACCCAGCTTAGTAACAAGGTCCGCTATAGAAGCTCTCACGTAGGGCCACATAACAATGGCAGGGGCTCGCCCGTTTGCAAACTCTGTCAACGCGCTTCTTTTATCTTCAACGTCTATGATAACGTCAAAAACTGCGACAGCAGTCAATCTCAATTTCACAGCAGGAAGTGGCTTTTCAACCGCCGTATCACCTTCTTCTCCTTCAGAATTTTCATCTTCTCCATCATCCGAAAAATGCTGCTCGGACTTCAAACGAAGCGTCACCAGAAGCTTTTCATCTTCAATAAAGGTTGTGTCTATTTCTACATCTAATTCCGGAAATCTGAGCAGACTTTCGTCTCGTATAATCCCTTCATCAAGCTCAACATCTATTTTGGGGAACCAGATTTGAATCAGTTGAATGGGGTGTATCTCAAAGGCTAGCTTGGGCATGATATACAGTTAAATACCCCGGTTGAAGATGCCGGGGTATCTTTCCATCTGCCTTTTTTGTTTCCTGGCAGACTGCGTGGTGGTGGGTTAACCTTGAAAGAGGCAAAATTTCCAGTAGGCACATCAGCATCAACAAGATTCCGCACCTCGAGCCTCTCAAGAAGTATCTTACTGGCGCTAGCCAACCAGTTAGCATAGGAAAGCTCGCCCTCTCTCCTCGCCCGCTCTAATGCTCTATAGGAACTGTCGATTGCGTTGATGAGCCTGCGGTGCGAGCGCTCAGAATCAACACTTAGCTGATTCGACTTTTCTTCGAGGCGGTTTAGGTAAACGTGGGCACTTTCTTTTATTGCCCTCCAATAACTAGATGCGGCGGCACTCTCAAAACTTGCCGCTCCTACCAACTCACGGAGTTTAGAAACAAACTCCCGCATCTCGTTGCGGGCAACCTCGTTATAGACGTAGTGGAGCACTGCTACACTAGGCATGGGCTCAATCCATTTCTTAGTACATTTTTCCTGTACAAACTCACAGGGCATAGTAGCCCCCTCACGCGGTTGCTAAATGTGTCGATAACACACTCATACCAGCCCTCTCAACTGGCACTATACACCCCTGGTGGGGTACAGGTATACTAACAGATTGGCGTTTCGCATGGTGAGAGTTCTCCTACCCCACTGCCACCCTTTTTGCATAGAGTATTAACCGTTCGCACAGCTCATTTCCATGAGGCTAGCAGGTCGGGCGTCTCCATGAGGTATTTCTCGAGCCCGTCTCCCCACACTTGCCACAAGCACAGGTGAACCATACCAAGCTCACCCCCAGGTTTTAGCTCACGTACCCCCTTTCTCGCTACCGAACCATACCAAACCGCTACCAAAAACATACCTTTTTCTACCCTCTTGAAAACAAAAACGCGTGCTGCACGCTCTTTCTGTTGTTTGCGCGCCGTTTCTTGGGCGTAAAATCCGTAATCATATAGCTTTTGCGGTATGCTGAGAGGCGTGAACAGCGTCAGGGACGAGAGAAGTACAACCCGTACACATGCACCAAAAAGTGCCACCTTTCATCCATTAGGGGTGCCCCATGTATGACCGTCTCGACTTATCCAAAGGCCGCTATGTCCGCTACGACTACCAGCCCAAAGGCGACCGCTTCACCAGGGGTTTAAGCCCCATGCCCCCCGTCGTCACCACCGTGACCCGCACCACCAGCACCGGGCGCTCCTTCAGGCGTCGGGTACGCGTGAACAATACCAAACACCTCACCGTCGCGGCGCTCCTGGAGATGATCGGGCCGGAACATCACGAGGAGGCTGAAGAGAAGGGGCTGTACTTTCTTTACAAGGAGGACGGGCTCGAGGTGCGGTTCAAAGAACCCGGCGTACACGTGCGCTTCACCTCGACAGCCCAGCACAAGGGAAGGCGGCGGTGGTTCCTCTGTCCCGGCCCCGGTTGCGGGCGGCGGGTCGGCAAGCTCCGCTTAGTCGAGGGGGCGTCCTTCGGGCGCATCTGGGGGTGTCAGACGTGTCTCGGGCTCTCCTACCCGTCGCGGGCGGCGCACAAGACGCAAGCATTAGATCAGGCCATCGTGAGGGGCAAGGTGAAGGTGAGCCTCGGGGCGTGGCACCGGGCGGTAGAGCGGGAAGACGAAAGGCTCGAGAAGACGATGCGGCGCTTTGGGCTGTTCGGGAGGTAGCGAGACAACGCGGGCTTAGACGGCAACGGCCTCTAATGGCGCTCCCGGAATCCTGGAAAAATGGGGCAAGTTCGGGTGAAAGAACGCCGCCTTGGACGTTCAAGCTTGGCCGTGGGGGGGGTTCTGAGAAAAGCCCGCAAGCTTGACCCTATATGGCCCCCTTTGGCGTAGACTGGGAGCCACAGGAGGTGGGTATGAGCGACGAGCGTAAGCAGACGACAGAAGAAGATGTTGACCTTGAAAAAAGTTTCGAGGAGCAAAAAGAGCAGGTAGACAAGATGGAAAGGGAGGTAGAGAAGGAGCGCCAAGAGGACGGGGCCGCGCCGGGTGACGAGCGGGGCTAGAGCTTGACCTGTCGCGGGCGGGGCTCTTGACATGCTCGAGCCCCTTCCAGCGCCGCCGCTCAAGGCCGCACCCCTACCGGCTCACGCAGCACCGCGCGGGCTATCTCTGATAGGTCTTCACGTTCGGCCTCACTCATCTTGCTTTTGCCGAAGTAATGCGAGAGCGCCGTATCAAGGTCGGCAAAAGTGCGCCCCGGTAGCTCGAGAGAGCGGCCCTTTAGGTCGCCCGCTTTCCAAAGATGGTGTAGCTCGAGCACCTCTCGCGGCATCTTTGGGCTAGGCTCTTCTAAAACACCCGAAACACCCGTATCACCCGGTGAGGGGGTAGAAGCGCCGTCCGTGACGGTACTCGAGCCTCGGGTGTTTGGCGGGTGTTCCGTCTCAAGTCCGGGTGTTTGCCGGGTGTTTGGTAAGTAGGCGGGTGTTTGGTCGGCAAAACACCCGGCCTCTTCCGCCTCACGTTCCAGCGTCTCTAACGGCACTTCTTCACGCTCTAGGGGTGTTCCGGGTGTTTCGGGTGTTCTTTTCCCTACCCTTTCCAGACGGTAGGCGCTGTTACGGGTCACGCTGTCCTTGCCCGCGTTGCGGATGCGAAAGCCGCCGAACACCCGGTCACGTTTTTGTGAGAGCGCATGGCCCAAACGTTGCATCGCGCTAAGCTGACTTTTCCCGGTCCATAAGTCGAGAAGTAGCCTGTACTCTTTAGCCACTTCAAAAAGGTCTTTGGCGGTCACGGCGCGGGGTCCATAGCTTACCCACCACCTCTCTATCAGCGCGGCCCACTCGGTCGTCTCGCTATCGGCTTCGGCGTGCAAGCGTTCCCGGCCTTCCAAAAAGCCTGGAACCCCTGCCACCTCGAGAATGCCGCCCATCACCCCGCCCCACGCCTCATACCGCCCAAGGCTCACTTGTCCTTTGGGCATCCCGGCGTCTACCCATCTCTGAATGAGCGAGAGACAAGCGCTTACCAATTCCGAACGGTGCGCCCGGACGTATTCAGCCAAGGGCACATGCTTAAACCCGGTGCGCTCTTCGGGACGTTCCACCCCGGCGTCCATACGGATGGGGATGACGCGGCGGGTGAGTTCGTCTGACAGCATGACGTTGTTACCCGACGCCAGCCACAGCGCCCGGTTGGGCATGATGACGGTTTCCGATTTACCCAAGATGCGCCCCTGCCAGACTTCGGCGGTGAGCGCGGCGGCTAAGTGTGCCGAGTCTAAACGCGTCACGTTGTCGAGAAAAACCAGCGGGCGACCCTCGAGCAGTACCGAGGTAAGACGCTTCTCTAACTCGTCGCCGTCTCGAGGTTGGCTCATGGTGGGCACGACGTAACCGAAAGGGATGAGATTAGCGGCTTCGGTAAGCAGTCCTTTACCTGTACCTCGTGCGGGCGCGTCAATCAGGTAAAGCGGTGTTGCACCTTGGATGAGCGGGCGCACGAAAGGCTGGAGCACCATACAGAGCGTGTGCGCCCAGCCTGCGGCCTCGACAAAGGGGAACTCACCGAACACCTCACGCAGTAGGAAGAGCGCTTCATCTACAGGTATATCGGCGCGTAAGTCTTCAAGCCCCTTGAGCTGCAAGAGCAGCCCCGTGTGGGGGTCGTAACCGTCTTGAGCCAGCAGCACCCCGCCGGGTAGAAAGACGGGCGCGTGAACGATATCCTCCAGCGGCGGGAAGGGTAACGAGGTCTGGGTGAGAATGTCGGGTGCTAAGTCACTGGGGGGACGTGCGGGGGTCGTTTCTCCCTCATAGGTAACTTTCACGAAGTCCGCGCACCTGTCCATAATGCCCTTGAGCGAGGTTGACGTAAGTGCTTCGGCTGTGTCGCCATTCAACCGCGCCGGGAGGGTGCCGCGCATGAAAAGAGTGGGGGGATGATTGGCGGCCTCGAGTGCCTTGACAGAATCGGCGGTGATGTCTCGCAAGTAGCGGTGGGTGACGATGATTTCAGGGCGTCCTCCTTCTTCTTTCTCTTCTTGAGGCGGGGCGCGTAGTTCGGTAGTGGCGAGGGCTAAAAGGTCGTCAACGCTGTGACCGCTTACTAGGTAATCATCCACCCCTTGCTTTGCCGCGCCGTCACCGGAGGGGAGGTAAATCACCTTGACCTTGGCATCACGACTCTCGAGAAAGGCTTTCAACCGCACCAAAGCGGTGTGTACTTCCCGCTTCTCCATCACGTCACTGTCGAACACGATGTACACGGGGCGGTCGTTCAGGGCGATGTACTCCCAATCTGCCAGCGCGGTTTTGCCGCCCTTGGCATTTTTGCCGCGCCAATTCCAGACGCCGATGAGGGCGACGGCGCAGAGGCCGCGTGATGCTAAAGAGTCGCCCTTTTTGATTCCTTCAGTAACGAACAGAGGCGCGGCGGGGTCGCCCAGCTCGCCATTTACAGAAGGGTGTACGTCTAGGGTCATGCTCGAGCCCGTGGGCGTCTCATACTTCACCGGCTTACCCTTGTTGATGCGCGGGGTGTCGGGGCGGGACTGGTAGAGCCTCACCTCTCCGTTGGGGCTATAAATCGGGATGACGAGCGTCGGAATAATACGCTGCTTAGGAGAAAAGCCCAAACGCTCCAAATCGGCTTTAACGGTCACGGTCTTGTAGCCGCGCGTGGTGATGAGGTCCGGCGAAATGCCGGACCCCTCCGTAAGCATGTGTAAATGTTTGGGTGAAAGAGTGGTCATGCGCGCGCCCTGCCGCTGTAGGCGTTCAAATCACGGTGCGCGTTCATAATGGTCCAGCACTCAATACAAAAAACGCAGGCGTCTTCAGTGGTGAGTAGGTGGCGACCTGTAGGACTGTAAGGGCATGGGTCTGAGAGCGAACGTGCTATATTATTTGTAGCAGCGGCCCCGCTGTGTTTATCCGCTCCCGTCTTGTCCCGGCGGGAGTTTCCCATTATTGGACCTCGCTCTCACGTGCTGGAAAATTTATTACCTCGCTACGCGGGATTAGAATTTTTCTTCCAAGCCTGAGATGACGAATCTTCCCGGCTTGAATCAGCCCATACAGTGAGTTGCGTCCTACGGCGTGGTCAAGCGCTTCCAGAAATTCGTTGGGGGTTAGAAGCGGCTTGTTTGGCGATTTATCACGTTCAACTGTTAGCATCGGGTGCGGCCTCCTTTTGGCCGTAAACAGTGCAGCCAAAGTTTTGGCTGTGAATGGCGCTCGAGGGAGTGCTTGGCTTGGCGGCATGGCACTCTCTTGGGCTTTGTTTTGCCGCAGCTCCCGCCTCTCGGCACACCACGGCTTTTTGTTCCCTAAGCAGCACGCCCGGTCTGTCCCGCCAGCTCGCTCGAGCCTCGCCTTTGGTGCCGCTCGAAGTTTTCATGGTCCGCGCGGGTGCATGTGGTCCCGTCGCTTCTTATGTTACATGGGGTGCAAAATTATGGTATTTTGCACCCCATGAAGCGACCATCACCACGGGAAGTTAGCGGAGATTTCTTTGCTGGGGTTCGGGCAGTTAAAGATATTGCGAAGCGGGAAGCCAAAGGGGAAGGATTACCTGTACCTCCCGATGATTTCATTGAGGAAAAAGGGAAGTGTTATTCCAACGCCAGTCCTGAGGCAGTTGCTCAAGATATCTTGACCGATTGGCGCGAAGAGCTAGCAAGGCGTGAAGAGCTAGCTAGGCATGAGTCTATCGGCGGCAAGTTAGGCGACCCGGTTGAAAAGGGCACGAGCAAAGTCGCATCACTGGTCATGGCGGTGTATCTCAAAGTTCCCGTTAAACAGTTCCGCACGATTATATGGGGAAGTGCTGAGGCTCCATTTGAAAATACTGTTGACGCTGCTGTGTGGCTCGAGCTTATGCACTGCGAAGAGCGGAAGCGGTACGACAAAAAATTACAAGTGCCCGAAGGCGAAGAATCTGATATTCACGAGTTCGTGGTGTGGCTGCCAGAAATAAGCAGATGGGCTTGGGAGGTCCCCGGCGGCGGCATCCTCGAGCGGCTTTACCACTTTTGTAAAACTTTATCGAAGTGGTCTGAATGGTGGAGCTTTGACGTTGTGCTGTATCACGTCCTATTCAACGCAATGCCTCCAGCCATACAAATACAGACTTTAGGTATGTTCAACGATACAAAGAGAATCACCTTGACGATTCACGGCCCGGCAACGGAAGAAGAGGTCGTCAAGGCGTACCGCCGGGCGCGCGAGATGACTTTTACAACTTCAGCTAAGTACACGACAAAAGCCGAAAACAGCGGTCCAGGTCAGGCTTTTTGGTTGCCGAGTTGGTGAGCAGATGCCTGAGATGGTCTAAGCCTGCCCGGAATAAAGACTTCTGCTTGCGCCCGTGCGACTTCATTCGAACAGGTTTGAGCTGACGGTGAACAAATGCTCCGACTTTCAAGGCCCATAAGAAAGCCAGGGTCACAACGACAAGTAAGGTGTTAATGCGCTCTAGGTGCTTGAGATGCGTAGCTTCAAAGTCAAAGCCGCTGCTTTTCAAGGCTTTGAACAAGCATTCTATCTGCCAGCGCTTCGCGTAGCTTGCGAGGGCCTGCTTAGGATTGCGGTTGGTGACGACGATGATGTATTCTCCACCCTCTAAACGCGCGCCTGCAACCCCAAGCTCAACACCAAAGACAGTGTAGCGCTGTTTAAGTACCTTGTGCTCACCCACAGGTAGATGCTGGAAAAAGCCGAACAGATGAAACCAGCCATCACCGAGAGCGTCTTTACGCACGCGGATAACGAAAGGGATGTGCTTACGCTCAAGATAAGCGAACCAGTCGCCCCCGATGAACTCCCTATCGGCTAGCAGCACCTCTAGCTGGTCTACGGGCAAAAGTTTTAGCAAACGCTCCAAAAGCGTAATGCGTTCTTGCGTGGCGGAGTTGCCAGCCTTGGGCAAAAGACACCACAGTAAGGGAACCGCTACGCCCTCATGCGCATAAGCCAGGGTCAAGATGTTGATGTCGAGTTTGCCAAACTTCCAGTTCGTCCGGTCTAGGCACAGGCTGTAGCTTCGCTTGGGACCTAGACTCAGCGCGTACCTGAAAACTGTCTCATCGGCCAAGTGCAAGCCTTGGAAAAACCGTTGCGCCCGTCTGTAAAGCGAGTCCGGCTGGGCTCTGCCCTCCATCATGCCTACCAACGTCGCCAAGTTCACCGTCTTTGCCTGCACCATCGCGATCATCAACAAGCTCAAGAACTTAAGCCGTGACGGGTGCAGCTTTAAGCCGCTCGCTTTCAACTGTGCCAGCAACCCGGTATGCTTCATATGCTCTCCCTTGAAGTGGTGTCTCGCAACATCCATTCTTCACTGGAGAGCCCTTTATTTCAAATCTGTCGTGTACTGAGCAACTTCAGACAAGACGGGCCTAAACCCGGCACAACATAAACTTTTGCTTTTAGTCGAATACTTTATGCCGCTAGCATCATGGTCCGAACGGTTTAAGAAGTGGCTCGAGTGGTGCGAAAAGGACGAAAGTCTACCTACCTACAAGGCAAGGTTGAGAGAGGACGGGTCAATAGAAAATAAGACCAATGCCGTTAAGAATTTCAAAAAGGAATATATGAGGGTCATGGACAAGCAAGCGTGGACGGGTACAGTATCTAGGATTCCGACCCCGGAGGTTCGTGAACAACTACGGGCTAGGAGAGCTAAGGGGCTTGGTGTTAAAGCACCCGAGTGGAATCCTCCCCCACCACCGCCTTGGGAAAAACCCGACTTTGACGCCTCATGGTTTACCTATCCGGTAATAGATTTGGGAGCGCTTAGAGACCTCGAGAAAATGGTTCAAGGGGCATCCCCGCCGGGCGGTAACACTTTCTTTTTGATAAGAGATAAAGTGTGATCCCGTAGAGGTAAGCAAAAACATAAGTCAGAAGTTTGACGACCAATTGACGACCACGGCCACAAAACCAGAAGAGACAGAATAACGTATGGTAAGAGAAAGAGCGTCACAGACTACACCGTAACATCTTATAAAACCGCATAAACTCTCTGCCGTGATTTTGCAAGCAGGGGGTCATCAGTTCGAGTCTGATAGGCTCCACCATGAGAAAGCCGCCTCTACAGCGGCTTTTTACTATTTTGCACTGCCCAAGAACTCTATTGGTGTCGGTAATGCCGCTTGTAATGCCACCATCATTTTCGGGACCATAAGTTCGTTGAGCCCGACACCGTGGCTCTGTTGTGAAAGAAAAGCTCGAGGATTGGCGTCCCGGACAAGCACAAAACGACGAGTTCATTTCACACCCCTCCAGATGATACCCCTTCAGAAAATTGCCCTGACCAATTAATTATTCCCCGAGGCCACTGCTGCGGTGTTGGTGGCGTCCTCGAGCGCCTTGTAAGCCGCGAAGGCCGCCACCACGGCGAGTTCAACGGGGGCGTCGTGCTCGAGGTGCACGTCTTTCCCCCCCACCGCGCCGCCGATGCGCCCGTCGGTACGCCCTGCTCTCGAGCTTAGTGCAACGTCCTTGCCGAAGATTCGTCCCCCGTAGCGTCCCCACACGCTCGTTTCTTCTTTTGCCTCTTCTATAGTCACTTTTAAGTCCATGCCCAAGACCTCACCGCCAAAGCGCAGGTCGATGACGGTAGGATGAATAAAGCCGCGCACATTGAAGCCGCCAAACCTGCCGCCTACTCGCCCTGCGAGCGTCGCGTTACTGTACGTGACCCGAACGTCAGCCCCCCCGAAACCGCCACCGATGCGCCCCTTTAAGGTGACGCCATCCCAAGCTAAACTGAGGCTGTAACCCGCCAAAGTTCCACCCACACGCCCCGTTATGTTCACGAGGCCATTTTAATCCCTTTACAATGGCTCATGACGCCGCAGATATCGCTCACCGAAGAACTCGCCGCCAACGCCCTGCCGCCCGCAGTGGTGCAGGTTGTAGACGGCTGGCGGCTCCGTTACAACTTCGGCGTGACGCGGCGGGCCAACTCGGTCTTGGCGAGTGAACACGGGGGGCGCTACAGCGTAGAGGAAAAGCTCGAGCACACCCGCGCCTTTTACGCCCGTTGGAACTCAAAAGTCCGCTTTCAGCTCAACCCCTCATCACAACCTTCTGGATTAGACGAGATTTTGGTTGGAAGAGGGTACACGAGAGGCGGCGCGGTACACGTCCAGACCGGGTCCATGCATGACGTTTTGAACAGGACAAGCGAGTCAGAGCACCGGGTGAGGCTCGAGCCCACCCTCAAAGCCCCTTGGTACGCGCTTTATGCGGAGATTGAGGGGGCGGACGCGCATAAGGCGGAAGTGCGCCGCGCGATGTTCTCTCGCATCCCTCTTCCCGCTGCGTATGTGCTGCTCGAGCTTGATGCTCAACCTGCGGCGGTGGGATTGGGGGTGCTCGAGCGTGGACACGTGGGCGTTTTCAACATGGCGACGCACCCCGAGTTCCGGCGGCGTGGCGCGGCCACGGCGGTGCTGCGGGCGTTGGCAGGGTGGGGGAGGGTGCAGGGGGCTCGGACGATGTATTTACAGGTTGCTGACGAGAACGCCGGGGCGCGTCCCGTGTACGAGCGGCTGGGTTTTAGGACGCTCTACCAGTACGCGTATCTCGAGGAGCCTTGAGAGATGCAGCGAGCTTCTACACGTCTTTTAAGTGTTGTCTTTTAAGTGTCTTCCTCGAGAAGCGTGATAAGCGTGGCGAGAACGTCTTCGACAGACCCCACCGGCGCGGCCTCGACGATTTTTACCTCCCGCGCGCGCCAATCGAGCGCCTTGACCTGATGGGCGAGCACCACACCGGAGGTTTTGAGACTTTCTGGCAAGCTCACCTCGAGCGGATACCCCTTGACCTGTGAGGTAATGGGGCAAGCTATAAGCATCCCTGTAGAGACGTTGTGACGCGTGTTCGGCAGAACGAGCGCGGGGCGGTGACCTGCCCCCTCATGCCTGCGGCGGGGGTCAAAGTTTACCCAGATCACGTCCCCTCGTTTAGGCGCATTCACCAGCTCTCGCTGCCTTGCCGTCTACTGGCTCGCGCTCGTTTTGCTCGATCTCTTGCACACCCGGCTGGGCCTCCTGCCCGGCCCCGGTCGGCTCGACGCCTACCTCCTGTCCCCCCCGACGGTCACGGGGATGGTCACGGTGGACGCGCTTTTGGCGGGCGATTGGGAGGTGTTTGTGGACGCGCTGCGCCACCTCCTTTTGCCCGCCATCGTCCTGGGCGCGTTTTCGACGGCGCTCTTGGCGCGCATGGTGCGAAGTGCGATGCTCGAGGTTTTGTCCCAAGACTATATCCGCACCGCCAGGGCCAAGGGCGCAAGAACCCCGCGCGTCGTCTTTAAGCACGGGCTGCGCAACGCCGCCTTGCCCATTCTCACGGTGCTGGGTAGCCTTTTGGGCAGTTTATTAACGGGCGCGGTGCTGACCGAGACGATTTTTTCCTGGCCCGGCATCGGCTCGTACGCAACCGCGAGCGCCATCGGCTTAGATTTTCCGGCGGTGATGGGTGTGACGCTCGTTGCGGGGCTCGCCTACGCGCTCATCAACCTTGTGGTGGACCTCCTCTACGCCGTATTCGACCCAAGGATTTCCTACGCGTGAGGCTGCATGTGAGACCGGGCATAGGACCGGGTACGAGACTGGCTATGAAACGGGGACGGCGTGACCCTATCTGGCGTTCGTAAGGGATTACGGGGCGCTTTTGGGGGCAAGACCGCGCGCCGCTTTTTGCGTAATACCGGCACGCTGGTGGGGGGCACGCTCGCGCTTCTGCTCGTGCTCCTGGCGCTCGCCGCGCCTTTGTTAGCGGGAGACCCGCTGGCGCAGAGTTTGAGCGAGCGTTTGCAGGCACCGAGCGCGTCGCACCTTTTCGGCACCGATCAACTGGGCCGCGATGTGCTCTCACGAACCCTCTACGGCGCACGCATCTCCCTAGCGCTGGGCTTTTTGGTCGTGGCGCTGTCCGTGACCGTGGGTTCGCTCGTAGGGCTGGCGGCGGGGCTCTTGGGGGGCGGCTGGGACGACCTGCTGATGCGCCTCACGGATATCTTTCTGGCTTTCCCGGCGCTCATTCTGGCGATGGCGATCTCGGCGGCGCTGGGGCCAAGCCTCACCAACGTGATGATCGCGGTGGCGGCGGTGTCGTGGCCCGCCTACGCGCGGCTCCTGCGGGCGCAGGTGCTGGCGGTCAAGCACGTTGAATTTGTGGACGCGGCGCGGGCGCTCGGCGCGCCCGCGTGGCGGCTCGCGCTCAGGCACCTCCTGCCCAACAGCGTGACGCCCCTGCTCGTCCAGGGCAGCTTCGACGTGGGCGCGGCCATCCTCACGGCGGCGGGGCTCGGCTTTATCGGCTTTGGGGCGCAACCGCCCACGCCCGAGTGGGGCGCGATGGTCTCGGAAACGCGCAACTTTATCACCGAAGCGCCCTGGGCTTCGGCGGCCCCCGCGCTCGCTATTTTGCTCACCGTGCTGGCGTTTAACCTGTTGGGTGACGGTCTGCGCGACGTGCTCGACCCGCGGGGAGACTCGAGGCTTTAGGGGTGGTGATGTGTAAGACGCTTGTAGAGCGTGCAAACGTGGGAAGCAGGGGGGTGGAGGGGTGGGAGGAAAGCGTCTCTGCGTCTTTGCGGCTTAGCGGGGGTGCCCCTTAAGCTCCAGCCCCATCACCCGCGTCGGCACCGTCGAGCCCGGAAACCGGAAGTCGCGCAAAAGCGTGGTCCAACCGCGCTTTCTGTAGAGCGCCAGCGCGGTCGTTTCCGCGTCGATGGTCGAGAGCAGCGCCCGGCGGTACGGGAGGCTAGGATGAGAGAAGCTGCGACGCGAGACCTCTTGCAGCAGCGCGTCGTGGAGCCTTCCCCCAAAACCCTGACCCTGGGCGGCGGGGTCCACGGCGAGTTCGACTATCTCGAACGCGTGTTCCAACCAAGCGGCTTTCGGACTCTCCCCCAACGCGCGCGCTACCGCGTCGTGCCACCACCCACCGCGTTTGCTCGCGTAGCCGTAGATAAAGCCGAGCACCATACCCTCATCCTCAACCACAAAACCCCGAAACCCCGCGTACCCCTTGTGCTTGACGAGCTGCCCCTCGAACCAGCTCGAGTCGCGCGCCGTGCGGTTGTAGGGCGGCGGGGCAAAGGCGGCGGCGTAGACGCGTTTCAAGCTCTCCCTGGTCGCCTTGTGTGAAAGGTCCGCGCGCGCGAGGGGGTGCAGGGTGTTCACGCGAATGCTCGAGAGCCTTTAACGCTAAAAGAAGACGGTGTGACGCGCATGATGTATAGCTTTATGCCGGTCTCGTCACCGACGCAAAAATAGTTGAAGCACATCATGTGGGACATCTTCCAGAAAACCCTTTCAAAAGAAGAAGCCTCCAACCCTTACGGCAGGAGGCCATCGCTGGTTTTGGGTAAAGTTAGCGTCTGACGGCTTTGACAATGGCGAGCAGAATAACCGCGCCAACCACGGCCACGATGATGCTCCAGATATTAAATCCGGTTGCGCCTTGCACGCCAAAAAGGCGAAACACGAAGCCCCCGATAAAGGCTCCCACGATGCCGACCACAATGTCGAGCAAGCAGCCCTGCTCCTGATTGGTCTTCATGATAAGGCTGGCAATCCAACCCGCGAGCGCGCCGAGAATAACCCACAAGATGATGTTAATCATGTTTACCGCTCCTCCCTTCTAAAGTACCCTCACCCCAATGTAACATAGTTCACGTAGCGGAGGAAGCTTCACATCACGCCTGGATAGAAGCGTCAGGCGTCGCGGTTCACCAGTTTGAAAAAGCGACTCTCTTCGCCCTCTTTGGTGGTTTGCTGGTACAAAAAGGCGAGCTTGCTGTCTTCAAATGTCTTGAAAAACTCGTCCCAACTTATGTCTTCTAGACCCTCATCGTCGCCGCCGAAGTCGAGGCGCAGTATGCCCGCGTCGTCGCCCTCTCCGTTGGTCTTTGTGGTACTCGCCACGGTTGCGGGGCTACCGCCGCGCGCTTCGGCCCATTTGCGGATGGTGTCGTGGTCGGTGGTGGTGTGACTTTCGCCTGCCATCGTGCCTCCCCTGTTATGCGTTGCGGTTGCTTAGATCCCTTACGCGTCCTGGCCTCGAGCCCGCCCCGTGCAAACACTCGACTGTACCAACTTCAAAAATGTCCTTTTTCTTTTCTTACGTCTTTAGTGAACCTTACAAAGTTTGGTCTCACAGAGTAGGGGACGAGGCTCTGAACCTCGTCCCTTAACAAAGAACAGAAAGTGCAGAAGAGGCTGAGACTACGCCGTCCCCGCTGACCCACCACGCTCTCTCCGGGCAAGCCTGCCCTTTCTGGTTGCGCTTCCCGCCGTGGCCCCGCCCGTTATGATAGGCCGATATGAACGAACTGCTTAAAGGAGCGCGCGTGAGCCGCGACCGTCTGTTGATTTTGGACATCGGCTCCTCGAGCGTCCGCGCCTCGCTCTATAGAGAAAATGGGGAGGCGCTGCCGGGCCGCGAGGCGCGCACGCCGCAGCGGTGGCGGCGCGACGAGGAGGGCGAGGGGGTCTTAGACGCTAGCGCGCTGCTGGCGGCGGTGGCGGGGGTGGTGGACGAGATTTTGGCGGGGTTGGGGCCTGACGAGCGCGTGGTGGCGGTGGGCGCGGCGACGCTCGCGGGAAGTCTTGTGGGCTTGAACGCGGGGGGCGAGGCCGTGACGCCCATTTACACCTACGCCGACACCCGCAGCGGGGCGGCGGCTTCACGCCTTGCGGCGCGTCTGGAAAATCCGGGGGAGGTCATGCAAGAGACCGGCTGCCCCTTTCACGCGGCGTACTGGCCCGCGCAGCTCGAGCACCTGTCAACCCGCACTGAACGCGTTGCGAGCGTGGTGCGCTGGTGCGACCTCAGCAGCTTTCTCTACGGTCGCTTATTCGGGACGCCCCAACCAATGAGCCTGTCGGTGGCCTCGTGGACGGGGCTGTTAAACCGCTTTGAGAACGCCTGGAGCCGGACGCTGCTCTCGGCTCTTTCGTTAAGCGCCGCGCACCTCCCCGAACTTGTCGACGTTAACGACGCCGCGCGGGGGCTCGCCCCCCAATGGTCTAGGCGCTGGCCCGCGCTCCGGGGGGCGGCTTTTCATCCCGCCCTGGGCGACGGCGCGGCGGCCAACCTGGGCAGCGCCGGGTTTTCGGACGACGCGCTGGTGGTGACGATCGGCTCGACGAGCGCCGCGCGGGTCACGGTGCGGGGGACGCCGCCGCGACCGCGCGGGGGCTGGGCCTACCGGGTGGACGCGGCGCACAGCCTCCTGGGCGGCGCGCTTAGCGAAGGCGGCAGCGGTTACGCCTGGTTAAGGGCGCGGCTCAGGCTGCCGCCCGAGGGGGAACTCGAGGCCCTCCTCGCCGCCTTGCCCCCCGCCGCGCACGGCCTCACCGTGTTGCCGCTCCTACGCGGCGAGCGCGCGCCCGGCTGGCGGGCGGACGCGACGGGCGCGCTTGTGGGTCTGCGCGAAGAAACGAGCGCGGTGGACATCGTGCGTGCTTGGCTCGAGGGGACCTCCTACCGCTTAGCCGAGGTGGTCGAACGTTTGCCCGAGCGCCCCCGCATCGTCGCGTCGGGGGGCGCGCTGGGCGCGTCGCGGGTGTGGCAGGGGATTCTCGCGGACGTGCTCATGAAACCCCTCTTTCCCGTGGCCGACGCCGAGGTGACGAGCCTGGGCGCGGCTTTCGCCCTCGCGCGCGCCCGCAATAGGCATCCCACGCCCAGCGCGCTCGCGGCACCTGTCGAGCCAAACAAGGACCATCACGATATCTACCGGGAGGCTCGAGCGGCGCAGCGCGCCCTCTACGCGCTCCGCTACGGCGACGGGAGGTAGTGGGAATGGTAGGCGACGCTTCTTGACAGTTCTTCGCTTTGCCGCCTAGACTTGGACAAGCGTTTAACAGGTTGGGCGGAGGCGGGAGAGACGACGCTTTTCCAAACCGCACCAGCCTAAAAGGAGGAGTATGAAGAGATTGTACATCGTGGTAGCGTTGGTCGTTTTGCTCTTCATGGGCAACGTGAGCGCGCAAGACAGCGCGCAAGATTTCGACTGGCGGCGCTTTGAGGGCACCGACATCCGCTTTCTCATGAACCGTCACCCCTTCACCGAGTTTCTCGAGCCGCTCGTGCCCGAGTTTGAAGAACTCACGGGCATCAACGTGACCTTAGAGGTTTTCCCCGAAGACCAGTTCCGGCAGCGCCGCCTTTTAGAGGCGAGTTCGGGCGCGAACACGCTCGACGGCTACATGATCATGCCGGGACAGGTCGGCGCGCAGTACCTGGGCGCGGGCTGGGTGCGCTACATCGACGACTTTGTGGACGACCCCTCGCTGACCATGCCCGACCTCGATTTGGAAGATTTCTACAACGGGGCCATCAGCACCTTCCGCAACGATGACCGGCTCTTCGGGCTGCCCCTACAGATCGAGTCGAGCCTGCTCTTCTACCGCGAAGACTTGCTCCAAGCGGCGGGCTTAGAGGGTCCCCCCGAGACGATGGAAGAACTTCGCCAGTATGCGGACACGCTCAACACAGACGGGGTCGCGGGCTTTGCCGCGCGCGGCAAGGGAGCCTCAGCCACGAGCCAGATTGTGAACTTCTTATATTCCTACGGCGGCCAGTGGCAAAACGAGGACGGTACCTCGGCGTTGGGTAGCGAGGCGAGCCAAGAAGCGCTCACCGCCTACGCCGACCTGCTCCGCGCGGACGGCCCGCCGGGCGTGACCAACATGTCCTGGCCCGAGGTCACGAGCCTCTTCGCGCAGGGTCAGGCGGCGATGATTTTTGACGCCAACGTGTTCCGCTCCATCATGGAAGACCCCGAGCAGTCGATCGACGTGGTCCGCGAAAACGTCGGCTACGCGCCCGTGCCCGCGGGTCCGGCGGGCCGCGTGCCCGCGGTGCTCGTCTGGGGCATGAGCGTCAACGAGGCCTCGGAAAACCCGGAGGCCGCCTGGTACTTTATCCAGTGGGCCTTGTCCAAAGAGAACCAGCTCGAGGCGCTCCTTAGCGGCGTGCCCGCCGCGCGCGCGTCCGCTTGGGAAAACGCGGAGTTTCAAGCCTCCGCGCCCGCCGACTGGATCGCGGCCTCGCAAGAATCTTTTAGCGTCGGCCAGCCCGACTGGAACCCCCCGGTGGTGCCCGTGCCCGAGGTGCGCGACGCCTACGGTCAGGCCATCGTCGCCGCCCTGCAAGGACAGCCGGTGGGACCCGCCTTGGAACGCGCCGCGGAGTCGATAAACGGAATTGTCGAGCGTTCGCAGTAAGATTGATTCACCACGTTACCGCCGGATTCTGTAAAGGGTCCGGCGGTCACTGATGTTCATGATTGGGGTTCTATGAGGGGGTTTTATGAAACGCGCCACCGACTTTTTTGACCGCCACGCCCCCCTGCTCTTCCCGCTGCCCGCGGTGCTGGCCCTGCTTGTGCTTGTCGTCGGCCCGATGCTGGCGAACGCGTTCCTTTCGCTTTACGACTATTTCATCGGCGGTCAGGCGAGCTTTATCGGCTTAGGGAATTTTACCCGCGCTTTTGAGGACCTCCGCTTTTGGAACGGTCTCAAAAACACCTTTTATTTTACGCTGCTGGCCGTACCGATACAGCTCGTGCTGGGCCTGGCTATCGCCGTACTCTTTAACCGCGACTTCCGCGGCAAGGGCTTCGTGCGCACCATCATCCTCCTGCCAATGGTGGCGACGCCTGTGGCGATCGCGCTCATCTGGGCCTTGATGTTCAACCCGAGCTTGGGCGTCTTAAACTACTTTCTAGAGTCTTTGGGGCTGCCGCGCTCCTTGTGGGTGGCCGACGCGGCGCTTGTGATTCCGTCGCTTGTGCTGGTGGACGTGTGGCAGTGGACGCCGATGGTGGCGCTTATCCTGCTCGCGGCCTTGCAGGGGGTGCCGCAGGACTATTACGAGGCGGCGCGCATCGACGGGGCGGGGGGCTGGCAGGCGTTTTGGAACATCACCTTGCCCTCGATTCGCTCGGCCATTGTGATTGCGCTCATCTTGCGGAGCATTGACGCGCTTAAAACCTTTGACATTATCTACGTGATTACCCAGGGCGGGCCGGGTACGGCGTCGGAAACGCTCAACGTGTTCGCATTCAGGACCGGCTTCGAGTTTTTCCAGGCGGGTTACGCCGCGACGCTGCTCATTTTTCTGCTTTTTGTGGTGCTGGGGGTGGCGGTGCTGCTCAATATGGCGAGGAGGCGCGTGTGAGTAAAGCTGTGGTGGGGGTGCCTCGAGACGCCCACACAACCAACCTCAAACGCAGGCAAGCCCTCAAAACCTGGGGCATCTACCTCTTGATGGCGCTCGTTCTCATCGTGCTGCTCTTCCCCTTCTACTGGATGATTCTGACGAGCTTTCGCAGCCAGGTGGACAACACCTCCCCGGTGCCCGTGTGGTTTTTCGTGCCGACCCTGAAAAACTACGCCAACGTCATCCAGGGCAACAACTTTTTGGAATTTACCTGGAACTCGCTCGTCATAGCTAGCCTCTCGACGGGGCTGGGCCTGGTGTTGGGCCTCCCCGCCGCCTACTCGATCGCCCGCTTCAAGCAAAACGGCCTCGCGCTCGCCATTCTCATCGCCAGGCTCACGCCCTACATCACTTACCTCGTGCCCTGGTACTTGGCTTTTCGCGCGCTCGGGCTTATCGACACCTACCTCGCGCTCACCTTGACGCACCTCATTGTCGGGATGCCCCTCATCATCTGGATCATGATTTCGTTTTTTGAGGACGTGCCGCGCGAACTCGAAGAGGCCGCCTATGTAGACGGCGCGAGCCGCCTGGGCACCTTTTGGCGCATCATCTTGCCCTTATCAACCCCCGGCATCGTCGCGGCGAGCATTCTTGCGTTTATCTTCTCCTGGAACCAGTTCCTTTTTTCGCTGGCTCTCTCGGGACCCCGCACCAAACCCGTGCCCGTGGCGGTCTTTAACTTTATCTCCTACGGCCAGATCGACTTCGGAGGCTTGGGCGCGGCGGCGGTGCTCATTACCCTGCCCGTCATCCTGTTGACCCTGGTGATCCAGCGTTACATCGTCACGGGCCTCACGATGGGGGCGGTAAAGGGCTAGGGAAATTTTTCTCTTCGCTCTCAGAGTGTTGTGTTAAGCTCAAAGTGAAAGATGTCTCTTGCGCCCGGTTTAATTTTTGAGAGGAAGACTCGTCTATGTTGCACATTAAGGGAAGCTATGTCTGACGTGAGAATACACACAGGAACGCCTGAAGAAACGCCCAGAGAAACGCAGCGGAGCCCGCGCGTGAGCGTCTTCAGCGACGCGGCGGTCGAGACCAAAATCACGCGCGCGTACGGGGCGGCTCTCTCGTCTTTTGAGGCGGGCCACTGGGACGCGACCATCGCCGCCTGCGGCAAGGCCCTGGAGAGCATCGCCAAAAACGAACTGCCCTACAACGAGCGGGGGGGCACGCTGGGTCAACTCTTAGAAAAGTTGCCCAAGCATGTGAAGCTCGAGCACCCCTTAACCGACTTAGCCGCCGCGGTCAAAGACCCCAAGGGCCTGGGCGCGCACTTTGACCTAGAGCGCGACGCGAACGCGGACATCGCCAAGGCGACCCTGGAGCTTGTCGAGGCCTTTATCACCTACGTTTATCTTTTCCGAGACAAGGTGGCGCGGCTCAAGAGTTTGTTGGAGGACGAAACCAAGCGCGACGGGCGCGAGGAGACCAAGCGGGTGCTCGAGCGCTCCTACGGCGAAGACAAGGCTGCGCCTAAAGCCCCGGCTCCCTCGTCCGGCTTTGACAACTTTGAGGCCGACCCCTACGACATCAAAGCGAACACCTGGAACATCAACCGGGACGACAAGCGGTAAGGCAGTGGTAAGTGAGGAGCAGTGATGAGTGATTAGGGGGTAGTGGTTGGTTCCTGCTCTATGGGAGTAGTTCGGCTATGGCCTATAAGGGTGTCAGCACCGCAAAACTTTTCGGCTGGGCGGGCCTGAACGCCCTAAGCTTCTTTGCGGTACTTTCCCTTATGAACGGCGCTGTAACGGTGTGGATTTTTGTTCAAGCACTTTTTTATCTACCGTTGATTTTTGTGACGATGTTACTTCAGCGCCGGTATGGCCGGAGCGTTCGTAAGCGGGAGGAAGGCGTAAAGCATTGGCCTCGCCAGGATTAAACTATTCTTCCCCGACCAGCTAGCTGGTTTTTGAAACTTCCTCGAGCACCTTGTGCTTCTGCACCTTGCCCAAAGCGTTTCTGGGGAGGCGTTCAACAAGCACCACCTCGCGGGGTTTCTTGAAGCTTGCTAAGTGTTCCTTGCAAAACGCCTGAACGCGCTTGGGGCTGACCGACCCCACCACGGCTGCCACGACCTTCTCGCCCAAGTCTTCATCCGGTAGCCCGACGACTGCGACTTCGGTGACGCCGGGGAGGGTCATGATGAGGTCCTCGAGTTCTCGTGGGTAAATGTTAAAACCCCCCGAGATAATGAGTTCTTTCGCGCGCCCGCTGATGAAGTAGTAGCCGTCATGGTCCACAAAGCCTAAGTCGCCCGTGCGGAACCAACCGTCAGGGGTAAACGCTGCCGCTGTGGCTTCGGGATTGCGCCAGTAGCCCTGGGTTACGTTGGGGCCGCGAAGCCTAATCTCGCCCGTTTCTCCCTGCTCGAGCACCACATTACTTTTTGGGTCGGCGATGCGGACCTCGACGCCCTCGAAAGGCGACCCGACCGAGCCCGCGCGGCGCTCGCCCACGAGGGGATTGCCTAAGTTCATCACCGTCTCGGTCATGCCGTAGCGCTCCAAAATTCTGAGGCCAAAGGTCTGCTCGACCGCTAGAAGCGTACGTGGACTCAGCGGCGCGGAGCCCGAGACGAGCAGGCGCAAATGTGGCGGTTTTTCTCTCGTAGTTTCCGCACCCTCGAGCAGCCGCGTGTACAGCGTCGGCACGCCAAAAAACATGGTGACGCGGCCTCCATAAAGTTCATCGAGCACGTCAGCCGCGTCAAAAGCGCGTTTTAACGTGAGCGTCGCGCCCCGAAAAAACGTCCCGTGTAGCCCCACGCCGAGCCCGTGCATGTGAAAGAGCGGCAGGACGAGGAGCAGGTGGTCGTCCGCGGTCCAGCCCCAGGCGCGGGTTACGGCGGCGCTGTTGGCGAGAAAATTGTGGTGCGAGAGCGTGGCACCTTTCGAGCGCCCAGTGGTGCCGGAGGTGTAGCCGATGACCGCGAGGTCGTCACGCGCGGCGAGGGGTTCGGGCAGCGGGCGGTCTGGACCGAGCCCCGCCCAGACTGAAGCGTCCGCCTCGAGATCCCCAATCACAGCAATTTTGACGGACGTGCCGTCACGCGCCCTCTCGACCTCATCCCGCCCCGCCGCGTCAGTCAGCACGAGCCGGGCACCCGAATCTTGGAGCACGTGCCGCACCTCCCCCGCGCGGTAACGCGTATTCACCGGCACGACCACGCCGCCCGCCCAGAGCACGCTCAGGTAGGCCACGACGAAACTCGGACTGTTCCCCAGAACCAGCGCCACCCGGTCACCCCGCCCCAGCCCCCACCCCGCCAGCCGCCCCGCCGCCACGCTCACATGCGCGTAAATCTCCTCGTAAGAGTAAGCTCGCCCCTCAAAATGCACAAAAGTCTTATCTGGCGAGGTTTTAGCAACCTGCAAAAACGCGTGCGGAAGGGAGGGGGGAAGGTTTAACATAAGTGATTAATGGTGAGTGATGAGGGGTTAGAAAATGCTAATCACTAGCCACTCACCACTATCCACTCAATAAAACAGTCTCCCCACATAATAAAACACCACCGCGAACACGAGCGACGGTAGTAGGCTGGCGACGCGGAGGCGTTTAATCTCGAGCAATCCCAAACCGAGACCCAAAATCATGAGCCCGCCCACGCCGTTGATGAGCAGCACGCGCGGGTCGGTGGCCGGGTCGGGGATGAGGTTGGCGAATAGGCCCGCCCCGAGCGAGAGCGCGCCCTGGTAAAGGGCAATCACGAGCGTTGAGAAGATGACGCCAAAGCCAAAGGTCGCGGACAGAGCGAGCGCGGCGAAACCGTCCAAGGTGGATTTGAGCAGCAAAAACGAGTCGTCACCGACGAGACCGTTCTGGATACTGCCGATGAGCGTAAGGGGTCCCACGCAAAAGAGCAGACTGGCGGCCACAAAGCCCTCGGTAAAGCGGCCCTGTCCCTTAAAGCGCTTTTTAAGCGCCTCGCCAAGACCCTCCAACCCCTCTTCGATACGCAGCCATTCGCCCACCGCCCCGCCCAGGGCGAGCGCGATGAGCCCGACGATGATGCCGGGGGGTTCGTCCACCCGAGTCAAATCCAGCGCGTTGAGGACGCCAATCAGCAGCGTGGTGAGGCCGATGGCCTGCATCACCACGGCAACGATGCGTTCCGGCAACCTGCCCCGCAAGAGCAGGCCCAGCCCAGAGCCCAGCAGAACGGTGACGATGTTTAGAAGCGTGCCGGAGGTCTGATCTAAAGGGCTCACCGGAAGAGCTTATCACCTCCCTCACGCCTTTACTGAAGGGGCCGGGCTGACGAGACACAAGACAACGGGGCTGCCCGGTGCAGAGGAATTTGGCGTGCAGTCGCCTCGAGCCCCACCGCCGTAGCGAGCACCGCAGCCCTCATAAAAGCGTCGCACGAGTTCCCGTAGGCGGTGTGGCAGGCGGATTGGCAGAGAGCCGTCCCCCTCGAGCAGCGCACCGTCCGCCGCGACAGGGTTGATGCACCCCGGCACTGCAAGGATGTTATGAGTGCCGCGAGGCAAAACCGAGGGTGAACAGAAGGGCAAAAATTCTCTTTCTCACTTTGGGTGAGGGTGGCACGGCGTTCTGCGCGCGTTGCTGGGAGCAAGAAAGGCCTGGCTCACTTTTGTTCAGCGTGAACTTTTTCGCTGTTGCGTTTCCGCTAAGCTGTCGCGGCCATTCCCTTTGGCGTTCAGGGGTTGCTTATAGGCGGAGCGACCTGACCACCGTCGCCGTCCACAACCACGGGGGACTGGATGACGCCAGCGTACTCGTCGGCGTCGAACTCGGTCAGTAGCGCGCCGACCATCTCGTAACCCACTGCGCCGAATTCGCTGGTACGCCCTTGAGCGCCTATCGTCCCCACCACCGAAACGATGTCCCACGATTCTCCGTGCAGCAGCGGGTAGAGGGGTTTAACGTAGACGATCTGGTTCGCGGGCGGTGGGGGCACGTGGACGCAGGCACCCAGGAAAGGAACGAGCAAAAACTCGCTGGTCGCCTCCTCGTCACCTGCCAGGGGCACGATGTAACCAGAAACCTTGACCTGCTGCCCGTCCAGCGCTTCGACGAGCGGCGTTTCTTGCAAGGTCTGTTGCATCATGGCTTCGCCGTCTTCGACCTCCCAAGGAAAGGTTTGGTAACTGGGCTCGTAATCGGCGGGCATGAGGCTGTTCCAGGAGAGCACGGTGGGATTCAAACTTTTGAACACCCTGGTCGAGGCCTGCTCGGTAAGCTTGAGCGGCACCCCGACTTCGGGCTCGCCGCCGCAGGCAGCGAGCAGGAGAACGAGCGGCGCGAGCAGGGCTGCGGTACGTCGTTTCATGGACCGAGTATAAAAGGGGTTCATACGTCTCCTTGTGTCCTGGCTAGACCCGTACGGTCAGGCCGTCAGCCAGCGAGTTGCGGTAGGCGCGGTAGGCGGGGATCAGCCCGATGAGTACGCCCGCGCCGACGATGAGCGCGAGCAGGGTGAGGTCGTAAGGGCTGAGGGGGGTGACCGCCAAAAAGAGGCCGTACTCCCGCTCGAGCCAGGGCCGTAAGGTGACCAAAGCGCCGTACAGCAGCGCGACGCCGAGGGCGCAGCCGGTTACCGTAAAGATAACGGCTTCGGCGGTAAGTAGAGCAAAAATCTGCCAGGGGCGCGCCCCTACCGAGCGCAAGATAGCCATCTCCCGTCGGCGTTCGTTGAGGCTCGAGAGGATGGAACTGAGCATACCGACGAGCCCACTCAGCACGACGAAGCCCGACACGACCAGGAGCGCCCTTTCGGCAGCGCCGAGCAAATTCCACAGCTCTTGTAAGGCGACCCCCGGCAGCACCGCCAACAGGGGTTCGCGCCGGTAGTCGTTGACGTCGCGCTGAAGCTGAAAAATGCCCGTTTTTGACCTCACGCCCACCAAAAAGGCGGTGATCGCGCGCGGGGTCAGGTCTAGCTCGAGCGCGTCCGCCGCGGTAACTCGCTGGCTCGGGATGGGCACGCCGCCGCTCCAGTCGATGTGCATCGCCTCGATGCCTTCTAGGCTCACATAAACCGAGCGGTCGACGGGGGTACCCGTTTTCGCCAGAACGCCCACCACCGTAAAGGGCTTGTCGCTGTGGTCGAGCAGGCTCACCTCGCCGGTGCCGTGGGCGATGACGATCTCCTCGCCGAGACGGTACTCGAGCGTCTCGGCCACGTCCGCGCCGAGAACCGCGTCGTAAACACCGCCGAACGGCGCGCCCGCCGAGAAACGTAGGGGCCTTTCGCGGCCGTACCGGTAGTGCTCGAAATAAGCCTCACTGGTACCCACGACGCGAAAGCCTTTGTGCGAGTCGCCGAGCGAGATGGGCACCGTCCAGGCGACGTTGGGGTGACGGGCGACCTGCTGATAGCTCTCCCAGGTGAGGTTGTTGGTCGCGTTGCCGATATGAAACACGCTGTACAGCAAAAGCTGCATCCCGCCGCTACGCGCGCCCACGACCAAATCGGTTCCCGAGATGGTGTTGGCGAAGCTTGCTTTCGCCTCAGTGCGCACCTTTTCGACGCCCAAGAGCAGCACCACGCTGATGGCGATGACCAGGACCGTGAGGAGCGTGGTGCCCTTGCGGTTGAACATGCTTTTCACGGTCAAGCTTAAGAGCTTCACGTAACCTCAGGGGCGCGGTTTATGAGGTTCAAATCAATACCGCGGTCAAAGAGGGGCTCGAGCCTTCCGTCGTGGCTCACGAAGAGCAGGGTCATCCGGGCGCGGTCGCATTCCTCGAAAAGGAGGCGGACGAAGCTCTCGCGGGTGTCGGCGTCGAGCGCCGAGGTCGGCTCGTCGGCGATCAGCAGGGGCGGGCTGCCGATGAGCGCACGGGCCGCCGCGACGCGCTGCTGCTGCCCGATGCTCAATTCGGTGACTCGGCGCGTTTGTAACTGGGCGCCCAAACCCAAACGGTGCAAAAGCCGCCCCGCCTCCGCGGTGGCCGCTCCCTGGGCGCTCACTTTTTGCGCGCGCCGCCGCGAAAATGTAAGGGGCAGCGTCACATTTTCTAACACTGACAAGTAGGGGATAAGGTTGAACATCTGAAAGATAAAGCCGATATAGTCAGCGCGTAGAGCGTCGCGTTTAACCCCCGATAGGCTGGAGAGGTTCGTCCCGTTTAGCTGCACCTGCCCCCTTTCGGGCGTGATCACACCCGCCATCAGGTTGAGGAGCGTGCTCTTGCCGCTACCGCTCGGCCCTTTGATAAATACCTTTTCGCCGTGGCGTATCTCGAGCCGTTCGATATCAAGAACCGCCGGGGCCTCGGGCCTCCAGCGGAAACGCACCCCCTCGAGCCGCGCCAGCGTGGCGGCTCGAGGGGGTGCTTCAGACGAGCTTGAGGTTGCGGCGGCCTCGAACACTTCGGTCGTTTATGCGCTCAAAAGGTAAGCTGCGCGTCGGTGGTCGGGCTGAGCTCCGCCGCGCCCTGTCCGCCAGGAAGGACATACTGCACGTCTAGGTCCTCGATGCCCGGGTACAACGCGAACAGCTCGCGCACGCTGATGCCACTCAACCTGTCAGGCTGGGCACAGGTAAACTCGTACGTGGCGTGAAACTCGCTATGCACTGCGCCTTCCTCGTGGTCTTCATGGTCTTCGTGGTCCTCGCCCTCGGCACCGGTCTCTTCGGCGTCGCCGGTCTCCTCAGCGCCGCCGGTCTCCTCGATTCCCTCGGCGTGCCCCTCCTCGTCGGTCACCTCCCGCTCGGCCTCGGCGCTCATGAGCTCGCACCGCGCGGCCTCCGCGGGGGCGAACAGCGCGGCGCCGTCTCGGAGCTGCGTGAGGGCGTCCTCGACCGCCCGGACCTCCTCATCGGTGCTCGGCTCGTACTCGAACCCGACTAAGTTGACCGCGGGGCTGACGAACTCCATGCTCAGGCTTTCGCCCTCCAACACGACGTTGAGAAGCGCCGCGCCGTGTTCGTGGGGCTCCTCCTGGACGAAGCCCTCTTGCGCGAGCGCGGACGCAACGCAGAACAGTACACCCATGCCTATAAGAATCCGTTTCATCTCTGCCTCCTCGGCTTCACCTACTGCCAAACATAAAACATACTAGCAGGAATCCTGCTGCTAATGATAATACATTATCATCTTCAGGTCTTGGTCAGGGATAAAGCGCTCATTGTGACAAAGGTCCGGACAGAGTTGGGGTGCGGGCGTGCCGGGGTGCCTTACGCGCTAGGAATCGGCCCTACTCATGATCTAGGGTCTGTCTGACTAATCAAAGCCAGAGGATGATGGAGGCGAGGAGCACACCAGCACGGTAGTTTCTGCCGCGTTTGTCGTAGCGGGTGGCAACGGCGCGAAAGTCTTTAAGTCGGTTGATGCAGCGTTCGACCACGTTACGTCCTTTGTAGGCTTGCTTATCGAAAGCAGGAGGTCGTCCACCTTTTGTGCCCTTAGACAAGCGAGACTTCTTGGCATCTTCGCGCTCGGGGCTGATACAGATGATGCCCCTGCGCCTTAGTATCTTCCGCTGCTTGTTGAAACCATAAGCGCGGTCGAGTCTAAGCTGAGGGGGGCGCTTACGCGGTCGCCCTCTGCCAAGGCGGGGCACATAAATCTCGTCCAAGACCGGCTCTAGCCAAGCGGCGTCGTTGCGCTGTCCCGCCGTGATGACCACGGACAGGGGTCGCACTTTGCCGTCCGCGCAGGTATGCACCTTGCTGGTGTGGCCTCCGCGTGAGTGTCCCAGCCACTCGTCTGCTAAGGTCCCCTTTTTTCACCCTCAGCAGGCCGCTTCCTCGCCCCGCTGGCGCTGCGGTGCGCTTTAATATGAGAGCTGTCTAACGCTGCGCCGTCCCAATCAATCTCACCCGCCGCATCGGCGTGAGCTTGAAGCCTGTGCAGGATGCGCTTCCAGACACCGTTGCGCTCCCACCTCGTGAAGCGGTCCCAGCAGGTCTGCCAAGGTCCGTAGCGTTCAGGAACGTCGCGCCAGGGAGCGCCTGTTTTCAAGCGCCACGAAATGCCGTTGATGACCTGTCGGTGGTTGCGGTAGTTGTGACCCCGTTGGGGATTGGGGGGTAGATGCGGTTTTAGTGCTTGCCACTGCTGCTCTTTTAGGTCTGTTCGTGCCATACGCCTACCCTAAACCATCTTCATCCCTTCTGTCAGACAGACCCTAGCTCATCATGTTTATGGGACCAGCGGCTGGCGCGCAACGTAGTCTGTCCCTTGACCTCAACGATTGACTCTGCCTCACGTACGGTTGTGTAGCGGTAGAGGAGGCACCTTCTGGCCGTGACAACCCAGACAGAGCCGCGCCGCCGTTGTACACTGCAACCGTGCATAAGCACCTGATCGTGATGGGGTTCTTGTTTGGGTGCGCCCTCCAAGGGGCGCACGCTCACGGCTCCAGCCTCAGCGACTTTCAAGGCCTGCCCCTTTGTGTTGACGCGTCCTCCGTCACGGTCGCCATCGAAGACGCCGAGCTACCTGGCGGTTACGAGCCCACCATCGAAAAGCGCTTGGCAGCGGCGCTCATTGCGACCCTCGAGCACCACAAAATACCCTACCGAAGCCTCGCCTCGTGCTCCGGCGAGCAGGCTTACGTGACGACACGCTTTGAGGCCTCTCTGGACCCCAGCCAGGACCCCGCGGACGAAGCCGAACCCTACCTGGCGTACGCCGCTCTGACACGGGTTAAACCGTACGAACCGGAAGAAGCGGAAGTGGCGGACGCGCCTCTTTTTGAGCTGGCCGACAGTTGGGCTTACCGCACCTCAGACTTGAGCGGTCCCTACTACGAAGTCTTGCCCAAAATCAACGAGGCGATGTTTGTCGATCTTGCCAGCGCCTGGTGGAACGATTATGCCTATGAAAGAGAGCGCCAAGTGGACGCCGAGCGCCGCCTTTTGGTTCGTCTGGCGCTGCTGAGCGTGACGTTTAGCGGCCTACTCGTCACGGGCGCTTTCCGCGTGCGCGGGCGCAGCGGCTACCGGAGAGCGCGGCGTGAGGCGTTATGAAGCGGCTGTCGGGGGAGGTTGCGGACAGGGATTCTGTTGGTTTTTTATTTGCTCAAGGTGCTTTCGCTTGATTCCTGATAAGCTTGCCCGGTGAAAGCTCACGTTACTTCGCGTGGATTAAGAAGGCGTCTTGCGACGCTTGCGGCTATCTTGGGCGACCCACCATATTTGGGTAAAGCGATGGTCTGTTCTGGGGATGTTTGCGAGGGCTCGACTCGCAAACTTGCGAGGCCGAGGGTGCTACTCGGTTTGCTCCTATGCGCGCTCTTGCCCGCCCCTTTGGGCCAAGTGTGGGGCCAGGCTCCGCCACAAGACGTGGGCTACGCCGAAGGCCGCATCACCCAGATCGAGGGTCAGACCGCCTTTGTGACGTTGCGCGACGGTAGCGCGGTCGAGGCCGACTTGGGTGCGCCCCTGCCCGAGGAGTTTGGGAACGAAGCGCTGCCGAGCTTTAAGGTGGGGCAGCAGGTCGAGCTGTACTATTCCCCGGCGCCCGGCACAAACGCGCGACAGTACGCCGTTTCCGACTGGGTGCGGCGGCCCGCCCTGGTCTGGCTGACCGCGCTTTTTCTTGTCGTCTCGGTCGGGGTCGCCCGGTTCAAGGGGCTGAGGGCTTTTGTTGCGACCGGCTCGAGCCTGGTCATCGTCATGCTGTTTATCGTGCCAAAAATCCTGGCGGGCTGGAACCCGATCCTGGTGTCGCTGCTGGGCGTCGGGGGCATCTTGATTCTGGCTATCTACTTTGTTCACGGCCTCTCCTGGAGCACCACCGCCGCGCTCCTGGGCACCGTTGTGGCGGTGATCGTCACCATGCTGCTGGGGATCGCCTTTACCGAGTGGGCGCACCTGACCGGCTTCGGCTCGGAAGAGGCGATGATGATTGGCTTTGGCGCGGGTCAGGTGAACCTCAAGGGCTTGCTTCTGGCGGGGCTCCTTATCGGCGCGCTCGGCGCGCTCACCGACATCACCATCGTGCAGGCGAGCGTGGTTCGGGAGCTGGCGCACGTCAACCCGAGCTTTGGGCTGGGCGAGCTTTATAAACGTGGCATGAATGTCGGCCTCGACCACATCGGCTCGCTCGTCAACACGCTCGTCTTGGCCTATACGGGCGCGGCGCTGCCGCTCTTTTTGCTGCTCAGCCTCAACGACTTTTCGGTGGCGCGGGCGCTCAACTTAGAACTCGTCGCCTCGGAGGTGGTTCACACGCTGGTCGGCTCTATCGGGCTCGTGCTGGCGGTGCCCTTTACCACCCTCGTCGCCGCGCTGCTCTTTCGCGGCGACAAGCGGCCCCTTGCGGAAGGGGAACTCGAGCACGTGCACCACCATTAGCTCGAGCTTATAGCGCGCGGTTTCTGAGGAAGCGCGGCTGTGGTAACTGCGTAGGGCGGACAAGACAGAGAAAGATGAAGACGCTGCCTAATTCAAGCTCCTTACAACCATATACAAATTGCTGTACCCTTCACGCTTCCGCCTCCGCCGGAGGGCTCCGCAGCACGAGCACGGTCACGACGACGGCGGCCAGGAGGGGAACGCCGATGAGCCAGTAGAGCCAGGTGCTGACGCTCGATTGAGTCGCGGTGGGCGGAAAAATCACGGTGAGCGCGTCCGTGGGGGTCGGGCTGCCCACGTTGATGAGGGTACTCTGGCGGCCCTCCTCCTGCCGAAACGTCTGGTCTCGCAAGAGGAGCGTGTACGCGCCGGGCTGAGGCAGCGTCAGCGTCGCTTCATAAACGCCCGCGTCGCCGGTTTCTGCTAAGTCCGCGCTCGCTACAGGCTCGTCGGTTTCGCTCGAGCCCTGAGGCCGAAACTCCGCCAGCATGAACGCGTCCTCGACGGGGAGTTGGGTTTGGTCCACAAGCTCGAGCCTCAGCAAGAAGGGCTCACCCGGCTGGGGAACTTCTGGGACGGTCGAAATCGTGCCAAAAACGACGGTCGCGTGCGCGAGAACCACGCCCATTACGAGAAGTGCGAACGTCAAAAGAATAGCTTGCAGGTGTCTGAAATTAACCATGTTTCGTCCCGTTCGTCTCACTGCTCTTTCCATAGCCACTCCCGCAGCGTAAGACCACTCTTTCCAATTTCAGCAGCGACCTCGCGGCCTATATAGCGGTAGTGCCAGGGCTCGTAAATGTAGCAGGTCACGCTCTCTTTGCCCTTGGGGTAACTCATGACGAAGCCGTAGCGAGGGGCGTTCGCGGCCAGCCACGCGCCCGCGGGCGTCTCAGCCCAGTCGTCATAGTCCCAGGGGGCTTTGTCGCCCACACCGCGAAAGTCGGCGGCGGTGCCCAGTTGGTGTTCGGAGTGACCCGGTCTGGCCGAACTCCGCCGCGCGGCCTCGAGCCCCTGCTGCCCCACCCAATAGTCAAAAGTCTTCTCTTGATACGCGTAACTGCGGTAGGCGGACTGAAGCTCCAAGGGATGACCCGCCGCCGCCGCGTCTTTTAGAAGCTGGGCCAAATCGTTTATCAGCAGCGCGCGCAGCGTCTGGTCGGAGTCCAATCCAGCCTCCTTCACCGACACGAGGTCATCCGGCGCATAACTCTCCGGCAGCTTGTAAATTGTGTCGAGCAGCGTGCGCTGCCAGTCGCCAATCTCCCCGTGCGCCGTGGGGAGGTCGTCGTAGCGGCAGGCAGGCAGAGGAGTTTGGGCGCGGCTTTGGGTGTGGGTCATGATAAAGAGGACAAAAAGGAGACTCAGAAAACGGCTCACGAAGAAAAATCATACCAAGCTTCGTGAGGAGGTCGGTATGATGAGGCGTGACATTTGATGCTCGAGCATACGGCTTGTGCGCTCTTCTGCTGGGTTGCTTGCTAAACACTGCGCTCGCCCACGGTGACTTTCCCATCCACTTAGCCGGGCAGACGCTCTGCCTGGCCCCCACCTCCGTCATATTCGACTTTGAGGAGATGGACGCCGCGCGGCAGGCGGCGGCGCGTGATGGATTGGTGCAAACTTTGCGGGCGGACCTGACCAACGTTCTCGCCACGGCGAATGTGAACCTAGAAGAGCAGACGTCTTGCGCTGACGACGACGCGTTTGTTCTGCTCACGGTTGGGGTGCGTTATTTGGACCCGCGCACCTACATCGGCTTTGGTGGAGACGCCTATTCTTATGACCTTTCGCTCCAGGTGGGGGCTTTAGACGAAGACGCTTTGGCAGCGGGACCGGGAGATATGCCGGTCCCGCTCCAAAACCTCCGCTTCGCCGCCTCGGCGGGTGACATCCATTCTGAGGGAGAAACGGGCGCGCCCTTTGAGGAGGCGGTGGAGGCCCAAGCGGCCCCTCTCATCGGCACCCTGGCCGCGGCTTGGTGGGAGGACAACCCGCCCGGAGCGTGGCGCAGACTTCTCCCGCCGCTCTTGGGCGTCACCCTGGGCGCGCTCACCGTTGCCGCTGTTCTCGCGGTCGCCAAACGCCGCGGCAGGCGACGCTTCAGCGCCTCGCGTTAAAGCTAGCCTGACAAGCCCGCCCCTCAGTGAGGCATCGGACTCGTTGTGAGCAGCCCGGTCACGCCAAGCACAACGGCTAAGAGGAGGGCCTCGAGCCCCAGCGCCCGCCGAAAAGGAAAGGTGCGGGGTGTCTCCTTTGTTGAAGGCGAGGCGGTGAGAGAGGGCAAAAAGACAAAACGGTTGACCGCGGCGAGGCCCAGAATAACGAGCACCAGCGCCACCTTGAGGAGCAACACACGCCCGTAGAGGGTGGTCACGAGCGAGGCGAGGGTGGGGATGTGGAGCAGGCTCGAGTAGACGCCGCTGGCAAAAAGGAGCCCCACGCCAAAGAGCCCGGTCAGGGACACGCGGCGCATCACCCCGGCGAGTTCCGCGCGGGACCAGAGGGGCAAAAATGCGGTGTAGAAAACCGCGCCCACCCAGGCCGTCGCCGCCGCGAGGTGCGCCAAGTCGGCGATGAGGGGCAGGGAGCCGCCCATCGCGGCGTTGTGGCTTATCCAGCTAAAGGTCGCCAAAAAGCCCACGCCGCCCAAGACAAAGGCTGTGTTCGTAACTCTACCGGGTTTCCCACTCCATGCGAGGAGCGTGAGCGCGACCACCAGGCCGAGCCGGATGAGCGTGGCTAGGCCGTGGTGGGTCGAGCGCACGTACTCCCAAAAGAAGGCGCTGTCGAAAAATCCTAGAACATTCTCGAGCGTGACTATGATATTGAGTACGCTCCCAACCGCGACGATGAGCGCGCCAAGCAGCGCGCCGAGCCGGAGGGGCCGCCCTACGCCTTGAAGCCCCGGCCCGATAAACCGCCCAAAGAATCCCGCCCCCAAAAAGAGAACGGTACCCAGGTAGAGCGACCCCTTGACGAGCGCGTCCACTTAGCCGCCGGGCACTGAGGCGGCGAGATGTTCACTCAGCTTCACGCCGTCGGGATAGGTGACGTCCACCGTGATAATCCAGTCGCCCGCCATGCCAAACGCGAACTGCGTCTCGTAGGTGCCGTCGCCCTGTTCCTCGGCTTCGGCCAGCACCGGGGCCATCCCGGCATGGGTCATGTCGCCCGTGACTTCGACCTGCGCGCCCTCTATAGGTGCGCCATCCATAAGCACCGTCACCCGCAGAGGCACCTCGCCCAGCGCGGGTTTGCCGACGAACGCGGCGGAGACGGTGCGCCCTTCTGCGGCGCTATTTGTTGCGGCGTTCCCCGAGGGGGGGCGGCAGCTTATCAGCGTGAGGGGTAAAAGGACGAAAAGGAAAGCGTATTTCACGGGTTTACGGCGTGGCAGGTTGGTAGGAAAAAACGTAAAATCCTTGGGTGGTGTGGGTGTCGGTCGAAAGCACCCGCCACATCACCACGTAATCGCCCGGCCCCTGCCCCTCTTTAAGATTTAGGCTCACCTCCTCCGCGGTGCCGGTGGTGGCGGGACCCGCGTCGGCGCGCGCGGCTTCGTCGCCGCGCTTGGTTAAAACCTCCGTGACGAGCGTCCCGGCGAGGCCGTTAAGGCGCAACGCTTCCTCTTCGGATTCGGGTGACGCGCCGCCGGTTTCTCCTCCAGACTCACCTCCGGAGGTGCTGGCGGGTATGGGCTCGAGCTTATACACCTTGAACAGGCTAAACCCCACCTCCACGGGTTCGCTAAAGGTGAGCGTGACGCTCTGGGGGAGCGTGGTGAGGACGCTGTTTTTGGCGGGCGTCATGGTGACGAGTTCGGCGTGGGCCAGGGCCAGACCTGCCCCCAAAAGGAGCAGGCACGCGAGGAAGGGGCGTAGGGGTGTAAAGAAACGTTTCATGAGTGCCTCATCTAGGACCGTCTGAGCGGTTGCTCAGGGAAAACGCAGGTCTTGAACGTCGCCGACTTCGCGCGGGTAGCTCTCGTCAACCGCCAGGTCGCCGATAAAGCCGTGAACGCGGATGGTGTAGGTGCCGGGCTCGGTGAGGATGTAGTCGTCTTTGTAATAGCCGGGTTTCCCGAACTGCGGGCGCACCTCCAGGGTCCGGGTCTGACCGCCCGGCGCGGTAATCTCGGCTAAGAGGCTGTTTTCCAGCCCCTCGACCGGGCTGTCGTCGTCGGCGTTGCGGATGATGAGGTCGAGGCCGGTGCGCACCTCGTCATATACAGGCTCGTTAAGCATCCCGACCGTCACCTTGTACTGCGCGCCGCCCTCGGGTCCGACAATTTTGGTTTCGTGGGCAAAGGCGAGGGTGAGGCTGAAAAGGGTTACAAGCGTGAGGGTTGCGCGTAAGGTTGCTAAGTTCATACATTTTCCTTTCAAGTAGAGCCCGGTTTGGGCTCGGTTTGAGGGGGGACTCGAGCGTTTTCAGATTCAACGTCTCAAGAGGTTGCGAATACGGCGGTCAACGCTGACTAGCTTGGCGGTTGACTTGATGATTGACCGGCAGTTGACCCCACAGTTGCCTTAACAGCGACGTGACGGTCAAGAGAATGGTCTAAAAGAACGCTCAAAACGAAGGCTGAAACATGATCGTCCCGCGCATCTCCATCGGCTGACCCAGGATGAGCAGCGACACGACCGCGAAAGCGAGCACGAACAGCAGCGGCGGCCACATCGCCAAGACGCCGCGCCGCCCGAAGTCGCGTAGCGCGGTGCGAATCACCACGCCCACACCCAGCAGCGTGTAGAGCCCGACGAGCCCCGCCTCGATAGGGAAGAGCAGCCGCGTGGGCACCACCTGGCTGAGCCGCCAGTTGGGGTCGATATCAAAGCCGCGAAAGGCGAAAAAGTGCTCGAAGACGGGCACAATCGTGTAGGCCCCGGTGAGAAAGTGAAAAAGGTAGTGCGCGCCCCAGAAGCCAAAGCCGAGCGCCAGCGTGACGTAGCCCCAGCGCATGAGCGCCTCTTTGGGACCCGTGCGCGCCCCGCCCAGCCGGTCAGCAAGCATGGCGACCCCGGTCGTGAGCCCCAGCCCCCCCGCAATGACAATGAGAAAAAGCAGCCCCAGCACCAGCGCTTCGCTCTGCGTTTGAAGCGTGCCCGCAATCCACTGGGCAAGGCTAAAGTACGGGCCAATCATCCCAAAGGCGTTGAGCAGCCCCCAAAAGAGGAGGAGCACGCCGAGCAGCATGACGGGCAGGCGGCCCCGTTTAGCCCAGGGCGCTTTGGTCCACTCCCAGCCGGGCTGCCGTACGGTCAGCGCGACGTTATCGTAAGGACACGCTCGCACGCAGTTAAAGCAGTTTGTGCAGTCCATATTGGACTGAATGGCGGGCGCGAACAGGTCGGTCTCGCAGCCTGGAAAGTGGCCCTTACCGTTCGGGTGGATAATGTCGGTCAAGGGAATAAAGGCGGCTCGAGCCCCCCCCATCGCCTTGTCTCTTTCGCCCACAGTCTCGAATGTGTCGCGCCCGTGCAAACAGGGCTTGTGCTCGCAGCTCCGGCAAATGTCATGATCCGCGGCGGTAATCTGCGTGGGCGAGGCGGTCGCGTAGGCGAAGTTAAAGTTACCCAGCGGGCAGACGTAGCGGCAAAAGGTGCCCGCGGGAAAAAGCGTATCCACGGCCAGCGCGCCCGCGAAGTAGGCGAGAATGAGCCAGGCGGTGAGCCAGGGACTCGCCCAGAGGTCGAACACCTCATAGGAGAAGAAAAAGGCGAACAGCAGGCCGATGACCAGGTATTTGTTCTTGAGAACCCTGGGCCAAGCGAGCTTGCGGGGCAGGAGGCGCTCCAACCTCTTCGTCGCCCCGCGCGTCAGCATGAGCGGGCAGGCCGCGCAAAAGGCGTTGCCGACTAAGGCCAGCGCGATGACGACCAGGCCCCGGTAGTGCAACCACAGGGTCGTGGTGGCGACGTTGCGCGGCGCGAGCTGTCGCCCGGTGAAGCCGTCCCAGATGGCGAACAAGGCCAGGACGAGAAGCGGGATTTGAAAAACGGCCCGCGCATATTTCCAGCGTATGAACCTTCGCAAACCGGGGAGCTTGAGCAGGTCAAACCCGCGCGGCTGCTCGGCGATGAGCCCGCCCCGGCGGGGCGATGTGACCCCGGCGACGCGCGCCGGGGTGGTGCTTCTAGCCATGTGTCTGTCCAATCTTTTGGGTGTTACTCGTCTGACACCGTCACGTCAAAGGTGGCTTGTCGTATGTCACCCTCGTGCGTGACGGCGACGTCCACGCTCCAGGCTCCCGCCATCGCAAAACTCAGGGGCGCGTGGTTGGCGCTTCCTTCAATGCCTGCTTCGTTAAGCGAATTGTCGAAGTGCGTGTGCTCCAAATCCACCACCGCGTCGTCCGTTGAGTGGGTCATGCCGCTCATGGCGTACTGAAGGGTGTAGGCCCCGTGGACAAATTCGCCGTCCTCAAACGCGTAAGCGTAAACCTCGGTGAGGCCGCGCGTAGACAAGCTCGGCGCGGGCGCGAGCGCGAGGTAGAAGTCCGTTCCCTCGGGGGTGGTTTGCTGGTACAGGGCGAGGGGGAAACTTACGGCTTGACCGCTCAGCGTCCCCTCGATGCGCCAGACGCCCGGAGCGAAGTTTGGCAGGGTCACGGTTGCCAAGGTGTCATTGACGACCGTGGCTGATAGCGCTTGCGTCTCTCCTTGTGGGTCTGTAGCACTCAGGTCGAAACCGGAAGCCACTACGGGCGCGTCCTCTACGCCGGTGTCGAGCGTCAGCCCAAGCGTGACGCTCTCCGGGGTGACGAGTGGGTCGATGCTCATGAGGTAGTTACCCACGGCGACGGTATTAAGCATCTGGGTCGCGCCTTCTTCTCCCACGCCGCCCGTCATATCGTCGTTATGGTCATGTGCGTCGTGGTCATGGGTCTCGTGCTCTTCTTGTCCACCGCTCATGGCCGTGTGGTCGTGGTCGTTCCCGCCCGTTTGAGCGGCGGCGCTGAGGGTGAGGGAAAGCGTGAGGGCGTAAAGGCAAAACCTCAAAAGCCGTGGTTTTAGCGGATTTGACGATGGTTTTAGCAGTGGTTTTAGCATGGTGGAACCTCCCTGAGCATTCACATACGCTTTATAGAACTGCTCCATAAAGACGTACATAACGCTCTTTATGACGCGTACTTGACGTGTGAAAGAACCCAACAGCGCAGGCTGAGGGGTCGCAAGCTTTGCTTTACCGCGTCAGGGGAGGCGCCCGGATGCCGTTGGCGGGGTCGGAAAGGGTGCTGAGAATAAACTGAGGAGTGTTGGTAGAGGCAAAAAAATAGAGCACCAAAAACGGCGCGACCGTTGTTAGCGAGACCCCGAGCGCCGGACCCAACACGCTGCTGACGGGGTGGGTGTGCGCGGGCGTGCCCGCAGGGTGGGTGTGACCAAAATTCCCGTGCGCGGCGAGGAGCGGTGAGACGAAGAGAGCGGTCGTGAGAAAAAAAGCAACGAGGGTGGCGGCTCCAGCTTTTACCGCCGCGCGTCCCCGTTCTGACAAACGCCATTCCAAAAGCCGTTTTATCTCCGCCCGCCCGGTCATCACGCCTCTACTGCCCCGGCACCGTCACGCTCGCTTCGGCGCTCTCTTTGGTGCCGTCGGGCAGCGTCACCTCGGCGGTGAGAACCCAGTCGCCCGCCATCGTGAATTCAAAGTCGTCGGCGCGGTATAAGCCGGGCGCGCTCTCGGTCGCCGTGGCGACCACCGGGACCATGCCCGCGTGGGTCATGTCGCCCGTGACCTCAACCGTCGCGCCGGAGACGCCGTCGTTGTTGGGGCCGAGGACGTAGACGATAACGGGAGAAGTGCCCAGCTTAGGGGCTTCTTCCGCCTCAACGCGGACACTTTGAGGGATGCTCGACTGCGTTTGCGTCGTCTCGCTCTCCGCGGTACTCGGTATACTCGTTGGCACGTTCGGCGCGTTTGTCTGGGGCGCGCGGCAGGCCGTGAGGAGGAGCAAAGAGAGCAGGAGCGCGCGCTTCATGAGGTTAGCCTAGCACGCGGGCGCGTTTGGGCGCGTTCTGGGGCGCTCTCTAAATTCCTGCGCAAGCCGCCCACCCACAGCCGCGCGTCATCCGCGCGCGGCGTCCACACCAAAAGGAGCGCCATCGCGCCGTAAAAGGGGAGGTGCCCGACCAGCTCGAGCCAATTGAAATAGGTGAGCGTGAGGTTAAAGGGCAGCCACGCCACAAGGATGACCGCGCGCGGGAAAAGTCCAAACACCAGAAAGAGCCCGATAACGAGTTCAATGGTCCCGGCCCCCAGGATAAAAAGCGTGTCGGGGAGGTGAAACCCCAGATAGCCGGTAAAGTTGAGCGGGTACTCTCCCAAAAAGGCGCGGGCGAGGGGCAAGTTGGCGAGCTTTTCGGTGAAGGCCACCGTGATGAGCGACAGCCCGACGCCTACGCGCAGCGCGGGCACCGCCCAGCGCATGAGGCGCGCGGGCGGCTCGAGCGCGGGAAAGAGAAGCCGGTCGACCGAAAAGGGGCCGCGTCCTGCAAAGAAGAAAAAGAAGGCGAAACCTAGGTAGTGAACGTTCTCGAGCATCCTCTCCAAGCCCACCACCGGCACGCCGACGAGCCAGAGGAGGAGCAGCGCGACCGCCGCGAGCCGAGTAAAGCCGCCGTAAAAAAAGCTCAGCGCGACGCCCGTCTGCACGAGACCAAAGGCGTAGGCCCACGCGCCGGGGGGCACGTTGTTGGGCGAAAAGAGCCGCCCCTGCACCCCGTTAACGAGCAGAGGCACCGCGAGGTGGACGCCCAGAATCGCCGGGATGAGCGCGTAGAGAAGGGCGCGCCCGCGCGGGGTCGCGCCAAAGCGCTCGGGTCCCGGCAAGGCGTCGCGGCCCCCGCGGGCGCGCCAGAGGAGCCAGCCCAGCCCTGTCACGAGGAGCGCCCCGCCGACAAAAAGTATCGTGGGAAAGCTTAGCGCTGCGCCAAGCCGCGTGGGAAACCCGGTGGCGTCATAAAACCAGCGTTCGTGGGCGTAACCGCGCCCGCCCAAAAGAACCGCGCTCACCAACAGCCCGCGTAAAAACTGACCCGCCCAGTCCAACTTCATAACCCTATGATAGAGCCAAAAAGCGCCTCTGTCACGGGACATTCGTCTCACTCAACATCAATCAGCGCCAAAAGGAAACTCGGCCAACGCTGTGTGACGCGCGCCTTTCGCCCGGAGTTCGCTCCGCACGAGCGCGACCGCCTCCGCCCGCCAAGTCACGGGCACCGGGTCGGGCGCGGTGGCTAAGAGGCTGGCGAGTTCGCGCCACGCAGCGGGAGAAGGGTGCGCCACGCGCCCCAGGGTGAGGTGCGGCTTGAACGCCCCCTTTTCCCCAGACAAGCGGTCGTCGAGGCGGTTCTTGATGGCGGCGTGCAGCGTGTGAAGCTCGTCCAAGGCTCCCTCGAGCCCCACCCACAACACGCTGGGCCGCGCGAGCGAGGGAAACGCGCCCAAACGACTCGTGCGAAGGTCCAAAGGAGCCGTGCGCCCCGCGGCGCGCGCCATCACCCCCGCGACCTCATCAGCCTCCCAAGCCTTGATCTTGCCCAAAAAAATGAGCGTGAGATGAAAGGTTTCGGGCGAACTCCAGCGCACCGCGCTTTCAGGAAGCCGTTCGCGCAGCCTCGCCTGCGTCTCCTGTAGCGCTTCTTTTACATGAGGGGGCAGCTCGAGCGCCACAAACACGCGCAAGGTGTCGGTCCCGGCATCTTTCAAAACATCACTCAAGGCGGCCCCGCTCGCGCAGGTACGCGAGAATGCCCGCCTCGAGCCGCGCCGCCGGTTGGTCGGGACGGCTCAAATAGCCGCGGTCCTCAGGATTACTCAGGTAGCCCAATTCGACGATGACCGCGGGCGTGCCGGGGTGGACGCTGTGGTGGTAGCGCCGGAAGTTAAACGCGTAGTAGAGGAGCATACTGTCGGTCACGTTGTCTTGATCGTCCGGCAGGCCCGACGCGCCGTAAGCGGCGTCAATCTGGACCTTGAGGCGCGGCTCTAACGGGTTACGTGGAGGCGAAAAGGTCGCCGTTTTGTAGCCGCGCCGCGCGGCGTCGGGTGAGGCGTCGGCGTGAAGCGACACGAAAAGGTCCGCGTGGTAACCCTCGGGCGGCGTGGCTGGGAGCAGGTCCACCATGACGCCGTTCTCTTCCAGCCGCCGCGCGAGTTCCTGCGCCACCGCCCGGTTCACGTCCACCTCGTCCACGCCCGCCGCGTGCCCGCCCGTATTGACGCGCAAAGCCGCGAGTTCTTCGGGATGATTCCGCGCCTGTTCGTGCCCCACTTGGATGCCGACGCGGGGCGGACCTATCAAAAGGTTTAGGAGCGCGCGCCTGCTGCTCTGGGCGGTGTGCTCGAGCGCGACCGCAAACCCGGTGGCGAGGCGAGCACCGCCCCGGCCCATGTCCCCCGCTTTTAACACGCCGAGAACGCCCAAGCCGATAAGAACCCCTGTAAGGAGCAAGAAGCGCTGCGGCGTCATCGGGCGCTCGCGTTCATCCGCCCCCTTCTCACTTTTTTTGGCGTCTCGGTGCGCTGTCCCCTGCACGCTTAGAGCCTAACACGAGTGTGAGGGACGAACGGCGGGCTGTGTGCAACATAGGGTGACTTGGGTGTGAAAGGTTCGGGTAAGAACGTCATATGCGAGCAGTCCGACGTTGTGTTTTGGTTCCGCGCCTGAATACCAGAGTAAAAGAGACTCCCTACTTCCTTTACTCCTCCACCCCCACCTCTCTACGATTAAAGGCTCGAGGCACAAGCAGTCTACGTCCCTCTTTACATCCTTTCGCCCGTGAGCCAAAAGAGCGTGTGCTCGTTGACGTTTTCGATGTGGTCGCCCAAACGCTCTAGATAACGCGCCACGCTAAGTAGTTTTGTCGCGGCACCGATCGTTTTGGGGTCTTCCATCATGTAGGTCAAAAGCTCGCGCTGAATCTGCTCATAGAGGTCGTCGACCTCCCGGTCCATCGCGTGCGCCTCGCGCGCGGCGAGCGCGTCGGATTCGGCGATGGCCTTGATGGTCCTTTCAATCATGGTGCTCAAAATGACGAGGATGCGCTCCATGTCGAGGTATTTTTTTAGGGGCGGGCTGCTCGCTAGGAGCGCGCCCGCTCTAGCCACATGTTCGGCGTAGTCGCCCGCGCGTTCAATGTCGGCTAGTGCGCGGTAGGTCGCGCCCAGAAAGCGCAGGTCGCGCGCGGCGGGTTGACGGCGGGCGATAATGGTCAGGATGTCTTGCTCGAGCGACGCCTGCAGCGCGTCGATATGCCGGTCATTTTCCGCGCACGCCTCGGCGGCAATCACGTCGGCGTTGATAAGGGCACTCTTGGCTAGATCGCATGATTCGCGCACGAGCGAGAGCATCCGCACGGCGGCGGCGCTCACCTCCTGCAACTGTTGGTCCAAAACGTTCACGAAGTCTGATCGTAACATACGAAAGTATCCGCCTTCCCTGTCAGCCCCGTGTCAAAACTCGGCCGAAGTATCTGCAAGGTGTCCCTCAAAAACCGCGCAAAACGCGTTAAAAATGCCACTCGAGCAGGGACAAAGGGTACGTGACCGAGAGCTGACAAAGGTCAGGCTAGAATTAAGAGTGGGTGCAATGTGCTGCGGGACGTGCAGGCGGGGTGAGGCGGTATGGGACGTTAAATGAAGCAGGAATACGCGATGTACAAGTGTGCGGCGAACGAGGGCGTGACGCGGTGAGCGCGCAGGTGCTGGTGGTCGAAGACGAGGTGGCGGTGCGCGAACTGCTCGCGTTTCATCTTTCGCAGGCGGGCTTTAGGGTGCGAGAGGCGGCCACGGCGGGGGAGGCCTGGGCGCACCTTAACGAGGCCGACGTGGTGGTGCTCGACTGGATGCTCCCGGACGCGTCCGGGGTGGACTGGCTTAGGCGCGTCCGGGCGGGAGCGCAGCGGGAGCGGCTGCCCGTCCTGATGCTCACCGCGCGCGCCTCGGAGATGGATAAGGTGACGGGGCTCGAGGCCGGGGCGGACGACTATCTTGCCAAGCCCTTTTCCGCCGCCGAACTCGTGGCCCGCCTCCGCGCCCTGCTGCGCCGCACCCAGCAGGACACCCAGCACCAAGTGGGTGACCTCGTGGTGGACGAACTGCAGGGCACCGCGCGCTTGGGCGGCGAGCGCCTGGGGCTGACCCGGCGCGAGTTCGAGCTGCTCGCTTACCTGGCCGCGCACCCGGGCCGGGTCTTCTCGCGGACCGACCTTTTAGACCGCGTGTGGGGCACGGACTTTTTGGGCACCGAGCGCACCGTCGACCAGCACGTTGCGCAGCTCCGCGCGCTTATCGGGAGCGACCACATCGAGACCATCCGCGGGCGTGGTTATCGTCTTGTCAATCCTGGCGAAGAGAGCTGACTGAGCGGGTGACGAGGCAGCGACGGCGCAACGCCAAGGCGAGACCAACATGGTAGCCAGAGACTCCCTCTCTCTCGACCCCCTGGGCGCGCTGAGCGGACTTTCCGAGGGCGTCATCCTCGTGCAGGCGGGGCGGGTGCGGTGGCTCAATGCGGCGGCGACCCGGTTTTTGGAGGTGGAGCCCGCGCACACGGTCGGCTTGCCGCTCATCGCGGTGCTCCGCGACCACCGGCTCGAGCGCGTCTATCTAGAGGGCGCCGAGGAGGAGCTCGAGACCCGCGGGCGCATCCTCTTGGCCCGGCCCATCCCCGGCGGCTTGTCTCTCACAGACGTGAGCGAGCTGCGCCGCACCCAAGAGAGCGCGCGCGAACTTTTGGCCGTGCTTTCGCACGAATTAAGAACCCCCGCCACCACGATCCGCGCGACCTTAGAGGCGCTCCGCTTCGAGATGCCCGAGGCGCAGCGGGCGCGCTTTTTGGAGCGCGCCGAGGGAGAGGCCGACCGGCTCATCCGCCTCCTAGAAGACCTCACCGTGGACGTGAAGCCGCCGCAACTGCGCCGCCTTTCGCTCTGCGAAGCCGTGTCACGCGCCCGCGCCCTGTTACAAACCACGCTTCAAACGCATGACGTGACCCTGGAACTTAGCGTGCCGCCCCTGACCGTCTGGGCCGACGCGGACAAACTCTTACAGGTGCTCATCAATCTGCTCGAGAACGCCGCCATCCACGGCCCCGACCACGCGACGGTTTTTCTAAAAGCCGCGCCCGACCCGGGCGACCCCCGCTACGCGCGCGTCGTCGTGCAAGACCAGGGACCGCCGCTCCCTATAAACACCGTCGAGCGCCTTTTCGAACCCCACGCCCGAGGCGCGTCGGTCAAGGCGCGCGGCACCGGCTTGGGGCTCTACATCGTGCGCTCGGTGGCCCAACGCTGGGGCGGGCAGGCCTGGGGGCGGCCGCTCGAGGGTGGTAACGAGTTTGGGTTTAGCGTTCTTCTCAAGTAGCGGGTGCGGACGCGTTACCGTTCGGAGCACCCTTCAAAAGATGGTTACCTGCTTTGGTGGACTCGGGCTAAAAACCACGATAAACAGCCTGCGTCATCCTCGAGCCACGCCGCCAAAGGATAGTCCATGAGGGGCGAGCGCGGTCACGTTTAAGTGACGCGACTTAATAGACTTGATGAAGGTTGAACAAAGGAAAACCCCGCACTCGGCGGGGCTCGTCTGCGTCCTTCAAGCATTTGTTACCTTTTTTGGTGGAGCTGAGGGGATTCGAACCCCTGACCTCGTGAGTGCGATTCACGCGCGCTCCCAACTGCGCCACAGCCCCAGGCAAAAAACAGTCTAACGGTCTGGTCGCGGTATTGTCAATGTTAACAAGCTTTCATCATGATGATTATAGAACGCGCTTCTGCTTTGGTAAAAAAGTACCGGGTACCGAGTTGTAAGCTTTCTTAGTACGCATCTCTCTAAACGCTCCCAAAGGTCTTGATAGTAAAAGCCCGCCACGTTGACTAATGTTAACAGCAATTGGTTGCGCTTTAACCAACTCGTTGATGTATTGGGGAGCATCTTTGAGGGGATGCAAGACAGCAGGGGGAAGAACAAACAGTACAGCTTGAGCGAGATAGGGCTGGCGGCGTTACGGGCAGGCCGCCCTGCCGTTGCGTTCTCAGTGTTCTTCATGCAAAACGCCTCGTTTCTGGAATGGCAACGCGAGGTGAGCGCGCGCAAAGGCCGGAGCAACGTGCAGAGCTTGTTTAGCTTGGAGCGCATAGCGAGTGACGAACAGATCAAGAACGTGCTCGACGAGCACTCGCCCGACGCGCTGGCTGTGGCTTACCGCTACGTGGTGCGCGAACTTGCTGCGGCAGGTCTTCTTAGGCAGCACTTCGAGCACGCGGGTCGGGTACTGGTAGCACTTGACGGCACGCAGTACCATAGCTCGGAGCGGGTGAGTTGCGAACGCTGCAACAAGATAGACAAGGGTGGCAAAACACGCTGTACCCACAGCGTCGTATTGCCGGTCATGCTTAGTGCAGGGGCTCACGAGGTGCTCTGTTTAGAGCCTGAGTTCGTTCTATGCGAAGACGGTAGCGACAAACAAGATTGTGAGAGCGCGGCGGCTAAGCGTTGGCTCTCGTACAAACTGTCCGAGTACGGACTGGGGCGGGTGGTCATTTTGGGTGACGACCTCTACTGCCATCAGCCCACCTGTGAGCGCGTGCTCGAACAAGGCTGTGACTTCATCTTCGTGTGCAAGCCGAGCTCGCACAAGACGCTCTACGACTACCTCTCGCTCAGCCCCGTCCAAGAAGTGACGCTTCTACAGGGTCAGGGTAAGAAACAGCGCAGCCTTTGCTACCGCTTTGCTAACGACCTACCGCTACGCGACGGCAGGGACGCTCTTACTGTGAACTGGTGCGAAGTCACTGAGCGAGATGCTAACGGCAAGACGCTCTACCACAACACCTTTGCGACTAACCTCTCCTTGAGCCTACGAACCATTGTCCGCGTCGTTACCTGGGGCCGGGCGAGGTGGAAAGTCGAGAACGAGGGCAACAACGTCCTGAAAACCAAAGGCTACAACTTTGAGCACAACTTTGGGCATGGCAAGCAGCATCTCTCGACCATGCTGTTGTCGCTCATGCTGCTCGCTTTTCTGCTTCACTCGCTCTTTGACCTGCTTGACGCGCGTTACCAGGCCATTCGCGCCCGCTTAGGGCCCCGTTCCACCTTCTTTGGCGACTTGCGCACCCTGACGCGTTTTCACCTCTTTGACTCCTGGGCTCAGCTCTTACTCTTTAGGGCCCAAGGGCTTGAACTTAATGAGGTCTTAGAGCTTGATTCTACTTGAACGATTAAATTTGGAACTGCTGGAGCCAAGGGTGCATCCTGCTGAGGGGGGACAAGCAGGACTGTAGCTGAGTAGATCGGATTCTTTGGTGAAAGGTGAGCGGGGTTGGAAGCAGGCGCTGGAGGAGTCAAGCTTCTCCTGAACAAACCCCGGTGAGGTATCGAGTATCGAGTGAGGTGTTGGCGCGTTCTAAAGGGCTTCTCCGTGGAGGGTGACCGTCAGCGTCCGCGCGCTCCCCCGGTCGCGGTGCTCGCAGAGGTAAAGACCTTGCCAGGTGCCCAGCACGAGCGCGCCGTTTTTGATAGGAATGGTGAGCGAACTCCCCAGCAGCGACGCCTTGATGTGCGCGGGCATGTCGTCGGGACCCTCGAGCGTGTGCTCAAAATAGGGCGCGTCCTCGGGTACCGCGCGGTTAAAGTACCGCTCAAAGTCGCCGCGCACATCGCTCGAGGCGTTCTCGTTCAGCGTCAGACTCGCCGAGGTGTGGTGGATAAACACGTGCATGAGGCCGACGCGGACGTTTTGTAGGTCTGGAAGTTGTGACGTAACCTCACGCGTGATGAGATGAAAGCCGCGCGGTAGGGGCTCGAGCACGATCTCTTTTTGCTGCCACATAAGGCGAGTGTATCAGCTCCGGGCTTTGAGCCGAGCTAACCGTCTCCAGCCCTGTTTTTCGAATTCTACATCTTTATGGTTACGCGCCCACACGATGGTGCTTAAAGCGCCCAGCGCGGCGCAACGCTCTAACACACCCTCTTCCTCCCTCAAGTCTCGCCCGTAGCCGTTCAAAAATGCCGCGCGTAAATCGGGCCGCTCCGGCCATAGGTCAGCCCAGAGGCGCTCGAGGTCGAAAATCCACCCGTCGGGACGGGCGTGTTCAAAATCAATCACATAAAGTTTGCCGCTCTCCGCGAGCCAATTGCGCGCAGTGTAGTCGCGGTGGCAGGGGACGCGGGTGAAGTTCGCAAGCGAGGGCAGGGCTTCGGCGACTCGAGCCCTCACCCAGGCGATATCTTCGGGAGGCAGCACGCCCTCGGCTCGAGCCGTCCACGCCTCCGTGCGTTTTTTCAGGGCCTCGGCCAGCGTCAGCGTATCGGTGTCCTCAAAAGGCACATCGTGTAGCCGCCGCAAGAACGCCCCGGCTTGACGGTGCAAATCGTGCTCTTCACGCGCGGAAAGCTTCATCCGCTCCACCAGCTCACCCGGCGCGGCGGAGAGCAGGAGGGTCTGGGCCTCCCGTTGATGCTCGAGCAGCCTCGGGGTCAGGGGCGACAGGTGAGGCGTCCAGGCCTGGTAGGCGTGCAGTTCCTGCTCGAATTTGCGCGTCTGGCGGTGCTTTTTGAGAAAAACCCGCCCCGTCTCCGTCGAAAGTTCCCAAACATCCGACTCGGCGTGGTCCCAGCCGCAAAAGCGGAGGGAGGTGATAACGGCGCCCCGGTCTGTGAGATATTGACGGGCGAAGAGGCTTTCTTTTGACGCTGTGTCACGCCGCCGGTTCACCACTCAGCCTCTACCCGTCCGTCAGGAAAATGATCGGCAAAAATAATTGGCAGCCTTTCTCGCCCTATATCTTCGTACATATGCGCCAGCGGGGACAAAGGCTCCAACCCAAAAATGGGAGAAGTCCAGAGACAATCCTTTAGTAGGGGGTAACGCTTCAACCGGCCTCCCAAATCTTCATACCATTTGAAGAGAACTCGAGAACCATCTCTAGTCCTCTTTATGAGACGACGACCTTTTGAAAGATTCACACTACCGTTCCCCCGGTACCAGGTACTCTCTCCGAACGCTCCCAAAAAGACTTGATGATAAAAGCCCGGTGCGTCCCTCTACCCCTCATTCGGCGTTGCTGCAAATGTTAGCCTAAAGCGTGCCCCCCACGTTTCCGTTCCGAAGCTACCGCGCGGGCCAGCTCGAGGCCATTGAAGCCGCGCGCGCCGCGTTTGAGCGTGGCAAGCGCTTTGTGGTCATCGAAGCGCCCACGGGTTCGGGCAAGTCGGCCATCGCGGTGACGCTAGCGCGCGAGGCCAAAAGCGCCTACGTGTTGACCGCCCAAAAGCTCCTCCAGGAGCAGTATCTGCGCGACTTTCCCGACTTGTCGCTCATGAAAGGCCGGAGCAACTACCCCTGCTTGGTCGCGCCTACGCACGCCGCCGCCGCGCCCTGCATTGCGGGTCGCAGGTTCCCCGAGTGCGACGACTGCCCCTACTTTTGCGCCAAGGACGAGGCGATGGCCGCCAAAGGCACCATCCTCAACTACGCGTACTACTTGGCGGAACTCAACTATTCGGGCGGCTTTGGCCCCCGAGACTTACTCGTCTTGGACGAGGCGCATAACGCCGAGGGCGCGCTCATGGGCTTTATCGAGGTGACGCTCTCGGACGCGATGCTGAGGCGCGTCGGGATTTCTGAAACCATCCCGCAGATGGGTGAGGACTACGGGTATTTCGACTTTGCCGAGGACATTTTGCCGCTCCTCTCGAGCCGTAGCCGGGAGCTCGAGCATGAGCTTAAGAAAGACGGTTCAAAGGGTGGGGGCAACGCCGAGGTGGCGCTCTTGCAGATGCAGCACAAGCGGTGGCTCGACAACCAGCGCGGGCGCTTGGAACTCCTCCTGGGGAGCCGTGAGGAGGATTACGTCGAGTGGACCGTCGAGCGGCGGGGCGGCGCGGACGGGCAAACGCTGAGCTTTAAGCCCGTCAAGGTGGCGTCGTTCGCCGAGCCGCTTCTTTTCGGTTTCGGCGAGCGCGTCTTGATGCTCTCCGCGACGATTCTCGACCCACCCACGTATCTTCGCTCGTTGGGCGTCGACCCGGACGCCGCCGAGGTCATTACCGTCGCGTCACATTTCCCGCCTCAAAACCGGCCCATCTACCCCCGCCCGACCGCGCGGCTCACGCGGCACTATCTGGAAGCGGATTTGCCCAAGCTCGTCGCCGAAATTGCCGAGCTTTTTGAGGCGCACCCGCACGACAAGGGGCTCATCCACGCGCACTCGTATAAAATCTCGAGCACCATCGCCCGCAGCCTCCCGGCGCGCTACCACGACCGCCTGATTACCCACTACAGCGCCGACGGGCGCGAGGCCGCGCTCGAGGCCCACAGCCTTTCGCCTCACCCGACCGTCCTGCTAACGCCGAGCATGACCGAGGGCATCGACTTGTCCGACGACTTGTCGCGCTGGCAGGTTATCTGCAAAATCCCTTACCCCTACTTAGGCGACCCGCAAATTGCGCGCCGCAAAGCTTTGGACCCCGCCTGGTACGACTGGCGCACCTGCCTGACCGTCGTGCAGGCCTACGGCAGGAGCGTCCGCAGCGCTGAAGATTTTGCGGTGACGTACGTGTTAGACGCCGACTTTCCGGCTTTTGTCAAGCGGCAAAGAAAACGGTTGCCGGGCTGGTTTTTAGAGGCGATTCAGGAGTGATTGATGAGAGCTGGTACACCCGTCCTGAAGGGGTGCCCGACCGCACCTCGGCGGGGGGCGTGGTGGTGCGGCTCGAGGCCGACCGTCTCCTCGTCGCGTTGGTGGGAGGCGAGGGCGCGCGCAGGGGCTACATCCTCCCCAAGGGCGGCGTTGAATCAGGAGAAAGTCTAGAAGGGGCGGCGCGGCGCGAAATTGAGGAGGAGGCGGGACTGTCGCAGCTTGTGTTTTTAAGAGCGTTGGATGTGCTCGAGCGCCTCAACTGGGCCAGGACGTGCTGGACGACGGTGCATTATTTTCTTTTTCTCACAGAGCAAGTGGAGGGCAAACCGACGGATGAGGAGTATGACTACCGGCTCGAGTGGTTTCCTTTAGACGCCCTACCCGACCTCTTCTGGCCCGAGCAGCGGCGGTTGATTGAAGAAAACCGTGAGGCTATTAAAGCTGCACTTTAGAAGTAATCCGCCAGAGCCATATACGAAGTGCGGCCCCCCACGAGAGAAAGAAGCGCGTCTATAAATTTTGCGTCACCCTCAACCAGCCCGGTGCGTTGCGCCGTCCGCGTGTTCACGCCCCCCGAAAGCAGGAGGGGCAGCGCGCGCACGTCGAGACTGACGTCCGCGTCCTCCGCTTCTATCTTTTCGACTTTAGTCCCGCTCGGAGAAAGCTCGAGCCCAAACCCCCCCTCGTTCCACGTGCAAAAGTCATCATGAACCTTTAACGTAAAGCTGAGGGTGTCTTTGCTGAGAAGCCCATGAAGCGCCCGCGGCACGTCCACCACCCGCGCTTGGAAGCTCGAGCGGTTGGCCTCCACATGACCTTGCAAATCAAAGAGCAGCGGCTCGTCCCCCGGCAGGTGCAGCCGCACCCTGTCCGCCTGACCGTAAAAGGAGCCGATGAAGCGCCACAAACGGCTCCGCCCTTCAGGAGAGCTGTAGGCGTAGTCTTTTACCGTGAGCGTCATCATGTTCGCTGCGTCATTAAAGGTGAGGCTCAGGACGCAGTAGGCGCCGTCAAGTTCATAAATGAAGCGCTCACGCGTTTCCCAGGCTCTAAAAAGGATGTTGCTCCAGCTTCCGTGGACGCGCTCGCCCCGCTTGCGGGTGAAGTTGTAACCCGCGGCCCAGCGCGCGTAGGTGGGCTCGAGGCGGCTCAACTCGTCCTTCGTCAGCCTTTTCGCGCCGGGCGCGCGTCCCCCAAAAAGCTTGTCGCTTGGGCAGGTAATAACAAAGCCGCTGGGGACGCTCCCCCAGCCGTAGCGCGCGTAGTAGCGGGGGTCGAAGGGGTACTCCACACACCAGCCCACGCCTTGCGCGCGGAGGTTTGAAAGCGCGTCTTTGAGAAGCGCCTCGACGTGCCCGCGCCGCCGATATTCGGGCGCGCTCAGCACGCTCGCCAAGCCGCCCATCGGCACGGGCTGGCCCGCAAAAAACATCTCGAACGGGTAAACGACGGCGGCGCTCGTGAGCGTGTCGCCGTCGAAGAAGCCGCGCGTGTAGGGAAGGCGGTCCACATGCCGCTGCCGCGCCTCCGGGGTGCTGTAGTCGGACGTGTCCAGATAGGCCACTTGCCGGATGGCGAAGAGTTGCGGCAGGTCGTCCTCGGTGAGAAAACGGATCACGCCGGTTCCTCCACCAAGGGGTTCTCCTGGTCGTTCTGCTCAATCGGGTCAAAAGGAAGATGGGTGGGGCGCTCGAGGTTCGTTTTTAGCACCATCGTCGTTTCGGTGCGCTCGACGCCCTCCAAAACCCAGAGCCGGTCCAAAAAGCTGTCCAAGTCTTTGGTGCTGCCGACGCGCACCTTGGCGATATAGCCGTAAGACCCCGCGACCGCGTGCAGCTCCTCGATTTCGGGCAGCTTGATGAGGTTATCGACCAAATTCGCCCCCGGATTGCGCGGCTGCGGCGCGATGGCGACAAAGGCGCAAATAGGCAGCCCGAGCGCGTCCGCGTCAAACACCGCGCGGTAGCCCTTGACCACGCCCGCGGCCTCGAGCTTACGCACGCGTTCGCCCACCGCCGGGGCCGACAGCCCCACCTCCTTGGCGATCGTCGCGTGCGAGGCGCGCCCGTTCTCGCGGAGGATGCTGAGAATGCTTTGGTCAACCGCGTCAAACATGAAACAAGCTAACATACCGGCTTGACGAGGAATCCTAAAGGCTTTTCAACGGCTCAAAAATTTGAGATTTCCCAGGACAATATTCGAGGATGAACACCTCATGCAAACGCCCAAAGCTCTTATATGTGTAGACTCTACAACGCCGCGACGTGCAAGAGCAGCATCATAAAGTAGCTCGCGCCGCCCGCCAGCACAAACAGGTGCCAGAGTTCGTGGTGGCCGAACACGCCGGGGTAGGGGTCGGGGCGCTCGAGGGCGAACACCACCGCGCCGACCGAGTAGAGGATGCCGCCCAAAAAGAGCAGGAACAACCCGCCCGCGGGCAGCGTCTCTTTGATGGGCACGATGACGAAAATCGCCAGCCAACCGAGCAGCAGATAAAAACTCGTCGAGAGCCAGTAAGGGGCGTCGAGCCAAAGAATTTTGAACACCATCCCGAGCAGTGCGAGCCCCCAGATGAGGCAGAAAAAGCCCCAGCCGAGCGCGGCACTTCGTTCTTTGAGGATAATCAGCGCGACGGGCGTGTAGCTCCCGGCGATTAAGGCAAAGATACCGACGTGGTCGAGCCTCAGCAGCAAGCGCCGCCTGGCGGGGCCTACCTTGAGGCCGTGGAAGAGCGAGGAGGCGAGGTAGAGCAGCACGGAACTTATCCCGTAAACGGCGAACGAGGCTATGTAGAGCGGTCTGCCCCAAGACTTTGTCAGAAGCATCGCCATCCCGAAGGCGCTAAAAACCGCGCCCAGGAGGTGCGTGAGGCAGTTGACCGGCTCGTGCAGATAACGGCTCAAAAATTCGATGGAGGAGGGTCTGGCGTTGAGCTGTCTCATACGCCATTATGACAAAATTCGCTCGAAAACGATGTCCGGTTATCACAGTAAAGCTTGGCGAGGGATAAGAAACACCACAGTCTGCAACGCCATTATCTCACACTCCTGATGCCTTGAAGCGGCGCGTTTCCTTTACAATCTCGAGCGAGGGTTTACAATCTCTTCATGAACGACTCCCCAAACGTCCAAATTTTTGGCACCAACAAATCTCAAGACACCAAAAAGGCGCTGCGCTTTTTTAAGGAGCGGGGCATCAAGCCGCAGTTCGTCGACCTCAAGGAGCGCGACATTGCGCCGGGCGAGTTGAAGCGTTTCGTGCAAAAAGCTGGTCTCAACGCGCTCCTCAACACTTCCGGCAAGGCGTACGAGAAAGCGGGCCTCGAGTACCTGCGCGTCGGCGACGAGGAACTGACGCAAAAACTTATTGACGACCCCGCGCTGATGGTGCAGCCCCTCGTGCGGAGCGGCGGCGCGCTGACGGTGGGCTGGGATGAAGAGGCGTGGCGGGCGTGGTACGAGGCGCAAAAGGAAGCGTGAGACAGTCCAGAGTTTAAGGCGAAGCGCTCTAGAAAAGTTTGTGTTCACTCTATAGTCTTTTGTCACTCAAGCTTTCGCTGGCTACTTCGACAATCCGCTAGCCCCTCGAGCATCACCTGTGATTCCCAAACCTGCGACGTTTGAGCCTCGACTTGGCTCACAAGCGCTTTTGCTTGGGCGTTTATCCCGGCAACCATCTTTACAACTATCTCAACGACAGCGCGGCGGGTGAGCCCTGCTGGCTCGTCCGAAAAAGTTTCTTAGGCTTTGAGCGGGGTGCATTCTGGTGTACGGGTTGGGCGAGCGCCTCGAGCGTTAGCCCTAACGCGTCTAGACCCTCGCGTACCCCTTCGTCTACCTCCCCGTCGAGCCGCATTTCTCCCGTAGCGGTGTTGATGATCATGATGGTGTGGTTCACAGCGACCCTCCAAAAAACGTGTGCAGTTCTTCACTGCCTTGTCACTGATTATGACAGATTTTTGAGAGGCGTGTTAGAATATTAAGAGATAGTGAATCACTATTACTTCGCGGAGGTTTAGGCTTCGCGCCGGATCGGGCGTTTGGGCGCGCTAAAACTCCGTTTTTTGCCCCATCGGGTGAAAGAGGATGTTGTCTAAGCGCATCCGCGCGGGGCGGGTGAGGGCGTAGAGAATGGCGTCGGCCACGTCTTGAGGAGAGAGAGCGTTTTCGTCCACGGCCTGCGGCTGGCTGTCGCCGAAGTGGGTGGCGACCACGCCGGGGCGCACCTCGCTCACGCGGACGCCGTCGCCCTCGACCTCCATTTGCAGGGCGCGCGTAAAGGCGCGTTGCGCGAACTTTGACGAGGTGTAGAGGCTGCCGTTCGCAAAGGTGCGCGAACTCACGTCGGAGGTCACCACGATGATGTGCCCGCCCCGCTCGCGGACGCTCGGTAAAAAAGCCTTGGTCACGAGAAACGTGCCGCGCACATTAACGTTGTAGATGCGGTCCCATTCTTCAAGGCTGAGCGCCTCAACAGACTTGAACACGCCGACGCCCGCGTTGTTAACGAGAATATCTACCGCGTGATGGTCTAACACCGCCTGAGCAAAAGCCGTGACGCTGGTGGGGTCGGCAACGTCAAGCTGCAAACCCTGGATGTTGGCGTGCTCGCTCTCGAGCGCCTCCAAATCCTCCACCGAACGCGCCCCCGCGTAAACGGTCGCGCCCGCGTAGGCGAGATTTAGGGCCGTAGCGCGGCCAATCCCGCGGCTCGCGCCGGTCACAACGGCCACTTTGTCTTTAATCATTCGCGGTCACTTCCTCTATGTATGACTTGATGAAACACTTTTTAACCTCACTTTTTAACCTGGTTTGTAACTTTCGAGTGAGCGTAAGGTGTTTTCTCCCCACTTTCCTACACTCTATCTTCCTGTCTCAGAATTACTAAAGCGTCGCCGCCTCGGGCGGGGCGGGGTGCCCCTCGCGCCACCGCGCCGCGGGCAGTTCCATCTGCACGTCAGTGCGGCCCCCGCCCGCGCTCACGCGGCGCACCTCGGCGAAACCGGCCTTGCGAAAGGCGGCGCGCGCGCGGGCATTGTCGGCAAAGGTGCTTAAGGTCACGCGCTCGAGCCCCAGCTCGTTAAAGGCGTACTCCAAGAGCGCGTGAATCGCCTCGGGGCCGTAGCCCCTGCTCCAGTGCGATTTTTCGCCAATGATAATGCCCAGCGTGGCCGAGGCGTGCCGCACGTCGTAGAGTTCGATGGTGCCGATGTAGGCGTCCCTCTCGTCAAACACCCCAAAGGTCTCGCGGTCGGCGCGGCGGCTGTCGGCCTTGAGCACGCGCTTCAAAAGCCAGAGCGGCATCCGGTTGGGCGGGGTGCCGTTTAAGTGCGCGATTTCGGCGTCGCGGAAGTGCGCGTGGATGCGCCGCCAGGCCCGCCCGTCGAGCTCAGCGAGCGGCCTTAACGTCACGCGTTTGTAGGAGAGCGGTGCGCCCATGCGCCGATTGTATCCCGCGGTTTTGCTGCGGGTTCCGTGCAGCGAAACCCACAAAGCCACGCCCGCCGCTGTCACAACGGCTATCATAAACATGACCGTCACGCTAAAAGTCGTCATCCTGTCAATCCCGTCGCCTTATGGAGTCGCTACACCAGCTTCCGCTCATGGTGCGCTCCAAGCTACCGTCAGCTTCATCTTTACACAACACGCTCTGACGCAGTCTTTTGTAAAGCAGCTTTCTATAAAGTTGAGTTGCCGCCAAGCGTTCTCACCGAAACATGGTGACTGGCTAAAAACATCTTCAAAGACGTTCCGGCTGAGGCCGGTGGGCGTCATGAATGGTAGGGTGAGTGAACTTTCGGCGTGGGCTCTCGAGCGCGTGTGGCTGCTTAACAATCAGCCGGGCTCGAGCCTTAGGAGATAAATGAACAGGGAAAACCCTAGCTTTACGGATTTCACCACGCGCTTTGGGGCGCTGCGCGACACCATCGGACGGATTATTTTGGGGCAAGAAGAGATCGTCGAAGACCTGCTCGTGGCGGTGCTCGCGCGCGGCCACGCGCTCGTCGAGGGCGCGCCGGGGCTCGGCAAAACGCGGCTGGTGCGCGCTTTTGCCGAGGCGACGCAGCTTTCTTTCGGGCGCGTCCAGTTCACCCCCGACCTCATGCCCGCCGACGTAACCGGCACGACCGTCTTTACCGAGGAGGCCGGGGAGGACGGCTCGCGCTTCTCGTTCCAGCGGGGTCCCGTATTTTCCAACGTCCTCTTGGCCGACGAGATCAACCGCGCCACGCCCAAAACGCAGTCGGCGCTGCTCGAGGCCATGCAAGAGCGCTCGGTCACCGCGTCGGGCACGCGTTACGCGCTGCCCCAGCCCTTCATGGTGCTGGCGACCCAGAACCCTTTAGAGATGGAGGGCACCTACCCGCTGCCCGAGGCGCAACTCGACCGTTTTTTGTTCAAAATCCTCATCAGACGCCCCGACGCCGACACGCTGCGGCGCATTTTGGTGGTGACCACGGGCACCCAAGAAGAGATGACCGAAGCCGTGTTCCGCCGTGACGAGCTCTTGGAGCTTCAAAACGTGCTCCGCGCGGTGCCGGTGGCGAGTTCGGCGCTCGAGGCCGTTGTCCGCCTCGTCGAGGCCACGCACGAGCACCCGTTGGTGCGGCTCGGCGCTAGCCCTCGGGGCGCGCAGGCGATGGTCTTGGCCGCCAAGGGCTACGCCCTCGCCGCGGGCCGCCCCAACGTCGAGTTAGAGGACATCCGCCGCGCCGCCCTGCCCGCGCTGCGCCACCGCCTGCTCCTCAGCTTTGAAGCCGAGGTCGAGGGTGCCGACGCGGACGACATCGTTCGGGACGTGCTGAAGGGTGCGACCAAGGTGGGACGGTGATAGGCTCAGATGTCTGTAATAACCTTGTCTCGAGGAGGCCGTATGCGTCACGTTCGCAGGTGGAATAGGGGCCGTCTGTTTTTGGCAGCCCTCGTAGGTTGTGCGCTCGCCGCTTGTGCTCAGGAGACCCCTGGCGGAACTTATGTACGTCCTGAAAAAGTGCTGGCCGAGCGGTTGGAGGGCTTCGGAGGGTTTTTCTACAGCGATGAAGGCTTTCCTACCCTCTTGCTCGCGGTCGAAGGCTCACTGACTAGGGTGGGGGAGCCGCTCGAGCTTCCGAAGGCCGAGTTGACGCGCATCAAAGATTTGTTTACTGAGGTGTATGGTGAGGAAATCTTCTATGCTCAACCGCCTATGGGGGAGCGCCCCGTACCAGGAGAACCCCTCAAGGAAGCCGAACTGCGGGTAACTGCCGCCCAGTACAGTTTTGCTCAGTTGGACGGGTGGGCGGACGAACTCAACTCCTTTATCCTTGGACCTCAGGACGGTGCATTTAGTGCATTCTTTAGCATTGACTCACGTGACGAACGCGCTTTTGTCACCATAAGCCTCGAGGACGTAACCGACGCCGAAAGCATCAGGAACATCGAGCGTCTTTTACAGGAGAACAAAATCCCGAGAGAGGCGGTGGTTTTTGAGCAGGGAGACGTTATAGGGACCACAGGCGGTGGTTCTTCACCGTCACCGGATGATTTCTCCCCGTAGCCGCGCGCTCCTAGACCGCTACGCCCTCGCCTCGAGGGCGCTGTCGCAGGAGACGGGGGAGAGGTTGGCGAGCGAGGCGGGGCAGAGCGTCGAGTTTCACGATTTTCGGCCCTATGACGCGGGGGACGAACTTAGATACGTGGACTGGAAGGTCTACGCGCGCACCGGCAGGCTCTACACCCGGCTCTACCAGGCGGAGCGGACCATTGCGGTGTACGTGGTGCTCGATACCAGCCCGAGTATGTCGCTGGGTCACAAGGCGCGGTACGCGCGGCTCCTGGCGGGGCTGCTGAGCTACGTGGCGCAGCGCGACGCTCGCTCCCAGGTTCACCTTTTTAACGGTCAGCACAGCCCGCCCGGTATGGGGCGCGCGGGCATCGCGCCGGTGTGGTCGTTTATCGACGACGCGCCCGCGCTTACCGGGGAGGGCCTAAGCCCGACCGCCGCCCTAAAAAACTTTGCGCTCCGCTCGCGCTTTGGCGCGGGGGCGGGGCTCGCGCTCGTGATTTCGGACCTTTTCGACGAGGCCCCCTTGCAGCCCGCGCTGGCGGCTTTGAAAGCTCGAGGCCTCGACGCAAGCTTTTTGCACGTGATGGCCGAGGCCGACCTTCATCCTGAAGAGGGGCAGCTCGAGCTCATCGACGCCGAAAGCGGCGAGCGGCTGGCGGTGGGTCCCGACGAGGTACGCGCCTACCGGGAGGCGGTGCAGGGCTTTGTCGCGCGCACGCGGGGGGCGATTCTTAGGGCGGGCTTCCGCCACGCGCTGCTCCGGGTGCCGGGTGACAGCGCCCCCAATTCGGAGCCCGAAGACGCGGTTTTGGAGCGCGCCGCCTTTGCCGAACTCGTCCGCGCGGGGGTGTTGCAAAAGCGTTAGAGTGAGAGCGTTGGCGGTTTGTGGGGAGGCGAACTCGGTGACGTGTTTATTTCGTCCTTACTGGCATTTTCCTTTTCCTCTGGTCTATTCTCGGTAGACACCGTGACGCAGGAGCGGGAGACGCTCGAGCCCCTCGAGGACAAGGGTCCCGTCCGCTCGTTGCGGCAGCGGCTGGGCTTGCGCGGCGAACTCACCCTGGCCCTTTTTCCGACCATAACCGTACTGGGCGTGTTCGCGCTCGTCGAGGTGTTGAGTCGGCAGCGGCTACTTTTTACCTCGCTCGCCTCGAGCGCCTTTTTAATCTACTTAGACCCGCAGCATAATACCAACAGCGCCCGTACTCTGGTGACGGCGCAGCTTATGGCGGCGGGGGTGGGGCTTCTCACCTATATTCTTTTCGGCCCGACTTACTTGGCGGGCGGCTCCGCGATGGTCGTAACCATCGTGCTGATGATTGTCCTGGACGTGATGCACCCGCCCGCGGTCTCGACCTCGCTTTCGTTTGCGTTTCGCGCGGGGGCGGCGAGTAACATCCTTATTTTCGGTCTGGCGGTGGGGGTGACGCTTCTGTTGGTGGGGCTCGAGTTCGTCGCGGAGCGGCTGCTGGTGCGACTGACGCGCCACGCGTGAGGTGGTGCGGCTCAGCGGGGTAAAGGACTTAGAAGAGGACGTGAGGCTGGACCTCACGTGATAAGGGGAAGATATGGATTCAAAAGGCGAGAGAACGAATGACACCCGTAGCAGCGCGCGCGGGGAGAGCGTGGGGAACGCGCTGGGGGCGGTGCTGTTGCCGCTGGGGCTCATTTTCGGGCTGGTGCTGCTCTTGAGCCTCAACGTTGGCGCGCCGGGGGCTGAGGCGGCGGCGGAGAACCCGCTCGAGACCTGGCTCAAGATCATCGTCGGCTACATCGCCACGGGCGCGGAAATCGCCGCGTCTCTGGTGATCGGCTTTGGCGTATTGCGGGCGGTCGTCTTTTCGGCGGGCTACTTTGTCACGCCCAAAAATCAACCCCCCGATTCCACCGAGGCCATCCGGCTGCGGCTGGGCCGGGTGCTCGCGCTGGGCCTAGAGTTCACCGTCGCCAGCGACATTTTGCGCACCGCCGTCGCGCCGACGCGTCAGGACATCCTCAACTTGGGCGCGCTGGTCCTCTTGCGCACGCTCCTCAACTACTTTTTAGAGCGCGAAATCCGCGAGGGGGAGAGGGCTCGAGAGGCGAGTAGAACCTAGTCAACCGTCTCCAGCCGCAGCGTCCGTTCTACCACCTAAGTTATGTACCCTTTAAGGTGAGATGATAGCGATGGACTCATTTCGGTTCTTACGGTAAATCAAGAAATCGCTGTCGAACGTTAGCACCGAACTATCCTTTAGCGTCTCCGCCATCCGTACGATGCACGCGTCCGCCAGCGACATAGGAAGGGACGAAAACCGCTCCATAAGTTCCGTAACGTTCTGAACGTGCTCCTCCAGGCTGAAGGTAACATCTACCAAACCGGAGGACAGCGTTGCCATCACCGCGGCTTGTCCGCCGTGCGTGTTGCGCAGCAAAAAGCAAGCTTCGGAAAGCACCGCCTCGCAGGTCAGTAGGGGTGGCTCGAGCTCAGCTAACTGCGCTTTTACCCAGGCGTGCTGCACCTCGCGGCGGTTCAGGAGCGCGACCAGCGGTCCCGTGTCCAGAATGACCTTGCTTGTCAATCTTTACCGTACTCGTTCAAATGCTGAGGATTGGTCGCCAAGTCACCCGGCCCACCTTCAACGCTGCCGACCAATTCCCCTGCCAAATCCAGCGCGGACACACCCTCACACATGTTAGTACGCTGCTGCGTTTTACCCTCCAAAAACTCCACAAAGTCAAGGACCTCCCGCTGACGCTCAGGCGGCAACTCGCGCAGTTTTTCCAAAACAGCCTCTTCGACGTTCATAAAGTGCTCCTTTTTTAGATTCTACCCTCTTTCTCAGTAGACCTGTTCCGGGCGCGCGAGGCCAGCAGAACCTAATAGACCATCTCCATCCGCAGCCCCGCGCCGTCCACGGGCGGGTCCGCGGGCAAGGTTTCGGCCGTTCCACTAAGAACACGCGCCGCCGTCCAGAGCGCGGCGAACGCGTCTAAGATGTCGTCGTCAGCCACGGTTTTCGCTGGGAAGAGAGCGCGTACGGGTTCCATCACGCCCACGCCGAAATGCGTCTCGATAAGCCCCTGCCTCTCCCCTCGCCCTTCCGGCTTTTTCTTGCCGTGCGCCATCGGCTCGAGCCCATTCAAGGCCCAAAAACACACCTCCGGATGAACCTCGCGGACCCACGCCTGCAAAGACGCGTCCTCCCGCAGCGCCTCGTCTACCTCCCTCACCTTGGGATAAATGCCCCACGCGTAAGGGCTCACCCCGCGCCCGTCTACCTCGCGGGTAATGCGGCTCGCCTCGGTTCGACTGGTTGCTTCCAACGCCGGGCGGATGGGCGCGGGAAAGACGCTGCGGCCTCGAGGCCCCAGCAGCGTGCGCGCTTCGTCGTCGCACCTTCTCGAGCCCTTATCAGGCAGGCCGATGGGCATGTCAATCGTCAACACGGTGGGCGTGGGGCTTTGAGAGAAAAGTTCCCGCGCCGAGCTGAAAACCTCAGCCGTTACTTCTCCCGTCTCCGTATCTTTGCTAATGCACAGCCAACCGCCCCGGCAGCCGTCCACTCCGGCGAGTCGCGTCATCTTGGGCCTCCGAGAGCACTTTATCGGCTCGAGCCCCGGCGCTTCGTACGCCTTCCCTAACTCTCCGGAGCGTCCGCTCGCTACACTTTCCTTATGACCCCCGCGACGCTCGAGGATTTGCGCGAGAAAACCCTGACGGTTCACGCCATTCTCTGCGAAACCTACGGCGCGCCCTTTCCCTTTTTCCGCGACGTGGACCCGCTAACCGAACTTGTCGGCTCGATGCTCTCGCACCGGACGCGCAACGCGGACTCGGGCCGCGCGCTTGTGAGCCTCAAAACGCGCTTCAGGCGGTGGGAGATGGTTAGAGACGCGCCTGTAGAAGAGGTCGAGGAGGCCATCAAGGCCGCAACCTGGCCCGAACAAAAAGCGCCGCGCATCCAGGGGGCGCTTCGCTTCATCACGGAGGAACGCGGTGAGCTGTCGCTCGACTTTTTAGGCGAGATGGAGGTGGGGGCGGCGCGGAGGTGGCTCGAGCGTCTCCCCGGCGTCGGCCCCAAAACGAGCGCGGCGGTGCTCCTTTTTTCCCAGTTAAGAATGCCCGCCATGCCCGTGGACTCGCACCATCACCGGGTGGCGGCGCGGCTGGGGTTGATTCCTGAAAATGTTGGTCCGGGCGCGGCGCACGCTCAGTTACGCGCGCTTCTACCCGAAGACTGGTCGGCGCAGCTCCTTTACGACCACCACGAGGCGCTGATGTACCACGGGCAAAAGTGCTGCTTTTACAAAAATCCGGCGTGTAAAAGGTGTCCGGTGTTGTCGCTGTGTCCTCATGGTCAGGAGCGGCTGGGGGATGGGAAAGCTTAGGATGTGGGGCTCGAGCCTAAGGTGCCTCCGCCAAAAAAAGTTTGAGGTAATACGTGTGCGCTCTCTCCTCACCATGTTTCTCGTAACGCTGCAGCAACCGGACGAGGTCGCGCTGTAAGGCCTTGGCTTCCTCCGGCGCGAGCTTCAGCGGTTGGCGGATGAGCAGGTACGGGGGCGCTTCGTCGCTCAAGAGATGCTCTAAATAAGCCTCCCAGGTCGTGACCCCGTAGCGCGGCGAGGCCGTCATCCGCGTTGGCCCGTCCTCGCTAAGGAAGTAGGCGCGCCCCCAAGCGCCGTCGTCCGCGAACCTATGCAAACTCTTGGCCGCGGCGGCGGCGAGGTCCGGCGTCGTGCGCGCTTCGGACGCGGCGATGTGCTCGGCGAGGGTGGCGGCCGGAACGTCCCCGAAGGAGACGAAGAAGACCTCGCCGGTTGTCCGGTAGCGTTTTATGGGGCGTCCCTTGCGCTTTTCTACGCGCTCGAGTCCCAGCAAGCCGAGCTTAACGGCCCGCTCTACAAAGTACGCCATGCGGTCTAGGTTGACGTCGGCGCGGCGCGCCGCCTCCGCCACGCCCACGGCCCCCTCAAAAAAGGGGGCGAGCAGCTCCAGGCGGTCGTCGTCCAAAAGGGCGACAGCCTCGGGGTGGGTGACGCGGACCCATGAACTGGAATTTACCTCTTGCATTCCCGGTAGCTTATGCGAGAGCATTTTTGGTGTCTGTCGCGCGCGCAAACATGTGCATTAAGCCACGGCCGCTCGTCAGGCAAATTCTCGAGAAAAGGTAAGCTCATGACTTATTCGTCAAACCGTACGAAAGGAACAGAACCCGAATGTAGAGCGACCTGGCGCTGGTTCGACGTGCCGCTCATCTTGCTCGTTGGCGTCCTCGGCGCGGCCGTTGTACTCATCGCCGGAGAAAGCGTGTCGCCGGGGGCCGCGGGAAATCCGGACCTTTTCGCCCTTTGCGTCGGGGCGGGGCTCTGCGCAGGAGTGTTGGCTGGCGCGCTCTGGCGACGCGTGGGGCCGCGCGCGCTCGGCCTGCGGGGGGCGCGGTCGCGCTGGTGGTGGACGGCGCTCCTTGTCGCGGCGCTATGGGCGCCGCTCAGGGTGTTACCTTTCGAAAACCTCTCTTCCTTCTCCCCCTCGGCGCTTTTCCAGGCACGTCCAGGAGATGTGGCGTTTTCCATCCTCGCCGCCGCTATGCTCGTTCCCCTCGGCGAGGAGCTTTTCTACCGCGGCGTCCTCTACCGCTGGCTGCGTTCCCTGGTGCCCTTGTGGCCCGCGTTGGCGCTCTCCGCCGCCCTGTTCGCCGCGGCGCACTGGAGCGGTCATCCTTTGCAGGCGATGCTCGTGCTCGGCTCGGGCCTCCTTTACGCGTGGCTCTTTGAGCGCAGCGGCTCGCTCCTGCCGGGGATATTGGTCCACGCGCTCGTCAACTTGTCGGCTTTGCTGCTGACGCTGGCGCGGGGTTAAAAATGACGCTGGAGGCGCTCGAGTCAGACCTCACCGGGCTCATCCTGTTTCTCTTCGGGATTTTTTGCGCTTACTGGGCGCAAGAGGAGGGGCGCAACGCCTGGCTCTGGTTTTTCGCCGGGCTCATTTTCGGGCCGCTCACAGGCCTCGTCCTTTTGCGCCTCTACAGCCGACGGCGACGCGCTGAGCGTGGGTGAGGAGGGTGCGGGGGCTCGAGCCACCCTTACAACTCACCTCGAGCGTAAACCAGCACAACCCGGCTCGTAACGAGTATGAAACAATGGAGTGTGACCGGCTCCGCTCACAACATCCTCCAGACCGTCTTCGGCTACCCGCAGTTCCGCGGCGCGCAGGAGCGCATCATCTCGCACGTTACGACGGGCGGCGACGCGCTCGTGCTGATGCCGACGGGCGGCGGCAAGTCGCTCTGCTACCAGATTCCGGCCTTGCTGAGGCCGGGGGTGGGAATCGTCGTTTCGCCCCTTATCGCCCTGATGAAAGACCAAGTGGACGCGCTCTTGCAAGCGGGGGTGCGGGCGGCTTACTTAAACTCGAGCCTGAGCTACCACGAGGCCGACGAGGTCGAGCGGCAACTTTTAGCGGGTAGCCTCGACCTCCTTTACGTCGCCCCCGAACGCCTCCTCACCCCGCGCTTTTTGGACCTTTTGGACCGCGCCCCCGTCGCGCTCTTCGCCATCGACGAGGCGCACTGCGTGTCGCAGTGGGGCCACGACTTCCGGCCCGAGTACATCCAGCTTTCGCTGCTGGCTGAGCGTTATCCAACAGTCCCGCGCGTCGCGCTGACCGCCACCGCCGACGCGGCCACGCAGCGCGAGATTGTCATGCGGCTTCACTTGAACGAGGCGCAGCAGTTTGTCTCGTCCTTTGACCGGCCCAACATCCGCTACACGGTGGTCGAAAAGGGCAGTGCCAAGGAGCAGCTTCTCACCTTTTTGCGTGACGACCACCCCGGCGACGCGGGTATCGTCTACTGTTTGTCGCGCAAGAGCGTGGACGGCACGGCGGCGTGGCTAACGAAGCGCGGCGTACACGCGCTGCCCTACCACGCGGGCTTAAGCGCGGCGGCGCGGCAGGAGAACCAGGAGCGTTTCTTACGCGAGGAGGGCGTGGTCATCGTAGCGACCATCGCCTTTGGCATGGGGATTGACAAGCCCGACGTGCGTTTCGTCGCTCACCTCGATTTGCCCAAAAGCTTGGAAGGCTACTACCAGGAAACAGGCCGCGCGGGCCGCGACGGGGAGCCCGCCGACGCCTTTATGACCTACGGCTTAGGCGACGTGGTGGCGATGCGTCGCCTCCTCGCGCAGTCCGTAGCGCCCGAGGCGGTCAAGCGGGTGGAGGGGCAAAAGCTCGAGGCCCTCCTAGGCTTCTGCGAATCGCCGCGCTGTCGGCGGCAGGTGCTGCTCGAATATTTTGGCGAGACTTTGGCCGAGCCCTGCGGCAACTGCGACACCTGTGTAACGCCCGTCAAAACCTGGGACGGCACCGTTGCGGCGCAAAAGGCGCTCTCGACGGCGGTCCGCACGGGCCAGCGCTTTGGCGCGGGGCACCTGACCGACGTGCTGTTGGGCAAAGACACGCCGCGAATGCAGTCGCTAGGACATCAAAATCTAAGCACCTACGGCATCGGCACCGAACACAGCGAGCGCGAGTGGCGGGGCGTGTTGCGCCAGCTCGTCGCGCTCGGTTACCTCACCACCGACGCGCAGGGTCATGGTTCGCTACTCCTGACGCCCAAAAGCGCCGCCGTTTTGAAGGGCAAGGAGGCGGTGCGTTTCCGCCAGGACGCCGCGCCCTCCTCCAAAAAAACCGCGCCCCGCAAGGTGGCCGACGGCTTGAAGGGCGAGACGCTCGAGCTTTTCAACGCCCTGCGCGCCCGCCGTTCCGACCTCGCCCGCACTCAGGGCGTGCCGCCTTATGTGATTTTCCACGACGCGACCTTACGCAGCATGGCCGAGCGCCTGCCGCGCTCTCTCACCGCGCTGGGCGGAATTTCGGGCGTCGGGGGCACGAAGTTGGAGCGGTACGGCTCGAGTTTTTTGGAGGTCATCCTCGAGCACGCAGGCGACGCGCCCGCGCCGCCGCCCGCACCCGCTCGAGCGCCCCAGCCTGCGCCTGCTGAGGCCGACACCTACGAGGAGACGCTGCGGTTGGTGCTGGAAGGCAAAACGCTTCAAGAGGTTGCCGAGGCCAGGGACCTGAAAGTCCGCACCGTCGAAGGACACTTAGCCGAACTCGTGCGCCGCGGTCACCTCAGCGTCGAGGAGGCGACGCGGCTGCCCAAAGAGGAGATTCAGAGCATCAAGGAGGCGGTTTTTGCGCTACCCGAGGAGCAGCGGCGTTATTTGAGGCCGCTTTTTGACAAGCTTAACGAAAAGTATGACTATGCGGTGCTCAAATGCGTTCATGCGACGTTGGAGGTGTAGCTTGTGACTGTTCAAAAACTTGATGAACTGGGTTGGACACATCGTGAGTACAACGTTATGAGCCAATTTGAGTATCAGGAAGCTATAGAGGAATTCTACCGTGCGAAAGGTGACTCAGCGGTTCAGCATGAAGAAATTGATGTTTCAAACAAGTCTCTGGATGAAACAAAAGGTGTTTTTCTCGGGCTAAAGCTCGAGGACACAAAAAACTTCAAAATCCTTTGGCCCTACGACAGGTTTGGAGCGAGAGTTGAGCTAAAAAACTTCGTCGCCAACTTAGATAGTCTTTGGTATCCCTCTCAGGACGATGTGATTCTCACTAGTAAGAACATGGTGATAGAGCTAAATCACGAAGAAAAAATACAGATTTACAGTCGGTTCTCGTAATTTTCTTACCGCCCAACTCTGCCGGACTGTGGTGATTGGTGAAGCATTTCTGCGTAGAAAAGCGAGAAAATGACGCTCGTGTCAAAGTACATCAGTAGCGTTCTTGTTCACGTGCCAGCAGAACCCCGTTCTCCACCGGCCCCTCACTAATCTTTTGCCGCACGGCTTTTAATCTGAATAAGTCGAGTTTTGGACGCTCCATTGTGGGTCCCAATTCCGCCACAAGCTTTCCGTGCCGGGTGACGGTAATGCGCTCGCCTCGAGACGCCCGCTCTAAAAGTTCAGCCAGAGAGCGGCGGGCTTGAGAGTAAGAGACTTCCATACGCGCATTGTACAGCAAGCAGGTACAACATTGGAGACTTGCACTCGAGGCTTGCCAAACTCACAAATTTGCTTTATCCTCTTCTTAGGCACTCGAGGGGTGCCTGCACCCACAAAAGAGGATGTCACCCTCAGCACTTCACTTCAAGCGGTTAAAACTTTCTTTGCGCCCTATGCGTGGGTAAAGGGGCTCACTATGCAAAGGAGTTCTTATGACCGTTCGACCCAACACCCTAAACGAATACAAAATTAAAGCGTCTATCCTGCTCAAACGTTTGCGCGCCGAAGACCCGGAAGCGGCGGCGCGGCTGGGGCGGTTGCCGCATCTTGCTGGGTTGGGCGTCGGGGAGGTGCTCGAGCAAAAACACACCATCAAGCGCAAACACGCGCTCGCCGTTGTTGCTTTAGAGGGGGGCTACGCTTCTTGGAGCGAACTCAAACATGCGCTCGAGGGGCAGGGGAGGGCGAACGACGCGCTCCTCTACCCGCCTCACTGCGACGGTTTTCTCAACAACTGGTTTGCGGGTTATGAGGAGGCGAAAAAGTATCTGGCGGAGAGCGGGGGTTACTTGCTGCCGTACAAGCACCAGTTTTTCGTGTGTCAGGCGGGGCATATCGAGGCGCTGGGGCTCGAGCCGGAGGACCCGGACTGGGTGCGTATCGGCTGGGATTGGGCTAAACCTGCGGATGAGGGGGCGTGGGAGAGGCTTGGTAAGAAATTACGGGGGCTCGAGCTTTAACAATTGGGTTTATGGGGTGGGGCTCGAGCCCTCAATCCTGTAAAAACGCCAAAAGCTCCCGCACCGTCTCCTCCGGCTTTTCCTCGGCCAGGAAGTGACCTGCCGGGAGCGCCTTACCCTGCACGTCGCTGGCGTAGTCGCGCCAGATGGCGAGCACGTCGTAAAGGCGTTCCATCACCCCGTGCTCACCCCACAGGGCCAGCACTGGACACGTCACTTTGCGGTCTCGATCTCTTTCGTCGTGCTCCAAATCAACCGTCGCGGCGGCGCGGTAGTCTTCGCAGCTCGAGTGAATCGTCGCGGGGTCGCTAAAGGCGCGTTCGTATTCGGCGAGGGCTTCGGGCGCAAAAACGTCTAACCCGCTCCCCCAGCCGCCGAGCTTTTTGTGGAGGTAGTACACGGGGTCGGCCCCAATGAGGCGTTCGGGTAAATCAAAGGGCTGAGCGAGGAAAAACCAGTGATAGTAGGCGCGGGAGAGCGCGCTGTCGGTGTGGGTAAAGAGGTAGTGCGTCGGGACGATGTCGAGCACGGCGAGCTTGCTTAGGCGTTCGGGGTGATCGAGCGCCAGGCGGTGCCCGACGCGCCCCCCGCGGTCGTGGCCGACGAGGGCGAAAGCGTCAAAGCCCAGCGCCGCCATGAGAGAAACGTTGTCCGCCGCCATCGCGCGTTTTGAGTAGGTGCTGTGGTCTTCCGCGCCAAAGGGTTTGGACGCGTCGCCGTAGCCGCGCAGGTCGGGCGCGACGACGGTGAAGTGCTCAGCCAAGGCCGGGGCCGTGAGGTGCCACATGACGTGGGTTTGCGGGTAGCCGTGGAGCAGCAGGAGGGGCGGGCCGCTCCCGCCGCAAACAAAGGGGAGGGTGACGTGGTTAAGCTCGAGCCTTTTCCTCTCAAATCCTTCAAACATGTGCCAGCCTACCCCAGGCGAGCCTAAACCTTGAACTCCCCGTTCTCCTGAAAGAGTTCTCCATCCAAATAAATCGCGCCGCCCTTTCGTAAGTCACAAATCATGTCCCAGTGGATAGCCGACTCGTTGGTGCCGCCCGTCTCCTCGTAGGACTGGCCGAGCGCCAAATGGACGGTGCCGCCGATTTTTTCATCAAACAAAATGCTTTTGGTGGGAATCTGGATGTTGTAGTTCGTGCCGATGCCGAGTTCGCCCAAGAACCGCGCGCCCTCGTCCGTACTAAGCTGCGACTGGAGCAGGTCGTCGCCTTTGTCGGCGTGGGCCTCAGTCACCTTGCCGTCTTTGAAGGTGAGGCGCACATTTTCAACCTCAACGCCGCTGACCGCGCTCGGGATGGTGTAGGTGATGTGGCCGCTCGCGCTCTCTTCAAGGGGTCCCGTAAATACCTCGCCCGAGGGCATGTTGTGCCGCCCCGCCGAGTTAACCCAGGTGCGGCCCGCCACGTTGAGGGTAAGGTCGGTGCCGTCGCCTGTAATGTGAACTTCCTTGGCGCGGCTTAAGTGCTCAATCAGCCTCTCTTGGAAGTCCCGAATCTCGTTCCACTTCGCCACCGGGTCGTCGTCGAAAAGAAACATCGCGCCGTAGACGAACCGCTCGTACTCGCCCAAGCTCATCCCGGCGTCCTGCGCGCCCGCGGAGGTGGGGTAGAGGGTGCCAACCCACTTGGTCTCGCGCACGCGGATGTTCTGGACGGGGCGGTTGCGCTTTTGCAGGCGCGAGACTTTTGACTTGTCGGCGTTTTGGAGCGCCCTCGAGTTCTGCGGCGCGCCAATCCGAATCCAGGAGCCGATTTGTTTGATTTCGGAAAGCTCCAAGGTCGGCTCTGAATCAAAAAAGCTCTCGGGGGCTAGCTCGAGCACGTCCTCCGCCCGCTCTGGATAGCTCATGCGCAGGTGCGGCACGCCGCCTGCACGCAAGACTTCGCGGTAGACGGCGCGGGCCATCGGCTCGGCGGGGGTGTCTACGTTGATGGAGACGTTCTCGTTTCTCTCGACGCGGCAGCAGTATTCGACTAACAGTTTGGCGTATTTTTCGTGGATGGGGTGAATCATGCTGCCTAAGCTACCACGGCGGGTTGTGAAGTGGGTTCGCAAAAACGGCCAAGGTGAGGGCGGTATGATGGGACTCGAGGTGATGCTCATATTCAAGCCCGTTGAGGTTAAAGCGCTGCCGGATTACAGACTATGGTTGCGCTACGAAGACGGTGCGGAGGGCACGGTGGATGTGTCGTATCTGGTTGGGCGCGGCGTGTTCAGCCTGTGGGAGGACCAAAACGCCTTTGAAGGGGTCTCTATAGGGCCTTATGGCGAAGTGGCTTGGGGTGACGACATCGAACTCTGCCCTGACACTCTTTACTTCCAACTCACGGGAAAAACGCCTGAGGAAGTTTTTGTGCTTAACGAACGCGTGGATGCCTGAAGTCAGTCGCTTCTACGGCATTATTGTCAAGATGTACTTTAACGACCATGCACCCCCGCATTTTCACGCCTTTTACGGTGAGAACGAAGCACTCATTAGCATCACAACGCTTGCTGTACTCGCCGGAAGATTACCCCCACGTGCTATGGGACTCGTGACCGAATGAGCGTCTTTACGCCAAAACGAACTTCTGTTGCGCGGGAGAGGGCAAGAAATCAGGAGCCGCCGGGGAAGGTCGAGCCGCTGTCGTGAAGGGAATACGGGAATCCTGTCAGTCCAGGGGCTCGAGTTCTCCCTCGACCAATCCCAAATACCGCCTCAGACGCTCCGCTGGGTTCTTACGCAAATCGGGATGGTCGAGGCGCTGCGGGATTTTGCCCATCATGTAGAAAAAGCGGAGCGCGGTGCCGAGCCTCGTTTCGTCATCGTCAAGCGCGCCGTAGCCCTCCAAAAAGGCGGGCCAGACCTCGTCCACGTATCCCTTGGCGACAGGATGCAGTCGCGCCGCGCCCACGTCAAAGGCGCGCGGGCCGAAGCCGCATTCGTCAAAGTCTAAGAGGGTGTAGTGGTCGCCGTGTTCAAGAACGTTGCCCAGGTGAACGTCGGCGTGAACGAAGGAGCGTTCAGCGGGGAGGCGGGGCCAGAGGCCGAAAAGTCTATCCGCCAACCTCTCGAACGCCGCCTTGTCCGCAGAAGTGAGAAAGGGAGCGGCTAAAAGGGACTCGAGCGAGTGCAAAATCACCCGCTCTGCGTCGTAGACGGGTCGCTGCCAGCCCGACCAGGTCGGAGGCTGCGACTGCGCCACGCGCGGGGCCTCGTCGTGAAGGGCGCGCAGAATGTGGCCGAGTTGCCGGTAGCTTTGGGGGGTGGACTCGAGCCAGTCCCCCTCCACAAACCCAAAAGCGGCGTAGGTGTGTGTCTCTCCAACCGTGAGAAGTTCGCCTTGCACATTTGGGAGAACATCGGGAACGTTGAGCACATCTTTTAGCGCCACCATCCAGGCAAGTTCGGCCTCAACCTCCCCTTCGCTCCTCACCCCGGCGCGGTAGCGGCGTACGACGAAACGCGTTTCGGGCGTGCGGGCGAGCAGATGCAGGTTCTCGCCGCTCGAGAGTTCTACAAACTCCGTCTCCTCCGGCCAGCCGTACGCGCGGCGAAGGAACTCGGTTTCACTTGGAGACGTTAAAGACATTCGCGCCGAGCGCCACCAAGGTGCCCGCGTCGTCGTGAACCTCGCTCCGCACGACAATCACGCGGCCCCCCGCGCGCATCACTTCGGAGGTGGTGTAAAGTCGCGTGCCCTTGGCGGGTTTGAGGTAGTCCACGCGCATGTCGATAGTCGAAATCCGCTCGATGAGGTTTTTGTCACTCAGCGAGAGCGCGGCGGCGACCCCGGCGGTGGCGTCGATGACAAAGGAGACGAGGCCGCCGTGGGGCATCTTGCGTTGCGCGTTGCCCAAAAATTCGGGGCGCATCTCCAAACGCGTGACCACCAAGGCGCGCGCCTCGTCGAAGCGCTCGAGCCTGAGCCCCAGGTGTTTGTTAAAAGGGATGAAGTCTTCAACGAGTTCGCGGAACGTTTCAGCGTCAATGGGGTGAGGGAGCATGTGTCAGTTTAACGGACGCTTTGGGTATAGGGGTTAGGGCTTAACGGTCGCGGCGTATAACCGCGCCGTTAAGCCCATTCAGGCGCTCGGGCAGGCTCTCCAAAGGAATCACGTCAAAAGAGAAAACGTCGAAGGTGGTGTGGCGAACCTCCAGCGGCTCAAAATTCACATCCATCACTGTAACTGTAGAGCGCGGCGGCGCGTCACTCCCCAAAAGCTGCCGCGCGCCGACGCCGCCCGTATGGAGGAGTTCCAACGCACCTCGTTTCCCCGGAAAGTAGGCCGCGTGGTGACCGCTGACGTAGGTGTGGACGCCGTGGCGCTCCAAAAGTTCACGCAGGGCGTCACCGTCCGCCAAGACCTCACCCGGCTTGTTCTTCTCCGCCGAAACGCCGTAAAGGGGCAGGTGCCCCACGACGAGACGCAGCGCCGCCTCTCGCGCGGCGGGGCTTTCGAGTTCCCCCTCCGCCCACGCCCGCTGCGCTTCGGTGATTGTTGCGCTCGAGGCGTCCCAAACCAGAATGAACACGGGTTTATCTGATTTATCAGGAGGTGTAAAAACAAAGGAGTAGTTGAAGGGAAAGTCTGCCTTGTCATGATAGGCCAAACGCTCCTCATGCTGAGGCTCCAGCCAGTACGCCCCCGCCGCCTCTCGCTCTCTCGCGTATACAAAATTTCCATCGGCGCGGCGTAGGCTCGAGCCGTCGTGATTACCCACCGCAAAGGCGTAAGGAATGCCCGCGTCTCGCAAGGGACGAGCAACCGCGCGGTCGAAAGCTTCCCACATTTCTGCAAAACGCGTGTCCGGCAGGCTGGCCTTTTGTCCCGCCACCACGTCTCCCGCGGACAAAAAAAGGTCGGGCTGCCATACTTGGATGGTTGTCTCGGTGACCCTCGCCACCGCCGGGCTATAGCTCGTCACGCCGTAAGACCCGTTAAAATCGCTCAAGAGAACCACGCGCAGGTCGCCGCGGGGTGGGTTGGCGGGTGTCTGGGCGGATATTTGGGTAACGAAAAGAGAAGAGGTAAATAAGGTAAAAAGGAGCATGAAGCGCATGAGTCAGTCTACCTGTCAATTTGCCTGTTGGTTTACTAGGGCGGGGCGTAGGTGAGGGGATTCTTTCGAGGACGTCGGAACTCTAAACGCGCCACCGGGCGCGAGATTCGCTACGAGCTTTGGGACGTGTTCACCATCACGCCCTTTACGGGCAACCCGCTGGCCGTCGTGCTCGACGCGGAGGGGCTGGCGGGCGAGGACATGCAACGCGTAGCGCGCGAACTCAACTTGTCGGAGACGAGCTTTGTGTTGCCCTCACAAAGGGCGGACGTGCGGGCGCGCTTTTTTACCCCGGCGCGCGAACTGCCGATGGCGGGGCATCCGAGCGTCGGGACGGTCTACGCGCTGGAGCATCTGGGACGTTTGAAACGGGAGAGTGTGATTTTCACCCTCGAGCTGGGCGTCGGCCCCGTGCGGATGGGGCTCGAGCGGCGTGACGGGCGGCTCGAGCGCGTCTGGATGAATCAGGGCGTACCGGAGTTGGGCGAGGTTATCGAGAACCGGGCCGGAGTCGCGGCGGCGCTGGGACTCACCACCGCTGACCTCAAAGCCAATCTTCCCGTCCAAATCGGCTCCGCGGGCGTGCCCTTTCTCTTTGTACCCGTGGTTTCGTTGGAGGCGCTGGGCCGGGCGAGGTTGAATTTGGCTGCCTTGTCCAGTTTTATGGAGGACGAGCACCAGGCGGTGTTTCTCTTCACGCGTCACCAAGACGGGGCGGACATCCGCGCGCGGATGCTGGGCGAGGCGCTGGGCGTGGTCGAGGACCCCGCGACGGGGAGCGCGCACGGGCCGCTCGGGGCGTATCTGGCGACGCACGGCGTGCTCTCGCTGCAAGGGGGCGGGGCGACTTTTGTGAGCCGTCAGGGGGTCGAGATGGGCAGGCCGAGTCGGCTTGAAGTGAGCGTCCAGGCGGTTGATACTGGAGATTCGAGTTTCGAGGTTTACGTGGGGGGCAGCGCCGTGAGGGTGGGAGAGGGTAAGCTGTACGGGTAATGGGAAACGGGTGATGGGAGCATGACGACATGAAAGAGCGGTTGCAAAAGTTTCTCTCTCGAGCGGGCGTGGCGAGCCGCCGCAAGGCGGAGGTGCTGATTACCGAGGGCCGGGTGACGGTCAACGGGCAAAAGGCCGAACTGGGGATGAAGGTCTCGGGCGAAGACGAGGTGCGCGTGGGCGGCGAGCGGATAGAAAACAATACAAAACGCGTTACCTACGCTTTTAATAAACCTCCCGGTGTCATCACCACCGTGACCGACAACCGGGGGCGTCCGACGGTCATTGACCTTTTTCCCGAGATACCCGGCCTCCACCCGGCGGGGCGCTTGGACGCCGAGTCCGAAGGGTTATTGATTGTCACCAACGACGGCGACCTCACCCTCGAGCTGACCCACCCGCGTTATGGTCACGAAAAAGAGTACCGGGTCTGGTGCCGGGAGGGCACGCTGCAAGCGTGGGCGTTGGGGAAACTTGAGAAAGGTATCGAACTCGAGGACGGCTTGGCCCGCGCCATCGTCGCCAAGGTGGCCGACGGCGGCTGCACGCTCGTGTTGGACGAAGGCCGCAACCATCAGGTGCGGCGCATGTTGGGGGCCTTGGGCCTGCACGTGACGCGGCTCCAGCGGATTCGCATCGGGGGGCTCGAGCTGGGCAACCTCAAGCCGGGGGGCTACCGCAGGTTGTCGCAAGAGGACCTCGCGCGGCTGCGCGGGAGCCGGTAGCAGGTATCATCTGGTTTGAGCAAGATTTAGTCTATATCTTACCTTCTAAGATGTAGCTTCAAAGATCATATCTGCTTTAATAGGCTCAACCTTTTTGAAAACCGCTTTAGAGGAGTGAGATGAGCGACACCATTTTTACGCCCGGCGAGGGCGCGGTCCAGATTGACGAGGCGCGTATCAAAGCGCGTATAGAGGAACTGGGCGAGCAAATCACCGCGGACTACGCGGGCAGGCCGCTCCACCTCGTCTGCGTGCTCAACGGCGCGTTCATTTTTATGGCTGACTTGGTGAGAGCCATCGACCTGCCCCTCACGACCGACTTTTTGTCCGTGTCCTCCTACGGCTCGCGCACCGAGACCTCGGGCGAGGTGCGGTTGGTCAAGGATTTGGAGCAGTCGCTAAAAAATAAGCACGTGCTGCTGGTCGAGGACATCGTGGACACGGGGCTCACCATGCAGTACCTCTTGGGCTACCTCCGAGGCCGCGGGCCGCTCTCGGTGGGGGTGGTGGCGCTCCTCTCCAAGCCGTCGCGGCGGCTGGTGGAGGTGCCGGTTGAATATCTCGGCTTCGAGATAGAGGACGCGTTTGTTTACGGCTACGGGCTCGACGTGGCGCACATCTACCGGAACATCCCCTTTGTGACGAGCCAAAAGGATTAGCGGTGACGAGGCGAACGGGGCTCCTCGCGCTCCTCGTCCTTGCCGTTCTCCTCGTGGCGTCCTTGGCGGTGTCTCGAGCCCGCCGCGACCGCACCCCGCCCGCTGTTGAGGTGAGGCTCGAGCCCCAAATAGTAGCGGAACGCCCGTTCGAGGTCTTCTTAAGCGCCGACGAACCCGTGACTTACACCCTCCGTTACGGCGACGCGGTTTTCACACGCGCCCCTCAAGATGACGCTGAGGATACGGTGTCTTTAACGGGACTACCGGGACCGGAAGAGCTTTTAGTCACCGCGACGGACGCGGTAGGCAACAGCAGCGAGATTCGTCACCCTGTCTATGGCGTCCCGGCTCTCCAACCGCTCATCAAGATGCCCAGGGAAGTCGTTCCCGGTCAACCTTTCAGCGCGCGCGTGGTCTGGGCACCCGAGAGCGTACGGGCGGCGTCGCTCACCCTCTCGGTTGACGGGCGGCCTCTGGACGTTTTCGAGGAGGGCGCGGCGCATGTCGGCCTCGCCAGCGTGCCCCTGGGGACGCCGCCGGGGGCGGGGGAGGTGGGTGTAAAGCTCACCGACGAATACGGACGCGAAGTGCGCGTCACGCGTCCCTTGACCGTTCTCGCCGATCCCCGCCCCGTCCAAGAACTCGCCGTGCCCGCCGCCCTTCTAGCCTCCTCGACGCCCGAAAACGAGGCGTTGGAGGCGGGGGTTTTGCAAGAGGCTTACGCCCACGCTCTCCAAACGCCCGCGCCCCGTGCGCTCGAGCCCTTCCTCCTCCCTATTACGGGCCGCAGCACCAGCGGCTACGGCACGCCGCGGCGTTACGAACGCGGCGGCGCGGTCTTTTATCACGAGGGTGCCGACTTAGCCGCCCCGGTGGGCACGCCCGTAAGGGCGACCAACGCGGGGCGGGTGCTCGTCGCTGACTTTTTTCCCATCAAGGGCGGTCTGGTGGTGATTGACCACGGTGGGGGCGTCGTAAGCCTCTACTTTCACCAGTCCAAGATTCTGGTCAAGGCGGGCGATTGGGTGGGACGCGGCGACGTGATTGGTGAGGTCGGCACCACGGGACGCTCGACGGGGCCGCACCTCCACTGGGAAATGCGTGTGGGAGGCGTGCCGAGTGACCCGCTGGCCTGGGTGGACAGGGTTCTGCCCTAGAGAATCGACCTGGTTTCCGAGGGACTTACTGCGAGAGAGACGCCATCTCTTCGTCGCTCAGTTGCAAAGACGAGGCGGCGATGTTTTCTTCTAGGTGCTCAACGCTCGAGGTGCCCGGAATGGGCAGCATCACGGGCGACTTTCGTAAAAGCCACGCGAGCGCCACCTGGCTGGGCGTCGCGCCGTGCGCGTCGGCCACCTTGGCGACCGCGTTTCCCGGCAGATCGCCCGTGGCGACCGGTGCCCAGGGGATGAAGCCGACGCCCTGCGCTTCGCAAGCCTCCAGCACCTCTTCCGAATCGCGGTCGGTTAAGTTGTAGCGGTTTTGAACCGAGACGATTTGGGTTATTTCTTGCGCCTTGTTAAGCTGCTCCACGCTCACGTTGGAGAGCCCGAGAAAGCGAATTTTCCCCTCTTTTTGCATGTCGGCGAGCGCGCCCACGGATTCTTCAAAAGGCACCTCGGGGTCGGGCCGGTGGAACTGGTAGAGGTCGATGCGCTCGAGCTTAAGCCGTTTCAAAGACCCCTCAAGCGCCTTCCGCAAATGCTCGGGCCGCCCGTCGGGCTCCCACTTGTTCGGCCCCGGCCGCACCAGGCCGCCCTTGGTGGCGATGACCAGCCCTTCCGGGTAAGGGTAAAGCGTCTCGGCGAGGAGGGTTTCGTTCACGTCGGGGCCGTAAGCGTCCGCGGTGTCGATAAAGTTGACACCTAGGGTCTGTCTGACTAATCAAAGCCAGAGGATGATGGAGGCGAGGAGCACACCAGCACGGTAGTTTCTGCCGCGTTTGTCGTAGCGGGTGGCAACGGCGCGAAAGTCTTTAAGTCGGTTGATGCAGCGTTCGACCACGTTACGTCCTTTGTAGGCTTGCTTATCGAAAGCAGGAGGTCGTCCACCTTTTGTGCCCTTAGACAAGCGAGACTTCTTGGCATCTTCGCGCTCGGGGCTGATACAGATGATGCCCCTGCGCCTTAGTATCTTCCGCTGCTTGTTGAAACCATAAGCGCGGTCGAGTCTAAGCTGAGGGGGGCGCTTACGCGGTCGCCCTCTGCCAAGGCGGGGCACATAAATCTCGTCCAAGACCGGCTCTAGCCAAGCGGCGTCGTTGCGCTGTCCCGCCGTGATGACCACGGACAGGGGTCGCACTTTGCCGTCCGCGCAGGTATGCACCTTGCTGGTGTGGCCTCCGCGTGAGTGTCCCAGCCACTCGTCTGCTAAGGTCCCCTTTTTTCACCCTCAGCAGGCCGCTTCCTCGCCCCGCTGGCGCTGCGGTGCGCTTTAATATGAGAGCTGTCTAACGCTGCGCCGTCCCAATCAATCTCACCCGCCGCATCGGCGTGAGCTTGAAGCCTGTGCAGGATGCGCTTCCAGACACCGTTGCGCTCCCACCTCGTGAAGCGGTCCCAGCAGGTCTGCCAAGGTCCGTAGCGTTCAGGAACGTCGCGCCAGGGAGCGCCTGTTTTCAAGCGCCACGAAATGCCGTTGATGACCTGTCGGTGGTTGCGGTAGTTGTGACCCCGTTGGGGATTGGGGGGTAGATGCGGTTTTAGTGCTTGCCACTGCTGCTCTTTTAGGTCTGTTCGTGCCATACGCCTACCCTAAACCATCTTCATCCCTTCTGTCAGACAGACCCTAGCTCGAGCGCGCGGCGCAACACCCGTTTGGCCGCTTCGCGGTCATCCGGGTCGCCCCAAATGCCGTCGCCCGTCAAGCGCATCGCGCCGTAGCCGAGTCTGCGGACGTCCAAGTCGCCAAGGGTGAACGTGTCGGATTGATTCTGGGCTGCTTGCATGGTTTCCTCCTACGCCGAGCATAGGCTGAAAGACCCCGCGCAACCGTTGGGTGGGGCGAGATTGCTACGCAGTCAGACTATAAAGCTTTCGCAGAACGTTTTGGGCTTTCAAGCTTTGTGCTGCGTAGGCGCGAGACGGAACGGCGTTTATTCTTGCGTGTGGAGCGCGTACAAAGCCTCGAGCGCCCCCCGCGCCATCAGGCTCACGCGTTTTTGGAGCAGCGCGGGGTCAACAAAGGCGGGGTCGCCGATGCGGTTGGAGGCGACCAGAGCGCAGCCCGTCCGGACGCCCCGGAGCCCGCCCAACAAAAAGAGCGCCGAGGCTTCCATTTCGACGGCCAAAACACCCCGCGCCGCCAACTTCTCCACATCATCTGGAGTCGTGGCGTAAAAGGCGTCTTCGGTTTGGATAAGGCCGACGTGAACAGGCGTGTTCTCTGTTGCGCTCTCCACCTTTGCCGCTTCAACCAGCGCCCTGGTCACCTCAAACGAAGCGGCGGGCGCGTGGGGCTCGCCGCGCAGGTACATGCGGGTGGTGCCGTCTTGAGGCACCGAGGCGGTGGCGATAATCAAGTCACCCGGCGCGACCTCTTTGCCGATAATGCCTGCGGTGCCGACGCGCACGAGCGTCTTGGCCCCGAGCTGCACAAGCTCCTCTACGACGATAGCCAGACTCGGGCAGCCCATCCCGGTCGTCTGGACCGACACGGGTATTCCCCGGTATAGTCCTGTGTAACCCAAAAGGCCGCGGTAACCGTTATAGCGCTCTGGCGCGTCGAAAAACGTTTCGGCGATGAAGCTGGCCCGGCCCGGATCGCCGGGCAAGAGCACGGCGGGCGCGACCTCGCCGGGCTGCGCGCGGATGTGAAGGGGTGTCATGAGGTAAAAGGATAACAGAAGGGGCGTGAAAAAAACGAAAGCGGGCGTTCTGGCACCCGCTTTCGTGTCAACAGGACCGGTTCGGGACTCCTCAGAACTGGGAGGTCCAGAAGCTCGCCTTGATGCCCGTTGGAAGAGGTCCGAAAAACTGGGTGCTCGAGCCTCCCAAAACGAGCACGGCCTCACCCTTGATTTCGGTTCTGAACGCCTGACGCCCCGCACTCACCAGGCTGCCTTCAAAAGTGTCCCCGAGGGCTTCTCGGGTTTCATCAGGAAGGACAAACGAGCCGTCATCTTGCGCGGTGCAGCTAACCGTGAGAGCATTACCGGTTTCATCAACATCAGTCACTTTAATGAGAACTACCGCGTCGGCGTTGCCGCCCGCGTCCCAGGTGAAGGGGGTGGTTGGGGCGACGGGGTCGGTGCCTGCGGGGGCCGTTAGGGTAAAAGGGGCCACGTTGGGGAGCGGTACGGCTGCAAAGGCGGGAAACTCAAGTTCGTCGCCGGGAACCGTGGCCGTAAGCTCTGCGGGCGGCGCGCTGAGCGCCGCAACGCTGTAAAAGGTCGCGTTGTCGCCGTTAATGGTTTCGTCTCTCTTCTCGAGCGTGGCGTAGGTGTTGCTACCCGCCATAAGCGTGATTTGTGCGCCCGCCGAGATGTAAGCGGGGGTTCCCGCCGGGGTAAAGGGAGGCAAAATATCTGCGTCTCCTTCTTCGGGAGCGGTGAAAGTGACGTCGCAGGTGTCGAGCCTTCCTTCGAAAGGGTTGTTAAAGAACGTGTCCGGAATCTTCTCGCCCTCGGTAAACTCCAAAAAGATGCCCGACGCAACCACATTGGCTGCGCCGGTGGGGGGGGTCTGCTCATCTAAGTTGACAAAACCGACTTGGCTAAGGTCTTCTGACACGTCCTCGACCGTCACCGTTGTTTCTTGCGAAACCGTGCCCTGCGCGTCCGTAGCGTCAAGCGTGTAGGAGGTGGTCTCGAGGGGCGTCACGACGTAGCTACTGGTCGTCACGCTTACCTCACCTATGTTCTCGCCGACGCTCTGACGCAGCGTGAGGCTGGTCGCGTCCGCGACCTCCCACGTTAGCGTGCTCTCGCCGCCTGGGCGGACGGTCGGCGGATTGGCGGTAAAGCTTGTGATGGCTGGCCCACCGTCAGTACCGCCCCCACCACCGCCGGTTTCCGGTGTGTCCGAGCACGCGCCAAGCAACAAGGCGAGCGGTAAAAAGAGCGCGCAGCTCAGCCTGATTAAACGCTTCATGTAGCCTCCCTTAATTTTCGACACAGCTTTTTGCATCCGGTTCTCTCCACTTTCAACCTAACCGGGGGGCGTTTGGCGTGTCAAGAAAGGGGGCGAGGAGTGAGAGATTGCACAGGTTTGGGGGCGCGCCAAGGTGGAAAATCCACGCCCCCGCGCGGGCGGCTTTGCTAGACTCGGCGGGTGAGACTTGACGACATCCTCGCTTCGCTTGTACACGATGTGGACGGCGCGCTGTCGGCGGCGGTCGGAGGCATGGACGGCCTTCTCATCGAGCAATACCCGGAAAATGGGGACTTGCCTATGGACCTATCCATGACCGTGGCCGAGCAGACCAACCTGGTTGCGACCAGCCGCCTGGTGTCGGCCACGCTTTCCGGCGGCGGCGTCGAAGAGCTGGTCTTATTTACTCAGCATCTTATTTCCTACACGCGCCTGTTGGAGGGTGACCTTTTTTTCCTCGTCATCATGGCTCCGAGCGGCAACGTCGGCAAGGCGCGGCTCTATAGCGAAAGGGCGGCGGAGAGGGTGCTCGAGGTGTTCGCGTGACCTTCTGCACGCTTGCGCCCGACGTTTACCGCGTGACGGGAGTTTTGTGACGCAAGACGTGCTCGAGCGAATCCTGGCGATTCGCGGCGTTACGCGCGCCGCGCTTGTAGACGGCGTGGGGGAAACCCTCAGGGTTGCGCCGCAGGGTGAGGGCGAGGGCTTAGCCGGAGGTCTCGTTATCAGTTCGCTCGCCACGAGCCGCGTGCTGGCCGATCTTCTGGGCGAGGGCACCCTCTGCCAGACGATGATCGACTTTGAGGACGGCCCCGTGCTCCTCGCGCCCCTGCTTCCAGCGAACGCCACAATGAAAGCCGCAGACAACGCGCAACTTGGTACTGATGTTGAACCGGCGGACACCGGTACGCACGTGGCTGTTCTCACGCTCGAGGCGGCAAGCGCCCTGGGACGCGTCCGGCTGGGACTGCGCAAGCTTCTGCCCGAACTTGCGGAGGCGCTTCGGGCCTCCTGACAAACACTCCTGCTTGTTCGGGTAAACGGTAGTTCCCAGAGATACCGCGCTTATTCAGCGCATATATCACCGTAACACCGTCTTGGACGCTAAATCATAGACTAAATCCTTTCTAAACCAGGGTGTTGCCCGCTCCTGCTGTAGAATAGGCGTGTGAAAGAATTCAAGCTCGAGGTCGACAAAGAAACCGCCCGCGGTCGCTACGCCAACGTGGCCGTGATTGCCCACACCAAAGATGAATTCATCATGGATTTTGCGCTCGCTTATCCCGGTCAAAGTCCCGCCGTCAATGCCCGCGTGATTACCAGCCCGCAGCACGCCAAAGCTTTCTTGCGCAGTTTAGAGGACAACATCCGCAAGTACGAAGCGCGCTTCGGCGCGCTGCCCGAGCCCGCCGCCGCGCATCCCAACGAGCCCAAAGAGCAAAACTAGGGTCTGTCTGACTGATTGGGTCTAAATGCCTTACTGCGCGTACAGATCACCCTTTTAGGCTGCACACCCTTTGGGTCCGTCAGGAACACTAAATTTAGCTTTAGTCAGACAAACTCTAGGTCGTGCGGGCGTTTGCTGCTACTGAACATACTCAATCCCGTAAGGGGGGAGACAGTCACCGCTACTTTGCAACCTCCTCGCTTCTTGACTTTTTGCTTCTTGATTTTTACTCCCTGCTTCTCTCATCCAGCACCGCGGAGCCCGGCCCTGCTAAGTTGAAATGTCAACAGCCCCTCCTGTCTCTCGGATTACCTGACGCAAGAACCTCTCAGGATGTAATGGGGCCATGTCCGAAACGGTCGTCGTTTATTTTGATTATTTGTGCCCTTTCGCCTGGCGCGGCGCGGAGGTCGCGGAACTCGTCGCGGGGCCGCTGGGCGTCACCTTCGAGTGGCGACATTTTTCGCTCTACCAGAACAACTATCACAGCCACAATAGCAACGGCTGGCAGCTCTGGAACGACCGCCTGAGCCCCGACGACGAGGCGGGCGGCAAGGGCCTCCTGCCTTTTTTGGCGTCTTGCGCCGCGCGTAAACAAGGCGCCGAAAAGCACGACCAGTTTCGGCTCGAGCTGATGCGCGCGCGTTACAAGCGTCACCAGCCCTACACTTTAGCGACGATTCGTGAGGTGGCTAAGGGAGCCTGCTTGCACCTGCCGACCTTTGAAAGCGACCTCTGGGACCCCGAGTGCCGCACGAGACTCGCGCACGAACACTACCGCGCGGCGGCCTTGGACGTGTTCGGCACCCCGACCTTTGGGTTCGAAAACGGTCATCTCGCGTATTTTAGGATTAACGACCTGCCCGGCAGTAAACAGGAGGCGGTCGAGCTTTTTGCGGATTATCGGCGCTTGCTCGAGTGCTACCCCTATTTAGAAACGGTCAAGCGCCCGCGCCCCAAGGGTAACTGACTCGAGGCTTTCTGCGCCACATATTCTGTTTCCTAAAGAAGGTCTATCCCGGACAGACCACTCCTCAACGTTTGGCTGTGAGAGTACCGAGGACCTGGTACCGAGTTGAAAAGCTTCTCAGGCCTCGGCACTCTGTACTCGGTCCTCTTTTCTGATGCTACTCACTGTAAAATTTGTCTTTATAGCCCCCCACGCTTCGCGGTAAACTGAGTGCGTGCGTCTAGGACCCAACGTCGGGCACGGCTCGGATGTGGGCCGGGTCAGGCCCCTCAACGAAGACTATCACCGCGTCTGGCAGTTTCCCGTCCCGGACGGGACGCTGACGTTGCTGGCGGTGGCCGACGGGATGGGCGGGGCCGCCGCGGGCGAGGTGGCGAGTCGGCTCGCGGTGCAGGTGCTGAGCGAGTCGTTTAGCCGCTACGTCGAGGTGTTTAACGACGGGCAACCGCTGGTCGGTATCGACAAACTCACCGAAAAGGCGCTGCGGCTTGCGAACCGTCGCGTTTACGCCGCCGCGATTGCGAGCGTGGGGCGGCGCGGCATGGGCACCACGCTCACCACCGTGGCAATTTTACGTAACAAGGCTTATTTGGGACACGTGGGCGACTCGAGGGCCTACTTGGTACGAGGCAACCGCATCTATCAACTTACCAAGGACCATTCGTGGGTCGAGGAGCAGCTCGAGCGCGGGCTCCTAAGCGAGGAGCAGGCCAAGGGCCACGAGTGGCGCAACCTCATCACGCGGGCGCTCGGCACCCGCCCGCAGATCGCCCCCGACATCGTCGAGTTGGAGGTGCAGGGCGGCGACGTGTTTGTCATCGCAACCGACGGCCTGCACGGTCTGGTCTCGCCCGAAGAGATTCTCACCGAGGTCAAAAGGACCGCCAACCGCCAGGCGTCGGTCGAGTACCTTATCGCGCTCGCCAACGAGCGCGGCGGCCCCGACAACATCACCTTGGTGGTCGGAGAAGTGCTGTAGTGCTCGCCCTGCTGCTGGGTCTCGCGCTCCTGGCGGCGGCGGGTCTGAGCCTGCTACCGGGCTGGTTTAACGTGCTCCTGCTCGGCTCGTCGCTATCTTTTGCGGCGAGCCTGTTGGCGTTCGGGGAGCCCGGACGCGTGGTGGCCCCCGCGCTCCTCCTGGCGGTGGCTTTGGGGTTCTTGGTCCGCGGGAACGCCTATGTCAAGCGCCCCCCCAAGGTCGCGCCCCGCAAGCGCCGCAAAGAAGCCCCGGCGGGACCCTCCGGGGGGCTCGAGGGCGTCGAGGTGCCGGGGTATGACCTGCTCGAGAAAGTGGGCTCGGGCGGCATGGCGAGCGTGTACCGCGCCAAACGCCGGAGCGACGGCGGCACGGTCGCGCTCAAAATCCCGATGGAGCAGTACGTCGCCGACGCCAAGTTTATCCGCCGCTTTCACCGCGAGGCCGAGGTCGCGGGGCGGCTCGACCACATCAACATCGTCCGCACCTTCGAGCACGGCTCCGTCGGGGTGCGGCACTACATGGTGATGGAGTTCGTGGACGGGCGGAGCTTAGAAAGCTACGTCGAGTCGGGCGAGCTAGATACAGGCCTAAGCGTCGAGGTGATGCAGCTCGTGGTGAGGGCCTTGCAGCACATTCATTCGGCGGGCATCATCCACCGCGACATCAAACCCGCCAACATCATGATTTTGCGCGGAGGCTTGAGCGAAGACGGGCGCTTAAAGCCCGACGCGGTCAAGCTGATGGACTTCGGCATCGCGGGCGGCAAAATCTTGACGCGCCTCACCATGACGGGCGCGCGCGTGGGCACGCCCGTTTATATGTCGCCCGAGCAGGCTCGAGGGCTCAAGATCGACCACCGCAGCGACATCTACAGCTTGGGACTGGTTTTTTACGAGATGCTCACCGGCCAAACCGCCTTTAAGGGCGGCTACGAGGCCATCGTCCACCAACAAATTTTCCAGACCCCGCCCCCGCCGCGGCAGCTCAACTTGGAAGTGCCCAAAGCCCTCGACGCGCTCGTGATGCGGATGATTGCCAAGGAGGCCGACGAGAGGCCGCCGCTAGAAGAGATTTACGACCTTTTGGCAGGCAACTTCGACGACAACTTTGACGACCCGAACAACGCGCTGCCGAGTCGCCTTTTGCTCACCGTGAGCGCGCGCCAGGGCCTCCTGCGCGAGCTCGACACGGCGGGCAATCTGCACCGCTCAATGGGCGACATCGGCGTGGGGGAGGGCTGCTTTTCCGCGCCGCCCCTGTCGGTCGCGCTCGACCCCGAGGGCAACCTTTACGCGGCGGTATTCGAGTACCGGGTGGGGGAGGGCGCGCACGACATGCTTTTTAAGCTCTCGCCGGACGGGCGTCAGCTCTTTTCGTTCGGCCCTTACGGGATGAAACCGGGCGAATGTCTCTACCCGGTGTCGCTGAGCGTCGCGCCCGACGGGACGCTGTTGGTGCTCGATTCCGAAACGCACCTCGTCCAGCGCTTCGACGCGCAGGGGCGTTACCTGAATTCGTTCGGCGGGCGCGGCGAGGGCAAGGGGATGTTTAACGACCCCCGCACCGTGACCGCGGCCCCGGACGGGTCAATTTACGTGCTCGACTACGGCAACCGTCAGGTGCAACGGTTTAATGCGAGCGGCGCTTACGAACTGCGCTGGGCCTTTCGCCTGGGGGCCGAAACGGAAGGGATGCGCCTTTTAGACGGCGTCGCGGCGGACGCGTCAGGCAACCTCTACATCAGCGACGCCACGGGGGGCAAAATTCGTAAAGTAGGCCCCAAGGGCAAGGTCGAGCTTTCGTACCTCTTAGAGCCCCTCCACGGCGAAGCAACCGACAGCCTGCTCGACTTGGGCGTAGACCACGAGGGCTACCTCTACGCCGCGCGCCGCGGCGGTCATCTGGTCCGCAAGTACAACCCCGCGGGCGAACTCGTCACGACGGTAGAGACCTACGCGCCTGTGGTGGGGATGGTCGTGAATGTTCGGGCGGGCAGGGCGGCACCCTTTGAGTTGGAAGGTTTGCTGCTCGAGTAAATCTTTACCTCAACAAAAGCTGCATCAGCAGAGCCGTCACGCTATCGATGAGTGCGAACACCTGTCGGTTGAACAGCAGCAAAATCCCGATCACGATGAAAAAGCCGTAGCGCTCTAAGCCCCACAGCGCACGCTGCCACGACGCGGGCGCGAACGCCTGCACCACCTTGGAGCCGTCCAGGGGCGGGATGGGCAGGAGATTAAAGACCACCAAAATGAGGTTGATGCGCGCCGCGATGAGTAAGCCCGAAAGCAGTCCGTCCAACGTCCCCCCAGCGAGCGCCTCCGCCTGTGAACCGGGGAGGATGGTGAGCCCGCCCGCGTCCCCCACCCGGACGCCGAGCGCCGCCAGCGCGAGGAGCGAGGCGACCGCGAACAAAAAATTGACCACAACCCCCGCGACGGCCACCGCAAACATCCCCCAGCGATAGTTAGAAAAGTTGCCGGGCCGGATGGGCACGGGTTTGGCCCAGCCAAAGCCCGCCACAAGCAAGAGCAGCGTGCCGATGGGATCTAGGTGCTTCAAGGGATTGAGCGTGACGCGCCCCAGATTGCGCGCGGTTTTGTCGCCGAAGCGGTCGGCCATCCAGGCGTGACCGAGCTCGTGAAAGGCGAGGGAGAACACAAGCACCGCGGCGATGACGAAAAAAACGCCAGGTGATGTGCGGAGTAAGTCGAGGAGCACTACAGACCGGGAATAAGGCGTAAGAGGTTGAAAATCACATTTAAGAAAAAGCCCACAAGCGCCCCGAGAATACCTGTATAGCTGAGCACCAAAAAAATCACAATAAACCCGATAAAGCCGTACGAGGCAATCTGCTGCACCACCCGCCGCACGTCCGCGTTGCCCCAGGCGAGCGCCGCCTTGGCCCCGTCGAGCGGGAACACGGGAAAAAGGTTGATGACCGCGTGTACGACGGCAAACTGTCCCGCCCTCACAAAGGCTCCAAATAGCTGAGGATTACCCAGCCTGCTAAAAATGAGACCCACAAGCACGCTCACAAAAGCGACGATGAGATAAGCCAGCGGCCCGCTGTACCACACGAACGCCTCTTGCCGCCCCCGGCCCCGGTAGTTGCGCGAGTTGGCGGGGATGGGTTTGGGCCAGCCGAAGCCAAGCAAAAAGAGAAAAAGCACGCCGATGGGCTCGAGCTGCCGCTGCGGGTCGAAACTCATAAACCCCGAAAAACGGGGCGTGTTGTCGCCATAACGCGAGGCGACCCAAGACTGAAAGATGTTGTGAAAGATGAGCGCGATAATCATCACCACGGCGCTGATAATGAGCACGTTGGCGTCGAAGGCGCGGTTTTGAAGGTAGTCAAGAATCAAGGTTCACTCCTGGCGGGCGGTTTCCCGGACGAGTCTCTGGGCGAGCTCGAGCTCTTCTTCAAAAGAACTCACCGCGCCGCGCATCCTGGCCGCAGCCACGCGCCGCAGCACCTCGCCGACCTCGGGTCCGGGCGACAGACCCAAGTCTAACACGTCTTGACCGCGCAGCTTTTGCCGCAAAGAAGTCGCCTCCACGCGTTCGACCGCGCGCCGCAAGGCGGGGTGGAGCGCTTTTAACGCGGCTTTTAATGCAGGCGTGGCGGCTTCTAACCTCTCTTCGGAAAGCGTGCGGGTCCGCGCCGCCTCCCCTAAAATCGCCCGCGCGTCCAAAAGTCGCTTGGGCCAGCCAAAGGTCTCGCGGTGCCTTTCCACGTGCGCGTCCGGCACGCTGAGCAGCAGGAGCAGGAGATAGCTTTCGTCGGGGACGGGTCCGTCTTGGCGGAGGGTGTCGAGGGTCTCGAGCGTGCCGAGGATTGAAGTGCTAGAGGTGGGGGGTGGGGCGTTCACATACATGTCGAACATGGCGGAAAGCGCGCCGCAGCTCTCCATAAGCCCTAACGCCGGAGCCACGCGGGGTTCGGCGAGGGTCAGGAGAAGTTCGCCGCGGAATCGGGAGGGGCTCACGCCTCCTATGACGGCAGGGTCTAAACCGAGGGTAATTTGCTCATGGGTCACCGGATGGAACGAGAAGCCGAGCCGTCCCCCGAGACGCGCGCCGCGCAGGATGCGAGTGGGGTCTTCGACAAAAGAGAGCGGGTGGAGCGCGCGCAGCACGCGCGCTTCTAGGTCCCCCAGCCCGTTAAAGGGGTCGAGAAGCGCGGCGGGTTCCGGGAGGAGCCTGACGGCAAGCGCGTTGACGGTGAAGTCGCGCCGGGAGAGGTCGTTACGCAGCGTGCCGGGCGTGACCTCGGGGAGCGCGCCGGGGCGGGTGTAGAACTCTTCTCGAGCGCCCGCAATATCGACCAAAAGACCGTTTTCCAGCTCGAGGGTGCAGGTGCCGAAGTCGGCGTGAGACATCAGGTGCCCGCCGAGGGTTTCCTGTAAAGCCTTTCCCAACTCCTCGGCCCTTCCGCCTTCAACGACCAAGTCGAGGTCTTGCATCCCCGTGCGCAGGAGCGCGTCGCGCACCGTGCCGCCCACAAGGTAGAGCGCGCTGCCGTTGGGTTTCTCCTTCGCCTTTTCCAACACCTCCAACGCTGCCGAGGGAAGCGTATTCAAAATCTCTTGCGCCTTGTTGGGATGTTGCGTTGGGTCTCCTTGCGCGTGCCGCGCCGCAATCAGGTCGGTGCGGGTCACGATACCCACAAGTTCGCCCGCGCGGAGGATGGGGACGCGGCCGATGTCGTGGGTTTCAACGAGCCTCTCGAGCTCTCTTAACGGCGTCTCCTCATCCGCCGTGACGACCTCTTTCGTCATAAAGCCGCTTACAAACGAACGCGCCAGGCCGTGCCGCTCGGCGCGCTCTAAGTCGCGCCTCGAGAGAACGCCCACAAGCTCGCCTTGAGCGTCCAGAACCGGCAGCCCGTTGTGGCCGTGGCGGATGAGCCGCTCCTGCGCCTCCTTGACCGCCTCGTCGGCACGAATCGTCCTGACGGGGCGGCTCATCACGTCGCGCGCGGTTAGAGCGGGGCGGCTGTGGCGCGCAAAAGCCGACAGCGCCTCCCCTAGCGCCTCCCGCAAAGGCGCGTCGCTCCTGGCGGAGGCCGCCCCCGGATGCCCGCCGCTGCCAAAGGCCTCGGCAAAAGCGGCGCTCACATTGATGGTTCCCCCCCTCGAGCGCGCGATGAGCCGCGTTTTTCCTCTCGTCCGGAGTCCGATAAGTGCAGCGTCGGCTCCTTGCAACTCGAGTAGTTCGGTGCAAAGAGGCGCGAGGGGGGGGACGTAGTCTTTTTTTCCTATCACTTTTTCTAAGTCCTCTCGCTCGAGCCCCGCCACCACCACCCGGTAACCGTTCACGTTCTCTTCGGTCATGAGCTCGAGGAGGTGGCTCAGCGCGTCGCGTTGGAGGGCGCTGAAACGTTCGCCCGCGAAGTCGTTGACGACCTCCAGATTGGCCCCCGCCTCCAGCAGATGCGCCGCCGCCTCGTGGTCGTCGGCGTGGGTGAGCGCGTACGAAAAACTCCCCGTGTCGTCGTGAATACCCAGCAGCGCCAGCGAAGCGAGGTCGGCGGGGATGGTCACGCCCTGCGATTTAAGCAGCAGCGTCAGTAGCGTGGCGGTCGCGCCGACGGCTTTGTGAACGCCCCCCGCCGCCGAAATCGCGTTCTCGCCGCGCGGGTGGTGGTCGTAGAGGGTGACGGGCACGCGGCCCAGGAGCGCGTCAAAAGGTGCGATATTTTCTGGAGAGGAGGTGTCAACGACGATAAGCTCTTTCACCTCATCCACGTTCACGTCGTCAGTGTTTAGGAGCTCGAGCCTGTCCCTATAAAGATTCACAAAGTCCGCCACGCGCTCGTCGAGTCCCCCCAGCACCACCGCCACCGCGCCGGGGTGCGCGAGCCGCGCCAGCGCGAGACTCGCCAGCGCGTCGAAGTCCGGGTCGGCGTGGGACACGATGAGCTTCACAAGAGCAGTTTACCGTCCCAGTCTAAAGGATTACGGTAAGAAGCGTTTTCTGGCCTTCTCCCAAGCCTTTACAATACTCGAGTGTTCCACGTCGCCCTCTTCGAACCCGAAATCGCCGGTAACACGGGCAACGCCGCGCGCACCTGCGTCGCCACGGGCGCGCCACTCCACCTCATCCGCCCCCTGGGGTTTCGCTTGACCGACGAGGCGGTGCGCCGCGCGGGGATGGACTATTGGGAGGCGGCGGACGTGACGCTGCACGCCTCTTTTGCGAGGTTTCAAGAAGCGTTCGGGGCGACCTTTGAGAGCGGCAGAGTCTTTGCGTTTTCCACCAAAGCGACGCGCGTTTATACAGAAGTGAGTTATGAGGCGGGCGACGTGCTCCTCTTCGGTCCCGAATCCAGAGGTTTACCCGCGGAGGTTCGCGCCATCACCCAGCCCCTGCGCCTCCCCATGCAACCCCACGCGCGTTCGCTCAACCTCGCGGTGAGCGTCGGGGTGGCGGTTTATGAGGCGTGGCGGCAGATGGACTTCCGCGCTGACGGCTAACCCTTAGTTTTCGCCCCATCTTCCGCATCCATCCCGGTAAGGCTCCGGCGCAACGTCGCCAAATTTTCTTGTACCGAATCCATCCCGCCAAACACGGCGCTCCCCGCGACCAGCACGTCCGCGCCCGCCTGAGCCGCGAGCGGCGCGGTGGTCTTGTTGACGCCGCCGTCCACTTCGATTTCGCAGTGGGGGTTGAGTTCGTCGCGCCAGGCGGCGAGGGTGCGGAGGCGCGCCAAGCTGCCCTCGATAAATTTCTGCCCGCCGAAACCCGGATTGACGCTCATGATGAGCGCCAAATCGAGATAGGGCAGCGCCTCCCGAAACACGGCGAGCGGCGTGAGCGGGTTGACCGTGAGGCCGACTCTGGTGCCCGAGCCGCGGATGAGCTCGAGCGCCCGGTGCAAGTTCGGCGTGGCCTCGGCGTGGACGGTGAGTGTGTCCGCGCCCGCCTCCGCGAAAGTTTCCAAAAAGCGCTCGGGCTTGTTTATCATTAAGTGAACGTCCAGAGGCAGCCGCGTCGCGCGCTTGCAGGCCTGGATGACGAGCGCGCCCACCGTGATGTTGGGAACAAAAACACCGTCCATTATGTCGATGTGAATGTAGTCGGCACCGCCCTCTTCGGCAGCCTGGAGCTGCGCGCCCAGCCGCGAAAAGTCGGCTGAGAGGATCGAGGGTGCGAGTTTGAGGGTGCGGTTCGCGGGGCTTTTCACAGGGCCTTTCACAGGGGGAGTATAGCAGCCCGGTCATGTCTGTTGGGCTCGAGCGTCGCCAGATACAAGTAAGCATGTGGTAAGCACTTTCTGACGAGATGGTAGCGTGAAGAGAAACGGTTTTGAGAGCCTGCGGGCCGGATTCCAGAAGCCGTTTGGGGGGGTAACCATGAATACACTCAGCCGCTCGAGCCGAGTGCTGCTGGCGGTCATCGCCACCGTGCTCGTGTTCGCCGCGCTACGGGCCACGGAGCCCATCTCCCTGCCGCTCTTTTTCGGCGTCGTGCTCCTGCTCTTCTTTAGACCGCTGCAAAGGCGCTTGGACCGACGCCTACCGCGCTGGGCGGGCGTCCTCATTATCACGCTCCTCTCCCTTCTGTTTCTGGCCTTTCTGGGTGGGCTCCTCGCCTACAGCGTGAACGCCGTCGCGCCCGAGGTGCCAGGTTACGTTAATGAGGTCCAAAGTCGGCTCCAAAGTTTACAAAGTCGCTTACAGGAGCGAGGCATCTCGGTGTCGCTGCCGGGCGTGGGTGAAGGCGGGGGTGCTCAGGGTGGGGATACCCAAGACGGAACGGCGCAAGCGGGTGGCGGCACGTCGGGCACTTCCTTTTTGAGCAACGTGCTGAGTTTTTTCGGCTCTTTCGTAGGCGGCCTCTCCTTGACTGTACTGACTTTAACCGTGCTCATCTTTTTGCTTATTGAGGCGAACGGCTTTCGTGAAAAGGTGGGGCGGCGTTTGGAGTCCGACACCTCCAACCGCGTGTTGGACGCGTTCGAGCGCATGACGGGCAAATTTGAGCGTTACTTCCTCGTCCAGACCTTTACGAGCGTCTTGACTGGGCTCCTCACCTGGCTTTGGTGCTGGATACTGGGTGTTCCCTTCTCGTTCGTCTGGGGCGTCGTCGGCTTCACCTTTAATTTCGTGCCCACCGTCGGCTCCATCCTGGCGGTGGTGCCGCCCACGCTCTTCGCGCTCGCCTTTAGCGGCGTCGGCACGGGGCTGGCGGTGTTCGCGGGGCTCGCGGTCATCCAGCTCCTACTGGGCAACTTTGTGGACCCGGCCTTGCAGGGGAGCGCGCTCAACCTCTCGCCCGTGGTGGTCCTCCTGGCGGTCGTTTTTTGGGGCTGGCTCTGGGGCATCGGCGGGGCGATTATCGGCGTGCCTCTCACGGTGGCGCTGGTGCTGCTGGCGGGGGAGTTCGAGGCGACGCGGCCTATCGCTGTTTTTTTGAGCGAGCCCGGCGAAGTCTAGTTTTCACCCGTATGAACGGCTAATGTTGCGTAGCCTTCGGTAGTTGAGCTTTTAGGTCACTATTATGCACTTGTAGCAGGTAGCACCCTAGTCTGAACAATATTCAGCCTGAGCGTTACCTTCTGGAATGCAGCCTAAAGTGATGATGCCTGCGTTGCTAAGCTCAGTATTTGCGATAACCGCTATAGGAGGTTTTATGGATTACGCACACCCCGAGGTTCTGGTTTCTACCGATTGGGTTTTGGAACATCATAAGGATGACAACGTCCGAGTTCTTGAAGTTGACGAGGACGTACTGCTCTACGACACCGGCCACATTCCGGGCGCGCAAAAAATCGACTGGCTCATGGATTTGTGGGACGACACCATGCGCGAGTTCGTCCAGCCCGACGAACTGGCCGCGCTTTTCAAACGCCTGGGCATCTCGAACGACACCACCATCGTGCTGTACGGCGATAAAAACAACTGGTGGGCCGCCTACGCGTTCTGGTTTTTCAAGTACAGCGGCGTGGAAGGGCTCAAGCTCATGAACGGTGGGCGCGTCAAGTGGACGCAAGAGGACAAGCCGCTCACCACTGAGGTGCCGAGCTACCCCAAAGGAAACTACACCCCAGGCCAGCGCGACCCCAACCTGCGCGCCTTCCGTGATGAAGTTTTGCAGCACATCGACAGAACCAAAGCGGGCGAGGGCGCGATGGTGGACGTGCGCTCCCCCGGCGAATTTTCCGGCGAGGTGACGCACATGCCCTCCTACCCGCAAGAGGGCGTGTTGCGCGGCGGGCACATTCCGGGCGCGAGCAACATCCCCTGGTCGCAGGCCGCCAACGAGGACGGCACTTTCAAAAGTGCGGACGAGCTCAAGAATCTTTACGCCGACAAGGGCGTCACGGGCGACAAGGACATCATCGCCTACTGCCGCATCGCTGAAAGGAGTTCGCACACCTGGTTCGTGCTCAAGTACCTGTTGGGCTATGACAACGTTAAAAACTACGACGGCTCCTGGACCGAGTGGGGCAACAGCGTGGGGGTGCCTATCGAAAAGGGCGCGTAGCGTTTCCGTTTAGCTTTTACGTTAAGGATGAGAGGGTGGGCTTTTGAGCCTGCCCTTCTTTCGTATCATGCCTCGCAAAAGTTTATGAGCTACAATCAACCCACTGTGACGTGTGTTGGTCTCGAGTTTATAAGGAGGGTGCGACGATGGGTGACTGGGTTTGGGTTCTTATTCCCTTAGCAGGCATAGGCGGTTGGATTTTTACGGAGTGGCTGGAGGCTCAATCTAAACAGCATAAATTAGGCTCTCCTAACGCTGAGCTAGAAAAGGAGGTTGAGCGGCTTAGAGGGGAACTCGAGGGGCAGCAACAAGTGCTAGAGCGCCGTATCGCCAACTTGGAAACCATCGTCACCAGTCAAACCTGGGACGTGCTGCAAGACTCGGAGAAGAGCGCGGACGATAAAAAGTTTCTGACGAGCGTTAGGGACTTGAGAAGCGACCTTAGCGATGACCGCAAGGCGGAGGAGTTGGCGCGGCGTTTGAAATAAGGTTTAACGAGTTTTTGGGAATTTTTACACTTTTTTCAATTTGAATACTGCGCTGGAACCTGTGGAGTTAAACGAGCTGGCTTGCCAGTCGGTGTACTTACCCAGCACCTTAAAACCTGCCTCTTCAACGAGCGAAAGAAGCGTCTCGAGGAGAAGGAACTTTAGCTCGATGCTCGAGCCCACCTCCCTACCGTCGGCATACCGGCGTTTCATATCGAAGTAGAGGAGGTTGTTCTGGGGGTCAAAACGTGTTTTGCGGCCAAGAAAACACACCGCGTCGCCGGAAGCGTTGGTGTATTCATTCCAAAACTCGAATGTATTGTCTTCGCTGAGGTCGTAGCCTTCCAGCAAGCGCGTGTCGAAGGCCAAAATCCCGTTTGTGTTGAGATGCCCCTTTACATTTTTTAGGAGTTGCAGAACAGCCTCTTCGGTCAGGAAAGCCTGAAAAGCGTTGCCCGTCATGAGCGCTAAATCAAAGCACTTGTCAAGCTTGAAGTCCAGCGCGTTCGCAAGGTGGAAAGAGGCGTTGGGGAGGTGCTTGGCTTTGTCTTGGGCTCGAGCCAGCATACTCGGGGCGATGTCAACGCCGACCACCTCGAATCCTGCTTCGGCCAGCGGCACCGTCACGATGCCCGACCCGCAGCACACGTCGAGAATTGCGCCGTTTTGCTCTCGAGCCAGCGCCGTCAAGTAAGCTATTTCCTCTTCGTACTGATCGCCGTACTGCGCGTCGTAGTCGGCACCTGAACGGAACTCGCTTAGGTTTTGCACGTTATCCCCTTAAAAGGTTACAACAGTGGATGCCGAGGATATGAGGTATAAGAATGGCGTTTGATTTCTCAAGCCTTAACTCGCCATCTAATAAATGATGGGTTTGTACTTGGGCTCTGGAATGGATCTACCCGTCTCTTTCGCCACCTCGAGCCACGCCTCCTTAGCCTTTTGCACCTCGGCCAGCGCCTCCGCGGGCGTCCCGCCAAACGCAGAGCAAAATCTAAGGTCTGGAATGTCGGCGATGTAACCCTCATCTTCCTCGCTGTAGAAAATGTTGACGCTGTACCTATCCATCAGGCGTACATCAACCGCCCTTTAGGCTCAGGAATCTCACGCCCTAGCTCCTTAGCCGTTTCAATCCACTCACGAATAATGACCTCAACATTAGCCACTGCTTCAGCGTAGGTGGAGCCGTCCGCCATGCAGCCAGGCAACTCTGGTACTTCGGCGAGAAACGCCTCATCTTCCTCGCTCCAGTAGATGATGACCTCATATTTTGGATGCTCAACCATCACTACCTCCTAAGCCATACTTCAAAATAATCCGACGAATTTGTTTCACCTGATAAACTTTCGCCTTGCTGCCGTTTGGCTGAATGTTGATAATGTCTTTGACGCCTTCTTTGGTAAAGATGTGGTGGCTACCTCTTACGCGCTCGCTAAAACCAAGGCTCTTGAGGAGGTTGCAAAGCGTGTCAAAGTCGATATTCGCGTCAGAAGTTCCCCGCAGAACTTTGACGAGGAACTTCTCGAGCCTACTCACCTGACCCTTCCCTAATCCGTCACCGCCCCCTGAGACGCGCTCCCCACCAACTTCGCGTACTTCGCCAGCACGCCCCGCTCATACTTGATGGGCGGCGCTTGCCAGTCGGCCCGGCGCTTTTCTAGTTCGGCGTCGGTAAGCTCGAGCCGAATCAAATTCTCCTCTGCGTCAATCGTCACCGCGTCACCCTCGTGAACGAGCGCAATCGGCCCGCCCACCTGCGCCTCGGGCGCGACGTGCCCGACAACCAAGCCGTAGGTGCCACCTGAGAAGCGCCCGTCGGTAATGAGGCCCACCGAATCACCCAAGCCCTTGCCGATAATCGCGCTCGTGGGCGAGAGCATCTCGCGCATTCCGGGTCCGCCCCTGGGACCTTCGTAGCGGATGACGAGCACGTCGCCCGGGCGAATTTTGTCGTTCATGATGGCGTCCATCGCGCTCTCTTCAGACTCGAACACCCTGGCCGGGCCGGTAATCTTGGAACTTTTAAGCCCACTGATTTTGGCAACCGCGCCTTCCGGAGCCAAATTGCCGCGCAAGATGGCTAAGTGGCCCTCCTCGTATTTGGGGTTGTTGAGCGGCAGCACCACGTTCTGACCCTCGGGCGGGGCGGCGGGGACGTTCTCCAGATTCTCCGCCACCGTCTTGCCCGTGACCGTCATGCAGTCGCCGTGGAGGAGGCCCGCGTCGAGGAGCATCTTCATCACCAGCGGGATGCCGCCGACGCGGTGGAGGTCGGTGGCGACGTACTTGCCCGAGGGCTTGAGGTCGGCGAAGTGCGGGACGCGTTTGCGGAGGCGTTCGAAATCGTCTAGCTCGAGCCCAACCCCCGCAGCGTGCGCAATCGCCAGAAGGTGCAGCACCGCGTTGGTCGAGCCGCCCACCGCCATCACCACGCTGACGCCGTTTTCGAACGCCTCTTTAGTAAGAATCTTGCGCGGCGTCAGGTCGTCTCTGATGAGGTCTAAGAGTACCCGCCCGCTCTCGGCGGCGCTCTCCGCCTTCTCCTCATCTTCGGCGGCCATCGTCGAGGAGTAGGGCAGGCTCATCCCCATCGCCTCAAAGGCGCTCGACATGGTGTTGGCGGTGTACATCCCGCCGCACGAACCCTTGCCGGGGCAGGCGGCACGCTCGATGGCGCAGAAGTCGCCGTAGGAAAGTTTACCTGCGTCGTACGCGCCCACCGCCTCGAAGGCCGAGACGATGGTCAAGTCTTGGCCGTTGTAGTGCCCCGGTTTGATGGTCCCGCCGTAGACGAAAATCGCGGGGATGTCTAAGCGCGCCATCGCAATCATCGCGCCCGGCATGTTTTTGTCGCAGCCGCCCACCGAGATGAGGCCGTCCATGCTCTGACCGCGGCAGACGGTTTCTATGGAGTCGGCTATGACTTCGCGGCTCACCAGGGAGCACTTCATCCCCTCGGTGCCCATGCTGATGCCGTCCGAAACGGTGATGGTCCCAAAGGTTTCGGGCATCCCGCCCGCCGCGCGGATAGCGGCCATCGCCGCGTCGGAGAGTTCGCCCAGCCCGGCGTTGCACGGCGTGATGTTGCTCTGCCCGTTGGCGACGCCGATGATGGGCTTGCCGAAGTCTTCGTCTTCAAAGCCCACCGCGCGCATCATGGCGCGGTTGGGGGCGCGCGCGTCGCCTTCGGTGACAGTAGCACTACGATGATTGAGGGGGCGGTTGAGTTTGGGGCGGGTCAGGATGTCGCTCATAGAAGACCTCCGAAGAACATAGTTTAAGCTAAGTGTACCTGACGTGAGACGGCGCAGGTTTGGAAAAGGATTTAGGGTGACTCGAGCTTTAGATTGATGATGTTCGTATATAACAGAAGTGTTGGGCGCAGCTAGATTCGTCCATGTTATCAGGGTCTACGCTCTCACAAGCTCTATAGCCTGCGTCATCAAAGTGAGGTCTTCTGCAAGGTCGTCATAGCTCACTAAAGCCTGACGCGTGCTCGAGGCGTTGGCACGTCCCCCGTCTCTTCTGCTTCGAGCTTTGGCTGACCGCTTGCTTAAAAGGGCGACTGTGTTACACTTCTTTAGCTTTCAAAAAGAAAGAGGTGTCGGATGAACCGAATGACGCTACGCTTACTTTTGGCTCTTTTCGTCCTGCTGTCGGGGGTCGGCCTGACGTTCGCTCAAGAACCGCCGCAGTCGCTGCGGATTATGGCCCCTGCCTCGCCGGGGGGCGGCTGGGACGGGACCTCGAGGGCGATGCAAACCGTGCTGCAAGAAACGGGCCTCGTCCCGCAGGTCGAAGTCTACAACGTGCCCGGCGCGGGCGGCACGGTGGGGCTGGCGCAACTCGCCACTAGCGAGGCAGGCAACGGCGACCTGCTCATGATGATGGGTCTGGTGATGGTGGGCTCTATTCTGACCAACGACGCGCCCGTGACCCTGGACCAGGCCACGCCCATCGCGCGCCTTACTGCCGAATACGAGGTGGTGGTGGTGCCTGCGAATTCCGAGTTTGAGACGCTCGAGAATTTGCTCACAGCCCTCAGAGAAGACCCCGGCGCGGTGTCCTGGGGCGGCGGCTCGGCGGGCGGCATCGACCACATTCTGGTGGGGCTGATTGCGCAAGAGGCGGGGGTGGACCCCACGGAAATTAACTACATCCCCTTCTCGGGTGGGGGCGAGGCGCTAGCTTCTATCTTGGGCGGTCAGGTGTCGGCGGGCGTGTCCGGGTATTCCGAGTGGGCGGGTCAGATCGAGTCGGGCGAGCTGCGCGTGCTGGGCATCTCCTCGCCCGAGCGCCAAGAGGGCATCGACGCGCCGACGCTTATGGAAGGCGGCGTGAATCTGGACATCGCCAACTGGCGCGGCGTAGTCGCGCCTCCCGATTTGAGCGACGAGGAGCGCGCCGCGCTCGTCACCACGATGGACGAGATGGTCGAGACTGAGGCGTGGCAAGAGACGCTGACGCGGTTTAACTGGACGGGCGCTTACCTTTCTGGCGACGCTTTTGACGAATATCTGGCGAGTGAAAAGATGCGCGTGACGGAAGTGCTCACAGAGATTGGTCTGGTCAACCCGTAGGTGAAACCGCCGCCCGCTGACGCTCGAGCCGGGGCAGAAAGTGAAAGAGAAGCAGTGGACGAGGCGGGCGTTTCCTGGGGCGACGTCGTCATCGCCCTGGGGACGCTCGCGCTGGGAACTTATTTCATTATAGGCGCGTTCAACATCCGCGTGCTTTCTTCTTACGCCCGCGTCGGGCCGCGCTTTTTCCCGTTCCTGGTCGCGGCGGGTCTGCTCCTTTGCGGCGCGCTGCTCCTCATTGGCGCGTTGCGCGGCGAGCGGGCGCTGCCGGAGGGGGGTGAAGACGTAGACGTAGACGCGCCCGCCGATTGGTGGGCGGTTCTTATGGTGAGCGTGGCGCTCCTCGCCGACATCCTGCTCATCGAACGGCTCGGGTTTGTGCTCGCCTCAACCGTGCTCTTTTGGGGCGTGGCCTTTGGCTTCGGGAGCCGCCGCTATTTGCGCGACGCGCTCGTCGGCCTCATCCTCGCAGCGGTGGTGTACGGCGCTTTCACGCGCCTTTTGGACCTCAATTTGCCCGCGGGCGTGTTGCCCCTCGCTCTGCTCTCCATAGGAGGCTAGGGTGGATACGCTTCAGTCTCTCTTTCACGGTTTCGCCATCGCGCTCTCCCTTCAAAACCTCTTCTGGGCCTTTTTGGGCGTGACGCTGGGCACCGCCGTGGGCATCCTCCCCGGTATCGGCCCGGCGCTCACCGTGGCGCTCCTCTTGCCCGTGACCTACAGCCTCGACCCGGTGGGCTCGTTCATCATGTTCGCGGGCATCTATTACGGCGGCATGTACGGCGGCTCGACCACCTCGATTTTGCTCAATACCCCCGGCGAGAGCGCCTCGATTATTACCGCCATCGAGGGCAACAAAATGGCGAAACGGGGGCGCGGGGCCGCCGCGCTCGCCACCGCCGCCATCGGCTCGTTCATCGCGGGGACAATTGCTACCCTGGGCCTCACCTTTGTCGCGCCCGTGATGGTCAACGTGGCGCTAAAGTTTGGTCCGGCGGACTATTTCGCGCTCATGGTTTTGGCATTTACCACCGTGACCGCGGTGCTGGGCTCGTCGATGCTGCGCGGGCTGACGAGTTTGCTTTTCGGCATCGGTTTGGGCTTGGTCGGCATCGACCTTCAGACGGGGCAGGCGCGGTACACGCTGGGGGTGCTCGAGCTTCTCGACGGCATCAACGTCGTTATCGTCGCGGTAGGGCTTTTTGCAGTGGGGGAGACCTTTTACGTAGCCTCACGAAGGCGGCGTGATGAGGGGCAAGTCGAAGCCATCAAGGGCTCCATCTGGATGAACGCGGACGAGTGGCGGCGCTCGTGGCGGCCTTGGCTGAGGGGGAGTTTTCTGGGCTTTCCTCTGGGCAGCCTGCCCGCGGGCGGTGCGGAGATTCCTACGTTTCTGAGTTACGCGCTCGAGAAGCGCCTGTCCAAACACCCCGAAGAATTTGGCGAGGGTGCCATCGAGGGTGTGGCCGGACCCGAGGCGGCCAACAACGCGGCGGCGGCGGGGGTGCTGGTGCCGCTCCTCACCTTGGGCATCCCCACCTCGGCCACCGCCGCCATCATGCTCGCGGCCTTTCAGCAGTTCGGGCTGCAACCCGGCCCGCTGCTTTTTGCCAACGCGCCCGATTTAGTCTGGGGCATGATTGCCTCGCTCTACATCGGCAACGCCATGCTGCTGGTGCTCAACCTGCCGTTGGTCGGTCTCTGGGTGCGGCTCCTGACCATCCCCCGCCCGCTGCTCTACGCGGGTATCTTGCTTTTTGCTACGCTTGGCACCTATAGTTTGGGCAACTCGGTGGTGGACCTCATCACCCTCTACATCATCGGTTTTATCGGTTTCTTAATGCGCCGCTTCTCCTTCCCGGTGGCTCCGGCGGTCATCGGCATGATTTTGGGGCCATTGGCCGAGGCGCAGTTTCGCCGCGCGCTCGCCATCAGCCAGGGGGACTACACCGTCTTCTTCACCCGCCCCATCTCGGTCACGCTCTTCGCGCTCTCCGCACTCGCGCTGCTCCTGCCCGTGGTGCTGAGCTACCTTCAACGTCGTCGAGAGCGTGCTAGAGCCGGTTGAGCTTTTCCAAGCGCTCGCTCGCCTCTTTAAGCGCCTCGTCCGACTTACAAAAAGCGAAGCGCACGAGGTGCTTGGCGAGAGGCTTATGCGGCTCGCTGTAAAAGGCGCTCGGCGGGATGGCGACGACGCCTATTTGTTCGGGCAACGCGTCGCAGAGGCTCACGTCGTCCCCGAATCCCAAGGCGGAACTTTCGGCGATGACGAAGTAACCGCCCTGCGGGACGAGCGGCTTTAAGGGCGTGTTGCTAAGCGCGTCCACCAGCGCGTCGCGCCTCCTTAGATAGTCACCGAGCAGCGTTTCGTAGTAGTCTCGAGCCCCCGCCTCACGTAGCAGCGTCGCCGAGGCCACCTGCAAGGGCGTCGCCACCGTGTAAGGAATCCACTGGTGCGCCATGCGCAGGGCGTGAATGAGGTTTTCAGGACCCACCGCCCAACCGACCTTCCAGCCTGTGACCGAAAAGGTCTTGCCGATGGACGAGATCGTTATGGTGCGTTCCCAACCGCCGGGGCGGCTCGCCACCGACACGTGTTTTGTAAAAGCAAGATGCTCGTAAACCTCGTCGCTGATGATAACCGCGTCAAAGGTCTCGGCAAGCCCAATGATGGCGTCGAGTTCATCTTCTGAAAAAACCTTGCCTGTCGGGTTGTGCGGCGTGTTAATAATAATGGCCTTGGTTTTGTTGTTGAACGCCCCTCTGAGTTCATCAAGCTCGAGCGCCCACTCCCCATCCTCTTGTGGATGAAGCGGCACATAACGGGGCACGCCCCCGGCCATGTGTACGTCGGCGGGGTAGGCGTCGTAGAAGGGCTCGAGCAGCACCACCTCGTCCCCCGGATTGATGAGCGCCTGCATAACGGCAAAAAGCGCCTCGGTTGCGCCCACGGTGACTTGGATGTTCTTCACGGGGTCCAGCGTGCGCCCCAGAGACGCGCCCGTTTTCTCGGCCAAGGCGTCCAATAAGATAGGCACCCCCGGCAGCGGCGGGTACTGCTGCGGTCCCGAGGCGGCCTCGCGCAGCGCTTCGAGCGCGAACGCGGGCGGCGCGAAATCGGGGAAGCCCTGGCCCAGGTTGACCGCGCCGTACTCTTGCGCCAAACGCGTGTAGCGGGAGAAGACGGTCTCGCCAAAGGGGGCGATGCGCCTGCTTCCTACGGGCTGCGTAGTGGAATTCATGGGGGAAGCATACCGTGTTTGTTAGGAGCTACACGGGTTTTGGGGCGGCTTTTGAGCAAGCGTTCACGTCACTCTGACATGAAAAAGGGAAGGCGCAGCGCTAAGGTATGCTGCCCTTATAGCACCACAAGGTCAACAGAGAACTTCAATGGTAAACCCACCTGGTGCTTTACAGTAAAACGTCCAAGACCCATGAAACCGCCGAGGCGGTTTCACGTCAAAGCCATCGTCCTTGAGTTGCCGGTTGATTTCGTTGACCTTCTCTTCGCTTCCCTGGATAAAGCCAATATGAAAACTTGCTGGATACTTGACCTCAGCCGTTTCCCCAACCTTCATCAAGGTAAGCACTAAATTCGCATCGTCGAACATCACATCAAAGCTGTCGTCGCTTTCTACCCCTTCGACGCTGTGGAGACCAAAATACTTTTCCAAGAACGCTCGCGTCCTGGGTACATCGCTGACCGTGAGATTAAGGTGATTCAGCTTCATAGCTGTTCTATCCTAACTTGAAGAGCAGTCAGCAGCATAACTAGAACTAAACCGTTCCGGCGACTCCTTTTGAGCTCCTCAGGCGTAATCACAGTTGATTCGCCTTAGTTTACCCTAAGGTGAGTTTTTGGTTTTAACTAAAGGGCTTTATAAAGAGAGAAGCGTGTGGACATTTTGCACACGCTCCTCCAAATCTTTCGCTGATACGTCTTTTTCTACGGCTCGAGCACAAACACCGCCGTCGTCCGCGGTTGGACGATAAAGGTCCCCTCTTCAAACCTCGAGAAGCGGCTCTGCACATCCCCAGACGCCCGCTGCACCGGGTGAAGGCTGAGGGTCTGCCCCTCAAAAGCCAAGACCGGGAGCCGCTGCATCTCATCGGTGGCGTTAAATACCACCACGACGGCCTCATAATTGGGGCCTAAGTCCTCACCCACCTCGTCCGACAAACCCATGACGATGATGCCGGGAACCTGTGCGGGGCCGGTGTTGTAAAAGGTGAGGCGCGCTTTCACCTCGTCGGCGGTTTGCAGGTGGAAAAGGGGAGAGCTTTGGCGAATCTCGAGCATCTCCCGAAGGTGAGCCACCGCCGCGGTGACGGCTGCTTCGTTCGTTCTTAACGCAGTCTGGGTTAGTAGGGGGCGCATCAGGGGCCAGCCCTCCTCGTTCGCCCAGGCGGGCGGCAGGCCGACGCCCCAGTTGTTCGCGCCGTAGGAAAAATCGAGCTTGTTAAACCAATCGCCTGAGTCGTACGAGTCGCGGTCGAGAGATTTTGAACGCAGCATGTCGCTTCCCGCGTGGAAAAAGGGTACACCCTGAGAGAGCGCGACGATAGCCAGGCCCATGTTCTGCGCCCGCACCCGCTCGCTTAGCGGGGTGTCCGCGGCGTGCTTGTATTGTGAGATGTCCCACAGCGTCTCGTTGTCGTGCGCGGACACGTAGACGATGTTTTCCTGTGGGTCTTGCGTGTAGCCCGTGGGCGAGCCGTTGTAGTCCACGTCTGCGCCGGTGACGGTTTCGCCGTTGCGGTCCATAAAGATGTAGCCCGCCAGATTGCCCGCGAGTCCCACCCGAATTTGGTCGGCGGCGAGCAGGAGCCTATCTTTTTGTTCTTCTAAAGATGCCTCCACCGCCGCGTTGGGGGCGTAGTAGAGGCCGCTGATAAAGCCTTGATTGGTCACCTTGCCTTCGGGGCTGTCGAAGGGACCGCCGCCGCGTACCGCGTCGCGCAGCCTATCGTTAAAGGTGCCGATGCCCATGCCCGCGACGTTCGCCTGGGTCGCGTTCACGCCCCGCGCGTTGTCCGCCACCTCGCCAAAGTTCCAGCCCTCGCCGTAGACGTAGATGTTGGCACCGTCCACGCCGTCCTCCTCGAGCGTGAGCTCGTCCAACGCCTCGCGGACGTTTTGCATGTTGGCGAGCATGTGGTGGCCCATCAAATCAAAGCGGAAGCCGTCCACCTTATAGTCTTCCGCCCAGGTGAGGAGCGAGTCGATCATCAGCCGCTCCATCATGGCGTGCTCGGTGGCGGTGTTCTGGCAGCAGGTCGAGGTCTCGACGAAGCCGTCTGCGTTCAGGCGGTGGTAGTAGCCGGGAACGACCTTGTCCAAAACCGAACGCTCATCTTGCCCGCTGGCGTTGGTGTGGTTGTAAACCACGTCCATCACGAAGCGTAGGCCGCTTTCGTTGAGGGCCTCCACCATCTGGCGGTACTCGAGCACCCGCCCCGCTCCCTCCGGGTCGGTCGCGTAACTTCCCTCGGGCACGGTGTAGTGATAGGGGTCATAGCCCCAGTTGTACCCGTCGTCGCCGCGCACTTCACCAACGGCGGCTTGCTGTTTGGGGGAGTCGGGGGGGAAGCTTGCGAGGTCGCCCTCCGGCTCCCTCCACTCGCTCTTATTTTCGTTGATGGTGGCGATGTCGAAAGTCGGCAAAAGGTGCAGGTGGGTAAGCCCCGCCTCGGCCAAGTTTCTCAAGTGCGTCATGCCGCTCGAGTCGGGGTGAGTAAAGGCGAGGTAGGTGCCCTGCTGCTCGAGCGGCACCCCCTCATCGCCCACGCTAAAGTCGCGCATGTGGAGTTCGTAGACGCTCACGTCTTCAAAGGTCGCCAGGGGAGGCTTCTCGAGCCCGTCCCAGCCCTCGGGTTTAAGCGCCGCGTCGTTTAGGTCCACGATTTGCGAGCGCGTGGAGTTCATCGAGAGAGAGTGGGAGTAAGGGTCAGTGACGAGGTTGGTTTCGATGACTTGAGTAGTGGGCGCGTAGACTTGTACCTCGTAGAGGTAGTATTGCCCCTTCCAGTTCGCGTCGCCCGTGGTGCTCCAGACGCCCGTGGCGTCGTCGCGGCTCATCCCCAAAACCTGCGCGTCGTCCGTGTCGGCGTTTTCAAAGAGGTGCAGCTTGACGTCTTGCGCGGTGGGTGCCCACACCGAAAGCGTCGGCGTGTCCCCCTCCCACGTCACGCCCAGAGGCTGGTCGTTGGCGTAGAGGTCGTCCAGCACACCGGGAATCTGTAAGCCCGTGGCGTCTTGCAAGGTTCCCTCGGCGTCCGTGTAAGAAACGGCGGTTTGGCCCCGGAGGATGGCGGCAACGTCGGCGGTTTCGGGTACGCGGAAGGCTTGATAGCCTGCGAGGTGAGGAAACGCGTTTTGTAGAGTTTCATTCAAGGCTCCGGCGGGCTCGAGCACCACGCTCTCGCCGCCCTCGAGCCCGTTTTCACCCAGCGTCAACCCGGCGTCGGGCGCGTAGTGAAGCGTAACTTGAGCACCCTCCGGCACTTCCCTAAGATTCCAAGCAACCGTATCGCGGCTCAGCCAATGGGCTTGGGCCTTGCCCAAATCTCCTTTGGGCGCGGCGGTGGTGGTGTCGGGTAGCTGGGTATAAATCGTATCGTTTCCCGACACAATCCAGACCTCGTACCCCATCTCGCCGGGCGTCAGAAACATGTCGGGGCCGGGGTCTTTCTCGTCGCCCTTGTGGACGATAAAGCCGAGCGTCTGGGCGTCGTCGGTGAGGCCTACGTCCCAGTAGACGCCGTAGTCGTCCTCACCCGTAACGTCAAGCCCGTTTTCCCAGGTGACGGTCTCGGTGGTGTCCTCCCAAACGTGGAGTTTCCAACCGTCATAAACGCCGTCGGGGCGGGTGTAGTGGATGCGCGCGGTGTTTTCGGCTAAGTCCTGTGCAAAAGCGCCCCCGAGCGCGACGAGCCATAAAACGGATAAAAGTTTGACAAAACGAAACATGCTCACCCCTTTTGGATACTAAGGTTTACCCACTATGGCACGTTCCCTTGGGCTCGAGCAAATCCACACACTTGAAACTTACCGTGATATCTTCTGTTGCGAATCTTGGGTGCCAAGGGGAGAGAGCTAACCCTACAAAATGTAAAAGAGCATGAGAAGAGGGGCGCTCGAGCGCCCCTACACCAACACGTGTGTTTGAAACCCAATGACCGTTTGACTACTCGTTTGACTACTGTCCTTGACCGCCCGTCCCACCACCTGTGGCGCTTCCTGCGTTCTCTCCTGCGCCCGCCGGGTCCCCGGTTTCAGGTTCGGCGCTGGGCGCGACGGGGTCAGCCTCCGCGTCGCCCGTCACGTTGCCATACTGGATGTTGGTCACCCCGCGTTCGGCCACAAGCTCCATCGCCTGCTCGATGGGAATGGTGATCCGGCCTGTGGTTTCGTTGCGGCTGTAGTTGCCTATGGCCGCCGCGGCGGTGGTCAGGGTTTGCTCATACTGCGTGGTGTCGGCGGGCGTGTACTGGCCCTGGGGCCGCGCCGAAATGAGCACCAGGATAAGGACCAAAGCGGCCACCGCGCCAATCCCGCCCATGATGAACAGCACACGCGTTTCGCCCTCGGTGAGTAGGTAGTCGCGCGGGGCCTTAGGCATGTTCGGCTCCCAGCTTGGTCGCGGTCTCGGGCGTGAGCGGGTGCGGGTCAGCAGTCAGCCTGGGGTCGTGCAAGGGCAAGAGTGGCCGGGTCCGCAGGCGGGCCACAAAGGCCGCCACCCAGAGGCCGCCGAGACCGACGACCGCGGTGACGTCGAGGATGTGAAAGGGAATCTCACGGTCGTACGCCGGGACGATAATCCAGTAAAGGTCCACGAGCCGCATGACCAATATCCACGCGGCTACCGCAACGAGCGCGCGCCGCTTGCGCTTGACCCAGCGCGAGAAAAGGATCAAAAAAGGCAGCGCGAAGTGGAGCACGAGCAAAACGAGCGCGATGACGTTCCAGCCGCCGCTAAGGCGAACGACGTACCACGAACTTGTCTCAATGGTGTTGTTCGACCAAAGGATGATGAGCTGTGAAAACGACACATACGCCCAGAAGAGGGTAAAGGCCATTAAAAAGTTGCCCAAGTCTTGCAAGCGCTTGGCATTTAGAAGTTCATCAATGGCCTCGTTTCGCGTCAAAAACACCATAAAGATGATGAGAAACGCGACCGCCGTGATGGCCTGGCCGATCATGATGATCACGCCGTAGATGCCAGAAAACCATTCGGGCGACAACGACATGCCCCAGTCGATGGCGGCCAAGGTCATGGTGAGGACGAACACGACGATGCCCGGCCCTGCGCCGTTCCTGAACCGCTCTCTAATCTTTTCCGCCGCCGCTTGGTCCCCGCTCCGGTCTTGTCTATCTGACAGCCGCGTGTAGTGAAGAGCCATCACGATCCAGACGGCAAAATAAAGCGCCGTGCGGAGAATGAAAAAGGGCGTGTTGAGCCAGCCCTGCTTGGCCTGCAATATCGGATTGGCCGCGACCACCTCGGCGTGCGACCATTCGTAAAGGTAGCCGATGCCAAAAAAGATGGGGATAAAGAGCAGCGCCATGAGAGGCAAGATCATCGTCCCGGCCTCTAGGGGACGCCGGATGAGCGCCCCCCACGAACCGCCCGCCAAGTGCTGCACCAGCAGCATCACCAAGCAACCCATCGAGAGCCCGAACCAGAACAGGTAGGCGTAAAGGTAAGACTCGAAAAAGCCGCTAAGCCCGAAAAACGCCAGCACGATAGAGGCAACGAGGCCCAACACGCCGATCACCAGAGACGCGCGTAAAAGGCGCTCGAAGCGGGGGGCGAGGGTGCGGTCGCGCGTCACCGGGAGGCTCCTTGGGCGCCGAGCGCTTGCAGAACGTCTGCGGGCACATCGTCCGGCGTCGCGTTTTGGCTCAGTTGCAGCGCCTTGATGTAAGCCGAGATGGCCCAACGGTCCTCGGGCGGAATCCGTGACGCGTAAGGATACATCCTGCCAAAGCCGTTGGTGATGGCGTTGTAGAAGTAGCCGACGGGCTGTGCCAGGAGGCGTTCTTCGTGAAACGACGCGGGCGGCACGAAGCCTTTTTGGATGATCATCCCGCCGCCGTAGCCCGAAAAGTTGTGGCAGGGCGAGCAGTAGATGTTGTAGCGCTCCTGACCACGCTCGAGCACGTCATAGGTCAAGGGAATCGGTAGCTCGGTCAAGAGCCCGTTCTCGCCCACGCCCGTAAAAAACGAGGCGTCGGTGCCGCCGCGCTTGCGCGAGACGGTGCCGTCAATCAGCGGGCGGGACGAAGTGCCGTTCTCGAACAGGTTGCTTTGGTCGTAGGTCCCGTACTTGGCCTGGTTGTACATGTTGCGACCGCAGCCGCTTAGAGCGCCGCTCAGCAGGAGCAAGGCGCAAACGAGCAGCGCGAGGCGAGGCGGGCGGGTGGGATAGGATGACATCATCAGCTTTTTAACGCTCCACTTCCGAGATGCGTTCGGGTCGGGGCGAAAGCCCTTCTAAAAACGTTTTGGTGCGTTCGGGGTCGAACTTATCGTCGTCGGCCTCGATACACAAAAAGAACTTGTCGCGCGTCGCGCCCTCGAAGCCCGGCGTGTTGAAAATCGAGTGGTAGGGACGGGGCAGGCCGTTTAAGAAGAGCATAAAGAGCCCCGCGGTAAAGGCGGCGGCCAGGACGGTCATCTCGAAGGTGATGATGATGTAGTTCGGCCAGGCGTTGAGCGGCTTGCCGCCAATGTTTAGGGGATAAAACACCACCTGGGCGTACCACTGCATGAAAAAACCCGTCGCCCCGCCCAAGATGCCCATAAGCAGCACCGCCCAGCCCATCCGCGTCGGCTTAAAGCCGATGGCCTCGTCCAGGTCATGAACGGGAAAGGGGGTGTAGGCGTCCATCTTGGTGTAACCCTCCTCGCGCGCGGCGTTGGCCGCCGCAAGGATGTGCTCGGGCTCGCCAAATTCGGCGACCAAGCCGTAGAGGTCCGCGTCCGCGAGGGCTTCCTGGTCGCTGTAGGCTCCCACAGTACTCATGACGGCACCGACCCTTCATTCTTAGGCTGGAAACCGGGCTGCTTGTGCTCGTCCGAAATGTGATGCGCGTCTTCGTGCGCCAACTCTTTCATTTCAGTGGTGGCAATCGACGGCAAGAGGCGGATAAAGAGGAAGAACAAGGTGGCAAAAAGGCCCATCGAACCGATGTAAAAGGTCCAGTCGTACAAAGTCGGGTTAAACTCACCCCAGGATGACGGCAAAAAGTCGTGGGTGAGCGTGACCGCGACGATGACGTAGCGCTCGAGCCACATCCCCACCGACACGATCAGCGAAATCACAAAGAGCATGGCGGTGTTCTGCCGCACGCGCTTGAGCCACAGGGGCTGAATGGCGATGACGTTGCAGAGCATGAGCGCCCAAAAAGCCCACCAGTAGCCGCCAAAAATCCGGTTGTAAATCATGTCGCGCTCGAAAACGTTGCCGCTGTACCAGGCCATAAAAATCTCGTTCGCGTAGCCGTAGCCGACGATTAATCCCGTGGCGAGCATGAGTTTGGCGGAGTTGTCCAAATGACGTTTAGTAATGAGACCTTCTAAATGAAACGCCTTGCGTAGCGGAATCGCCAGAATAAGCACCATCGCAAAGCCCGCGTACACCGCCCCCGCGACGAAGTAGGGCGGCACGATGGTGTTGTTCCAGCCCGGCAACTGCGCCACGGCGAAGTCCATCCCGATGGTTGAGTGGACCGACAGCACGAGCGGGAATGACAGCGCCGCCAGAATCAGGTAGGCGCGTTGGTAGCGTTGCCAGTGTTTGGTCGAGCCGCGCCAACCTAGAGAAAGCGCCGCGTAGAGAAAGCGCAGCGGCTTGAGCGTGGCCCGGTCGCGCAGGGTCGCCAGGTCGGGAATCAGCCCGATGTACCAAAAAAGCACCGACACCGACGCGTAAGTCGAGATGGCAAATAAGTCCCAGTCCAAGGGGCTCCGGAACTGCGGCCACAGCCCGTAGGTGTTGGGGTAGGGCAGCAGCCAGTAGAAGAGCCAGGGACGGCCCAAGTGCAGAATCGGATAGAGGCCCGCGCAGACGACCGCGAAAATCGTCATCGCCTCCGCGAAGCGGTTGATCGAGGTGCGCCAGGGCTGCCTAAAGAGTAGCAGCGCCGCCGAAATGAGCGTGCCCGCGTGGCCGATGCCGATCCACCACACAAAGTTGATGATGGGAAAACCCCAGGCGACGGGGATGTTGTTCCCGAAAATGCCCACCCCGGTGGTGATGAGGTAGACCATCGTCGCTAAATACATAGCGAGACCCAGGAGTGCAATGCCAAAGCCGACAATCCACCAGACGGGCGTGCGCTGCGGCTGCGTTAAGACGGGCGCGTCGACAACGTCGTCGATGCCGCCGTAAGTTTGTCCGGGCGCGATCACCCGGTTCGTTTCTACCACCCTGGGCCTGCGTCTAGGCTGAACGGCCATCTCTGCCCTCCATCGTGTTGATATTTACACCGCTACTCCCGCTATTTACCTTGTTCACTTCGTTGCCTAAACCGTTAAACATGCTCGCCTCGGCGCCCACAAGCGAAGGATTGGGGTTGGTCAGCTTGGTGATGTAGCTCGTGCGCGGCACCGTGTTGAGTTCTTCTAGGAGTGCATAGTTGAGGGGTGAGGCCTTGGCGTGGACCACCGCGGTCGTCTGGTTGTTGATGTCGCCAAAGACGATGGCCTCGGCGGGGCAGGCGGCTTGGCAGGCGGTGACGATCTCGCCGTCGACGAGCCCGCGCTCTTCGATGTCGGCCTGGATTTCGCCGCGCCTGATGCGCTGCACGCAGTAGGTGCATTTTTCCATGACGCCCCGGCTGCGCACCGTAACGTTGGGATTTTGCACCATCGTAAGCGAGTTTTCTTCGAGCTCGGCGTACTGCAAAAAGTTAAAGCGGCGCACCTTGTAGGGGCAGTTGTTCGAGCAGTAGCGCGTACCGACGCAGCGGTTGTAGACCATCACGTTTAAGCCCTCGTGATCGTGGATGGTCGCGCCCACCGGGCAGACGGGTTCGCAGGGCGCTTTTTCGCAGTGCATACAGGGGAGGGGCTGGAAGTAAAACTCGGGGTCGTCGAGCGAGCCCGCGTAGTAGGAGTCCACGCGAATCCAGTGCATCTCGCGGCCTACCGCCACCTGGTCTTTGCCCACGATGGGGATGTTGTTTTCCGCCTGACAGGCGACCACGCAGGCGTTGCAGCCCGTGCAGACGTTCATATCGATGACCATGCCCCAGGCGTAGGTTTCGTAAACATAGTCGGGATAGAGGTCGGACTCGTGATGTTCGACGGGGTGCGCGAACTCGGGGTGTTCGGGGTGCTCCTTGAATTCGGCCAGCGTCCCGTGGCGTACGATGTGGCGGTCGCCCTCGATGGTGTGGTGCGTTTGCGTGGTCACGAGCTTGTACGTTTCACCTGTGGGGGTGATTTCCAACCCCGCCCCCGACCACGGCGCGGCCAGCGGACGAATCCGGTAGGCGTCAAAGCCGGTGCCATTGCCGATGCGCCCCGCGTTCTCGCGGCCGTAGCCCAGATGCACCGTGACTGTGTCTTCAGCCTGACCAGGCAAGACCCACACGGGGGCCGGGATGTTCTGGCCCGCGTAAGAAAGGTTCACCACATCGTTGGTGTTGAGGCCGTAGCGCTCGGCGGTGCGGGGGCTCAGGAGCGCCGCGTTATCCCAGGTAAGGGCGGTAATGGGTTTGGGCAACTCTTGCAACCAGCCGTTGTTGGCGTATTGACCGCCGTAAACGCACGGATCGGGTCGGAAGAGAATCTCGAGCCCTTCCGCTCCGTTTCCAGAAGTCCCATTTTCAGTAGCCCCGCTAAAGTCATCGTTGACCGTGACCTGCTTGGCGGGCGTCGCGCTTCCCTCAACCACGCCCCTATAGAGCGTCGTGCGCCAGAAGTCGTCGAAGTTGCCTCCCGCCGCTGAGACCTGGTTCTGCCAGTAACCGCGCACCACGTCGTACGACTCGGCGGGGGTGCCGTTAAGGACTGCCAACAGCTCGTGAACCGAGTGACCGCCGTAAAAGGGCGCGATGAGCGGCTGCATGATTGAAGCGGTGCCGTCTAGAGCCTTGGCGTCGCTCCAGGTTTCCAACTCGTGCGTTTGCGGCAGGTGCCAGGTGCAGCGCAGCGAGGTTTCGTCGGGGTAGAGGCTCAGGTGAACGCTTTCGGGCACGCGCGCCAGGGCTCCGGCAAAGTCCACCTCGGCGGGCGCGGTATAGACCGGGTTGCCGCCGATGATGACGAGCAGTTCAACCTCGCCCGCCGCCATCGCCTCGGTGAGCGCGCGTAGCGAGGCGCTCTGGTCGGTGGACACGAGTTCGGGCGGGTCGATATAGACGACCGTCTCGCCGACGTTACCCAGCGCGGCGTTCATGGCGTGGGCTAGCGCGTGGACGATAGGCGGCTGCTCATCGCCCGCGATGACGATTGAACGGCCCGCGCTGTTTTGCAAATCGCTCAGCACGGCTTGCAACCAGGCGCTCGGTACGGCGTCGGGGGGCAAGCTGCCCGTGACTGAGACGCCGAGCTGTTGGGCCAAGGCTCGAGCCAAACTTTCCAACTCGCTGGGCTTGAGCGAGAGCCGGTGGTCCGCGACCGCGCCCGTGATCGACGGGGTGCTCTCGGCCACGTAGAGGCGGTTCATCGTGTCTTCGGCGGTCAGAACGCGGCGGCGCTTGGAATAGTCGCGGGTATAGCGGAGCATCCCCGGCCCGTCGCCCAAAAAGTTCGCGCCGAGCGACAAAATCACGTCGGCATTGCCCAGGCGGTAGAGCGCCCGCGCGTCCTCGCCGAAAGCCATCACGGCCCCCTCGCGGATGGTGTCGCTATGCGTGGGGTCGTACTGGTGCCACTGCGCCTCGGGAAAGCGCGTGAGCAGCGTGTCCATCTGGCTCGCCAGCGTCGGCGAGGTGACGTTTTCGGTGAGGATGCGTAAGCCCGCGCCCGACTCGAGGCCGCCCAGAGTCTCACCTATTTGCGCGACAAAATCATCCCACACACCTTGGTCGCCGTTAAAAAGCACGCCCTGCGAACGGTCGGGGTCGTACATCGTCAGGATGGACGCCTGCATAAACACGTCCGTCGCGCCCAGCGACGCCGGATGGTCGATGTTGCCCTCGACTTTGGTCGGGCGGCCCATGTTGCTCTCGACGAGCGCGCCTTTGGCGTAGCCGCCGTGCGTTAACGCGGTCGCAAAAAAGAGCGGCTTGCCGGGGATGATTTCTTCGGGCGCGCGCACGTAAGGGACGACCTTTTCGCGGACGGGCGGGAGCGCGCACGACGACAGCCCCGCGAGCGCCAGGGACGCGCCCAGGAGCTTCATGAAATCGCGGCGGTCAATCGAGCCTTCTAAAGGCGCGGCCTGCCGCGGAAACTCCTTGTGCAAAAACTCTCTAAACTCGGGGGTGTCGGCGACCTCGTCCAGCGAGCGCCAGTAGGCTTTGCCCTGCTTCTGCTCGAGCCGCTCTCGCACCTCGGCAATGCTCAGGGGCGTTTTCGTCGTGCTTGTGAGGGTATCTGACATATCTATATCGCTCATCGGTGACACGTGGAGCACTGCGGGAGCTTGTTCGTGTTGATGTGGTAGCTCTGCACCAGGCTTCGTCCTAACTCTTCTTGATTGGCGGGGGGTTCGTAAGCGAGATTAAACACTTCTTCGCGGGGCCGGACGTAATTTTCGGGCGCGCGGTGGCATTCCAAGCACCAGCCCATCGTCATCGACTCGGCTTTCCAGATGCCGCCCATCTGGTCGACGCGGCCGTGGCAGTAGTTGCAGCCGACGCCGTTGTTGATGTGCGCGGCGTGGTTGAAGTAAACGAAGTCGGCGAGCTTGTGAACCCCGTTCCACTTGATGGGCCGGTCGTTCTCCCAACTTTCCCAGACAGCGGCGAGCTGCGGCGTGCCGACCCGAATCTGTGAGTGGCACGTCATGCAGACTTCAGTGGGCGGGACGTTGGCGTAGGCCGCCACCTCGACCGAAGTGTGGCAGTAGCGGCAATCCACCCCGAGTTCGCCCGCGTGAAGCGCGTGCTGAAAGCCCACGGGCTGCGCGACGGGCACGCCCACCTGATTTTTGGTGGTGCGGGCGAAGGCGGTAAGAGCGAGCATCATCAACACGATAAAAATCGCCCCTCCCCAAATGGCCCATTTGGTAAAGGCGTTGGCGTTAGGCGGAAACTGCTGGGGCATCAGACCTCCTCATGACACTCCTCGTGACTACACGCGAGAAGACGCTTCTCATAAACACGTGTTGTGGGCTCGAGCTCAACGCATGAAATCCCTCGCCGGTTGGGCTAAAACGTAAAATAAGTTTCACCAGATGCTCATAACAACGATAAACGGACCCATACGGAAGATGAGGTTTTCGCATCATCCCTGTTTTACCTCCCCTTGATAGTTTAGCGACCCCCCACCCTTGGCGACGCGTCACTACAGTAGAACTAACCTAAGCTACCATAGATGCTCTAGCGCGTCCGGGGGACAAATGTCCTCTAAACGTGCCCCTGCAGGGGGTAAGGTAAAGGGTTTACAAAGTGGGTAAAAGGGACTGCGTCTACTATCTACTCACGGCGGAACAGCGAAACCGTACAGAAAACCGCACAAAAATTACGGAGCGCCGCGGCTCCCACCTTGGCGCTCCTGCGTCCTCGTCCCAGTGTCTCTTCCGCCTTTAAGATAGCACGCTCTGGACAAACAGCATATGAAGTTCCTGAGAACGTCTCGAGAATTGAGGCAAATGTAAGGTTACGGAGTGAGAGCCCGAACGTACATTTTCTCACTTCATGACCCTACTTGTTTTGCAAACTTCCCTGCCTGTACCCTTCTTTCGCCTGCCGCCATGACTTTCACCGCAACCTTCACCTTGACGCCTATACGTCCTCCCGCGCCCGCTATACTCTCTCCATGATTCCTATTTTCGACGGTCACAACGACACCCTGTTGAGCCTCACCACGCCACGCGGCGAGGGCCGCTCTTTTTTTGAGCGTTCTTCGGTCGGTCATATCGACCTGCCCAGGGCCTTGGAGGGTGGTTTGGCGGGCGGCTTTTTTGCCATTTTCGTGCCCAAAGGAAATGAGCTCGATAACAAAGACAACATCATCCTCACCGACAGGGGCTACCGTTTTCCGTTGGCGGACTCCATCGACGCTGAGACGGCTCGAGCGGGAACGCAGAGGATGATGGACGCGCTTTTTGAGCTCGAAAGAACCTCAAACGGTAAGCTCGAGGTCGTGCGAACCGCAGACGCGTTAGAAGCGTGCCTCAGCAGGGGCGTGCTCGCGGCCATTCTGCATTTCGAGGGCGCGGAAGCGCTGGACGATGCGGGGGGGCTCGAGCATTATTACGTCCAGGGCCTGCGCTCGCTGGGCCTCGTCTGGAGCCGCCCTAATAGATTCGGCCACGGCGTCCCCTTTGAATATCCCGCCTCCCCCGACACCGGCCCCGGCTTGACGGACGAAGGCAAAAAGTTGGTCAAGGAATGTAACCGTTTGGGCGTGATGATCGACCTTTCGCACCTCAACGAAAAGGGATTTTGGGACGTGGCGGAACTCAGTAATGCGCCCCTGGTCGCCACCCATTCGAACGCGCACGCGCTTTCTCCCGTGCCGCGCAACCTCACCGACGGGCAGTTGGGGAGGATTCGGGAGAGCGACGGGATGGTCGGCGTGAATTTCGCGGTGAGCTTTTTACGCGAGGACGCTGCCAATGATGCGGATACGACGCTCGAGACCGCCTTACGCCACTTCGACTATCTGATTGACCGCCTAGGCGTCGACCGCGTCGGCTTCGGCTCGGACTTTGACGGGGCCACCATGCCCTACGGCATCAAAGACGTGTCGGGGTTGCCGAACTTGGTGACGGTCATGCGCAAGCACGGCTATGACGACGCGACGCTGCGCAAGTTGGGGTATGAGAACTGGCTGCGGGTGCTGAGGAAAACCTGGCGGGAGTGACTATTCGTTCGCACACGGTTTAATCGCCCTTTCGCGTCCTTTGCGTTTGTGATTGGAGGCTCGAGCATGAAAAGATTCGTTCCAGGGCTTGTGGGCGTAGCGTCCGGTCTGGTTTCCACACTTCTGTCTCCTGTCGCTTTTTTTACTCCTCTTTTTGGGACAAATTCTCTCCTCGTTTGGCTGATTGGCCTGTGTTTTGCGCTCGCGTCGTTTTTGGTACCCGAATTTAGGCATCTCGCGCGGCGCGGTCTCTGGCTGCTCGCCTGTACGGTGGGTTTCGGATTGGCGTTTCACACCTTTAGTTTGGGTTTAGATGTCGCCCACTATTTGGGCGTGATTCCCGCCCTGACCTTTTGGCTCGCCCTGCCCATTGCGGGCGTGGTGGGTGCGGTTCTCCCCACGCTCGTTTTGCGCGTTCACTCACCCCTCCTGCGCGGTGGCGGCTTCTGGCTGACCTTGCTTTTGTCGGGTATGTTGAGCCTTCCGGGTGTGCTGGCATTTCCGGATACACTGGGAGTTCCGGGATTTCCGGGCGCGCTGGGAGTTCCGGACATGACGGGATTTATGAACTTTATTTTCGCTCCGTACCTGTTGCCTCTACCGCTTTTTGTCGTCTGGCAGGCCGGTATGCTCATGTGGTACACGTCGCGTTTACCCGAAAGATTCACCGAAGAATCCGCTTAGGCGGCTCGAGCCTCCCCTCTAAACTTTCCCAAATCCCCAAGTGGTAATCTCTAAACGTTTGCGCTAATTTCTCTTGCATCACGGGAGGTGCGTCGGTGGCTGACAAGGGCTATTATCACAACCCCACGCTGTTTGGGGACAAAATCGTTTTTGTATGTGAGGATGACCTCTGGGAGGTGCCCGCAGGTGGCGGGGTGGCGCGGCGTCTCACCGCGAATCCGGGCCGGGTGCTCAACGCGGCGTTTCCAAAAGACGGTGAGACGCTGGCCTTTACGGGCCGCGACGAGGGTGATAGCGAGGTCTACGTGATGCCCGCCGCGGGGGGAGCCGCCGAAAGGCTCACTTATTTGGGTGGAGACGCGCAAGTGGTGGGCTGGACGCCGGACGGTAAGGTTGTGTTTGCGAGCAACACCGCCGCGCCCTTTTCGCGTCTCTTCCGGCTCTACACCGTCCCGGCAACGGGCGGCGAGCCCGCCGAACTGCCGACGGGTCCGGCCTCGAGCCTCTCCTACGGCCCAAGCGGGGGCCGAGTCATCGCGCGCAACACGACCGACCTCGCGCGCTGGAAACGCTACCGGGGCGGGCTGACCGGAGACGTGTGGATAGACGTTAGGGGAGACGGCGACTGGACGAGGCTGTTGGAGCCGGATGGCAACGTCGCCACGCCTCTGTGGGTGGGGGAACGCATCTATTTCGTGTCGGACGTTGAAGGTGTCGGTAATCTTTACTCGTGTACACCCGCGGGTGACGACGAGCGCCGCCACACGCACCACGCCGACTATTACGTGCGCTACCCCGCCACCGACGGACGCCGCATCATCTATCAGGCGGGGGCGGACCTGTATCTTTTTGACCCGGAGGAGGGGGAGAGCCGTCCCGTAGAGGTCGCCTTTCACAGCCCCAGGGCGCAACGCAAACGCAAGTTTGTCGAGGCCGCTACGTATTTAGAAGACTACACGCTCGACCCCGAAGGGCGCGCGGTCGCGCTGACGACGCGGGGGCAAGCCTTCTTGGTGGGTCTGTGGGAGGGGGCGGCGCTCCGCTACGGTGAGGAGGTGGGCGTCCGTTATCGCCTGCCGACGTACCTTCATGACGGAACGCGGCTAGCCCTCATCAGCGACGCGGGGGGTGAGGACGCGCTCGAGCTTCATTCCGCCGACGCCTTGGAAGAACCCGTGCGCCTCAACCTCGAGCTTGGCCGACCCCTCACCATGACCGCCTCACCCACGGAGGACAAGCTGGCGCTGACCAATCACCGTTACGAACTTGTGCTGGTAGACGTATCGGCGGGCGCGGCGACGGTCATCGACTCGAGCCCCCACGCCCCCATCCAGGGCGTCGCCTGGTCGCCCGACGGTCGCTGGTTGGCTTACGGCTTTCACGACACGTTCGAAACGTCTCTTATCAAGCTCTGCCGCGTGGACACGGGCGAGACGTTCGCCGTCACGCGGCCCGTGCTGTGGGACGGTCAGCCTGCCTTCGACCCGGCGGGCCGCTACCTCTACTTTCTCTCCTACCGGAACTTCAACCCGGTCTACGACAGCATCGGCTTTAATCTGGGCTTTCCCAAAGGCGGGCGGCCCTTTTTAATCACGCTCCAGGCGGATGCGTTCTCGCCGTTTGCGAAGACGCTCGAGGCGGACAAAGAGGAAAAGGACAAAGCAGGGGAAGAGGACAAAACGCCTCTCCGCATTGACTTAGGCGGCATCATGGACCGGCTCGTCGCCTTTCCTGTGCCCGAAGGCCGCTACACACAAGTGCGCGGGCTAAAAAACAAGGTGCTCTTCTCGTCCCTGCCGGTCGAGGGCGCGCTCGAGACGAACTGGTTCTCGTTCGGCCCGCCGCCCGCCAAGGCGAAGCTCGAGGTTTACGATTTCGCCGAGCAGAAGCGCGAGACGCTGGTTGACGGCATTACTGACTTTGAGGTGTCCGGGAACGCGGAAAAGATTGCGTACCGCGCGGGCGACCGGCTGCGGGTGCTAACGGCGGGCGAGAAGCCGAACGAGGAAGAGGAGCCTGGGCGCAAGAGCGGGTGGCTCGAGCTGGGCCGCGTCAAGGTTTCGGTTATGCCGCCCGCGGAGTGGGCGCAAATCTACTGCGACGCCTGGCGGCGGCAGCGCGACCACTTCTGGACTGCGGACATGTCGGGCGTCGATTGGGAAGGCGTATACGCGCGTTATCTGCCGCTTTTGGGACGCGTCGGCACCAGGGCTGAGTTTTCCGACCTCTTGTGGGAGATGCAGGGCGAGCTGGGCACCTCCCACGCCTACGAGTTTGGCGGCGACTACCGGGAGGAGCCGAGCTATCCGCAAGGCTTTTTGGGCGCGGATTTAGCCTATGACGCCGAGTCTGAGGGCTACCTCGTCCAGCACATCGTCCGGGGCGACGTTTGGGATGAGACGAGCGGGTCGCCGCTCCTCCGTCCCGGCGTCAACGTCCGCGTGGGCGACCGTTTGCTGGCGGTGAACGGTCGCCGCGTGGGTGAAGAAGTCCCGCCCGCCGCGCTGCTGGTCCACCAGGCCGAGAGCGAGGTTGTCTTAACCCTCGCGCCCGCCGACGGGGGTGCGCCGCGTAGGGTCACGGTCAAAACGCTGCGCGACGAGCGCCCGGCCCGCTACCGCGACTGGGTCGAGCGCAACCGCGCCTTTGTCCATGAAGCGTCAGATGGCAGGGTAGGCTATATCCACATCCCAGACATGGGGCCGCAGGGGTTTGCCGAGTTTCACCGCGCCTTTTTTGCGGAGGTGAACCGCGAGGGTTTGCTTATAGACGTGCGCTGGAACGGGGGCGGGCACGTGTCGGGGCTGCTGCTCGAGCGGCTCGCCCGCCGCCGCCTCGGCTACAGCGTCCCGCGCCGCGGTGAGCCGCAGCCCTACCCCGACCTCTCACCGATGGGACCGATGGTCGCTCTCACCAACGAGCAAGCGGGCTCCGACGGCGACATCTTTTCGCACGCCTTTAAGATGATGGGTTTGGGGCCGCTGCTGGGCAAACGCACCTGGGGTGGCGTCGTGGGCATCAACGTGACCGGGCAACTTTTGGACGGCAGCGTGACGACGCAGCCCGAGTTCTCCTTTTGGTTCAAGGACGTGGGCTGGGGCGTCGAGAACTACGGCACGGACCCCGACATCGAGGTTGACCTGAGACCGCAGGATGACGTGGCGGGACGGGATGCACAGTTAGAACGTGCGGTGGAGGAATTGAAACGCCTCCTTCAAACACCCTCCCAGCGCCCCGACTTTGGCGAACGCCCCGACCTGGCCCCGCTGCCTCTGCCGGAATCCAGCGTCTAGGTTTAGAACCTTTGAAGCTTTGACAAGAACATACAGGGGATGCTCGTTCAGCATCCCCTGAAAACATTTGAGCAGAAGGAGAAGGCCGTCTTTTCTTGTCCAGCAGCGAGAGGTCGGTAAAAACCCTTCTCCTTGACTGAGCTGTTCTTCTGTAGCCTTGGTGACAAAACAACTATAATACCTCGAATACTCTTAACCTTCGAAGTATGTCTGTCTCCACCAACCAGACCAAGCGTCTGTCCGCTTCATTTCACGCCTTTCACCGGAGCGTCATGCGCCGCACCATGCCGCAGATGATGGCGTTTGTCAAGGAGGAGGGGCTGTCGATGCCGCAGATGGGGACGCTCTTTTTTCTGCGGGGGGGGCCGGGGACGGTTTCGGCTATCGCGGAGCATCTGGACTTGTCGCTCGCGGCGACGAGTCACCTCATCGAGCGGCTGGTGCAGCGGGAGCTGGTCGTCCGCTTCGAAAACCCCGCCGACCGCCGCCAAAAGTGTGTCGAGTTGTCTCCTGCCGGGTTGGCCTTTTTAGACGCGGCGGACGCGCGGGCCGCTGCTGCGTTGGAGGGCGTCCTCGAGACCGCCATTCAGGAGATGCCGCCGCCCCTCATAGAAGCGTTCGAGGAGGCGCTGGCGGGTGTGGTCAGGGCGCTCTCGGAGGAGGGGACTGAGGGAGATGAAGCGAAGCTCGAGCCGCAAAGTACATGTCAACAAAGCCAGGAGGAACATGTGACCAAGAAGAACGCAAAAACCAGGGGCGACCCGACTGAACACCTGACTGAACACCCGACTAAACAGGGCCGCGGAGGTGTCGATGAGTGAGGCTGCCATCTACGTCGAGGATGTGCGTAAGAGTTTCGGCAAGGTCAAAGCTTTGGAGGGCGTGAGTCTCGAGGCCAGGGCAGGAAAGGTCTTTGGCCTGTTAGGCCCCAACGGCGCGGGCAAAACGACGCTGGTCCGCATCCTCACCACCCTCCTCAAACTCGACTCGGGCGTGGCGCGGGTGCTCGGGCGCGACGTGACGACCGACGCCGAGGCGCTGCGCGGGCTTATCGGGCTCGCGGGCCAGTACGCCGCGGTGGACGAAAACTTGACCGGGCGCGAGAACTTGGAGATGGTCGGGCGGCTTTACCATTTGGGACGCCGGGAGGCCAAAAGGCGGGCTTCGGGGGTGCTCGAGCGCTTTTCCCTAGAGGACGCCGCCGACCGCCCCGCCAAAACCTATTCGGGCGGGATGCGCCGCCGTCTGGACTTGGGCGCGAGCCTAGTCGGTGAGCCGCAGGTGCTCTTTTTGGACGAGCCCACCACGGGCCTAGACCCGCGTTCGCGCATCGAGATGTGGGGGTCCATCAAAGAACTCGTGGCGGGCGGCACCACGCTTTTGCTCACCACCCAGTACCTAGAAGAGGCCGACGAGTTGGCCGACCGAATCGCCGTCATCGACGACGGACGCGTGATCGCCGAGGGCACCGCGGACGAACTCAAATCGCGTTTGGCGAGCGACGTTTTGGAGGTCAAGGTCGAAGCTGCGGACCTCTCGAGAGCCGCCGACGCGCTCCGCAAGATCGGCACGGACGCGCCGCAACGAGACGAAGACACAGGCCGCCTCACCCTGCCCGTCGCGGAGGGCGCGCAAAGTTTGATCGAAGCGGTGCGTGCGCTTGACGAGGCGGGCGTGGTCTTGACCGACCTCAGCCTGCGCCGCCCTTCGCTCGACGACGTGTTTTTGGCGCTCACGGGCGAGGCCAGCAAATCTCAGTTAGGCACGTCTAAACCGGCAAGGAGTGAAGGAACCGAAAGAAAACGCGAAGAGAGGATTTTATGAGTGTCTCTTCCGCCCCCCGCACCCGCGCGCCCGGCCCCCTGCGCCGCTTCGGCTGGACCTTTACCGACACGCTCGTCGTCGCGCAGCGTAACCTGCTGCGTTACGTCCGGCTGCCCCAGCTTTTGGTTTTTTCGACCGTCCAGCCCGTGATGTTCGTGCTCCTTTTTGCCTTCGTGTTTGGCGGAGCCATCCAGACGCCCGGCGTGGACTACATCAACTACCTCATCCCCGGTATTTTGGTGCAAACGGTACTCTTTGGCGCGTCACAGACGACGGTCGGCTTGGCTGACGACTTGTCGCGGGGCATGATCGACCGCTTCCGCTCCCTGCCGATGGCGAGGAGCGCGGTCTTGGCGGGCCGCACCCTGGCCGACAGCGTCCGCAACGTGTTCGTCGTGCTGCTGATGGTCGGAGTGGGCGCGCTCATCGGCTTTAGATTTCAGGGAGGATTTTGGGAGGCGGTTGGCTCGATTGCCTTGGTCGTCTTTTTCGGCTTTGCCTTTTCCTGGATTTCGGCGCTCATCGGGCTCGCCGTCAAGGACCCCGAGACGGCGCAGGTCGCGGGTTTCATCTGGATTTTCCCACTCGTCTTCGCCTCGTCGGCCTTTGTGCCGGTTCAGACGATGCCCGACTGGCTCCAGGCTTTTGCCAAGATTCAGCCCATCTCGGTCACGGTCAACGCGGTGCGCCTCCTCACCTCGGGCGGTCAGGCCCCCGGCGTGGCCTGGAGCGACGTGTGGTGGGCGCTCGCCTGGGCGGTGGGCATCCTCGTGGTGTTCGTGCCCCTCGCGGTGGCGCAGTACCGGCGGAGCACCTAAAAAGGGTGAGGTTACTGGGTCCGGCGGTTTGAAGTAGGCTCTGAAAATCTGTGAAACGGCAACAAAAAAGTGCAGGAATTACCTGCACTTTTACTTTTTTTGGTGAGGGCTCGAGCCCTCTACTTTGTCCTAAGCTGTTTAGACAGTTCTGCGCGTGCGGTCTCGCCTCGTTGCGGGAAGCGCGGTGGCCGCCAAAATTAGCACTAACGCGCCAACAAGATAGGCGTTCCAGTCCGGCTCATACGCTGCGCCCAACACCCACGGCGCGATGAAAAGACCCGCACCCAGCAAGATGTTGCTCCACTCCGCCAGCGCAGTGTGGGGCATCGCCAGCGCCCAGATAGACACCAAGACGATAAGCGCGCCTACCCAGTAGGCGTCCGTGGCGTAACCACCCGCATTGGGAAGAAACCACGGCGAAATAAACAACCACGCGCCCAAGAGCAGATTGACAATGTCCTGCCAGCGCCGGGCTGGCTCCTCGACATAGGTGTCTCTCACGGCTGTATCTCTTGTGGTGTCTCTCGTGGTGGTCGTATCGGTCGTTTTCGCACCTGTTGTTTTTGTATCCGAGTACGCTTCGACTTTTTTGGTCTCGTTGTCTCGAGCCATAGTAACCCCCTTCTTTCGCTTATTTATACTCTTTTTTATAAATTCACTTCCGTAGCCGTGACGGCAATTCGTGAGTTAGGTCACAACGGGAGTCTCTTTACGCCACCGCGTGACCAGGGATTGTCCAGCGTTTACGCAGCTTTCTGCTCCATTCAACTTACTAACTGTCGTGGGACGTCTCGAGGTGGCGTCATCCCTGCTAAAAGCACCTAACCACAAAAGCTCTTGACAGACTTAACAATGTTAAGTAAAGTAGAAGTGTTATGACCGTAAAAGCCACTCGAGCCCAGCGCCTCAAGCAGGCCAGCCTCAAACGGCGTGAGCAGGACAAGGCGGAGACGCGGCGCAGTATTTTGGACGCGGCGGTAGCCCTTTTTCAAGAACACGGCTTCGAGAACTTTTCCCTGCGAGGCGTGGCCGAGGCGATTGGCTACTCACCAACGACTATCTATCTTTATTTCGCGGATAAAGACGACCTGCTGTTCCACGCGGCGATGGAAGGCTTTGTCAAGTTCGGCGAGATGTTGCAGGCAGCTTACGACGGGGCCGCGACGCCCTTAGAGCGCTTTGGTGCGACGGGGCGGGCGTATGTGAATTTTGGCCTCGAGAACCCCGTCCCGTACCGCCTCATGTTTATGCAGCGCGGCGAGTTTTTGGAGCGTGACGCACCCCCAGGGTACGAATCAATCATCGACTCGTTCGGCGTGCTCACCAAAGCCTTGCAGGAATGTTTGGACGCGGGCGTAATTAAGCCCGGCGACCTCAGAACCTACGCGGGCATGGCCTGGGCGAACGTCCACGGCGTCGTAGCCCTCGCCATCAGCACGCCTTATATCGATGAAAGGGCGGCGTACGGGATTCTCGAGCTCTATCAAACGAGCATTATCGAAGGCATGAAGGCTGAGGAGACGTAGCACGAACCGTTTTTCCATAAACTTAACGGCGTTAATTATATGAGTGCAAACAAGCAACCCCCTTCTTTCGAAGGACGACAAGGTGACGCAAGGCCCTTAGGGTGAAGAAATCCCAGGGTAGCAAAAGGAGAAACAAATGGCGACTCTAAACTCCAGCTTAGATACAAGGTCAAACCGCAATCCGGTTTCGTTTATCAAGAGGATGTGGCAGATTCACGCGCCTATGACGTTGCTAAGCCTTGTCACGGCGGGACTCACTCTCTTTTTCGTCGTCGGAATTTTCGCAGATTCGCGCATGATTACGGGCGCACCCGCCTGGCTCAAACCTGCTAAATTTGCTCTCTCGATTTCTATCTATACCCTAACCATCACTTGGATGCTCGGTTTTGTCGAGACCGAAAGACGCTGGAAAAAACGGCTTGTCGGTCTACTCGGCTGGCTCATCGTCGGTGTGTTCGTCCTTGAAATGATACCGGTCGTCGTCCAGGTCGTGCGCGGGACCACAAGTCACTTCAATGTTGCAACGCCCCTTGAGGCTCTTCTATGGTCGGTCATGGGGGCCGCCATCGTGACGCTCTGGACGACAAACTTTGTGCTCGCCGCGCTGCTGCTTTTTCAGCGTTTTGAAGCCCCGGCCTTTGCCTGGTCGCTGCGTCTGGGGCTCATCATCGCCATCGTCGGGATGGGGCTGGGTTTCTTGATGACGACGCCCACCGCGCAGCAGATGGCGAGCTGGCAAGGGGGCGCGCCCGTCACGGTCGTCGGGGCGCACACAGTAGGTTTTGAGGACGGTGGACCGGGGCTGCCGGTCGTCGGCTGGAGCACGCGGGGCGGCGATCTCAGGGTGGGTCACTTTATCGGGATGCACGCGTTGCAGGTGTTGCCCTTCCTGGGGCTGTTCATCGTGCGCCGCCGCTTGAGCAGAAAGCAGGGGGTGAGGCTCGTGTGGACGGCGGCGGCGGGTCTTCTGGGCGTGGTGCTGCTGGTGACGTGGCAGGCGCTGCGGGCGCAGCCGCTTACGCAGCCGGACGCTCTGACGGTGGCGGTGTTCGCCGCCCTTGTCGGGTTTACGGCGCTGGCGGTGGGCGTCATTTTGAAGGGTGAGGGAGCTCGAGCCTCTACACTCACATCATCTTCTAAATCCGATTAACCAAGTCTGAGCAAAGCTGGCAGAGGAAAGGAGCAAACATCATGAGCGATCTAGTCCTAAGCACCGCGGGCGTTCTCCTGGTCGTGCTGCCCACCGTCGCATATGGCGGCGTGAGCATCCTGCGCCTCGTTTATATCAAGCGCAGCGACTACATGAAAAACGAACTCCGGCAAAAGTTCTGGCGGGCGGGTCACGCCCACGCGGGTGTTTTTCTCATCTTGTCCCTGGCGGCGCTGCCGTACCTCGACGCCGCTCAGTTGTCCACAGGCCTCAAATCCTTAGTGACGTGGCTTGTCCCCGGCGCGGCCATCCTCATACCCGCCGCCTTTTTCTTTTCCGTCGCCGCGCCCGACGCGCAAAAGCCCAACGCGCTTATCAACCTCGCTTATGTGGGGTTTGCCTCCCTCGTGATCGGGCTCGCTCTGCTTGGCGTCGGCTTATTTTTGGCGCTTTAGATAGCGCGCCAAGGTCGCCGCCCCTAGCCCAAAACGAACGCCCGAACCTGCGGCCATAAGAGCCGAGTTCGGGCGTTAAGACTGGACAAGCTGCGGGTCGGGCTGAGGCTATGAAGATGAGGCTCCAGGCTGAGACTAAGAAGACCTGTCCTCGGTCGAAACGCCTTTGGGAATGACAATCCGCTGCGTTGCGCCCGGATTTCTCAACCGTTCCTCGAAGCTCCTGCTTTCATAGGGGCTTTTGTAAGCTTCATAAGTGGCGTAACCCCGGCCCCGTCGTCTGCTGTTACGACTCCCGTTCTGGTTTTTAAGCACGCGCCACGCGAGCAGCCCTGCGCTGACGCCCACGAGCAAGCCCGCGACCGTTCCCGAGGTTCCGGGGCGCGTTTGCGCTTGGGTATAGAGGCTCGTCTGGCGCACGCCGCCGCGGTTGTAGCCGCGCACGGCCCCGCCGCCGGAGGCGCTGTAGAGTCCGTCCCCGCCCTCCCGCGCGGGCGCGCTGCCCCGCTGCTGGTCGAAAATGAATGTCTCCATGTACTTGTCGGCTAAGCGCGGCGCATTTCTACCAAAGGCCGCGATGCCCTTGCCGCCCGCGCCGCCCACGAACATGTCGCGCTGCTTGTGCGTGGCACAGTGAAGAATCGCCTCGGCGGCCAAGTTGGGGTGGTAAACGGGAGAGGGCAGCGCGGCCTTTTTGTCCATGTAGTTTTTGGCGTGCTCAGCGTAGTTGGTGTCTAGCGCGGCGGGTTTGATGAGCGACACCCACACGGGCGCGTCTTCGTGCTCCAACTCCATCCTTAAGGCGTCGGTAAAGCCCTTCACGGCGTGCTTCGAGGCCGAGTACATCCCCTGAATGGGGATGGCGCGGTCGGACAAGGTCGAGCCTACGTTGATAATCGTCCCGAGCGCGTCCTTGTGCGTCTTGAGGTGTTTGGCGGCCTCGAGCGACCCGTAAACCGTGCCCCAAAAGTTCGTATCAAAAAGCTGACGGCTGTCCTCGGTGGTGACCTCTTCTAAAAGTCCATAGATCGAGACGCCCGCGTTGTTGACCCAGGTGTCAAAACGCCCGTGCTCCTCAATCGCTTTGTCCGAGAGACGTTGCACATCCTCTTCTTTACTCACGTCCACGACGACGTAGCTCGCCTTGCCGCCCTCTTCTTTGATGCCGTCGACGATTTTTTTGAGTGCATCTTCGCTGCGCGCTCCCAAAACGACGCGCGCGCCCTCTTCGGCGGCCATCTCCGCGGTCGCGCGCCCGATGCCGCTGCTCGCGCCGGTAATGACGATAATTTGCTCTTCGAGCGATTTTTGTTTCATAAATCCCCCTTTTCCTTTTCGAAGTATAGGTTCGCCGCCACGGGGGGACTGTGGGCGGTTACGGAAAGGTGTCGGTATAGCCTGGTGTCACGCGTCCTTACGCCTTGAAACGGATTTCCACCATCTGATGACCGACAAGGTCGGGTAGGGTAAAGTTCACCCTGCCGTTTTGGACCCTCCACTCGAGCCCCGCCCCTTCCGGCACAAGGGTCACCGCCTCGACCTCGGCGGGAACCGCCACGTTCAGCGCGATGTTGGTGAGCGGAATCACGTCTTCGATGACGTCGATGGTGTCGCTGCGCCGCAGGGGCAGGTAGTGAAGCAGGTGCAAAACGTAGCTCTCCGTCCCTTTCTTATTGAGGCTGACTTGCAAGGTCGAGGGGCCGGAATGCTTGACCAGCGGCGCCCCAAGCACATCCTTTAGCACGTTGTGTAGCAGCGCCCTGCACCACCTAGGCGCGTTGTGCTGGTATTGGCGGAACAGGGGGTGCGCAAGATAGGTGAGGTCGCCCTTTCTGGTGACGCCCGGATAGACCGCCTCACCCGTTGAAGGCGCGTGCTTGTGCGACATAAAAGTCTCAAAGGTGCGGTTGAAATAAGGGCGGTTCACCTCGGCAAGCACCTCCGTGCCCTTCTGGGCCGCCACCAAACTACCGCGCAGGTACATGACGTATTCGCCCGCGTCCAAATCCTCCGCGAGAAAGCCTTGGGGGACTAAGAAGTCGGGCTGGTAAGGGGCGTCGCCCTGATACTCGAGCCCGAAAAAAGGGGGAAGAGTGCCATTTTGAAGCAGCCCGGACCGATGTGAGGCGATAACCTTGCCGCCCGCGTTGAGGTAGGCCTCGAGCTTACTGGCATCATCCGCCGACAGCGCAATCTCGTCGGGCAAAATCAGGACTTTGTAACCCGACAGGTCCGTTTTGAAACTCACGAAGTTGAACTGATAACCGTAGGCTTCCAACATACGAACAGCCCCCGAGGAGGCTTTAGGTACGCGGCCCTCGGGCGTAGACGCGGGCGGCGTCGTTTCGCTGCCGAACCCTTCGGGCAGCATCACGCCGATTTCCGTGACGGCTTTAACATCCTTACACCACGGCTCTTTTTTCTCGACCTCTTTGTAGACGCTGCCGATGAGGTCATAACTGGGCGCGTCAAGCCTCCCGCTCGGGTGAAGCTGGTCGCCGATGCTACACGCCGCGCCGAGGGCGAGCATCTGGAAGCACTCATACTCGAGCGCTTCCCTATTTTTGTACGAGTGAAAGTCGCCCCACTCGGTGTGAAATTTGCCGGTCATGCCCAGGATGGGTTTGGGCAGCGTGCGAGCGTAGCGGGCGGTGACGGGAAAATGGACGTAGCCCCACTCGCCGCTGGGTAGGGACTCGAGTTCCAGATGCGTGTAAGTGTCTAAGGCTGGATAGATGGACGGGCTGATGTGGCCTTCGTTGTAAAAGATCGTGCAGTCGTCGCTGAAACCGCGCACGAACTCGCTCATGTCGTTCTTAAACTCGGAAATGACGTGCAGCCCAAAGCGGCGGCGCGCGTCCTCGTCACTCGGGTCGAGACCTGCTTCTTCCATCTGCCGTTTGGTGGCGACGGAGCTGTCGTCAAGAGGCTTGACGATGTCGAACCAGAGGCCGTCTACTGGCAGCAGTTCAAAGATTTCCGCGACGTGGTCTTTCAAAAAGTCCAGATACGGTGAATTCACCCGCAGGTTGTGGCGAAACCCCGCCTCGAACGGCCCCGGCCCCTGAACCCGTCCGTTTTTGTCCAGCGCGAGCCATTCGGGCTGGGCCTGCGCGGTAAAAAAGTCCCACTGCACCGTCGTATAGATGGGCGTTTTGATACCAAGTGCGTGACACGCCTCGATTTGTTCCTTGAGCAGATTGACTTCCAAGTGAGGATGCCGCCGCTCGGGAAAACGTTTTGTATCGAAGTAGATATAGCCGTGGTGGCAGCGCGCGAAAAGGTTGATGGAGTTGACGTGCGCCTCGGCAAGCGTGTCGGCAAACCTTTGGGCGTCGAACTTCGCGCCGACCCCGGTAATTTGCTGTGCGGTGTGGAAGTCTAAGTGAATTTGTCTGAAGGGGAGTGACACGTGAGGGTCCTTTCGTGCTCGAGTAAGCATCTCTGGTCAGGTTAAACAAGCTACAACGCTGCCTAAGAAGCACTAAGTCGTAACAATCTTCAAGCCGTTCTTTAACCACTTAGCCCTTCAACGACCCCGCCGTAATGCCCTCGATAATGTAGCGTTGCGCGAAAAAGTAGAAAATGAGCACAGGCAAAGCCGCCAGCGTGAGACCGGTCAGCATAAGGTCGTACTGCACCCGGCCCAAACCGCTCACAAAAGACACCACGCCGATGGGAATGGTGTAGGCGTCGTTGTTCCCGCCCACAAAGGTGAGGGCAAACAGGTACTCGTTCCAGACGTTGACAAGGTTGAGGATAATCACGGTCATGAGGGCGGGCCGCGCGAGGGGCAGCGCGACGGAAAAAAAGATACGCGCTGTCGAGCAGCCGTCGAGCCGCGCCGACTCTTCGATTTCGCGCGGGATGTTTCTAAAAAAGTCGCGCAGGATGAACACCGACACGGGCAAGCCGAAGCCGATATAGGGAAAGACCAGCGCCGCCAGTTTGTTGAGCAGACCCAAGTCGCGCATCATGGCGTACAGCGGGATGAGGGTCACGTAGATGGGAATCATGGTGCCCGACAGGAACAGCAAAAAGAGAAGTTCGCGCCCCCGAAAGGGCACGCGCGCGAAAATATACGCCGCCATCGCCGCGATAAGCGTGAGTAGCGGCACCGTGATTAGACTGAGCAGCGTAGAGTTCAAATAAAAGGTTTGAAAGGCGTCACTCGCCAAAACTTTGGCGTAGTTGGCGAACGACAGCGCGGTCGGTAGCGCCCACAGGTTCGTCAAAATCTCTCGAGTCGGCTTGAACGACGAGTAGATCATCCACAGGACCGGGTAACCGAACAAGATGGCGAAAAACGCCGCGATGAGGTACTGCCACCACATGCCTACGTGAAGCTTGAGGGCTCTGGTCATCACCTCTCCTCGCGCTGCCGGGTCACAAAGATGTACACCACCGCCACCACCAGCGCCATCGCAAACAGCGTAAAGGCGATCGCGCTGCCGTAGCCGAACTTTTGCGACCTGAACGACTGCTTGAACATATACGTCGCCATCACACTGCTGCTGTTGGACGGGCCGCCCTCGGTCAAAATCCAGACCATGTCGAAAAACTTGAGCGAACCCACGATGGCGAGTAGGGAGACGACCCTGGTAGTCGAGCTGAGTAGGGGCAGGGTGATAAAACGCTGCTGCTGCCAACCGCTCGCCCCGTCAATTTGCGCCGACTCGTAAAGCTCGCCGGGAATCCCCTGAATCGCGGCGATAAAAATGACGAGGTAAAAGCCTAGGTACTTCCAGGTCGTCACCACCATCACGCTGACCATCACGATATTGGGGTCGGCGAGCCACGACTGCGTGAAATGCCCAAGGCCTAAGTCGCGCAGTAGCGTGTTCAACATGCCGAACTGCGGGTTGTAAATCCACGACCAGATCACCGCCACGATGACCTCTGACAAGACCATCGGCGCGAAGTAGAGGGTTCTAAAAAAAGCCGAGCCCTTGAGCTTGCTGGTTAGCAGCACGGCCAGACCAATCGCCAGCGGAATCTGCGTAACGAGCGACCACACCACGACAAATACGTTGTTCCACACGCTTTGCCAGAAGAAGGGGTCGCTCATCAGCTTTTGATAGTTGCCCAGCCCCACGAAATCTGTGAGCCCGCCCAGCCCGTTCCAGTCGAACAGGCTGTAGCGCGCCGACAGGAAAATGGGCACGACGACGAAAACGAGAAAAATAACGAGGCCCGGCAGCAAAAAGAGCAGCGCGGTCAGCCGCCGCTCGTTCCAGAAGGGCGAGACTCTAGGCGCGCGGGTCTTTTGGGTCTGACTCGAGAGTGCCATGAAAAGGCCAGAGAGCAGACGACGCACGTCGTCTGCTCTCTAAGGATTCAGTTGACCGGACCCAGTTCTTCGGTGGCGGTGCGCTCCATAATGTCTGCGGCCTCCTCCGGCGTGAGGGTGAGACCGAACAGCCCCTGCACCGTGTCGAGGTGCGCCTCTGCCAGGGCGGGCGGTAGGAACTGGTCATAGTAAAGCTGAAGATAGGTCGCATTGTCTAACAGCGCCGCGACCTGCTGCGCAACGGGGTCTTCGATCGCGTCCTCGAACCCGCGCAGGGCGGGCAGGTCGCCGTTCGCGGCCACGCGCTGACCGAACGCTTCAGTGCCGACGAGCGCTAAAATCGCCCCTGCCGTCCCCTCGGGCGCGGTGGTGGAGATGGCGAGTGACTGGCCCACACCACCAATAACCTCGGTGGCCGCGCCCACACCGTCCGTAAAGGTCGGGAAGGGGTGGATGCCAAAGCTCTCGTAAACGAGGTCGGGGTCGATGTCTCTTAAACCGCCTAAGTCCCAGTTGCCCATCAGCCGCATGGCTGCCTGACCGAGACCCATGATGGCCTGCGCGTCCTCGTTGGGGGTGCCGTTAAAGCCCTCGTTAAAGCAGCCCGCGTTGACCGCCTCTTGCAGGCGTTCGCCCGCCTCGACGAACACCTCGTCGGTAAAAGAGGTTTCGCGGTTTAGCGCGGACAAAAAGGGCTCGGGGCCGCCGAGGCGCGTGACGAGGTAAGAGTACCAGTGAGAGCCGGGCCAGCGGTCCGCGTTACCTATTGCCATCGGTACGACGCCGTTTTGGCTGAAGGTCTCGCAAGCCGTAATGAACTGGTCCCAGGTTTCGGGGATGTCCACGCCGTACTCTTCGAACAGTGTGTCGTTGGTCCACAGCACCACGGCGGCAAGTTTCATAGGAAAAGCGTAACGCTCGCCGTCAAAGGTCGACGCGGCGAGCGCGCCCGGTATAAACAACGTTTCGCCGTCAAGCTCCGGGATGGGCGCGGCCACGCCCGCATCCGCGAACGCTTTGAGGCCGCCCCCGCCCCAGGTCTGGAACACGTCAGGCTGCTCCCCTGCCGACGCGGCAATCTGGAACTGGGTCTTGAACGGGTCGTTGTCGATGGCCTGCGCGTCAATGACGAAGTCGCTCTGTTCACTGTTAAATGCTTCGATGGCGGGTGGCAAGACGGGCGCGAACGAGTCGCCTTCGGTGGCGATGTGCCACAGGGTGATGGGGGTTTGCGCGAACGCGAGACCGAAAACAAAAAGGAGTGGCAGTAACAATACTTCGGACAGGTATTGAAAAGAAGGAAGCCATCACGCTAGTTTGAATGTGTGATGAAACAAACAGATGATGGCTTGCTAGAGATTATAGACGAAGCGCTGATAAAGATGCCAGGGGTAGGCAAATGGCAACGAGATTTTCTAAGACAGTTGTTCAGTACCGTGCTGTTGGTGTACGGCAAGCTCAACTTCAGCAACTTAGCCAGACATAGCGAACTGGATGAGAAAACGTACCGCAGAGGTTTTAGACGAGACTTTGACTTCGAGATGTTCAACCTGCATTGTCTAGGGCAACGTACTACGAGCGGCGAACTGGTGGCAGCACTAGACGCGAGCTACTTAGCTAAAAGCGGGAAACAGACGTTTGGGCTGGGTAAATTTTACAGTGGCTGTATAGGTAGGGCAGTAAAAGGCTTAGAGATTAGTGAACTGGCTTTGATTGACCGTGACAGCCGTCAGGCATTTGCTTTTTCAACGAGGCAGACTGTGGCTAAGGCGGGGAAAAGCCGCGTTGAGCAGTATGCCGAACACGTAGAAGCCTGTGCTGAAACCTTGCCTAAAGAGGTCAACTATCTGCTGGTAGACGGCTATTACAGCAAGAAGGGGTTTGTTGACACAGTGTGTGCTCTAGGAAAGCTTGAGGTAGTGGGCAAACTACGCTGTGACGCCAACCTACGCTATCTCTACCGAGGAGCCTACTGTGGCAAAGGACGCCCTAAACGCTATGATGGCAAGGTTGATTTTGGAGACCTGAGCCGGTTTGTTTATGAGAGCGAAACTGAACCGCAGCTTCACATCTATACGCAAACCCTTTGGCATGTTGGTTTGAAACGTCTTCTTCGCGTTGTGCTACTGCTCGATACCAGCAAAGCCAAACCTCGTTACATCTTGCTCTTTTCGACAGACCTGAGTCTTACCGGCAAGGAGATACTAGACCTTTACAAGTTACGCTTCCAAATCGAATTCCTGTTTCGGGATGCTAAACAGTTTACAGGTCTTTGTGACTGCCAAGCCAGAGATGCAAAAGCACTTGCCTTTCATTTCAACACCGCTTTATCGGCTGTTAATCTTGCCAAGTTAGACCTTCTAAACCAGCAAGAGGGAGAGCAAGCTTTCGTCTTCTCTTTAAGCAGTTACATCCACCGTTCTTTCAGTCACCGACTGCTTTCTCGACTTTTTGCAAGCTTAGACTTTGACCTCAGTTGCAATAAAGTTCAGTCCGCTTTTAACCATGCCCTTGCCTTCGGGCTAGCTTGTCCTTAAATCTGTCCGGAGTATTGGCAGTAAGAGGAGTGGTAGTAAAAAGCGGATGGGTTTAGCAGCTTGCATGGGTTACCTCCCGTAAGGTGGCGCATGTGGAACAGGTACTTGCGGATGATGCGTGGAGCTACGGTTTGGTTCACCTCCTTAAAACCTATAAATCTATGCAAAAACTTGTGTAGCGGTATTGTAAACGTATACAATAGAAATTGCAAGGGTCTCTCAATCAACAAGCACCGTGAGCGAAAGGGCGAGACTAACGAGGAGGTGGTTACTGTAGCCAGTATGAACGACGTTGCCGCGCACGCGGGCGTGTCGAACGCCACCGTGTCGCGCGTGTTGAGCGATAAACCTCACGTGAGTGAAGAGGTGCGGGCCAGGGTTTACAGGGCGGTGGAGGCCCTGGGCTATCAGCCCGACACCACCGCGCGCCGTTTGCGCTCGCAGACCACGAGTCAGGTCATCGGGCTTATTGTCTCGGATATCCAAAACCCACACTTCGCCGCGCTGGTGCGGGGCGTGGAGGACGTGGCCTTCGAGCACCGGATGAACGTGATTTTGTGCAACACGGACGAGCAGGGCGCGCGCGAAGCGTTTTACATTAAACTCATGCAGTCCGAGCGTGCGGCGGGCCTGCTGATTAACCCCATAGGCGAGGAGGCTCCCGGCCTGCTCTCTCAGGTTCAGGCGCTGGGTACGGCGCTGGTCTTTTTGGACAACAGCGTGGCTGATTTGCCTTTTGACTCGATTGGGGTGGACGACCGAGAGGGCGCGGCGGCGGCGGTGCAGCATCTTATGAACCTTGGCTACCGGCGCGTCGGCATGGTGGGCGGGCGCATGAGCCAGTCCACCGGGCGCAGGCGCTTCGAGGGGTATTGCGACGCGCTTTTGAACAAGCTCGAGCTGGACGCCAGCCTAGTGATAGAAACTGACTTCTCAGAGGCGGGCGGGTACGGAGCAACCCGTAAGCTCCTGCAACACAGCGCGCCGCCCGACGCCCTCTTCTGCGCCAACAACTCCGCTACGCTGGGTGCGCTCCGTGCGGCGCGCGAACTCGGCGTACGCATTCCGCACGATCTGGCACTGGTGTCATTCGACGATGTGCCGTGGGGCGCGTTTCTAGACCCGCCCCTGACCGCCGTCGCGCAGCCCTCCTATGACATCGGTGTACAGGCGGCGCGGCTGTTAAAAGAGCGGCTTGAGGATAAAACACGACCGCCGCGCAACCTAGAGTTACCCACCCGGCTCATTGTGCGTGAATCTTGCGGTAGTAGGTTGGCAAAGTGACAAACGCACCCAACATCGTCATCATCCACGTGGACCAGTACCGCGACGACTGCTTCTCGCTACGCGGTCATCCGGTGGTGGACACGCCCACCTTAGACCAGTTGGCCCGCTCGGGCGCAGACTTCCGCAGCGCCTACAGCGAGTGCCCCATCTGCATTCCGGCGCGGCACACCGCGCTCACCGGCATGGACCCGCAGGCAACCGGGGTCATGGGTTTCGAAACCCGCGCGCGCATCGCCCGCCCCGACCTGACCCTGCCCGCTCTCCTTAAACACGCGGGTTACCAGACCGCCCACGTCGGACGCGACTGGCACCAGTACCCCGCGCACGCGCACTACGGCTTTGAAATCTATGACGCCGACCCGTTCGCCGAGCAGTACGCCACGTTTCACAGCCTATTTATCCCCGGCAACCACCGCGCCAAACCCAACTGGCCGCACGACCTCACGCACGGCTTGGGTCCGAACAGCAGCCGCGCCCGCCCCTGGCCCTATGAAGAAGAATTTCACCAGACGAACTTCGCGGTCAACAAAGGCATCGAGTTTTTAGAGCGGCGCGACCTTGAACGTCCGTTTTTGCTCTCACTCGGTACCGTCGCGCCGCACCCGCCGCTGGTGCCCCCAGCTTGTTATTTGGAGCGTTATTTAGGGCTGGACATGGACGCCCCCGCCATCGGCGACTGGGCGAGGCGTCCCACGAATGACGAGCTGGGTCTGGGTCCTGAAAGCGGCAGACAGGTACTCGAGGGAAGGCGGCTGCACGAGGCCAAGGCCGGTTACTACGGGCTCATCAGCCATTTAGACGACCAGTTGGCCCTGTTTCTCCGCAAGCTGAGAAGACGAGAGGACAATGTGTACGTCTTCTTTATAAGCGACCACGGCGAGATGCTGGGCGACCACTTTTTCTGGCGCAAATCCCTGCCTTACGAGGGGTCGGCGCACATCCCCTTCTTGCTGTCCGGACCGGACATCGAACCCGGTACCGTCGTCAGTGCTCCCGTCGGCCTGCAAGACCTTCTACCGACCTGCTGCGACATAGCCGGTATAGCGGTGCCCGAGGGGGTCACCGGACGCAGCGTTCTCGGGCTTGCCCGCCACGAAACCGTCCCAGACTGGCGCGAGTGGCTTCACGGCGAGCACGCCCCCATGAAGGACGTGTTTCCCGGGATGCACTACCTGACCGACGGCGCGCGCAAGTACATCTGGTTTTTAGATGGGCTCGAGCAGTTTTTCGACTTAGGGCGCGACCCCAAGGAACTAAACAACCTGATTCACGCCGGGGCGTACCAAGACCAGGTCGTCCTCTGGCGCGAGCGCCTCATAAAGAGACTCGCCGGGCGACCCGAAGGCTTCAGCGACGGATACCGGCTCATTCCGGGCGTAAGGTATGAGAAACACAACTCGAGGGCGGTGGTGGACGTTTGAGTGGTGGACATGTGAATAGCGGGCCAACTCACCTTACGCAGAAGCCGTTATGTAGAGACGATTGAGAGGATGCAGCCTAAAGGACACAATGTGAATACACGACGTGAGAAACACAGCATGAGAGACGAAGCGTGACCCCCCTCACCCTGGGCATCGTCGGCGCGGGCAACATCGCGGGGCCTTATATCACCGACCTAAAAAAGGACCCCAACGTGAGGGTCAAAGGAATAACGGACGTCGCGCTCGAGCGGGCAAGCGCCCTCGCCGCCGAACATAACCTCATAGTTTACGAGAGTTTGGACGCGCTACTGGCCGACGATGAGATCGACCTCGTTGTCAACCTCACCATTCACCACGCGCACTTTGAGGTGAACAAGCAGTGCCTGGAGGCGAACAAGCACGTCTACAGCGAAAACCGCTGGCACTGCGTTATAACGAGGCCAAAGAGCTGGTGGATCTGGCGGACGCCAAGGGCTTACGTCTGGGCGCGGCCCCCTTTACCTTTCTGTACGAGTCGCATCAGGTCGCCTGGGACTGGGTGCGCGCGGGCAAACTCGGACGGGCGCGGCTCGTTTACGCCGAGGTGAACTGGGGCCGTATGGAGAGCTGGCACCCCAACCCCGCCCCCTACTATGAGGTGGGACCGCTGGCCGACGTCGGCGTCTACCCGCTCACCTTTTTAACCGCCGTTTTCGGCCCCGTGCGCGAGGTGACGACCCTGACCACCACCCTAAAAAAAGACCGCGTGACCCTGGACGGTGAGGCCTTCAAACTCAGCAGCCCCGACTTCTGGCTCTGCGTCCTCAAACACGCCTCGGGCGTGTTGACCCGTCTCACCGCGAACTTTTATGTGACGCACTCGAGCAAACAGGGCGGTATCGAGATTCACGGCGACGCGCGGTCTCTCTTTTTGTCGAGCTGGCTGTGGCCCAATGGCACGGTGGAAGTCGCCGATTTTAACGAACCCTATAAACTTTTACCCCTACAGGAAAGCTTTGGGGAAAAAGAAATCCATTGGGGCACCGGTCTCCGCGACATGGTGAGCAGCATGACAAGGCGCGAGCCACACCGCACCACGGGTGCCCACGCCGCGCACATCGTCGAGGTTTTGGAGGCCGCGCACACCTCGAGCGCGACAGGTGAGAGCGTGAGGGTGCGCTCGGACTTTCCACCGCCCGCGCCCTCTGACGCTATAAACGTTTGAGACAGGTTTTGAACAGGTGACGTTATCTACCGGATATCGCTCTATGAGATACAACACCCAGCAGCGTCCGTAAAAAGTAGGATGTTAGGCTGTTGCCTACTTACGGACCTCTTTACATAAGCTTTACACGGCACTTTTTTCCGCTCCCGCCACCCTCTCTATCACCACCGCAACCTCCTTGGCGATGGTCTCAACGCGCTCCCGGTCGGGACCCTCGACCATCACCCGAACAAGGGCTTCGGTGCCGCTCGGGCGCAGGTTGATGCGCCCCTCTCCCAACCGGGTTTCGGCCTCCCGCAGCGCCGCCTGAACCTCCTCGTGTTTTGCTAACTGCGCTTTTGTCTGAGGCGTGACGCGGACGTTGAGGAGCGTTTGGGGATAAACGGGGACGTCGTCTACCCACGCTTCCAAAGACCGCCCCGACTTGCGAACCGCCGCGAGCGTTTGCAGGGCGCTCAGGAGACCGTCGCCGGTAGGGGCTTTATCGAGAAAGAGCAGGTGTCCCGACTGCTCCCCGCCGAGCGTCAGCCCCTCGCGCCGCAGCGCCTCGAACACATAACGGTCGCCAACCTGGGCGCGCAAGAGCACGACGCCTTGCTCTTTGAGGTAGTGCTCCGTCCCGCCGTTACTCATGAGCGTGGCGACGACCCGTTTTTCACCGCGCACCACCGCGCAAATCGCCAGCATGTGGTCGCCCGTGACCAGGCGGCCCCGGCGGTCGACCAGCAGCGCCCGGTCGGCGTCGCCGTCAAAGGTCACGCCGACGTCTAAGCCCGCCGCCACCACGCGCGCCTGGAGCGCTTGCGGATGCGTCGAGCCGCTCTCCACGTTGATGTTGTCGCCGTCGGGCCGGGCGTTGATGACGTCTAAGCGCGCGCCCAACTTCTTAAACACCTCCGGCGCGATGAGGTAGCTCGAGCCGTTGGCGCAGTCTAAACCCACCCGCAGTCCGTCCAGATAGGGCGCGTTTTGAAGCAAAAATTCGGCGTACTCATCCTCTTGTTTTTCGTGGCGGCGCGACGTGCCGATGGCCGCGCCCGTGACGGGCTCGAGGGTACCAAGCTCAAGAGTCTCGTCCAGCCGCGCCTCGATACGCGCCTCCGCCTCGTCGGACAGCTTCTCGCCCGCCGCGCCAAAAAACTTGATGCCGTTGTCCTCAAAAGGATTGTGCGACGCGCTCACCACCACGCCCGCGTCCGCGCCCAAGTGACGCGTGAGGTACGAGACGCCGGGGGTGGGGATGACGCCCGCTAAAATCACGTCGACCCCCCTCGAGGTGAGCCCCGCCGCGAGGGCGTGCATGAGCATCGGCCCGGAGCGCCGCGTGTCGGTGCCGACGACCAGCTTAGGCCTGGCAACGCCTGAAGCCTTGAGACTTTCCGCCGCCGCCACGCCCAAGCGCAGGGCAAAGGTGGCGGTCACGGGCTCCGTCCCGGCCACGCCGCGCACGCCGTCGGTGCCGAAGTAGCGCCTTGTTGAGGTTGAGAAAGGTTGGTCTGGTCGCATGGGCGCTATTTTAGCGCGTTTCGTGGTGGTTTTCATAAGTGCCGCGCTTAACTTGCACCTCCGGCACTCGAGCCCAAGGCAAAATGGGGGAGGTCTGTACGGGTTTGCTGGACCCTCTCGAGGGGGTGACGAGGCTTATACGGCACACAGCACTGGGGCGACACCCGTAACGTTTAGGGAACACTGCATATTTTAGAATAAAAGTATGGCATCTCTCAATTTCTTTTCTTTTGACCATGACACCGCTCAGGCTGTTTCCCCGGCCCTCTTGAACCGTATCTGCGTGCGCCCGCCCTACTTCAACCTGCAGCGTCTGCGTCTTATGGACGGCACCCTTCACGCGGTCGCCTCGGCGGAGCTGGAGGTGGGCCGCGAACGCGCGCCCATGAGCGCCGCCGAGGTGGGTCGGCACGCCGCCATCGCCGGACTCTGCGCCGCCGCGCTCGCACAAGAAGACGACGCCAGGCGCTATTACCTGGCGCGGCGCGCCCACTTCACGGGTCACAGCGTCGCCAAACTCTATGGTGAGGTCCAGTTTCAGGCGCGGCTCACGCACTTAGACAAAAGGCAGGCGGACGCGCAGGTGGTCGTTTCAGTGGATGACGAGCCCCTGGCTCATCTGGAGGTTCACTACACGGTACTGACCGAAAGCGCTTTCGGGCGGCTTTTTAGAGCTAAACAGGGCGGCACCGTCTTCACCCCCGGCTACGCCGCCGAACTGGACGGGACCCTTTACAAAAGCCGGGACGAGGCGCTGTTCGACGTGCCGGTGATTCCCCTCGAGGTCTGCGCGGGTCACTTCGAACGCCACCCGGCGCTGCCGGTCGCGGTGCTGATGAGTTACCTTACCCGTCTCGGGGGCAAGCTCGTGCGCGGCCCCTACCGCTCCGTCTACGGGGCTGTGGAGGCCGACGACCTTTGCTGGGCGGGCGAGGGCGTGCGCTTCGAGGTCGCGCGTACCTGCCAGGAGGGTCCGCGCCACCACTTCCTCGGCCAGGCGATAAGCGGCGGCGCGGTCAAGGGCAAGATGACGTTCGCGCTCGAGGAGGTCGATATTGGGTAGGCGCTAAAAATACAGACGGAGATTATATCCGTAATCTGCTGAGACAAATGGCCGCAGGTATATTCTCGGTAAGTGAGTGCTGAACACTACTTTGTGGACTCAGCAAGACCAGCGCCCCAAAATCTTCTTACTCCTGACTTCTTGCTCCTTGCTTCTCTCGTCCAGCATCTTGAGACCCCGCTTGGCTAAGTCAGAATATCAACTCACCTTGCGCAAGCCTGATGCTACGGACTCACAGGGAAAGAACGTTAGGGAACACAAAATAAAGAATAGAGAATGGAAAAGTCTGTCTATATTTTGCCTTCTGTATCCTCCACGCCTCGTCAGGCGTGGTCGCCCCCGCTACAACCCGTTTTAAACGGCTCCTCAGCCACTTGTGTGTAAGGTGAGATATTAACAAACCTTAGTTAACGACCTTGCTGCACGCGGAAGTGCCCGCCGCGCTTTCCTCATGGTAAAACAGCGCTTGCAACTCAGACGACGGCATCGGTTTGGCGAAGTAGTATCCCTGGCCCAGGTGGACGCCGAGGCTGCCCAGAAGCTCCGTCTGCGCGGCGGTCTCGACGCCTTCGGCGACCACTTCTAAGTCCAGGGTCTGGGCGATGGAAACGATGGCCTGCACCAGCGCGAGCGCGAAGTGCGGCGCGCCCAAAGGCTGACCCAGGTCGGCAATAAAGGTGCGGTCCACCTTGATGGTGTCGATGGGCAGATGGCGCAGATAAGCGAGCGACGAGTAGCCCGTGCCAAAGTCGTCAATCGCCACGCGCACCCCCAGGCGTTGCAGCCGCGTGAGCGTTTTCGACACGTGCTCCGCGTCTCGCAAGACCGCGCTTTCGGTCAGTTCTAACTCCAAATGCCTTGGGCTAAGCCCGGTCGCGTCCAGCGTGCGGCGCACCGTGTCGAAGAAGTCAGGCTGGGCAAACTGCAACGGTGACACGTTGACCGCTACCGGCAGCGGGCGGTGGCCGGAACGCCCCCACGCGGCGTTTTGACGGCAGGCGCTGTGAAGCACCCACGCGCCCAGTTCGTTGATAAGGCTGCTCTCTTCCGCCACCGGAATAAACGTGTCGGGCGGGACCAGCCCCAGCTCCGGGTGCCGCCACCTTAGCAGCGCCTCGAGCTTGCTTATCTGCCCCTTGCGCAGGTCGAGGAGCGGTTGGTAGTGAAGCTCTAATTCCCCACGCGTCGCCGCGCCGCGCAGGTCGTGCTCGAGCCGCCGCCGCAATTCCACGCCCGCGTCCGCCGCGGCGGAAAAGCGCTTGACGCCGTCTCGCCCGCCCGCCTTGACCTGATACATGGCGCTGTCGGCGTGCTTGAGGAGCGCGTCGGCGCTGTCGCCATCCTCCGGAAAGAGGCTGAAGCCCAGGCTGGCGCTCATCGCAACCGTCTGCCCGCACACGACGAAGGGGGCTTCGAAGGCACCTTTGAGCTTGCGCACGACCCCCTCCGCGTCCTCAGCATGGTGAACATCTTCCATGAGCAGCACGAACTCGTCGCCGCTCATGCGCGCCAGCAGGTCTTGGGCTCGCACCGCCTCCTTGAGACGCGCCGCCACCCCCTCGAGTAACTCGTCGCCCGCTTCGTGACCGAGGGTGTCGTTGACGGATTTGAAACGGTCGAGGTCGATAAACACAACCGCGCACAGGCCTCCACGCGCTTTCACCCGCTCCAGCGTGTCGCGCAGAACGTTTTCGAAGTGCAGCCGGTTGGGCAGGCCGGTCAGCGCGTCTGTATGCGCGAGGCGGGCCATCACTTCGCCGTGAGCGTGCGCCTTGAGGGCGATGTCTTTATAAACGCTAAAGGTGCGGGTCACGAAAATAGTCGTGAGGTTGGCGAGGTTGAGCTGTATAAACGCGTAAAGCGCGTCTCTATTTGGCTCACCAGACTGAACGATGACGTCCGCCGCGCTCATCAGGAGCAAGAGGACGCTGGTCACGCCCGCGCTCACGCGGCCGAGCCTAAGCCCCGGCACGAGAAATGCCAGCACGTAGAGGATGGGCACCCAAAAAAACGTCTCGGTGAGCTCTTTGGGAATGTCCATACCCGCGGGCGCAAAGAACAGCAGGTAACTCGCCTTGACGACGAAGAAGGCACCCGCGCCGGTGACGAGCGCGGAGGTCACCTCCTTGAGACGGTTCGGGAATACCAGCAAAACGACTTGTAAAAGCGTGATGCCGACGGCGCAGAGGCTGTAAGCGACGCGGTCGAAGCGTCCCCCGAGCGAGCCGGGCACCTCGAACAAGAGCCCCAGTACAAAAGCGAGGGCCGCGCAGAACATCCCGGCGAGCACCACGCGGCGCCAGGCGGGGTTGTGGAGCGGCTCGTCGGCCAAAGTAGCGCTTGCCGGGGGCGGTTGACGCTTGAAGAAGTGGGTAAGGGTCATAATGAGTACCTGGTGCCTCGCAGAGCAGGTTCCCTAAGGTACTAAACTGTGTCTGACAAAGTTCTTACAAAAGTATGGTGCATCCTCCGCAGCTACCGACTGCCGCTCAAACCGCAGGGCGTGTGCTACGGCCCCCATTCTTCTACAGCCCCCGACTCCCTCTAACCTAAACGCCGGGTGCAACATTTCCTACGGGGATAAAGCAGCAAGGGAAAAGGCGTTGAAGCGTAAGGTGTCAAAGTCAATGAGCGGATGCTTGGCACAAGTTTGGGCTCTTAAGGAGGCCATGCCAGCGGCGCCCGTTTCAGACCAACGCATACCGCTTCTTTTCAGGCGGTTTCCGATAACGCTTTTGTTCATCCCTTCAACTTGACCGGAGCCGATGGGGTAGCCTTCGGCTTTGTAAAGGGGGTAGTCCATAGAGTCGAGGCGTTTCTCAAGGTAGTGAAGAGCTGTGACGGCCTTCTCGCTCCAGGTGAGCCAGCATTCAGGGCTGGGTAGATGCTGTTTAAGCCAGTCCCGAGCGGAGATATCAGCCCTGTACCAGTCTCGCCTGTGAGAAGCGCGCGTTTGTTCATCCCAGTCCATAGCTTGCATGACAAGGTCGAGATACTCAGCGGCGTGATAAACATCGGTAATTCTCAGCGCGCCTAAGTAGCTAAAGATGGTGTCAATCCAAGCTGCGCCGTCGCCTAAGCCGATAAGGGTGTCTTGGGGCGTGAGCTTGGCTTCCGTAAGTAGACCGGCCAGCAGGGGTAAGAACGCCTCTGCCGAACATCTGTCGGCTAGCATCCACCTCTCGCCGGGGCTGTTTTGTGGATAAAGCACGGCTGACTTTATCTCTAGGCCGGGGCAACAACCCGCTTCAGGCTGAGCCAACACGTACACGCCGTCAACCTGCAAAACCATCACGCGGCCTGCCGACTTCATTGACTGGGGTCGGGTTTCCTCGCACACCTTGTCCGTTTTGCCCTCTGCGCCTTGAAGCCGCTTCAACACCTCGCTTTGGCAGCTCTCGGCACAAGCCGCGCTCATGTCGTTGAGCAAGAAACGACTGGCGTCAAGACCGAAGCACTGTGCCACAGCCGCGGCCTCTTCATAGGGTAAGCGTGTGCCCAAGTCAACCAGACGCACCAAAGCTTCAGGACTCCAGCCTGATTCGTCCAACGCCGCATCGAGATAGATTTGCCGCTGCTTACCGGCTTTAGTTTTCAGACGTTGAACTAAAACTTCGACTCGGCCCCAGCTTGTACTGACATAACTCCAACCGACGCCGTTGCGCCAGTAGCCTTTAGGTACTTCTTTCTTCTCCGGGGGAAAAATCTTTAGAAGCCGCCAAACCTTCTAAGGTACTCCGCATGATCTCGGGCGAAAACTTCATTACCGCCCTTTCCATATCCGCAAAGTTGGCGTTCGGCGGCAGGGTCGCCTTTATGTCCTCGATATACCTCTCGAATGCCGCCCTTGCTTTCTCTTCCCAGCCTGGCTTGTCCATGCGCCAGTTTACTTCCCCTATAGCTCCTTTTCTATCCCCTTTAGCAATGTTGCACCCGCCCATAACCCGAAACGCATCGGCATTGACGCTGAAACCCGGAGGATGTAAACTCAGCAGACTTTAATTTGGCCCCGCGAGGCCGGAAAGGAACCCTATGAACCGAAGCCGGAAGGATTCAACACACGTTTGCGCCGCCCCGTCGGCGTTTTTTTATGACATTTTTTCATGGCAGGATAGAGGGCTCGTATGACCCTCGAGCCCAAGGCGCAACTTATGGACGCCGCCGACATCAACCGGGCATTGGTCCGCATCGCGCATGAAATCGTCGAGCGCAACAAGGGGGCGGAAAATCTGGCGCTCGTGGGGATTCACACGCGGGGCGTGCCCATCGCGTTCTATTTGGCCGGGCTCATCCGCGACTTCGAGGGCGTGACGCCGCCCCTGGGCAAACTCGACATCACGCTCTACCGCGACGACTTGTCCGAAATCGCGCTGCAACCCGTGGTGAAGCGGACCGAGGTGCCCTTCGACGTTCAGGGGATGCGCGTCGTGCTCTGCGACGACGTGCTCTATACGGGGCGCACCGCTCGAGCTGCCTTAGACGCCCTTATCGATTTGGGCCGCCCGGCGGTCATCCAGTATGCGGTTCTGGTTGACCGGGGGCACCGCGAGCTGCCCATTCGCGCGGATTACGTGGGCAAAAACGTGCCGACGAGCCTCCAGGAAGTCGTTAAGGTCAAGTTGCAGTCCGTAGACGGCGAAGAGGGCGTCGAGCTTTTGGAGCGCGCGTGACCGCTACCGAAGCCAGAACGAGTAAGCGGCACCTTTTGGACTTATCTGACTGGACGGCGAACGAGGTCGCCGCGCTTTTTGATACCACCGACGTGATGGCGCAGGTGATGGAGCGGACCATCAAGCGGGTGCCCGCGCTGCAAGGCTTCACGGTCGGCACGCTTTTTTTCGAGCCCTCAACGCGGACCCGGCTGAGTTTCGAGCGCGCGGCGCGCGCGCAGAGCGCCGACGTGCTGAGTTTTGCGGCGGGAGGCTCGAGCCTCTCCAAGGGCGAATCTTTGAAAGACACGCTAAAGACCCTTAGCGCGATGCACGTCGACCTCATGGTGGTGCGCCACTCGAGCGCGGGCGTGCCCTACCAACTTCAAAACTGGACGGACGCCGCCATCGTCAACGCGGGCGACGGTCGCCGCGCGCACCCGACGCAGGCGTTACTGGACGCCTATACTTTTTCAAAAGAATTTAGCGGCTTTGACGGCTTTGCGGGTAAGAAGTTGGCGATTATCGGGGATGTGGCGCACTCGAGGGTGGCTAGGAGCAACCTAGAACTCTGGACCAAGCTGGGCGCGCAGGTCACGCTCTGCGGGCCGAGGACGCTTTTGCCTAAAGAACTTGAACAAGAAAACGTCACCCTCACCAACAACATCCACGAGGCCGCCGAGGGCGCGCACGCGGTGATGGTGTTGAGGTTGCAAACGGAGCGGATGAACGCGGGGCTTCTTTCCTCGTTGGCCGAATACGCAGCGCGCTACGGCGTCACCGAGGAGGTCATGGCGCACGCGCACCCGGACGCGCTGGTGATGCACCCCGGACCGATGAACCGCGACGTGGAGATTTCTGGAACCCTCGCTGATTCGGAAAGAAGCGTGATTGAACAGCAGGTGGCGAACGGTGTGCCGGTGCGGATGGCGGTTTTATACACGCTGCTGGTGGGCAAAAAGTGATGTCTCTGTCTCTTGTGCTCGAGCACGTTTGAAGATGGGCGTCAGCAGCTTTGTAGAAGTTGAGGGGGACGGCACAACGTTTTCTCCAAAGCTGCGCGGCAACACCCACGCGCCAAACAGTTGAGCATTTCACCTGAGACAGATTTTAAGGAGCGAGCATGTCCAGAATACGCATCCAGAACGCGCGGCTTGACGACTCGAGCGGCGACCACATTGACCTCTACTTAAAAGATGGCCTCATCGAAGGCTTTGACTTAGAGGGCGACGTGGACGAAACCTTTGACGCGGCGGGCGGGCTCGTCACGCCTGCGTTTATCGACCTCCACACCCACCTGCGCGAGCCGGGGGGCGAGGTCAAAGAGGACTTGCGTTCGGGGCTCTCGGCGGCGGCGGCGGGCGGATACGGTACGGTCGTCAGCATGGCGAATACGAGTCCGGTGGTGGATGAGGCGGGCTTGGTCTCGAGCCTCATCCAGAAAGCTGAGCGGGTCGGGGGCGCGCGGCTGCGTCCGGCGGCGGCGCTTAGCTTAGGGCTTAGAGGTGAGCGGCTGGCCGACTTTGCCGCGCTCAAAGAGGCGGGCGCGGTCATGATCACCGACGACGGCGTGCCCGTGACCGACGGTCACCTCATGCGCCGTGCGTGCGAGTACGCAGCGTCTTTGGGGCTGGTCGTCCAGACGCACTCCGAAGACCCGACGCTGCGGCAAGACGGGGTGATGAATGAGGGTGCCGTGAGCTACCACTTGGGTCTGCCGGGCAATCCGGTGGCCGCCGAGGCCGCCATGATCTACCGCGACTGCGAGATCGCGCAGCTCACGGGGGCGCGGGTTCACATCGCGCACGTGTCGTCGCAACGGGGAATGCGGGTGGTGGAATGGTTCAAGGCGCAGGGTGCCCCGGTCACCGCCGAGGTGACGCCCCACCATCTCACCCTGACGGACGAGGCGCTGACCGGCTTTGATCCCCTCTACAAAGTAGCGCCGCCGCTACGCACGCAAGAGGACGTAGATTACTTGCGGGACGCGGTGAAGCGCGGCGTGGTCGACTGCATCGGCACCGACCACGCGCCCCACACGCGGGCCGAAAAGGAGCGGGACATGTTGGAGGCTCCTTTCGGCATCGCCAACATCGAAGTCGCCTTTCCGCTTCTTTACACCCGGCTTGTGCTGACGGAAAAACTTAGCCTGGCGGCGCTGCTGGGGCTTTTCCAGCGCGGCCCCGCGGAGGTGATGGGCTGGCCCGTTCCGACCCTGGACGTTGGTCAACCTGCCGACGTGGTCGTGCTCGATTTGGACGGGGCTCGAGCCGTTAACCCCGCGACCTTTGAGAGCAAAGCCAAATTCAGCCCCTGGGCGGGCGAACGTTTGCAGGGCTGGCCCGTCGCCACCTTTGTGCGGGGTGAGCGGGTGTCACGGCCTTTTGCCCAAAGCGTCAAGTAGGCTGCAGTGTGGTGAATGAAAGGTGACGTGTAAGCTCGAGGGCTCTTCCCTCCACAAGACAAAGCGTAATCCAGGCTGGTTCTTTAACCATTTCGCCTAATGAGCAGGTTGAGCGGAGGACACTCAAGTTTTTTGCATAGTGGGTCACAGGGCTTTCTGAAAGGATAGAGTACAATGGGTTCATGACATCATCGTTTAATGCCCCCCTGCTCCCCTCGCAACCGTTCTCGCCGCTCCTCCCTGAGGCGCGCGACTACCCCCTACGCGAGCTTCACAAGGGCGACGCGCTCTACCGCGTCGGCGACCCCGCCGATACGGTGTACCGGGTTGAGGAAGGGCTGCTCAAACTCAGTATCGACCTCGTCACGGGCAAAGAACGCATCATCGGCGTGGCGGGTCCCGGCGACCTTGTCGGCGCGCTCACGCCGCTCTACGCCACCTTTGAAGAGGGCGCGGAGGCGCTCTCCCCGCGCGTTCGCGTTCGCGTCATGCCCCGCGACGAGGTGCGGGAAACCTTGAATGATGACCTCCTCGCCGCCGCCGGTCTCCAGTTGTCGCGCCTGCGCGAGTCTTTAGAAGACACCGAACTGCCCGTCAACGCCCGCCTCGCCCGAACCTTTGTGCGTTTGGGTGAGCGCTTCGGCCACGTCTCTGACGACGGCGTCCGCCTGACGCTGCCCCTGACACACGATAACTTCGCGGCGATGGTGGGCGCGGCCCGCGAAACAACGACGGCGGTGCTGAGCGAAATGCGCGACGACGGTGTGTTGAGCGGCACCCGCGGGCGCTACAGCTTCGACCCGACCGAGCTGAGCAACTTCGCCCTTTCAGCAGCGTTCTAAATTTTTCAGGTGGCGCTTTAGCAGAGTTTTGCCGCCTCAAAATGTAAACGTGATTCACCGGCTCTGTTTGTAGAGCCGGTGGAGTTTTAGCGTTAAATCAGGAGACTAAATTAAGAGCCGCACGGGGGAAGCTAGAAGTTCAGCTACGCATGTTAAGAACTCAGCACCCCAACTGGGCGCGACGTCGCCTGAGAGTGAGAGCGCGCCCATAGAGTCTTCTGCAGCGCCCACGCGGCTTAGCGCCAGCACGGGCGCGCTGAGGTTGAGCATGACTTCATCTAGGCTGTAGCGCGACATATCGGCCACGATTAAGTCGGCTGGTACGTCATCTTCTTGCGCGGCGTCTTGCTGAGTAGTGTCAACCATCTCTAACAGCGTCACAAAAGACGCGTCAACGTCGGGCACTATCTTGACGCGAAGCGCGTCAGCGGACACAACGGCCAGCGCAACCGCCGCTTCTGAAGGTTCTGCCGAGGACGCCGCTAAGGGCACCCTGTGTAGCGCCTTGAGGGCTGCGCGGAGCAAGAAAGCCGTCGGGGGCACCTCCCCGTTCACTTCTAAGCCGATGGCCCGCTGAGTCTCGAGCAGCGCCGCCAAGTCCAGGTGACGCCGCAACAGAACATAGGGCGCAACGGGAACCCCATTAGGCAAACCGTCCGCTTTAGGGAGAGCAGGCGCGGGTGGGGCGCTGTCGGACGTGGGAGACGCCGCTTCCGCACGCCCGCTAGAGTCAAGTTCGTTTTCCGTAGAGGCGGCCCTATCGTCAAGCTTTGGATCAAGCTCCGGCATAAAAGCTCGAGCAAATTCCTGCGGGACGGGCGCGCTCTCGCCGGAGGTCTCTGAGTAAGCCTCTGACGCGCCCTCGAGGCCTTCAAACTCAAACGCGTCGTCCTCTTGAGCCTCAGGTGCGTCTTCAGCACCAAACGCTTCCTCGTCACCAACTTCGTCCGACTCGCCACCGAACGCCCTGGCTTCGCTCGAGTCGGTGCTGCCTTCGTCTTCTATAAAACCAGCGTCACGCGAGAAAGAGGTGTCGGGAGTCGGGGGCGCGTCAAAAAGGAAAACGTCTGCGTCGGCTTCAGCGGGGGAAACGTCGGACGCGTGCGTCTCCGGCTCGAATAGTTCGGGTTCAAATGCTTCGGTGTCAAATGCTTTAGTGTCAAATGCCTCAGCTTCAGATGTTCCGGCTTTACGCGCCTCAGCCTCGAGAGGTTCCGCCTCGAGCCCTCCCACATCAAATGCGTCTGTCGACGCGTCTTCTTCAGCATCCTCGCTTTCAAACGCTCCAAAATCTCCTGCCGGTGTTTTTGCGGAAGCGCCAAAGCGTGTCCCAGCGCTCTCGTCGCCAAAAAGCATCTCCTCGGGAAGGTTATCCACCTTGTAAGCATCCGCTTCGTGGACGCCTGCTTTGTGAGTACCTGCCTCGTAGACGTTACTGCTGTAAACGCCTTCACCGTCAACATCCATATCGTGCGTGTTCTTGTAACCAGCTCCAAAATCATCCTCGAGCTCGTCCGTTACAAAAATATCGTCGGAGAGAGCTTCGGTGAAGTTGAATCCGGTGAGGTCCTCCTCCGGCTCCACTGACCCTGCCCTCGCACCGTCCACTGGTGGAAACTCAAGGGCGTCCTCAAACGCGTCCAGTTCCAGCAGCGCCTCTCCAAACTCGTCTTCCGTTGTGACGTTTTGTTCGCCTAGATGATTGACGGTGTCTAGAACGTCGATATCTTCCGGCCACGTATCTACCCCCTCCGGCAAGGGCTCGAGGACGGGGTCGGTGGCCGCCTCGCCGGACATGACCCTGGCGAGATACTCGAGCACGTCGCGTTCAACCACCCGGCCCGAGGGGCCGCTGCCCTCTAGGAGGTGCCAGCTCACGTTGTTTTCTTCGGCCAGCCGCTTGGCAAGTGGGGATATGGAGGATTCCATCAGCGTCTCCTTTGAGGGGTGTGGTGAGAATGAAAGAAGCCGCTCGAGGCTCCTGGTATCCTCCAAGTCTGTTCCTCCCGCCCCAGTTATGCAGCGAAGATTCCCACTCCTCTACGGTAAATTTCACGCCCTGACCACAAACTTTACGGCGGTTTACACGGTGGTTTTCGTAAAAATGAGGCTAAAGGGTGTGGACACCACTCTTCAATCTGACAAGACGCTACCTGCTAAACTGAACTCTATGAAAACCGTGAGCGTTTCCGCTTTCCGTCAGGCCCTTGCGGAGGGCGCGGCTGCCTTCGACACGCGCGCGTCCGCCCGTTATCAGCAAGACGGTTTATCCGGAGTCGCGCACCTCCCGCTAGAAGCTGTCCAGGCGGGCGCGCTCCCCGACGTTCCAAAAGAGGCGGCGGTCTACCTTATTTGTGAACGCGGGCAGATGAGCGAACTTGCGGGGCTGTATTTAGAGGCCGCCGGGTTCAGCGAGGTTTATAACGTGGCGGGGGGGATGCTCGAGTGGCGGCGAGACGAAGAAGTTAAGAAAGGCGGGTTGCACTGATATTCGCTGTTCATGAATCGCTCGAGCTCGTCATAGACGTAGCAAGCTTGAAGCTTTCTCCTTGCTATCTACTTCTTGCTCCTACTTCTCTTATTTACTCAACCCGCTCGGCTACGCCAAAGCGTTAACGGAATCCAGCAAGCACTTAAGGACTCCAGCCCAAGTAGAGTTCGTTGTTAATATAAATCTGCAAAGTCGCCTTGCCGTAAACTGTAACGCGGGTGTTCACGCTTTCGCTCGCCGCGTAGGCGCGGTCTATCACCGTGCGCTCGCCCTGGGCGTCGTTCACGACCAGGCGAAACTCGTACGCGTCCTCCCCGCGCGTGATGCCCGACGTTGTCGGGTCAAAGGTGATGGGTACGCTCCAGGCGCTCCCGTCGCCCTCCGCGACGTCCGGGTTGCTGCTAAATCCCGTGCTCGTCCCGGTGTTTAGACTCTGGTCTCGGGGCGTCACCTGAAACTCGGTCTGGAAAGCAGCGCCACCCGTGAGCGCGGCGTTTTCTCCCGTGGCGGCTCCGTTGACGGTGAGGCGGACGGGGCTCCCGCGCAGGGTGTAGCCTGAGGGCGTCACCTCGACCACGCCCGAGGGCCGTGCGGGGTCACTGATATAAGTCACGCCGCCGCCCGACACGCCGAGCCCCGCCGCCTGCAGGACCAACTGGGCGCGCTGGAGCGTGTTTCCCGTAACCTGGGGCACTTGCACCACCTCGCGCCCGGAGAGTGCGTAAGAAAGTGTGACGGTCGCACTTACGGGCACGCTCTCGCCCGCGGCGGGTTGTTGCGCGTTCACCGTGCCGGGTTGATTAAAGGACACGTCTGTGGCGAGCGTTTCGACCCGGCGCACGCCGAGCGCTTTCAAACGCTCGCGCGCCTCCATCACGTTCATCCCGCGGAGGTCGGGCAGCGTGATGGTGCTCAGTGCGGGACCGCGGCTTTCTACTATGTCTACGCTCTCACCCGAGGTGAGCGTTTCGCCCGCGGGGGGCGTTTGCGCGATGATGGTGCCCTGAGGCTGCTCGCTATAGGCGTAACTCGTGCTGCCCAAGAGCAGGCTTAAGTCCCCCAGCAGCGTCTCCACCTCCGCGTCACGCCGCCCGACGAGCGAGGGCACGCGGACGTCCTTGGGCGGCGTGTACACGCCAATCCCCACGCCCCGCCCCGCCCGCACCCGCTCCCCCGGCGGCGGGTTCTGCGAAGTCACGCTGTCGATTTGAGCACCCGGAACGCTTTCTGGATAGGACGTTACGGTAAGCCCGAGCCGCCGCAACGTCACAAAAGCGTCATCGACGCTCATGCCCACCACGTCAGGCAGGCTCACCTCCTCGACGTTGAGGTAGCGAACGATAAGTAGTGTGGTGAAAGCGGAGGCGGCCACCAGCAAAAGCCCGAACAGGAGCAGGCGAACACGCCCTCTGAGGCCGCCCCCTGGGGTCGGCGCGGATGCGCCCGTGCGCGCCTCACGCGCGCGTACCCTCCGAAGTTGCGAACGGCTCTCCACAAGAAAAGTTTATCACGCGCGCGGCGGGCCGGGTGAGAGGTGCGCACCCCAATGAGCGTTGTTAGATCGAGCCTCAGTCGAGACGTGTGGCAGTCCACCTTTAGCGCGTCCTTTCTATGCTATAAATAAACGAGTAGTAAGAGCGTTCTGCGCTTCAGGAGGATGCACATGCAAGTAGTACAGACTGAAACAACAGGTGAAACAGCGAGGCTGACAGTTACAGAGGCGGCGGCCAGAAAAGCGGCTGAACTTCTCTCCGCGCATGGCAAAGAAGACGCGGCCATCCGCGTGTTCGTCAAGTCGGGCGGCTGCAGCGGCTACTCGTACGGCATGGCGATTGACGACCGCATGTTGGAAGACGACAACCTTTTTGAAGACCGCGGCGTGCGTATCGTGGTGGACAAGATGAGCTTGCCCCTGCTCAAGGGCTCGCAGGTGGACTACATCGAGAACATGATGGGCGGCGGTTTCAGCGTCAACAACCCCAACGCCACGAGCGCGTGCGGCTGCGGCAGCTCGTTCCGCACGGACGGCGCGTCCGCTCCTGATGGAGAGTCAGCGAGCTGTCACTAGATTCTGAGTAAACTAAACTTGGTGAGAGGAGAGGCGTTCTGAAACGCCTCTCCTTTGTTTTTGCTGGGGTTTTAACGGGTCAGGTAGCGCCCTAAAAACGCCTCAATTTCCCCTAGCACAGCCTCGTCGGGCGACCCGTTTAATAACTCGGTATGCCCGCCGCGCATCTTTACAAATTCTTTTGGCTCCCCGGCAAGAGCATAAAGTGTTTCGCCCTGCGCGAAGGGTACCGTTCGGTCCATTGGAGAATGGACAAAAAGAACCGGCGCGTTCACCCTCTCGATTTTGCTCTGCGAGTCAAAGCGGTTGTGCATCAAAAAACGCGGCACGACGCGGTAGAGCTCTCTGGCTACGTCAGGAATAGAGGTGTAACCTGCCTCGACGACGAGCGCCCCCACCTCAACCTTGCTCGCCAAATCCACCGCGACGCCCGAGCCGAGCGAGAAACCATATATCCCGATGCGCTCCGGGGCAATACCCTGCCCAATCACATACCGATAAGCCGTGCGCGCGTCCTCGAACAGACCCGTTTCGCTGGGGACGCCCCCACTCTCGCCGTAGCCGCGGTACTCGAGCATCAGCACATTAAAGCCGAAGTTGTGCAAGGCGCTTGTGAACGACAGGTAATCCGCAATGTTCCCGCCGTTGCCGTGAAAATAGAGGAGCCAGGGCGCGGTCTCGTTATCAACATCAGGATAGGGTAGCGCCCAGGCCATGAGTTTCACGCCATCCGCGGTGGTGAGGGTGAGGCGTTCGTACTCGAGCCCGAAATCAGCGGGCGTGGCGGTGAGCGTACGCGATTCGGGGCGCGCGCCGAAGAAGACGAGGCGGTTCTCGAGCGGGAGCAGCCAACCCCCAAACGTGGTCAACAGGAGGGTGGACAGAATCAACGTGTCTCTCTTTCGTGCGGCTCAAAGCGCAGCACGGGGTTACGCGCGGCGCTTACCTCGTCTAAGCGGCGTACCGGGGTGGTATAGGGGGCGTTTTTGAGAAAGTCGGGGTCTTCTTTCGCGCGCTTTAAGATGTCCACGAGCACGTCTACATAGGCGTCTAAGGTCTCGAGCGACTCCGTCTCGGTAGGTTCAAACATCATCGCCTCTTTGACGACCAACGGAAAATACATCGTCATCGGGTGGACGCCGTAGTCGAGCATCGCCTTGGCGAGGTCGAGCGTTTTGAGCCCCTTGGGCGGCTGCGCGACGAACTCGTGCATGTTGAGGCGGTCAAAGGCGATGGTGAAACCCGCCTCTTGCATCTTGACCCGCAGATAGTTGGCGTTGAGCACCGCCATCGTGGAGACGCCGATAAGTCCTTCCTTACCGAGCGCCCGGATGTAGGTGTAGGCGCGCACCAGATTGCCGAAGTTGCCGTAGAACGAGCGCATCCGGCCAATCGAACGGGGCAGGTCGTAGTCAAAGTCGAAACGTTCGTCTTCACATTTAATGAGAGGCGCGGGCAAAAACTCGCGCAGGTGCGCCTTGACGCCCACGGGGCCGGTGCCGGGGCCGCCGCCGCCGTGGGGGGTGGTGAATGTTTTGTGGAGGTTGAGATGCACCACGTCGAAGCCCATATCGCCGGGCCGGGCGCGGCCTAGAATCGCGTTGGTGTTGGCCCCGTCATAGTAAAGTTGCGCGCCGACCTCGTGCGCGAGCGTAGCAATCTCCAAAATGTTCGTCTCAAAAAGCCCCAGCGTGTTGGGGTTGGTCAGCATCACCGCGGCGACGTGTGGGCCGAGCGCCTCCTGAAAGGCGTCTAAATCCACCTCGCCTTTATCACCTGTCGGCACTTCCACCACGTCGTAACCGACCATCGCGGCGGTGGCGGGATTCGTGCCGTGCGCCGCGTCGGGCACGATGACGACGCGGCGTTGCGCGTCCTCGCCATTGGTCTCGTGATACGCGCGGATGATGAGGATGCCCGTCAGTTCGCCGTGCGCGCCCGCGGCGGGCTGGAGACTGACCGCGTCCATCCCGGTGATTTCCCCTAAGTCGTGCTGAAGGTTGTAGAGAAGCTCCAACGCGCCCTGCACTGTGTCCGGGTCTTGATACGGGTGCAGCTCGTCAAAAAGCTTCGCCGCCTCCTCGTTGACCTTGGGGTTGTATTTCATCGTGCAACTCCCCAGCGGGTAGGGGTTGCCGTCAATCGAAAACTGCCGGTGCGCGAGCCCTGTGTAATGCCGGACGAGCTCGAGTTCCGACACCTCGGGAAGGCGCGGGGGCGCGTCCCGCAAGTTTTCTTCTCCCAAAAGCGTCGCCACATCAACCTCTTTGGGTTCGGGGGGACGGGCGGCCCGGCGGCCTCTTTGGGAGCGTTCAAAGATGAGGGGGAAGTCGCTTGTTTTTTGCACCTTCTCAGCGGGTTTGGTCAGCACGTCAGCCATGAACGGCCTCCAACGGGCGGGCGCTACGCTCAAGCTCCTTAAGCGCCGTAACAAGAGCGTTTATATCGGCCTCCGTGGTCAGTTCGGTTGCGCAGAGGAGTACCGCGTCGCCGAGACCGTAAGACGTGGGCACGGGCACGCCCGCGTGAATCCCACGCTCAGCCAGCGCCTTGCGGAGCGCCGCCGCCGGGAGAGGCGAGCGCATGACGAATTCGTTGAAGAAGTGGGTACCCGTCAAGACCTCAAAGCCTGCATCTTGGAGCGCGTCAGCGAGTGCGTGCGCGTTCCCGACACTTGCCGTGGCGACCTCCCGCAGCCCCTGTGGCCCCAACGCCGCTAAATTCACCGCCGCCATGAGCGCGGCGAGTTGGTGGTTCGAGCAGATGTTGGATTTGGCCTTCGAGCGGCGGATGTGCTGCTCCCTGGCCTGGAGGGTGAGCACAAACGCGCGCTTGCCCTCCACGTCGGTCGTTTGCCCGACGATGCGCCCCGGAAGCTGCCGCAACAGCGCGTCGATCACGACCATAAAGCCGAAGCTGGGGCCGCCGAAATTCACCGGATTCCCCACCGTCTGCCCGTCGCCCACCGCGACGTCGGCCCCGTAGCCGCCGGGAGCCTTGAGCAGCGCCAAGGAAAGCGGGTCCACCACCGCGACAAAAAGCGCCCCTGCCGCGTGCGCCGCCTCGGCAAGGCGGGGCATGGCTTCAAGATAGCCTAGGAAATTAGGATTTTGGACGATGACGCAGGCAACATCGTCGGATACGTCCAGCTCGGGCGTGAGCAGGTCCTCGAGCCCCACCTCCACAATCTCGGTCTCGAGCGGCCTCAAGTAAGTCGCCAAAACCTCACGCGTCTCAAAATGCACGCCCTTCGAAACCATCACCCGGTTTCGCCCCGTCTGCCGGAGCGCCAAAAGCGCTCCCTCCGCGACCGCGCTCGCGCCGTCGTACATCGACGCGTTCGAGACGGGCAGCTTGGTAAGTTCCGACATCATCGTCTGGTACTCAAAGGTCGCTTGCAGCATCCCCTGCGCCACCTCCGCCTGGTAGGGCGTGTAGGAGGTGACGAACTCGCTCTGCATCGCTAAGTGCGGCGTGACCGAGGGGATAAAGTGGCGTTGCGGCCCACCGCCCAAAAAGTTGGGACCCTGCACGGTGTTTTTGGCGGCGAGGTCTTCGAGGTGCCGCATTAAGCTCACCTCGTCCAGACCCGCGGGCAGGTCCATCTCGGGGCGGCGCAACGCCTTGGGCAACTCGGCGAAGAGGTCGTCGAGTGTATTTACGCCGATGGTTTGGAGGGCTCGAGCCACATCCTCAAGCGTGTGGGGCAGATAGTTCATCCCGCCTCCGCGGTTTTTTGGTACGCGACCGCGTCGAGCAGTCTGTCCAGCTCGCTTACGTTGCTCGAGCGTATCTTAAAGAGCCAGCCGTCCTCGTAGGGGGACTCGTTGATTCGCTCGGGTGTGGTCTCGAGCGCACTGTTTACTTCGACAATGTCGCCCGACACGGGCGCGTAGATGTCCGAGGCCGTCTTGACCGACTCCACCACCGCCACCGCGTCGCCCGCCTTGACGGTCTTGCCTTTGTTAGGCAGTTCAACAAAGACTACGTCGCCGAGTTGGTCCTGGGCAAAGTCGCTGATGCCGACGGTGACCACGTCGCCTTCACCTTTACGGGTCCACTCGTGGGTCTCGCTGTACTTCAAATTTTCGGGTGTATTCATCGTATCTCCTTACGCTTGCGTCATTCCAGCATAGGCGATTTAGGGCGTGTAGAAGGGAGGGTCTGCGACAGTCGCCGGAACGTGCCGCCCGCGAATCTCGACTGTGAGAGTCTGCCCGACATTCGCGTAAGCGGCGTCCACCCAACCCATCGCAATGCTCTTTTTGGTGAGCGGCGAAACCGTTCCCGAGGTCACCTCTCCGACGCGCTCTCCGTCTAAGAAGAGGCCGTAACCTTCACGCGCGACGCCCCGTTCTAGCTCGAGCCCCACCAGCCTCCGCCCACACGCCCCGTTCCAGAGCGCGTCACGCCCGTAAAAAGGTTTATCCTTGACCACCCAGGCGTAGCTCGAGCACCGCGGGTTCGTTCCGTCAGTAAATTCATGACCGTAAAGGGGGAACCCGGCCTCGAGCCGCAGCGTGTCGCGCGCGCCCAAGCCGCAGGGCACCGCGCCCGCCGCCGTTAATGCTCCCCACACCCCCAGCGCGTCGTCGGGGGAGCAGAAGATTTCAAAGCCGTCCTCGCCCGTGTAGCCCGTGCGCGCGACTTTGATAGGGGCGGATTGGAGGGTGGTCTTGAGCATTCGGTTCTTCTTGAGCGCGCTTAAATTTGTGTCAACGAGAGGCTCGAGCAGCGCTTCGGCCCGGGGACCTTGCAAAGCCAGCAGCGCCCATTCACTCGATTCGTCTACCACCCGCGCGTCATAGTCTTCCGCCAACCTCTGCAAATGCGGCACCACCTGCGGCGTGTTGGCGGCGTTGCACACCACCAGATAGTCATCTTCGCCCTCACAATAGATGTAAAGGTCGTCAATAAGCCCACCCTTATCATTGGGCAGCATCGAGTATTGACCCCGCCCGGGCGTGAGTTTGGCGGGGTCGTTGAGGGTGGCAAAGCGCAAAAAGTCCGCTGCCCCGCCCCCCGTCACGCGCACCTCGCCCATGTGGCTCACGTCGAAAAGGCCCGCGCCGCGGCGCACCGCCAGGTGCTCAGACGCGATGCCTTCGTACTGGATGGGCATCTCCCAGCCCGCAAAGTCCACCATCCGCGCGCCATATTTTAAGTGCGCGGGATAAAAAGGTGTTCGTTTCATCATCGTCTATGACGATATCACGTGGGCGTGTACGATTTTCGGTGTTTAGTCCCTCTCAAAACAACGCGTGACTCGGTGGGGCTGATTCATCAACTCCGCCAAGCCCTCTCTTATGCTGTCCTCTAAGTGGTTTGGGCGAGCTTCTCGAGCACCAACTTCGACACGCCCCGCAGCGGCTCGAACACGCCCTGAAACTTGGCGGCCACGCCCTCGTAAAACTGCACCTTGCCGGTGGGGTCGAGGATTTTTTTGATCATGTCGGCGGGCACGGCGTCGGGCAGGTCACGCTTGTTGATCTGAATCACGTACGGCACGTCGCCCAAGGTGAGGTTATATTCTTTCAAGTTTTCGCGGAGGTTGCGTAAAGACTCGGCGTTCGCGCGTAGGCGGTTGGGCGCGGAGTCGGCGATGAAGACGACCCCATCCACGCCGCGAAGGATGAGTTTGCGCGACGAGTTGTAGAACACCTGCCCCGGCACCGTGTAGAGGTGAAAGCGGGTTTTGAAGCCGTTGACCTGACCCAAATCGAGGGGCAGAAAGTCGAAGAAGAGCGTGCGCTCGTCCTCGGTTGCTAAGCTCACCATCTCGCCCTTGGAGTTCTCGGGTACGCGCTCGTAAATTTTCTTGAGGTTGGTGGTTTTACCCGACATGCCGGGGCCGTAGTAGACGATTTTGAAGTTGATTTCGCGCGCGGAAAAGTTGATTGTGCTCATTTGTCGCCACCCACTACGTCGCCAGGGATATCGTCAGGGTCATCAGAAAAGAGGCCGTCGAAAAGCGCCCCGGTGGAGTCGCTCCAGGAGGCGTCAAAGGTCAGGGTGGGCGCTTCGGCGGTGCTCGAGCTTATCGCCTTGCGAATCTCTTCGACTGCGCGTTTGGTTAAAAGCTTGACCTTGCCTAGCGCCGCCGACGAGTCGAAAATGGTCACCAGCAAGGCCTCGTCGCCAAGTTCTTCCAAATAGGTGCCGATTTCCTCGCCCTGCTGCACCGTCTCCCGGAAACCGGGCTCGCCCAAGAGCTTGGCGATGGCCGCGTTGGCCGAATAGTTAGACGCCACGAGCGTGGCGAGCGAGTCGAGCGAGGGCGGCTTGGGTGCCCACAGCGCGCGGCTGTGCATAAGAACGAAGCCCTTGAGGTCGATGATCAGCGCGTAACGCGCGCGGCTTTTGGTAAGGAGTTCGCTCAAAATGACGTCCACCTGGTCGTAGGTTTCGCCGTAGAGCTCGAGCGACGGTTCTAACATGCCGCGAGTATAGCCCGGGTGTTGGCGCGCTGGAGGGGGAAAGTTCGCATTGCGCGGGTTCTGGAAGCCTCGCCGACAGGTGTATGTAAACAGGTGTAGGTAAGAAGTGACGTTTGCGTCCACGAACGCGCTAGAAAACCCCGTAAACCTAAGCAAGCCCGACGAGGAGCGCGCCGAGCCCCCTTTTTAAGGCGCCCTGGGGTCCGCTCGAGCCGAACAGCCCGCCCCGCTCCAAGGAGACGAAACCGTGTAGAAAAGACCAGACCGCCACCGCGGCGGCGGTATCGTCCGGGTTGCCCGTCACCTCGCCGACCTGCGCCAGCACGAAAGTCCAGAGGTCCTTGCCCGGCCCTGGCGCGGCGAGGGTTGGGGCGCGTGGGGCCATCAGCAGATCGTAAAGCGCGGGTCGTGAACGCGCGAAGTCGAGGTAGGCGTGCGCGAGCGCGGTCACGGCTTCGTGTGGTGCCAGATGCTCCGTCGCCTCTCTCAACCGCTCGAGCAGCAGGCGGCTGCCCTCGTCACCCAGCGTGGCCTCGAGCGCGGACCGGTCCGCGTAGTGGCGGTAGAGGCTCGAGACGCTCAGGCTCAGTTCTTTAGCGAGATTTCGCATGGTGAGCGCGTCCGCGCCGCGCTGCTCGAGCAGGTCCAGCGCGAAAGCGAGTATGGTGTCGGCGTCCGCTTTGGCGGGGTAAGGCATAGGTGAACAGTGTACGTCTTGACAACAAAAGACGCAAGGTGTACAGTGTTCGTCATAAAGAAGAACAACGTTCTTCTTTGAAGAATCTGATTCAGAAAGGATTTCACCATGATTTCAACAAATGGCGCGGCTCGAGGCCCATCCGACGCGTGGCATCCTCTTCTCCCTGGCTTCCTTCTCCGTACGGAGGGCGCTGCGCTTCTGACGCTCAGCACGCTGATGTTTTTTCACCTGGGCGGCTCCTGGATTCTCTTTCTCGCGCTCGTTCTCGCGCCCGACGTTGCCATGCTCGGCTATCTGGCGGGGCCGCGGGTGGGGGCGATGAGCTACAACCTCGTTCACGCCTACTTGCTTCCCGCTGCGCTTCTCGCTTATGGGTTTTTCGCCGCGGCACCTCCCGCCTTGCTCGTGTCGCTCGTGTGGTTCGCCCACATCGGCCTCGACCGCACCCTCGGCTACGGCCTCAAATTTCCCACGGGTTTCAAGGAGACGCACTTGGGGCGGCTGTAGCGCGCAAAGGAGCGGTTCGCGCTTTGTGCGTAGCGGGTGGGGGGGACGTGGAGGGAAACGCTTGGTAGTCTTGTGGAAGCGTTTCTCAATTCTTAGGAGCCCCATGACCGACCCCGACACCCTCGAGCCCTCGTCCTCACCAACGAAAAGTGGTTTGGCAAAACTTGGCGACGCGCTCAGCGGGAGCCTCGCCAAAAGCCTCACCAAAAGTCAGAGTGCGCTGGCGCGGCGGCGTGCGTTGGGGACGGTGTATCTGCTCATCGACTGCTCCTCGAGCATGGCGGACGGTCGCAAGCTCGAGCAGGCGAAGCGGGGCAGCTTGCGTTTTTCGGTCGAGGCCTGGAGACGGTCACACGCGGTCGGGGTCATCGGCTTTTCGGGGCGGCCCTTTTGCCTCTTTAACGCGCGGCTTTTTGACGAGAGACTGGCGGGGCGTTTGGGCGAACTCCAGGCGGACGGTCGCACCGCGATGGCGGGCGCGATCCGCATGGCGACCGCCAAGCTGCGGCGGCGGCGGGGCCAAAGGACCATCATCTTGATTACCGACGGAATGCCCGACAGCCGCGAGGCCACGCTCGCCGCCGCTCACTTCGCCAGGGCGAGCGGTATCGAGGTCGTCGCCATCGGCACGGACGGCGCGGACGAGCTCTTTCTGGCTTCGCTCACGCCCCGCGCGGAGTTGGCCGTCAAGGTGGCGCGGGGGGCGCTCGAGGAGAGCATCCACGCGGCGGTGAGGGTCTTGCCCAAGGCGTCTTAATATAATGGCGTGTAATGAGTTTTTCGCCCTCGTGATGAATTAGTCCGGCTGCCACTATGAACCTGAGCAATCTTTTGGGTTTTACATTTGCCGTCATCGTTTCGGCCATCGCCTTGTTACACTTTTACTGGGCGGCAGGGAACCACAAAGGTGCGTCGTCAGCCGTTCCTACACGTGACGGTCAGCCGCTCTTTAGACCGAGTTCTTTGGCAACGGCTTCTGTGGGGGTGGCCCTTTTGTTGGCTGCTGCGCTTTCGCTCGAGTACATAGGTGTTTTTGCTTTACCCCTACCCCTCTGGCCAACGTCACTCGGCATGTGGATATTGGGTGCAGTATTTTTACTTCGCGCCGTTGGAGATTTCCGTTACGTCGGCTTCTTCAAGCGCCACACGGACACGCGTTTCGCAAGGCTGGACACGCTCTTCTACAGCCCTCTTTGTCTGCTCCTATCCGCCTCGGTTTTCGGAGCCATCCTTACTGCTTCGCCGCTCGATTAGGCTTTGTGAGGGTGCTCTGGGTGAGGGTCTTCTGGGGTGTAGGATGCTCGAGCTGCCCCCACAAAGCCGCGTGATAGCATCAAACCGTGAGCGTCGTTCCCTCCCCAGAACGTAGAACCTTTAAGACGTACCTGGATTTCGTCAAATTCGAACACACCCTGTTCGCGCTGCCTTTCGCTTACGGCGGGATGCTTTTGGCTGAGCGCGGCTGGCCCGGTTTCGTCACCTTCTTCTGGATTACCGTGGCGATGGTGGGCGCGCGCACCGCGAGCATGGCGCTCAACCGCGTGATAGACGCCGATATGGACGCGCGCAACCCGCGGACCCGCACGCGCGAGATTCCCAAGGGCGTCCTAACCAAGCGTAACGGCGTCGTGCTGGCCGTCCTCTCTTTTCTGCTGCTGGGCCTCGCAGGTTGGGCGCTCAACCCGCTCACGCTGGCGCTCCTGCCGGTGGCGGTGTTTTTTCTGGCGCTCTATCCCTACACCAAGCGCTTTACCCCGCTCTGTCACTACTGGCTGGGGCTTACCATCGGCGCGGCGGCGGCGGGGGGCTGGATCGCGGTCACGGGCGCGTTTGCGCCCGCCGCCGTCACGCTCTGGGCGGGGGTGGGGTTTTGGATCGCGGGCTTTGACATCCTCTACGCGGTGCTCGACGTTGACTTTGACCGCCGCCACGGCGTCCACAGCGTCCCCGCGCGTTTTGGCGTGGACACGGCGCTCCACACCTCCGCGGCGACGCACCTGCTCGCCTGGGGCTGCCTCGCGCTGACGCTGCCCCTCGCGGGGGCGGGTTGGCCCTACGCCGTGGGTCTTGGACTGGTGGCCGCCGTGCTTGTCAGGGAGCATCAGTTGGTGGCGACGAGAGACGTTGGCGACGTGCTCAAATCGTTTAACGCCAATCTTTACGTCGGCCTGATTATGCTCCTGGCGATTATTGTGGATGTCGTTTGATTTCTTGACAAGACCGCCGAGAACCCATACACTCTTCTAGGTAAGTTACGCGTGGAGCCGTAGTGTAGCGGTTAGCATATCTGCCTGTCACGCAGAAGGTCGCGGGTTCAAATCCCGTCGGCTCCGCCACAAAGCCTCGAGCACGATAATTTCCAGCGCTACCCTTGCATATGACCGTGAGCGTTGTGAGTTATCAGGCTCGAGGCTTCTTTATGCGTCAACATCTATAATATCTTGAGTCAAGCAGCAACGAGAATTCTACCAAAAAACGATTTTGGGACGATATTTTCTGTGCTCGACGTGTTCCAGATCAGATGTTACCTGGAGCGCGGGCTCGAGCCCTTCCCCACCCTTTTCTGTATTTTTAACCACCCTTTCACGAGATGTCGTTATATCTCGCACTCTTTTCTGCCAGACTTTGTTACCTTGCAGGGGTGCAACTGCCTCTGTTTCCGCTTTCGCTCGCCGTCTTTCCGGGGATGACCCTGCCGCTTCACATTTTCGAGGAGCGCTACAAAAAGATGGTGCGGGACTGCGTGGAACAAAATCAGCGGCGTTTTGTGATTGTGCTGGCTAAGCCCGCGGTAGATATTAGCGACCGGGACGCGCCCCTTTACGACGTGGGCAGTTTTGTTGACATTTTGACGGTATCTGAAAATCCTGACGGCACCTATGACATGCTGGCGCACGGTCAGGAGCGGTGCAAGGTGCGGGTGACGGAGCGTGAGAGCGTCCAGGAGATGGACGGCTCGACGCGCGGGCTTCTCTACACCGCCGAGGAAGCGTATCCGTTGGGGCGCGGCGACCCCAACTTAGAGCGCGTCGCCGCCTGGGACGCGCTCGACACCTTTCGGGAGTACGCGCGCACCTTTTTTACGCCCGACGCCGCCGAGCAAATCGACGAGGCGTTGCCCGACGACCTCGTTTACCAGGCGTCATTCATCTGCGCGAACCTGCGGGTGCCCGTGACGTCGCGTCAGGTGATGCTCGAGGCTCCCTCGCTCACCGAGCGGTTCAACGTGGCGCAGAGGTTGATGCAGGAGCTGCTTCAGATGAGCCGGGCGTCTTGATGGTTGATATTAAGTAAGACCGTAAAAACTTCTACGTTTATGCCGAGAGACCAGCCCGCGCCAAACTAGCGCGGGCTGGGCAGGGTGTCTATTGAAATGTTATGAAGGCACGTTCTTCTTCAATGCCGTAGATGATGTACAGAAACTTGCTGTTCTCGTCTAACGCTCCGTAGTAACCGACCACTGTCACGCCTTTCGCCTCGGTGGTCGTTAGCTTAACATCGTGGGTAACTTCGATAACCTCGCCCTTCCTTACTGTTATAGCTCGCTCTACAGACAAAGGTTCGTCATTCGCCACAGTAAGGCCACCGGGCAAAGCTAGAGATTCGCAAACTTCTTCGGAGCTGGTGATAAGTTCATCAGATGGGATGAAGCACAGGCCGAAGACTGCTCTTGGAATGGTTTCCTCTTCAATCTCGTTAGGTGTTGCGAGAGTGTATCCGCCCTTTACTGTGACCTCTACAAACTCACCAACTTCAGCGGTGCTTGTACTCACCGTGGCATAGGGAGGAAGACCACTTGCGGGTAGGGCCTTTGAAGGCGTACAGCCACCAACAAGAGCTGCGAGAAGAGTCAACATCAGGAAAGCTTTAGTTATGGCATCCTCCATCCAGGGAAAAGTAACAAGAAGGAAGCAACACGGCCTACACCAAGCTGATGCGAGCCGTGTTGGGTGCCTACTGAAATCTTACAAAGGCGCGCTCTGTCTGAAGATTGCCCACGGGTTCTACAGACTCGCCATCCTCCCCCAAAAATCCGTGATACCCAACTATGGTCACGCCTTTTGCTTCTGTGGCTGACAGTCGGATGTTGTGGCTTACCTCAACCGTCTCCCCATGCCTTACCGTGACATCCTGTACGGTGTACAAGGGCTCACCATCCGCCACGACAAAACCGTCAGGCAGCGATAGGGTGTCGCAATACCTTTCGGAGTCCACAGTAAGTTCCTCAGAAGGGATGAAGCAGAGACCGAAGACCGCCTCTGGAATCGTCTGTTCCTCAAAAGTGGAGGATTCTTGGAGTATGAATCCGCTCGTCACTGTGACCTGTACGAATTCGCCAACCGCGACGATGTTTGAACTTACCGTAACCACGGGCATAAGAACGTCTGCGGGTCTACCTCTTCCAATTGTACAACCACTGACAAGAGTTGCAAGGAGAGCCAACATTAGATAAGCCTTGGTCACACAGTGTCCTTCCTTTATTTTATTTGTGGGTAGTAGGAAGCGAACAACACGGCCCGCGTAAGTTATGCGGGCCGTGCAGAGTGGCTACTGAAACACTATAAAAGCGCGCTCTTTTTCGATGCCGTAGTGGATGTATATGAACTCGCCGTCTTCTCCTAATTCCCCGCTATACCCGATAACTGTCACACCTCTTGCCTCGGTGGCCGTTAGCTGAATGCTGTGGGTGACCTCGACAACTTCCCCTTTTCTTACCGTTACGGTTCGCTCTATAGACAAAGGTTCGTCATTCGCCACAGCAAAGCCGTCGGGCAAAGCTAAGGATTCGCAAACCTCCTCGGAACTGGTGACAAGTTCGTTGGACGGGATGAAGCAGAGGCCGAAGACTGCTCTTGAGATGGTTTCTTCTTCAATCAGGTTAGGCGTCCCAAGCCTATAGCCACCTGATCACTGTGGTCCGCACAAACTTGCCAACTTCAGCGGTACTTGTGCTAGCCGTAGCATAAGGAGGAAGGCTACCTGCTGGTCGAGCCCTTGAAGGTGTGCAACCACTAATAAGGAAGCCAATGAGAGTTAACACTAAAAAGGCTTTAATCACGGCAGCCTCCGCGAAGAGTTCAAAAAAGAGCTACAGCCCAAGTTGGCTTGGGCTGTATGTGATGTCTACCGAAACTCTACAAAAACGCGCCCCCCTATCACGCGACCAGTAGGTACAGGTGTTACAGAGCCGTCGTCTTCTAAGACTCCCTCGTATCCAACTATAGTCACGCCTCTCGCTTCTGTAGCCGTTAACCGGATGCTGTGGCTAACCTCGACGGTTTCCCCTCTTCTTATCGTGATGGTTTGTGCCTTATATAAAGGCTCGTCATCTGCCACAACAAAACCGCCAGGTAATGATAATGAGTCACAAGTCCCATCCGGGTAATCAACAAGGCTTTCAGAGGGGATGAAACAGAGGCCGAAAACTGCTCCTGGAATCGTCTGCTCTTCGACCGTGGTGAGTTCTGTAAGTCTATACCCGCCTGTTACTGTGACCTGGACAAGATTGCCAACTTCGGCAGAGCCTGAGCCAACTGTGACGATTGGCTTGAGGCCGACTGCGAGCTGGTTTTTGTCAGCCATGCAGCCACTGAAGAGGAGACTAAGGAAGGTCAACACTAAAAAAGCTCTGGTCATAGCGTTCTTCCCCCATTTGAGGGTAGCGAGAAGCAAACAACACGGCCTACACTAAACTGATGCAGGCCGTGCTGAGTGGCTATTGAAACTCTACAAAAACGCGCCCTCCTGTGACGCGACCAGTACCTACAGGCGTTACAGATCCATCATCTTCCAGGACCCCGAAATACCCAACTATAGTCACGCCTCTCGCCTCTGTGGCCGTCAACCGGATGTCGTGATTCACCTTGACGGTTTCCCCTCTTCTTACCGTGATGGTTTGCGCTTCGTACAAAGGCTCGTCATCCGCCACAATGAAACCGTCGGGCAGTGATAATGTGTCACAAGTCCCATCGTAGTAATCAACAAGGTTTTCGGAGGGAATAAAGCAGAGGCCGAAAACTGCTCCTGGGATTGTATCCTCTTCAACCGTCGTGTACTCCGTGAGCCTAAACCCGCCGGTCACTGTAATTTGTAAAAAGTTGCCAACTTCGGCAGAGTTTGAGTTAACCGTGACGACAGGCTTAAGAACACCCGCAAGCTGGTCCTTGGCGGGTGTGCAGCCACTAAAGAGGAGACTAAGGAAGGTCAACACTAAATAAGCTCTGGTCATAGCACGCCTCTTTTACTTGCAGGTCTCAGGGTCAATTGAGCCCAAAGTGTTCTTCTTCAGTATGCCACACATCAGAACAACTTCTCCTTTTTCTGGCTTCAGACTCGGCAGGATGCGTATGTAGTGCTTCTCCAAAGCGGCACCACCCTTTAAGGTGGAGAAAAGGAGAAGCGAGATGGCAAGGATCAGACCCAAACAGTGGAGCAGCGAGGAAAAGACGGCGCTTGTGCTGACGCTCTTGCGAGGCGAGGCCAGTGCTGCGGAACTGTGCAGGCGGCATGGCATGAGCGAGAACAGCTTGTACACCTGGCGGGAGCGGTTTTTAGCAGCAGGCCAAGAGGCTTTGACCAATGGAAAAGCGAAGAGAGGAATTGCTTCTAAAGCAGAGGAAGAGAACCGAGCCCTGAAAGAGGCACTGGCAGAGGCGGTGTTGCGGAACGAGCTGCTCAAAAAAACGCGCCTCGGATGAGTTATCAGGAGATGGAGGCACTTCGGGAGGAACTGGGCTTGGGTGTCAATGCTTTTTTGCGGCTCGGCGGTATTGCTAAGAGCAGCTACTACCGACGTAAACGCGGCGGCAAGGCAAAAACAACTCTGCAAGCGGCGGTCGAGGAAAGGGTAAAACGACTCTGCGACGAACATCCTCGGCTGGGGCACCGGCCCATCCACGCGTTGCTGGCAAAAACGCATCCCATCAGCCCGAGCACGGTCTACCGAATCATGAAGCGGCTTGACCTGTGTCAGAAACCTCAGAAAAAGAAAAGGGTGAAAAGCAGCTCTGCTCCTCTGGAGCTGGACAACCTTGGCCTCACCGTCGGGCTCGACTTTACGCACTGGGGTCAAAAGCCTATCCTCAACGTGCTGGAGTATGAGAGCCGTTACTGCTTAGCGTCGGTAGTGAGCGAGCGCGAAACCAGCGAAGCCGCCAAAGAAGCTCTTGACCGTGCTCTACAAGAGGCGAAGGGTCTCGGATTGCCTTATAGGAATATAGAAGTCAAGAGTGACCACGGGAGCACCTTTACGGCTGAGACCTTTCGCAGCTTCTTACACGACCACCGTTGTCAACACACGCTCTCGGCGGTGGGTCGTCCTCAAGGGATGGGACGGGTCGAGCGTTTCAACCGCTCGCTCAAAGAACAGGGGCTTCAGCCTGAAGACCTCGAACCCAGCCAAAGTTTGCAGCCCACGCTCGACGCCTACCGCAACTACTATAATATTAAGCGTCCCCACCAAGCCCTCGGCTACAAAACCCCACTAGAACTTCTGCAGTCAAAGGGCTATAATTCAGTACCGCTAATTTGAAGCACTACAGTAGCCTCCACATAGAACTTAGGTAGGACTCAGCGTTAACATTGACGAACCGGCTCGCTACGTTCTCGTACCTCCCTTGGGGTGTGAGTGGCACGGCAATGTTGTCGTCATCGGTGCCACCATTATCAGCCGGGGTGTCATACCAATCCCAGAGAAACGCCGCCACCCAAATCTCGACGCCTGGACCTTCGTGGAGGGTGTTAGCAGGCCGGTACTTCCTGGGGTCTTCAATAAATCGAGGGAGTTCCACGGAAACGTCAAGAAAGTACCGCGTCGTCACCGCCTCGAAAAAGTCCGCCCAGCCCTCAATCATCGCGGCTTCTTGACCGCTGTTGAGAAGCAGGCTGTGTCCGAGACAACCGTAGCAGCTTGGGAATACTCCTGGCTGGAGCGCCTTAGTTGAGTATCTGTAGTCGGCATTGTAGGAGCTTTCGCCGTACATACGCCGGTAGTACGCCTCGTGCCCGAACTCATGGAAAAGAACGTTATCTTCAGTTGCATGACCGGCAACGATGAACATGCGGCCTATAGCGGCGCGTGATGTGCCGTACTCGGTAGCGGGGTAGTACACATCAACCGGAAAGTTGTTGTAGCCGCTGCCTGTCGACCTCACCCAATCATGCACTTGATTTAATCTATACCAAATGCGCTGGGCTTTAGTGTTATTGGCATTCGAGGTCGCCGTGATGTCTATAACCTTACCCATCATTTCGTAGGAGTTCATATCGTAGTAGACACCCGTGCGCCACTCATGGCGGTAGTTGAGCACCCCGTAGTGGGTCGAGACACCTTTGTTGCTTTCACCAATAATCTTGAAGAGCGGGTCCGGGTCGCTGTTGTTGCGAACGGCGGCGTCGCAGGGTGGCAGCGGGAAATCGAGCCGACCGTTGTCGCCGACGTAACCGGTATAAAGCAAGGTGCTGTTCTGGTTCTTGTCTAAAACGTCAACGTGTGTACCCTTGGGAACGGCAATGGCTGTTTCACTTGTGTCTAAGTAGCCGTTGCCGTTAAGGTCGATGCGATGTACAAAGTAGACATAGGTCCAGATGAGAGGCCCCGAGCAGTTGAGCTGTAAACTCAGTTCGTCGCCGGACGCGCCCGCTTCTTCCGCCAAATCCGCGGGGCCGGGTTCGCCCTCTCCGGTTCCTTCGAGAAAATACTCCACCGCGTACTCGGGCTCGGTTAAACTGCCATCTAGTGTACTGTACTGAACGCCCTCAATAATTACCACGGGCGGTGAGTCGGGTGCGGGCTCTTGTACCGCGCCGTCTGCGGATTCTTCTTCAAACCACTCGAGATAATCCTCCTCGGTCGCTCTGGGCAGAGAGTCGAGGTAATTATCTTCATCCACAACGGTTCCTTCCCCGCTGCTTTGAATGCTGAGACCCGACGAAGGCGAACCGTAGAGGATGTTGAGCGTATCGCTGTAGTTCGTCCCCCCTAAGTTCGCGTTGACGCTAAGCATCAGGTAGTCGGCTTTATCTACGGTGGCGTCGAAATGCGCCTCCGCCGCGCCTTGTTGGTCCGTACGGAGCATCACGAGTTTCGTGCTGGGCGTGATGCCGGACATCCCGGTTACCGACACCTCAACCAGCGTGTCAGAAGCCGCACCTGCGACCTTCACGGCAACTGGAAAGGACTGGTTGAGGGGAATTTGCTTCGTCAGGGCTTCAATCTTGATTTGCGGTTCCGAAGGGGCTTCTGCTGGCGCGGGCGGGGTCGTGTTACACCCACTCAGCACGAACAGGCACAGCACAAAGACGACGGCAAGAACTCTCACAACGAACCTCCACAAGCGGATTTGGCATAGGGGGTAGCTGTGAGGTTCAGCTTGCCTTAAATGTCTATATTAGAGTCCCGCCCGTGTCAGGACTACCCCTGTTTGTTTGAAATGATATTAGGCTTACATTCTTCAGATGTCAATATCACGCTGCCTTAATTAAAGTTTAGTGCGTTATGCTCAAGGTAAAGGTGGCAGGAAAGTCGAGGGCTAACCGTGGTTTGGGTGGGTTGTTCCAACAGAAGACAACCCGGTTTCTACCTTCCTGTTACCTTATGGACGTGGCTAGACGATGCTTATCCTCCCGATCCTCCCATTCGATGTCCCGAGAAAAGAAATATATATCCGCTCGAGAAGCACCTCAATGAAAGGTGTAACTGAAACCGAGATAGACGCCTTTACCTTCCGCTGGTCGGACCTCCCGCCGCTCACCCACGCGTTGCCGGGGACGGGCGGCGTGATTCGGCGTCGCCTTGAGGATTTCACCGTGGACGAGGTGCCGCTTTATCTGCCCGAGGGCGGTGGGTCTCACGCGTATGCACTTGTCGAAAAGCGCGGCCTGACCACGCGCGATTTAGTGGTAGCGCTCGGACGGGCGGGGGTGGCGGAGCGCTCGATTGGTGTGGCGGGGCTTAAAGACAAACACGCGGTGACGCGGCAGTGGCTGAGTGTGCCGAATAGTCAGGCGGCGGCGCTTGAGGCGTTGGAAGCGTTGGAGGGCGTAAAGGTGCTCGAGCGTTCGCGCCACCGTAACAAGCTGGGCATGGGTCACCTGCTGGGCAACCGTTTCACGGTGCGGGTGCGGGGGGCGGAAGAGGACGCGCTGGCTCGAGCGCAGGAGGTACTGATTGCGCTGCAAGAGCAAGGCGCGCCCAACTATTTTGGCCCCCAGCGTTTTGGCCGCTTTGGGACGAACGCGGTGGACGGCCTCAAGCTCGTCCGGGGTGAGTGGGTGCCGGGGGGGCACCGGCTTAAGCGATTTTTTATCTCGGCGCTCCAGTCGCTCCTTTTTAACGATTTGCTGGCGCGTCGCATCGGAGATGGGCTTTACACCCACGTGCTGACCGGCGATTGGGCCAGAAAGCACAGCACGGGCGGAACGTTTTTGGTCGAGGATGGGAACGTGGAGAGCCCGAGGGCCGAGGTGCTGGAAATCAGCCCGACGCTGCCGCTGTGGGGTAAAAAGGTGCGGGTGAGCGGGGGAGAGGCGGGGGCGTTAGAAGAGGAGACGCTGGCGCGTTTCGGCCTCCGCTGGACGGACTTTACGAGTCGCAAGGGCTCGAGGCGCATCACCCGCGTGTTGTTGGAAGATGTAAAACTTGAAGGAACCGAAGACGGCTACATCCTCTCTTTTGGACTTCCCAAAGGCGCGTTTGCCACCACGGTGTTGCGTGAGGTGATGAAGGTCGAGGTGGATGTGGGGGCTGAAGATGGTGAAGAGGATGCGGATGAGGTGTGAGGGTCGTTTCGGTGGTTCTCCGCGGAATGTGAAAGTGCATTAGGAAAGGCGCATCAGCCCCGCGGGCGTCGGTTTGAAACCGCACTCTTGATAGAAGGTCTCCAAATGGGGCTCATAATCCACGTGCAGCCAGCCTATCCCTCGCTCTTTTGCAGCTTGCGTAGCGCGTTTCACAAGTTCCCTACCGACACCCCGCCGTTGCCAGCCCGGATGAACCGTCGTGTCGAGTAAAAAAGCGTGAATACCGCCGTCCCAGGCGACGTTGACAAAGCCGATGAGCGTGTCTTCATCATAGGCGGCGATGTAGACCAGGCTCCGCGTCAAAACCCGCTGGAAATCATTATTGACATGGTTCGGCCATGCGCTCTCGAAAAGAGGGTTGAGAATGTCGTTGGATAGGGGCGGGCTCACGCGGTAAGTGATGCTCACCGTGCGTTAAGCCTCTCGAGCGGGCCAAAAACGCCGCGCCAAAAGTTCAACCAGAAAAAGGGCTAGACCGAGTCCGGCAAAAAGCGGCCACACGGGCAGCGCGTCGGATGGGATGGGCGGAGCGTAGACGCCGGGGACTTCTAACACCTCGCCGCCGCTCCCTAAAGATATCTCCTGGAGCAAAGCGCGGGTGTCGGTGGTGGCGAATTCCGCGTTGGGGCTCGCCACGGGCGCGCGGGCGGCGACGTCGCTGCCGTTGACGACCAGGAGGGTGCCGCCGTCGGCGGGGGTCTCGAGCCGACCCTCGTAGCGGCCTGGGGCAACCTGTTCTAAGGGTTGCGTCACGCCGTCGTAGCGGGCCTCCAACATTTGATTGTCGATGTATTCGCCGTCTTTGACCGCGTCCACCACGACTTTTAGGCCGGTGCCGTCGGGCGTGACCGTGGCCGAGAACTCCGCCGGGTTCGCCTGGAGCCAGCGCGTGACCGTGCCGAGGAGCGCGGGCAGTTCGTTCCAACGGCCAAAGTCGCCCGCCCAGGCGTTGAGGTCGGTGGTGAGCGCCGCCGAACGGCCCAGGCCCTGACGGCTCACGGCCAGCACGGGCTCGCCCTGGACGCCCTCGAGCAAAGTCTCAGCGTCGCGCTTCAAGGACGAGGCAATGTAGGCGTTTAGCGGCGGGACGGTCCCGCTTATGGTGGGGGTGAGGGGGTTTCTTTTGGCGCTGGGGCTCACCCGCTCCTCGCGTAACAACGAGCGGGTGGCGGTGAGCGCTTCGTTGGTAAAAATTTGGGGCAGCGTGCTCACATTCAGCGCCGAGTAGTAGCGCCCGCCGCCCGCGTTGGCGACGGCCTCCAACCGCGGGTCCGCGCCCGCGCCAATCGCAATCGTCGAGGTGGTGACGCCCTGTGAGAGCCCCAGCGCGGCGAGCGCGGGAAAGTCGACCGACGAGCCGTTCCCGAAGCCGCCGCCATCATTAAATTCGCCGTCCGACAAGATGATGATGTGTTTGATGGCCGCGTCGCTCCCCTGCAACGCGGTAAAGGCCTCGCGGTAGGCGGGCTCCAAGACGGTGCCCCCCTGCGGCTCGATGTTGAGAATCGACGCGAGCATCTCGCGCTTGCCGCGCTCGGTCGCCTTGCGCAAATCAAAGGCCCACTCCTGTTTGTCGCTAAAGACGACCATCCCCAGCGTGTCGTCTTGGTAGGCGAGTTCGACCACACCAATCGCGCCCTCCTTGGCGAGGTCGATTTTGCTCGGGTTGCCCGAACTCATCGACTGCGAGCGGTCGAGCACGATGACCATTGCGACGAGCGGCAGCTCAACTTCGGTGCGGAGGTCGGTGTTGACGGGCAACACCGCCTCGACGGGCGTGCGGTACCACGCGCCCAAACCGAAAGAGTCCGGGCCGCCGGTCATCAGCAAGCCGCCGCCGTTGTCGACGTAACTTTCTAACAGGGAGAGCTGACCGGGGGTAAAAGCCTTGGCACCCTCGCGCAACACCACCGCGCTGTAGTCGAGCGGGTTCGTGACCGCCTCAGGACTGCCCTCGGTCACCTCGAAGCCCTGCGCGCGCAGAAGCGCGGCCATCGCGGGGTCGCCAACGACCAACACGGGGGCGCGTTCGTCCACGGCGATGGTGCGCGTTTGGGTGTCGTCGGCGGTGGGCTGGGTCATGGGGGTCTCGAGCCGCGCGCTCACCTCTAAGTCGCCCGTTCCCCCCGTTCCCCCGGCCTCCTCGACGGGAAAAGAAAAGCGAAAGGGCGTGCGCCCCGCCTCCACGCGTTGCCGGATGGGGGGAAGGGCCTCTTCGCTTCCCCCACGCTTGATGCTCGGATAGAGCGTCACCTCGGTCGCCACGTCGCTCTCGACCACGGCGGTCACGTCGACCGTCTCGCCGGGGCTCACCGCGTCGGGGGAGAGGAGCGCGAGCACGCGCGTGCCCGGCAGCGGCGCGACGCGGTAGGTGTCGACGGGCACCCCCGGCAGCGCCAGCCGCGCGTCTCCCACGGACTCCGCGCCGTCGGACAAGAGCAACACGCGTTTGGCACCCTCCGAGGCGGCGACTTGTAAAGCCTGGGCCAAGTCGGTGCGGTCGGTTTCTAGGTATGGGGGCACCTCGCCCGCCCCGCCCGCAGGCACCGCCGTGGCGTCCGCGGCAAAGTAGAAGAGGCTCGGGTCGCGCTTTAGAGAAGCAAAGTCGAACGTTCCAAGCGCCTCCACCGCCCCCGATCCGACGCTGTCGGACACGTCAATGAGCACCGCCACGTCACGACCGGGTCGCTCGATTGAAGGTTGCGCGAGCGCCACAACGAGGAGTGCCAAGGCCGCGAGCCGCGCGCCCCAAGCACCCCGCCGGGGGAGCAGCAGGGGCAGCGCGGGGAGCAGGAGCAGCGCCAGCAGGACGAGGGGCGCGCCGAACGAAAAAGACCAGGGTAGCACCTCTCTATGGTAGCAGGCGGAGGCTGGAGGGGCGGCTACTTAGCGTACGGGGCGGTTACGAATTTTCACTCGAGTTCCCCCACCCCTGCCATTATGATGATGCCTGTTATGACCGTGCCGAGCGTTGCCTACTTGCTCATCGCCACCTCCACCGACGAGCGGGGAGAGGCGTTCGCGCCCGTGGCGGGGGCGCTGGGCTTACAGAGCATGGTCTTGAGCGACGTCGAGGCGCTGCTCTACCACACGCGGGGGGCCGCGCCCGAGGCGCTGGTGCTCGAGGACAGCCTCATCGCCAAGGTGCCGCAACTGGACCTCATCTCGCTGCTAAGGCGGCGCAAGCCGCTCGCCGAAACCCCGCTCATTTGCTTGGGACCCGACACGCCCGAACGCCACGTGGCCGCGCTTTCGTCGGGCGCGGACGTCTACCTCACGCTGCCCACGCGCCCGTCGCTGGTGAAGGCCTATTTGGAGCGCCTCCTGGGCCGCCGCCGCGCCGAGGCGGGCCTGCGCGAGACCCTAGCCAAACTCAGGCAGTTCGAGGCGGCCTACAAGGATTCCGAACGCGTCAAAGACGACCTCACCCACATGCTCGTCCACGACCTCAAGAGCCCCATCGCCAGCGTGATGGGGCTCTTGGAGCACTCCGTCGAAATCTTGCAGGCCTCCGGCGACGCGCACGGCACCGTCGAACTCTTGACTTTGGCGCGGACCGAATCGCAGCACCTCCTTAACCTAGCCGCCAACATCTTGGACGTAAGGCGCATGAAAGAGGGCCACATGCCCTATGCGCCTGACTGGCTGAGCGACCTGCCCGAACTCGCGCAGCAGTCGCTACGCGACGTGAGCGGCGCGGGGCGTGAGCGCCACTTCTCCTTTCTGGTCCGGCCCGAGGTGGACGCGGTTTACGTCGACGCCGCGCTCCTGCGCCGCGTGCTCGCCAACTTGTTCGCCAACGCGATCAAGCACACCCGGCGAGGCGGGCACATCGACTTTCGGGCTTGGAAACAAGATGATACGTTCGTCTTGAGCGTGCGCGACGACGGCGAAGGCATCCCCGAGGAGGACCAAAAGCGCATCTTTAACGCGTTCGAACAGTCGCGTCACACGATTCACGACCGCTTTGACACGGGTATGGGGCTCACCTTTTGCAAGCTGGCCGTCGAGAAGCACGGCGGCAAAATCTGGGTCGAATCTAAAGTGGGGCGCGGCAGTACCTTTTTGTTTACGCTGCCTGCCAGCGTGCCCGCCGAGGGGCAGGCGGACATCGCGCTTTCTGAATACTGAGGGTTGTCGGGTGTTCCTGTGACTTTTCTCAACGGGTGAGGCTGGGATGATGTATCACAACAAGTTGGACGGCTTCGCACCTCACAAATGGGCGCGCTAAACTCGAGTGCGTGGCGCAAAAACATTCACGCTTAACACCGAACGGGCGCTATATTTGGTTTACAGAGAGGCTTTGGCAGCTTGCTAAACCTTTGCCTGTCAAATCCGTCTCTATCGAGAGCATCGCTGAGTTTGACCAAAATTGTTGGTTTGACGCACACGACCTGCCGACTTGCAGGGCCGTTGCGGCTCACGCTAAACGAATTTATGAGGCTGACTTATCGCACCCCATTATCTTGTCAGCCGAAGGTTTTTTGATGGACGGCGGCCACCGGCTAGGAAAAGCGTGGTTGCTTGGCTTGAAAAAGATTGACGCGGTTCAATTTGAAGTTGACCCAGAACCCGATGAAGTGCGAGTAAAGTAATAGTTTCGTGATGAAGCTGCCCCTTTTTCTGTTTTCACCCCGTAACGTGTGAAGGTCTCTCAGCCTGGGTGGAGCTTAGAAAACCTCCTCTGGACGCTCGGTTATTCTCCCGTGGCGGGCGTAGACGAGGCGGGCCGGGGCGCGCTGGCTGGACCCGTCGTGGCGGCGGCGGTCGTGCTGCCTTACCGCTTTGATTATCCTTTCCGTGATTCCAAAACGCTTTCGGCGGCGCAGCGTGAACGTTTGGCGGATGAGGTTAAAGCGGTGGCGCTCGAGTGGGCCGTCGGCACAGCGAGTGCGGAGGAGGTGGACGCGCTCAACGTTTTACAAGCCACGCACCTCGCGGCGGCTCGAGCGCTCGCTGCTCTCTCTACATTCGGCACGGAACCGCAGGCGCTCGTGACGGACTTCTTAAAGCTTTCCTTCGGAACGCCCCCGAAACCCGTGCTGGCCGTACCCAGAGGCGAAAGCCATTCTTACGGCGTGGCCGCGGCAAGTTTGTTAGCGAAAACGGCGCGTGACGCACTTATGCGGGAGCTTAGTGAAGAGTTTCCGGGTTACGGTTTCGCGCGTCACAAGGGCTACGGCTCCCCCGAACACCTGCGCGCGCTCCAGAAGCTCGGTCCCTGTCCCGCTCACCGCCTCAGCTTTCGCCCGGTAGCGCAGGCGCGGCTCTTTTAACATCACCTTTTTGAGCCTACTTCGTCGATCGGTGTGCTCAAGAAGGCGTCTGTAAAATCTCACCATCCGTCAGCCCGTCTCCTGCGGATAAGGTGAGCTTTATGACACTCGGTATACTGAGAGGCATGACGACTAACGTTCAAACCGTGTGTTACGCGCGTCCTGGCAGAACCAGCGACCGCGGTAAGAGAAAAAAATCTCTACTTTTTACACACGTCTCCTCGAGGAGGCACTAGCATGGCCCCATGCGTCGGCGTCCGATTTGACAACGGACCCAAAATTCATTATGTAGAAGCGCCGCCCGAAGCGCCGCCCGTGGGCGTGCGCTGCGTGGTGAGCACGCGGCGGGGGCTCGAGCTGGGCCTCGTGCGCGCGTCGCTGCGCGAACACGCGCGTCCGAGCGGGCACTACGTCCGCGAGGCGACGCCTGAGGATTTGGGCCGCTTCGACGGGCTCAAGGCTCGAGCCGAAGAACTCAAGTGGCTCCTCAAGGCGCGGGCGAGGGAAGAAGGGGGCGACACGAAGATTGTGGCGCTCGAGTTCACCCTCGACGAGTCGCTTTTGGTCGTGAGTTACAGCGCTGAAGCGTCCGCGCCGCTCCGCGCGCTGGCCCAAGAACTCGCCCACCACACGGGCGCGCGCATCGAGTTCGACAACGTGGGGCCGCGCGACCAGGCGCGGATGCTCGGCACGCTGGGGGCCTGCGGGACGGGCTCGTGCTCGTCAACCTGGCTGCAAAGCTTTAACGCGGTGGGCATCCGCATGGCGCGCGACCAGCAGTTGCCCCTAAACCCCGAGAAAATCAGCGGCCCCTGCGGTCGGCTCATGTGCTGCTTGCAGTTCGAGCACGAGATGTACACCGACCTCCTCAAAGAGATGCCCAAAAAGGGCTCCCGCGCCTGCCATACGAGCGGCACCTGTGGCCGCGTCGTTAAGCTCCATCCGCTCAAGGGCACCGTCGAGCTATCGACTGACGAGGGCAAGTTGGAGGAGTATCCCGCTGCCGAGGTGGCGCGGCAGGGGCGGCGGGGATAGGAGAATTCTCCCCACCTCCTCCGCTCCCCCTATCTGCACTTTACGCCGAGAAGCCGCCTGGCTCAGACTAAAGTTAATCGCGCAAAGCCGCGCGCAGCTCGAGCGTCAGCACGCTTAGCGCGATTCCCGGCGAGGCGTAGGCTTCTAAAGCTTCCTCGCAGCGGGTCACGCTTTTAAGGGCGCGCGCGTAGTGGTGGGGCGCGCTTTCGCTGAGGCGCGCGCGCAGGAGGTCGGCCACGTCGACATCCGTGGCGCTCGACCAAAGTTTCTCAAGGGCGTCGGCGGCCTCAAGCGCGTTCTCCAGACCTTTAGAAAGCGCGGACACGTAGGCGTCAACGCAGTCTAAAGCCGCTTTGAACGCGTCCGGTTGCTCCGCTGCCGCGAGCAGGTCGCCCGCGCGGCCCAGCCTGGCGGCGGGATGCGCCGTTTGCAGGGTGACGGGCACCTGAGAGGGGTCCACCGTGCCCAGCCGGATGGGCGTGCTCCTCGAGGCAATCGTCGGCAGCACCGCCCCCGGACTCGGCGCGATGAGGATGACCACGGCGTAACTTGGGGGCTCCTCCAAAAGTTTCAAAAAAGCGTTCGCCGCGCTCTCGCCGAGTTTTTCGGCCTGGTCGATGACGCCGACGCGTTTGTGAAAGCGGGGGCGGAGCTCGAGCCAGCGGCTTAGCGGCTCCTCCTCGCCGCCGGGCCGGGGCACGAGTTGGTCGATGTGGATTTCGGGTCGGCGGCTCACGCGTCCGGTTTTGGTGGTGGCGTCGGGCGCGACTTCGCGGTAGTCGGGGTGATTGCCCTCCCTAAAAGCAAGACAACTGGGGCAGCGTCCGCAGGGTTCGGTAGGAGTTCCCGCCCCTTTCACGGGGCTCAGGCAGTTGAGCAGCGCCGCGTACCAGCGGGCGAGCCCCCGCCGCCCCACGCGCTCGGGGCCGGTAAAAAGGAGTGTGTGGGCGCGTAAACCGCGCAACGTGTGTTTTGCCTCTTCGTGACCGTAGAGTTCACCGTATTCGCCGTCAATGTTTCTTTGAGGTGCGGGCTGCATCGTTAGCGACCCGCGCTCAGCCGCGTGGCTAACGCCTCGGGATAGCCGTGCGAACGCACCGCCTGCTGCACCCTCTCGATGTCAAAGGCGACCCGGTAGAGTTCTAAAACCCGCGCCTCCTCGTCAAACACCGCGTAGGACGCGAGCGGCACCCCGTCGCGCGGCTGGCCGACCGAGCCGGGGTTGAAAAAAACGCGCGCCTTGGGGGGCAGACGGTAGACGGCGCGCTCGCCACGAAAGGGGAGCGCGCGCCAGACCTCGTGGCCCGGCGCGCCCGCGCCCGCGTACGCCACCGGGATGTGCGTGTGACCTACTAAACAGAGGTCGCGCTCCAGAAAGGGAAAATTCGCCTGGGCGGCGTTGAGGCTCGAGAGATACTCCCAAGGCTCACGCAGCGCCCCGTGCGTCGCCTCCCAATTCTCTCTAAGCACCCGCTTTTGAAAGCCCCGGATAAACGTTATATTCTCGGGCGAGAGCGCGCGCGCGTGTTTGGCGACGATGTCGGCGACGAGCCCGCCCTCGCGGGGCCTGCCGCCACTAGGTGCGTCCAGGAGCGAGAGAAGCAGCGCGTCGTGGTTGCCGAGAATCGCCACCTCCGGCTCCAAGTCGCGGAGCAGCGTGGTGGTCCGTTCGACTTCCGGGTAGTAGCCGACCACGTCGCCGAGAAAAATCACGCGGTCCCAGCGCGCGCTTTCTCCGTGGCGCAGCACCGCTTCTAGGGCGACGTCGTTGGCGTGAATGTCACTCAGCACGAGGTAACGCATAACCTCGCTCACGATAGCATCCGAGCTTCTTTCGCTGGGTCCACACGGGGACGCTTCTTTGAGATTCAGCCTACGTATAAACCACGTATAGACCACGCATTACTTTCGTTCACGTTAAGCAGAGCTGCGTGAGCTGAGACAGGGGGTGGAGGAGACAGGGTGGTGAGGAGTTCTAAAGCTTGTGTTCTACTTTCCTCCACGCGCTACCCGCCTCTCAACTCCTTCCACCCTTCACCAAACACCAACCATGACCCGAATCATAAAACCGCCTCATCCTTTCCCGATATACTGCCCCTAATGCTTTGGCCTCAACGTGCGGGAACGTCTACAGTTCGGCTCTTTTTGGGTTGCGTTTTACTGTCTCTCCTTTCTCTTGCCCCCGCCCAGGTGGTGGTGCCCAATTTTGGAACGCGCGGCGAGGTGCCCGACGCGCTGCGCGAAAGGTTTATGAGCACGTTTAGGGAGCGTTTGGCGGCGCAGACGGGGTTGCCGGTCGCGCCCGGCGAACTCGTGCCGCCGGGCATCGCGGCCTCGCTCGACGCGGACTACGCGCCCTATATCGCGGAGCTTGGCGAGGGGCGCTACGGCGTCTCGGGCGAAATCGTGGGTCCCGACGCGGGCCGGGGGCGCGGCCCGGACTATTCGGTAAGCATTTTGGTGGGTAATAGAGAAACGGGAGAGGTTTCCGACCTCATCAGTCAGCCGCTCGTCGCGGGCGAGGTCGAGAACGCGGTGGAGCCGCTTGTGGAGGCGGTGGTGGGGTTTTTGAGCCCAGCCAGCATGTTGCCGCCGGGTTCGGCGAGTCTCTTTCTTTCTTCCAAACCCTCAGACGCCGAAGTGTTCGTCAACAGCGTCCGGGTGGGCCTTACGGGCACCCTCGAGCCGCTCGCGCTCGCGCCGGGCACCTACGAGGTTGAGTTCCGCAAAGAAGGGTTTTTGCCCTACACCGAGCGCGTCGTTTTACAGGCCGACAGAACGGAATTCGTCGACACGCTCCTCTCGCCCATTAGCGGCGGGAGCATCCAGATTACGAGCAACCCGCCCGCGCAGGTTTATTTAGAGGGCGTCAAGATGGGCGACCGGACCCCCCTGGCCTTTCGCGCCTCGCCGGGGCTGCGCGAACTCAGGCTCTCGCGCCCCGGTTTCGTTTCTCAGACCATCTCGGTACCCGTGCGTAACTTTCGGGTGAGCCGGGTGCCGCCGGTCACGCTCGAGCCTTTGTCCGAACAGCTTCTTTTCTGGGACCCGCCGCAGACTTATCTCGTCTTCATCGACGGTCTATTACGACCCGACGGCTACGTGTCAAACCTCGTGCCGGGGCGGCATCTGGTCGAGCTGCGCCGTACCCGCAACCGCAACACCCGCTTTATCGTCGACGTACCCGCGGCGGGCCATTTCGAGCTCGATATGGAGGGGCAGCGCCTCGTGCCTTTCGGCGCTGAATAGCGAGGTAAGGAGCAGGGGGGTATGACGGTTGCTAAAGCGCGTCGCCCCAATCCGCACGGCGCGCCGCCTTGTAAAGAGCACCCTCACGCTTGCTGATGGGCCGCTGGGCCGCTGTACCGTCTTGCTGGCACAGCTTCAAAGTGACGAGCCCGCTGCGGGCGCGGGGCGAGGCCAGAACGCGCGCTTCGGGCGTCCTGCCGGGCTGACGCGAGGCGGCGAGGTAGATGTACTTTTCATCCTCCCAGCCCACCTCGGCCCTTTTGGCCTGACGGTGCGCTCTTGAACGTGCCACGCGCTGCGAAAAGTGGCACCAGTCGGGCGGCGAGAGCGGGCAGCGCGCCGCGTGCGGACAAGGGGCGAGGAGGTGCGCGCCCGCGGTGATGAGGCGGGCTCGAGCCTCCAATATACGCGTCCAGCCCGCGGGTGTACCCGGCTCGACTAAGAGAAGCGTGTCGGCGGTGAGCGCCCATAAATCGTCCACCAGGCGAGCGCGCGTTTCGGGCGCGAGTTCGTTGAGCATGTAAGCCGCAGTCACGAGGTCACGCGGACCGGTGTTGGCTGTGGTGTCGGCTGTGGTGTCGGCCGTGGTGTTAGTTGTGGTGTCAGTTGTGGTGCCCGCCAATCCTGAAGTCGCGTCGGTGGTTTCCCAGACGACCCTCAGGGGTAGTTGCGCCGTGACCCGCTCGCCCCAGGCGCGGATGGCGGGGCTGGCCTCTATGAGCCGCGCGTCTTCCAGACCCGGCCAACGCTCGGCGGCGGCCAGAAGCGCCGAACCGGGACCGGCACCGACGTCGAGCAGCGTGCGGGGCGCAAAGTCGGGCCTGACTCCTGAGAGCGCCGCCATGCACGCCGCTATCGCCGCGTACGTGGCCGGGAGCCGCGTGACGAGGTAGGCGCGGGCGGCCAGGTCGTGGGAGAGGTGAAAGCGTCCGTCTCGCACCTCGGCCCGGTAGCGCTGTGAGAGCCCCTCGGCTGCTTCCGCGAGGTCGGCAAGGGACACGCCCTCGAGCACACGGTCGCTCACGTCGCGCAGGGCTGGCGGCAGGTCCATAGGGGCAGCATACTCGCTTCTTTCACCCTTTTGGTGACGCGTAAAGACGATGGGCAACTCAGAAAGTGGGCTTAAAAAGGCACATCATAAAAAGCATGAATGACAAAACGGGGCGCGGGATAGGACGCGGGTGCGCCCGCCGCGCCCAGGAGGCGCAGGTTAAGAGTTCCCGGACCTGCGGCGCTTTGCAAGGACGCCTCGAGGCGATAGGGGGGCGCGTCCGTCCGGTAGGGTTCGGCGGCGAGCGCCAGGCCGTAACGCAGCGTAGCATTAAGCTCGTTTTGCACGCCCTCCACTCGCGCCCCCGGCCCCACCCCGCGACTCCCGGCCCCCAGCCACAGCGAACCGCGCAGAAGCGGGCCGGTCGGAGGGTTGTAACGGTACTCGAAACCCGCCGCGCCGTAGGAACCGCCGAGTCCGGCCTCCGCGCCCGCGTTAAGAAGCGTCGCCACGCGCACCGCGCCGTCGTCGCGCCCCCGCAACCGCCGCACCTGCACCGCGCCCTGTAGCCCGACGCCGACGCCCCCGCGCACGTAAAGAAGGCTCGGGTCGAGCTCCAGAACGGTTCTCCGGTTTAGACGGTAGCTCGCGCCGAGGTGGCCGAACACGCCCCACGACGGTGACGCCCCCGCCACAGGAGGCCGACTCAAGCCGGAGATAGCGCCGAAAGCACCGTAACCGTCTACCACAGCGTCACCATGACCTACCTCATAACCAAGCGCGTTTAGCGCCCCGAAGCGGCCTGGGTTCACGTTGAAAACGCTCAGGCCGAAGCGCGCCGCGACCGAGGCGACCGCGCCGTCTCCCGCGACGGTTCCTTCAAAAGCCCCCGTCGTGTCGAGTTGAAGGATTCCTCGCAGTGCAACGGTGCCGACAGGGCCAAAAGATGTTTTGGAGCCCACGCCCAAGCCAAACTCGAGCGCCCCAGTTCGCCCCCGCGCCGCCCGCAGCTCGAGCCCCAGCCTCCCCGCGCTGAGGTCGCGCACGACGAGACTCGGTTCTAAGCCGAACGCGCCGCCCGACCCTGTAAACCCCACGCGCAGCGTTTGTGCGGCTCCGACAGGGAGGAGCGCGAGTAGCGTTGTAAGAATCAAGTAATAAAAGCTTATCCTAGTGCCGGACTGGCGAGAGGCTCGAGCGCCACGTGTCAAGAATTTTTGAGAAGAGCACACGCTGCCTAGCATACGACGTTTACCCTGCGACATCCCCGTGAAGCTGAGTGAGATTCGCTCGAGCGGAGGTAAAATTTCTTATCCCGGCGCGTCCGGCAGGTGTTACACTCGACATTGGTGTATGAGTCGGCGGCACTCCTTTTCAGCCAAAAGAGGCTCGAGAAGCCGTGTCATGAGAAACAGCGTTATAGAAACCGGTGCCGTAAAAACCGGCGTCATAAAAAAGGGTGTCATAGAAACTCGTGTAAGAACAGCCTGAAAGGTGGGTGCGACCGCCTCTAGCCTAGCACCCCCGCAAGAAACCCGTAACCTACCCCATGTCAATTTACCTATTAGTCTAACCATGCCAATTTACAGGAGCCTCTTATGAATATCCTCGGACGTGTGACCGTCTTGCCCCACCTGCCGGAGCGCATCTCGCGCCTGGACGTGCTCGCGCGCAACTTGTACTGGACCTGGACGCCGCCCGCCCGCGCGCTTTTTCGTCACCTAGACCGTGAGCTTTGGGAGCGCATCGGGCACAACCCGGTGGTGTTGCTCCGCGATATCTCGCAAGACCGGCTCGACGAGGCCGCCGCGGACGAGGCCTACGCGGCGCGCTACGACGCGGTGATGGCGGCGTTTGACGCGTATTTAGCGCGCGAAGACACCTGGTTCTCTCGCAACATACCCGACGGGGAAGCGCAAACCTACGCCTACTTTTGCGCTGAATACGGCTGGCACGAGGCGGTGGCGCTTTATTCGGGGGGCTTAGGCATCCTGGCAGGCGACCACACCAAGGCCGCCTCGGACTTGGGCGTGCCGCTCGTGGCGGTGGGGCTCTGGTACCCGGAAGGATACTTTCACCAGCTCGTCGCCGCCGACGGGCAGCAGGAGGCGATTTATGAACGCCGGAGCCCGCAAGAACTTCCCTTAGAACTCGCCCGTACGCCGGATGGCGACGAGGCCAAAGTGAGCGTGACCCTGCAGGGCCGCGAAGTCTACCTGCGCGCCTGGCGGGCGAACGCGGGCTGCGTGCCCGTCTATTTGCTCGACAGCGACCTGCCCGAAAACGACCCCGCCGACCGCATCCTCCTGCAGCGTCTTTATGGCGGCGACCAGCGCACCCGCATTTCGCAGGAGATTATCTTGGGCATCGGCGGGGTGAGGATGCTTCGCGCCCTCGGTGTGGCCCCCACCGCCTGGCATATGAACGAGGGGCACAGCGCGTTTATGGCCTTGGAGCGTTGCCGCGAACTCGTCGAGGCGGGCTTGCCCTTCGACCAGGCTCGAGAAGTCATCACCGCGGGCACGAACTTTACCGTCCACACGCCCGTCGCGGCGGGCAACGACGCGTTTCCCTTCGACCTCGTGTCGCAGTTTTTCGGCGGCTACTGGGGCTCGTTGGGTCTCAACCAGAGCCAGTTTTTCGACCTCGGGCGCTTCGACCACGGCTGGGGCCAGGCATTCAGTATGCCCGCGCTGGCGCTGCGCTTTTCGTCGGGCCGCAACGGCGTGGCCGCGCTCCACGGCGAGACGAGCCGCCGCTTGTGGAACGACCTCTGGCCGGAGGTGCCCACCGACGAGGTGCCGATCGGTCACATCACCAACGGCGTTCACATGCCGTCGTGGGTCGCCCCCGAAATCCGCGACCTCGTCGCCACCGTGATGCCCGAGGGCTGGGAAGAACGTTTTGACGACGCGGCGATGTGGGAGAACGTACGCGAGATTGACGACGCGGCCCTGTGGGCGGTGCGGAGCAACCTCAAAGAGAAGAGCATCGCCTTTTTGCGGCGGCGGGTGCTTCACCAACTCGTCCGTCAGGGCGCGCTGCCCACGGTGATGCAGGGCGCGGGCGGCCTTTTGGACCCCAAAGCGCTCACCATCGGTTTTGCGCGGCGCTTTGCGACCTACAAACGCGCCACGCTCATCTTCCAGGATTTGGAGCGTTTGGAGCGCCTGCTGAACAACCCCGAGCGCCCCGTCCAGCTCATCTTTTCGGGCAAGGCGCACCCCGCGGACAAGCCCGGCCAGGCGTTAATCGCCCGAATCCAGACGCTGTCGCAAACGCCCGAGTTTGCGGGCAAGATTCTCTTTGTCGAGAACTATGACATCTCGGTGGGGCGCGCGCTCACGCGCGGCGTCGACGTGTGGCTCAATAACCCGCGCCGTCCTTTGGAGGCCTCCGGGACGAGCGGACAAAAAGCGGCGATGAACGGCGTCTTAAACCTGAGTATTCTTGACGGCTGGTGGCCCGAGGGTTACAACGGCGAGAACGGCTGGGCCATCGGCACGGGCCACACCCTCGCCGACCCGGCGAGCGCCGACGCCGCCGACGCCGACGCGCTCTACAACCTCTTAGAGCGCGAGGTGGTGCCGCTCTACTACAACCGCGACGACCAAGGTGTGCCCAACGCCTGGATGGACCGCGCCAAGGAGGCCGTTGCGACGATTACGCCCCTGTTCAACGCGCGGCGCATGGTGCAAGACTACGTGACAGCGTATTATGCCCCCGCTTCACAGCGCACCGCCGAGATGACGAGAGGCGACTACGCGCCCGCCAAAGAACTCGCCGAGTGGCGGGGGCGCGTGGTGAACACCTGGCCGGGTCTCTACCTGTCGGGCCGCTTGCTTCAAAACGGGACCCGCCATGTGGGCGAGCCCACCGAAGCCGAGGCGGTGCTGCACGCCCAGGGCCTGCCGCACGAAGACCTGCGGGTCGAACTCGTCTACAGCCGCGAAGAGGACGAACTTAGGCACGACATCCGCACCGTCGAGATGACCTGCGTTGAAACCTACGGTGACGGCGGCTCGCTCTATAAAGTAACGTTCGAGCCCCACATCTCGGGCCGCCTCGCCTACGGCGTCCGCGTCTATCCGGTTCACGAGGGGTTAACGAGTCCCTTTGACGTTCACGCGATACGGTGGGCGTAGCGCGTCAGGTAGGCGTTGAGTTGGAGAGAAAGTGGTGAGTGGTTGGTAATGAGTGGGGAGTGAAGTCAAAAGCTTTTTCTCCCTTGCTCAGAAATGGGTGTGCTCGAGCGTTAAAGATCTAAGTCCGTGAGCCAGAGCAGCCTCTCCTCGGCTCCAACCGCTTGGGCGGGATAACGCTCCGGGTCGTGCGCGGCTCGGAGCGTATTCGTAAGCGCCTCCCGTTTCCCCTCACCCGACACCAAAAAGGCCACCACCCGGCTCCGGGAAATCGCGCCCGCGGTGAGGCTCAGCCGTGTGCCCCGCTCCTCGGTACGGCTCACAACGGTGAGGCCCTGCGCCTGAACCGCCCCGGTACCCGGAAAAAGGCTCGCCGTGTGCCCGTCCTCGCCCAAGCCCAAAAAGGTGAGGTCGAAGCGGGGGAGTTTGCCGAGCGTGGCTTGCAGGAGCGTTTCGTAGGTTCGCGCGGCTCCCTCCGGGTCGTTTGGCACGAAGGGCCAGGGGTGGATGTTGTTGAGCGGCACCGGCACGTGTTTGAGCAGCGCCTCGTCGGCGTTGCCGAAGTTGCTATCTGGGTCGTTGTGGGGGACAAAACGCTCATCACCCCAAAATAGGATGGTTTGTTCCCACGGGAGGTCGGCTCGAGTCTTGAGGATTTCATACATCGCCAGCGGCGTGGAGCCGCCGGAGAGGAGGGCGACGAAGCGACCTTCTTTTTGGACGCTTTCTTTCGAAAGTTCGGTAAATAGGTCGGCGGCGGCCTCGGCAACGGCGGGGACGGTTAGGATTTCGGGTGTCATGAGGGTGAGTATAAGGGAACGGGAGCTGGGGAACCGTCCCTCGTCCCCGTTTGCTTTGTTAAGGGTAGACTCGAGCCCATGACACCAACCCGCGAAGACGCTTACAAGCTGATGACGGAGTGGACCGAGTCCGACTCCTTACGCAAACACATGCTCGCCGTCGAGGCGGCGGTGGTCGCCTACGCCAAGAGGTTTGGTGAGGACGAAGAGGCGTGGGCGGCGACCGCGCTGCTGCACGACTTCGACTATGAAAAATACCCCGAGCCGAGCGAGGAGGGCCATCCCTTTGTCGGCGTGCGTTATCTGCGAGAAGAGGGCTACCCCGAAGAGATGCTTACCGCCATCTTAGGCCACGCCGACTACAGCGGGGTCGCGCGCGAGACGCTTCTCGCCAAAACGCTCTACGCCTGCGACGAGGTCACCGGGCTTATTACCGCCGCGGTGCTCGTGCGGCCCGACAAGGATATCGCCAACCAGAGCGTGAAAAGTCTCAAGAAAAAGTTCAAGGACAAGGCATTTGCCAGAGGCGTGAACCGCGACGACGTGGTGCGCGGGGCTGAGGATTTGGGCGTGGAGCTTTGGGAACACGTAGCGTTCGTGCTGAGCGCGATGCAAGACCGCGCCGAGACGTTGGAGCTCGACGGACACCTTGCTACGGACTGAGCGTGTCAAAGGCCGGGGGGTCGTCCAAGATTTTCCCGTTCCAGCGCCACTCTCCCCGCCTTTTGAGAGCGAGAGGCCAGACCACCGCGGCGGCGCGACCCGCAATCGCCCCCGTTGGGATGGGGCCAAAGCGCCTCGAGTCCACGCTGCCATAAGGCCCGCGGTTGTCGCCCAGCACGAACACGTGGTTGGGCGGCACCAACACCTCATCGAACGACGCGTTGCCGAGCCAGTGTTCGCCCAAATACGCCTCGTCCAGCCGCTCCCCGTTAACAAAAAGCACGCCCTCGTCCATGCGCACCTCATCCCCCGCCACCGCCACGATGCGCTTGATGAAAAAAGGCCGAATCGTAAGGCCCAACAGCGGCACCTCGATATGCCCCTCCTCCACCTCGGCGGGCGCGCGAAAGTAGACGACGTCGCCGCGCTTGAAACTCCCGAGGCCGAGCCGGTGCAGCCACACTTCATATTTGGGTACAAAGGCGCGCTCGCCGCTTTGCAGGGTGGGCTGCATCGAGTTGCCCGAGATGCCGACGGTCGTCACGAGAAAGGTGATGATCAAAAAAGCGACGAAGAGCGCCTGCAAGATTGACAAAAATGAACCCCAGCCTCCCGAAGAGGTGGGTTCATCGGTTGGGGGATGGCCTCGAGCCTCATCTACGTTATCTACCACTGTTGTTTAACCGATTCTATCTAAAACGCAAGGCCACAGCTAATTTGCTACTGCGGCGGCGAATGCAGGTGCCTGCACGCGCGGTTCTATTGCAGGTTTAAGCGCGCCTGTAGGTACGGGCGCGGGATTGGCTGCGGGATCAACCGTAGGGTCCGGCGCGGGAATCTGGCTAAAGGCTGCGGGCGGCGTCAAGCGTCGCCAGTTCCACTCACCGTCGCGTCTCGGCGGCCAGATGACGGCGGTGGCGCGGCCCGCGACGGCGAGCGCGGGCACCGGGCCGAAGTAGCGCGAGTCCTCGCTCCCGCCCACGCTGCGGTTGTCGCCCATGACGAAGTAGTAACCCTCCGGGACGATGAGGTCTTGGACAAAAGGCACCCCCTCGGGGGCGTCTTGGGAGATGGGCGCGAGCGCGGCCAGCGTGGACCCGTAGTAGAGTTGAACCTGCGGGTTATCTGCGGACACAGGCTCTAAGCCGTTCCGACTTCCCTGCGCGGTGCCGGGCACGAGACCCTGGAAGCCGACGACCTCGCCCCCCTCCACCACCACAACAGGAAAATTCACCGGCTCCGGCGTGATTTCGCCCGAGGCGGTGATAAAGCTCTGGTCGATGGGGTAGCCGTTCACATAAACCTGACCGTTTTCGATGTGCAAGCGGTCGCCGCCGCGCGCAATAAGCCGCTTGATAAAGAAGTTGCGGCGGTTCCCAAACTGCGCGGTGGGCGAATTCTCGGGCTCGCGCACCACCACGATTTCGCCGCGGCGATAGGGACCCAGCACGCCCAGACGCCGGAGCCACGTGTCGTATTTGGGCAGAAACACGCGGTCGCCCGTCAGCAGCGACTGCAAAATGTTGGACGAGCCGACGCCGCCGTCAAGCGTCGGTCGCATCGACGAGCCCACCACGCCGACGGTGTTGAAAAGAAACGTCACGACGACAAAAGCGATGACGAGCGCTTCGGCGTAGCCGCGTACCTCGGCCCAGAACCGTTGGCTGGGCGTCCGTTTGGGTTGCGTTTTTTGGGGAGCCGCTTTGGAGGGTGGTGCCATGCCGAACAGTGTACCCCCTCGCCGTCCGCCGCGCGTGGGCAGAAAGACACCCGTTTCTTTCCCTCTAGTAAACTCGAGCCAAAGACGCGTTACACTTTTCTTGTGAACACAGGCAAAGTCGTCAACCGCGCGGGCCTCGAGCTGCCCCGCACCTGCTACGACACCGCGATCGTCGGCGGCGGCCTGCTCGGTCTCGCCTGCGCCTTTTACCTGCGGCGTTTCGCCCCGGAACGAACGCTGCTCATTATCGAGGCGGACGGCGTGCCGAGTGAAGAGGGCGCGACGTTTGTTTCGCCCGCGGTCTCGCACCGGGCTTTTGAAGGAGGAGCGCAGCGGCGCGCGGCGTGGGCCATATCGACCTTGGCGCATTTGGCAGAGGAAACGGGCGTCACGCGTCCTCACGACGTGCCCCTTAGAAATGTTGGCTGGGCGCGCTTTTCGCAGACACCTCCATCAACCTCCGTGGTGGGGTTGGAGGAGCTCGAGCTAAACACGTTTCTCGGGCTCCTTTCACAAAAAGGTCAGACCGACATCACCCAACTCCTCAACTTTGAAAAAACAAGTCACGTCCTTTACGACCCCCAAGGCGGCTACGGGGGTGCCGAGGCAGCGGCGCTCCATTTCGGGTTCGGCGCGGTCGGGTCGGGCGCTGACTTGCTTCTTAACGCGCGCGCGACACTCACCGAGTCAAGGGCGATCAAGCTCGAGCGGCTCGAGTTCGCCCGCGACATGCAGCGCAAGGTCGTGCGGACGGAAGCTGTTGAAGCCGACACGCTCATCGTCGCGGCGGGGGCGTGGTCGGCGGCGCTTGTTGAAGAGGGTCTGGGTGAGGTCTTGCGGGTGGGCCGAGTTTACACGCAGTACCCGCGTGTTGAAAAGGACGCGCGGCTAAAGCTTGGGGCGGGCCGGGTGGTGATGCCCGTGTTGGAACACAAAGGCTTCACCCTCCGGCCCCAGGGCGAGGGCCTATTGGTGGTCCCGCCGCCGCTGTCTCCCGACCCCGCGGGTTACACCCCGACGGGCGGAAATCTCATGGGCGTACGGACGGGGCTGCGCCGTGAACTTTTAGACACGCTGATGGCGCACGCGGACGACCTGCCGCTGTTGGAGTGGGACACGCTCAACCTCGGTAAAACGGTCTCTAAGGTGCGGGGCGCCTGGGAGGTGCTGACCGAGAGCGGCGAACCGGAGTGGCGGCGGGTGGGGGAGGCGTACGCGCTGCTCGGCGGGCGTGATGGCTTTACTCTCGGTTTGGCGGCGGCCTATGACCTCGCGGCTACGCTGGCGGGAGTTGACGCGCGGCCTTGGGATGAAAGGGACGAAGTGTAGACTCGAGACGTTTTCGGCGGCAGCGTCAGTTTTAGCTCGCCCGCCTGGACCGTTACGTCCTCCCCGTCCAGAAACGACGCCAGCGTTTCATCCTTCAAACCAAGCCGCCACACGGGCAAGTCCACAGTGCATTCCGCGCCCCGGTTGACCGCTGTGATGACGACCTCCTCGCCCAGAATCCGCCCGAACGCGTACACGTCACCCGCTGCGTAAAGGGTTTGGATAGCGCCCTCTTGCAGGGCTTGGTGCTCGAGCCGCAGCCGAATGAGTGTGCGGTAATGCGCCAGCAGTTCCCTGTCCCACGCTTCCTCGTCCCACGGGAAGGTGCGGCGGCAGTCGGGATCGTGAGCACCCTCCACACCCACCTCGTCGCCGTAGTAAACGCAGGGAACGCCGATATAGGTGAATAGCAGCGTGACGCCCAGCTTCATCAGCGCGCGGTCGCCGCCCACAGCGGTGAGAAAGCGCGCGGTATCGTGCGAGCCCAGCAGGTTGAATTGCGAGAGCTGGATGGGAAAGGGGAGACGGGCGAGGGCGCGCGTGAACATATACTCCAAATCGCCCGCGTCAACATGAACAGGCTGCTCCCGGTGGTCCAGTCCCGCCAAAAAAGCGCGGACGGGGAGGCCGAAGCCGTAATAGTTCATCGCCCCGTCCTCCTGGTCGCCCTGAAGCCAAGCCGTCGCCTCGAAAAAATGTTCACCCAGCACATAGGCCTGCGGGTTCTCCTCGCGCAACGTCCGGCGGAAGTGACGCACATATTCGGCGTTGTTGCGCGCCCCCGTGCCCTCCCCCAGCATATGAATCACGTCAAAGCGCCAGCCGTCGATGCTGTAGGGCGGGCGCAGCCAGCGGCGCAGGATGGCGTCGTCCGCCTCGAACACACGCGCCCGCACCTCCGGATGCGCAAAGTCGAGCACCGGCAGCGTCCGCACGTCGTACCAGCCCACATAACTTTCAGGGTCGCCCGCGTCCCGAAAGGTGTAAAAGCCGCGCGTCGGCGACGCCTCACCGCTGTACGCGCCCGCCTCTTGTTCGCCCCTATTTTCACTGTTATTTTCACTATGACGGTCGAACCAGGGATGGCGCTCGGAGGTGTGGTTGACGACCGCGTCTAAGACGACACGCATGTCGCGCGCGCGCAACTCATTACAGAGCGCGGCCAGCGCCTCGTCGCCGCCAAAGTGCGGGTCCACATGGTCATAGTCGGTGGTGTCGTACTTGTGCGAACTCGGCGAGGTGAAGACGGGGTTGAGGTAGAGCGCGGTTACGCCCAAGTCTTGCAAGTACGAGAGCTTTTGGCAGACGCCCGCTAAGTCGCCCCCGTAGAACTCCCTAGGACCCTGAGACCGCTCCGGCAGCTCGCCCCATGATTTAGCAACGACGGGCTTTCCCTCGTAAAGATACTCGCCGCTTTGCACGTTGTTCGAGGGGTCGCCGTCAAAAAAACGCTCGGGGAAAATCTGGTAAAAGACGCTCGACCAGACCCAGCGCGCGGGTTCATAGGTCGTGACGAAGCGAAAATGCACGTCGCGCTCGGGAAAGTAGGGCGTCACACCGCCGCCGCTCAGCCACCACTGCCGCCCATCAACAATGAGTTTGAACGCGTAGCGCGTCACTTCGGCGCTGGGGTTGAGGCGCAACGGACCCTCCCACACGCTCCAGCGGTCTTCTTGTGAGGCTTGACGCAGCGGGCTCAGGTGCTCCTCATTGTCGGGTTCGCTGCGGACCCAAACCGCTTCGGGTTTCGTGTGTTGGGGCACCCGCAATTTTACGATGTAGACGCCGCCTTGGTCCTCGAGGTCACTCAGGGGCGCGTGAAAGGCAAAAGGTTCATTCACGCCCCGCAGCTTAACAGAGCCTAACGGGAGCCAGGGACAAAACCCGTCACCATAAATTCGCCTTATACTCACCCCATGCCGCCCGAACGTATACCCGCCGACATCCCCGACGTCCTCCACACCGAACGCCTCACCATTCGCGCCCCCGACGTGTCGGACGCAAGAGCCGTTTATGAAGCGGTGCTCGAGTCCCTCCCCGAACTCCGCCCCTGGATGCCGTGGGCGGGGCCGAACTATTCGCTTGCCAACGCCGAGGAGCATCTGCTCGAGGCCGTGGCCCTGTTCATGACCCGCAAAGATTTGCGCTACCACTTTTTCGAAAGAGACACGGGAACGTTTGTGGGCTCGAGCGGCCTCCACCGCATCAACTGGTCGGTGCCCAAGTTCGAAATCGGTTATTGGTGCCGAAGCTCCAGAGCAGGTCAGGGCTTCGTCACCGAGACGGTGCGGGCGCTTAGCCAACTTGCCTTTGAAGACTTAGGCGCGGCCCGCGTCGAAATCCGCTGTGACGATAGGAACGTGCGAAGTTATAGGGTAGCGGAGCGTTGCGACTTTGAACTCGAGGGCGTCCTGAAAAATGAGGCTCGAGCCCCCGACGGGACTTTGCGCAACACGCGGGTTTATGCTCGAGTGCGTTCTACAGAAGGAAATAAACTGGTTTGAGCGAGATTAAGTTTATGAGTGACTAGAGCATAGAGTTTAACGATTCTCTTACTGCCCTCTAGCAAGCAAGTTCTTTAGTTGATTCTTGTGTGCGAAGCCATAAAGCTTTTCTAGTGCTGTTGTTCGAAAAGCATCGTTTTTAAGCTCTATTTTTCTAGCCACACCCAAATCCAGGTATTCCTTCTCTTGATCTATTCCTAAGAATTTTCGGTTGAGCAGATTAGCGGCGATGCCCGTTGTGCTACTACCCGTAAACGGGTCTAAAATCCACGAGTCTTGTTTGCTCGAGGCAAGAATGAGTCGTACAAGAACAGCCAAAGGCTTTTGAGTCGGATGTTTACCACAACTTTTTTCCCATTTTGATACTGCTGGCATCTTCCATACATCCTTCATTTGCCTACCGTCGTTAAGCTCTTTCATCAGCTCATAGTTGTAGTAATGTGACATTTTTCACCCATTAACGAAACTGCCTTCGTAATCCGGGACTATCTGAAAAATATTCCACAGCCTCTTGTCGTAAAGTTTTGCGAATTCTTCTGGGCTGACTTCTTGCTCTTCACCATCAGCGATTTCATTAAAAAACGTCTTACCGTCAGAAGTATAGATGAAATGCGTTCTAACTTGGTAATACCGCATCCCAAAGGCGGGAAGTTCGAATTCACCATCAGGGTCAGGAGTGCGGATGAATTTCTCTGCAACCTTGTCAGCTAATACTAGCTCAGCTTCGATGTATGTTCTGGGATTATCTATAGCAAGCTTAACTAACTCATTTGTGTTGAGTAACTTCATGTTTTCCTTCTAAGTACACGACAAAAGCCGAAAACAGCGGTCCAGGTCAGGCTTTTTGGTTGCCGAGTTGGTGAGCAGATGCCTGAGATGGTCTAAGCCTGCCCGGAATAAAGACTTCTGCTTGCGCCCGTGCGACTTCATTCGAACAGGTTTGAGCTGACGGTGAACAAATGCTCCGACTTTCAAGGCCCATAAGAAAGCCAGGGTCACAACGACAAGTAAGGTGTTAATGCGCTCTAGGTGCTTGAGATGCGTAGCTTCAAAGTCAAAGCCGCTGCTTTTCAAGGCTTTGAACAAGCATTCTATCTGCCAGCGCTTCGCGTAGCTTGCGAGGGCCTGCTTAGGATTGCGGTTGGTGACGACGATGATGTATTCTCCACCCTCTAAACGCGCGCCTGCAACCCCAAGCTCAACACCAAAGACAGTGTAGCGCTGTTTAAGTACCTTGTGCTCACCCACAGGTAGATGCTGGAAAAAGCCGAACAGATGAAACCAGCCATCACCGAGAGCGTCTTTACGCACGCGGATAACGAAAGGGATGTGCTTACGCTCAAGATAAGCGAACCAGTCGCCCCCGATGAACTCCCTATCGGCTAGCAGCACCTCTAGCTGGTCTACGGGCAAAAGTTTTAGCAAACGCTCCAAAAGCGTAATGCGTTCTTGCGTGGCGGAGTTGCCAGCCTTGGGCAAAAGACACCACAGTAAGGGAACCGCTACGCCCTCATGCGCATAAGCCAGGGTCAAGATGTTGATGTCGAGTTTGCCAAACTTCCAGTTCGTCCGGTCTAGGCACAGGCTGTAGCTTCGCTTGGGACCTAGACTCAGCGCGTACCTGAAAACTGTCTCATCGGCCAAGTGCAAGCCTTGGAAAAACCGTTGCGCCCGTCTGTAAAGCGAGTCCGGCTGGGCTCTGCCCTCCATCATGCCTACCAACGTCGCCAAGTTCACCGTCTTTGCCTGCACCATCGCGATCATCAACAAGCTCAAGAACTTAAGCCGTGACGGGTGCAGCTTTAAGCCGCTCGCTTTCAACTGTGCCAGCAACCCGGTATGCTTCATATGCTCTCCCTTGAAGTGGTGTCTCGCAACATCCATTCTTCACTGGAGAGCCCTTTATTTCAAATCTGTCGTGTACTGAGGTTTTCCTTTCTACTACTGATTTCGGATGCACTACATCTTTAGGTAACGGCCTCGAGAAACAAACCTGATATAGCCCTTATCGCGCAAAAACTGCAACTGTTGCCTGATTTTGTCTCGCACGAAATTGTTTTCGGGATGAAGTAACCTCAAGTGATGCTCAAATGCGTAGATATCTTTAAGCTCAAACTCTGCACCGGGTATTTTCTCGAGGCAGTCCAGAATATCCAATAGCCATCCCTTGCTTTGTTGCGTTGCTTGTCTAAGAAAAGCCGTTTTTTGCCACCTACTCAGAACATCTTGCTTGCTTGCGATGTCTCTGTCTTTAACGTAAAAGATTTTACCGCTTTCAGGGATGCCGTCTATGACTATGTTACAGCCTTCCCACCCCGCTCTTCTGGCTGTCGGAGGTAACGGTTTTCTCCTCTCAATGATTCTAAGGGTAAAGAAGTGTTTTGGGATGATGACAAAATTTTTTACGTCACAACGCTGCATATCATAGTTCAGAAAGAAGAAACTTGGGTTATCGGCTGAAGATATACGCGCTATCATTGACTGATAAGCGCCGTCCACTATCTTTCTTCCCAGATTTCCCTGCTTGCTCTTCAACTCATACTGCTCCTGGCAGTTACTACAGTAAAAATCTGCAACAGGACGATTGTTGGCAAAATCGTTCAAGTAATCTTGTCCGCAGTTTGGACAGTACGCATTCGTTTGAACCCACGACTCAGTCAAGACGCGCGCTATCTGGGATTTGCTTTTATAATTTTCTGCTTTTCGTAAATCCAGCTTTAGTTGCATTAAAGGCAACTTTAGAAGTGAAGCAAAGCACTTCGAGCGCAGGGCGTTCTGCGGGAGATATTAGCTAAAAGTTGTGCTTTCCCACCTGCCCACTTTATAAAGGGCTTAGCTTTTGCAAAAAGACTGAACATGCCTTCTAACTTACCACTTTGATTTAGCGGCTGCGCTTTTTACCGAATTTTTGCGGACAAACTAAACCCCCTCAACCACCCCCAATTTTTCATTCAAAATATCCCGAACCAAATCAGGTTTGGCCCGCCCCTTCGTCTCACGCATCACCCGACCCAGAAGCGCGTTGACGGCTTTGGGATTGTCTGCGACGCTCTCGACCAACGCCGGATTGTCGCGCATCACCTCGTCCACAATCTTGGCGACGGCGCTGCTATCGGTAAGCTGCCCCAGCCCGCGCGTTTCAACCAGGCTTCTGGGTTCGCTCCCCGCCATCACTTCGGGCAGAAGGTCTTTGGCGGTTTTGCCCGAAATCACGCCCGCGTCAACCAGGCTGACGAGCGCAACCAGGTGTTCAGGCGTGAGGCTCGAGGCCCGCAGCGACCTTCCCTCCGCATTAAGCAACCCCGTCACGTCGCCGTTGAGCCAGTTGGCTAGGGTCTGCGGCTCGCCCTCGTAAGCGTCCAGCGCGGCGTCAAAAAACTCCGCCAGCCCCACGTCGTAAGCGATGATGTCCGCGTCGTAGGCGCGCACGCCCAGCGCCACGTAGCGCGCGCGTTTCGCCTCCGGCAGTTCCGGCGTTTTGGCGCGCACCGACTCGAGCCACGCTTCTGTAATGTGCAAGGGCGGCAAGTCGGGCTCGGGAAAGTAGCGGTAGTCGGCCTCGCCCTCTTTGGTGCGCATAAGATACGTTTTTTGCCCGCCGTCGTCCCAGCCCATCGTCGCCTGCTGAACCGCGCCGCCGTCTTCCAAAATCCTGCTCTGCCGCCTCGTTTCAAACTCCAAGGCCCGCTGCACGCTCTTGAACGAGTTTAAGTTCTTCACCTCGACTTTCGTGCCGAACGCTTCACCGGGACGCCGCACCGACACGTTGACGTCGGCGCGCATTTTGCCCTCCTCGGGGTTTGCGTCGGACACGCCCAGCGCCTGGGCGATGGCGCGGACTTCGTTAAGAAAATCTCTCGCCTCCTCAGGCGTGCGCAAGTCGGGCTCGGTGACCATCTCGACCAGGGGCGCGCCCGCGCGGTTAAAGTCCACCAGGCTGTATTCGGCGTAGGTCGGGTGGACGAGGCGGCCCGCATCCTCTTCCAAGTGGCAACGCGTAATGCCGATGCGGCGGCCAGAAAGCTCGAGCCACCCCCCACTTCCCACAGGCCGGTCATACTGCGAAATTTGGTAGTTCTTGGGCGCGTCGGGGTAGAAGTAATTCTTCCGGTGAAACTGCGTCCGTTCGGGCACCTCGCAGTGCAAGGCCAGAGAGAGCATGATGGCTTTCTCCACCGCCTCGCGGTTGGTCACGGGCAAGGAGCCGGGCAATCCTAAGCAAACCGGGCAGGTGCTGACGTTGGGACCCCGCCCAAACGAGTCGGCGGGGCAGGCGCAAAAGAGTTTGGTCTGGGTCTTGAGGGCTAAGTGAACCTCTAAGCCGATCACGGGCTCAAACATAAGAGGCAGTGTACCAGGCTTAAAGATGGGTCTTGCGCCTGACACATTCACACATGCCCGCCTCTTTTGACACTTTCACCCCGGCCCGCGTTACACTGTGCTCATGACGCGCACAGGGGAAAACGCACGGGTGAGGGGATTAAAAATACAGGTAGACGGATGGTAAGGGCTACCTTTGAAGACATCGCGGTCGCGGGCGAGGGCAACCAGATTCTGGTGCTCCTTAGGACCGAGGGGGGCGACATCATCTACATGACGATTGATTCGCTCCAGGCGATGTCGATTGCGGCGGGCCGGGCCAAAGAGAAGTTCCCGCGCCCCTTGACGCACGACCTCATTTTGTCGATTTTGGAAATGCTCGACGCGGCCATTAAGCGCATCGAGGTCACCGACTTGACCGACAGCATCTACTACGCCAAGCTGGTGCTCGAGGCGCGCGGCATCGAGTACGACATCGACTGCCGCCCGAGCGACGCGCTGGCGCTGGCGGTGCGGATGGACGCCCCGCTCTTTATCGCGCAAAAGGTGGTTGACGTGGCCGCCATGACCGACTTTGAGGGAGGTTCGGGCGGGGTCGAGGCTTAGACTGGCGGCGAAGACGAGAGATGCAAGATAACGGAGGGGCGGATGTTGGTATCCGCCCCTCTACTCATACGTTTGATTTGTGTGAGGTCTACTCGCTGGTTACGACGGCGTCAAAAACCCAATCATTGTCCGCCACCTGACCGTGACAGCCGATGCAGCCTGCGGGTTTGCCCACGGCCTCTAAAGAGCCGTCAGGAAGATACTTGGCCCAGAACCAGTCGCCCGCCTCGGGGTTGTAGCCCGCCAGCTTGACCATAACGGTCGTGGACTCTAGATTGGGCTCAAAGTTGGGCACGCTCCGGTCGGCGTTGTCATCGGTCGCGTTGGCGTCCAAGTCCATATCCGTCACATGATTTTCCTTGACGAGAATTGCGCCCGGCGGGAAGCTGCCGGTCCGGTTCTGCGTGGCGTCGTAGGCGATGTTGTTGTAAAACGTGCGTAAGACCGCCCCGTGGGGCGCGCTACCCGTGTAAAAGCCGGGCGGCGCTCCGGGTTCGTAGTGCCAGGTGAACTCGTACGCCTGGTTATGGATGGTGTCCCACACGCTTCCCGCAATTTCCTCATCGCTCCCGCTCATTTGTGCAAACGCGACCACGCCGAGCGTGAAAACCAGGGCGGCTCCAAATATCCAACCTCTCATAAACTTCCCCTTTCCGGGCAAACCGCGTCCTCGAGCACGCCCCATTTCGCCCCTACACACGTTGACTCAATTTGCTCCTCAAGTCTCGAGCAGAAAAGGGTTGTTTTCCGTTAAATAGACAACGGGCGAGCAACAGGTAATGACTGAAGTCACCCTGAGCTCTGTGAGATCTGGATAAAGTTTAATCTCGCCAACGCGATAATCATTGAGACGGCTGAGTTTGGAGTTTGCCTTTTTGAGAGGGAGCTTCGGTAAAAAGTGAATTCTTGAGAGAAGCTCGAGCCCCACCCCCTTCTGTTAGCGCTTCACCTCGAGCACGTGCGCCCCCAACCATTCAGCCACGCCGTTCTCTTCGGGGGAGGGAATATGTTCGTCGGCGGCGGCCAGCACGTCGGGGTGGACGAAGGGACCCACGGCGACCCCGTGGCCCGCCCACTGCATCATCGTCACGTCGTTGACGCCGTCGCCAAAGGCGACCGTGTCACGCTGCGGCACGCCCAGACGTTTGGCGATTAACGCGAGCGCCGCCCCCTTATGACCGTTCGCGCCGGTAATCTCCAAAAAGTGATTCTCCCAGAGGTAGAGGACGAGGTCGGGGAATCTTTCGGTAATCTCTGTGTAAATACCGACGCCCGTGTCAGGGCAGCTAAAGACGATTTTGTCGGCGTCCTCGCCGCTGTAGCTTGTAAACGAGGTGATGCGCTGGTCCAGCGTGTGCGCCCAGTTCCAGCGCTCGTCCTCGGGGTCGCGCACATAAAGCGTGTCGCCGACGACGCAGGAATACTCGAGGCCCGGCACCTCGCTATATTTCTCCAAAAGAATTCTCACGCGCTCTGCGTCAATCAGCGCGCGCTGCAACGTTTCCCCCTCCGGCCCCACCACGAGCGCGCCGTGGTTCACGCTGTAGAGCCCGGTCACGCCGAGTTCGTCTAAAAAGGGCAGCGCCGAAGCTTGCGTGCGCCCCGTGAGCACCGTGACGAAGTGCCCAGCGTCACGCGAGGCGCGAATCGCGCGGTGGATGGCCTTGGGCAGCCGGTTGTCTTGGGTGATGATGGTGTTGTCTAGGTCAAAAGCGAATAACATACCCCAGCCTACACCCGCTCTGTCAGCTCACGTGGGACCATGCCCACATAAAGGGGTGATTGCCGAACCTTGGCGGTTAAAGCGGGGGTTGCCTCGAGCGCGCGTCACAAAACATTTCGAGAAGGGAGAACACAACACATAGAACGGCCTTTTCTCTTCTCCACTCTGCCTTCTCACCTTCCGCTCTTCTCCGAGGGCGTGATGGGGGTGAAAACAAATAAAATATGGGAAAGCACGAAAATTGCGACGCCCAAGGGCGGACGCCACAACGCGACGAGCACGCCCAGCGCGTAGGTTGCCAGCGCCAGCCACAGCCGCTGGTGCATCGCCCAGACGATAGACGTAGGCAAGGTGTCCGCAACGAGCCTGCGTCCGCGCGTGGCGTAGGCCCACTGGAGGTCGAGCGTAAGCGCCGCCAGCGCGAGCGTTACGCCGTAAACGATGACCGCGAGCTTACTCACCGGCCATTCGCCCAGAAGCGCGGCGGGAAAGGGGATAAGCGCGACGAACAGCAAAAACGTGATGCCGAGCCACAGGTGCGCCCGGTCGGTGCGGTCGGTATAGTGAAACGTCACGTGCTGACCGTTCCAAAAAAGCCCGAGGATGGCGAAAGAGAGCGCGTAGGCGAACAGCCTCGGCCCGATGTCGCTAAGGAGGGTGGAAAAACTCACGACCTCACCCGCGGCGTCCACCACGCCCAACGAAAGCAGCGTCATGGCGATGGCGAACACCCCGTCGGTGAGCGTGGCGAGTCGGCTTATCGGTAGCGGGTCGTCTTGCTGCAAGGTTCACCTCCGGCAGGCGTGAGTCGAGCGGCTCGAGCCTCACCCCAACGTCTCACCCCAACGTCTCACCCCAACGTCTCACCCCAACGTCTCACCCCAACGTCTCACTACAACGTCTCACTACAACGTCTCACTACAGCGTCCACAGTGCTCGAGGGCGCAAATTACGGGGACAGAGCAGTTGATGTTTTAGCCTCCACCATCCCCGCCGCACCCGGCTCTAAAACCACAAAAACGCGGTTACAAAAAGATTGTAACCGCGTCGGCAAACGTTTGAAAGTCCAGAGGTGCTTATCGGTAACGGGCGTCGTTGCTCCGCCGCCTACGGGCGCTTCCGCCCCGGCCCTTCTTCTGCGTTCTTTGCACGGGGCTCGCCGCAATCGGCGCTTTGGCCTTTTTGATGTTCAAGTCCGTGGTGAGCGCGGGAAGCGTGCCGGGGCGAACGTCCGCGTACGCGCCGGTGGGGGAGAGCTGGATACGACCCAGGTCGCCCGCGCCCGCTTCTTTGAGGAGTCTGACCACCTGGGCCACGTTGTGGATGGGGCCGCTAAGCTCGAGCGTGACCCAATCTTCTTCACCCGTCAGCAGGCTGCGCGGGGCGGGTGCGCCGCCCAAAAGAAGCGCCAGGAGTCCCGCGAGCGTGTCCGTGTCGGCGCGCTTCACAAAATCGTCGGCGACGTCTCTCCACTGTGCTTTATCGTCGGCGCTCTGGGCTTGGGCGTTATGGATGAGGTTGCCCAGCTTGGCGGCCTGAATGCTCTCGGGCGTGGGCGGGGCCATGCGCTCGAAAGAACGGGACACGGCGCGCTCGAGCATCGACAAGGCGCGGCGCTCCTTGGGTCCGTGAAGCAGCACCACCGTGCCCTCGCGCCCCGCCCGCCCGGTGCGGCCCGAGCGGTGCTGGTAGGCGTCGGTTTCACCAGGGATGCGGTAGTGGACGACCAAATCGACCTCGGGGATGTCTAGGCCCCTGGCAGCTACGTTGGTGCCGATAAGGACGCCCACCTGCCCTCCGCGAAAGCGGCCAATCACGCGCTCGCGCTGCGTCTGGTTGAGGTCGCCGTGAATCGCCTCGGCGGCGTGACCGCGCGCGTTCAGGTCCTTGGCTAAGCGGTCCACCTCCGCCTTGGTGTGGGTGAAAATGATGGCCTTGTCACCCGCTCGAGCGTGCAAGAGGTCGGAAAGAATGCCTAAGCGGCTCGTTAGGGGCGCTTCGATGGCGAGTTCTTGATAGGTGACTTCTTCGTCTTTGATGAGGTCTAGGTGAACGGGCTGGCGCAGATGCACGCCCGCGAGCCTTTTGGCCCACCCCGGCAGCGTCGCAGAAAAGAGCATCGTTTGGCGTTCGGCGGGCGTGGCGGCGAGGAGCGTCTCGACGTCCTCTTCAAAGCCCATTGACAGCATCTCGTCGGCTTCGTCGAGCACCACGACCTCGACCGCGCTGAGGTCTAAAACGCCGCGCCCCAGATAGTCGAGCGCGCGGCCCGGCGTGGCGACGACCACGTCTACGCCCCTCTTGAGCGCGCTCGCCTGCTGGCCGTAGCCGGTGCCGCCGTAAATCGTCTCAACCTTGAGGTGCGGGGCGGCCCACTCGAGCTCGCTCGCCACCTGCAACGCGAGTTCGCGCGTCGGGGTAAGGATAAAAGCGCGTGGCGCGCGGCCTCTCGAGTGGTCGGCTTCTAGGCGGCTGGCGATGGGCAGACCAAAGGCCAGCGTTTTGCCCGTGCCGGTTCTCGCTTGTCCGAGGACGTCCTTGCCGTCGAGCGCGTGAGGGAGCGCGGCGGCTTGAATGGGTGTGGGGGTGATAAAACCCTTGGCGGCGAGCGCAGAGAGCACCCGCTCGGGGAGCGGCAAGTCGGTAAACATAAATTTTCCTTTCCGGGAGGGTCAAAGCTCAGTGTGTAATTGCCGCGAGCATAAAAGCTCGTCAATCACCGCGTTGACCCGTGAGTAGCTTGCTACCTCGCTCAATCCCGTACTCAGAACTTACGTTCTTTCCAACGCTCATTATCCAATCAAGGGGTATGCAAGAGGCAAAACTACACAAACCTGTCAATCATAAGGGCTTGGGGGTGGGGATGTCAACGGTTGACGCTACCCGAATCGACCATAATCCGGTGGCGACGGTTCAAGGGTGATTTAGTAAATCCACATTTGGTGCGGCAAGCGCAGGTTTACTTCTCGTTTTGGTGCAAATTTCGCTAAGCTGTAATGAGTGGAGGTGAAGCTATGCAGACCACTGTGACTCTCGACGACGAGGTGTTCCAGGTGTTGATGGAAATCACCAACGAGACGAACCGGACGCGCGCAGTCCAATGGCGGTTGAACGTTTTGTTCGAGACGCCAAACTCGAGCGCCTGAGGCAGCTCAAAGGTAAGGTATCCGTTCTCAGTAACAACGAGATTGAGGCGGGTTGAACGAACTCGATCGGCGGGGTAGCTGATTCGTTTCAGCCAGAGACTCCGTTTTTCGATGTTGACCTGAGCACCTCGAGCACAAACCTTACATCTCCGAGCGCGCGGTGACTCTTATGAAGGTCAAACAAATGCGTCAGCCCTTCGTCGGCGATGGCCTTGTGGAGGCCGCGGGCGCGCGTGGCGTGTTTTCGCGCGTAAAGGCGCATGGCGCAGACGAAAAGCCAGCTCGGGTGGGGGAGACCCCACAAGGCGCTCGAGCCCTCGAGCATCCGGGCATCAAACGAGGCGTTCCAAGCGAGGACGGTGCGGCGGTCGGCTAAATCGGCGAGCGCGGGCAGCACTGTGGGCCAGGTGGGCGCGTCGGCGAGCATGTCCAAGGTGATGTTGTGAACGCGCTGCGCGAAAGGGTTCATGGTGAGGACCTTGGGCTTTACAAGCGTGTCTAGCAGCGTCTCGCCCTTCGTGTTGATGACCGAGACCTCGATAACCTCGGCCCGCTTGCCCGTCCCCGTGGTTTCGGTGTCGAGGATGAGCACGTCGTCGCGCTCTAAAAGATGACGAATCGCCGCGTCAACCTTGCCACTCTCCTGCACTTTGGCCTGTGCGTCGCGGCAACCCCCGCAAAGCCCGCGTTTGAGCGGGCGGTGGGTGGGGACGGTGTACCCGCAGGCGACGCAGGTTTGTGTGGGCTCGAGGGTGTGCATCATTACCCTAATCTAACAGATGGCGCGGAGGGGCTTTCCCTCCTGCGAAACGTGTGTCTGCCCGCCTGCGCTGCGGATTCGGAGCTTTGTAACGACGCTCTAGCTGCCGGACTGGACTTAGCGAGCGTACGAAAGCAGGTTCATTTTTAGGAAGGTTGTCTCTCACATAACAAGGGGTTGCAACCCCTTGTTACCCCCTGTTTGTTCAGTTTGTGGAACGCGAGGGATTCTTCAAAAGAGTTTACGGCGATTTTATACGATCATCTTTCGCCACACCGCTACGCTGCACCATTGCACCCTGCGGGACACGCTTTCTAGTATGCTTAACGTCATGAATGTTGTCATCGTCGGCGGCGGCGAAATTGGGTCGCAAATTGCCGATGCCCTCCACCGCTCGCATAACATCACGATTCTCGACAGCGACGAAAGTCGCGCCCAAACATTCGACACTATGGACGTCCGCTTTATGGTCGGCAACGGCGCGGATCCCGAGGACCTGCGGACGGCGGGCACCGCTCAGGCGCAGGCCTTTATCGCCTGCACGACCAACGACGACGTGAACGTCTTGGCCTGCTTGGCCGCCAAGGGTTTGGGCGCGCGTGAGACGATGGCCTTTGTGACGCAGAAGCGCTACCTGCACGCCTTTTCGCCTCAGGGCGCGATGGAGGGCGTGGGGCTGGCCATCGACCGGGTGCTGTGGCCTCAGCGTACGCTCGCGCGTCAGATTGTCGATATCGTGCGGGTACCGCGGGCGTTAGACAGCGCCTCCTTTGGCGAGGGGCGCATCAAGCTGTTGGAATATAAGCTCGAGCCCCACGATCCCTTTGTCGGCAAGCCCTTGTCCGGCGTGAATTTGCCCGAGAGCGCGCTCGTGGTGGGGTCAATCCGGGGCGAGAGCTTTATCATCCCTTCGGGTAAGACGGTCTTGTGTCCGGACGACAAGGTGGTGTTTATGGGCACGACTGCAAGTATGCGCACCGTCGAATCGCGCTTTGCGCCCCGCAAGAGAACGATGAACGTCGTGATTATCGGCGGCGGCAACGTGGGCTACATGGTGGCCGAGGGGCTTCAGGAGGTGCGCGCCAGCATCACCATCATCGAGCAGGACGAGGCGCGCTGCGAACGCTTGGCGCGGCACCTCCCCAGGGCACTGGTCTTGCGCGGCGACGGCACCGACTTGGAGCTTTTAGAGCAAGAGCGCATCGAGGACGCGGACGTACTCATCGCCGTGACCGACGACGACGGGAAAAACTTGCTGGTGTCGCTCCTTGGCAAACAGCTCGCCATCCCCAAGGTGATTACCCGCGTGGGCCACGCGCGCAACCGGCGCACCTTTGAGCTTGTGGGTATCGACATCGCGCTTACGCCCCGCACCGCCGCGGTGCAAGAGGTGCTCAACTGGCTCCACTTGGACCAGGTGGACCATCTGGCCTCGATTGAAGGCCGTGCCGAGGTGATGGAAGTCACCTATCCCAAAACCTGCGAGATGGGCCGGGTGAGAGACTTGGGCGCGCCCCCGCGGAGTCTCATCGGCGCGATTTTACGGGGTCAAGAGGTTATCGTTCCCCACGGCGACACGCTCATTCGGCACGACGACCACCTCTTTATTGTGACCACGCCCGACAACGTAGACGCGGTGGAGCGGTGGCTCGAGGCCCAGCGGGTAAGCGCCTAAACGCTCGAGTCACCCTGAGCAAAACCGTTTCTCGGAGCTAAATTTGGGAGATAGAGAAAGGAGAACGGGACGGACGCCTTCTGTTCTCTTTTAACCTTTTCGCCACATTTTCTGTACCTCTTGGCAGCGCGTGCAGAGGGTGAGTTTCTGAAACGCCTCGAGTGATTTGTATACGCAAGTTCATACGATAAGATAAGCCCCGTGCGCGGTCGCTTTGCTCCTTATATTGTCGGCGTCGGTCTGGCGGGTCTCTCGCTCGTCATGCTTCTCTTTCTCGTCTACGCGCTGGCGCTCCGCGAGCCGTGGGCGGGCTTCGGCGTGACCGCGCTCGCGGCGGCGGTGGTGGGCGGTACCCTGATGCGCCTCGGCAAGGGCGACGCGGACCCTACCCGCCGGGAGGCGCTCGTCGGCGTGCTCTTGCTGTGGCTCTTTATCCCGCTTTTTGGCGGCTTGCCCTTTGTGGTGTCGGGCGGCTTCACGCCGCTTAACGCAGCGTTCGAGTCGATGAGCGGCTTTACCACCACGGGCGCGACGGTGCTGGGCGACTTCTCGAGCTTTTCCAAAAGCCTCTTCATGTGGCGCGCGCTCACGCAGTGGTTTGGCGGCGTCGGCATCATCGTCTTGTTTATCGCCGTGTTCCCGAGCCTCGCCATCGCCGGGCGGCAGCTCTTTTTTGCCGAGGCGCCCGGCCCCACCGAGGACAAACTCACCCCGCGGCTGCGCAATACGTCCAACGCGGTGCTGCTCGTCTACGTGGGGCTAACTATCCTCTGCGCGCTCGCTTACGCCTTAGCGGGGATGTCTTTATACGACGCGGTCGCGCACGCCTTCACCACGCTCGCGGCGGGCGGTTTTTCTCCCAACGGGCTCTCGTTCGAGGGCTTTGGCAGCCCCGCGCTGGACTGGGTCGCGGTTGTGTTTATGCTCTTCGCGGGGGCCAACTTCGCTTTGCAGTACCGCGCCGTGACCGGCAGACCCGGCGCGCTCTTTCGTGACGCCGAATTCCGCGCCTACATCATGATTAGCCTCGTCGCCACCGTTTTGCTCACCCTCGCGCTGGGCGGGGTTTACGCCTCCCCCGTCGAGGCGACGCGCCACGGGGCCTTTCAGGTGCTCTCGATTCTCACCACAACAGGTTACGCCTCCGCGGACTTCGCGCTGTGGCCCGAGCGGGCGCAGATGGTGCTGTTGCTGCTGATGTTTATCGGCGGTTCCGCAGGGAGCGCGGCGGGGGGCGTCAAGGTGGTGCGCTGGCTCATGATTGGCAAAAACACCGCCAGGGAGGTGCGCCGCGCGCTCCACCCCAGGGCGGTCTTGCCCGTGCGCGTCGGCTCCCGCGTCGTGCCCGAGGAGGTGCTGCGCGCCGTGGCCGCCTTTATCACCCTCTATATCGGCCTGTTCGCCCTGTCCACCGCCGTGCTCGTGGGCCTGGGCGCGGACTTTGTCGCCGCCTTTACCGCCTCGATTGCCTGCATCGGCAACATCGGGCCGGGTTTGGCCTCGGTGGGGCCAATGCTCAACTTCGCCGACCTGCACCCCCTAAGCCGCGCGCTGCTGACCTTTGACATGTACGCAGGGCGTTTGGAGGTCGTCACCGTCTTCATCATCTTCAACGCCGACTTCTGGCGTTTGCCGCGCGCGAAGTCGTTACGGAACGTTTAACGCGTCTTAGCTTGTCGGTTGAAGTTTTGAACGTCACGCTTGCATATGGGTGCGGCTCGAGCCACGCAGAAAATCCGTCCCGTCCTTGAAACTCCACCAAGTGTTTAGTAACCGTGCCCTAACTCGCAACTTCTACGTAAAACACACATCCGAAAAACGTTTGGGAGTATACAAGGAAGGGCGGCATTCGGAGGTTTTCTTGATTCCCAAACGTAACAGCACGCTGCTCGAGCGCCACCCCGACAATCCCATTCTGAGCGCCGAGGCGTGGCCCTACCCGGTCAACAGCATCCTCAACGCGGGCGCGACGAAGCTTCAGGACGGCACCACGCTGCTCTTGTGCCGCGTGGAGGATTTACGCGGCTTGTCCCACCTCTGCGCCGCGCGCTCCCAAAACGGCGTCGATGACTGGCAGATTGACTCCCAGCCGACGCTGCTACCCGACCCCGACCGTCAAGAGGAGGAGTGGGGCCTCGAGGACCCGCGCATCACCTACTTGCCTGAGGAGGGGCGTTACGCCGTGCTCTACACCGCCTACTCCCGCAACGGCCCCGCCGTAGCGCTCGCGCTGACCGATGATTTTAAGCGTTTCGAGCGCTACGGCGTCATCTTTTCTCCCGAAGACAAAGACGCCGCGCTCTTGCCGCGCCGCTTTGAGGAGGGGTGGGCGGCGATTCACCGGCCCGTCACCGAGCGCAGCGCGAACATCTACATGAGTTTTTCGGAGAACCTGCGCGGTTGGGGTCAGAGCCGCTGTATTTTAGAAGCGCGCCGCGGCCCCTGGTGGGACGCCAACCGCATCGGGCTCTCGCCGCCCCCCATCGAAACGTCCGAGGGCTGGCTCATGATCTACCACGGCGTCAAAGTGACGGGCTCAGGAAGAATCTACCGCAACGGGCTGGCGCTCTTTGATTTGGAGCATCCCGACCGCTGCACGTTACGCTCCGATGCCTGGTTTTTTGGGCCGCTCGAGCCTTACGAACGCTTAGGCGACGTGGACAACGTCGTATTCCCCTGCGGCACTACCCTAGGCAACGACGGCGATACGCTGCGCATCTACTACGGCGCGGCGGACACTTGCGTCGGGCTGGCAACGGGAAGCGTCAAAGCCCTGCTGGCGTGGCTCCACGAAAACGGTCGCCCGCCCGCCGCCATCCCTGCGGGGGATGATTGAGGGAGACGTAACGCAAGACTGCGGCGTCAAAAGCGAAGGCTAAAGGTTGCTCAGTGGCGGCTCATCGTCGGACTGGCGCTCGAGACGTCAAAGGCCGGAGTAAAAGCTCCGGCCTTTTCACATAAGTTTTTACACAGCTTCACGTGCGTGTTAGTGACGTCTCTAGAATCGACTATCGGTGCGCCTAGAGCCCCTTGAGCCTTTCATAAGCCGCCTCGGCGCGCTGACGCACCACGCCTGAGTTGGAGCGCCCGCCCATCATCATGTGCATCTCCATGTGCTTGTCTACGTCGCCGAAAATGCTGTTTAACACCTCGACCTCTTCGCGTGACCGTAGCGAGGCGTCGTCGCGGAACATGGTGGTGTAGGCGTACTCGAACTGGCGGTCGCTGATGGCCCCCGAGAGGTACTGCTCGAGCACGTTTTTGTAGGGCGTGAGGTCGCTCTTGGCGCTCCCGGCACCGTTTGCGCTCGAGCCCGCCCCATCACCCGTACTCGCGCCGTTACCTGGGGTGGGCGGAACCATTGCGAAACCCTGCTCGAGCGTCTCCGGAGTAATATCCCAGTTGTCCGCGTCAAAGACCGCCTCGCCGTCTCTAAACAAAATTACCTGGGGCGACTGGTGCGTGATGCCCGTTTTCTGGGCCAAAAGGTTGCTCGCGGGCCGCGCTTCGACCACCCGGACAAGTCCCACCATCAGGTCCTCGCGGTTTTGCAGCTCTTCTTGCAAAAAGCCAAAGCCCTGCATCGTTTTGTGGCAGGTGCCCGCCTTGAAAATCACGCTGGTCGGGTACTCCTTGAGAAAACCCTCGACAGCGTCCTCGCTCGTTAGGTTAAAAACTCGGTCTCTAAACATATGTTCCTCCTCTTACCCTTTTCATTCTAAGAATCCCCCCGGCCTTTGCATGTTGTGTGCGCGCCCCCCTGCCAAACGCGCTTGTGCTGACTTCATGTCTGGCGCGGCCACTGGTTCGCCCGCTCCTTCTCCTGAGCGAGCTTAGCGGTCTCTTCGATACGTTTCTTTCTCGTCGCGTCACGCTTGGCGTTAAAAATCCACTCGAGGATGCCCCGCTGCGCCGAGGGCGGAAAGGCCCTAAAGTTCGCCTTGGCAGCGTCAAACTTAGCGAACGCCACCTCTAAGTCTTCGGGTATCACCAACGCCTCGACGTCATCCAGCGCGTCCCAGCTCCCGTTCTCCTTGGCGGTTTCGACCACTCTCTTGCCCGCCTCTGTGAGCAGGCCCGCGACCTCGAGCTTTTCAATGCGCCTTTTGTTGAGGGCGGACCAGTTGCTGTTGGGGCGACGCGGCGCGAGGTAGAGTTTGGTCTTTTCGTCGTCCACCTTGCCCGGCTTCGAGTCTACCCAGCCAAAGCAGAGGGCTTCCTCGGCAATGTCATCGTAGGACAGCGTGCGTTTTTCGCCCTTGTAGAAGACCACCCAGACGCCCTCGTCCTCTTGATGATGCGCAGCCAGCCAGCGGCGCAGCGCGGCCCGGTCTTCTGCAAACATGTCTCGCATGGCCTTAGGGTACTATGTATGGGCTGTGGGCGTAAGTAAACATGTGTGGATTGCGCGTCCGGAAAGGCTTCTACCGCGTCTACACGGCATTTTTCTGTGCAGACGTTGAGCTTTATACTTCACAGGGGAGTTGGGCTCGAGCCCTTTCAAGAGGCCAAAAAAGCCGTTAAGCAGTCTAAAGACTTGACAGCCTCCGCAAGGCTTCCATATACTGCTAAAGCTGTACGGGAGCGCTCAAACTTTTGGCGCTCGACTCAGCGGGTCGTTAGCTCAGTTGGCAGAGCAGCTGACTTTTAATCAGCGGGTCGTAGGTTCGAGCCCTACACGACCCACCAAGGCCCCTTCGACTAGCGGTTAGGTCACAACCCTTTCAAGGTTGCGGCACGAGTTCGAATCTCGTAGGGGTCACCATCAGAGGTATCATCTGTGACTTATAGATGATACCTCATAAACTTGGGCGATTAGCTCAGCGGAAGAGCGTCCGCTTTACACGCGGAGGGTCGGCGGTTCGAATCCGTCATCGCCCACCATAAGACGTAAGGGAAGTCGCGCTCGGGTGGCTTCCTTTTTTTACGACGCAAAGCGAACCGCTCATATTTTCGTCTGTAATACCATTCGTTGGGGCCATGATAAATTCTTCTATACCCAAAGCCCATATCCAGAGCGAACTCGAGCGCCTCGAGCATTCAGAGGGAGTACGCATCCTCTACGCCGTCGAGTCCGGCTCCCGCGCCTGGGGCTTCCCCTCACGCGACAGCGACTACGACGTGCGCTTCATCTACCTGCGCCCGCTCGACTGGTACTTGTCGGTTGACACCCGGCGCGACGTCATCGAACACACGCTCGAGCCCTTAGACCTGAGCGGCTGGGACTTGCCCAAGACGCTCGCCTTGTTCCGCAAGTCCAACCCGCCCCTGCTGGAGTGGCTACACTCGCCCATCGTTTACAAAGAAGACGCGCGCTTTACGGAGAGGCTAAGGGCACTCCTCCCCGACTACTACTCCCCCCGCACCTGCATGTACCACTACCTGCACATGGCGGGCGGGAACATGCGGGAGTATCTCAAGGGTGAGCGCGTCTGGACCAAGAAATACTTCTACGTGCTTAGGCCGCTTCTCGCTTGCAAGTGGATCGAAGCGGGGCGGGGCGTGGTGCCGATGGCCTTTCCTGTGCTCGTCGAGGCGATGGTGGAGGACCCTGCGCTAAGAGCGGCCATTACAGATTTGCTCGAGCGTAAGCGTGAGGGTGAGGAGCTAGACGAGGGGCCGCGGGTCGGGGTCATCAGCGACTTTATCGAAAGGGAGTACGAGAGGCTGGACGCTAAGCTGGCGGACGCGCCGCGGGGGGACTTGTCGTTTGAGCCGCTGAACGAACTCTTCAGAAATATTTTGCGCGAGGTCTGGAAGGGCTAAAGGTAATCAATTAGCAAATGCTCGAGCCCTCTCACCACCCAACCCCACACGTGAATTAGCGGGTGTTCTGCCCCACCACCTCGAGCGCCCGCTCCGCCACCCTTCGGAACGCCTGGACGAGTTCGGGGGGCTCATGTACCTTGAGTGAGCAGCCCACATGCAGGAGTAAGACCGCAAACTCTTCTAAGTCCGTCACGCCGCAGCGCAGCAGGGTTCCTTGTCCGTCGGGCTCGAGGACGGCCTTGCCCCGCGGGACGCGCTTCTCCAACACTCCCGGCGGCAGCGCCAACCACACCGCCACGCGCCACGGCTGGGGCGCAAACGCGATGCTGCTATACACAAAGGCGCGAAGGTCGAAGTCCGGAGGCCGCTCGAACGTTTCAGAAAGGCGGTCAACCGCCTTGATACGGTCTACCCGGAAGAGTCGCTGGCTCTCGCACAGCAAACAGCCGCCCGCCAAGAACCACCGCCCCTCGTGCTGCATGAGGCCGAACGGCTCGACCTCGCGCGTGCTCAGCGCGCCGCCGCGCGCCTCGTAACGGAGCGCGACGCGGCGGCGCTCATAAACGGCGGTCGCAAGCTCCGTGAGGACGCCCGCGTCCGCGTCTACAATCCAGCGGGGCCGCTCGAGCTCTAAAGCCGCGCGTAGCGCCCTGGTCCGCTCGCTCACCGCGACGGGCAAGACGCGCCCCAGCTTGGCCTTTGCCCCGGCGGTGGCGGGCGCAATCTCGCCCAGGCCGAGGTAGGTCAGCGCGTCTAAGCCGAGCACGAGCGCGAAGGCTTCCTCGGTGCCAAACATCATCGGTGGGAGCCGGAAACCCGGCCTGAGACGGTAGAATCCCCCCGGACCCCGCACCGAAGTCACGGGCACGCCGAGGTCCTGGAGCCGCGCGACGTAGCGCTGCACGGTGCGGACGCTCACTTCCAGGCGCGCCGCCAAATCAGCGCCCGACATGCGCTCTCGAGCCTGCAAAAGTTCCAACACGGTGAGTACGCGCATCGAGGGGTCGTACATACCCACAAGCATGTCACAAAAAACCGTCAAGCCCTGACGGGAATAGACTTTACACTTTAAGGGAGTCACAAGCACAGGAAATTCCAGGAGGGTGTGAATGAATACAGCGACAAACAAAACGAACGGCGCAGCGAACATCTTTTTAACTCCGGAGGCGCTGCTCGAGCACTGGCAGGGCCACCGCCGCCTGACGCGCCGCACCATCGAAGCGTTTCCCGAAGACGGGCTCTTCAGCTTTTCCGCCGACGCGATGCGCCCTTTTGGGGCGATGGTCTTGGAGGTCGTCTGGATGGTGGAGCCGACGCTGCAAGGCCTGCTGAGTGGAGGCTGGGAGATGCCGGACTGGTCGGAGAGACAAAAGCAAGCCCCGCCCAGCAAAAACGAACTACTCGAGCTGTGGGATGAGACGGATAACTATGTGCTCGAGACGTGGCCGCGCATCCCCGAAGCGCGTCTTCACGCGGTCGAGGCGGCCTTTGGGCTGCCGCCGCAACCGAACTACAACCTGGTGCTCTACCTTATCGACAACGAGGTGCATCACCGGGCACAGGGATTTGTCTACCTGAGGCTTTTGGGCCTCGAGCCGCCCGCGTTTTGGGAGCGGTGATGGTCTGGTTGGTGTTCTTTGATAAAGCAGTCGACGGCTTTATAGTCCGCACTCGAGCCTTCTCCTAATTAAATAGTTGACACGACCTAGTTAACTCGTATATGCTTCTACTCAGGAGGCATCTATGGGAAGACCCTCGCATCCAGGACCCACCGAACGTGAACTCTTGCTCCTCAAACTCTTGTGGGAGCACGGCCCGGCCACCGTCCGCGAGCTTAGAAAGCGTTTTCCTCACCTGCCCAAGCCCGCCTACACCTCGTTGCAGACCAACTTGCAAGGGATGTTTGACAAGGGCTACCTCTCGAGGGTCAGCGAGGGCAAGGCGCACCTCTACAAGGCCGAAAGGAGCCGCGAGGAGGTCGAGCGCGAGGTCATCGACGACGTGCTGGGGCGCGTGTTCGACGGCTCAGCCCTGCGCCTCGTCTCGACCGCGCTGACGAGCGAGGGCGTCACGCCCGAAGAGCTTGAGAAGCTTCAGACGCTTATTGACTCGAGGGAGCCGCGTGAATAACTTCTTGCTCACCTATTGGCTCCACAGCGCCGTCATCCTCTCCGTCACGCTGCTGCTTGTGAGGCTGCCGGGGCTGCGCCGCGCGGGATCGCGCGACGGGCTGCTGCGCGGGGCGCTTCTCATGAGCCTCCTCACGCCTCTTCTCACGCCCTTAGTCACAAGGGTGATGCCGGTATCGTTACCCATCGTGGTAAGTCCAGCTCTCCTGACCCCGGCCCGACCGGCAGCCACGGCACTTGTTGAGGGGGGCTCGAGCCGCGCACAAGACGCGGTAGCCCAAGAGAAGCCAGTTAGTCAAACTCTACCCGAATCCACACCGTTCTCTTTGCCGACGTCTCTACCGCCCCTTTTTCCAACGCTCTTGCTTCTTGGCGTCCTGACCGCCGCCGCTCGTCTAGGCCGAGCCTGGTGGGTGTTGCGGCGGCTATTGAAAAGGGGTAGACCCGCGCCCGGTTTTGCTGCTGCGTACAGGGCGTACGGCTCGAGCCTCCCTCACCCGTTCGGCCCCCTCAACGTCGTCCTGACCGATGTGGCTGTACCCGTCGCCTGCGGGCGGCGCACCGTCCTCGTGCCACACACGCTCTCGGCGCGGTTGACGCCCGCTCAGGTGCGCGCGGTTCTGGCGCACGAAACCGCGCACCTGCGGCGCGCCGACCCCCTGTGGACGGCGGCGCTGTCGGGGTTCTGCCAGGTGCTCTTTTTCCAGCCGCTCAACTTCTTGGTGTTGCGCCAGTGGCGGCGCGCCTGCGAAGAGGTGTGCGACGCCGAAGCGGTGCGGGCGACCCTCGAGCCCCTCAGTCTGGCGCGGAGTCTGCTCGAGCTTTCCCGCAGCCTTTCCCATCACACCCACGCGCCCCTCGAGCCCGTGACGAGTAGCGCGGCGGGCAGTCACCTAAGTACGCGCGTTAATGCTTTGCTTCATCCAAAGGAGACCCACATGAAACGCTCGCACCTGTTCGCCGTCGCTATGGCGCTCTTTTGCGCGACCGCCTTTTTGCCTACGCTGACTTTGGCGCAAGACACGCCGCGCTTTTTTCAAAAGGTTGCGGCTGATGCCAGCACATCTAAGTCGTTAGAGGAAATCAGAGGAAGCTTTATCTTTATAGAAGGCGGCCTTACAGCCGAGAGCATTACCTTAGATGGACTTCCCGCGACCGAACTCGTTCAGAAAGTTCCCTATGAGGTTCTGACGCCAAGTGATTGGCCCGGAGCGTATGTTCAACCGACTACCTTTGGGTATCTTCAGCCCCAAAATATGGTTATCGCTATTTACGACGTGACTCAGCCCGAGGGCGAGAGCATCGAGTTCTGGTTTTCTCAACAGCCTGAGGAGACTGCGGGATTACCAAATATCGTAGGCGCGTCCGCGCAAATCGAAACCGTTAGCGTCGGTGAAACGACAGGTGAATGGGTTGAGGGAGGCTGGAGCGGGCCGGACTCGAGCCTCACCTGGGACAATGTTGGGGACTCAACTCTGATTTGGCAGCAAAACGGCTTCGTGTTTATGGTGCAGGCTTTCGACACGGTTGAGCTTGATACCTTGCTAAAAATTGCGAATAGTTTGAAGCCGCTCGAGCCCCGCTAGCCCCTCCCCTTAACAGAAGCGTTTTTCACATCAGACCTAACCCTCCGGAACTCCCGCTAGGTCTCCTCATCCAGAAAAAGCACGTCCCGAATGAGGTCGCGGCTATCCGCGCGGCCTCCCAACGAGCCCGCCAGCGTCCCCAGCGCGGCCACGAAAAGGCTCAGCTTCACGTGGTCGAGCGTGCGCACGGCGGGGTCTACGGTGGGCCAGGTTTCCATCAGCTTGCGCGGGAAAATCGTGAGGATACCCAGGTAAGCGAGGCCTGCGAAGGCGGCAAAAAGCAAGAGCAGGGTCAGCAGCAAACTCAGGAGCGTGGCCGCCCCGGTGACCACGCTCGACTCGGCCAAGCGCCGCCCGCGGCGCAGGAGCGCGCCAAAGGCGAAGGCGCGGTAGAGAACAAAGGTCGCCACCGCCAGCGACGCGGCTGAAAAGAGCACGAGCTGATAGAGTTCGACGGTGCTCGCCACGTCCCACATTTCCGGGCTGAAAAACACCACGATGATGACCGAGAGCGCGGCGGTGATCATCGTCGGCAAGCGCGCGAGCAGGCGCAGCGGGTTCGCCCGCACCACCGCGTGCGCGATGCTGCGCCAATCGCGGTGAAGCGTTCTCCACACGAAGCGCCAGCGGTTTCCATGACTCGTGCGTTCGTGCGCCTCGAGCGGCAGCGCGCGCCGCATCCTCTCATACTGCGCCTCGCTGAGGCCGTTCATCTCGTCCAAATCCTCCACGTTGCCAAAATCAAACATGATGTTTTCGGGGTCTTCGCTGTGCGGGAGGTTGAGGAGGTGCCCAAAGGTGTGGAGCAAGAGGTGAAAAAGCCGCGCCACCGCGACGCGTTCGTCCTCCTCTTCGCCCCAAAAGCTGGGCTCTAGGCGCTTCGTCGAGACGACGCCGATGTTGGTGAGCTGGCTCGGCAAGGCGAGCGTGTAAGCGAGCGTGGTGGCGGCCAGATCGACCTCGGTCACGATGAGGAGAAAGTGGACGTCGCGCTCGAGCTTTTCCGTCATGCCGACCCGTAAAAAGTCGAGCGGCGCGTAGCCCCCGCCCGCCGGGGTGAGGTGCGGCCCGGCAAAAGAGAGCAGTTCCACCCGCCCGCCCGTTTTGCCGGAAAGCGCCCCCTTCAACTTTTGCACCGCCGCGTCTACGCGCCGCCCGAAGCGTTCGGAAGACTTGCCCTCGACGTCCATTTTCATGACGCCGATGGTGTATTCGTGCGTGGGTGTGGGTTCAGGCACGGGGGGTCACTGGGTCAAGTACGCGTTGCATAAAGTTTGTGGGCCTCTTTCACGCTTACATGATACCGACAAGCAGGGGCTCGAGTTTTGGCTGAGGAGCGGCGGCATGTTTTTAGAATACCTTAAGGGTGATAGGCGCTGCCGAGTTTGTGCTATGTAACAATACTTCGGACAGGTATTGAAAAGAAGGAAGCCATCACGCTAGTTTGAATGTGTGATGAAACAAACAGATGATGGCTTGCTAGAGATTATAGACGAAGCGCTGATAAAGATGCCAGGGGTAGGCAAATGGCAACGAGATTTTCTAAGACAGTTGTTCAGTACCGTGCTGTTGGTGTACGGCAAGCTCAACTTCAGCAACTTAGCCAGACATAGCGAACTGGATGAGAAAACGTACCGCAGAGGTTTTAGACGAGACTTTGACTTCGAGATGTTCAACCTGCATTGTCTAGGGCAACGTACTACGAGCGGCGAACTGGTGGCAGCACTAGACGCGAGCTACTTAGCTAAAAGCGGGAAACAGACGTTTGGGCTGGGTAAATTTTACAGTGGCTGTATAGGTAGGGCAGTAAAAGGCTTAGAGATTAGTGAACTGGCTTTGATTGACCGTGACAGCCGTCAGGCATTTGCTTTTTCAACGAGGCAGACTGTGGCTAAGGCGGGGAAAAGCCGCGTTGAGCAGTATGCCGAACACGTAGAAGCCTGTGCTGAAACCTTGCCTAAAGAGGTCAACTATCTGCTGGTAGACGGCTATTACAGCAAGAAGGGGTTTGTTGACACAGTGTGTGCTCTAGGAAAGCTTGAGGTAGTGGGCAAACTACGCTGTGACGCCAACCTACGCTATCTCTACCGAGGAGCCTACTGTGGCAAAGGACGCCCTAAACGCTATGATGGCAAGGTTGATTTTGGAGACCTGAGCCGGTTTGTTTATGAGAGCGAAACTGAACCGCAGCTTCACATCTATACGCAAACCCTTTGGCATGTTGGTTTGAAACGTCTTCTTCGCGTTGTGCTACTGCTCGATACCAGCAAAGCCAAACCTCGTTACATCTTGCTCTTTTCGACAGACCTGAGTCTTACCGGCAAGGAGATACTAGACCTTTACAAGTTACGCTTCCAAATCGAATTCCTGTTTCGGGATGCTAAACAGTTTACAGGTCTTTGTGACTGCCAAGCCAGAGATGCAAAAGCACTTGCCTTTCATTTCAACACCGCTTTATCGGCTGTTAATCTTGCCAAGTTAGACCTTCTAAACCAGCAAGAGGGAGAGCAAGCTTTCGTCTTCTCTTTAAGCAGTTACATCCACCGTTCTTTCAGTCACCGACTGCTTTCTCGACTTTTTGCAAGCTTAGACTTTGACCTCAGTTGCAATAAAGTTCAGTCCGCTTTTAACCATGCCCTTGCCTTCGGGCTAGCTTGTCCTTAAATCTGTCCGGAGTATTGATGTAAGTAATTGTAAGATAAACGAACAGTGCTCGAGTTACTGCCACATTTCCCGCGCTTAGCTACCAAAGAGTTGGTAGCTCTTTACATCTCAAAAGAAAGTCAGCCAAACAATAAAGTTCAGCTAAGAGTTGTTGTTGATGAATCGAACCTAAGCTTACGTGACTTTGCAGCATATCTCAATCTAGTTGATAGAACTTATGGTCGCTTGAGCCCAGAGGGAATATACAGCTACGCTCAAAGCCCCCAGCAACACGTTAAAATATCGAAGGTCACCCTTGGCTCGCTTGAAATCACCATCACAGAATTAGTGTCAAATTTTTCCGGTGCCCGTGCATTAGTTCTTATTGGATTGATGCTTAAATATCTCCCAGGTATTATAGAAAAAACTTCTACCGCATACAAAAACTACGAGGAGGGAAGATTAACTCGAGTTCAAAGAAAACAGCTACGTTTTCAGATGCAAAAAGACGAGGTTGTAAGTCAGTTAAGTAATGAGAGACAAAATCAGCTAATAAAGCTGATCAACCAACTGTATAGTTTCGAGGAAGGCAACCTTACAAAAGCCCAACGCTTCGATTCTGAGAGCGTTCAAGATATTTATATTGAAGTGGCAGATAAACCTGCTGGTACTTCTAGTGATGAGGGACTTTGAGTCAACCTACTCCAGACGGGCGCGTAGCCGCTTACGTAACTCCGCCTGGGGAAACACGCTCATCACCTTTTGATACGCCTCTTCGGACAGCGCTTCCTGAGTTTCTAAATATTCATCTACGTCAGCTTGATTAAGCAGGTAAAAACTCAAAACCGCGTGAATATCTGCAAGTTTGAGCGTCGGGTAGTCCAAAGCCACCTCTTCAGCCGTCGCGCCGTTGCGGTAAGCGTAGATGAGGAGGTCTATAGGTACCCGGCTCCCCGTCACCCGCAGAACGCCGTGCTCGTCCTCTTGTAGAGGCAGAGTGAGGGGCTCGAGCGCGATTGCCATACAAAAAATATAGCATGACCCGTATGTCCTTGCTTCTGCTTTACTGCTGCGCCCCCTTCAAGCTCAACCAAACGCCGTCTGCACTGCCCCACCGTCCACCCGGTAATTCGCCCCGTCCACATACATCGCCAAATCAGAGCACAAAAAGGCGATCACACTGGCAATCTCTTGAGGCTTGCCGCGCCGGTCAAAGTTGATGCCGGGGCGTTTCTCCTCCAAAAAGCTCTGAACGGCCTCGTCCACACTTGTATCCATTTTCTCCGCCCGCTGCTCCATCATCTTGTCGGTCATGGGCGTCTTAACGTACGCGGGCGACACGACGTTGACGTGGACGCCGTCTTTGCCGTACGCCTTGGAGAGCCCCTTGGTGAGATTGACGACGCCCGCTTTGGCGGCGTTGTAGGGCGTTTCTTCCACATAAGGCTGCACCGCGTTTTCCGACGCGGTCAGGACGATGCGCCCGTAACCGCGCTCACGCATCCCCGGAATAAAAGCGCGGCAGACGCGCACCGCGCTCATCAGGTCGGTGTTGAGCGTGTCCAGCCAGCCCTCGTCGGTGAGCTCCAAAAAGTCCCCCGCCGCGCCCCGCGTGCCTGCAAGGTGCGCCAGCACGGCGGCTCCCCCGAGTTCGTCGGCTTTGCTAAGGAGTTTTTGTACGTCCTCTAAATTGGTTAGGTCGGCGACAACACTGTAAACCTCGGCACCCTTCTGTTTAACTTGATTTATAGCCTTCTCGAGCGACGCCTCATTCATGTCGGTCATGAGCACCCTGGCACCCTCGGTCGCCAACGTCATCACGGTGTGTAGGCCGATACCCGAGTCCGCCCCGGTCACGACTGCCAATCGTCCGTTAAATCCTAAATCCATGTGAAAATTTTACGTAGCTTGCGGCTCGAGCATTCGGTGCTACGCTATGGTTTGAGTTGTGGTTTATGCCGTGATGAGCGCGCCTCGAGCCGAGTTTTACAGTTCCTTATCAAGCGGCCCGTAGAAGGTGGGGCTACCGTGCGAACGGGGGCTGGGCGGATATGATGGGGAGGTCGCTCACCCAGAGCGGCGGGAGGGAGCGACGATTCGCACCTTTTATGTGTATCATGTGTAACGACAGAAATGACAAAAATCTTGATGACAGGGGCTATCCCAACCGCGGAACTGGAGCTGTGAAAGGGCGTAGTCGTGGGTTTTACCGTGGCGTCAACTTTTTGGGTCTACTGGCGCTCCTTCAGCTCCTCCTTTTAGCGGGGGCGCAGGTTTCGCCCCTGCCGGTTGAGGAGGCTGCTCCTGGTGACGTCACCTTTGCGAGGGCGCTGGCGCTGGCGCTGGAGAGTCCGGCGGTGGCGCTTGCTGAAACGAATTTGGACTTTGCGCGGCGTCAGCTCGAGGTGGTGGCCTCACCTTTGGCGGCGGAGCTTTCGGGCGGCTATACGCGGACGCGGGGGGCGCTCGAGTCGCCCGTTTTTCCCGAGGCGGAGAGCTTGAGCGAGTCGGGTTTGGACCCGCTGGCGCTCACCGCGACGTTAAATGTGGTGCCTTTCGGGCCGCGCTATGACAACGCGCAGCGGGCGCGCTGGAGCGTCTTGCAGGCCGAGAGCGCGGCGCGTGACGCGCGGGCCGACGCGCTTTTAGACGCGTCCGGGCGTTACCTCGCGGCGCTCCGCGCGGGGCAGACGGTGGCGCTGCGCCGCGCGGAGGCCGACCAGGCCGCCGAGAGCCTGACGGCCACGCGCACCCGGCGTGAGGCGGGCGCGGCGAATGACCTCGAGGTCGCGCAGGCAGAAGTCGCCCTGAGTCAGGCGCAGAGCGACCTGGCGGAGGCGCAGCGGAGCGAGGTTCAGGCGCTGTCCGCGTTGTCGCTGACCCTGGGCGTGCCGGTGGCGGCGGTTGCGGGCGAGCCGGGCGCGAATCGTACGGTCGGTGATGTGGTGGCCGGTGGGCAAGACGGCAGCGTACAAAACGCGAGCTCCGAGTCTCTTTTGCAGGGCGAGAACGTTCAGGACGCAGCCAGCACGGTCTCCACCGAAGAGAACCCTTCCGCAGACGTTCTGGCGGCGCGTAGCGACGTGCAAAACGCGCAGCTAAACGTGCTCGAGCAAGAACTCACCGCGCAGGCCACGCTGCGCGACAATCTGCCGAACGGGTCGCTGAGTTTGGGTTACACCCGCAACGTCAACACGCGGGCGCTCCAGGTGGGCGCGGCTTACAGCACGAGCGGCCCCAACGGGTATCAGCCCGCGCTGTCGTTTTCTTATGATCCCAACGCCCAAAGTTTGCTGGCTGAGGCCGAGTCCAGGGCCAACAACGTGAGCGTCAATTTGAGTGTAAGCGTCCCGCTCGACGTGCGACTTTCGGCGGCGCTCAGGGCGGCGCGGCTGAACGTGGACGCGAGCCGGATGCAAGCCGAGCGCGTGGTGGAACTCGCCCGGCTCGAGGTCACGGGCGCACAAGACAGCGTCGCGGCGGCGAGCGCGAGTTTAGAGGTGGCCCAGAACCTGCTCGAGCAGAGCCGCGCGGCCTTGGAGGCGACCCAGAGCCGTTTCGACTTGGGCCTCATCTCCCCCTTAGAGCTTTCGCAGGCCAGAATAGACGCGGCGGAAGCGGAACTCACCTACGCGCGCGCCGAAGACGCGCTCCTTAGCGCGCGGCTCGAGCTCGCCCGCGCGCTCGCGCTGGACCCCCTGGAGGTATTTCGATGAGCAAGTGGTTGGTTTTCACGTTTAATTCGCCTCGTTCAGCGTGTTGTGAAGCAGATTTGCTGGATACGGGGAAGAAGCTCGAGGATAACAAACACGAAGCGCGGCGCGTCCGTAGAGGCGTCCAAAATGGGCTGAGGTGCGGCGCGGTCACGCTTTTGCTCGCGTCGGTTACGCTTACGCCTCTCGCGGCTGCTCAGAGTGGCGGGGCGCAAGACGGGGTCACGGGTGGTGCCGTCACAGGGGGTGCCGTTACAGAGGAGGCGACGGGCGGGGCCACAGAGGGTGAGGTTTCGCTGACGCTCGCCGAGGCGGTGGACGCTGCCTTGGCCGCGGACGCCGAGGTGGTGTCCGCCCAGGCCGACCTCGCCGCCGCCGAGCGCGACCAGGCGCGCACCGAGGCCGACCCGTTAAGCTTGCGGCTGCCGCGGGTGAGGGCGGCGCAAGGCGTCGTGAGCGCGCAAGACGCGCTCGAGGCCGCCCGCTTATCCGCCCAAAGCTCCGTCGCCGACGCGTATTACACGGCGTTGGAGGCCGACGACACGCTGGCGCTCGCCAGGCAGCAGCAAGACATCGCCGAGACGACCTTGCAGGCGCAGAGGATCCGCTTAGAGGCCGGGGCCGCCACGCAACTCGACGTGGACCGCGCGCAAAACGACCTCGCTAGCGCGCAGCGGAATGTGGCGGACGCGCAGGAGGCCAGAAACTTGGCCTACAACGACCTCGCCAGCCAGATCGGGGGGAGCGCCGAGGGGCTCACCTTGCAAGAGGACGAGACGACGGCGGAGGTGCCCGCGCTCGACGCCGTGCTCGCCCGCTTGGATGACAACGCGCAACTCCGCGCCGCCGAGCAGGGGGTCGAGCTGGCCCAGGTGAGCCTCGAGGCCGTCGACAACGCCTTTAGCCCGAGGGCCGACATTGAGGCCGCGCAGGACACGCTCAACAGCGCGCAAACGCAGCTCCAGGAGGTGCGGCGCAGCCTCGAGCTGGCCGTGCGCGGGAGCTACAACGCGGTCGTGGCCGCGCAGGGGCGTTTAGAGAGCGCTCTGGCCAACCTCGCCACCTCCGAAGAAACGTTGAGCGCCCAACAGGTGCGCTTCGACGCGGGCAGCATCTCCCGTCTGGACTTTGAGAACGCCCAGCTCGAGCGCGCCAACACCGTCGCCGCCGCCGCCGCCGCCCGGCACAGCCTCGCCGAGGCGCTGTTGCAGCTCGAGAGCACCGTGCAAGGAAGCGCGCAAGGCGGCGGGCCGTGAGAACGAGGCGTGGATGAAGGCGCAAATGAGACTGAAAAAGGTGAAGAACGCTCGAGTGAGGGTGCAGGATGAAAGACCGTAGGGGCGCCGCCCGGCGCTGGCTGCTTATCATCGTGGCGGTCGTGGTGGTCGCCGGGGTTGCGTTCGTCTTTTTGCGCCGCAGCAGCGCTCCGCAGGGCGCGCGCACCGCGGTCGAGCGGGTGACGGCGGGGGAGTTTACCCGCGACGTGTCGGGCACGGGCGTGGTCGAGGCGGCGCAGGAGCGCACGCTGACGTTTGGCATGAGCGGGACCGTCGCCGAGATTCCGGTTCAGGAGGGCGCGCGCGTGGCGGCGGGGGCGGTGTTGGCAAGCCTGGACACCGCCGCCTTAGAGCGCGATTTGGCTTCCAATCAGGCGAGCTTGGCCTCGGCGCAGGCCGACGCGCGGCGCTTGGCGGCGCAGCAGAGGGTGGATGAGCTCGACACCGCGAGCGGCGTTGACACCGCCAGGAGCAGCTTAGAAAACGCTCGAGAAGCCCTCCGCGAGGCCCAGACCTCGCTCTCGACCACCCAGCGGCTTTTTGACGCGGGCGCGACCTCGCAGAGTGACCTCACCGCCGCCCAGGACGCCGCCGCGCAGGCGCAGCGGGCGGTGAGCCAGGCGGAGGCCGCGCTGCAAACCGCGGAGAGCCGCAACGCCTCGTTCGCGCAACTCTCAGACGCGCAGACGAGTTCTTCGGAGGCGACGATTGCAGGCTTAGAAACCACCATCGCCAACTTACAGGAGAATTTGGGCGAGGCGACCTTAACCGCGCCTTTCGCGGGCGTGGTGAGCAGCGTCGGCTTTGACGTGGGCGACCAGGTAAGCGCGGCGGGTGGCGCGGCAGTTACGCTGGTGGACACCTCGAGCCTGAGCGTCAAAGCCGACTTCGACGAGAACCGGGCTTTAGAACTCGCCGCAGGCCAGAGCGCCTCAATTGTCCCCGACGCCGACACCAACCGCTCCTTTGAGGCGGTCGTGCGCCGCGTGAGCCCCGTCGCCAACCGCGACGGCAGCGCCGCGCAGGTCGAGGCCGAGTTGGACTTTACCGGCGGCGCGCAAGGAGCCGTGGACGCGGGCCTCATTAAACCCGGCTACACCGTGACCGCGCGCGTGACCGTCAACGATATCGAAAACACGCTGCTCGTGCCGCTCGAGGCCGTCAGCGAAGAGGACAACACGAACTGGGTCTACAAAGTGACCCAGAGCGCCCCCGGTGAAGGCGTTGCTGAGCGCGTGACCTTAGACGTTTTGGACCGCAACGCCACCCTCGCCGCGGCGCAGAGCGACGACTTAAACGCGGGCGACCTCATCGCGGTCATCAACTTGGACACGCTCGAGGACGGCGGCCCCGTCCAGTACGACCCCCTGACCGACGACGCGGGCGCGACGGCAGACGGGACGAGCGGGGGAAACGCGGAGGCCACGCAATGAGCCGCGCCACGACCCGACCTAAAGCCCCTGTAACGGAAGGCAGAGCAAATTCCTCTGAAAGCGCAACAGCGCCGAGTCAGGACCAACCGGACAAAAACCAAACGGATAAAAGTACCGTCATCTCGGCGCAAGAACTCCGTAAAATCTACCGCTTAGAGGGCGGATTGGAAGTTCACGCGCTGCGCGGGTTGGACCTGCAAATCGGGCGCGGCGAATACGTCGCCATCATGGGACCTTCCGGCTCGGGTAAATCGACGCTGCTGCAAATTTTGGGTTGTCTGGACACCCCGACAAGCGGCTCCTACAAACTCGCGGGTGAAGAGGTCTCGGGGCTTTCTGAAGACGAACTCTCGACCATCCGCAACCGCCGCATCGGCTTTATCTTTCAGGCTTACAACCTTCTTTCCAGGGCCGACGCGCTGCACAACGTGGCGTTGCCGCTGATGTACCGCGGCACCCCGCCGCGCGAGCGCACCGCGCTTGCTAAAGAGGCGCTTGCTCGAGTGGGACTCTCCAACCGTTTAGACCACCGCCCCAACCAGCTCTCGGGCGGTCAAAAGCAGCGCGTCGCCATCGCCCGCGCGCTCGCCACCGACCCCGACATCCTGTTGGCCGACGAACCGACCGGCAACCTAGACAGCCGCACCGGCGAAGAAATCCTCGGGCTATTCGCCGAGCTCCACGAAGAAGGCCGCACCGTCGTCATGGTCACGCACGAGCAAGACGTGGCCGAACACTGCCAAAAAATCGTGCGCGTCCTAGACGGCCAGGTCGAGCGCGTTGAGACGGTACAAGAGCGCCGCCACGCGGTGTTCACGGGAGACATCCCGTAAACGTTCAGGCGAGAAGAGGAAGTGTAGAAGGTATCTCTGTATTCTCCTCCAGCACGTTTTGGGTAGCTCCTCAGTGATTTTTGTAAAAGGACTCCAACTATTTTAGAGGTGTCTTATGCTTCTTCAAAATATCCGCACCGCCTTTGAAGCGCTCGTCGGCAACCGCCTGCGCTCCGTTCTGACGCTCTTAGGCGTCGTCATCGGGGTGTTCGCCGTGGTCACGACCATCAGCATGGGGGCGATTGCCACCGCGGGCATTACCGACCAGTTGCAGAGCTTCGGGTCGCAGTCGCTTTTTGTGATTATCGACCAGGACAACCCGCAGGCGGAGCCCTTTACCGACGACGATATCGAGGCGCTGTCGCGGCTGCCCATCGACATTTTGCAGCAGCAGTCGGTGCGCGGCACGGCGCGCTTTGGCGAGGAAGAAACGATCTTTACCGTGAACGGCACCACCGCCAACGCGGTCGAGGTGGACCGCTCTTTAGAACTCGACGAAGGGCGCTATTTTAGCGTGGGCGACGCGCGGCGGGCCTCACCCGTCATCGTGCTCTCCGCCGACGCCGCGGAGGGACTTTTTGACGATAACGAGGACCCCATCGGCAAAGAAGTCAGCGTGACGGTGGGCGGCTCGAGAAGCTTCTACACCGTTATTGGGGTAAAAGAACGCATCAGCGGCGCGCTGGGCGCGTTTGCGAACGACTCGAGCGGCGACACGCCCTTAGAAACGTTTTATCTTAACTATCCTTCGGTGCCCAGGGGCGAGTACGAGTTTTTCCCCATCACCATTTCGTTGGACCGCAACGTCCAGGACATCGAGGGCCAGGTGCGCGCGATTCTCGACCGTCGCCGCGGGGCGGACACCTACACGGTTCAGACCATCGAGGGCGCGCTAAGTCTTTTCAACACCATCACCGTAATTTTGCAGGTGGTGCTGGGCGGCATCGGCGCGATTAGCTTGCTCGTCGGCGGCATCGGCATCCTCAACATCATGCTCGTGTCGGTTACCGAGCGCACCCGCGAAATCGGTTTGCGCAAGGCGTTAGGCGCAAAAAAAGGCACCATTTTGCAACAGTTTCTTATCGAGGCGGTGGTGCTGACGGTGGTGGGCGGGCTCATCGGGCTGGCGCTGGCGATCGGCAGCCTCTACCTCATCGTGGCGCTCGTGCCCTTTGTCGACACGGTGGTCTTGAACCCCATAACGATTTTGTTGGCGTTTTTCGTGAGCGTGGCGACGGGGGTGATTTTCGGGGTGTGGCCCGCGAGCCGCGCGGCCAATTTGAGCCCGATTGAGGCGTTGCGGTATGAGTAGGGCGGGAGTGCAACGACGTTTGGGCATGTTAAACTGCTCCTATGCGGACGGTTAAAGCCACGATTGATGAACAAGGCAGGGTGGAACTGCTTGAGCCCATTACGTTGAGCGATAAACGCCAAGCCTTGGTGACGATTCTCGAGGACGAACCCACGCAAGCAGAGCGACCTTTCGGGCTTTGTAAGGGTGAATTTAGCGTGCCAGATGATTTTGATGCGCCTCTGCCCGACGCTGTTTTAGACAGTTTTGAGCGTGCGTGAAAATCCTTTTGGACACGCACGTTTTTCTGTGGTACATCAGCGGAGATGAGCGCCTGCCGACAACCATCTTGAACGCCGTGCGCGATCCTAACCATGAAGTGTACTTGAGCGTTGTTTCCATCTGGGAATCAATCATCAAGTACCAGTTGGGCAAACTGCCCTTACCGTCCTCTCCAGAAGTTTATTTACCCTCACAACGCAGGCGACATCTCATCCATAGCTTGAGCGTCGATGAAATGAGCGTGACAGAGCTCATCAAGTTACCTCCCCATCACCGTGACCCTTTCGACCGTTTGTTAATCTGCCAAGCAATGAAGAATGACATGATTTTGGCTACAGTTGACGATGTTTTACAGAGTTATCCAGTTAGAACGCTGCAAGCGTGAAGTCTGGCTTTGGGTAATTTTAGTGGAGGTGAGCTTTAGGTTAACAAAGACCTCAGTACACGACAGATTTGAAATAAAGGGCTCTCCAGTGAAGAATGGATGTTGCGAGACACCACTTCAAGGGAGAGCATATGAAGCATACCGGGTTGCTGGCACAGTTGAAAGCGAGCGGCTTAAAGCTGCACCCGTCACGGCTTAAGTTCTTGAGCTTGTTGATGATCGCGATGGTGCAGGCAAAGACGGTGAACTTGGCGACGTTGGTAGGCATGATGGAGGGCAGAGCCCAGCCGGACTCGCTTTACAGACGGGCGCAACGGTTTTTCCAAGGCTTGCACTTGGCCGATGAGACAGTTTTCAGGTACGCGCTGAGTCTAGGTCCCAAGCGAAGCTACAGCCTGTGCCTAGACCGGACGAACTGGAAGTTTGGCAAACTCGACATCAACATCTTGACCCTGGCTTATGCGCATGAGGGCGTAGCGGTTCCCTTACTGTGGTGTCTTTTGCCCAAGGCTGGCAACTCCGCCACGCAAGAACGCATTACGCTTTTGGAGCGTTTGCTAAAACTTTTGCCCGTAGACCAGCTAGAGGTGCTGCTAGCCGATAGGGAGTTCATCGGGGGCGACTGGTTCGCTTATCTTGAGCGTAAGCACATCCCTTTCGTTATCCGCGTGCGTAAAGACGCTCTCGGTGATGGCTGGTTTCATCTGTTCGGCTTTTTCCAGCATCTACCTGTGGGTGAGCACAAGGTACTTAAACAGCGCTACACTGTCTTTGGTGTTGAGCTTGGGGTTGCAGGCGCGCGTTTAGAGGGTGGAGAATACATCATCGTCGTCACCAACCGCAATCCTAAGCAGGCCCTCGCAAGCTACGCGAAGCGCTGGCAGATAGAATGCTTGTTCAAAGCCTTGAAAAGCAGCGGCTTTGACTTTGAAGCTACGCATCTCAAGCACCTAGAGCGCATTAACACCTTACTTGTCGTTGTGACCCTGGCTTTCTTATGGGCCTTGAAAGTCGGAGCATTTGTTCACCGTCAGCTCAAACCTGTTCGAATGAAGTCGCACGGGCGCAAGCAGAAGTCTTTATTCCGGGCAGGCTTAGACCATCTCAGGCATCTGCTCACCAACTCGGCAACCAAAAAGCCTGACCTGGACCGCTGTTTTCGGCTTTTGTCGTGTACTTAGAACAAAGACAATATAACCTCGTTCATAAGTCATATGCTGTTAAAAGCTGCTAGCCACGCACCTAAATCTGACCGGGGAAGGTCTTGCTCTTCATTAAGTTGGGTTTGCAAATCGTCAACGCTGCGGCTGAGCAAGACTGCTTCATCATCCACAAAAACTTGCCCCCACGCGTCGCTCCACACCTCTAGGTCGAGGACGATGTGCGTCTTTTTCCCCTCGTCATTGACCAGATAACTTACGCCTTTCATGGCTTTAGTGTAGCAGGTGCGTCCAGTATAGCGGGTATGTTTAGTGATGTATTTGGGGTCGAGCCTCCAACGTTTCTCTGGCTCGGTTAGTTAACCTGAGACTTCACGCACGTTTGTTCCAAGGGCGTCACTAATTTCTACCAATCTATCGCCAGCCGAAAGAGCGTTTATCGCATCCTCGAGTGTCTTGCTTAACACCTTACGCAGGTAGGTGTTCGAGGTGTTGCCGCAGGTTATCCAAATGAGCTTGGGCGGCGCGCCGAGGTGAGCTTGTAAACGGACAAAGTCTTCATCTTTGGTCACGATGACGGCGTTTGCCCCACGGGCGGCGTAGAAAATCTCTTCGTCCTCGGCTTCATCTAGGTTTAGATACTCGAGCGAGTACGCCTCTATCTTGAACTGCGCCTTTATCCAAGGGGCAAGGTGAGGGGAAAGCTGCGCGTCCAGCCAGAGCGTCAAGCGGCGAGCACGACGTGGTCGACTTGGTCCCTGGCGTACTTTAGCGCGGCCAAGACGTCCTCGCGCTCGAGCTTGGGGAACTCTCCCAAAACGTCATCAACACTGAGACCATTGGCGAGCAGGTCCAAAATGTCAATCACGCGAATGCGCATCCCGCGAATACAGGGTCTGCCGCCGCACTGCTTGGGATTGACGGTAATGCGGTCGGTTATATAGGTGGCGTTCATAAAGAAAGTATAGATGAAATACGGCAAAGGCGTAGAAGGGAGTTTGGTGGACAAATGCTCATTAGGTCAAAAATGTCCCGACTCACCCCCTTATGCTAGACTGAAAAAGGAGGTAAAAAATGACGAAGCAGCTACGCTGTGTGCTCCTCGCGCTCCTCCTGTTGCCTCTTGCTTACGCGCAGCAGAGCGGCGGGACGGGAGGCGCTCCGGAAGACGCGGGGAGCGCGGAAGGCCTCATCGTCGTGAGGAGCGCGCACCCCTTTGACGAGACTCGGTCGCGGCTCGAGGCTGCGCTAAGGGAAAACGACCTCACCATCATCGACAGAATCGACCACAGCAGGAATGCCTCACAGGCGGGGCTCGGGCTTTTGCCCACGCTGCTCATCGTGTTCGGCAACCCCGCGGCGGGCACGCCGCTCATGCAAGCCGAGCGCACGGTCGCCATCGATTTGCCCCAAAAGATGCTCGTTTATCAAGACAACGACGGCGTGTTTGTCGCTTACAACGACCCCCTGTACCTGGCTGAACGCCACCACCTCACGGGCGTCAACACCATTTTGGAGAACGTCGCGGCTACGCTCCAAAAAGTTGCCACCGCCGCCACCGCGCCCTAGACCGCCACATTTAAGCCGGGTTTTTACCGTTTCTCCCGCTCCACCCTGGTACAGTAAGGCACAGTGCCCCGCGTCGACCCCCGCATCAGCGGCTACTTAGTCCACGGCTACACCGCCTCCACGCTCATTTTCGTGGCGCTGGCGACGCAGTGGATTTTGGAGGGTCACTACCGCGCCGCGCTTCTGGCAATGGCGGTGACCATCATTATTGACGCGACCGACGGCGCATTGGCGCGTAAATACCGCGTGACCGAGACGGCGGCGGGCATCGACGGGAGCACGCTCGACAACATCGTGGACTTTTTGTCCTACGTGTTTTTGCCGATGCTCTTTGCGCTTCAGACGGGGCTTTTTTTAGCGCCCACCACGCTGTTTATCACCTTTGTCATGTTTGCGAGCGCGTTCGGGTTTTCGCGCACGACCGCCAAACTTGCCAGCGCGGGGTTTTTCGTCGGCTTTCCGTCGTACTGGAACATCGTGGTGTTTTACCTCTTTTTGCTCTCGAGCCCACCCCTACTCAACACGCTTCTGGTCGTGGCGCTCGCGTTGTTGGTCTTTATTCCCGTGCGCTTTCTCTACGTGAGCCGCCTGCGGCGCTCGCGCCTGCTGCATTTCGGCCTCAGCGCCGTGTGGGGGTTGGGCTGCCTTGTTGCGCTCTTTTTGGACGCAGGAGGTTTGAGAAACGCGTTCCTCTACGTGTCGCTCGTGTATCCCGTTTTCTATACGGCGCACTCCATTCTTTTGGACGTGCGCGACCGCCAGGAACGCGCGGTGCTTCACTAGCCTGCTCAACTAACCTGCCAGCGCGTCCAGCGCCGCCCGCCGCATGACCTCCACGGGCGCGTCCTGTCCCGTCCAGAGCCTGAACGCTTCCGCGCCCTGGTAGATGAGCATCGGTAGACCGTTTTGCGTCCTCAGCCCCACCGCCTCGGCGTCTCTGAGGAGCCGCGTTCTCTGCGGGCGGTAGACGATGTCGCAGACGAAGCCCCGGTAGGGCAGCCCCCCAGGTAGCGGCGAGGTGTCGGGGTCATGTCCGCCGCGCGCCATCCCGACAGACGTGGTGTTGATGAGCGCGTTCGCGCCGCGTACCCGCGCATCCAAGCTGTGAGGCTCGAGCACCTCCACCCCGCCGAGGGGGGAAAACGCGTCCACCAAGGCTTGCGCCCTCTCCGGTGTGCGGTTGTAAACACTTAACTCCGCTACTCCCGCCGTGAGCAGCGCGTAGACGACCGCTCGAGCCGCCCCCCCCGCGCCGAGCACCATTACGCGTTTGTTAAGGGGTTCGAAGTCGGCCTCTTGCAGCGCCCGCAAAAACCCGGCGGCGTCGGTGTTGTGACCCACCAGCCGCCCGCCGTCTCTGACGCCGTTCTTCACAACCGTATTGACCGCGCCGATGGCCGCCGCCGCGTCACTTAGCGCGTCGAGCAGCGGCACCACCGCCTGTTTGTGCGGCACCGTGACGTTGGCCCCGAGGATGTTTTGTTCTCGCAGGCTCGAGACCCTCTCCGCCAGCGCCGCCGGGGGCACGTCGTGCGCTTCATAGGTGATATTAAGCCCCAGATGTTCGAACGCTGCGTTGTGCATCGCCGGGCTCAGCGAGTGGCCCGCGGGATGGGCGAGCAGGAGAACGCGCGTCACGCTACGGCGTGACGCACCTCGAGCGCCCGCTGCGTCACGCGCACGGCGTCCTCGATATCTTCATCACTTATTTCGTAATGCGTCACGAGGCGGATGGTGCGCGGCCCCAGCGCGTTACAGAGCACGCCCGCGTCTTTCATTGACGCCGCCAGCGCGGGCGCGTCCGCCACGCTGAAATAGACCATATTGGTTTGCACCGTCCGCAGGTCGAGCGTGACGCCGGGAAGCGCCGCGAGCCTTTCCGCCAACCTTTTCGCCCTCACGTGGTCCTCGCCCAGACGGCCCACCATCGTTTCCAGCGCCACCAGCCCCGCCGCCGCCAGCACCCCCGCCTGCCGCATCCCGCCGCCCAAGAGCTTGCGGTAGCGGTGCGCCCGCTTGATGAAGTCCTTTGACCCCAACAGCACCGTGCCCGCGGGCGCGGCGAGGCCTTTGCTGAGGCACAAGGAGGCCGAATCGAAGGGCTCACAGAGTTCGGCGATGGAAACGCCCAGGGCGGCGGCGGCGTTAAAGGCTCGAGCCCCGTCCAAATGAAGCGGCAAACCCTCCTCGCGGGCGAGCCGCCCTATCTCATGGCACCTCTCTAAAGGCACGACCGTGCCGCCCGCGTGGTTGTGCGTGTTCTCCAGGATGATAAGCCCCGGCGGCGCGGCGTGGACGCTCCGGCGAATCGCGCCCCGGATGGCGTCGGGCTCAGGCACACCCAGGGGCGCAGGCACGGGACGCGGCACGAGGCCGCTCACCACCGCGAGCCCGCCCAGTTCGTACTCGTAAATGTGCGCGCCCTCGGGCATGAGCACTTCCTGACCGCGGTCGGTGTGGGCCGCCAAGCCCGCCGAATTGCTCATGGTGCCCGTGGGCATAAGCAGCCCCGCCTCGAAACCCGCCATCTCGGCCAAGGTTTCCTGCAAACGGTTGACGGTCGGGTCTTCCCCGTAGACGTCATCGCCGACTTCGGCGCTAGCCATCGCCTGGCGCATGGCGGGGGTGGGTTGGGTGACGGTGTCGGAACGAAGGTCAATCATGGGTTTAGTTTACAGGACGCTGCGCGGCTGCGTTCGTACTCAAGCGCGCTCACATCATTATTCTCAAGTTCCTTGTACTCAAAACTTTATTTAGAAGCTGCGCTGATAAAAAGTCAACCCAAACAAGTGCAAAAAGTGATACAGCAAACCCCCTGGTTGTTTCTATGATGCGAAAATGAAACGCTTTGCGCTTCCCTTACTGGTTTTTATCATCTTCACCACCGCTCACGCGCAGCCGACAAGAGCGGCAACACTCCAAGGCGTCTTTACGCCATCACCATCTGTTCAACTACCCACCGATTTAGTTGTTGACACACTTGATTATGGGGAACGAGCGGTCATAGAGGTGCGCTCGCCGACAGCTAACAACTTAACTGGAGGTGAACAGTTTCAGCTTGTCTTACCTGAACCTATGGCGGAGACGGCGCTTTTCCCAGGCTTGAATTTAGAAGTGCTTCTGAACCCCCTACAATGGTTGGACAGCACAGCACCAGAACGTTGTCACGAACTTATGAAGCCACGACATGTTCCGATGTCTTTTATAGAAGGCATCCGATTAAAGCGAATCGAAAAGCCTACACCTCATTTGGCAGTACAACAATCTCCCAACCTTGTGAGTCTTCAAGATCCTTATCTTCGCGGTACGGAGCAACCGGAATATATTCTACACCGTATTTACGCGGCTCGAGAAGTGAAGATGCAGGGAACATGTGTTGACGCACTCGAGTACCACAAGGGCGATATAGACATCTCTTACAGCGTCTTAATGGATTTTGATTTGGTTCTCGAGCCTGGTTGGAACATTGTAAAAGTGACAATTGCCCACGCAGACTCAGCAAGTTCAAAAGTTACCTATCGCGTTCTTGACGAGGTGCCCGAAGACGCAGTTTGGTCTTTCTGAGAACTCATCTGTATGTTTACGAAGGGGAGCCCAGATAAAGCTGTTACTCTCTGCGAGGCGGCAGCGCCCCCTCCCCAAACACCTGCGCGACGAGCGGGTAAATGGCGTCGGGGCCTAGATCCTCGCCCAGATAGCTCTCGGAGCCGCGCCAGAGTTCGTAGTGGGGGTGGGGGTCGTCTTGAGTAGCGGACACGCCCTCGATGGTGCCCGAGTTACCCGCGAAGCCGACCACCTGGCCCTGGGTCACGCGCGCGCCCACCACAAGGGTGTCGGGAATGTTGGACAGGTGCGCGTAGCGCGACACGAAGCCGCCGGGGTGCTGTATCCAGACCTGGCGACCGCGCAGCTCGTCGAGCGTGCTCTGGGGGGTGACGACCTGATTTCTGGCGTCGCTGATAAGGCCGTCATATTCTTCTCTAGTCATTTCAACGTAATCGTGGTCGGCGCGGCTTATCGCGCCGTCAGCGGTGGCGACGACGGGCGTGCCGTAGGTGATGGGCACGCTCACGACGCCGCTATAGAAGTCAAAGCCCTCGTGGTAGCCGTTGCGGTAGGCGCGCCTCGAGCCCGGCAGGTGCGTGTCTCTTGAAGAAAACGTCGCCCCCTCGACGGGCGGCACAAAGCCGCTCGGCCAGCTCGGGTTAAAGGGTTTGTCGGCTAAGTTTTCTAAAATGGGTAGCACGCTCGAGCGCCGCATCTCGCCATCTTCCGCCGCGTAGTCGAGCGCCGCTTTGTCTTCATTGTTGCGCAGCGTGGGGTCGGCGCCCGCTTGGAGGAGTTCTAGGGGCACGTCCGGATTCGGATTGTCGCGGACGGCGGTCATAAGCGCGGTCCAGCCGGTGGTGGTCTGGGCGTTGACGTCGGCCCCGGCCTCGAGTAAGCCCTCAATCACCTTGGGGTCCGTGTTCGCGCCCGCGGCGTAGATGAGCGGTGTTTGGCCGTTCTCGTCGGTGGCGTTGACGTCGGCCCCCGCCGCTAGGCTCGTCTCGACCTCGTCTAAGCCGCTCGTTTGGACCACATTAAAAAACTCTTGGGCGGCGCGCGCCTCGCGGGATTGGCGGCCTAAGTTGCCAAAGTCAACCTGCACCACGCCGAGACCCCAGAGAACCGCTACAGCACCTATAAGGAGAACAATAGCCGCCGTCACGGCCACGGTAAACGTACGCATAGGGTTACTCTACCGCGTGTTCGGAGCTTTTTGAACCTTGGGGGTGAGGTTTAGAGCGGCTGTACGCTTTTTTACATCCTACAGTATCCAACTACAGGTATCCAATCCTGCGCTTCCGGCTCGAGCACGGCGGCTGTGACTGCGGGCACCGTTTCAGCTTCTAAGTCCTGCCCGTTTCCCGCCCGTTGGTGTAGACTCCTCTAACAAGCTTTGAGAGGCTGACGACGGGCGAAGAGAGACGGGTGAAGGGGGACCGGTGACGATGAATCTACCCCAGTGGCTGCTCGGGATTTCCGCGCTCCTCGCGGGCGCGGTGCTCCTGGGCGTGTTCGCCAAGCGCGTACGGCTGCCCCTCACCGTGGTGCTGGCGGTGGTGGGCTTCGGCGCGGGTGCGTTTTTTAGGAGTCCCCTTCAGGGTGAAGGCTTTGAAGAAGTGCTCGTGTTCTTGTTCCTGCCCGTGCTCGTGTTCGAGGCCGCGTTAGGCCTCTCCACTCGAGCTTTCTTTCGCAACCTCGTGCCCATCCTCGTGCTGGCGGTGCCCGCTTTGCTCATTTCGGCGGGGCTCGTCGGCGTAACCCTCCGCGTCGGTCTGGGGGTGCCTCTGGCGGCGGCGGGGCTTTTCGGCGTGCTCATTTCGGCCACCGACCCGGTGGCGGTGGTGGCGGTGTTCCGCGAGCTCGGGGTGCCGCGGCGGCTCCTGACGCTGGTCGAGGGGGAGAGCCTCTTAAACGACGGGGTGGCCATCGTTCTTTTCAACGTTCTCTTGGCCGCGGCGCTCGGGCGGGAGGTGAGTCTGGGCGGGGGCTTACTGGACTTTTTGATCGTGTTTTTTGGCGGCGCGCTTACAGGCGCGCTGCTGGGGTTTGCCGCCGCGCTGGTGTTGCCCTGGCTGGAAAAGCTGCCCGCGACCGCGCTCTCGGTGGCGGTCGCCTACGGCGGTTTCGTGCTGGCCGACGAGGTGTTCGGCTTTTCCGGGGTGATGGCGACGCTCGCCGCGGGTCTCGTGCTCTCGGGCAGCGCGCCGGTTCGCGCCTCCCAAGAGGTGCGGGAGGGTTGGCATGAGCTCTGGGAGGCGCTGGGTTACGTTGCCAACGCGCTACTCTTTTTGCTCATCGGTCTGGCCATCGAGCCCACGCTCCTGGTGCGTTACGGGGGGGCCATCTTACTCGCCGTCGCCGCCGTGCTCGTCGCCCGCGCGCTGGCGGTGGTGCCGCTCGTGTGGCTTTTAGAGCGCATGGCGCACATCCCGCCCTTTGGCGTCCGCAACCAGGCGGTGCTCGTCTGGGGCGGCTTGCGCGGCGGGGTGGCGCTGGCCTTGGCCCTGGCGCTGCCCGAGGAGCTGCCGCAGCGCGACCTTTTTGTCGCCATGACGGGCGGCGTGGTGCTCGTCACGCTGCTGCTGAACGCCACCACGATTTCGGCGTTGGTCCACCGGCTGGGCCTGGATAAACCGAGCCGCACCGACCGCTTTCTGGTGGGCAGCGCGCGGCTCGCCGGACTGGACGCGGCCAGAGACTGGCTTGGCGACCTGGGCCTCGAGGACCCCGCCGCCACCGCCCATCTCGACGCCGCCGAAGCGGGGGCGCGCGGGGCGTTGGAACGGCTCGACTTGACCCACGAAGAGGAGCTCGAGGTGGTGGTGCGCCGCGGGCTTTTCGTCGAGCACGAGACCTACCAGCGTTTAAGCGACGCCGGGCTCTTGCCCCCCGCGGTCGCCCGCACGCTGCTTAACGAGGTGGGCGACCAGGTGGACGAGGTCACGCTCGGCGGAACGGACTTAAAGGGGTTGCGTAAGCGCGAGCGGCCTCCCCTGGCCTGGCTCGCGGAGCGGCTTACGGGCGTTCTGCCCAGGCCTGTGGGAGACGACCCGACCGAACTCGCCTACGCCGAGGCGTCCGCGCGGCGGCTCGCGGCGCGCCGGACGGGCGACACCCTGGAGTTTTTCACGCGCCTGCCCAACCTAGACCCCGCGACGGTCGAGGACGCCAAGCGGATTTTTGTGGGCTGGGAAAAGCGCGCGGAAGGCGATTTGGGTGAACTGAACGCGCAAGTCGAGCACCTCGACTTGCGCCGCCGTCAGGTCGAGGTGCTCTGCCGCGTGGCCTCGGAAGACGCGCTCGGCGCGCTCGCCGACCTCGGCCTCTTGCCTTCGCGCGTGGCGCGCGAGGCCGCCTACCTCGTCGCCGAGGGTGAGGACGCCGCCAACACCGAAGGTGACGGTGACGCCGGGGCGGGCAAGCGGGCGGAGGAGGCTGTCGTGGAGGCTACCAACGTTAGAGAAAAGGACCCGCTCGAGGATTAGCGCCGGGGTGTCCCAAGAGCAAGCCCGTTACCACGCAAGCCCGACGCGCACGCGACGCACAGAAAAGACGTCTACAAAAGTTAGAGGGGATGCAAAAACGCGTCCTGATAGAGAGAAGACCGGTGTTGCCCCCCGGAATTGTGGCAACATGTGTCACAGAGCAGCCATAGCCAAGCGGCCCAGGTTATATGGACCGCTTGGCGGCTGAGTTTTCTGGCGGGCTTTAGTGAACTTCCTTTAGTGAACTTCTATGTCGCTGACGGCGACGGTTTCACTGCCCAGCTCGAGCTCCCCACCCCGACAGGTAAGCTTCCCACTGAGCTGACCATCCTGAGCTGACCATCTCGGAAGGAGCAAAGTTTTGCGGGGGAGGCCAGGCACGCACCGATTTTCCAGGGTTTTAATTCTGGGTCGAACTTCTGAGTACCGCCCAACCTTGGTGTCCGAAAGTTGGGCAGGCGTTGGCTAAACGCCTGATGTTTCAAACGCCAGAGGAAAAAGAAGGGGCTGTGTAGCTATGAAACCCGCTATACTTTCGACTTGGCCTCAGCCCCTTCTAAGCCCGAGGGCTAAACCCCCGCGAACGCCTCCTGCCGGAGCGCGTCAACCTTGTTGGTCGCCTCCCAGGGAAACTCGGCGCGGCCGAAGTGACCGTAGGCGCTCGTGGCGCGATAAATGGGCCTGCGCAGCTCGAGCGCGTCGATAATGGCGGCGGGGCGCGCGTCGAACACTTTACCGACGAGCCCACTTAGCGCCTCGTCTGAAAGTTCGGAGGTGCCAAAGGTTTCGACAAACATCCCGACAGGGCGCGCCACGCCGATCGCGTAGGCGAGCCCCACCTGCGCGCGCCTAGCCAGGCCCGCCGCGACGATGTTTTTGGCTATAAAACGCGCGTAGTACGAGCCGCTGCGGTCGACTTTGGTGGGGTCCTTGCCGCTAAACGCGCCGCCGCCGTGCGGGGCCGCGCCGCCGTAGGTGTCGACGATAATCTTGCGCCCGGTGAGCCCCGCGTCGCCCTGCGGGCCGCCAATCACAAAGCGCCCGGTGGGGTTGATAAAGGTGCGCATCTTGTTGGTCAGGTATGTGCCTGGAATAACGTGATAGACGACCTCCCTAAGCACATCCTCGCGCAAGGTCTCCTGCGACACCTCGGGGTCGTGCTGCGCTGAGACGACCACCGTCGTCACCTCGACGGGTGTGTCGCCCTCATAGGCCACGGTGACCTGCGCTTTACCGTCGGGACGCAAGTAGGGGAGCACGCCCGTACGGCGCACCTCCGCCAAGCGTTTGGTGAGGCCGTGCGCTAAGGTGATGGGCAGCGGCATGAGCTGGGGTGTTTCGGTCGTCGCGTAGCCGAACATGAGCCCCTGGTCGCCCGCGCCGGTTTGATCGTAGGGGTCGTCAAGGTCGCCGGAGCGCGCCTCCTGCGCCCGGCTCACCCCCTGCGCGATGTCGGGCGACTGCTCGTTGATGGCGATCAAGACGGCGGCGTGATCCGCGTCGATGCCGTAATCCGAATTCGTATAGCCCACCTCGCGCACGGTGTCGCGCACGATTTTTTGCAAATCCACATAACCGTGACAGGTGATTTCGCCCGCGATGAGCGCCAGGCCGGTGGTAAGAATCGTTTCCGCCGCCACCCTGGCCTGCGGGTCGATCGTCAAAATAGCGTCCAAAACGCTGTCGCTGATGCGGTCGGCCAGTTTGTCCGGGTGTCCCTCGGTCACCGACTCGGAGGTAAACAGTTTTTGCATAGTTTTTTGCATGGTGCGGTCTCCTTTTCTCAAAAACCCGCTTGTGGCTGCTTTTATATCCTTTTACGCCTGCGCCCGTCCAGGTCGGCTTTGCTCACTTTTGCTTCCGTCCCTTTCCTGACTCACGTGAGGCTGCGCGCGTCCCTGGGGGCATTCAAGAACGAAAGTATAGCAGGGTGAGAAAATGCCCACCTCCGCCCTCCGCACCATTTTTTATGCCGTCAGACTCAGTAGTATTCCGTCCTCGGCACGGTTCTAAGCGTGAGCGCCCCCTATACTCTCCCTTATGCCTCTTTCTTTTCGCCCCGCCGACCCCGACGACGCAGCCGCGCTCACCACGTTGCAGCGCTCTATTTATCAGGAAGGCCGCTGGTTCGTGGGCGACGGCCCCGTGGCGGTGGAGACGCTCGCGCGGCGTTTGCGTGCCCTGGATGAGACGATGAGCCTTTTTTTGGTGGCGGCCACGCCGGAGCTTGCGGGCTGGCTCGAGCTGAGCCGCTTAGCTCCTGCCCGCTTGCGGCACGTGGCCGTCCTCACCCTCGCCGTGGGCGCGTCCTGGCGGCGGCAGGGGCTGGGAAGGGGACTTTTAGAACGCGCCTACCCGTGGGCGTCGCGCGTGGGGGTCGAGAAAATCCAGCTCAACGTGCGCGCCAACAACCGCGCGGCGTTGTCTCTTTACGAGGCGGAGGGCTTTGAGCTAGAAGGCCGCGAGGCGCGCCAAATCCGCGAGAACGGTGGGTACGAAGACAACCTCATCATGGCTAAGTTTTTATCACGGTTTTCGGCACAGTCCTTAACACGGTTTTCGGCACAGTGAGCGCTCCCGCCGACCCTTTCACCTGGCCTGAACAGCGCGTGGGGCTCTTTGTCGATACCCAAAATCTTTATTACGGGGCTCGAGACGGCGCGGACGCCGGGGGGCGTCAGGTAGACTACGCAACGCTCCTCACCCTGGCGGCGGGCTCGAGGCGTCTCGCACAGGCCACCGCCTACGTGGTCGAGCGTTCCGGCGAGGCGACCGCCTACGGCTTCGTCACCAAGCTCTCCGCGCTGGGCTACCGGGTGCGCCGCCGCACGCTGCGCCTGCGCCGCTTAGACGACGGCGGGCGGCCCGTGCTGGACGGCGACTGGGACATGGGCATCGCCGCCGACATGGTGCGCGCCTGGGAAGGGCTCGACGTGCTCGCTTTGGCGAGCGGTGACGGCGACTTCGTGCCCATCCTAGAGCTCGCCCAAGCGCGCGGTTTGCGCGTCGAGGTGCTGGCGTTCAAGGAAACCACCGCGCAGGCGCTCGCCGACCTCGCCGACCGTTTTGTTCACCTGCCGGATGTTGAGGGGATTTTCGTTTGACGCGCGTGATGCAGATGTCGGTGTGAGGTGGGGTGCGGGGGAGACGGGGCGGTGGGGAGAACGTTTTCACCCCCAACTTCCCTAATTCCCAATCTTCCTACGCTCACGCGGAGGGCTCGAGTAAGGTTTTCGTGAGAGGGTAGCCGCTACCCTATAAGCAGAAACAGGAGGCATCATGGAGACATTATCCCCCTCACGCTCCAGCACGTTGCATATTGATACGTCGCGCTTTTGCACCCCGCGCGTCCACCCTTTACCCCCTGACGGTACGTTTCACAACAGGGTGTCTCACAATGGGGTGTCTCACAATGGGGTGTCTCACAACAAAGGAGCGCGTAACGGTGCCATCCGGCCCACGGTGCAGATAGAAACGCTTTCTTATGACGCCGACGCCCGTTGGTCCGCTCCTCTGCCCGCGCTCGACTCAGAGCAAACGCTTCTATTAGTGTTTGGTGGGGCGCTCGGCAATGTGGTAGAGCCTGTTGCGGACCTGGTTAAAGCGTATCCCAAGTCTCGCCTCGTCGGGTGCTCGAGGCCCTGCAACGCGCAAAACGTGCCAGACGCCGTCTCGGTCACCTTTATGCGCTTTAGCTACTCGCACCTCCACGTCACCTACGTCCCCGTCACGCCACCCGCCGCAGGAGATGATGTCGCCCGGCCGGTGGGCGAGAGAATCGCCAAGAACCTTCTTGCACCCGCCTTGCAAGGCGTCATGCTTTTTCCCGGTGTACCGGATATTGACAGCGACGATTTGCTCGAGAGCGCCAAGGCCGCGCTGCCGCGCACCGTCACCCTAACGAGCTTTGCGAGCGGCGCTCAGAGTTGTCAGGGTTGGGCCGTGGGCTGGGGCGGACCCCAGCGGAACGTGGTCGCAGCCGTGGGTCTTTACGGCGAGCGGGTGGTGTTTGACTAGCGCGAGGTGCCTTTTATGTGAGCGTGGATGATTCACGAGCAAACGTTCAGGACGTCGTGGCTCAGCCAGGGTTTAAGGGAGGTCCCTAAGGTGGTTCTGCTCACCTTTCGGGGAACCCTTGTATTCCGGCCCTCATCCTCTTTTTACCCTCGAGCTTCGCTGTCGCTTGGTTTGTGCCAGGCGCGGCCCTCATTCTCTAGCAGCTCGTCCGCCGCCGCCGGTCCCCAACTTCCCGCCTCGTAAAACGCGGGCTCCCCGCTTGTCGATTCCCAGTAGTTGAGCAGCGGCTCGATCACCCGCCACTGCGCCTCGACCTCGTCGGCGCGCATGAAGAGCGTCGCGTCGCCCTCCATCGTGTCTAAGATGAGCGTTTCGTAGGCGTCGGGGGTGGGGCGGTCGAACTCCTCGTCATAAAGGAAGTTCATCGAGACGCGTTTTAGATCGATGTCACCCCCCGGCGCTTTGGCGTTAAAACGAAGTGAGATGCCCTCGTTGGGCGCCAAGCGCAAGATGAGGCGGTCGGGCTCGAGCGGCTCCTCAAGCGAAAACGGCACGTGCGGCGGGCGCTTCATCTGCAACACGATTTCGCTCGCTTTGTCCGCTAAGCGCTTGCCGCTCCGCACAAAAAAGGGCACCCCGGCCCAGCGCCAGTTCTCGATGCGAAATTCTACCGCGGCGTAAGTCGCCTGGCGCGAACCCTCAGCCACATCCTCTTCATCGCGGTAGCCTTTCGCGTCGCCGTTGGCTGCATACTGACCAATCACGGCCTTCGCCGGGTTCACGCAGCACATCGCCTCGAAGACCTTGACTTTTTCGTCGCGGACGCTCTTGGCGTCGTAGCGCGCGGGCGGCTCGGTGGCGATGAGGGCGACGAGCTGCAAAAGGTGGTTCTGGAACACGTCACGAATCACCCCCGCCGCCTCATAAAAGGAGCCGCGGCCCTCGACGCCCATCGGCTCGGCCATCGTGATTTGCACGTGGTCGATGTACTGCGAGTTCCAGATGGGCTCAAAGACGGTGTTGCCGAAGCGTAGCGCGGCTAAGTTCTGCGCGGTTTCTTTGGCGAGGTAATGGTCGATGCGGTAGACCTGAGATTCGTCGAAGTGCTCGAGGATGGTCTCATTGAGCCGTTCCGCGCTCTCCAGATCCGTCCCAAAAGGTTTCTCCACGACCAACCGCGCCGCGCCGCCTTTGCTCTCGTTGAGCCCGACCGCGGCTAAGCAGCGGGCGATGCTCTCATAGGTACCGGGCGGGGTGGCGGTATAAAAGATGCGGGTGGAGAGGCCCAGTTCGTTAAGGTGCTCGCTCAGCTTCTCGAAGCTCGCCCCGTCGTCGTACGACCCCTGTACAAAGGTGAAGCGGGGGGCCAGCTCCTCCCAGGTGTCTTCGTCAAAATCATCCTTGTCAAACTCTTGCAGCGCCTCTTTGACCTCTTTGCGCAAATCCTCATCCGACCAGTCGCGGCGCGAGAAGCCGACGATCTGCGTGTCGGGGTTCAGTTCGCCCTTGGTGTGGAGCGCGTAGAGCGCGGGCATGAGTTTACGCGCGGCCAAGTCGCCCGTCACGCCGAAAATCACAAAGGCGCAGGGCGGGGCGCTTTCGGAATTCGCGGGGGCGGGGCTCGAGCCAGAACTCACGACCTACCCACCTCCCTCTCTTTTTGCTCCACCGTCTCCTTCTGGTCTTGCTGCTCGAGCTTTTCTTCCAACTTCTTCACGCTGTGCCCGCCGAACTCGTTACGCAGCGCCGCGGCCACCTTGGCGGCGAAGGAGTGCTGCTGGCGGCTCGAGAAGCGCGCGAACAACGCCGCCGCGAGCGCGGGCATCGGTACGGCCCGGTCAATGCTATATTCCAGAGTCCAGCGGCCCATCCCCGAGTCGTCCACGTAGCCTTCGATTTTTTCCAACCGCTTATCGTCTTGGAGCGCGTCTACCGTCAGGTCCAGGAGCCACGAGCGGATGACCGAGCCGTGCATCCACAGGTCCGCAATCTGGTGGAGGTCTAGGTCGGCGTGTTCAAACGAGGCCATGAGCGCAAAGCCCTCGCCGTAGGACTGCATGAGCGCGTATTCGACGCCGTTATGCACCATCTTGACAAAGTGCCCCGCGCCGTTGGGGCCGACGTGCGCGTAGCCGCCCTCGGGCGCGAGCGTCCGCATGATGGGCTCGACCGTCTTAAAGGTTTCGTCCGTCGCGCCGACCATCAGGTTATAGCCAATCCGCAAGCCCCACACGCCGCCCGACACGCCCGCGTCGACGTAGTGGACCCCGTGCTCCTCGAGCTCTTTGGCGCGCCGCATCGAGTCGCGCCAGTCGGAGTTGGCCCCGTCGACAATGATGTCGCCCTCCTCTAGCGACTCCAGCGCCTCATGGATGCTGTTCTCGGTGATGACGCCCGAGGGGAGCATGAGCCAGACCACGCGGGGGGCCTCGAGCTTAGCGATCATGTCGCTCAGGCCGCTCGAGCCCGTTGCCCCCTCGTCTACAAGCTCCTGAACGTGCGCTTCTGAAAGGTCAAAAACCACGACCTCGTGCCCGCCCTCGATGAGGCGTTTGGTCATATCGCCGCCCATTTTGCCGAGTCCTACCATGCCGAGTTTCATGCCAACCTCCAGGGTCTAGGGGGGATCATCCCGCGTAAGAAAGGTTCAGCCTGTTCACACCTTTCAAGACTCAGTTTACAGGATGGCTCCTGCGCTGAATCAAACTCGGTAGAGACGAAACCTCCAGGCCTTGATGCTAGCAGAGTGGGCCGCGGCGAGTGTGTAGCCGCTTTGGCAGAACGCCTCAAGTTGCCCCTGGCGCGCTAAGGAGGGTGGCTCGCCCAAAAAGCATTATAAAAGCCTCCGCCGCCGGGACGAGGCGGCGCACGTCGTCGTCGCGCCGGGTCTCGTCGCGGTAGCGAAATTGCAGGGTCCAGGCTCGAGCGAGCGCCCGCGCGTCGTTAGCCTCGAGCGCCTCCGCGCCTCGCCCCAATAGAAAGGGGAGATCGAAACACGACTCGACCCAAGGCTGGTGGCTGCTCTCAAAGGCCGCCAGGGCATCTTTTAGCGCGCGTTGATGACGCCGCCGACGTTTGAAATTGTCCAAGCAGCCCAGGTGAAACGTGAAGACGCGTCTATATGCCGCTGTAAGGTTCACTCGGCACCTCCTGGTAAAGGCTACCGGGAGGGTTGGGGGTGTTGTTTCCACCAAGGTCGAAGTATGAGGGTGCGACACCCCCTTAAAATGAAGGCATGGACCAAACGGTAGATATGCAACAAACGGTAGCCTCAGCCGCCGCACTCATGGGCGACCCGGCGCGCGCACGAATGCTTCTGTCTTTGATGGGCGGCCAGGCTCGCCCCGCCTCGGAACTGGCGCGCGTCGCCCGCGTCTCGCCTCAGACGGCCAGCGCCCACCTCGCCAAATTGCAGCAGGGGGGCTTACTGACGGTCGAGCGCCACGGGCGCTACCGCTACTACCGGCTGGCCGGGGGGGCGGTCGCCGACGTCATAGAGTCTTTGCAGAACCTGGCGGCGCTTCCTGTCGAAGAGATAAAGGGCACGTCCGATGAACCCCTGATGTTCGCCCGCACCTGCTACGACCATCTTGCCGGTAGGGTGGCCGTCGCCCTTGCCGACGCTTTGCTGGCGGGCGGCTTTATTGGACTCGAGGCGAACTGCTACCACGTTACATCTCACGGAGAGCGAGCCTTTACAGAGTTGGACGTCGACTTACGCGCGCTTGCCCGGCAGCGGCGTTCCCTGGCTAAGCCGTGCCTGGACTGGACGGAGCGGCGTTATCACGTGGCAGGGGCTCTCGGCGCTGCGCTCACCGCGCAACTTTTTCATAGAAAGTGGCTGGTGCGCTTAGAAAGTAGCCGCGCCGTTCACCTGACCCCTGGCGGCCTCGAGGGCCTAGAGAACGCGTTCGGCGTCAGGCTCTGAGAGGGCTGTAGAAGAGGCTTTTGAGTGATGTGTGTCTACTTCGGGCACTGGTACGAACAGCGTAGCAATCTCACTACGGGTTTCGGCGTCTTTCAGGGCGATGTCGAGTCGGCACCCTAGCGCCTGGGCGTAGCGACTGAGCACCTCGAGCGCCAACGCCGCCCCCTCGACACTCTCAATCTGCGACACACGCGGACGCGTCACGCCCATGCGCTCGGCAACCTCACGCTGGCTTAACCCCTTAGCCTCGCGCACAGCGCGCAGCGCCGCCCCAATCTCTTCGTTAGCGACCTCGCGGTACAGAGCGGCGTAGTCAGGGTCTTGCAAAAATTCCTTAGTTAAGTCACTCGCTCGTTTCAAAGGATGTTTTGGCATGTTGTCACTCCTTGTTGTACTCCTCAAAAGCCGCCAAAGCTTTTTTAATGAGCTTACGGTCAGCCTGGTTCTGCTGTTTCACTTCACCTGCGGCGGCAATGAATACCTCTTTGTCCTGTTGCCAATAATAAATGCGTACCGCGTTACGTCCGGTTTTGCCTCGTAGTTCGTAAATCGGCCCGTCGATATGACTGACGTAGGGAAAGGATAAGGTCGTACCCTTGTCCTCGAGCAAAGCAATGAGCCGATCGACTTTCGCAGAGGCCCTGGGATTGGAGCGCCGAAGTGCCTTGCGCCACTCACGAAACTCGGAGTAACCGGTTTCATCCTCGTACTCGTAAACAACATAGGGTGTAAAACTCACGGCATTCTCGATAGTATAGTAGTTGAGAAGGGGAGGTTAGTCAAGACTAACCCTACAGGACTGCATCTTCCTTAGCTCTGAAGTTCCGCATGTCCGGCACACCTCAAACTTTTGTAGCTCTGGCCTTTGCGACTTAGATAAGTTAAAGCGTCTTGAAACTCTCAAACGGCTGACTACACGCGTTGCAGTAGTAAATCGACTTGCACAAAGTCGGCCCAAAGGTGTTTTTCACGCTCGTGTCCATACTGTCGCAATAGGGGCAGGCGACGGGCGCGAAAAAGGTGACGTTCCCAACACCGCCCTGCGGCGCGGGGGGTGCAATGCCAAATGTTTTGAGTTTGGCCTTGGCTTCGTCCGTCATCCAGTCGGTTGACCAAGGGGGGGAAAGAACGGTCCTCACCTCAATATTTTCGAAGCCCACCTCCCGCAGCCGCGCCTCGATGTCCGTTTTCATGACGTGGATAGCGGGACAGCCCGAAAAGGTCGGGGTCATGGCGACTTTGACGCCGTCGCCCAAGACCTCCACCTCGCGCACGATGCCCATTTCGGTCACGGAGACGACGGGGATTTCGGGGTCTTTAACGCTCTCCAGAGCTTTCCAAACGTCTTCTTCGCTCATCTTGCTTATTGTTGTGGTCACGTTGACCTCCTTACCAAACCGCGTCGGGCTCGAGCCTCGCCACCTTTTGCAAATCGTCCAAAAGCCCTGTCAGGTGTTCTGTGTGTTCTCTGCGTGAGGTGGGCGGTGTGTCGTTGGTGGGGATACTGAGACCGGAGGTTTTGAGATGTGGGGTGGTGTGCTCGAGCCACGCCTCCCTCACCTCATCCAAATCCGGCACCATATTTTCTTGAACAAGTACGGTTTCATCAGGTAAAGGCGTAAAAAGCCCTCCCGCGAGAGGCCACAACTCGTCAAGCGCCCGCTGCATCCGCCCCTGCGACTCCTCCGTGCCGAGCCCCAACCGCTCGACCCACACGTGCGTGTGCTGGAGGTGAAAGCGCTCCTCTTTACGGATTTTGGCGGCGGCTTGGGCGATGGGGGTGTGGGTACTCTCCTCGAGGCGGGGCAGGTGGATGTACTCATAAGCGTCGAAAAGGTACTGCCGCAGCATGGTGAAGGCCCAGTCGCCCTTGGGAAGCTCGAGCATCTTCACGTTCCTCCAACCCTCCGCACTACGGAAGTACACCAGCTTATCCGGGTCGCTGCCGTCCAGCTCCCCCCGTAGCCCATACCAAAGAGTCGCGTGCCCCAGTTCGTCTTGCGCTAAGTTGGCGAGCGCGATGTCCTCTTCCAAGATGGGCGCGTGCCCCGTCCACTCGCTGTTGCGGTGGCCTAGCACGAACTCGTCGTCGGCCAGGGCGGTGAGCTTGGCGATGAGGGCGTTTCTGATGCTGCTATCCACGCTCCACCTCCTTGCGTTTCTTGGCGCGCACCATCCCGTACTCCGACTGCTGCTTATACGTTTTGTCTTTCGCGGGCTCGAACCAGCTTTCGGCGTCTTCATCGCGGCTGCGGACGACGCTTCGCTCGAGCAGCACCCACCAGGTGAGGGCAGGTTCGTCGGTGAAGGTGTCTAAAGCGTGCCGCAGTGCCTCTTCGTGTGTGCGAGCTTTGACTTCGCCGATGTGGTCAACAAAGGTTAGGGACTGTTTATGGCTCGTTTTGCGGAAGACGAGATAGGCTTCTGGCGCCCCCTCAGCTTCGGCGTCCCAATCAAAACTTTCCAACTCCTCCGCCGTCACCGAAAGAATGTCCTCCACCCGCACCACCCACATGCTGACCGCGCGGGGCCGCCGCGCGAACACGTTACGCGCAGTGAGGAGCGCGTGCGCCGCGTCCCCCGCGTGGACCGTCCCCACCGCCTGATGCGGCTTTTCGGGCGTGTCCTGCTTGAAGACCTCCCAGCGGGACCACTGCGTGTCGGGTTGAGGTGTTGCGTTACTCATCAGAACCTTTTTGGGGAACAGGGTAGGGGAGAGGCGCGTCCTGACTCTCGGGCATCCTCACGCAGCCTTTGCTTGCCCTCGAGCCTCATACGCCGCCATCGCCTCGCGCACCCACGCGCCTTCATCATGCGCCTTGCGCTTCGCGCTCATCCGCTCCTCGTTGCAGGGACCGTCGCCCTTGACGACGCGCCAGAACTCGTCCCAGTCGATGGGGCCGTGGCACCAGTTGCCGGTCTCCTCGTCAAAACGCAAATCCGGGTCGGGGATGGTGAGGCCCGCTTCCAACAGTTCCGGCGCGTGCTCGTTGATAAACTCCTGGCGCACCTCGTCGTTCGTTTTCGTCTTGACGCCCCAGCGCATGAGCTGTGTGGTGTTGCTCGAGTCCGCGTCATGCGGCCCCAGCATCATCATCGAGGGCCACCACCAGCGGTCGAGTGCGTCCTGCGCCATCTCGCGCTGCTTTTTGGTGCCCTGCGCGTAGCGGATGACCATCTCTTTGCCCTGCTTGTGGTGAAAGGTCTCCTCGGTGCAGATGCGGACCATCGCGCGGGAGTAGGGGCCGTACGAGCAGCGCGCCAGCATCGTTTGGTTCTTGATGGCCGCGCCGTCCACGAGCCAACCGATCATGCCCACGTCCGCCCAGGTGAGGGACGGGTAGTTAAAAATGGACGAGTATTTCGCCCGGCCCGTGAGGAGCGCGTCCACCATCTCCTCTCGAGTCGCGCCCAGCGTCTCCGCCGCGTGGTAGAGGTACTGGCCGTGCCCCGCCTCGTCTTGCACCTTGGCGAGCAAAATCATCTTGCGCCGCAAGCTCGGCGCGTGCGTAATCCACGCGCCCTCGGGCAGCATCCCGACGACCTCGCTATGCGCGTGCTGCGAAATCATGCGGATGAGCTGCTTGCGGTACGCCTCAGGCATCCAGTCGCCGGGCTCGATTTTCTCGCCGTCGGCGATGCGCGCTTCAAAGGCTTCTAACTTCGCGTCCTCTTCGCGCTGCGCGGACGTGAGGTCTACTTGACTCGTGACAGGAACTTGGGTGGTTACAGGCATAACGTCCTCCTCTGCTGGTCTATTTTGCGTTTAGTGCGTTAAAAATCAGCGTCGTGTACTTCTCGGTCAGCCCATCAAGCTCCAGCGCCCCCGCCGGGTCGTACCATTGGTAGGTCCAGTTGAGCGATGAGAGCACAAACAGCGTCGCCAGCTTGGCGTCCTCAACCTGGAAAAGCCCTTCGCGCACGCCCGCCTCAATCGTGTCGCGGAAGCGCCGTTCGTACGCGTCGCGCCGCGCGGTGATGTTCTCCTTTAAGTCAGGGGACAAGAACTTCCACTCGTGAAAAAACACCGTCGCGTGCGGCAGTTCCTCGGCGATGACCTCCAAATGCCCGCGGATGAGCGCCCGCAGTTGCGCGTCCGCCGGGAGGGCGGGGTCTACCGCGTCGGCCTTGCTTAAAAAGGCGTCCGCCGCGTGGGTGACGATTTCCCACAGCATCTCCTCTTTGGAGGTCACGTGCGCGTAGAGCGACGAGCCGCGCAGGTTGAGCGACTTGGCGATGTCGCGCATCGAGGTGGCGTGGTAGCCGTGTGCGCGGAAGAGTTCTCCGGCGTTAGTGAGGATTTCGTCGCGTCTGTCTAGGGTCTTATTCATTGATTTTAGTATAGCAAACGAACGCTCGTTAGGCAAGTGAGTGCTGCTATAGTTTGGCGGAATGGCTTAAAATCTGGGTATGTCAATGGAAGCGGCTAGAAAAGAACTTGAAGAGTTTTTCAAAAGTGGAGAAGCTGGTGTGTTTGTTCTTAAAGGCAAGTGGGGAGTTGGTAAAACTCATCTTGTGCGAGATGTCGTTGAAGGTAACTCAAACAAGCAAGGGGGCATAAAACATGCTTATGTTTCTCTGTTTGGAGTGAACTCTACCGAAGAGCTTACAGAAGCTATTTTTGTCGAGATGGCAACCAATGCAAAAGCCCTTAAAAAAGGCGCTGGCGAATTAGAGGACTTTACAAAAGACACAGGAAACATCTTTGGTGAGCTATTCAATCGCACCGTCAGGTTTTCTACTAAAATCTGGATGCTCAAAGCAGTTCCAAAAAGCAAAATAATTATTGACGACATCGAACGCAGAGATGAAGAGTTGTCAATCAAAAACTTGCTCGGCTTTTTATCGCAACTGAAAGAGCAGAAGAATTGCCAGATTGTTCTAGTTTTTAATGAGGGAGAGCTAGACAAGGCTACCCAAGAGGAGTTTGACCGTTACCGCGAAAAAGTTGTTGACCGAGAAATTGAACTTATCCCCAGTGTTGAAAAAATCATCGAATTTGGTCTCAAAGAAGAAAACTCTGAATTCGACTTAAAAAAGGAAAACCCCGTCGTTATAAAGGTTTTACAGCAACTCGAGGTTGACAACATCCGCGCCGTTCAAAGGATAAAGGAGTTTTTGGATAGGCTCGAGCCTTTAATTTTGCACCTGCCACAAGAGGCGCAAAACGAGGTTATAAGTTCGGCGGTGAGACTCAGTTGGTTCTACTTTGTGAGAAATAAAGACGGAATTACTTGGAAGTTCATCAAGAATTTTGATTTGCTCTCAGTACATCTGTGGGGACAGAGAGCTAATGTCTATGGTACGAGCCGAGATGCACCAGAAGAGGAAAGTGCAGAACGGAAGAGGGAAAAAAAGCTAGCGAACCGATTGCGCCAATACGGTTACTTACGTACTGGTCCTCTCGAGAAAATGCTAATTGAAGCACTCGAGCGGGGCTTTTATAACAGGTCGGAATTTGAGAACGTTTTAAGCGACATAGAGGAGAAAGCGAGAGCTGGCTATGCTCTTGGACAGTTAACTGCTGCTTGGAATATTTTATACTCGAGTTTTGCAGATAATGAAGAAGAGTTCGTCGCTGCGCTCGTAAAGTGCTTTGAAGACTACAGCACTCACTACGGCCCTGGAGATTTAGAAAACGCTATTTCTGTCCTTAAAGAATTAGACCGTGAGAGGGAAGCTGAGGCGGTTAAAAAGGTTTGGCGGGACGCTCCACACACCTTTGACGACGTAATAGAGTCCGTAGGGAGAAGACGTCTTAAAAATCCAGAAATTCTTTCAATAGTTGAAGAGAAAATTCAACGAGCGCGGCAGCAAAAAGATATGCTCCAGTTGGTTGACAGTTTTATGACCGGTTCACAGAGCTTGCGGGACCGTGAGATGCTACAGGCTTATACTGAAGAAGACTGGGTTAACTTCTTCAAGAAAACAAGGGGCAATAGTGGTCCGTTATATTATGTACGCCACATTTTGGAGCTTGGTGGATTTCCCAGTCACAGAGAAGTTTCTCGAGAGGCTGCAAAAGCCCTTAAAAAGATTGCGGCTGAAAGTAAAATAAATAAGGTACGTTTGGCTGACATGAGAGAAAATATTGAGAGGTTAATTGAATCCAAAGATTGATCTGAGCAAACTTCACAAGTTAGAGATGAATCTGTAGCTCGAGCCCCCTCATACCTCCTCACCCCCTCCCTCAAAACGGAAGTACACCTCACGCCCTCCTCCCACCTCTTCACCAACCTCCTCGAGCCCCCCTCACCTATCAACCGCCACGTACACACCAAGCCCAATCAACAAACCACCGGAGCCCACACGCTGGACGCGCTGCAAACGGCGGCTGCGTTTCAACACGTTTTGAAGCGGACCCGCCCCGAGCGCGACGACCAAATCGACCCCGCTGGTCAGGGAGGTTGTGATGACGCCAAGCAGCACGAACTGCCAAAACACATTGCCGTCGGGGTTGACAAACTGCGGAATGAAAGCAAGAAAAAAGAGGGCGGTCTTGGGGTTGAGAACTTCGGCGACGACGCCCTGACGAAACGCCCCCCGACTTGGGACGTGCGTAAGGTCGATGTCGTTGCCAAAGCCACCTTTTTCTAAAAGGGTTTTCACGCCGAGATAGATGAGGTACGCGACGCCCAGCCATTTCACGACGGCGAAAGCCAAGGCCGAGGTGGCGAGGATGGCCGAAACGCCCAAGGCGGCGGCGAGGGTGTGCAGCAGCCCGGCGACGCCCGTCCCGAGCGTTGACAAGATGCCCTCCCGCCTGCCGCCGCGTAAGGTGCGGGCGAGCACGTAAAGCATTCCCGGTCCGGGGATGACGGCCAGCGTGAGGGCGGCAACGAAAAACACGGCAAAGGTCGAGGGGTCCATCATAAGAGCCTCCTACGAAGACTTTACCCTGGACGGATTTGAAGAGATGCGGTCGTGCAAAAAAGATGGTTAGAATAAGGATGAACTTTAGGCGGAGCACGTGATGATTTAGCTCGTCAAAAAGTAAACCTTTGATTTGTTGGCAGGGCGCTTAGTTACAGCGGGCGCTCGCAGGTTTCCGTGTCTAGCCAAAGCAAAGGTTGCTATGAACATCGTGTCACCCTACGGAAAAGACGTAACGCAAGAGCTGAGAACGGTTTATAAGCTCGAGTCCGTCAACGAACTCATTGAACGCGTCCGCCACTTTTTATTGACGAGCTATTCCTTTGACGCTGTCCACATCGAACAGATTCACGTCGCCTTTGGGATAGCCGTCAAGTTTTCGCACGAGCAGCAGCCGTACTTCCTCAAATTCACGGGGCGGGCGAACCACCGCCAACCCGAAGCGCTGTTTGAGTTTCACGACGACATGCGGCGTAAGGGCGTACCGCTCCCCGAGGTGCTGAGAACGGTTGACCACACTTACTTCGAGAACATCCTCGAGAGTCCCTGGTACGACGTGACTTACGTGATGAGGGCGGCGCGCGGTGAGGTGATGCGGCGGAAAACGCGTGCAAGGCTGGAACGGTACGTCGCGGTCGTCGTCAACTTTCACCGTATCGGCTCGAGCTACGCGCCGCGGGTGACTTCAGGCTACCGAGACATCCATGACTTTTTGCGTGAGGCAACCGACGATTTGAAGCACGCGTACAAGCTTTCCGTAAAACATCAAGACCTCTTGGGCCGAACGACGACTTATGTTGAGGATGCGTTTAGGGGGCTCAAGAGCAGCAATGAGCTTTCAAAAACGCATATTCACGGAGATTTTCGGCTTTGTCATGTGCTGTTCGACAAACAGCACGTGTCCGGCGTGATTGACGCGGAGCATGTGACCTACGCTGAAAGGCTCTATGACCTTTGCACCGGCTTGGTGAGTCATCCGAATCCGGCCCGCTGTCTGTTCCTCGATTTTGACGAGATTCTCGAGCTTCTCAAGCTGTACAACGCCCTCTATCCGCTCACGCAGGCTGACCGCGGAGCGTTAAAAGCTATGTTGCTGCTCGTGCTTCTTAACGAGCTTTCGGGGTCGCTGCTTTTTCTGGAAACGGGGCGGAGCGAAACGAAGCCGCGCGACGCGCAAAGGGTGTGGCGAACGCTCGCGCGGCTCGACGAGATGCATAATGATGCACTGCTCGAGCCTTAGAAGTGCTTTATAAGCTCAAAAATCTTTCTCCAAACGGAAGTACACCTCACGCCCTTCTTGCCCTCGAGTGTTACATTGCAAGGGACGACAAGGACGTAGCAACGGGACTTAAACCAAGGAGGCACAATGGAGATGGTTCAGTATCTGAGTGACGAGGGCGCGCCCCTAAAGGAGCTGCCCTTTGACGAGGGGGCGCTGCTTGAGGGCTACCACGCACTCCGCCGCACCCGCTTTTTCGACGAGCGCGCCGAGGTCTTGCAGCGGCAGGGCAAGCTGGGCGTCTACCCGCCCTTTCGCGGTCAGGAGGCGGCGCAGGTGGGGGCGATGCTAGCGTTAGAAAAAACCGACTGGCTGGTGCCGTCCTACCGCGAGAGCGCCGCGGCGCTCGTTCATGGGCTGCCCTTGGACTACCTCATCCTCTACTGGCGCGCGCACCCGGCGGGCTGGCGCTTCCCGGAGGGGCTAAACATTCTGCCCTTTTATATTCCCATCGCCACGCAGCTCCCGCAGGCGGTGGGGGTGGCGCACGCTGGTGCGCTTCAGGGCGAGAACTGGGTGGTGGCCGCCTTTATCGGCGACGGGGGCACCTCCGAGGGTGATTTTCACGAGGCGCTAAATTTCGCCGCGGTTTTTAATGCGCCCGTCGTGTTCATCGTGCAGAACAACGGCTGGGCCATCTCGGTGCCGACGCACAAGCAGATGCGCGTCGAGCGGATTGCGGACAAGGCCAAGGGCTACGGGATGCCTGGCGCTTTGGTGGACGGTAACGATTTAGTGGCGGTGTGGCAGACGGCCAAGGAGGCGGTGGCGAGGGCTCGAGCGGGTGAGGGGCCGACGCTTATCGAGGCCGTCACCTACCGCATCGCCCCGCACACCACCTCGGACGACCCAAGCCGCTACCGCGACGAGGCGGAGACGAAGGAGTGGGTCGGGCGTGAGCCGGTGGGGCGGATGCGCAAGGCATTGGCTAGTCTGAACCTCTGGGACGACGCCAAGGAGGAGGCGCTGTTGGGGGAGCTTAAGGGGGAACTCGAGGCCGCCGTAAAAAAAGCCGATGAGGCACCCGACCCCAAACCTTGGGAGATTGTCGAGCACGTGTTCGCCGAGATGACGCCCGACCAGCGGGGGGCGTGGGAGGCGCTTCATGACCAGCGTTAAGGGGAGGGCGGAAGGCTCGAGCGTAAAACGAGAGGGCACCCGCACCATGAACATGGTCCAGGCCATCAACGACGCTCTGGATATCGCTTTGGAGCGCGACCCAGGGGTGCTCGTTTTCGGCGAGGACGTAGGAAGGATGGGCGGCGTGTTCCGCGCAACCGACGCGTTGCAAAACAAGTACGGCGAGGAGCGCGTTTACGACACGCCCTTGGCCGAGGCGGGCATCGTGGGCTACGGCATCGGCCTGGCGCTCGCGGGGATGCGGCCCGTGGCCGAAATCCAGTTCGCGGGCTTTCTCTACCCGGCCTTTGACCAAATCCTGTCGCACCTGGGCCGCTACCGCCACCGCACGCGGGGGCGCTTTTCCATCCCGATGGTCATCCGCGCGCCCTACGGCGGCGGCGTCCACACGCCCGAGCAGCACGCGGACTCGCCCGAGGGCTTTCTGGCGCACGTGCCCGGCGTCAAGGTGGTCATCCCGTCGCACCCCGAACGCGCCAAGGGCCTCCTGTTGGCCGCGATTGACGACCCCGACCCGGTCTTTTTCTTGGAGGCCATCAAGCTCTACCGCTCCCTCAAGGCCGAGGTGCCCTTAAAGCACTACACCCACCCCATCGGCAAGGCGCGCGTGGTCCGTGAGGGCGACGCGGTGAGCCTTTTCTGCTACGGCGGCATGGTGGAAGTATGTATGAAAGCCGCGGAGGTGGCGGCCAAGGAGGGGGTGGGGCTCGAGGTCATCGACCTGGAAACCCTCGTCCCGCTCGATGAAGAAACAGTTTTGGAGTCGGTACGCAAAACGGGCCGCGCCGTCGTCGTCTACGAGGCCAAGCGCGGCGGCGGCTTCGGCGCGGAGGTGGCGGCGCGTATTGCCGACGAGGCGTTGTTTAGCCTCGAGGCCCCCATCATCCGCGTGGCGGGCTGGGACGCGCCCTATCCGCCTTTCTCCTCGGTTGAGCACCACTACCGCCCCGACGCGAAGCGCGTCCTGGAGGCGGTGCGGCGGGTGCTGTCCTGAGTTCTTGGTAATTGTTGCAGTTTCAGTGAATCACGGGATGCACGCAGGATGAATCCCCCTAAATCCCTCTTGTTAAGGGGGACTTTTGCTGTTCCCCCCTTAACAAGGGGGGTTAGGGGGGATTTCAGCAAGGCACCGTGATCCCTCAGTGTTACACAGTAGGCTCGAGATTTCTGTAATTTGTCAATCTTGCTTAGACAAATGCACGCTCTCGGGAAATTCGCCGGACTCGAGCGTAAAGCTACACCTCAGCCTCCCGCCGCAGGACCGCCACATACATCTCGCGGTGGTACAGAGAGGGCCGCGTTGCTACTCTTTCGGGCGCGGGTAAGCCGCTCTTTTCGGCCAGCCACTCGAGCCTGTCAAAGGGAACAGGAAAGGGCACCCAGGGGCTGGCGCTGCGTCTCTCGTACTCGATAATGACGAGGAGACCCTCGGCGCGCACGCGGCTCATCACCTGCGGGAGGACGCGCCGGGGGTTGCGGACGAAGTGGAGCGAGTTTGCCAGCAAGATGCCGTCGAGGTGGGAAAGCTCCAACGGCTTTGTGAAGTCCGCCCGTCGTGGGATGACGTTAGCGGTGGGCTCGAGGGTTGCCGCATTCCGCAAATCCTCCAAAGCTCGAGCGTCCTTGTCGAGTGCGTAAACGGTCCCCTCCGGGCCGAGGAGTTCTGCCAGCGCCCACGCGAACCTGCCGCGCCCCGCGCCGAGGTCCGCCCAGCGGCCCCCCGGTGTGATGCGGGCGGGGGTGAGGAGCGCTACCGCTTCCTCGTGCGTCACCGGGTCGCTTCGTGCAAAACTTGGAGGAAGCGTTGCGGCTCCTCGAGGTGCGGGAAGTGGGCGCTTTTGTCGAACCAATGAACGGTTTTCTCGGGAGCCTCCAAACGGTTGATGTAGATTTCCGCGAGTTCGCTCGGCGTGGTCCAATCGGAGCGGCCCAGACAAACGTGAATAGGAACGTGCAGCTTGGGCACAAGCTTGTACAGGTCAAGCGCCTCGATGCTCGGCCACAGCGCGCTTAAAGACGCCCTCGAGCCGTGCACATAATTCCTTTTGTCCCGCCAGCCATAATCGCGGGAGGCCGCAAAGTGCAGTCCGTACCGCAGCGCGTCGCGTCGCCGCTTGAAAAAGCCGCCGAACAGCCCAAGCCACGCGCGCTGACGAAGGAGCCGTTTTGCGTTGCCGCCGTAAGGGGGCGGGGGAAGGTCGCGGATGGCGCGCGCCAACGGGGAAGACGCGGCTCGAGCCTGCAACCACGCGTACGAGACGCGCTCATTTTCCTCTCCCGCCACGAGCTGACCGGCTGTGACGACGCTCCGCACGCGCGCCGGGTATTCAGAAGCCACTAAGAACGCCAGCGCGCTCCCCCACGAGTGCCCGACTAGGGTGAGTCGGTCGCGGCGGAAACGCTCGAGCAGCACCCCGCACAGCTCCCCCGCGTCCTCCACAAGCTTTTCTAAAGAGAGCGGGACGCCCCGCCGGTAGGAGCGCCCCGCGCCGCGCTGGTCCCAGTTGACGACGAGCGCGCCCGCCTCCCACGCACGCTGATGGCGACGCGCCGTCGCCTCCTCCGCGCTGCCGGGTCCGCCGTGCAGGAACAAAAGCAGCGGGCCGCGCGCGTTTCCACGCACACTTATCCACTGCGGCTCGCCGCCCAAGGTGACGCGCTGGGTGGAGTCAATTGGAGTGCTAATCGGACGCTTCCACTGCCGAGGGGGCTCGAGTCCCAAACATCCCCAACGACCCAATGCGGTAAGCCGCGACGACGCTCATCAGAACGATGAGCACGCTCAACACGAACGCCAAAAGGATGCCCTGCCGCTCGCCCCCACCCGCGCCCATAACAAGCGCGAAAAGCGCCCCGCCCGCGCCCGTGCTAAGCGCCGCGGTAAAGGTGTCCGCCAATTGCAGCGACGACGACACCATCCCCTCCTCGCCGGGTGAGATGAGCGAAAAGGCCAGCACCGACGACGTCGCGTGCGCCAGCCCGATACCCAAACCCGAAAGCATCCAACCAAAAACCGTCACGACGAGCGGATGCCAGGCGCTAAAAAGCGCGACAATCTGCACCGCCAGCCCTACCGCAAGAATGCTCGTCCCAACCAGGATGCGTAAACCCCGCCCCCGGCCCTCGAAACGCACGTCGAGCCGTTCTTGCGACCACGACCCCAGCGTCCACGAGATCGCCCCTGTGGCGATGGCGACCCCCGTGACCGACGAAGAAAAGCCGTGAATTGAGGTGAGCATGAGCGCCAAAAAGGCCTCGACCCCGGCAAAGGCCGCGTAAAACATTCCCCTCGCCGCGACCACCGACGGCAAGCCGGGGCGCAAGCGGAGCGTCCCGGCGGGGGTGAGCTTTTGCAGCGCGGGTATAGCCAGAATCACGCCTACAACCGCCATCACCGCCCCCAGCCACCACGGGCTTACGCTGAGGCCGGAGAGAAAGAGCCCCGTTCCCGCGACCAACTTAAAAGCCGCCAGCAGCCGTTTCTCCTCTTTCGGCCCACCCTCCGGCGCGTCCTGGGTGAGGTCTTCATGATTGAGACGATGAAAGGCGGGCACGGTGAGCGCGGCGACGAGCACGAGGAGCGGCGCGATGCCCCAGAACACGAGCCGCCAGCCCAGCGCCTCCGCAACGAAGCCCGCCGCCGCCGGACCCAGCAACGCGGGCAACACCCAGGCGGACGACATAAACGCCATCATCCGCGCCCGGAGCGCGTCGGGGTAGGCCACGGTCACCGCCACGTAGGTAGATGTAACCAGCGCGCCGCCGCCGAGCCCCTGCAACACGCGGCCCAAAATGAGCACAAACATATTCGGCGCAAAACCGCTCGTGAGGAGCCCCACGCCGAAGAGCACCAAACCTAGCGTAAAAGGCCGCCCCGGCCCGGTGCGGTCCGCCATCACCCCGCCCACCACCACGCTGAGGAGCGAGGCGAGCAGGAAACCGGAAAAGACCCAGCCGTAGAGCGCCATGCCGCCTAAGCTTTGTGCCACACTCGGCGCAATCGTCACCACCGCCAGGCCTTCAAAGGCCATCAGGGTGATGCCCAAGATGATGCCGACGGTTAAGCCCCGATGTTCAGAATCGAAAACGTGCTGTTCCACCACCCCAGACGGTAGCATGGTGGCACCTCCTAAACGGCAACGCGGATTGCCGTCTCGAGCCTACGCTGGACGGATGGAGAAAGCGTGGGTCTAAAGGTTTACTCGAGCCCTCTCAAGAACCCCCTCAACAGCCCCTTTGCCTCCCTCGGATGCGTCAGCCACGGGTAATGGTGCGTGCCTCCAATCCTCTCAAAACGTCCCTTGGGTAAGAGCGCGGCGAGCTGCTCTGTGGGCCAGCTCGGGCGGATGTCCGCGTCGCCGTAAAGAAAGAGCGCGGGTGCGTCCAAGCGGGCGATGTCCCTTAGCAGGTGGGGGCGCTGGACGTACGCGTTCCAGGAGGCGTTGACCTGTTTGTTGACCTCCATGTTGGGCGGATGGTTGAACTCGAGCTTAAACTCATCATCCCGCAAGCGGCGGTACTGCTCGTGCCACGTTCTGTCGTTGTGGATTCTGCCGCCCGACAAGCAGAGGAGGCCAGACACATGCTCAGGGTACACAAGGGCGTAAGCGAGCGCGAGGTTGGGTCCTCAGGAGTGACCGCCGACGACCCAGCGCGTAATGTTGTAGTGCTGACGGACGGCCTCGAGGTCTTCCACGCTCGCCTCAATGCTGTAAGGCGGCCCCGCGTCCGACCTCCCGCAGCCCCGTTCTTCAAAACGGATAACCTGCGCTACGTTGTCAACCATTCCAGCCACAGGCCCCAGATAGTCAGGGCAGCCCGGCCCGCCGTTGCAGAGCATCACCGCTTGGCCTGCGCCTTGAGGAACGGTCCATAGTCTGACGCCTTGATGCGTGACAAACGCTTCAGGCACAGGAGGCGGTTTCTTCCAAAATGGCTTTACTAAATATCGTAACGCGCGTAGACTACCACCTCGCTCGAGTTTGGCGCTCATAACAGCAATTCCAAATTTAATAATTCTCCCCTTGCTTAGCAGAAGCGGTAGCCTGGAGGTATGGAAAAGGGGTTGCGCTTTAACCAACTCGTTGATGTATTGGGGAGCATCTTTGAGGGGATGCAAGACAGCAGGGGGAAGAACAAACAGTACAGCTTGAGCGAGATAGGGCTGGCGGCGTTACGGGCAGGCCGCCCTGCCGTTGCGTTCTCAGTGTTCTTCATGCAAAACGCCTCGTTTCTGGAATGGCAACGCGAGGTGAGCGCGCGCAAAGGCCGGAGCAACGTGCAGAGCTTGTTTAGCTTGGAGCGCATAGCGAGTGACGAACAGATCAAGAACGTGCTCGACGAGCACTCGCCCGACGCGCTGGCTGTGGCTTACCGCTACGTGGTGCGCGAACTTGCTGCGGCAGGTCTTCTTAGGCAGCACTTCGAGCACGCGGGTCGGGTACTGGTAGCACTTGACGGCACGCAGTACCATAGCTCGGAGCGGGTGAGTTGCGAACGCTGCAACAAGATAGACAAGGGTGGCAAAACACGCTGTACCCACAGCGTCGTATTGCCGGTCATGCTTAGTGCAGGGGCTCACGAGGTGCTCTGTTTAGAGCCTGAGTTCGTTCTATGCGAAGACGGTAGCGACAAACAAGATTGTGAGAGCGCGGCGGCTAAGCGTTGGCTCTCGTACAAACTGTCCGAGTACGGACTGGGGCGGGTGGTCATTTTGGGTGACGACCTCTACTGCCATCAGCCCACCTGTGAGCGCGTGCTCGAACAAGGCTGTGACTTCATCTTCGTGTGCAAGCCGAGCTCGCACAAGACGCTCTACGACTACCTCTCGCTCAGCCCCGTCCAAGAAGTGACGCTTCTACAGGGTCAGGGTAAGAAACAGCGCAGCCTTTGCTACCGCTTTGCTAACGACCTACCGCTACGCGACGGCAGGGACGCTCTTACTGTGAACTGGTGCGAAGTCACTGAGCGAGATGCTAACGGCAAGACGCTCTACCACAACACCTTTGCGACTAACCTCTCCTTGAGCCTACGAACCATTGTCCGCGTCGTTACCTGGGGCCGGGCGAGGTGGAAAGTCGAGAACGAGGGCAACAACGTCCTGAAAACCAAAGGCTACAACTTTGAGCACAACTTTGGGCATGGCAAGCAGCATCTCTCGACCATGCTGTTGTCGCTCATGCTGCTCGCTTTTCTGCTTCACTCGCTCTTTGACCTGCTTGACGCGCGTTACCAGGCCATTCGCGCCCGCTTAGGGCCCCGTTCCACCTTCTTTGGCGACTTGCGCACCCTGACGCGTTTTCACCTCTTTGACTCCTGGGCTCAGCTCTTACTCTTTAGGGCCCAAGGGCTTGAACTTAATGAGGTCTTAGAGCTTGATTCTACTTGAACGATTAAATTTGGAACTGCTGTAATGTTAATCTCGACATTGACAGGGAGCGCCCAAGCTATGTATACTCACTAACGCTGACCTGAGTGGGGCTTTTGCGCTCACTTTCGCTCAACCTGGGAGGGTTGGCCGAGCGGTTGAAGGCGACAGTCTTGAAAACTGTAGTAGGGGTGACTCTACCGGGGGTTCGAATCCCTCACCCTCCGCCACTCTGCCTAAAGCTCTGCTCGAGGTATAATAAGAGACATAAGAGGTGGTTGGTAAGCGGTATTGAAGGTGTAGTGCCGAAGGTATCAACCAAAGTCTTGGAGAGGTGGGTGAGAGGTTTAAACCACAGTCCTGCTAAGACTGCGTCTGGCGAAAGCTGGACCGAGGGTTCGAATCCCTCCCTCTCCGCCATGCAGTTGGGGGTATCATCCATAACGCATTAGGGACGATACCCCTAAGCGTGCGCCCGTAGCTCAGCTGGATAGAGCGTCTGACTACGGATCAGAAGGCCAGGGGTTCGAATCCTCTCGGGCGCACCAGAAGAAGGCGTCACCGACGCCAAACCCTGAAGAGTGGCTGTCAGCCTCTTCAGGGTTTCCCATTTCTCTTCCCATTACGCTCTACACTTCGAGTAGCTTTGAGAGCGAGAGGCTCTCTCCGCTCGAGCCCTCACGCAAGAGGTGAATGTAGATCTTCTCGGTGGTCCGCATCGAGCTGTGCCCCAGCCACCTCGACGTCCTGAGCAGGCTCACCCCCGCCTCGATCCACAGCGACCCGGCCGTGTGTCTGAGCCCGTGAAACCTGATCTTACGGACCTGAGCGTCTTTGCATAGAGCGTAAAACATCTCCCTTAGCGTTCCATTACTCGGCATCCCGCCAAGTCTGTTCGTCACGACGGTGCCGAGCCCGAGATCGGGGAGTTCAGCTTGTCTAGCCCGGTGCTGTTCCAGGAGGCGCAGGCACTCCCCCGGTAGCGGGATGAGCCGGTTAGAAGAGCGTGACTTGAGCCGCTCCGAGAAGGTCGGGATGAGGCGGTCGTCGGTCGCTTGACGCTGAATATGGAGGTAAGGCTCGAGTTCCCCTGAGGCGCGGTTTTTGTGATACTCAACATCCGTCCACTTCAGACCCCGCAGCTCGCTGATGCGTAGCCCGAGGTTGAGGGCCAGATAGAAGGCGATGAAATAAGGATGCCTGATCGTCGTGTCCGCCGTGATGAAACGCTTGGCTTCCGAAGGCTCCCAGTAGTCCGCTTCATACCCTAGGAACGCGATCCGCTCGACAGCGCACCCAGCGTACGGGCTGTTCAGAAGGAGATGCCAGCGTACAGCCTTGGTCAGGGCGCTCGATAAGGTAGCACTGGCGTTCCTCGCGACCCGGCTTCCTTTATCCAGCTCGAGCGCGTTCTGCCATCTCTGAACGGCGGCATGGCCGAGCTTGCGGAGCTTTACCGTCCCTAAGTGAGGTCTGATGTGGTTGTCAACGTCGCCTCGGTAACCCCGGTAGGTTTTGGCGGAGAGCTGTCGCCTCGAGGTAGACAGAGCATCGTTCGGCGCGATCTGGCTGAGCCAATGGTCTAGGTAATCGCCTACGGTAATAGTATAAGCATCGAACAATCTTTCGCCGCGCTCCTTGCGCAGCCGGTCGAGGTGCGCGAACGCCGCCGAGCGGGTTTTGCGTGTCGGTCCTTCGAGCTGTTTCTGTTTGCCTCCAGGGCTATAGCCAATCGTGACGAGGGCCGAATACCGAACGTAGCTTGAGCCGTCCCTCCGCACCCTCACCCGCCTGCGCAAGCAGCCTTCGCCGTTCGCCCGTTTGGTCATGGTGTCCTCCCTCGGTGAAGTTAGGGAGATAGGCTAGCGGATTTGTGGCATAGAATTTTTGTCCCAAAAGTAAAGGGGTCGTGATCCTTATGCAACGAACGGCCCGGTTACACACCTAAAAACCAATAGGCCTGACAGACATCGGCACAGCTCTCGTAACGCACCTTGCGCCGAGGCAGACAACATCGTCAGCGTTTGCTATCCTGAGGCGTCGCCATGCAGCAGCACATCAGCTTTTGCACCTCCGCCGACGGCGTCCGCATCGCTTACGCGACGGCCGGTGAGGGTCCGCCTTTGGTCAAAGCGGCGAACTACCTCAGCCACTTGGAGCACGACTGGCAAGGTCCCGTCTGGCAGCACTGGTGGCGCGGCCTGACCGAGCACCGCAGCCTCGTTCGCTACGACGAGCGCGGCTGCGGCCTCTCCGACTGGGACGTGAGCACGTTCTCGATTGACACCTGGGTGCAAGACCTGGAGGCCGTGGTCGAGGCTGCGGGCCTCGACCGGTTTCCCCTGCTCGGCATCTCGCAGGGCGCGTCCGTCTCCGTGGCGTACGCCGTCAAGCATCCCGACAAGGTTTCGCACCTCATCCTCTACGGGGGCTACGCGCGCGGCCGCTTTCACCGGGGCCTGACCGCGGAGCAGCGGGTCGAGGCTGAGACGATGCTCAACGTGATGCGGGTGAGTTGGGGGCAGGAGAATCCCGCCTTTCGCCAGCTTTTCTCGACCCAACTGATGCCGGGGGGAACGGTCGAGCAGATAAAGTCGCTGAACGAGTTGGCGCGCATCTCCGCCACGCCGACCAACGCCGCCGCGATGGAGCGCGCCTTCTACCGGATTGATGTGACCGAGCGGGCCCCAAAAGTAGCGGTTCCCACCCTCGTCTTACACGGCCGGGACGATGCGGGCGTTCCCTTCGAAGAAGGACGACGCCTGGCCTCGCTCATCCCGAACGCTCGGTTTGTTCCCCTCGACAGCAACAACCATATCCTGCTGGAGGGCGAGCCAGCCTGGACCCGGTTTTTAGACGAGGTGCAGCGGTTCCTCGGTGCCGAGTCGCCTGGGTCTGGGCAGGTTGCGCGTGTCCCCTTTGTTGAGTTAACCCTGCGCGAGCGCAACGTGCTGGACCTCATTGCCCAGGGCCTCAGCAACGACGTGATTGCCGCCAAGCTCGTCCGCAGCCCGGCCACGGTGCGCAACCACATCACCCGTATCTTTAGCAAACTGGGGGTCGAGAACCGCGCGCAGGCCATCGTCAAAGCGCGCGAGGCGGGTATGGGGCGACAGACGAAGGTTTAGGTCAAGCGGGCGGCCGGAACTTACCTCCTACGCAGACGTCTGAGTCCGTGGAGAAAACCATCCAAAATTAGGAGCCAACTCTCAAGACAAACGGGTGCGGCACTTGCTAAGGTAGGAACAAGTTAACTATGAGAGGAACCTTATGCGCGACGCAATTTTGGAAACCCTCGACCCTCAAGACTGGCCGGCTATGCGCACGCTTGCGCACCAGATGGTTGATGACGCTTTTAGCTATCTGGAAACCGTCCGCGAGCGCCCTGCCTGGCAGGACATACCAACCGAAGTGGCCCAGGCTTTACAGACGAGCCTGCCGCTCGAGCCGCAAGGTGCCGCCCAAGCCTATGAGGACTTCAAAGAACAGGTGATGCCCTACCCGATGGGCAACATCCACCCACGCTTTTGGGCTTGGTACATGGGCAACGGCACGATGATGGGTGCCCTGGGCGACTTTCTGGCAGCCGTGACGAATTCAAACATGGCAGGCGGTCGTCACGCCGGGATGCTGGTGGAGCAGCAAGTGGTGAGTTGGTGCCAGGAAATGCTCGGTTTTCCCACCGCTGCCAGCGGTTTGATGGTCAGCGGCGCGTCGATGGCGAACCTGATTGGGCTGGCTGTAGCTCGTAACGCCCAGACGGAAGCCGACATACGCAGCGACGGTATGGCCGCCGTGCCCCGGCCACTGGTCTTGTACAGCTCGAGCGAAGTTCATAGCTGTCACCAGAAAGCGGCTGAGTTGTTAGGTTTGGGAAGCCGAGCCTTGCGTAAAATACAAGTAGGTCGTGATTACAAAATAGACGTTGCCGCCTTAGCCAAAGCGGTCGCCGCCGACCGCGCGGCCGGAGCCAAGCCTTTTTGCGTGATTGGGACCGCAGGCACCGTCAACACTGGCGCTGTCGATGACCTGAGCGCCCTGGCCGACCTTTGTGAACGGGAGAACCTGTGGTTTCACGTCGACGGTGCCATCGGCGGGTTGCTGACCCTCTCCCCAAAACTAAAGTCGCTCGTTACCGGGATTGACCGGGCCGATTCGGTTGCCCTTGACTTTCACAAGTGGCTCCATGTTCCTTTTGAGGCAGGGCTGGCGCTCGTACGGAACGAACGTGCTCACCGCCAGGCCTTCTCGCTCACGCCCGAATACTTGCAGCACGCCCCGCGGGGCGTCGCGGGCGGGGAGGTCTGGTTTAGCGATTACGGCGTCGACCTCTCCCGCAGCTTCAAAGCCCTCAAGGTCTGGCTTTCGTTGAAAGAGCACGGGGTGCGCAAATACGGGCGGCTCATGGAACAGAACGTGGCCCAAGCTCACTACCTTACCGAGCTTATTGAGAAGGAAATGCAGCTCGAGCAGGTAGCACCTGTGGCTTTGGACATTGTTTGCTTCCGCTTCAACCCGGGCGGCCTTGGGGACGAGGGGCTCAACGACCTCAATAAAGAACTGCTTATTCGTATTCACGAAAGCGGGGTGGCCGTGCCCTCTTACACGACGTTAAAGGGACACTACTGCCTGCGCGTCGCTATCTCAAACCACCGCAGTACCTTCGGCGATTTTGAAGTGTTTATCCGAGAAACGGTGCGGCTCGGTCAAGCGCTGCTCGAGGAAACGTTCAGCCAACCCGCCTGAACCCAGTGAGTCCCTACTAGCGGACGTGTTGTAAGCGGCAAAGTAAAGTGAATGGTTAAATTTGGAATTGCTGCAACCCATCCCAAAGTGCTCGAGGGACAACCTCTTGGAATTTTACGACGGATAGAGAGAGTTCACGCTCGGTTCACGCTCAGTTCACGCCGGGTCCGGCATCCTGAGAACCGCTGGTAAGCCTCAAGAAAGGAGACCGTTATGTCCATGATGTCCGCACAAACATCCGCAGCTTTTGAAGATAAAGAAAGGTGGGAGGTATGAACAGCTCCAAACTACGCTTGATGGTTACTTTGCTACTCTTCACCCTGATTACTATGGTCAGCAGTTTGGCTCAGCAGTCACAAACGATGAGCGATGAGGAGAAGATTGCTGACGCTATGAGTGCCGGTCCGGCCTCCATCGCAGAAAACGCCACCATCTTGGAGTGGCCCAGTGAACCCGGCGGTGAGTTCAACGTGCTCCGGGAGGGCAGCAACGGCTGGTCGTGCATCGCCTCGAGCCCAGCGGCAGTGATGGCGGGTTTGCAAGACCCCACTTGTGACGACGAAGTGTGGCTGGAGTTGGACACCGCCTATGTTGAGGGTCGGGAGCCGAACATCGAGCGCATCGGGATTGCCTACATGCTCAGCGGTGACGCCGGGTTAAGCAACACCGACCCGTTCGCTACCAGCCCCACCGACGACAACGAGTGGCACGTCAGCGGTCCGCACATCATGATAGTGATGCCCGACATGACCTACGAGGGTGTCTCTACTGACCCTAACAACGGTGGCCCTTTTGTGATGTGGGCGGGGACGCCTTACGCGCACATCATGGTGCCCATAGAGTCACACATGCAGGAGTAACTAAACGCAGCCTGACGCTTTGCCGGCTTCGACGACTAAACGGTAAATCAAAAAACACAGCTTTAGAGGCGGGGACTCTAGCCTGCCTCTTCTTTGCTGTTTCAAGCAGCTTGAGCGGCTCGAGGGACAATGCCTTGGAGTTTTACGATGGAAAGGTGAGTTCACGCTCAGTTTACGCCGGGTCCGGCATTCTGAATGCTGGTAAACTAGAAGAAAAGGAGCCGTTATGTCTACGATGTCTTCACAAGTGCCCGCGGCTTTTGAAGAAGCTTTGGCGACCTTCAAGACCCATTTCGGCGGCAAGGTGATTGGCCCCACCGACACCGAGTACGACGAGGCTCGAGCGCTCTGGAACGGCATGATAGACGCTCAGCCCCGGCTCATCGTGAAATGTAAAAGCGCACAGGATGTGGTCGGCGCGCTCGCCTTCGGCCGTGAGACGGGGCTCACGGCCGCCGTGCGGGCCGGCGGGCACAACGTGGCCGGCCTCGCCACGGTAGACGGGGGCTTGGTCATCGACCTTTCTCAACTGAACGCGGTCGAGGTCGATGCCGAGAAGCGCCTCGTCGGGGTGGCGGGGGGAGCCACCTGGGCCGACGTGGACAAGGCGACGCAAGCCTTCGGACTCGCCACACCGGGCGGCCTGGTGTCGACGACGGGCGTGGCCGGCCTCACCCTGGGGGGCGGCATGGGCTGGTTGCGGCGCAAGTACGGGCTCAGCTGCGACAACCTCGCCGCCGCCGAGCTTGTCACCGCCGCGGGCAAGCTCGTTCGCGCCAGCGAGACCGAAAACCCGGACCTCTTCTGGGGGCTGTGTGGCGGCGGCGGCAACTTCGGGATTGTCACGCGCTTCGAGTTCGAACTGCGCCCGGTCGGGCCGCAAATTGCCTTCGCCTACGTCCTTTATCTCCTGCAAGATGCCAAAAAAGTGCTCCGCGCCCACGAGACCTTTCTTAGGGACGAACCCGGCGACATAAGCACCCTGGTCGTTCTGGGCCGGGTGCCGCACCTGGCCGATTTTCCTGTCGCCAGCCATGGCGCGGCCTTCGTGGGCGTCCTGGGCATGTACGCGGGTGCGGCCGACAAAGGCATGACGGCCCTGCAGCCCTTGCTCGAGCTGGCCGAACCCATCATCGACCTGAGCGGCCCCATGTCTTACCTCGAGGTGCAACAAATCTACGACGCGGACTATCCGACCGGCTCGCGCTACTACTGGAAGTCTACCGGTCTCGACGACCTCAGCGACGCGGTCATTGACCTTTTGGTCGAGCACGCCGAACGCGCGCCCGCCGACCATTCGACCATCAACCTCTGGTATCACGGGGCTGCCGTTGCGGAGCGCGCCGAAGACGCGACCGCCTTCGGTCGCCGTGACATCTCCTACCTCGTCAATCCGGAAGCGAACTGGGAAAACCCTGCCGACGACGCGGTGAACATCAACTGGGCGAGAAATCTGTTAAAAGACTTGAAACCCCACGGCAAAGCGAACCTCTACCTGAACTTCCCAGGTTTTTTCGAGGAGGGTGACGCACTCGTGAAAGCCGCTTTCGGCAACAACTACGCGCGGCTGGTCGACCTCAAGACCAAGTACGACCCGCAAAACTTTTTCAGGCGGAACCACAACATCGAGCCGAAAGCTCGAGAAAAGCCCACCGACCAAAAACCATAAACCGAGCAAGTTATGAACGCCGGATCGAGAAAAACTTGGCGTCAAAATGAGCTTTCCGCGACTCGGCTCGGGACAAACAGCTTTTGGCTTATCGGTCGTCTCAAGCTTGATTGGAAACGCTGAACAGTCGCGGCTCGAGGGTGACCTCGAGCCGCGCCAGGTCGGTTCGTTTCAGGCCCCGCCCCTTCGACCAGGCCGCGGCAAATAACGGCTCTCCCAGGGTGGCGCGGAGAGTCTCGAGGCTGTCATCATAGCTTGCTCTAGTGCCAAGCGGGAGCGGAGCTTTGCTGCGCTCGCGTAAGCGCTGAGCAGCCGCCAACAGCCAAACGGCTTGCTCGGGCGACTGAGACCCCCAAAACCGTGCCAGGGCTTCCCAACCTTCGACCAAGCCGTGCCGGTCGTTAATGGCGTGGCGCATAGCTAGACTTTTTCGAACGAGCGAACGGGCTTGTCGGCCGTCTCCGTTCTCGAAGCTCAGTTCCGCCTGGCTGAGCAGCGTCCCGGCAACCGCCCATCTGTACCCGCCGAGCCTTTGCCAGAGGCGCTGCGCCTCGCCGAGGAGCGCCGCCGCCTCTTCAAGCTCGCCGCAGATACGGGCCAGGTCGGCGAGGGTCGTTATGGTCAGGGCGATACCATCATGATTGCCGACCTCGCGCCACAACCGCTCGCTCGCGCGCGCCTGCTGCCGAGCGTCCTCGACCTCGCCTCGAGCCAGCGCCAGACAGCCTTTCTGATAGAGCGTCCAGGCGACAAGCTGGTGGTCGCCGAGCTGTCGCAGCGTGCCGAGGGCGGTTTCGAGCCGTCCGTTCGCTTCCGTCAAGCGGCCCAGACACCGTTCGGCCCAGGCGAGGTTCACCTGAGCGTAAGCGGCCCCCCGCCGGTCGCCAAGCTCGAGCCGCAGCGTAAGGCTGTCCAGGAGCAAAGCTTGAGCCTTGACAAAGTCGCCCTGGTACAGCGCGAGCCAGCCGAGGTTGTTGAGGGAAACCGCCACGCCGCGCGTCTGCCCGAGGCGCGTGTTCAGCGTCAGGGCTTCTTTGTTGAGGGCTTTGCTGGCGCGGATTTCGCCCAGCTGCGCGGTAATCCAACCCAGGTGGTTGAGGTTCGTCGCCAGGCCGCGCTCATCGCCGAGGTCGCGCAACATTTTCAGCGCTTCTGCCAGTACCAGCTTCGAGCCCACGGAGTCGCCCAACTCAAAAATAAGGGTGCCCAGGCCGGTCAGAGCGGCGGCGCGGGCGCGGCTTTTGCCTTGCGCCAGCGGGTGGGCGAGCAGGCCCTCGAGCTGCGCGCGGCCTTCATACATGTAGCCGCGCACCACCCAAAAGCGCCACAGGGCGGCACCCATCCGCAGACCCGTGTCAACATCGTTTTCCGCCGACCAGGCTAAAACCGCGCGCAGGTCGGCGTACTCGTCCTCGAGACGGTCCAACCACGGGCCTTGTTGGGCTCCTGTGAGGTGGGGCTCGGCTGTCTCGACCAGGGCGAGGACGTACTGTGCTTGCCGCTCTCGGCTTTGGAGCAGCTCCGCGGGGTGGGCCGTGAGTTTCTCGCGAGTGTACTGGTGGAGCAGGGGATGCTGCGCGTAGCTGCCTGTGGCGGTCGTCTCGAGCCAGGACTTGTCGACGAGTCGCGCCAACAAGGGCAGCGTCGCTCCCGCCACCGCGGTCGCCGCTTCCCGCGGAAAGTTCCCCCGGAACACCGCAAGCCTCCTCAAAACCTCTTTTTCCTGCGCTGTCAACAGCCGCCACGACTGCTCGAACACCGTGCGTAGACCCCGATGCCGCTCGGGCAGGTTGCGGAGCCGCGTCGGCGCGTCACCCAGGTCGAAAGCTCGCACCATCGCTTCACAAGACAACACCCTCACCCAGGTCGCCGCCAGCTCGAGGGCGAGCGGCAACCCTTGGGTACCGCGCACGATGGCGAGCACGTGAGGCCGGTTGGCACGGCTGAGTTCAAAGGTGCGCTTCGCCCGCTTGGCGCGGTCTAAGAAGAGCGTGAGCGCGTCCGACTTCGGCGCTGCCGCAGAAGCTGCTTCGTCTTCTGAAAAAGGAAGTCCCTTGAGCACGTAAGGCACCTCCTCTTCCAAGTTCAGGCGCTCGCGCGAGGTGACCAAAAGCTTCAAGTTGGGACAACCTGAGAGCAGGTTTCCGAGCATCACGGCACCGTCCACGAGGTGTTCAAAGTTGTCCAGCACGAGCAACACCTGTTTGTCACCGATGGCTCGTTCGACCAGCGCCAGCGGGTCGGCAGTTTGTAAGTTGACTTGTAGAACGCTCGCCAGCAGGGTCGGGACGGCGTCGGGAGACGGGGCCGACTCGAGCGGAACGAAATGGACGCCGTCCCTGAAGCCGCCCGCTCTGTGCTGCTCCAGGGCGACCTGGACGGCCAGGCGAGTTTTACCCACCCCGCCCATCCCGACGAGGGTGAGCAGTCGGCAAGCGGCGTCGGCAAGCAATTCGGCCAGTTCTGCGCGTTCCGAGTCCCGACCCACGAACGGGGTATTGCGAAGCGGCAGGCGCAGGGGAACGGCTCGACCGGGCTGCGACAGGCGCGCTCGCGCTTGTGCAGGGGTGAACGAAAAAGACAGCCCGAATTCGGCCGCTTCTTTTCGGAGCGCCGCCGCTCGGACGCTGCCGCCTGCGCGGAGAAGCGTATAAAGCCGCTCCGTCTCTTCGGGGTCCGCTGCGGCGGTTCCCGCTCTATCGAGAGCCGTTTCCGCCCATGCGGCCCCCTTTAGAAACTCACCTCGGGTCGCCGCTTCTTCGCCGAGATGGAGCGCGGCTTCACGAACTCTTGCGGCAACCCGTTCACGCGTTTCGTAAACCCACTCCTCGAGTTCTGCACTCCACGCCAAGGCCAGCCCCTCGAGGAAAAGCCCGCTGTAGAGGTCGACGACCCTCGAGCACTCACCCATTTCGAACGCCCTCAGGAGTTGCGCGGCGTCGGAGTCGATGTGCGGCTCAACCTGAACGGCACCGGCGGTCACGGCACCCGGCGCTTCTCGCTGAAGCTTCCCGAGTACGACCCGCAAACTGTTTCTGGGGTTTGCCGCTTCGGGCCAAAACAGCTCGGCGAGAAAGCGCCTCGGTTTTGGACCCTCGAGGCTGAGATAAGCCAGCAGCAGGAGGGGCTTGGCCTGGTGGAGAGCCCCGTCCTCGAGCCGTAAACCCCCGAGGGTGCTTAGAAACATAGCTCCATTCTAGACCGGACGCATGCAAAGAGGGGCGAGCGAACGTGACGAAGGCCCGTCGGGCGAGAGGAGCAGGGCTCAAAGCCCGGAACACCGCAGGGACCCTATGAACCTCATTCCTGGGGTCATCCACTGATCGGAAAAATATTTACGCTGAGCTCTAAGGTCAGTTCTGCCGCATCCGTCCCTCATCGAAGACACACTTGCCCAAGAAGTTGATGTGCGCAAAGCGCGCAGGCCACACCCTCGCTAAATCTTCCTCTTTAATCTCCAAGCCTTTGCGCTCGAGTTCCCCCGCAATTTTGGTGATGTGCATGGTGTTAAATACCACCACGGCGTTCGTCACGAGGTTCAAACAGGCGAACTGCTGGTCGAGTGCTTCATCTTCTTTACCGGGTATCTCGCCGTACTCGCCGAACACGATGGTTCTCCTCAGCCCGTGTAGCGCCTCGCCCTTATTGAACTGTTTGCTAACACGCTTGCGCGTGGCGGGGTCGGCATACCAACGCAGGATGTGAATCGTCTTCTCTAAGCGCCCGTACTCCTGCAAGGCCCTGGTGATCGGATGCTGCCGCGGGTACGCCTGCAACTTGTTGATGAGGAGTGACGCGGTGCAGTACCCCTTTTTTAGCGACAACGCGACGCGCAGCATCTCGTCCCAGTAGTCCGTTACAGTTGCCTCGTTCAGCACCTTGTTGAGGTGAGGTTTCAAAGTGTCGACCTCGTTCATCTCAAAGCTCTGGGGTCGGTAGAGTTGCTGGTCCGCTAAGTCCCTAATTCTTGGGGAGAAGGTCAGCCCTAGCAAGCCGAACAGCCCAAAGATGAGTTCCAGTCAAGCTCAAGTTTCTGGAAACAAAGAGCTTTGCGTCGGGCGTTGTCTTACAGCGTTACGCGCCAGACAAAGCGTGAGGCGTCCTCCTGCACCTGCCCAAGCGCAAAAGGTTGTCCAAACTTGAAGGCGTCTGCAGGGTTGACTTTAGTTGTGTGAACGCCCGCGTCTGCCGCACAACAAGCAAACCTGTAGGTGATCAGCTTTCGCAAAGGCTGCAGAATCCTGTGATTCTACTCTGTCAATAATCTGTCAACGTATTGTAAACTCTTGCTATGAGCAACACCGCGACTAACCTAATGTTTGGCGTACCGACGGTTCACGACGAGACGGGTGACATCCAAGTTGAAGAGCTAGCCAGTCTCTTCGAGGTCAGCCAGGCTAAACTCGCCCGCATGTCAGGCGTAAGCCGTCAGCTTTTGCATCAGTCCCCGCGCTCAGTCAAGGTACAACGCGCGCTGAGGCGTTTAGAGTACCTCTTTGCCCGAACCCGCAATCTCACAGGTTCACCTGTTCATGCACGTATTTGGCTCAAGATGGGGCACCCCGACCTCGAGGGCCTCGCACCCGTCGAGCTGTTAGAAGAGGGACATATAGAGGCAGTCGAGGACTTTTTGCTCTCTATCGAGACGGGCTCGCCCCGTTGAGCGAGCGCTTAACGCGTTTAACCTTACTCAAACCCTTCGCCCTAACGGGTACGGCTTTTCGCGCGGTGAACCTGCGCTACGTCGAGACGCCGCTCTCTGCCGTGGGCTCGATCCTCACTGGCGGGCGTTATAACCCTAAGGGTGCGTTTGAGGTGCTCTATCTAGCGGAGAATGCCACCACGACCCTGCTCGAGGTGCAGTTCGCGGCGAGCAGCGGTGGGCGCTTTCAAGCCCAACCTAAAGACCCTTACGTCATCTTCAGTGTTGCTTTCGAGCTTCAGAGGCTGGTCGACCTACACGACGCCGAAAACCTCGCGGACCTCGGTTTATCACCGGAAGACCTCCAACGACCCTGGCGCTTGAAGCAGGCGCGTGGCGAAAGGGTTTTCACGCAGGAGATAGGTCAGGCGCTGCTCACTCTCGGTCACGAAGGGTTTAAGTACCCGTCGGCAACTGACGGCACGGCGAACTTAGCGGTATTTCCCGCCAACCTCAAGCCGGGGAGCTATCTGAAGATTAGCTGGGAGGGGCGCACGCTGGCAAGAGTGCCGTAGCGTGTTCGTGACAACTCTTCTGCGGTTAACGCGCGCATCTCACGCACAAGGTTCGCTTTTCATCACTGAATTAGCGAATGTCATGCTGCCTTGCATGTGAGGTATAACGGCTTCATGATGCTGATAAACTTTAGCCAATACATCCGGGACCGGCATGGCGATGGCGCGTGAGCTGCTGCCTGAGGGCTACACGCCCTTCCTAAGCGAACTAAAAACGCGCATCCGCCAAGCTCAGAGCCGCACCGCTTTGGCCATCAATAGTGCCCTAATCGAGCTCTACTGGGGTATCGGCGAGATGATTGTTCAGCAACAAGAAAGCGCCCAGTGGGGTGACAGCGTCCTTGGTCGACTCAGTGAAGATTTGCAGCAGGACTTCCCAGGACTCAAAGGCTTCTCCCGCCGCAACCTCTACCGGATGCGGGCGTTTTACCTCGCTTATCGCGAACAACCCAAGTTTGTGCCACAGGTTGTGGCACAAATCCCTTGGGGGCACAATACGCTCCTTTTAGAGAAGATTAAGGAGCCTAAGCTGCGTGAATGGTATGCCCGCGCCACCATCCAGAACGGTTGGAGCCGAGCCGTGCTCGAAGCCCAGATCGAGACCCAACTGCACAAACGGCAGGGCGCGGCGCTCTCAAATTTCGACAAGACCTTGCCCGCGCCACAATCTGAACTCGCACAGCAAGTTCTCAAAGACCCCTACAACTTTGACTTTTTGAGCTTGCACGACGTAGCCGTTGAGCGCGACTTAGAGCGCGGTCTCCTCGAGCACCTTAAGGCCTTTATGCTCGAGCTGGGCGTCGGCTTCTCGTTCGTAGGCAGCCAGGTCCACTTAGAGGTCGGCGGCGAAGACTTCTACTTGGACCTGCTCTTCTATCATCTCAAGCTCCGCTGCTTCGTCGTCATCGACCTCAAAATGACGGCGTTCAAGCCAGAGTACGCGGGCAAGATGAACTTCTACCTCTCGGCGGTCGATGACCTCATGCGGCATCCGCAAGACGAGCTAAGCATCGGCATTTTGCTGTGTAAAAGCAAGAACGAAGTGATCGCTGAGTATGCCCTACGTGACGTTAGCAAACCGCTGGGCGTGGCGGAGTATCGGCTCGCCGAGGCTTTGCCGGAGAAGTTAGAGGGAAGCCTTCCTACTATTGAAGAATTAGAGGCAGAGCTTGAGGGGTTAGAAGGCGAAGGTACGCAACCGTCGTAGCCTATTGCGGAAAGTGTCTCCTGTAAAGCATCTGCCGCGACTCGCCCGAGAGATTGACATAGAGCTGCGTTGTAGTAGGCGAGGCATGACCGAGGATGGATTGAACTGCTGCGATTGGCGCTCCCTGATTCAGTAATAGCGTGGCAAGCGTGTGGCGCAGCACGTGCGGCGTCACTTTCTCCTCTAGCCCGCAACGCTCAGCAACCCGCTTGAAGATGCGCTGCATCTGCGAGGTGCTGAGGCGTTGATGTTGCAGCGTTCCATCTTTCTGTCGCCTACAGCGCTTCGTCACAAATAGCGCGAGGCAGTTGTCCGAGCGGTTATCAAGATAACGTTTGAGCCATAAGGCGGCTTTCGCTCCAAAATACACCTCGCGCTCCTTGTTCCCTTTGCCGAGCACCACGACACTCCGGCGCGACCAATCGAGGTCGATGCGGTCGAGATGACGAATCTCGCTCACCCTACAGCCTGTGGCGAAGAAAAACTCGACGAGGGCGTGCTCCAGCAGACTTTCGCAGGCGTCACGTAGCAGCTCAACCTCTTCAACGGAGAGGGCTTTCGGTATCCTGGAAGGTAAACGAGGCTCCCTCAGCTTCAGTGCAGGGTTGCGCTCCAACACCCCTTCCTCATAGAGCCACTTGAAAAACGCTTTGAGCGCGCGAACTTTGTTCGCCAAACTCGAGGTCTGTAGATGCGTCAAGCTCGTGAGGTGGGCGCGCAGATGCTCGAGCCCGATCTTTGCGACGGTGGTTTCACCTCCCACGTCCGATATCAAACGTTTTAGGTGCAGTTTGTAGGAGTAGAGCGTCTTGTCACTGTAGCCGTCTAGCTTGCGGGCTTTAAGGTAGGCGGAGACGCATCTTGCCAATGTGTCAACTTCTCTTTCCATGAAAAACCTCCGAGCTGTAGTCTGCACGGAGGTTCGCTTTGAGCTATTTTCAAGGATCGACGCGCTTCTGCAACTAACGCGCGCGTCTCACGCACAAGAACGAGTTCGGCCGCCTGATACGCTTGTTATGGTCATGCCAGGAGCATCAGGGTAAACAGACACCCTCACCTGTTATGAGGTCTACGGGCTCGAGAACCGCCCCGGCGACGTTGAGGCGTGCCTTGAGGGCCTCGCGTTTGTTGACCCCTTCATCGCGTCCTGCTCCTTTACCAACGTGGATCGTTTAATTCATGGCTACCGCAGAGGCACTTGACATGCTTGTGGGTGGGGCGTAGCTCCTGTTTCCTTCCAGGTTCTAATGGCCCCATACCCTTCTCGCGTACGCCCCTACCTCACAGGCTTCCGAGGCTCCCTCGTAAGGTGTGAGCAGCCTTGTGAATTATTTGTCTCGTGGTCAGGCTCGAGCCTCCTTGTGAACTATTCAGCGGCCCTTTGTTTAGGGTGACAGTTACTATCTCGAACAGGTTTTTGCCCCTGTTTGGACAAGCCCTAGCGTAATTTCCCGCCTTTTCCACGCTAATCAGCAGGCTTATTGCGCGAGTGGCAGGGCCAACTGTTTAGAGGCCGCTGAGGAGGAGTTATGGAAGCTGTTCACGTTGAGTGCTGCCTGTGCTAGCGCCGACCCGTTATCTGCGGCTACTCGCGGTAGTCCTACTGCTGGGCGGACTGGGGCTCGGCTACGCCCAGGACCCCTTTAGCAAACGCCACAGCGAAAATGAAAAAGGCGACATCCAGATAGTCGGCAACACCCTGATGACCTGTATCGACGGGACGACCGACACCTACACCGGTAATTCTGCCTTGTGTCAGGATGCCCAGCAGGGTTTAGCGCCCGCTGCCAACAACGGCTTCACGATGCGGTACGTGAACGTCGATACCAGCGGCGCACCTCCGTCAACAACTATTTTCAACTCGAGTACCGCGGACTTTACTCTGCCCCCCGACGCGACGGTCAAGTGGGCGGGGCTCTACTGGTCGGGACGCAAATCGGCGGGCGGGGGCGGCAGTATAGCCCCCGCCCCCGCCAACGATGAAAACACCGTCCTGCTACGCGTGCCGGGGGGCGGCTACCAGAGCCTCACGGCCGACGAACTGAGCACCAGCGGGGACACCTTTAGCGGTTTCAAAGAGGTCACCCCTCAGGTTGCGGCGGGGGGCAGCGGCACCTACGCGGTGGCGAACGTCCAAGCCGCCACGGGTAGGGACCGTTACGCCGCCTGGAGCCTCGTTATCGTGTACGCGGACCCCAGCCAAACGCTGCGCAACTTGAGCGTTTTCGACGGCTTGGTGACCATTGGCAGCACCGCGGACGTCATCAACGTCAGCGGGTTCCTGACCCCTAACAGCGGTCCGGTCAGATCAACCGTCGGCATCGTATCTAACGAGGGGGACAGCGGCATCCCCGGCGACGGGGCGTCGCTAAAGGGCGGGAGTAGCGCGACACCCACACCGCTGTCCGACGTGGTGAACCCGGCGACAAACTACTTCAACAGCACCATCTCACGCTTCGGCGCGCACGTCACGGCGAAAAATCCCAACTACGTGGACCAGTTGGGCAGCGACATTGACGTGCTCGACGCGAGCAACATCCTCCGCAACCGGGAAACGAGTGCGGCCATCAACCTAACGACGTCCGGCGACGTTTACTATCCCAGCGTCGTCACCTTCGTCACCGACATCGAGCCGGTCTTGACCGTGACCAAAACTTACACCGATGTCAACGGGGGCAACGTTAATATCACGGACGAACTCGAATACACCCTGCTCATCGAGAGCACCGGGGTCGACACCGCGAACAGCGTCGTCTTAAAGGACGCCGTCCCCGAGTTCACGACCTACGTGCCGGGTAGCATAGAAGTCATCAGCGGTGCCAACAGCGGTGCGAAAACAGACGCCAGCGGGGACGACCAGGCTGCGTACGACAGCACCGGCGACGAGCTGACCTTTTATCTGGGCACGGGCGCGACGGCGGGGGGCGGCGGCACCATCGCCGTGGGTGAGTCCACCACGATTCGCTTCCGCGTGTCGGTCGACCCCAACACGCCCGACGGCTATGAAATCGTCAACTTCGCCCGCGTGGACTACACCGGGCAGGCGACCGGGGTGGGCTACGCGGACACGAGTTCCGTCGCCGCCGTGGCGGTCACCAACCCCGACAGCGACGGCGACGGCAACCCCGACTTTTTTGACATTGACGACGACAACGACGGCATCTTGGACGTCGACGAGGGCGCGGGGGACGCGGACGGGGACGGCGTGCCCGACGCGCTCGACATCGACAGCGACAACGACGGGTTGAGCGACTTGCTCGAGTCGCAAGGCGACCTGCCGACCGTCATCTACCCGACCGGCACCGACGCCGACAACGACGGCTTGGACGACGCCTTCGATAGCGACACCGGCAGCAACGACCCCGCCGCCAGCCGCCCCACCTACACCGTAACGCTGCTCGACTCGGACAGCGACGGCAACCCGGACCACCTAGACATCGACAGCGACAACGACGGCTTGACCGACCTAGACGAAGCGTTCGACACCGACGGCGACGGCAAGGCGGACACGGTTCCGGCGAACGCTGACCTCGACAACGACGGGCTGGACGACGCCTTCGACACCTACGACAACACCACGCCCAGCGGCACCGCCAACACGAACGCGGGGAGCAGCAACGCCGCGCCCGCCAACAGCGACGGCGACGCCCGGCCCAATCACTTAGACATCGACAGTGACGACGACGGTTTGACCGACCTAGACGAAGCGTTCGACACCGACGGCGACGGCAAAGCGGACGTCACCCCGACAGCGGCCGACGCGGACGGCGACGGCATGGTGGACGCTTTCGACAACGACGACGCAAATGTCAATCCTGTAGCGAGCGCCGCTCCCGTACCACCCACAAACAGTGACGCAGATAGTAGAGCCAACCACCTCGACATCGACTCAGACGGGGACGGCATCACCGACACGAATGAAGCCTTCGATACGGACGGCGACGGGCAGGCGGACACGACTCCGACCAATGCGGACGCCGACGGGGACGGGCTGGACGACGGTTTCGACAACGCCGACACAGACCCTGCCCCCGTGGCGAGCGCCGCCCCCATCCCGCCGACGAACAGCGACGCGGATGGCCGCGCGAACCACCTCGACATCGACGCGGACGACGACGGCATCCCTGACAATATCGAAGCTCAGGCCACCGCAGGGTATACCCCTCCTACAGGTAACGACGCCGACGGGGACGGGCTGGACGACGCCTACGATGCGGACGACGGGAACACCGACCCGTTCGTCAGCGCGGGGCTCACGCCTGAGAACACCGACGGGAGCGACAACGCCGATTTTCTGGACGGTGATAGCGACAACGACACCGTGCCCGACCTCAACGAAGGCCGCCAGGGCACGCCCAGCGGCGCGGACGCCGACAACGACGGGCTGGACGACGGCTTTGACACGGTAGGCGGCGCGGACGTCAACGACGACATCGACGACCCCACCGACCCCGCCCAACTCCCTGACGCGGACGGCGACGCGGGCGGGGGCGGCGCGAACGGGGACGCCGACTACCGCGAGGTGGACGCCGACGGGAACGGCATTCCTGATGCGGTCGAAGCGGGCGCGGACCCCACCAACCCGGTCGACACGGACGGCGACGGCGTGCCCGACTACGCCGACTTGGACAACGACAACGACGGCATTTTAGACGCGACCGAACTCGGTCCTGACCCGACTAACCCACGTGACACGGACGGGGACGGGACGCCCGACTACCTGGACCTCGACGCGGACAACGACGGGATAACGGACGCCCTCGAGACCGGCAGCCCCGACGCGAACGGTGACGCCATTATCGACGGCTTTGTCGATACCAACGGCAACGGCCTCGCTGACAGCGTCGACCCCGCCCTGGGCAATCCGGCGGTCACGCCGCCGAACTTTGACGGCGACACGCAACCCGACTACTTAGACCTCGATGCGGACGACGACGGCATCGTCGACCTCATAGAGGCGGGGGGCAACGACTTGGACCGCGACGGGACCGTCGACGGCTTTGTCGACACGGACGGCGACGGCTTGGCGGACGCCGTCGACCCGACGCTCGCGCTCAACCCCGGCACCCCGCTGCCCGTCCCGAACAGCGACGGTAACGGTGGGCCGGATTACTTAGACATCGACGCGGACGACGACGGCATCCCCGACAACATCGAGGCGCAGCCTACGTTGGGGTACGTTCCTCCTGCGGGCAGTGACGCGGATGGCGACGGTTTGGACGACGCCTACGACGGCTATGACGACGACGGGGACGCGGGTACGCCTGGGGTGAGTGGGCTCGAGCCCCAAAACACCGACGGCGCGGACGTTCCCGACTACCTGGATGCCGATTCCGACAACGACACCGCGCCCGACGTCGCCGAGGGCGGGCGCGGCACCTTTGTGGGCAGCGACGCGGACGGCGACGGGCTGGACGACGGCTTCGACCGCGTCCCGGGACGCGACGTCAACGACGACATTAGCGACCCGGTCACCGACCTCCCCGACGCCGAGGGCGACGCGGGCGACGGCGGCGGGGCGGACGTGGATTACCGCGCCACCGACGACACCGACGGCGACGGCGTCGTCGATTCGGTTGACTTGGACGACGACAACGACGGCATTCCTGATACGGTCGAGGGCGTAAGCGACACCGACGGCGACGGCGTGCCGGACGCGCGCGACCGCGACTCGGACAACGACGGCATCCCCGACGTGACCGAGGCAGGTGGCACGGACGCAGATGGGGACGGCGTCATCGACGGCTTTACTGATGCCAATAACGACGGGTTGCACGACCCCCTCGCCGCCACCCCGCTCCCCGTGCCCGACACAGACGGGGATGGCAAGCCGAATTACCTAGACATCGACAGTGACGACGATGGGATAACCGACACCACCGAGGCAGGTGCAACACCTGGACTGCCCATCAACAGTGACGGCGACGCCCTCCCCGACTACCTTGACATCGACGCGGACGACGACGGCATTCCCGACAATATAGAAGCGCAGCCAACCGTGGGCTACGTTTTGCCGAGTGGCGTCGATGCCGACGGCGACGGTTTAGACGACGCCTACGACGCCGACCCCGCTGACAGATCCCCGGCGGCGAGCGGGGTGAGCCCGCGAAACACCGACGGCGCGGACGCCCCCGATTACTTGGATGCCGACTCGGACAACGACGGGTTGACCGATGTTGTTGAGGGCGGCCGGGGCACGCCCGTGAACGCCGATGCGGACGGGGACGGCTTAGACGACGGCTTCGACCGCGTGCCTGGACGCGACGTCAACGACGACCTGAGCGACCCCTCGAGCGAGCTGCCCGACGACGACGGCGACGCGAACGCTGGCGGCAACGTGGACTACCGCGACAACGACGACAACGATGGCGACGGCGTCCCCGACATAGTCGACCTGGACGATGACAATGACGGGATTCCCGATACCGACGAGGGCGCGCCCACCGCTGATTTTGATGGCGACGGCGTTCCCAACAGGTTCGACGCCGACTCGGATAACGACGGCGTCCCGGACGTGACCGAGGCGGGCGGTGTGGACGCCGACGGGGACGGCGTGGTTGACGGCTTTACCGATGCCAACAACGACGGTCTGCATGACCCCCTCGCGGCTACCCCGCTGCCCGTGCCCGACACGGACGGGGACGGCCACGCAAACTACCTGGATATTGATTCTGACGGCGACGGCCTGAGCGACACCACCGAAGCCGGAACGGACCCGACGCGCCCTGCGGACGGCGACAACGATGGCGTTGACGATTACCTGGACATCGACGCGGACGACGACGGCATCCCCGACAACGTCGAAGCGCAAACGACCGTGGGCTACCTGCCGCCGAGCGGCGTGGACGCGGACGGCGACGGGTTGGACGACGCCTATGACGCGGCCACGAATAACAAGTCTGAAGCGGCAAGCGCGGGCCTGGCACCCGAAAACACGGACGGCGTAGACGCTCCCGACTATTTGGACAGCGACTCTGACAACGACGGTCTGAGCGACGTTGCCGAGGGAGGACGGGGGACGCCGACCGGCGCGGACGCGGACGGCGACGGTCTGGACGACGGCTTCGACCGGGTGCCCGGACACGACGTCAATGACGACATCACCTCCCCCGCCGCCGCGCTTCCGGACGACGACGGCGACGTGAACGCGGGCGGCGACGTGGACTACCGCGACAACGACGATGCGGACGGGGACGGCGTCCCCAACACGACCGACTTAGACGACGACAACGACGGCATCCCCGACACTGTAGAGGGCATCACCGACAGCGACGGAGATGGTATTCCCAACAGCCTCGACCGTGACAGCGACAACGACGGCATTCCCGACGCGGTTGAAGCCGGGGGCGAGGACCCCGACGGCGACGGTGTCATCGGCGTGGGCACCCCCGCCGACGTCGACGGCGACGGCTTACCCGACACGGTAGACCCCGACCAGGGCGGGACGCCCTTACCCGTACCCGACACCGACGGGGAGGGTAAACCGGACTACCTGGACCTAGACTCGGACAACGACGGCGTCTCCGACGCGACCGAGGCGGGCGCTGCGCCGAACGGGCCGGCGGACAGTGACGGCGACGGGCTGCCGGACTACCGGGACATCGACGCCGACGATGACGGCATTCCCGACAATATAGAAGCGCAGACGACCGCAGGGTATATCCCTCCCACGGGCAACGACGCCGACGGCGACGGGCTGGACGACGCTTACGACGCGGACGACGCTTCGGCGGACCCGGACGCCAGCGGCGGTTTGACCCCCGTCAACACGGACGGGGCGGACGCGCCCGACTACTTAGACGGCGACAGCGACAACGACGGGGTGGACGACCTGACCGAGGGCGGGCGGGGCACCCCCACGGGCAGTGACAGCGACGGCGACGGTCTCGACGACGGCTTTGACGACGTGGTCGGCCCCGACCCCGCCGACGGCATCAACGCGCCCGCCACCGACCTGCCCGACCGCGACGGCGACGGCGAGCCCGACTACCGCGACGTAGGCGGGACCGCAGGGGCGACCGTGCTGCTCGAGAAACGCGCGGCGGCGGGCGACTACACCGTGGGCAGCCGCGTTCCCTACACGGTTACGGTAAGCAACCCCAACAGCAGCGAAATTACGGTGACGCTGACCGACACGCCGCCCGCGGGCACGCTCTACGTTACGGACTCGGCGGAGGTCACGGTGAGCGGCGCGACCGAGGCCCTCGAGCCCACCCTCGGCGACGACGGACGGCTCAGTTGGACCGACCTCACCCTGGCGGCGGAGCAAACCGCGACGATCACCTACAGCCTGCGCGTGCTGCCGGAGGCGGCGAGCCCCCTGCGCAACACGGCGGCGGTGAGCGGTCTCGACGTAAGCGGGCGCGCCGTCAGCGCGGAGGCGGTCAGCGCCGAAACCACCCTACGCATGGGCGTCTTCGGACAAGCGGAAGGCTTAATTATCGGGCGCGTCTACTTAGACAGCGACCGCAACGACCGCTACAACGGGGGCGACGTGCCCCTGCCGGGGGCCCGCGTCATCCTGAGCAACGGCTATCAAACCCTAACGGACGCCGAGGGGAACTACGCCTTCCGCGACGTCTCCAGCGACACCCCCGGCGAGGCCTGGACGGTGGGGCTCGACCGCGCCACCGCGCCCTACGCCCCGCGCCCCCACAAGAACGCGGTGGGCGACGGCTACTTGCACTACGTGCGGGTGGAAAACGTCACCGTCAGCGACTTCCCGCTCGAGCCCCCGGTAGGCCTCGCCCGCGCCACCCGCGAGACGAGCTTGACCTTTGGACCCTTGCGCGTAGACAAGCGGCTCGTCCCGCTGCCGAACGGCGTGCGCGTCGTCCTGACAGTGACGAGCGACGAGCCGGTGCGCGACCTCACCCTGACCGACCCTGTACAAGGTGGTGACGACAAGATGTTCGTGTTCGATTCTTTCGAGGGTAGCGAGACCCTCACCTACGACCTGCCCGCGGGCGCGGTGCTGACCGACCCCGTCGTGCGTGTAGGAGGTGACCAATGAGACGCTTTAGAGCCGCTCTCTTGGTAACTTTACTCCTCTCACTGGCTCACACCCTGGCGCAAGCCCCCGCAACCTTCAAGGGCGTGGTGGTGGGCGACGCGCTGGGCTGGGAGACGAACCGCTTGGCGCTGACCCTCGAGGTGTCCCAAGCCACCGACGTGACCCTGAACCTTTACTCTCCCGGTTTCGACCCGGACGACTACCGCGCCGCCCTGCGGGGCGAGCGCGAGGTCGGGGACGAGCGCTACGACGAAGGCGAGGGGAACGTCGTCACGACTTTTAGCTTGCAGTACGGCGCTCAGGAGGTGGCGAGCCGCCGCTACGGCGTCGAGCCGCACCGCGATGACATCCTTTTTGAGGGCAGGCTCGAGCCCGGCGTCTACACCCTCACCGCCGAGCTGCAAGGTCTGGCGAAAAACGCCTTTGTTTATACGTTTAATAGCTCTCAGCCCGACGCCCTGGCCCTCTACATCGAGCCCGACCAGCTCTTAATCGACCCGCAGCGCGGCGCGCCTGCGGACGGCGAGGGCACGGGGGCCAACTACACCATCTCGAGGGGCGACTGGCAGGAGGCCTTCGCGCTGGAGGTGCCCGACTTCCCCCGCCCGGTCACGGTGGGCCTCTACGACGGGGACGGCCCCGGCGAGCTGAGGTTCCGGCTGAGAAACCCGGAGGGTAGCGAGCAGGAACTCCCGGTGTCGGGGGACCTCGAGTGGCGCAACTACACCCTGAGCGAGACCGGGCGCTACGGCTTCAGCTTCCGCATCCCCGACGCGGCCTACCAGTATTCCAACACGGTGGGCGTGCGCGTCGACCAGCGCCTGCGCGTCGAGCGCGACGCCTTGCGCGTGGTCGCCCCGGCAGCCTTCGCCCTGACGAAAACGGTCGACCGCGGCGAGGCGCAGCCCGGCGACACCCTCACCTACACCCTCACCGCGACGAACACGGGCGGCTCGCTCGGCACGGCGACCCTGACCGACCGCTTGCCCGCCGGTCTGAACGGGGACGCCCTGGAAACGACCTTCAGCCTCGCCCCCGGCGAATCGCGCGACTTTACGGTGAGCGCCGAGGTCACCGACGCGGCGGGCGACACGCTCGTCAACGAGGCCACATTGAGCGCTCTCACAGGTGAGGTTCGCGCCCAAGCTCCTGTCAACGTCTCCCGCGAAGTCACGGCCGAGGCCGCCCCTCCGGGCGGCGCGGCGGCCTATACCCTGACCAAAACCGCCAACGTCGACGCCGCGACCGTCGGGGACACCGTGACCTACCTGCTCAGCGTGACTAACGTCGGGGAGAGCCGTGGCGCGGTGATCCTCAGCGACCCCCTAGTCGAAGGATTGGCGGGGGAGGCCCTGAACGAAACGTTCGAACTCGCGGCGGGCGACACGCGCACCTTCGCCGTCGACGCCACCGTCACCGAAGCGGCGGGGAGCGAGGTCACCAACACCGCGACCTTGGAGTTCGGCGTCCAAAAAGCGAGCGCGAGCGCCAGCGTGGCGGTGGAACGCCCTGTGGCGGAGCCAGACCCTGCCCCACCGACCATTGAGCCCGCCGAACCCACAACTGTTGAACCCGAACCTACAGAAGCGCCAACGCCACCCGCCGCCGAGCCCGCCGTTACGGAAGCGTCACCCCGAGACTTCGAGCTGAACCGCTTCTCGCGCATCGTCCTCGAATACCAGGTCGGCAACATCTTAAGCTGCGACTTGGGTAACTTCGCCCCCGGCGAGACGAAAACCCTCGGCGTGACCTACGAGGGCGTCGCCGGGGAGGCCCGCTTCCGCCGCAGCCTGAGCGCCGCCGGGCTGACGCTGGCCGCGACGACCCCGACGGTCGAGGACGGCGCGACAAGCTACCGCGTCCGCGTGACCAACGGGAGCGAGCCTGCTCAGAACGTCGTGCTGACCGAGCCGCTGCCCCCTGGCGCAGAGCTACTAGGCGCGTCGCACGTGTGCCGCGACGCCGTCCAGGGGGCGAGCCGCGTGCTCGTTAGCCACGTGCCCCCCGCCGGAGGAACCTACGTGGCGGGCTCGAGCTTTGCAGGCGACGGAGCCGCCGAGGACCCCTTCGTTGACGACGAAGGCCGCCTCTACTTCGTCCTGCCCTATACCGACAGCGGCGAAGTCAGCTACACGGTGAGGCACGCGGACGCGCTCGGCACCGTTCTGCCCCCGGCCCTGACGGTCGAGGCCGCCGCGCGCGAGGTCTATCTGGTCGGCACCGTCTCCTTTGGCGCGGTGCCGCGCGAGCTCGCCGACGCCCCCGTCAGCCCAGTTCAGGGTGCCCGGGTCGAGGTGCGCCCGCTTGGCGCCGTCGCTGACGGGCGCAGGGCGCTCGAGTTCGAAGTGCGCGCCGTGACCGAGGCGGGAAGAGCGGCGGCCGCGCGCTACCTCACCGTGGAGAGCAGCTTAGAACCGCAAGAGCCCGACGCCGCCCCGGAGCTCTCGGGCTACCAGGTGGCGCTCACCGACGGCGTGGGCACCCTGCGCCTGCGCCCCCGCGTGACCCCCACCACCCTCACCTTGCGCCTCGCTTACAACAGCGACGACGACCTAGATTTCGACGTGGTTCAAGCCGTGGAGCTGTTCATCCCGGGCGCGCGTCGCGGCATCTACCAATATCAGGCGAGCGTGACCCTCACCACGGCGGCGGGGGTCAACGTCGAGGGCGAGGTCAGGGGCTACGCCGAACTGCCCCTCGGCCCCGGCAGCTTGCAGGTGGCCGCCGACGTGGGCGTGACGACCGAGGACGAATTTTCGCTCGACCGCGACCGCGGCCTGACGACCTACACCGACCCCGACGCGCGCTTTCCCCTCACCGGGGCGGGGGCGGAAGCCCGCCCCGCCCTGCGCAGCGACGACGGCGTCGCCGTGCGTTACGACCAGGAGCGCTGGACCGCCGGGTACTACGCCGACCACTTGGGCGTCCCAGGGGTGAGCGGGCTTGCTCAGGGCACCGCCCTGCGCGGCGAGCTGCGCGGCGGCCTAAAGGGCGGCGACTTGGGCGCAAAAGCCTTTGCGGGCCTCTTGCCCAGCCCGACAAAGGCCGTAGACATCGTTCCCGACGGCACCCGTTATTACCGCCTGGGGACAAGCGTCACGCCGCAGAGCGAACGCTTGACGCTGGTGAGCGTCGCGGGCGAGATTGTACTGGAGCGGCTCAAAGATTACCAGATTGACTACGCCGACGGCACGATTTTTTTAGCGCAGCCCCTGCAACCCTTGGACCAAAACTTCAACCCCGTCATCCTGCGCGTCGCCTACGCCCCGGCAAGCGAGGACGCGTCGCGCGAGCTGGCGTACGGTGCGGGCGTGAGCTACCAAAGGGGCGGGCTGGGCTTCTCGCTTGGGGGCGCGTTTGTGGGCGGCTACCGGCTGGGCGCCGAGGCCTCGTACCGCGCGGACGGCTTCGGCCTGGCCGCCAGCTACCGTCTGGACTATGACCCTGATGCAGACCCCGACGCAGAAGACGAGGGGGCCAGTCACACCCTCGGCGTGATCGCCGACGGCGCGGTGGACAGGCTCGAGTTCGGCGTCGCTCTGAGCTACACCAGCCTTCTCGACGGCAACACCCTGCGCGGCGCCGGGCGCGTCGCCTACCGCGTCCTTAAAGATGGGCGCGTCGTCGTCACCCACCAGGGGAACACGGCGACCAACCGCACCGCGCTGCTGTACGAGCAGACCCTGGGCGCGTTCACCGTGGGCGCAGGCGCGGACTACGTTTGGGAAACCAGCAGCCTGGGGGTGGTCGGCCTGCTCGGCTACGCGAACGAACGCTTCGGGGCGCAGCTCGTACACTCCCAACCCTTAAGCGGCGCGGCGGAGCCCCGCAGCACCTTCGGGACGAGCTACCAACTCGACGCCAACTTGAGCGCCAACGCGGCGGCGTCGTACGCGTGGGGGGGAACGCTCGAGGCCGTGGTAGGGCTCAACCAGAAGCTCGGCTCCGCGAACCTAACGCTCGACTATCAGCTCCCCACCCTCAACGGCGAGGGGAACCGCGCCCGCTTCGGCGTCGTCGTGCCCTTCGCCCTCACCGACGCGCTGTCGGTGGACGCGAGCGCCGGGTACACGGCCGACCTTGGCGACAACACTACGGAAGCCTCTTTCGGCGTGTCGGCGCGCTACACCCTCTCCCGCCTCACGGCGACCCTGGGAACCGACGTCGCCCTAGGCGAAGCGGCCAAGGTGGTAGTGCGTGCCGGAGCGGGTGGTCAATTAGCGCAAAACCAGACGCTCACCTTCGACGTGAACGCGCAGCTCGCCCCGGCGCTGGACGGCAGCTTTACCGCCGCTTACGCGCTGCGCGGCGCTTCATTCAGCCTGCTCACCTATCACCGACTCAAGAAGAGCGGGGAAGATACCCTCTTGGAGGGCGAACTGGCCCCGACCTGGGCCCCGTCCGACGCCTTCCAGTTGCGTCCCGACCTGGCCTACCTTGTCAACTTCACCGACCCCGACGCCAGCACCTACCAAGCCTCCCTATTTGGGACCTACTACGTTGACCTGCACTTGGGCGGCGCGGCGGACGCCGACCCCACCTTCATCCCCTACGGCGAAGGCTACACCCCCACCTTCGGGGTGGGCGGGGGCGCGGTCTACCTGCTACAACCAGGCACCGACACGGGAAAATTCGCGTTGGGGCTCGAGGGCAGCGTGAGGGTCGTCGACCCCCTGTGGCTCACCCTGGGCTACCTGTCCGACCGGTCGTTCGGCGGTCTGACCTCAGAGACGCGTGGCGGGCTTTACCTGCGCATAGACCTGGTGGGAGGCGGACAGTTCTGAAAAACAGGAAAGAGGGTAGGTGTACCTACCCTCTTTCGAGGATTCTCTTAGTTCTGGCTCTCCCGCCGATCAGGTGCCATGAAGGTTGCCAAGCGTCGGGGTCGATGCGACCACCGGGGTGCCACGATGATTTTACTCGCTTCATCGTCACGGCCACAGGGTAGCTGAGCTGTCGGTTCGATATGCAATAGAACGGGCCGTCAGGCGCATAAGAAGCTAACCAAGTCTCGTGCAATCTCTCATTCAGCTATTTCATGAATTCAAACGAGCAATATCAAGTGTTTGAAGTACGTTACTGCTTAGATTATATTCCGGGGAGAAAAAGCTCCTGGCTCTACTCCCCGCTCTCTTCCCTAAGCCGCTCCCTACCAATCTCCTGAACACTCCGGCAGCCCGCCAACCCCATCGTCAAATCAAAATCGGCCTTGAAATTTCTTATTACTTCCCGCACGCCCCGCTCACCCGCCACCGCCAGCGCGTACACATAAGGCCGCCCCAACAGGGGTGCATCCTGGCATAAGGGGATAGAAAAAGGGTGCAAAGGGAAGTAGACTGGCGCATGAACAAGCCAGACTGGGAAGAGAAGGCGAGAGAAGCATTCGAGCATTACTTAGCCGATTTGAAGGCAACGCTAGCGCCGGACGCCAACTTTAGAGATATAGAAAGGGCAATGCTAAAGTTCTCGCCGGAGATGATGAGAAAAACAGCCGAGGCCCTGGCGAACGCCGAGGCTTTTTCCCCCCGAAGCCAAAGCGACACCTGAGGGCTACTGGCGTAACGGTCTGAGTACAGGCAATATCAAGACGTGCTGGGGTAGTGTTCGTGTCAAAGTCCAGAGGTTGAAAGCTCGAACGGGAGAGCGTCAACAGGTCTACTATGATGGCTGCTTGGATGAATCGGGCTGGAGCCCTGAAGCCTTGGAACGCTTGCTCGAACTCAGTAGCCGTCTGCCTTATGAAGAAGGCAGTCATCTCGCCAAGCTGTTTGGACTCGACATTAGCGGTTCAAGCCTTGCGACTTTAACCAGTCTCTACGCGCTTCACTGTGAACAGGCAGTGAGTGAAAAGCTAAGGCAAACGCGTGAGTGTCCGGTTCAGCCAAGCGCTAAGCCGGGGCGTGTGATGGTCCTACAAGTTGATGGTGTTTATGTGCTGGGTCGTCCTGAAGCAAAGAGTTGTCCGGGGCTAGAAATAAAGAGCGCTGTTCTTTACTCTCAAAATGGTCCCGGCGAAAGGTGGATGTTAGCAGACAGATGTTCAGCCGAGGACTTTTTGCCCCTGCTTTTAGGCTTGCTTGTAGAGGCGGGTGTCACAGCCCAAGATACCCTTATCGGCCTAGGCGACGGTGCGAAATGGATTGACACCATCTTTACTCACCTGGCGGCTACGCGCATTACCGATGTCTTTCACGCTGCGACTTACCTCAATGTCGTCATGCAGGCCCTGCACTGGGATGAAGCCGAGCGAACCCGGCACAGGCGGGACTGGTACAGGGGCGACATCAGTGCGCGAGACTGGTTAGAACAGTATCTCCCTGAGCCCGAGCTGTGGATGACCTGGCAAGACAACGCCTTATCGGCTCTTAACTACTTAGAGCAGCGCTTAGATTCTATGGACTATCCCAGCTTCAAAAACAAACGCTACCCCATTGGTTCAGGTCAGGTTGAAGGGATGAACAAGGCTGTTATTGGTCACCGCATGAAAAGAAGTGGTATGCACTGGTCACCTTCTGGCGCTAAGGGCATGGCCTCACTCAGGGCACAAACTTGTGCTAAACATCCGCTACTGGACTTTGATGACCTTCGTTTCTCAGCCTTCGCTTTGGCTTCCTAACTTTCACCTTAGAGCAGGATGCACCCCCCCAACAGGACCGCCCTAGCGCCCAAAGCGAGCGCCTTAAAGATGTCCGCGCCACCCCGAATCCCGCTGTCCATCAAGACCGGGCGACCCCGCGCGGCCTCCACGATAGCGGGTAGCGCGCCCAACGCCGCCACCGCCCCGTCCACCTGCCGCCCCCCGTGGTTCGAGACGATAAACCCGTCCACGCCGTGCTCGAGCCCTTCTCTCGCGTCATCCGGGTGCAAGACGCCCTTGAGCAAAATGGGGAGCTTTGTATGCGCGCGCAAGAAGTCGATATCGTCCCAACTCAACGACGGTTTGGAGTAGCCCTGGATAAAACGCTGCACCGCCGCCAGGGGCAGCCCGGAGCGCAGGTTGGCGCGAAAGGAGCCGGGGTGCGTCCGGGAGAGCTCGAGGAGCACCCGGACGGAGGAGAGCGTCACCCGGCGCTTACGCCGCTCCGGCGAGGTTTCTCTCAAAAGCGCCCTAAAAACAGGGTCGCTGGTGTATTGTGCGACGCCCTTGCCGCGCAAAAAGGGCAAATAGGCGAGGTCCAAGTCGCGGGTGCGCCAGCCGAGCAGGGTTGTGTCCAAAGTCACCACGATGGCTTTGCAGCCGCACCTTTCGGCGCGTTCGACAAAACTGAGAACCAAGTCGGCGCTTCTGCTGTAGTAGAGCTGAAACCAGCGTGGGGCCTCACCCATGACCGAAGCACACGTTTCCATCGGCACCGACGCTTGGTTTGAAAAGATAAACGGCACGCCCTCCGCCGCGGCGGCCTTGGCGACGGCCAAGTCGGCCTCTTTGTGCGCCATCTCCAACACGCCGATGGGGGCGAGCAGAAAAGGACTCGGCAGCGTCACGCCAAAAAGTTCCGCGCTCGTGTCGCGTTCGGACACGTCCCTGAGCACCCGCGGCACGATGCGTAACCGCTCAAACGCTCGCCTATTTTCCAGCATGGTGCCCTCGAGCCCCGCACCCCCCGCCACGTAGGCAAAGCCCTGGGCCGACATCTTGCGGCGCGCGGCCTCCTCGAGTCGCCTCATAGAAACCGGCACCAAAGGCTTATCGCCCGCGACCCCGCCGAGATAAATCTCTTCCTGGCGCGTTCGCCCGATGTTCGTTTCGTTTGTCATCGTGACAGCATAACCGTCAGCACGACCAGCATCATAACCAAACCCTTATTTGGGGTTGTGCTGAACCAAAGCTTTACCCAAAGCTTTACCGAGAACTCACCCCCACCTTAGCGCGCCGCCCAGAGCATCCCGCGGAGCATGATTTCGCGCGCTTCGGGCACATCGAAGTCTTTTCTGACATGCCCGAGAGACGAATAAAACACTCGAGCCTCCCCGTACCTGCGTTTCCACACGACGGGCATCACCGTTCCTTTTATCCAAGGCGCGTCGCCGTAGTTGCCCGAAAACGTGGTGGTCGCCAAAACTTCGTTGCTCGGATCGACGTGCAAATAATACTGCTCGGACTCCATGTTGAAGTTTGAGAGGCCCGCAACGACCTCGTCGTCGGGCGCTGTAATCTCGATTTCGTAGGGGATGACGTTGCCCGGATGCGCGACCCACTGCCCGCCCACCATAAACTGATAGTCGACGTTTTGCCGGAACGAATCGGCCATACCGCCGTGCCAACCCGCGAGCCCGACGCCGCTTTTGACCGTCTCGAGCAGGCCCCGTTCCTGCTCTTTGCCGAGTTCGCTCATCGTCCAGACCGGTACAACGAGGCTGAGGCCGCGCATGTATGTTTCATCGGTGTAAACGTCTAAGTCGGAGACGACGTCGACATCAAAGTCATGCTCGCGCAACAGCGAGGCGAACAGGGTCGCACAGGCTTCGGGCTCGTGGCCCTCCCAGCCGCCCCAGTTGATAAGCGCACGCTTCACGGGTTCTTTCATAGGCTCTCCTCTACATCGCCCAAGCTGCCGTTTTTTACGCCAGGGGGTAAGGGCGCGGGGCGTTCGGGTCTACTTTGGATGATGACGTGTTCCCCGCGCTCGGATGAATCGTGGAGGGCTTGCATCACCTCGAGCACGTGAAACGCCACGCTACTGTCACAGCGCGGCTTTCGTCCCGTCCCCAAAGCGAACGCCAGGTCGGCCGCGCCGACGCCCCGCATGTTGTTTGTGTACGCGTTGACGAGTTCTTGGTCCTGCCAGTCGCTCTCGCCCGCCGCGCGCAGCCTCACCGGGCCGCCAAAGGTGTTGGGGTCGGGCACTTGCAAGCTGCCGCGTTCACCGTGAAGCTCAACGGGATGGTTTGTGTGGTGATGTACGTCGAAACTCATGACCAGGGTGATGACCGCGCCGCTGTGAAAGTCCAGGCTGCCCGACACGTGCGTGGGCACCTCGACCGGGAACGTTTCGCCGCGGCGCGCCTCGCTCGTCGCCGTGCGCGTCTCAAACGTCATCGCGGCGGTCGCGCTCACGCGGCGCACCGGGCCGAGCAGGTTGACGAGCGCCGTGAGGTAATAAGGCCCCATGTCGAACACCGGCCCGCCGCCTCTGAGATAATAAAAACCGGGGTTCGGGTGCCAGCGCTCGTGGCCCGGAATCATCATGAACGCCGTGCCCGCGACCACCCGGCCAATCGCGCCGTCGTCGATGAGCTTACGGCAGGTTTGCCCGCCCGCACCCAAAAAGGTGTCGGGCGCGCAGCTCACGACTAAGCCCGCAGCGTCGGCCTTGTCGACCACGCGCCGCCCTTCGTCCGTGTCGAGAGCCAGGGGCTTCTCGAGGTGAACGTGCTTCCCCGCTTCGAGCGCCGCCAGCGTCACCGCCGCGTGAGCCTGCGGGACGGTTAAATTCAAGACGATGTCGATATCGTCTCTTGCCAGCAGGTCCTCGACACTAAGAGCGTCTATCCCCCATTTTGCCGCAGCCTTTTGAGCGACTTCAGGGTTGATGTCGGCGCAGGCGACGACGTCCAACACGGGAAAGGTCTTCGTCGCGTCGATATAAGCTTGGCTTATCGTGCCGCAGCCTATGACGCCGAGTTTTTTCGAATTTGGCTTCATGCAAGGAGACTCCAAGATTTTGACTTCGTAAATCACTTTTCAGATTATAAGCCGCCCACACCTTTCATAAAAGTTTCGTATTCTTCAACGTTCATCTCAACCTTGTGTTTAGCGCTGGGGTACGCGTGAGTGGTTACGTCCTCCTTGAATTCTCTAAAAGCCGCCACAGCTTCGTCATGAAGCCGCGCGTACTCGGTTTTGAAGTCGCGGTACTGCTTGGCGTGACGCGGCACGTGCCCGGTGTTGCTCCCCAGAATGTCGGTGGCGAACAGGTACTGCGCGTCACAGCCTGCGCCGCTGCCCATCGAGATGACCAGAATGTCGACGCGTTTGGAGATTTCAGTGGCGACTTGATGCGGCACGACTTCCATTTCGACCGCAATCGCGCCCGCCTTTTGGTAGGCCAGGGTTTTTTCGTAAACGCTAAGCGCTTCCTTGGCCGTTTTACCCACCGCCTTGAAGCCCCCGAACCAGCTACTCCGGTAGGGCACCAGACCGACGTGCCCGATGACGGGTACGCTTTCCCTCGCCATCGCCTTGACAAAAGGGATGCTGGCACCCGTGTAAACGGCGTCCGCACCGCGCCGTAAGAGTTTAAGCCCAGCCTTGACCGCGTCTTTTTTACTGGCGATGAGTTCGCTCACCCCGAGGACCAAAAAGGTGTCGGGGGCGGCTCTCCTGATGGCGGTTGCGCCTTCGTTGCCGACGGCGACCAGGATGTCGATACCCGCTTCGGCGCAGGCCCTGGCCTCTTCCGGGGATGAAACAAACACCTCAGTGAGTTGCGTTTTGCCTTTCAAGGCCAACAGGTCTTTGATGGTAAGTTTCGCCAAGAGCTGCTCCTTTGAATCGGATAAAACAAAGTAAGGTAACCGGAGGCTCGAGCCCTCAGTTAAGGGATTTGGTTGAGCTGCAAAGCTAGTTTTCCTCGCCTTGATAACGCACAAGTTTAGCTGACCAACTCACCCACAGCTTTGTTTGCCCTCACCTCGGCGAGTAGGGTCGGCCACCAGGGATGTTGGTCTGAACGCGCGCGGAGCCTTGCATTCACCTTTTCCCAGCGCTTTATGAGGTTTTCGCCGGAGGCGAGCATGGCCGCGGCACTCTCGTACTCCGGCGTCAACCAGCGCCGCCCGATTTGGGCGTGAAGCACCTCGTCGGCCCAGTCGTAGTCTTGAAAGGTTGTGGTGAGCGGGTCGCCGTCACTTTTGGCTATCACCCATTCATACTGCTTCCCCGTCTTGCGCGGCATGAGACTCTGCTCGAGGGTCCACAAAATGGTGTGCGCCTCGAGCGGGCTAAATTCCGCGTTCAACCCCACCGAAGACTTGATGTCGATAGGATACTTGTAAAAAGGCACGCCCTTGTGGTAAAGGCCGACCTCACCCATCATGGCGTGACGCGCTTCGTCCCACAGTTGGCGGCTCAAATCTACATAATACGCCCAGGGTTTTCCCTTCGTTTGGTAGAGGATAGGGGCCATCCATTCGGGCACGTCTATTTCTCTGACGCGCTTGTACAAAAGGGCGAGCACCCGTTCGTCGAAGGCGCGACTTTCGTCCGTGTAGTAGTCGTCGATGAGAGCGGTTTGATTAAAGGGGTCGATAAAGCGAGCGTCCCGGCGGGGCGTCGGGTCCATCTCAAAAAACTGCCCGGTCGCGCGCGCTTTGGGGAGTGGGGTGGCGGGGGCCTCGAGGTTGCCGCTCACCCCACCCGCTGCGAGCAGGTAGGCGCGGAGGTGGCGCTCCCAGGTTTCAGCCTTTTCCCTCGCCGCCTCGGAACGCGTCAGCGCGCTTAGCGCCTGTTCGCCCCACTCGAGCATCTCCCTTTCTTCGGTAAGGTGAAACCGCAGCAAGCGGTAGGTGGGATGGTCGATAAGCCGATTGGTTTTTCCCAAGTGCTGCTCGAGGGCGCGTACCAGTTCGGCTTTGACGACGCGGTAGATGCCCACGAGCAGTTCGGCGGTATCCTCGGCGCGAACGACCTCGGCAAGGAAGGTCTCGAGCAGCACGTCCGGCACCTGGTCCAACTGAAGCGGCGGTTCGCGCATTTCGCCGACGCGTTCGCGCAGACCGGCGCTGTGTTCCGCGTCCAACCACAGGTGCAGACTGAGGGCGCATTTCACCTCCCATTCAGGGACGTTTGGCAGGTGCGCCGCCATGATTTGGTTGAGTTGCACTTCAACATAGTTGTAGCGACGTAACAGGTTGACGTTCGTTTCGACGTCGAAACCCGGCTTAACCGCCTCGTCATAAGTACAAAGCCCGGCCAACGGAGGGATGCCTAGATTGTTAATCTCCACCTTTGCCACAAATTTTACCTCTCTGAGAAACGAGGGTTGCGACGCGCGCACGCCCATAAGCCGCTCGGAAGTTCAGCCACGAGCGTGTCGGCCTTTAGTGCTCTTCGTCTTCCTCCCAGGTGACGCAGCCGCCCTCACCACTGGGGCGCACCATCGCCTGGGCGATGCTTTCGGTTCCCTTGTACGCGTAAGGGTCTGTGCCCGCGACCATGACGATGTCGCGGTAATCGGCTACGGCCATCCCTTCACCCTGTTTGGGCGGCCTCCAGGGGAGAAGGGACTGGGCGCTCATGTAGTGGTTTACCAGCACGCGGCGGTAGCCGCTCCCGGCGCGGTTGGGGAAGGAACGGTGTAACAAGTAACCGTTGAAAAAGACGATACTTCCTGCTTTTACCTCGACCGGAACCGCGTCCGCGTCGGTGTAAGGAAAGCCGGTGGACTCGTCGGTGCAGTCGAAGCGGCTGTCTTGCTGCATTTCCATCGGCCACAGCACGCCCGGCTTGTGCGAGCCGGGGATGACCCAGAGGCAACCGTTTTCAATCGTGGCGTCGTCCATCGCAATCCAGCCGCCGACCAACGAGTTGTCCCTGGTGGGAATAAAGTCTTCGTCCTGGTGCCAGGCTTGGCCCGGTTTGCCCGTCGCTTTGATAAACAGCATCGACTGCATACATTTAACATTAGGGCCGACAATCTCGGTCAAGACCTCGACCATATTGGGGGTGCTCAGGTACTTGAGCATCGTGTCGGAAATCTTGTTGGGAAAGTGGATGCACAGGTAACGCCGCAAGGTTTCCTCTTCGCTTTCACCCGCCATCCCAGGTTCAAAGCCTTTGACGTCACCGCGTTCGCCCCTACAGATACTCGTCGCTTCCGAACGGAGTTCGTTCAGCTCTTCTTCTGAAAGCGCGTTGGGCACGACCAAGTAGCCGTTCTCCTCGTAAAAGTCGCGCAGGCTGCCGCTCTCGGCCCTGGTCGCTTCGGTGATGAAATTCGCCCCACCTTTTTTTAGGGCCTCGAGCTGGGGGTCGCTGTCGACCGTTTTGGTTTTGGGTTTCAGTTTTGTGCTTGTCATTTTAGACTCCTTAGGGTCTGCTTTAGAGTTGCAAAGTTTATGACCAAATGTGTTTACGGCGTTCGCGCTCTAAAATCTCAATTCCCACTCCCAACCTATCCTTTGAGCGCGCCCATAGCGAGATTATCGAGCAAATGCTTGCGTCCTGCCACGAAGATGAGAACAATTGGTAACGTTGCGATAAAGGAACCTCCCAGAATCATGCCGTACTCGACTTTGTAAAGACCTTGCAGGGTAGCCAACCCCAGAGGATAAGTGAAATTCTCGGGGGAACGCAGTACGATTAAGGGCCACAAGTAATCGTTCCAGGCCGTCAGAAACACGAGTACCGCCAAAACAGACATCGCGCCGCGCACGAGCGGCAAGCCAATGCGCCAGTAGATACCAAACTCACTAGCGCCGTCTATGCGGGCGGAGTCGAGCAGCTCTCCGGGCACCGAGCGCATCGCCTGCATCATGAAAAACGCGCCAAAGGCGCTTACGGAACTCGGCAGGACGACGCCCAAAAAATTGTCCAAAAGCCCAACGTTGATGATCAGTTGAAAAAGAGGTACCAGCGTGACCTGAAAGGGAATGGCGACGGTTGCGAGCAAAAAGAGGGTTAAAAAGGTTTTGCCTCGGAACTCGTATTTGGCAAAGCCCCAGCCCACCAGCGTCGCGAAGAACAGGGTGAGCGCGGTTTGACTCACCGAGATGACGACGCTGTTGAGCATTTGGCGCAGGTAAGGGATTTCTTCGCCGCCGAGCAACCGCTCGTAGTTGTTTAGGGTAGGCTCTTGTACCGCCAAGGTGACGGGGAAGCTGAAAATCTCGCTGTTGGACTTGAGGGAGCCCGTGATCATGTAGACAAAAGGCACGCCCACCAGCACGGCGAAAAAGAACAGCAGGGCGTAGAGGAGGGCGGCCTCGGTGAGGACCCTGACCCGCGTCTTGCCCCGCCAACCGAGGCGTGACATCGCCCTGTTTGCTCGAGTCGTGCGCGAGCCCTCCATCTCAGTCATCTTTCAAAGCTCGAGTGAGATAAAGTTGAATAACGGTTAAAAAAACGATGATGACCGCCAAAGAGTAGCCGATGGCCGAGGCGTAGCCCATCTTGAGTTCCCGAAAGCCGCGGTTGTAAAGGTACATGGTCATGGTGAGCCCGGCGTTGCGGGGACCCCCCGACTCACCCACCAGCGTCACGGGTTCGGCAAAAAGGTTGTAAGACCCTATAATCGCAAAGGTCAGCACAAACGCCAAAACGGGCCTGAGCATGGGCAGCGTGACGTGACGAAACACCCCAAAGCGGTTTGCGCCGTCGATGCGCGCGGCTTCTTTTAGCGAGGGCGGCACGTTTTGTAAGCCCACCAAAAAATAAAGCGCGTTGAGACCTGTGAACTTCCAGACACCGAGCAAAATGATCGACGGCATCACCCAGTTGGGGCTGCGTAACCAGCGGACGGGCTCGACGCCCAAGGGCGCTAACAGCAGGTTGTTGATAAGCCCATACTGCTCTTCGAAAACGAGCCCAAAGATAATCCCCACCACCACGCCCGAGGTGATGTTCGGGGTAAAAAAGAAAAGCCTAAAAAACTCCCGGAAGCGGAGCTGGGGCATATGCAAAACGAGCGCCAACAGAAGAGCCAGCGGCACGATAATAAGGATGCTGCCCAACGCGTAATAGGTCGTATTCACCAGAGACTTGATAAAGAGGTCGTCGCGGGTAAACAGCCTGACGTAATTGTCAAAACCGATAAAGCGTGACTCGGCGTCGATACCTACGTGCCTGTAAAAACTGAGCCGCAGCGACTGCACCACGGGAACCAGAAAGAAGATGGCGTAGCCGATGAAGAACGGGCTTATGAACAAGTAAGGCGCTAGTTTTTTACCGAGTTTGTACATGAGCTTCCTGAGAGAACGTGAGTATGAGTAAGGAGATGAGAAGCTAGGGCCTCTCTGTCTCCTCACGGGTGCTAATCAATCCCTAAAAATCCATCTCGTCCCGAATGGTGGCGGCAATCTCACTGAACACGTCTTCGGGTGTGCGGTTACGGTCCATAATGTCTTGCCAGGCAGCGTCCATAAGGTCGTTGAGCTGGGTGCGGTAAGGGCTCTGGTACTGGGCGGGCGCGTCGGGACCTACCTCGGCAAAGACAGCGCCTAAGTCCTGACCGGAGAAGTAAGCGTCAGCGGCGTGCAGGCGCTCGTTGTCCATTGCCGGGATAAGGGGCGGGAACAAGTTGGTCAGCTCGAAACGGCGCACGTTACCCTCTTCAGAGAGCATGGCGAACTCGAGAAACTTCTGAGCTTCTTCAGCGTTCGGGCTCGACGCTATAACCGTCAAGCCTGTTCCGCCCCACACGCTGGTGTGAATCCCGCCCTCTTCCCAAGCGGGTAGCGGCGCAGCTTTCCACTGGCCTTCAAGTTCGGGCGCGTTATCTTTCATGGAGCCCGCGTACCAGTCGGCACCGACCATCGACGCAAAGGTGTCGTCTTTGAAGGCCGCCCAGTTGGCAGAACCAAAGATTTCATCGTCAGGCATCTGCGCAGCGATGCCCTCGTCCATCAACTCCAAAATCCAGTTCATGGTGTCGATAGAGAGTTCAGAATCTATGGTGACGTTACCTTCAGCGTCAAAATAGTCTGCGCCACGTTGCCTGAGTAGAAGCTCCGGCAGGATGCTGTTTACAGGCAAAGGAACCACGTCGGGGTTTTGTTCTTTGAGGGTTCTCGCGCCCGCGATAAAATCGTCCCACGTTTCGAAACTCTGCGGGTCGACGCCTGCCGCTTCCCAAAGGTCGGCGCGGTAGTAAAGCACCACCGGGGTTAGCGCGTGCTCGACCCCATAGGTTGTACCGTCGTAGGTATAGAGCGCCTGACGCGCCGCCACGAGCTGGTCAAGATAACCCCCCGACTCGAGCATGTCGTTCAGCGGCACAAAGCCGGGATCGCCGCCGCCCCGTAAAAAGCTACCAAACGCCCCCTGCTCAACGTCAGACAGGTCGGGTGCGCCCGTGCCGCCCGATTGCAGCGAGATTCTTAAGCGGTCGTGCATGTCGTCATAAGCGATTTCAACGACTTCCAGCTCAAAATCGGGATTTACCTCGGCTTTGTAGCGCTCCGCTTGTTCTCTAAACCACCTCGCGTGGGTGTCGGCAAAGGTCCAGAGCTCGAGCTCCTGAGCGAAGGCGCTTGATAAACCCAGCAAGAGTAAACTCAGTAGAAGTAACCGCGAACGTGCAACCATACGTACCTCCCTGGTACACCCCATAACTTTGAAAGTCACATTCAAAGAGTCGTTAGTCCATCCTCGCTGAAACGCGATTGTCCCGAATTAACTACACCGCTCTGCTATACTGGCTCTTGAAACGGGTCAAAGTTATGACGGCTAAAGAACACAATAAGGGCTCAGCGGAACCCATGTCCATGCCTGCCGCTGATAGAGTCTTGTCTGAAATTGATGTTTCCACACTGCCCAAAAACGTCTTTTTCGGCAACGTCATGTATGACGCGGGAGGCACGTACGGCCCGAGAATTCAGGAGCACTTACAGCTCGTCGTCATCAGGAGCGGCGAAGCGCTCATTACTGTTGACGGGGCGCAACGGGGGTTACGGCAAGGTGAAGTGGCTCTCCTTACAAAAGGCCACCGAGAGTATTTCGAGTTTGCCAAGACGGCGAAAACCTATCATAGCTGGTGTCATTTCCACTGGAACTTGCCCGAGCACGCGCTCCGGCTTATAGAAGCGTTGCCGTTCAAGGTAGGAGTCTCCAACCGCATGGAGCGACTTATCGATGTGGGGCTTTCGTTGCAGCATGACCCGCAAGCGCTGGCACCTTCGCTATCTCATTTGGCGGCGGCAGCTTTTTGGGAATATGTGAGCAGTTCGGGCCTGGCCGAATTCTCGAGCCAAAACGCCCGTTTACCCGAATCCGTCAAGCGCGTGCAGGCTTACATCAGACAAAACTACTACAGCGACGTCCATCTGGGCCAGCTAACTGAGATCGCCTTCGTGACGCCCGAGCATCTCATTCGGCTTTTTAGAAGCCACCTCGGCACAACCCCCATGCGTTATCTGCGAGATGTTAGGGTGCGCCAGGGCATTTCGTTTTTGAGCCACACGGGCATCACCGTTGAAAGAATCGCGTTTAACTGTGGCTTCAAGACCGCCGCCCACTTTTCACGGTGCATCAAGCAGGCCACAGGCCAAACCCCCAGTGAGATTAGAGCCCGGCACGGTTGACGCGCTCAGCCCTTGACCGCGCCTCCCGTCAACCCGGCGACGATGTAACGCTGGGCGAGCAAAAAGAACGCCACGGCGGGCAAAAGGTTCACCGAAATAAACGCCATCACCCGGTTCCATTCGGTCGCGTACTCCCCGCGGTAGTTGACAAGACCCAAGGGCCAGGGGTGGTTGTCCGGGTTGGCTCCCAGCATGATGAGGGGCAGCAGGTAGCCGTTCCAGGACGTGACCAGGGTCAAAACGCCCACCGTCGCCAAAATGGGTAACGATAGGGGCAAAATGAAGCGAAAATAAAACCCAATATAGCCGATGCCGTCGACCCGCGCCGCCTCGAACAGTTCATGCGGCAACTGCTCAAAAAAGCCTCTAAAAAAGAGCACCGATCCTGCAATCCCAAAGGCGACTTGCGGCAAGATAATCGCCCAGTGCGTGTTGAAAATGTGCAGGTACGAATTATTGATGACGAAAATCGGCACGATGGCGGCGGCGGCGGGGAACATCAACCCGAGCAGGAGGTAAGAGTAAAGAAAATCTTGCCCGGCGAATTTGAGGTGGCTAAAGGTGAACGCCGCCATCGACGCCACGACGAGCACCAAAAACACCGTGAAAAACGCGATGTTGAGCGAGTTCAGCGCGTAGCGCCAGGTGGTCGGCGAAAGGAGGATGTCGCTGTAGGCGTCCAAGCGCCACACCTGGGGCAAGCCCATTGGGTTGTTACGCAGTTCACCCGTGGATTTGAAGCCGCCGATAAACGTCACCCAGATGGGGAGGAGCACAAAACCGGACAGCGTGAGCAAAAAGAGGTATTTGAAATACGTCAGGAGTTTCATACGCGCCTTCTTCGGAAGAGGCTCTGCTCGCCCATCACAAAGTATTGATACGTAAACCCTGCAACCATGCTGATGGCGAACAAAATAATGCTCGCCGCCGAGGCGATGCCGTAACGCTGACGGCGCGACAAGCCCCACTCGTAAATAAACGTCGCCAGCGTCTGGCCCTGCTCGGGTGGCGAGGGGCCGTAGAGACCGACGATAAGGTCGAACACCTGAAAAGAACCCAAAATGGCGAAAAAGAGCGAGAGTTTGAGCGCGTAAGAAATCAGCGGGATTTTGACGTACAAGACGCTCTGCCAGTTTGACGCGCCGTCGATGCTGGCGGACTCGAGCAATTCCTTGGGTACCCCCTGCAACCCCGCAATGTAAAGAATCATATGGTAGCCAAAAAACTTCCACACCAAGACCAGCAGCACCGCGGCGAACGACCAGGTTTTGTCCTCGAGAATAAAATAGGGCCTGCCGAGCAGTTCGTTAAACAGCGGCGCGACCGCACCGTTGCGCCCGTCCAGCATGTAGACCCAGACGAGCCCGGTGGCAATTTCGGACAAGACAAAGGGCAAAAAGAATATGAGCCGAAAAACGCTGTTGGTGAATGTTTCTTTGTAAATGAGCAGCGCGCAGACGAGGGCCAGGGGCAGTTGGATAAAGAGTGAGGAGGCGAGAATCAGCGCGGTGTTGCGCAAGGCAGGCTCGAAAAAAGCGTTCAAGGTGCGCTTGGTAAACATCCACACGTAGTTGCTGACGCCGTTAAAGTCGGTCAAGGGGCCGTAACCCTTGTAGGTGTAAAAGCTCATGGCACCCGCGCCGAACATCGGCAGGATGACAAAAATCGTGAAGACGAGCAGCGCGGGCGGCAGCAAGATGAGGACAGCGCTCCAGCGCCGACGCGTTTCGGTTTTGCCCCAGCGGCGCTCGGGTTTTTCAGGGGTTCGCTCGCTTGCTGCGGTAGCCACTCGTTCTCCTAAAAAGCCAGGATTGCGTCTCTTTAAGTTCTACAGCGTTTTACCCTCGTCGAGGGCAACATGCCTGTATTTTTCACTCGCGTTCGGGTGATATGAAAGGCTGTTCATATCACCCGAACACTATTTTGCTATTCGTCGTTCATAGAACCCCCCTTGACGAGAGGCTAAAAACGAACAACTCGAGTCTTCAACCCTAGCGGAGTTCCCAACTTTCCTGAACCAGTTCGGCCGCCGTTTGCGGGTCTATTTCGCCCGTGGCGAGTTGGACGGACACGTCGTTAACAACGCCGCCCACGTCAGCGCCGAGCGACTGGTCTAAGAAAATCTGGTGCCACTGGGACTCACCGAGGTTGCGCGAAATCTGCGCGAAAAAGGGATTGTTGATGCCCGCGTCAGAACCTTTCGTCATCGGGATAAAAATGTTGAGTTCGCCCGCTTCGGTTTGGTTGGTGACGTTCATGAAGTATTCGAGAAACTGAACGGCTTCGTCGGGCGCATCTTCCGACACCACAAAGCCGTTGATGCCGCCGAAGGTGTCGGTGGCTCTGCCTGCGCCGCCCTCGACGACCGGAAAGCTAAAAATCCCGAGCTGGTCGTCGCTCAGCCCGCCGCTTTGGGCGTTGCCTCTTTGCGTGCCGTAGTCCCAGTTGCCCATGAGGTGAAAAACCGCGCCGCCGTCACCAAAAAAGCCCGAGGCGTCGCCGTACTGCATCGTCATAAAGCCTTCCTGAAAGGGCTCTAAGTCGATAAGCGCCTTGAAATCTTCTCCTGCTTTTACGAAAGGTTCGGCAGCGAAGCCGTCCCCTTCTCCAGCCTGGGCCGCCCTGAAGCCTTCAACGCCCGCTTCGCGCATGGCTAAGTAAGACCAGTAAAAGTGTAAGGGCCACTTGTCCGAACCGCCGACGGCGATGGGTGTGAGTCCTGCGTCTTTGGCGCTCTGGACAGCTCCCAAAAAGTCGTCCCAGGTTTGGATGGCTCCAACGTCGATACCCGCCTCTGCCGCAAGCGCTTTGTTGTACCAAAAGCTCACTTCCTGAACCTGTTGGGGCAAGCCGACCACCGCCCCGTCAACCGTAAAAGCGTCCATACCCGCAGGCGACATCATGCTCAGGGTTTCCTCGTCGAGAAGCCCGGAAATGTCTCTGGTGGTGCCCGACGCAACCTGCTCTTCCAAAATACCGCCGCCCCAACTGTAAAAGAGGTCGGGCGCTTCGTTCGTTTGCAGGAGGGTCGGCAGCTTTTGCTTGAAATCCTCACCGCCCAATCTTTCAAACTGCACGAGGATATCGGGATGCTCTTCGCTAAATCTGGCAGCCACGGCGTCCTCGTACTCAGGGCGACCGTCTTCACCCGTGAGCGACAGCACCTTGACCACGGTTTGGGCTTGCGCGGTTGCCAGTAGCAGAACGAGACCAACGGCAAGAACCTTCAAAAGCAGCTTCATACACGTCTCCTTTTACATTTTAGATTACACTGTCCGGTTGGATTTTGCGCCTTAGGCGCGAGCGGACAAAGGGATGTTAGTAGCGGACTCTCGAGCATGACAAGCTTAACGCCCCTCCTCCCAAAACCTGGCCCTGAGGTGAAGTTTGCGGTTACGTTACCACAGCTTTCCCTACCTGACGCTTCATGAACCAGCCCCCAAGGACTCCGCGCGAATGTTCCGACCACCTTTTACAAAAGGCACGGCCAGCGTGGTCGCACCCTTACTTTTATCATTACTGCCCATCGGCTCGGCTGAATATTGCGCCAGGTAGCTGCGCCGCATCTTGGAAGTGATGTTCTGACCGCTGCGGTGAAAGGTCAGGCTCGAGAACAGCGCGATACTCCCCGCAGGCACGATGACGGGTTCGCCGGGGTCGTCGCCGTGGTAGCCGATTTTGTCGTTCGTTCCCTCTTCAACGGCGTGCTCGACCAAGTCGCGGGTGCCCGCGCGGCTGTAAGGCAACACGTAAATCGTGCCGTTCTCTTCGGTCATATCGTCCAGCGCGCACCAGCAAGACAGGTAGGGTTTGTGCTCAAACCCCACAAAGCCCGAATCCTGATGCCAAGAAAACTTCATGCCCTTTTCGGCGGCTTTAATCACATACTGCTCGTAAAAAAGGTAAACGTCCTCACCCAAAAGGGCGCGCGTAATGTCCCCCATAAAGTCGCTGAACAAAAAGGTTTGCAACGCCCCACTGTTCGGGTGCTTGTTGGAAATAAAGTAGCGCTTGTCGCGGTGGCTGATGCCCAACGTGTCACTGCCTTGCGCGTCCATTTCGGCGTGCATGAGGTCGATGTGGTGTTGCGCTTCGGCGCGCAGGGCCTCGAGATATTCGTCCGGAATAACGCGTTCTAAAACCGTGTAGCCTTCCTCGTGATACTGCTCGACCTGCTCGGGTGAGATATTCATACTCGAACCTCCGTGAATTTGGGTTACCCTTCTATGCTACGGTTTGTCCTGAAAAGATGCCTCCAACATATCACCAAAATTTAGTACAATCTCACCTTAATGAAAATCTTTAGCTTTGCCGACTTTGTCGACGCCGGTCACCGAGACGCGTTTCCCTTCTTCATCCAGCGCGCGACCGTCGAGGCGGGCACGTTCGAGATGCACGGCCACCACTTTTCGGAACTGGTGGTCGTCTTGAGCGGTTCGGGGCAGCACGTGACCGAAGCCGAACGCTACCCGATTTGTCGGGGTGATGTTTTTGTGCTGAACGGCCGAACGGTTCACGGTTTCGAAGACTCGAGCCGCCTCAAACTCTGCAACGTCATGTTTGAACCCGACCAGCTCATCCGGCCTCATCAGAACCTTTACGCCGTTCCCGGTTACCAGGCCCTGTTCGTGTTGGAGCCCTTGTACAGAAAACAGAGTGGTTTCAAAGGCAAATTGCAACTGAATGAACCTGACCTGAACACAGTTGTTTCTCTCTTGGGCGCCCTCGAGCGTGAACAGGACATGCGTTTGCAAGGATATCAAAGTCTTTTGGCCGCTTACTTTATGCAGCTTGTCGTGCTGCTCTCGCGCTACTACTCCGCTTCGCCCGAAAGGCCGACCCAGGCTATTTTGCGCTTGGCCGACGCCCTGAGTTACTTAGAGGAGAATTATCACCGCCCGCTCGAGCTTGCCGAGCTAGCCGCTAGAGCCAACTTATCCAAAAATCAATTTTTGCGAACCTTCAAAAAAGCGTTCGGCACGACGCCTATCACCTATCTCGCCAACCGCAGGATTCAAAGAGCGCAGGGGTTGCTTAGAGACACCTCTCTTCCTATTAGCCAAATCGCTTTTGACACGGGCTTTTCTGACAGCAACTACTTTTCGCGTCGCTTTCGGCAGGTTGTGGGACAGAGCCCGAGGGCGTACCGAAACCAGCTCGAGCACCGGTAATGTTATGCTGCCCGCGCGTAGCCGGATAAGCGGGGGCAAGACAATCAGAAGGAGTAAGCCGACCATGCGTCAACTTGAAAACATCAACATCTTGAATTCTGAAGTGTTGCCATCACCCGAACACATCAAGCGCGACATCCCCATCACCGAAAAGGCAAAGGAAACGGTGCTTAACGCCCGCGATGTCATCAACGACATCCTGCATAAACGAGACGACCGGATGCTGGTTATCGTCGGCCCCTGTTCGGTACACGACGATGAACTCGCTTACGACTACGCAAAAAAACTTGTCTCTCTAAAAGACGCATTAGGCGACAAGCTGGTTATTGTCATGCGCGTTTACGTAGATAAACCCAGAACTACCGTGGGTTGGCGCGGCTTTATGTATGACCCCGGCATGGACTTTTCGTTCGACTTTTTAGACGGCCTGAAGCGAACCCGCCAGCTTATGTTAAACATAAGCGAACTGGGTATTCCGGTAGCCACCGAGATTTTAGAGCCGCTGGTGCCAAAATACTACGCGGACTTGCTCGCCTGGGTCGCTATCGGCGCGCGCACCACAGAATCGCAGGTGCATAGGGCGATGGCGAGTGGGATTTCTGCTGCTGTCGGGTTTAAAAACAGTACGAGCGGTAACATCAAAGTCGCGGTCGATTCGGTTATTTCTGCGCTCGAGCCCAAAGCGCTGCTGACGATAAGCGAGCAGGGGAACATCTCGCTCACAAATACGAGCGGAAATGTAAACGGCCATATTATCCTGCGGGGTGGGCATTCCGGCCCAAACTTTTCAGCGCCCTATATCAAAGAAGCCAGCGAGTTGCTGGCAAAGGCGGGTACGGCTACGGGCATGATTATTGACTGTAGCCACCACAACTCAGGGTATGACCACAAAAAACAGGCTCTCGTCGTGAGAGACGCGCTTCAGCAAAGAGCGCGGGGCGACAGCAACATCGTGGGCCTGATGATTGAAGGTAACCTGCGCGAAGGCAAGCAAACTATCCCTCAAAACCTCAGTGATTTGCAGCACGGCGTGTCGGTCACAGACGCGTGTATCGGCTGGGAAGAAACGGAAACCCTGTTGGGGGAAATAGCTAAAGGTTAGACAGCCTCCGACCACGCATGATGGACTCTCGCTGCGCTGGCCTGAACGTGTTCGCGCATGGCCTGCGCTGCGGCTTCCCCGTCAGCCTGTTCAACCGCCTCGGTGATGCGCTCGTGAAAATGGACGGCGTGCTCGAACTGTTCGGGGGAGGTGTGGTTGCCTTTTTCCCAGGCCATCGCCAGCCGGGTTTGCCAGCGTAACGTCTCGACGGTCGCCAGCAGCGGCGCACACTTGGCGGCCAAAGCGACGCGCCAGTGAAATTCCGCGTCGACATCCAAAAAATGATACGTGTCGCCATCTTCTAGGCAAAGCTGCATCATTCTCACCAGCCGGGTCAGGTCTTTAACGTCTTCCTGCGTGCGGCGTTCTGCCGCCAGGCGTGCTGAGAACGCCTCGGTGTGAATTCTGAACAGGTAAAAGTCGTCAATTTCTTTTTGAGACCAGTGGGCGACGAAGGTGCCGCGGTTGGGCAGCTTGACGACGACCCCTTTTCTTTCGAGTTCTTGCAGGGCTTCTCGAACGGGGCCGCGACTGACCCCGTACCGGGTTGCCAGTTCAGATTCCTTGAGGTGTTGACCGGGTTTGAGTTCGGCTTGCATGATGGCCCTCTCGAGCGCCGCCAACACACCCGTATACAAACCCACCTGTTTCTCTGGCAAAACCTGGTTGAGACCGTTCATACAGTTTCCTGAAGGTTTGCTCGCCTAGTCGTCACGTCAAGCCTTTCTATAGTTCGGGTTAAGTGAGAACTTTAGGTTTAGCTCTAAACACGTGGTATGCCTGAACAAGTAAACTCCCGGCTGTAGAATTTTCGTCACCTACACTCATTTTGAGACCAACCGAAACGTCAGCGCTGGTCGCTTACCAGGTGATAAAAGACAGGTGATAAAAGACAGCCATAACATGACTGACGGTCATCTATGGTGACCGCGAGAATAACTAAAAATTGTTAACAAGTCAACTGGTTGACAAATCCTCGGTTGCGTGTTACTTTTCTTTCAGCACTAAAACTGACGAGAGTTGCTAGGTTACTCAAACGCCTAGCTGGACAAATTACCGGCTAAGGGTTGTTTAAAATATTGACCAAATGGAAGGTGGCTATGGTGTAGTGGTTTTTATAAACCACAGGTGAGACAGAAACCGGCACATACTTTCAAGCTGATTTTGGGGGTCAGGACGAAACACTCCACACTTTGTGCGACACTTTTGTTCGACCCCATAAAATATTGACTATCAAGTCACGGAGGTAAAGATGAACATGCGGTCACTCAGGTTTGGGTTCAATAACAGACGGGCAAGGAAGGGGGCGGCTTCACTGGTGGTTGCTCTCTTCTTCACGCTCTTCTTTATGGTGATGACGACTTTAAGCGCGAGCGCTCAGGAAGCCTATACGGAAGCGCCGGAGTTGGCGGCCCAGGTCGCCGCGGGCGAGCTGCCCCCCGTCGCAGAACGCCTGCCCGCCACCCCGATGGTGGTCGAGCCCAATGAAGAAATCGGCGTGTACGGCGGCGAGTGGCGCAACGCCATTCTCGCGGGCGACAACCACCAGTGGGTTTACCGCAACGCGGGCTACGAGCACCTGGTAAGAGTCAATGTCGACTTTACCGAAGTCATCCCCAACATCGCCGAGTCGTTTGAAGCCAACGACGACGCCACCGAATTTACCTTCAAGCTGCGCGACGGCATGAAGTGGTCGGACGGTGAGCCCTTTACCTCCGCTGACATCATGTTCTGGTATGACGATGTACTCATGAACGAAGAACTCACCCTGTCGTTCCCCTCATGGCTGATGGCCGGGGGCGAACCCGTGGTGGTCGAAGCGCCCGACGCTACCACCGTGATTTTCCGTTTTGCCTCGCCGAACGGTCTCTTTTTGGACAACTTAGCGGGGCAGGCGGGGTTGACGCCGACGATGTTGCCGAGGCACTACCTCGAGCAGTTCCATAAAACATACAACCCGGACGGCGTCGACGCGCTGGTGCGCGCGTCCGGGGCTGCCGACTGGCCGACCTTTTTCGAGGTGCAGGCCGGACTCGGAGGTAGCTCGGGCAACACGCTCTTTACCAACGCGGAACGCCCGGTGCTGTTCGCCTGGAGGCCCGTCAACAGTCTCGGTCAGGGCGAACGCTTCGTGATGGAGCGCAACCCCTACTACTGGAAAATCGACCCCGAGGGCCAGCAGCTTCCCTACATCGACAGCATCGTTTACGACGTGGTCGGTGACGCCGAAGTGCTGCTGCTCAAAACCTTGAACGGCGAAATCGACCTCATGAGCCGTTCCATCAACGAACTGTCCAATAAACCCGTCTTGTTCGACAACGTGGAGCGGGGCAACTACGACTTCTTTACGCTAGGCGAAACGGGTCAGAACTACTTCGTGCTGTCGCTCAACCTGACCCACCAAGACCCCATCAAGCGTGAAGTTTTCCAGAACAAGGATTTCCGCATCGGACTCTCGCACGCCATCAACCGGCAGGAGATCATCGACCTGGTGTATCTGGGTCAGGGGGAACCCGCTCAGGTCGCGCCGCGACCCACGGGGCCTTACTACAACGAGCAACTGTCCAAACAGTACACCGAGTACGACCCCGACCTCGCCAACGAATTCCTCGACAAGGCGGGCTACAGCGAGCGCGACGCGCAGGGCTTCCGGCTCGGACCCGACGGCGAGCGGATTTCCATCATCGTCGAAGCCTATTCGTTTATGGGGCCGTGGGCGGACGCGCTCGAGCTTATCAAACAATACTGGGCCGCCGTGGGCGTCGATATGCAGTACCGCACGGTCGACGCCGGGTTGTTCGACGAGCGCGTGCAGTCAAACGAGCACGACGCCAACCTGTGGTGGAGCGGCGCAGGTCTAAAAGACATCTTGCTGGAAAACTTTAACCACATCCCCAGTTCCTGGGCCTCTACTTACGCCGTTGAGTGGGGGACGTGGCACCAGAACCACGCCGAAGGGGAAGAACCCCCCGAAGCCGTTAAAGCGCAAATGGACATGCTCGACCAGCTCCAGATCACCGCCGACGCTGCCGAGCAGGAAACGCTCATGAAAGCGATTTTAGAGGTTTCCGCCGAGGAGTTTTACAACATGGGCGTCAGCCTCTCGGCGGACGAGTACGGTATCGTCTCCAACCGGATGCACAACGTGCCCGACTACATCGTGGGCGTGCCCGCCATCGGGCCGGGGCAGGCCAACTCCGAACAGTTTTTCTTCGATTCCGAGTCGCAGTAGGTACAAGCGATAACAAGGCTAAGGTGTAAGTATCCCGACCCGTCTCGCGCAGCCAAGTGCTGCGCGAGACGCGCCAAACGGAGTAGATGATGCTCGAGTACATCGCCAAACGCTTGCTCTACATGATTCCTACGCTGTTCGCTATTTCGCTCTTGTCGTTCCTGATTATTCAACTGCCGCCGGGGGACTATTTCAGTATCCTGGCCTCGCGCATGGCGGAGGAGTCGGACTCGGTGGCGAGTCAGGAGGCGCTGCGGAGTTTGGGCGAGCGTTACGGGCTCAATCAGCCCTTTTATGTTCAATACTGGAAGTGGATTTCCGGCATCCTCTTTCGCGGCGATTTCGGGCAGTCGTTCGAATTCAATCGTCCTGTCGGCACCTTGCTCTGGGAACGATTGGGGCTCACTTTCGCACTGTCGTTGACTACCCTGATTTTTGTTTGGGCGGTTTCGTTTCCCATCGGTATTTACTCGGCGATTAGAAAATATTCGGTGGGCGATTATGTTGCGACCTTCGTCGGCTTTATCGGTCTGGCGATTCCCAACTTTTTGATGGCGCTGGTGCTCCTGTATGTTTCTTTCAAATACTTCGGGCGCAGCGTGGGCGGTCTCTTTTCGCCGGAATATATCAACGCCGCCTGGAGCTGGGGCAAGGTCGGCGACCTGTTCGCCCACCTGTGGATTCCCGTTATCGTGCTGGGCACGTCGGGTACGGCGGGGCTGATTCGCATCATGCGCGCCAACATGCTCGACGAAATCTACCGCCCTTATGTGGTGACGGCTCGAGCCAAGGGCCTGTCTGAAGTCCGGCTGCTGTTCAAGTACCCCGTGCGCGTCGCGCTCAATCCGTTTGTCAGCACCATCGGCTGGGTCTTACCCGAACTGGTCTCGGGCGCGACCATTACCGCCATCGTTTTGTCCCTGCCCACGACCGGCCCCTTGCTCCTAAGGTCGCTCATCAGCCAAGACATGTACCTGGCAGGCTCGTTTATTTTGATGCTCAGCGTGCTGACCGTGATAGGTACGCTTATTTCGGACATTTTACTCGCCTGGCTCGACCCGCGCATTCGGTACAGGTGAGGCGGTTGAAGGTGGAGACGCTTCAGTTGCCAAGGTTCGACCTAATGTCGCTCGAGCAAGAGGGTTGCTATGGATGACTTGAAAAAGAACAGCACACGCGCCTCTGGGTTGGAAGCTAAAGGAATTCCCCAAGCGGCCTCCGTCTCTCCCGAAGCGTCTTTGGGTACACAACTGGGTACACAACCGGCGGGTACAAGGCGGCCTGCGCCGGGACAATCCGCCGCCCTGCTCGCTACGGCTGCGCCCCTGCCCGACAGCGATAGCCGGGCGGAGGTTGCCAGTCAGTGGCAGCTCATCTGGTGGAAGTTCCGCAAGCACAAACTGGCGCTGGCGGGCGGTGTAATTACGCTGCTCATCTATCTGGTCGCTATCTTTGTAGAGTTTTTAGCGCCTTTTTCGGCGGGGGCCTACAGCGCCGTCTACACCTACGCGCCCCCTCAGCCGGTTCACGTTGGGCGCGTAGAGGGGGGCGGCTTAGGGCTGTACGTCAACGGCTACACCGTCGAAAGGGACCCTGTATCCTTAAAAAGTAGCTTTGTCGTGGACCCCTCGGTGCGCCATCCCGTGAGGCTGTTTGTCAAAGGCGAAGCCTATAAGATGTGGGGGCTCATCCCGATGAACCGCCACCTCATCGGCCCCGTAAACGCGGGCGACCCCATGTACCTGCTGGGGGCGGACCGTCTGGGCAGAGACGTGCTGAGCCGCACGATTTACGGCACGCGAATCTCTATGTCAATAGGATTGATAGGCGTCGCCGTCAGCTTGTTTTTGGGCATCCTGTTGGGGGGCATCTCGGGCTACTACGGCGGCTGGATCGACAATCTTATCCAGCGCGTGATTGAGTTCTTGAGTTCGATTCCCAAAATTCCGCTGTGGATGGGGCTCGCCGCCGCCATCCCGCTCAGTCTGCCGCCGTTGCGGGTTTACTTTTTGATTACGGTCATCTTGTCGCTCATCGGTTGGACGGGGCTGGCAAGGGTGGTCAGGGGACGCTTTTTCTCCTTACGTACCGAAGACTTCGTCACCGCCGCGCGGCTCGACGGCAACAGCGAGTTGCGTATCATTCTGAAACATATGGTGCCCTCATTCATGAGCCACATCATCGCCTCGGTGTCGCTCGCTGTCCCCGCCATGATTCTCGCCGAGACCTCGCTTAGTTTTCTGGGTATCGGCTTACGCCCGCCCGTGGTGAGCTGGGGCGTGCTCTTAGAAGAGTCTCAAAACGTCCGCTCGATAGCCACCGCCCCCTGGCTGTTCTGGCCCGGCGTCGCCGTGGTCGTGGCTGTGTTGGCCTTGAACTTTTTGGGGGACGGTTTGAGAGATGCGGCGGACCCTTATGCTTGAGGGGCGGTTTGAAATAAACAAGGGGTTGCAACCCCTTGTTACTACCCTTGTTGCTGAACGTGCGCTGAGGGTGCGATGCGCTCGAGCCCCCACTCCCACCCACACCCCCTCTCGCGGAGCAACCTATGGCGAATCCTAACCTCATCGAAGTCAAGGGCTTAAAAACCCACTTCTTCACCGACGAAGGCGTGGTGAAGTCGGTGGACGGGGTGGACTTTGCCATTCCCAGGGGCAAAACGCTCTGCGTCGTGGGTGAGTCGGGCTCGGGCAAGTCGGTGACGGCGCGCAGCATCTTGCGAATTGTGGACCAGCCGGGCAAAATCGTGGCGGGCGAGATTTTGTTGCACCGCGACGACCACAGCGTGGACCTTGCCAGGCTCAACCCCAGGAGCAGCGACATTCGCCGCATCCGGGGGAAAGAAATCGCCATGATTTTTCAGGAGCCGATGAGTTCGCTCTCGCCCGTTCACACCATCGGCAACCAGATTATGGAGGCCGTCTTGCTGCACCTGCCCGTGTCCAAAAAGGAGGCGAAGGAACGGGCGATAGCGGTGTTGCAACGGGTCGGCATCCCCAAGGCCGAGTCGCGGCTGACGGCCTATCCCTTTGAGCTTTCGGGCGGAATGCGCCAGCGGGTCTGTATCGCGATGGCTTTGAGTTGCGAACCCAAACTCTTGATTGCCGATGAGCCCACGACCGCCTTAGACGTGACCACGCAAGCGAACATCTTAGACCTCATCAAAGAACTGCAAGACGACCTCGGCATGGCGGTCATGTTCATCACCCACGACTTAGGCGTGGTCGCCGAAGTCGCCGACGAGGTGGTGGTCATGTACTTGGGGCAGGTGATGGAGCGGGGCGACGTGGACAGCATTTTTCACGACCCCAAGCACCCGTATACCAGGGCGCTATTGGACTCGATTCCCAAACTCAGGGTGAGAGACAGGGAACGCTTAGCGTCCATTCGGGGGATGGTGCCGCATCCGTTCAACCGGCCCCAGGGTTGCTCGTTCCATACCCGTTGCGACGCCTTTATGCCCGGTGTTTGTGACCGTATCGTGCCGCCTGTAGAAGCGTTGGGGGCAGACCGCGAGGTGCGCTGTTTGCTCTATGGCGACACGAACGTACAGCACCCTGAGGGGGTGACGGCGTGACAAATCCAATGCCGACGGTTAATCCGCCCGCGCCCAAACCAGGCTTTGCTAAGGGCAAGACCCTGCTGGAAGTCAAAGACCTGAAGATGCACTTTCCGATTCAAAAGGGTTTTTTGAAGCGTACGGTGGGATATGTAAAGGCGGTCGACGAGGTTTCTTTCGACATCATCGAAGGGGAAACATTGGGACTCGTCGGGGAGTCGGGCTGCGGCAAGACCACCACGGGGCGCTGCCTGCTGCGTATTTATGAGCCCAGCTCGGGGGAGATTAACTATCACCGTGAAGACGGTCGGGTGGTCGATTTGGTGGCGCTCTCAAACAAAGAACTCAAGCCCTACCGGCGCGACATCCGCATGATTTTTCAAGACCCGCAGTCGTCGCTCAATCCCAGAATGCCTGTTTTGGAACTTGTCGGTGAAGCCATGAAACTGAATGGGCTAGCGACGGGCAAAGAGTTGGAGGACCGCGTCGCCGACCTACTCAGTAAAGTGGGCTTACGACCCGAGTACATGCGCCGCTATCCGCACGCCTTTTCGGGTGGCGAGCGGCAGCGCATCGGCATCGCTCGAGCCCTGTCCCTCAACCCGCGCCTTATCGTCGCCGACGAAGCGGTGTCCGCCCTCGATGTCTCGGTGCAGGCGCAAACACTCAACTTGATGCAGGATTTGCAAGAGGAGTTCCAACTCACTTACCTGTTCGTGGCGCACGACTTGAGCGTGGTCGAACACATCGCCGACCGGGTGGCGGTGATGTATGTAGGTAAGGTGGTCGAGCTAGCGCCCACCGACGCGCTGTTCGACACGCCCAAACACCCCTACACCGAAGCGCTCCTCTCCGCCGTGCCCAAGCCCGACCCGAGGTTGCGCAACAAAGGGGCGAGAATCAGGCTCGAGGGCGAGGTCGCCGACCCGGCCAACCCGCCGCCCGGCTGTTCCTTTCACCCGCGCTGCCGCTACGCCAAAGACGTTTGCGAAGTAGATGAGCCAAAGCTGCGCAACGTCGGCAACGGGCATCTAGCCGCCTGTCACTTCGCCGAAGCGTTAGCGCTGAGGGGGGTGATGGAAACGAGTTAGCTTGCTCGAGCTGATTTTATGCAGGGACTTAACCAGGTTCCGTTAACATTTACTGCTCGAAAAACGTGACTTATTCCGTAAGATTACGGTTCGGGACGATAATGTTCGCAAAAACCTTCAATCGCTTCAGCACTTAGGAGACAGATGAACGAAATCATAGAACCCCAAAAAACGCTTCCGGTAGCGGGCGAATACGACGTGGTGGTGTGTGGTGGGGGCACGTCCGGCTTTCCCGCCGCCATCGCCGCGGCGAGGCAAGGCGCGAAGGTGGCCGTCATCGAGCGCTACGGGTTTTTGGGCGGCGTGCCCGCTTACAGCATCATGCCCTGCTGGCACGGGCTTACCGGGAATCACTCCGGCATCCTCACCGAGTTTGCCAAGCGCATTGGCGCTTTTGGACAGGGGCCTGACCCGTTAAAGGAAAACAGCCACATGGAGCCCGAAACCGTCAAAATTGTGGAGTTGCAGATGTGTCTCGAGGCGGGGGTCGAGCTGCACCTGCACAATTATTTGGCGGGCGTTATCAAAAAAGGCAACCGCGTGACCGCCGTCATCACCGAAAGCAAGTCGGGGCGCAGGGCCTTTAGGGCCAAAACCTTTGTCGACGCGACCGGCGACGGCGACCTCTCGTATCATGCGGGTGCGGAATACACCAAGGGGGACAACGGCAGAATGCAGGGCGTGACCCTGCGCTTCCGCATCGGCCACGTCGATTTTGAGCGTTATTTCGACTGGATTGAGGAGAACCTCGAGTATTACAAGCTCGACAGCAAAGACGATGTAGACGCGCTGCGCCAAAAAGCCGAGGACGGCACCGCCTTTTACATAAGTGCCGACCTAACGCCGCTCTACAACCAGCACCCCGAGCGCGACCTACCTGCCCACACCTATTTCAACTGTAGCGTCATCCGTCCGGGCGAGTTGTCGGTTAACTCGACGCGCATTTACGGCATCGACGGGACGGTGGAAGAAGACCTGACGCGGGCCGAAATCACCTGCCGTCAGCAGGCTTACGCTATCTGGCGCTTTTTGCGCGACGTCGTGCCAGGCTTCGAAGGCGCGATGATGGTCGATGTGCCCGCCCAGGTGGGCGTGCGCGAAACGCGCTCCATCGTCGGGGACTACGTGCTTACCGAAGCGGAGTGCCGCGCCAATCAAGAGTTTCACGACTCGATTATGACGGCCCAAATCATGTTCGACGCGCACGACATCGACCGCTATTTGCTGGAAATCCTCAAGGGCGCTGTTGATATTCCTTACGGCTGCTTTTTGCCGAAGGGGCTCGAGGGCCTCGTCGTGGTGGGGCGCTGTATTTCGTCGGACCACATCGCCAACAGCGGGATTCGTAAGATGGAGAGCGTGTTTCAAACAGGTCAGGCAGGGGGTACGGCGGCGGCGCTGGCGGCGCTGGCCGACGTGCCGCTGCGCGAGGTGCCCATTTCCAAAATTCGGGACGCGCTCAAAGCCGCGGCCTTCCGGGTGAGCCAGGAAGACCGCTTTGCTCATCAGGACGACGTGCTCGCCATGAAGCGCGACGACTGGCGCAAAAACCGCAAGCCCAAGAAGTGGGCCAGTGCCGAGTATGAACGTGCCGCCCAACCGGCGGGCGATTGAGCGCCCATGCTCCTCTCCACACCCAAAAACACGTTTGCGAGTTGATGGCTAGATGAAGACACACCGCGTAGCGGTCGTTCCCGGCGACGGGATTGGCTCTGAGGTCATTGGGTCCGGGATTCAGGTGCTCGAGAGGGTTGCGCCACGCCACGGGATAAAGCTCGAGTGGACGTTCTTTCCCTGGGGCTGCCGCTACTTTCAGGAAACCGGGGTGATGATGCCGACAGGGGGGCTCGAGCAGCTCGCCCCTCACGACGCCATTTTTCTCGGGGCGGTGGGCCAGCCGGGGGTGCCTGATCACGTTTCGTTGTGGGGGCTGCTCATCCCCATCCGCCGCCGTTTCGACCAGTACGTCAACCTTCGGCCCGTGCGTCTTCTCAAAGGTATTCGCTCGCCCCTGGCGAACCGCGACAGCAGCGACATCGACTTCGTCATCGTCCGCGAGAACGTCGAGGGCGAATATTCCGAGATTGGCGGTCGGCTTTACCGGGGTACGGAGCAGGAAATGGCGGTACAAGAAACAATTTTTACGCGCCGCGGCGTGGACCGGGTGATGCACTATGCTTTCAAGCTGGCCCAAAGCCGACCCCGAAAAAGCCTCACCTCGGCGACAAAGTCCAACGGCATCATCCACACGATGCCCTTTTGGGACGAACGCTTTGACAGCGTGGCCGCGGACTATCCCGACGTACAAACCAACCGCTACCACATCGACATCCTCACCGCGCACTTCGTACAGCATCCCGACCTGTTTGACGTGGTTGTCGCCAGCAACTTGTTCGGCGATATTTTGTCCGACTTAGGCCCCGCCGTGGCCGGGGGCATCGGCACCGCGCCCTCGGCGAACCTCAACCCCGAACGCGACCACCCCTCGATGTTCGAGCCCGTTCACGGCTCTGCGCCCGACATCGCCGGAAAGGGCGTGGCGAATCCGATTGCCACCTTTTGGACGGCGAGCATGATGCTCGAGCACCTGGGCCACGCAGACGCGGCGCACGAGCTGATGACCGCCGTTGAAACCGTGACGGGCACGCGCGCGTGTTTGACGCCCGACTTGGGAGGCGCTGCCACGACCAAGGAGGTGACGGCTGCCCTCTTGAACGCCTTGGACGCTTAGCGAGTCGGAGAGGCAAAAAACATAACTCGGCGAAGATTTGAACCTTCGCCGAGTTCGTCACGATGACGCTTTCTCTAAAAACGCCTGCCTAAAAGTCGAAGTCGTCGATGTTGTCCGCCGTAAAAATGAACGGCGCACCCAGCAGCACTTCGGAGCCGTTGACGATCTGCAAGTCGCCCAAGCGACCCGCCAACACCGAGGTCGCGCCGGGCTCGAGTTCACCGTCTGCGAGTGCCCGCATCACGTAGGTCGCTGCGTAGCCTAAGTCAACGGGATTCCACAGCACCACGCTCTCAACACAGCCTTCGGACACATAAGGTTTCATGGCGTTGGGCGTCGCTAGGCCGATAACCGCGACCTCGCCGCAGAGCCCGGCCTGCGTGACCGCGTCCGCCGAGGAGGGCGTCGCCACGCTCGTCATGCCGAAAATGGCGTCCAAATCTTCGCCGTATTTGTTGATAAGGGTGTTCGCCTGGTTAAACGACGCGATGGCGTCCTCTTGCGCTTCTAGGGTCTCGAGCCACGCCATCTCCGGGTAGCACTGCTCTTGGTAGGCTTGCATTTCGGCAATCCAGCGCGCCTGATTGGGCGTCGTAAAGGTGCTCGTCACGATGCCGAACGAGGCGTCTTCGCCCTTTTCGGCGGCGAGGCTGTCCATCATCGCCTTACCGATGCCGTTGAACTCGGCCTGGTTGACAAACCAGTTGCGCGCGTCGGGCTGACTATTGGCGTCGTAGCCGACGACGTAAACGCCTCCCTCTAAAGCCCGCTTTAAGACCGGCGAAATCGCCACGGGGTCGTTGGCGGCGAAGAGGAGGCCGTCGGCGTTGCCGCTCGAGAGGTAGTTTTCAATCACCGCAATCTGGTCGTCGATGTTCGCCTCGGTCGGCCCGTCGGTCGTGACGCTCACGTTGCCGAGTTCCTCGGCGGCCTGCTGCATCCCCAAAGAGGTCGCGTCAAAGTAGCCGATGCCGATGAGCTTGGGCACGTCGACGACGTTGAGATCGGCTCCGGGGGCGGCCCTGGGGCTGGTCACGGTGCCGCCGTCGTAGGGCGTCGACGGCATTTCAGCCGCGCCGCCGTCGCACGAGAGCGGGTTGGTGGGCAGGCTGTCCGCGCCGTCCCACCGCTGCGCGAACGCGGTGCTTAAAGCTGCGGTTAAAGCTATGGTCAAGAGTAGGGCGAACGTAAAGCTTGCGAATGGTCTAAGTTTCTGCATGGGTTCCTCCCTGGAACGTGTTTCGGGGTTTGGATGTGTGGACGGCTCGAGGGTATCTTCAAATCGAGTGCTTGGCGGTCATCACCTCCCCTTGAGTCCCTGAATGGAGTTGTTGATGAGGATGGCGAGAATAAGGATGCTGCCAATCACAATGATGGTCGCGTCGCCCGTCACCCCGGAGAGCGCGAGGCCGTTTTTGAGGAGCTGAATGAGGATGAGCCCCAACACCGTACCGAGAATCGTCCCCTTGCCCCCGAAGATGCTCGTGCCGCCCAGCACCACCGCGGCGATGGCGTCGAGCTCGAGCCCGCTCCCCATATCACTCCGTGTCGTCGTCACGCGAGACACGAAAATCACGCCCGCGAGCGCGCTCATGAGCCCGGCGTAGCCGTAGCTGAGCAGCAGCGTACGCCCGACCGGTAAGCCGCTAAAGCGCGCCCCGACGGGATTGTTGCCGATGGCGTAGAGCGAACGACCCAGGGTGGTAAAGCGTAGGAGGATGCTCGAGAGGACAGCGAACACAATAAACAGCCAGAGCTGTACCGGCAGCCCCAGCAGGTTCGCTTGCGCGAGACTCGTGAACCAAAGCGGATACCCGGTCACGCTGCGCGCCTGACTGATGCCCTGGGCGAGCCCGCGGTAGAGCGCCAACGTCGCCAGCGTCATAATCAGCGGCGGCACCCCCACCCGGACGATAAACAGCCCGTTCATGAGCCCCGCCAAAACGCCGATAATCAGCGCCAGCACCACAGCGAGAGCCAGGGGAATCCCTAAAGTGCTCCAAAACACCCCGAGCAAAATCGCGCAGAGCCCCAGAATCGACCCGACCGATAAGTCGATGCCCGCCGTGATGATGATAAACGTCATCGGTAGGGCGACGAGGCCCACTTCGCTCATGAGGCGGCCCTGGTTGAAGAGGTTGCGGAGGGACAAAAAGTTGGGGTTGCGGCTTGCAAAAACGGCGACGACGATGACGAGGAGAAGAAACAAAATCCCCTCCTGGCTTAGCAGCGCCGTGCGGAGCCGCTGACCGACACCGGGAGCTTGGGTTCTCGTCGCCATCAAACCCGCTGCCTTTGCCTGCGGAGCAGGTCAATAAGCACAGTAACCAAAATGAGCACGCCCTGCACCGCCTGAATCCAAAAGGGCGACACGTTGACAAACACCATCCCGGAGCGAATCGTGTTGAGCAGAATCGCGGCGAGCGTCGCGCCAACGACCGTGCCCTTGCCGCCAAGAATACTCACGCCGCCCACGACCGCGGCGGTAATGACGAAAAGCTCGAGCCCCGGCGGCGGCGTCGCCTGAATCACTTGCAGTTGCGTCGCGTAAAGCAAGCTCGCCAAGCCTGCAAAAACTCCGTTTAAGACGAACGCCATGATGACGACTCGAGTCGCGTCTATCCCTGAGAGCCGCGCCGCCACCGCGTTGCCGCCCACCGCGTAAAGCGTCCGCCCCGCCGGGCTGTACCACATACACAAAGCAGCGAGCAGCGTCAGCACGAGCATAAACACAATGGGCATGGGCACACCGAAGGGTTTCGTTTGCGCGAGGTAAAACCCGTCCGGCATCCCCGTCACGCGCTGCCCGCTCGTCCACAAAATGAGCACGCCCTTGAGGATGCTGAACATCCCCAGCGTGACCACGATGGAGGGTACGCGCAAATAAGTCACGATAAACCCAATCAGCGCCCCCACCCCCGCGCCGATAACCAAGGGCGCAAGCCAAGCCATCCACACGGGCACATCCGCCACGACCATGCGCCCGCTAATGACCGCGAGCAGCCCGATAAGCGAGCCCACCGAGATATCGATGTTGCCCGTGATGATCAACATACTCATGCCGATGGCCGCCACCGCGATGTAAGCGTTGCCCGAGAGCACATCGAGCAGGTTGCGCGTCGCCAAAAAACGCGGGCTACTCAGGCCGACGACCACCAAGAGTAGGACGAGCGCGATGATGATGGCGCTTTCCTGATTGGCCGCCAAGTTGCGTAGGCTGTACTCTCGAGACGTTTCGGGGCGCGGCAGGGCGACTTGCAAGAGCATCACCACGCCCAAACCCAGGAGCGCCCAGAAGCCAGAGCCCATTTGGTTAAGATATGTGGCCGCTTCCGCGCGGTAGTCGAGGGCGAAGACGGCGAAATACTCGAGCATCACCACCCCCGCCAACGCCGTGAGCGCCGCCGTCGCGCGGCTCACTTGCGCGTTGGTGAGGTTCCACAGCCCTAAAAAGAGCAGCACCAGCGCCGCGAAGGGGATGAGGGCTAAGCCGTTGGTGGTCAGCCCCACTTCGTTGTTGCCGCGCGTCTCGGTGAGCACGGGAATCGTCGTCGCGCCGAGCCCTGGTTGGTGGACGAAGGGCAAAAACTGGTAAGCGACGAACACGAGGACGGCCAACAAAATAGGGATGAGCAACACGGGTTGGAAGCTCGAGCCGGTCGTCGTCACCGCCCTACCCGTCACGCCGCCACACTCGCCTTGTCCGCGTCACCCATCATCGCGCCCGCAATCCGCTCTTGCGTCGTGTCCGCCCGCGCGACCTCCGCGACGATGCGCCCGCCGCGCATTACGAGCACGCGGTCGCTCATCCCGAGGATTTCGGGCAGCTCGGACGAAATCATCAGGATGGCGAGTCCGCGCTCCGCCGCCAGGCGGCTCATCAGGCGGTGAATCTCGCTCTTCGCGCCCACATCGACGCCGCGCGTCGGCTCGTCGATGATGAGGAGCTTTGGGTTGGAGGCGAGCCATTTGCCCACTACGACCTTTTGCTGGTTGCCGCCCGAGAGGTTGTCAACGATTTGCTCGGGGCCGTAGGCGCGGATGCCGAACTGCTCGATGGCCCGAGCAGCCAATGTCTTCTCTTCCCCTCGCTTAATGAACGAGCCGCTCGAGTACGCCCTCAACACCGCCATCGACAGGTTCTCGCGCACCGTCATCTCTTTGATGAGCCCCTGCGTGCCCCGGTCTTCGGGCACGTAGGCAATCCCGTTCGCCACCGCCTGCGCGGGTCCTCTGATGTTCACGCGCTTACCGTCAATCAAAATCTCACCCGACTGCGCAGGCAAAATCCCAAAAATCGCCTGCGCCGTCTCGCTGCGCCCCGCCCCGACGAGGCCCGCCAAGCCGACGATTTCCCCAGCCCGCACCGTAAACGACACGTCCCGCGTGTGGGGCTCGTTGGTGAGCTCCCGCACCTCGAGCACCACCTCGCCCACTTCAGCCTCTTGCTTCGGGAAAAGCTGGTCGATGGTGCGCCCGACCATCATGTTTATCAGCTCGCCTTCGGTTACGTCCACGACGTTTTGCGTGCCGATATACGCGCCGTCGCGCAGCACGCTCACCCGGTCGGCGAGTTCAAAGACCTCGCTCAGTTTGTGCGAAATGTACACGACGCCCACGCCCCGTTCACGGAGCAACCGCACGGTCTTAAAAAGGCTGGCGACGTCCGCCTCGCTCAGCGCCGCGGTGGGCTCGTCCATGATGAGGAGCTTGGCCCCCTTCGAGAGCGCCTTGGCGATTTCCACGCGCTGCCGGTTGCCGACGTTCAGGGTGCCCACTTTTTGCTTCACATCAAGGTTATAAACCTCTAACTCCGCCAGCACCTCTCGAGCCCGCCGCGCCGTCGCGTCCCAGTCAATCACGCTCAATGGCCCCAAGCTTCTGCGGGGCGCGTGACCCAAAAAGATGTTTTCGGCGACGGTGAGTTCGGGATAGAGGCTGAGTTCTTGGTGGATGGTGTCAATACCCAACGCTTGCGCGTCTCGAGGGTTGCCGAGCTTAAACGGTTTACCTTGCCAGTGCATCGTGCCCTCGTCAGGCTGATAAACCCCGGAAATCGTTTTGATGAGCGTTGACTTACCCGCGCCGTTCTCGCCCAGAAGCGCATGGACCTCCCCGGCGCGCACCTCGAAATCGACGCCTTTAAGCGCGTGAACGCCGGGAAAGCGTTTGTGAACGCTCTTCATGCTCAGCAGCGCGTTGCTGATACGCTCAACCTCCTTGTGTACCTGCCCTTGGACCTACTCGAGCCCAGCCACGGTTGCTTACCCGCCTACCCAACCTATAAAGTGTCCCTGTACCCTGACGTGATGCTTTAGCATAGTATCAAGTCGTCTTGACAGTTGCAACGGCGCGAGGGGCTCGAGCGGGCCACCGCGAAATAGCTGCGAAAAAGTTGCGACAAAATTGCAACATATGGCGACAGAACTACGACGAAGCCGTAACAAAGCTTGCGATAAAATCTCGAGGAGGTTCAGTGAACCAAACCATACATGACGCACTCAAAAGTCAACAGATCGAAACCCCCTCCTGGGGCTACGGCGACACGGGCACCCGGTTTAAGACGTTCGCCTACCCCGGCGCGGCCCGGACGGTTTGGGAGAAGATAGAAGACGCCGCGCTCATCCATAAGCTTACCGGCGTCGCCCCGCGCGTCGCCCTGCATATCCCGTGGGACCGAGTAGACGACTGGGCGGAGCTCAAACGTTTTGCTGGAAACTTGGGTATCGGCGTCGGCGCCATTAATCCAAACGTGTTTCAAGACGAAGCTTACAAACTCGGCTCACTCGGGCACCCGGATGTGGCGGTGCAGCGTAAAGCTACCGCGCACCTGCTCGACTGCTGTGACGTGATGCGCGAAACCGGCGCGAAAGACCTTTCTTTATGGTTTGCCGACGGGACCAACTACGCTGGACAGGACAGTCTGAGGATGCGTAAAGCACGCTTTGAACACGGTCTGGCTGAGGTTTACGCGGCGCTGCCGGAGGGGGGGCGAATGCTCCTAGAGTACAAGCCCTTCGAGCCTGCTTTTTACGCCACCGACATCGCCGATTGGGGCATGGCCTACGCGCACTGCCTGAAGTTGGGGCCAAAGGCCCAGGTCTTAGTCGATCTGGGTCATCATTTGCAGGGGACCAACATCGAGCAAATCGTGGCGTTTTTGCTTTCCGAAGAAAAGCTCGGCGGCTTTCATTTCAACAGCCGCCGCTACGCCGACGACGACCTCATCGTCGGCACCAAAGACCCGTTCGAGCTGTTTTGTATCTACGCCGAACTCGTTGGGGCGAAGCGGAGTGGTTTAGCGGGTGTGGACGGCGTCGCCTACATGATTGACCAGAGCCACAACATCGAACCGAAGTTGGAGGCTATGCTGCTTTCGGTCCTGAACTGCCAGGAGGCGTATGCGAAGGCGCTTCACATAGATTTTTCGGCTCTTGGGGAGGGGCAGCAAAAAGGGGACGTTTTGGGCGCGCATGAAGTGTTGATGGACGCCTTTAGAACCGACGTTCGCCCCTTGTTACGCGAGTTCCGGGAGACGCTGGGCCTAGACCCTGACCCCATGCAAGCCTTGAAGCGCGGCGACTATGAGAGAACTCGAGCCGAAGCGCGCGGCACCGCCCAGGGCGGTGGCGGTTACCCGAGTAGCGACTGAGGTAGGCAGTCTCAAAGTTTTATTCGTTTTCATGAAAGAGAGAAACCTATGCCAGATAATTACCAATTTGTTGATTACCTTTGGGACGACGCTTACGCCAACACCCTAGACCCCGTCGAACGCCTCGTCTACCGCTCCAACCTGCTCGGCCAAGACCAGCGCATCACCAATACGGGTGGCGGCAATACCAGCAGCAAAATCATGATGCCCGACCCTCTGAGCGGGGAAGAGGTCGAGGTGATGTTCGTTAAAGGCTCGGGGGGCGACTTGCGCACCGCCAAACGCGAGAACTTCGCATCGCTCTACATGGACAAGTTTCTGGCGTTGGAAAATCTTTACAACGCCGCCGAGGAAAAGGGCGTCAAAACGCCCATAGAAGACGAGCTGGTCGGCATGTACCCGCACACGGTCTACAACCTAAACCCCAGGGCCAGCTCCATCGACACGCCGCTGCACGGCTTTATACCCTCCAAGCACGTGGACCACACCCACCCGGTCGCGGTCATCGCTATTGCCGCGAGCAAGGACGGCGAAAGGCTCACCCGCGAGATTTACGGCGACGAGGTCGGCTGGGTACCCTGGCAGCGCCCCGGTTTCGATTTGGGGCTGGTGATGCGCGAAATATTACGCGAAAATCCTCAGCTCAAGGGCCTGGTGATGGGCCAGCACGGGCTCATCAACTGGGCGGACGACGACAAGGCGTGTTACGAGTTGAGCCTGAACTTGATTGAAAAGGCGGCGCGGTACCTAGACGAGCATGATTTAGGTAATGAAGCTTTTGGCGGGCAAAAGGTCGCGCCGCTTGGCGAGGCGGAGCGCGACGCCCTGTTGCATAAAATCCTGCCAAGCTTGCGCGGGATGGTCTCGCAGGAACAGAAGTTTATCGGCACGCTCGAGGCGCGGCCCGAGGTGCTCACCTTTGTTTCCTCACACGACGCGCCGCGGCTGAGTGAACTCGGCACGAGCTGCCCCGACCACTTTTTGCGTACCAAAATCAAGCCGCTTTATGTGGACTGGCGACCTGACGAGGGTGCGGAGGGTTTGTTAGAGAAACTTTCTGCTGGCCTCGAGCGTTACCGAGAAGACTACGCTCGCTACTACGACGCCCACAAACACCCCGACTCGCCCGCCATGCGAAACCCCAACCCGACGGTCATCCTCATCCCCGGCGTCGGCATGGTCGCCTGGGGCAAAAACAAGAGCGAGTCGCGCGTGACCGCCGAGTTTTATACCGGCGCGGTCGGCGTGATGCGCGGCGCGGAAGCGGTGAGCGAGTATCAGGCGCTGCCGCAGCAAGAAGCGTTTGACATCGAATATTGGGCGTTAGAGGAGGCCAAGCTCAAAAGGATGCCGCCCGAGAAAGTGTTGGCTCGAGCCGTCGTCTTAGTCGTCGGCGCGGGCGGCGGTATCGGTAAGGCGGTCGCGCACCGGGTCGCCAAGGAGGGCGCGCACGTGGTCTGCGCCGACCTAAATGAGCAAGCGGCGCAGGAAACCGCCGATGAACTCTCCAGCACCCACGGCGTCGGCATTGGCGTGGCGGGAACAGGTGTGAGCAGTTGTGGTCCGGCGCTTGCGCTGGGCGTGGACGTGACGGAGCGAGAGAGTATCCGTGACATGTTCGACACCATTTTGAGGGCTTACGGCGGCGTCGACCACGTCATCGTCACGGCGGGCGTGTTTTTTGCGCCGGACAAGGACGGCACCCTGGATGACGATAAGTGGGCGCTCACCTACGCCATCAACGTGACGGGTTTGTATCTCGTTGCCGATGAAGCGCGGCGGGTTTGGGAGGAGCAGGGGCTCGAGGGAAGCTTGGTCCTCACCACCAGCGTCAACGCCGCCGTGCCCAAAAAGGGCTCGCTCGCCTACGACACCTCCAAGGCGGCGGCCAACCACCTGGTCCGCGAACTCGCCATCGAACTCGCGCCCAAGGTCCGCGTCAATGGCCTCGCGCCCGCGACGGTGGTGGCGGGCAGCAACATGTTTCCTCGGGACCGGGTGATGAGTTCGCTCCAGAAGTACGATATTTCCTTTAGCGAAGACGAAACCACCGAAGCCCTGCGCGACAAGCTCGCCCACTTCTACGCGCAACGCACCCTCACCAAAAAGCCCATCACGCCCGAAGACCAGGCGGAGGCGGCTTTTTTGCTCGTCGGCGGTTCTCTGGGCAAGACCACCGGGCAAATCATCAGTGTGGACGGCGGGCTGACGGAGGCGTTCTTGCGGTGAGGGAAGAATCAACGACGGAGCGGACGACGACACATTTCACAGTTAGGCGTCTGAGTGCATCTTGCCCATAAATCAGGGCCGACGAGCCACCATTTTTGTCGCGCCCGCTCTGGTTGTGATACTTATCCTCTTGCTCTTACAGATTCCAGTCGTTGAGAACCTTTGGTTGGTGACGATCGGGCGAGGGTTTGTCATTCCAGACGAATCTTCCATTTTCACGTTCCGCGTGAACGAAATGAACAGCGGTTCCGGGGAGTGGTGGCTTTACGCGGAGGATGACCGCCACTTCTACGCGAACGGCGGAGCTGGTGTTCTGTACGTCGCCTTCCCTAAGTCAGAACTTCCGAAGTGCCCTGCTTTTGACCCTCGAGACTGGACCACCTGGTGCGACCAGTTCCAACTGCACAAGTCACCCTGAACCAGCTTTGACTATGTTAATGACTACGTCAATAACGTCAACAAAACCCAGAGAGTGTTTGAAAATGAGTTGCCTCCCCCCTTAACAAGGGGGGACCGAGGGGGGGATTTGCTTTCGGCACCTTGCCATAAAGCCGGTTAGAGACAAATCCCCCCAACCCCCCTTGTTAAGGGGGGCTTTTGTCGGAACTCGAGCCTTTTTCAAATACCCTCTAGCTCCACAACCTGTCGTGCGACAAGTCGCCGTCCCAATGTTCGGTGGGCTCAAAAAAGAGCGGGCGCTCCTTGTCGAGAAACTCCTTGAACACCTCTTCGTTGATGTCCGTAAAACCCAACCCAGGCGTTTCGGGCACGGTGATGTGACCGTCTTGGATTAAGGGCTGGGGCAGCCCGTCGACCAGATAGTCCCAACGGGGAATGTCGACGGCGTGGTTTTCTAGGACCATAAAGTTTTCCGTCGCGGCGGCGCAGTGGACCGCGGCGAGGGTCGAGATGGGCGAGCCCGCCATGTGCATCGCCATCGCCACGCCGTGGTCTTGGGCGGTATCGCCCAAGCGTTTGGTTTCCAAAATGCCGCCCGAGCTGGCGATGTCGGGGTGGATGATGTCGACGGCCCTGGCCACTAACAAGGGCTTAAAGTTCTCCATCAAGTAAATGTCTTCGCCTGTGCAGACGGGGGTGGCGACGCTCTCGGTCAGACGCAGGTACTGCTCGGTAAATTGCCAGGGAATCATGTCCTCGTACCAGGCGAGGCTGAACTGGTCTAAAGCGCGGCCCAGACGGATGCAGGATTTGAGCCCGAGGTGTCCGAAGTGGTCTAGCGCCAGAGGAACTTCGTAGCCGATTTCCGCGCGTACCGCCCTCACGTATTCGACCAAGACCTCGATACCCTTTTCGGTAATCTGCAAGCCGGTAAAGGGGTGCATGACGCTCTGGGACTCGAGCATCCCCGGCGGCGAAATGAGCGTGTCGGGAATGGTCTTTAGCAACTGAATGCCCACGTCCATCTTCAAAAACTTAAAGCCCTTGTCCATCCGGTCCTTGAGCCGTTTGCCCATCTCTTTGCCGTCGGTCACGGTGTCGGTGTCGCAGTAGCAGAGAATCTTGTCGCGGAACTTGCCCCCGGCCAGCATGTAGGCGGGCACGCCGTACGCCTTGCCCGCCAAATCCATCAGCGCCATCTCGACGCCGCACACGCCGCCCGCCTGCCGCGCGTGGTGACCGAACTGCTTGATTTTGCGAAAAATCTTGTCGACGTTGCACGGGTTCTCGCCGATGAGCTGCCGCTTGAGCATGAGCGCGTACACGGGGCTCGCCCAATCGCGCACCTCGCCGTAGCCGCGTAAACCCTGGTTCGTGTCGAGGCGGATGATGGAGGCGGGGAAGGGGACACCGGCTAAGTTGGCAATCCGCATATCGGTAATGCGCAGGGCCGAGGGCGATGAGTGGGTGTTGACGTTGTCCAGCACCTGTTCACTATCCAGCATCTGTTTGCTCACGGAATCTCCTTTTTGAAGTTTGGTTCACCTTAACTTAGCAATACTTCGGACAGGTATTGAAAAGAAGGAAGCCATCACGCTAGTTTGAATGTGTGATGAAACAAACAGATGATGGCTTGCTAGAGATTATAGACGAAGCGCTGATAAAGATGCCAGGGGTAGGCAAATGGCAACGAGATTTTCTAAGACAGTTGTTCAGTACCGTGCTGTTGGTGTACGGCAAGCTCAACTTCAGCAACTTAGCCAGACATAGCGAACTGGATGAGAAAACGTACCGCAGAGGTTTTAGACGAGACTTTGACTTCGAGATGTTCAACCTGCATTGTCTAGGGCAACGTACTACGAGCGGCGAACTGGTGGCAGCACTAGACGCGAGCTACTTAGCTAAAAGCGGGAAACAGACGTTTGGGCTGGGTAAATTTTACAGTGGCTGTATAGGTAGGGCAGTAAAAGGCTTAGAGATTAGTGAACTGGCTTTGATTGACCGTGACAGCCGTCAGGCATTTGCTTTTTCAACGAGGCAGACTGTGGCTAAGGCGGGGAAAAGCCGCGTTGAGCAGTATGCCGAACACGTAGAAGCCTGTGCTGAAACCTTGCCTAAAGAGGTCAACTATCTGCTGGTAGACGGCTATTACAGCAAGAAGGGGTTTGTTGACACAGTGTGTGCTCTAGGAAAGCTTGAGGTAGTGGGCAAACTACGCTGTGACGCCAACCTACGCTATCTCTACCGAGGAGCCTACTGTGGCAAAGGACGCCCTAAACGCTATGATGGCAAGGTTGATTTTGGAGACCTGAGCCGGTTTGTTTATGAGAGCGAAACTGAACCGCAGCTTCACATCTATACGCAAACCCTTTGGCATGTTGGTTTGAAACGTCTTCTTCGCGTTGTGCTACTGCTCGATACCAGCAAAGCCAAACCTCGTTACATCTTGCTCTTTTCGACAGACCTGAGTCTTACCGGCAAGGAGATACTAGACCTTTACAAGTTACGCTTCCAAATCGAATTCCTGTTTCGGGATGCTAAACAGTTTACAGGTCTTTGTGACTGCCAAGCCAGAGATGCAAAAGCACTTGCCTTTCATTTCAACACCGCTTTATCGGCTGTTAATCTTGCCAAGTTAGACCTTCTAAACCAGCAAGAGGGAGAGCAAGCTTTCGTCTTCTCTTTAAGCAGTTACATCCACCGTTCTTTCAGTCACCGACTGCTTTCTCGACTTTTTGCAAGCTTAGACTTTGACCTCAGTTGCAATAAAGTTCAGTCCGCTTTTAACCATGCCCTTGCCTTCGGGCTAGCTTGTCCTTAAATCTGTCCGGAGTATTGCTTAGGTTTGTTTCTTACAAATCGAGCCTAGGGAATAGAGAATACAAAGGGAGAATAAACCAAATACTCTGTGTTCTTCATTCTGCATTTTCGGCGTAGGCTCTGTACCCTTAATGGCTGGTGCGTAAGGTGAGTTGGTCCATTATGTTGCAGCATCATTGTACGTTATCCGCCCGCTCCTTAAACAAGTTTGAAAGTGCTTGGTGGTTGCTCCTACCCCGCTTTGCAAGTCGGTTTGAAACACCGTCGGCATGGCGAGTCGCAACGCATGATCGTCAAACCCTACCGGGAAGGGCAACGGGTTGGGGCTATGGCTAATCTCAGCGCCCGGTACGACGGCTTGAATGGCGGCGACGACCTCTGCCATACTCACGGGGCGGCCCCCTAAGTTAAACACGTGAGCCCCCCCTAGCGGACGATCTGCGGCCAAAATGAACTGCTGCGCGACGTCCGAGGCCAGTTGAAGCTGCGCCGTGCCCCCAAAGTGGATGTGGTAGGGCTTTCCGGCTGCTGCGGCCAGCATCGCTTTGGTCGGGTCGCTGGTCATGCCCTGGTCACGCCCGACGCCGTAGACGACGTAAGGCCGCAGCGCGGTCGAGTTGAGTCCGTAGTCGCTCGAGTAAAGACGGGCGTTTTGCTCGTTACACCTTTTGTAGCCGCCGTAGAGCGTGTGAGGGTTTAGGGGCGCGTCAGCCCCGACTAAACCTGCCGGGTACTCGTCCATGTTGCCGTAAACGGCCACGGACGAGGCGTACACGACGTGCTTAAGCCCGGCCTTGAGCGCCGCCTCAAATACGTTTAGAGTGCCGACCACGTTGACCTGCGCGCCTAAAACGGGGTTCGCCCGGCAAAAGGGAACTTGCAGGGCACCCAGGTGAATCAGGTGCGTGACCTCGTGCCGAGCAAGGGCCTCTTCTAACCTCTCCTGCCTCGTCAGGTCGCCCTTTTCAAACACGATGGCTGACAGTTGCGCTTCGTCCATGAGCCGCTCGAGCCGCCCCCGGTTGTCACTGACGTCGAAACTGACGACGCGCTCCCCCCGTTTTTGCAGGTGATGCAGCACCCACGCGCCGATACAGCCCAGCGAGCCCGTGACTAAGTATGTGTTGGCCGACATGCTTACTCCGTCCTCTGCCGGGTCTCTTAGGCTAATCAAGTCTCGTAGATCGGGTCCCGCAGGTGCTCAGCTAAGCGATAACGCAAATAGGGGTCACCCGAATTTGGGTACTATAGCTGAACCCTGACCTGGAGGCAAGCCATGAATCCGCTCCGGGTGCAACTCACGTAGTGGGGGAAGAAAAGGCGTGGTGCCTTATGGTGTCATGGGAGACGAGCGGCTGCTTGGAACAACGCCTAGCTCTAAAAGAAGCCATGCGACCTGCGCCAGGACGCGACCACTGCATCCCCGACTGTTTCATGCGGAAGCCGATGACGCTCTTGTTGACGCCCTCGACTTGACCAGAGCCAATGGGTAAGCCACAATTTTTATAACTGGGGTAATCCATATGGTGTTGACGTTCTTGAAGATAGCGTAAAGCCGTTTGTGATGTGTCATCCCAGCTCAGCCAAACAGCAGGGTCAGGACGATGCGTTTGTAACCAATCCGCAGCAGCAATCTCGCCGCTAAGCCAAGAGCGTCTTGTTTGGCTACGTTCGCGCTCATCCCAGCCGAGAGCTTCCATAAGGGTGTCAAGGTAAGCACTGCTGTGGTAAACGTCGATGATGTGTGGGATACCCAGATGCTCGTAAAGGTTTTTGATCCAACTCGCGCCATCGCTCAGGCCGACGACTTCATCATCTTGTCTCAGGCCTGCTTCACGCATCAGCCCCGCTACTTGGTCGGTAAACGCTGTCGCCTCACACACATCGGCTAACAGGCTGCGTTGCTGAGGTGCAGACACCGGGTGGATCACCGCGCTCTTGATCTCGATGCCGCCACAAACCCCGTCCTGAGCTTTTTCGAGCACCCGCACCCCGTCAACTTCAATCACCACTTTCCGCCCTCGTCCTGCTAGCAACGCTGCATCTTTGGCCGTGTCCAGCAGCTCGCGCGTTTGCGCCTGACAAGCGCTGGCGTAAGGTTGGGTCAAGCGCTCCAAGCCCGCGCGACTCATGCCCGGCAACATCTCAAAGTCACGGCTGACTTCTACCGCTTTTTCATACGATAAAGCGCTACTCAAACGCATCATCACGTTCAATGCGCCCGCTGTCCAACCACTGCCGTCTAAGTTTGGGTCCAGGGCGACTTGGCAATGTCTGCCGTCTTTGTGTTCGTACCTTTGACTGGGTACGCGCACGCTCCCCCAGAAGTGCTTGACCTCAAGCTCGCCCCGTCCGTCTTTATGCCAACCCTCGCTTTTGTTCATCAGAGGGGGGAAAATCCTGGCTCTCAACCAGGTGCTGCATCAGGCGACTCATCAGGCTACTTTGTCGCTTTAGCAAGGCCGCTTCTATTTCGTTCATGCTCGCTTTCGTCCCTAGCTCCTGCTTTATCTCCGCAACAATGCTCTTGATGATGGCGTCCAGTTCTTCTACCCTTTGCTCTGCGTCTGTTGTCATCGTCCTGTTTTATCACCCCCATTCACTGAGTTGCACCCATCCGCTCCTTACAGCCGCTTACCGTGACACCACGATGAGCTTATCGGCGCAGGCTTCCTCTTACCAGTTTGGGTCTCGGTAAAACCCCATGAAAATAATCGCTATCGAGTCGTTGCAGTGGCAGGCGTACCCCCGCTTACTCTACGTGCGCGTCCACACGGACGAGGGCGTCGTCGGTGAGGGTGAAACTGTCGAGAAAGTGGAAGGGTCTAAAGGCGCGCTGCACGGCACCGTCGCCCCCCTGCTGTTGGGGCAAAACCCGCTGGACATCGAAGGTTTGTGGCGCTTTGCCTTTGACAACATCTTGTATCACGGTTACGCGGGTGCAGAACTGAGGGCCTTGTCGGCGGTTGAGATTGCCCTGTGGGACATCTTGGGCAAAAGGCTCGGCGCGCCGCTTTATCAGTTGCTGGGGGGCAGGGTTCGTGACACGGTGCCGACCTACAACACCTGCATCAGCTTTGGCGCGGTGCAGGATTACAAACAATGGCACACTGACGCAGGCAAGCTTGCTCAGTCACTTTTAGACGAGGGCATTCGCGCCCTGAAAATCTGGCCTTTTGACGTTCATAGCGAAGCGACGCACGGTCAGTACATTCACCCGGACGCCATCGACGCGGCGTTAATCCCTATCCGGCACATCCGCGAGGCGGTCGGTAGCGAGATGGAAATCGGCATAGAGTTTCACTCGCGCTGGAACCGGGCGAGCATGGAGCGGATTGTGGGGGCGCTCGAGCCCTTCGACATCTTGTTCCTTGAAGACCCGCTCGCGCCCACCTACCCGGACGAAATCAAAGCCCTATCGCAAAAAACACGTATTCCCATCGTGGGCTCGGAGACGCTTTTTACTCGCTGGCAGGTGCGCGAGTGGTTGGAAAAACACGTCGCGCAAATCCTCATGACCGACGTCTTGTGGAACGGCGGCGTGGCCGAAACCCGCAAGATGGCGACGATGGCGGAGGCTTTCGGGATTCCCCTGGTGCTTCACAATCTGGCGGGGCCACTCGCCCACGCGGTCAACCTTCACCTGGGCGTTCACCTGCCCAATCTGATGTTTATGGAGTCCTCGAGGGCGCTCTACAAAACGCACTACAATATCCTCACTGACTACGAACCGAAGCTAACCAGCGGTCAATTCGAAATCCCCGATAAACCGGGCATAGGGGTCACGATCCGCCGGGAGATGCTTGAACGTGCCGACCTGACGCGCCAGGTGTCCGAGGGTGCGGGCTTAGCCGTGGGCAAAAGGGCGACGGGCGACCACTGGCAAGACGAACGGATTCGCTGACGGTTGACCGGCTCACCTGAGATCTTATAGGGGCGGCTTCGGTTTGGCGTTGCGCGAGCTTTAGGCAGGCGCTTCGCGGCGCGCCGTCGAGCCGCGCACGATGAACGTGCAACCCAACGTGACTTGCTGCGGCGCAAGGTCGGGCGTGTCCAGCCTGTTTAAGACCAGCTTAGCCGCGGTGCGGCCCAGGTCGTAAGCGGGTTGGGCGACGGTCGTCAGGGGCGGGGTCGTCAACGAGGCGACCGGAATGTCGTCGAAGCCGATAATAGACATCTGGCTCGGCACCTCAACCCCCCTTTCTCGGCAGGCGTCGAGCGCGCCGATGGCGACGAGGTCGTTCACGGTGACGACGGCGCTGGGCGGCTCGCTCAGGCTCAAGAGCTTCTTCATGGCGGCAAAACCGCCTTCGCTCGTCGTGTCCGTCTCGAGCTCGAGGTCACCATCCTGGGGCAACCCGTGCGCCTCCAGAGTTTCCCGGTAGCCGCGCCACCTGCCCACGCCGATGCCGCGTGTGTAATAGCCACCGATAAAGCCGATGCGGGTGTGACCCAGAGAAACGAGGTGATTCACCGCGTCAATCTCACCATTTTTTGCCCCGCTGGTTGCGAAGTCACCCCTCGAGCCTTCGTGCGGGTGACCGATGAAAACGACGGGAACCCCGCGTTCGGGCAGCGTTTCGAGGAGCGTGACGACGTCCGGGTCGGGTCCGCCCAAAGGCGGCGTGAGGATAAAGCCGTCGACGCCGCGGGCGAGCATCTCTTGCAAGAGCTCGAGTTCTCGCACGGCGTCGCCGTCCGTGCTGCAAATAATGGACAGGTAACGCCTTAAAGCAATCCCGTCCTGAACGCCCCGCGCCAGGGAAGCGACGAACGGGTTCTGGATGTCCGTCGTGACCAAGCCTATGAGCAGGGTGCGCTTCGTGGTGAGGGAGCCCGCGAGCGTGTTGGGCCTGTAGCCCAACGTTTTAGCCGCGGCGAAGACCTTTTCGCGGGTCGCCTCGCTAATCATCTCGGGTCGGCTGAAGCTGCGGGACACCGTCGAGGTCGAGACGCCCGCGAGCGCCGAAACGTCGTAGATGGTGCTGACGGTTCCGGGTGCCGCTTTGACCGGCGTTTCCTTTGTGTCAGCCACGTCTGGTATTCAAGCTTGTCCCACAGGGCTGAAGCTTTCAGGCCGGTGCGTCGCAGTAAGGGTCACAGCAAGTTAAGCGGGTTGAAGCTCAGGCGCGAGCTGCGGCACCTTGTCCTCGACGTCGATAAGCCAGTCTTCGTGGTTGTACCCTCGTTTGTCTAAGCCCATCTTCACTTCATCGCGGCCTTCGCGCAGACCCAGGGTGAAGCGCAGGCTGTCGCTCCGCTTGACCAGTTTCACGATAATCTGATTTTCGCCGCCACGCAGTTTCACGCGGTAGGCCCGGTTGAAGGGCGTCCACACGGGCTGTTCGTCTTCTTCACCCAAAAACTCCCCGTTGAAGAAAAGCTTGTACCCGTCCGAGTTGCCGACCACCAGGTAGGCCCAGCGCGCTTCGGGCACGGTAAAGGTGCGGGCCAAGTAAGCGCAGTACACGCCGCTCAGGCCGACAACGTTGCTTAGGTCGATTTCGTGTTCGTAAGAGGGGACGAGGGCGGGGCGACCAAGTAGCGTAGAGAACTCACGGTAAAGCTGCTCGGGATTTTTAGGCGGCTCTGGCAGATAGGCTTTATCCAGATTCACAAAATGATGCGGGAAACGCCGTCCCCATTCCAAGTCGTCGTCCGCGTTAGGTAGCGGGTCGTAAAACACGCCGAGGATGCTCCACAACCCAGCGCCCGCCACGCCGAACGAGCCTATTTCTTTACCGTCAAGACGCACCTTAAATAGGTTTTTTACAGGCCAGGTTTTCAGGTCGGGACGCGCGCGTAAATTAAAGGTGGCGCTGCCGCGCTCGAGCCGTTGCTGCTGGGGAAAAACCTCCCAATTCTCCGACCCAGCAACGCTGAGTTCCCCGTTACTATGCTCCCCCGCCAGCTTCAGGGTGACCGTTATGGTTTCACCCGGCGCTGCGGAGGGCAAAGCGTGGTACTCGACTTCCAAACGAGGCTTCGCTTTTACGACGGGTAGCGGTGTGAGGGTGGGCGCGTCGGTAATGTCCAAACCCGTTTTCAGGTCGCGGCTTAGCAGCACGCCGACTCGAGCGGTGTCCCTTGCCAAGGCGGACAGCGTCATCTCCTCGCGCCGGTACTCGATGCCCATCACCAGTTCGTCGCCAATCGCGTTTTTGAGATGCGCCGGAATGCGACTCGCCCCGAGTATCTGCCCGAGCAGCGCGCCCGCCGTCGCCATCGTGCAGTCGGTGTCATAGCCGCAGCGCAGGGTGGAGAGCATCGTTTCCTCTAAGTCTTCACCGCCGTACAAAAGTCCCAAAAAGGTAAAGGGTACATTGGTGCGCGCGTCGCAGGCTTCGGGATTGCCCGCGAGGAGCATCAGCCGCTGGCGCGCGTCGCGCAGGCTGAGCCCTTCGGCGTGGGCGCGAAACGCTTCTTCGCTCAACCTTGCGATGGGCGTGCCTGCGGGCAAGTAGTGCTTGAAGCGTTCGTAAAGCACCTTGTAATCATCGACAAAAAAGGCCATCGCCGCCATCGCGGCAAAAAGCTGCTCCGCGCCCACCGATTCTTCCGTGTGGTCTAAGACGCCGTCCCGGCGGGCGTACTCGGCGGCCAAGTCGGGCGCGCCGGGGAAGGCGTAGCCCCAGATTTCGGCGCGGATGGGGCAGCCCATGCCGGTTTCCCAAAACTGGTTGTTAAACCTGCCCGAGTCCGGTGGATGGATGCCCAGCCGGTAATTTTTACGAAAAATCCCGTACTCGTTAAAGGGGTACCAGCAGCCCCCCAACCAAGCGTCGGCTAAGTCATCCGAGGTGAGCGCCGCGCCTTTTTCCTCCAACACCTTGAGCCACAAGATTTGCAGGTCGAGGTCGTCGTTGGGGGGGACCGCGTCGGGAAACATCTCCTGGGGCGAAATTTCTATCCAGTCTTTGTTGCCTTCGAACCGTGCGCCGATGGTGCCGCCGATGCACTTACCTATCCAGCCGCCCAAAACCTTGTCTAAATACCGCTCGTATGAAAGTTGCACGTTTCTCCTCCTAGTTATTTCTCATAGTTGTTTTTAGTCGTTATTTCTGATTATTTGAGAGAACCCGACACGATGCCGTCTTCGAAATACTTTTGCAAGCTCAAGTACGTGATCATGACGGGCAGGCTGATGAGCACTAAGGCCGCAAAAACTTTGCCGATATCGACCTCATAAAACCCGGTGAAAAATTGGGGGGCTTGCGTGACCGTCTGCATGGTCTGCTTGCGCATAAAGATGAGCGCCAGAAAATACTCGTTCCAGGCAGACAGAAACGTCCAGATGATGACCACCAGAGAGATAGACTTTGACAGCGGCACGACAATCCACAGCAGCGCGGTAAAGCTGTTGCAGCCGTCGATGCGGGCGGCGTCCAAAAGTTCGTCGGGGAGTCCGTCTAAAAAGTTACGCATGAGTAGTACGGTAAACGGCAGCCCGAAAGCGGTGTAGGGCAAAACGAGCGCCCAATAGGAGTTGAACAGCCCCAGGTTGCGAAAAAGAATAAACAGGGGCACGATGACCGCAATACCGGGGACCATGAGGCCTACCAAAACGAGGTTGAAGAGCAGCGCGCTACCCCTCAGCTTCAACTTGGCGAAGGCGTAGGCGGCGAGCACCGTGATGACGTAGGTAAGGACGATGGTCGTCGACGTGACGATCAGACTGTTCAAAAAGAAGCGGGGGAGAAGCGGCTGTTGCAGCACCGCCAGGTAGTTGCCCAAGCCGCTGCCCTGCAAAGACACGCGGATCATGATGATCAGGGGGGCGATAAACACGGCCGCGAGCGCCGTCAGGATGAGTTGCGCGGTGAGGTTGGCCCACCGTGAGGTGATTCCGGGCATAGGGACACCTTCCTAGCGGCGGTACAACCGCTGCTGCATCAAGGTGATGACGAGAGCGAGGACGAGCAGGACGATGGACAGAGCGGCAGAGTAGCCCGCGTCGAACTCGACGATGCTCTTCTTAAAGATGTAGGTCGCCATGAGTTCCGTGGCGCGACCCGGCCCGCCCCCGGTGGTCAGGTAGACCACGTCAAAGGTTTTGAGCGCGCCGATAGCGCCCAAAATAATGAGCGTGACGTGGGTGGGTTGTAGCAGCGGAAGCGTGATATGGCGCAGCATCTGAAAAGCGTTGGCCCCGTCTATCAAGGCCGCTTCATAGATGGCTCTGTCGATCATGGTGAGCGCGGCGAAGTAGAGCAGAAAGCTGAAGCCCGTCCAGTGCCAGATGTTGATCGCGGCGACGCTGTAAAGGGCCAGCCGGGGGTCGGCCAGCCACACCTGCGTCAGGCCACCCAAGCCCAGCGCGCTCAGCACCCCATTTAGTTCACCGTCTGCACTGTAGATACGGCGGAAGACGAACGCGGAGATCGCCGGAGCTGTCACGACGGGCAAGAAAAAGATGACCTTGTAGACCGTCTTGAGCACCACCGAGAAGCCCAGCAGCACGGCGATGATGAGGCCGAGCGCCATCTGAATAAAGATGGTCGCAAAGGCGAAAATGACGGTGTTCCACAAGATTTTGTGAAAAACCGGGTCGCGGAAAATGTCCCGGTAATTTTTTAGGCCGATAAAGTCGCGGTCGGGGGTGAGACCGTTCCAGTTGAAAAGACTCACCTCGAGCGTGTAGTAAATCGCGTAGTAGATGAGCCCGCCGACAAAGGCGACCAGCGGTAGCCAGTAGAGATAATTGAGCAGGTTCGTCTTGGCGCGTTTTGGCCCTGTCGGCACGCCGGAACCCCTTTGTTCCGGCGTGCTGGTTTCGGGGGAATGGTCCATCTTTACCTCGGCATTACCTGACCTGTGGTGTTACCTGCGGCCTTTACGGCTCGGCTCGGCGTCTAGCGTTCGATAGACTGAGACACGCGTTCGACGTTCGCCAGGGCTTCCTCCGGCGTAGAGACGCCGCTCGCCACGTTCTGAAGGGCGTCGCCGAGCGACGTCTTGAGCTCGGGGTAGAGAAGTTCGCGCTTCCCGACGCTGTTCTCCATCTGTGCGGGTTGCGTCGCCAGCACCTCTTCTTGAGAGGGGAACATCACGCGGACGTCCTCCAAACCCACGGTCTTGATGGCCGGGAACTGGAGTCTACTCGCCATGATCGTTTGGGCCTCTTCGGACACCAGCCAGCTCAAGAAAATCCAGGCTGCCTCTTTGTTGTTGCTCTGACTGTTCATGCCCAGCGCCACGTCGGGGCCGCCGAACAAGCGCCCGGGCTCACCGTCCCCGTTCATATCGGGCAGGAGTACCGGCAGGAATTCGTATCTCTCCGTAAAGCCGGTGTTGCCCTGGTTGAGTTCGAACACGCTTTCGCTCATGCGGTTGTTGTTCCAGTTGCCCAAAAAGATCATGCCCGCTCTGCCCTGGGTCCAGGCGTCGTAGGCGTCGGGGTACTGAGCGATACCGAGCGCGTCGGCGGGCATGATGCCGCCCGTAAAGAGTTGCAGCCACATGTCCATCGCGGTGACCAAGTCGGGGTCGGTCCAGGGTACTTCGCCCGCTTCCGCCTGGTAAATTTTGCCGGGCGCGACCTCGTTGGCGAGCGCGATAAACATATCGAAATTGACCCAGTCGTCCTTTGCGCCCTGCACAAAGGGCTGGACACCGTTTTCGCGGAGCGTCTCGCTGACGCTTTTCCACTCCTCAAAGGTGGTCGGCGGCTCGAGCCCGTATTCGCTAAAGAGGGTTTCGTTGTACCAGAGGTAACCGGCGGCTGATAGGAACCAGGGCAGCGCCGAGACCTTGTCGCCTACTTCCAACTGTTCGGTACCCAGCGCGTAAAACCGCTCACGCCAGTCCTCACCGAACGTGTCTGTCACGTAGGGCGTCAGGTCCTCCAAAAAGGGCTGATACTCACTGATCATCACCCCGGCTTGCAAGCCGAGTAGGTCGGGACCGCCCCCCGACACGAGGTCTAAGCGCAGGGTTTGCAGGTAGTCGGTGTAGTCGAAATTCCGGTACTCGATCTGGATACCATCGTGACCCGCTTCAAACGCTTCGATCAACTGCTCGGCGAACGGCTCGTCCGGGTTCCAGGACCACCACGCGACGGTCGTTTGCGCCGTCGTTGTTTGTGCAGCGGCAAACAACGAACTCGCCGCCACAACCAAAACCAAACACAGAAGCATCTTTTTCATACGCAACCCTCCCAGGGGGTTCTCATCAAGCCTTTTCAACCTTAGAGGCGTGGCTACGGCGACGCCCGGCGTAACGCTTTTTCCTAGCAACCTCCTTATCCAAAATCTCTTACACGTCAGTCTCTTACACGTCAAATGAAGCTGTCCAGTGAAATACCGGTACCTGCCTCTCACTTGTCTAAAACGTCTCGAGGAGCCTCTGGGTTTTAGAGCACCCTTTCTCACCCGCTGAGTGGATTGTGCAACCGCTTGCACGACCATAGCAGCTTGCCCATCTTTTTGTCAAGAATTTAGGGCGGACCGCAGCAGTCCCGAATACACATGAGTCCACCTTTAACGCTGTGCTGAACAGCGTTTGTGGATGTATCTTGAACTGTGAGCCTGCAAAGGCTGCGCTGGTTCATGACCGCTCGGGACTCACTTTTCTGAATACTCCCGAAGAGACGTGCTGGTAAAAGCCTGGACCGGATAACACCTGCTGTAAAGAACGGCCCGCGCGTGTTAAGCTCCCTAGAAAGCCCCTCCGAGACGCCGGGGTTTTTGCTGCTTTATCTGCTGGGGGTATCGTGATTTTCTTAATTCTTCTTTACGCGTTCGTGCTTCCCTATCTGGGGCTGATGGGGCTCGTATATGTGGGCATGTTTGTGCCCGGCAAAAGGGCGAACAAAACGTCACCTGCCGGTCTTTCGGCTAACGCCTCAGACAACGCCTCAGACGACGTTCCAGCCCCTCCCTCAGTCAGCGTCATCATCCCGGCGCATAACGAAGAGAAGAGGCTTGGGGAGACGCTCGAGTCGCTTTCAGAGCAACGTTATGAGGGCGCGTTAGAGTTCGTCATCGTCAACGACCGCTCGACCGACGCCACGCCCGCCATCATCCAGAGCTTTGTCGGTAAGGACCCGCGCTTTCGGCGCGTGGACGTCATCGCGCCCAGCAAACGTTTGGCGCCCAAAGTCAACGCGGTCGATACGGGCGTGCGCGCTTCAAAAGGCGAGATTATCTTGACAAGCGACGCGGACTGCCAGTATCCAAAAGAATGGGTCGCGGGCATGGTCGCGCACTTTGCGCCCGACGTGGCGATGGTCGTGGGTTACGTCGAGAGCACCAGGGCGGGGGCTCGAGGGGGTCCTTTACACACCTTTGAGACGATTGACTGGCTTTCGTTGATGCTCACCTCGAGGTCCCTAACGCGGTTCGGCTGGGCCTTTGCGAGTTCGGCCAACAACCAGGGCTACCGCCGTGAAGCCTTTGACAAGATCGGCGGCTTTGGCGCGTCGGGCCGCGCGCCCTCGGGCGACGAGGACCTGCTCACCCAGCGCATGGGCCGCTTGCAAGAAGGGTGCATCGTCTTTGCCGACACCCCCGAGGTGCGCGTGCTCACGCGGCCCATGCCGACTTTAGGGGCGCTTCTCAACCAGCGCCGCCGCTGGGTCTCGCGCTACCACCACACGCTCCACTACCACCCGCTCTTCTGGACGTCGATTGCGATTCTGGGCGCGCAGAGCGTGCTGCTAAGCCTTGCGGTTCCTCTGGCGCTTTTTGCGCCCTCACTCGCGCCCTTTGTGTTCGGGCTCTGGGCCGCCAAGCTCGCCATCGAGGTGTCGGGCATCCATATCGGCGCGGCGGCGCTGGGGCGGCGCGACCTGTGGGGGCTGCCGATTGTGACCTGGGCGCTGCTTCATCCCTTCTTTATCGCCGCGGCGGCGCTCTCCTCGCTCGTGCGTTCGGGTGAATGGCGCGCTGGGGCGCAGCGCTACCGTCGCCGCTTTTTTAGGCGGCAGTGGCGTGAATGGCGGCGCGAATGGCGGCGCAGGGTGCGCACCTCGCTGGGCAGCCACTAGAAAGCTCTTAGAAAGGCGCGCGCCTTTCTTCCCCCATTTATCCTCCTTATGCGCATCGCCCTCTTTACCGAAACCTTTTTGCCCAAAATCGACGGCGTGGTTACGCGCATCGTGCGGACGTTGGATAACTTACGCGAGCTCGGCCACGACGCGCTCATTTTCGCGCCCCACCACCCGCCCGAGTCGTACGCGGGCTACCGCGTGGTCAAGGTGCCGGGGATTCCTTTTAAGCCCTGGTATCCCGAACTCGTGCTGGGGATGCCTCGCCCGCGCTTAGGCCGCGAACTGGACGCGTTCGCGCCCGACATCGTTCACGTGGTCAACCCGGTGATTTTGGGGCTTTGGGGCACCGCCATCACCAAACAGCGCAATCTGCCCCTGCTGGCCTCGTTTCATACCGACATCACCCAATACGCGGTGCATCTCAAGCTGAGCTTTCTGAGCCCGCTATCGCGCACGTTCTTGCGCGACGTCCATAACCAGGCGCACGTCAACCTCTGCACGAGCCAGCCGATGGTCAATTCCGCGCGCGGGCTTGGCATCAAACGCGTGCGGCTCTGGCCCAAGGCGGTGGATACGGTGCGTTACACCCCCGGTAACGCCTCCGAAGAGATGCGGCACCGCCTTTCGGGGGGAGAGCCGGACAAGCCCCTGATGATTTACGTGGGGCGTTTGTCGCACGAAAAACGCCTAGACTGGCTCTACGCACCCGTCACCCAGATTCCGGGCGTGCGCCTCGCGCTGGTCGGCTCCGGTCCCGCCGAGGCTTATCTCAGGGAGCGTTTCAGGGACACCGACACGGTCTTTACGGGCTACATGAGTGGGGACGACTTGGCGAGCGCCTACGCGAGCGCCGACGTGTTCGCGTTTCCGTCCGACACCGAGACGCTGGGCTTCGTGGCGATGGAGGCGATGGCCTCGAGCGTGCCCGTGGTGGGCGCGCGGGCCGGGGGCATCCCCGACGTGATTAGTCATGGGCGCAACGGCTTTATGTTTACCCCCGGCGACTTGGGCGAACTCACCGAAAAACTTCGCACGCTTCTTTTTGACCCAGGGTTGCGCAAAGAGATGGGGGAGAACGCTCGAGCGGACGTGGAGCCCCACAACTGGCTCGCCTCCACCAGGCGCTTGGTCGACTACTACCGCTTGGCGCGCACCATTCATAGACGTTACGACCCGCCGAGTAAGTATTAGGGCGGGCGCTGCGCGCTGCTCGGGCGCGGACGCAGGATGACGACTTAGCCTGACGACGAGACCAGAAAACTTTCCCCTGGTTTTGCAGTAGCATGGGTGAATGACGGTGAGAACGCTGGAAAACGGAGATTTGCCCGCGCTGTTAGAGCTTCTTACGCTCCAAGACGAGGACGCCATGTACCGCGCGATGTCACCCGAGAGCCGCACTTTGGATGAGCTTAGGGAGGAGCTGGGCGACGAGAGCCCCTACACCGAGATTTTTCCGTTTGTGCTCGAGCAGGGGGGCCGCGTCGTCGCCTATCTGAGCCTCTGCAACCTTGACGGCGAGGCCTTTGTGGAGGGGCCGCTGCTGGCCCCGGAGCTTTCGGCGGAAGCGTTGGAGCCCCTGACCGCGCGCGTGGTCGAGACGGCGCGCGCGTACGGGTACCCCTTTGTCGAGGCCTTCGTGGACGAGGAAAACGTGCGCGCGCGGCGGGGGTTGGGGGGCGGGGGCTTCGAAGCCTTTCGCACGACCTATATCTATTCGCTCGCGCGCGGCGCGGCCCCGCCGGTGGGGTTTTCACCCTTCCGCTTCGAATGGGCCGAGGGACTAGGCGCGGGGCTCACGGTGAGCACCTACCGCGACCTCTACCGCGACACGAGCGACAACTGGGCCACGCGCCTGGCCTGGAGCGACGAAGACCTCATCGAGCGCTTTGAAGACCCCGACGTGCGGCTTTTGTTGGCGTACAAAGAAGACACGCTGGTGGGACATCTGGAGCTCGAGTTCTTTGGCGAGGACGGTTTTGCCGAGGTCGCTTACTTTGGCGTGCTGCCCCGCGCGCGCGGGCAAGGCTTGGGCCGCGCGCTCCTCACCCGCGCCGCGCACGAGGTGTTTGACTTTGAGGACATGACGCTCCTTTTGGCGCGCGCCCACGACGACGAGCGCCAGGCCTGTCACAGTCTGGAGACGCTCGGGTTCACGCTCTCGCACGGGGTGGTGGCGCTGACGCTCGAGCTGGTGTGAGCGTTTAACCAACGCCAAAGGCGGCGCGCCGAGAGTTACGAATCAACCAGGGGAGGTCAACCAGGGGAGGTCAACCAGGGGAGACGCGGCTCGAGGCCAACGTCTCAGAACGCCGGTCGGTCGTCTTCAAGCCCCTCGAGATGCGCCGTGTCGTTCACGCTTTTGATAAGCCGACGCTCTCCGCCTAAGCCTATACGCGTGATGCCCGTGTTGCCGAAGACGAAATTCCACTTATCCATATCGTGCCTGTTGGGCGCGTCAATCGCCCACAAGAGCACCGCCCGGATGGTGCCCCCGTGCGACACCGCCGCCACGCGCCCGGTGGGGGGCAACGTGGCGAGCCAGCCCGACACGCGCGCTTTTAGGTCGCCCCACGACTCGCCCTCCGCGACGGCGACGCCGTGGGGGTCGGCGCGGTAGGCGTTGTAAGCCTGATGGTCGTCTTCAGAAAATTCGGCGCGCGTTTTGCCCTCGAGCACCCCGTAGTGCATCTCGCGCAGCCTTTCGTCCGTACGGACGGGCAGCCCCGGAAACGCGAGCGCCGTGGTGCGCTGCGCCCGGCCCGAGTCAGACGCGTGGATTTCATCAAAAGATTCGTTCCGGAGCCTTTCACCCAAGCGCCGCGCCTGCGCTTCGCCCAAGGGGGTCAGGGGTGCGTCGGTGTGGCCCTGGATTCTGCGGGCGCGGTTCCATTCGGTTTCGCCGTGACGGATGAGCAGAAGGTCTAGCTGGGGTTCTGACATTGGGGCAGTCTAACGCGAATCTAGGTGTCCGAAAGGCGGGTAAACCTTGTCTTCTACCGAGGGCGCGCGGATCATCAGCGTCTCGACCGGCGTCCCGACCTCGAGAAGGGCGTGATGCACCCCGACGGGAAAGCAGCAAAACTCACCCGCGCGGATTGTATGCCGTTCGCCCGATACCCCCACGGTGAGGCTTCCCTGGAGCGCGGTGAAACACGCGCCGCTCTCCCTATGCGCGTGGAGGCCGTCGTCTTGCTGGAGCTCGTCCGTGTGGTTGTACCAAATTTGCAGCCGCGCGCCTCGGAAGCCCGTTTCGTTTCTCGGGGCGCGGCCCATGAGCAAGATGGAGTGGTCGGGGAGTTTTTGTGGCGAAAAGTAGACGTGAGGGAGTGCTGTGTCTCCTACCAGTGTTAAAGCTCCAGGCTCGGTCAGACCCAACCTCTTAAGCTCTTCGTCAGCAGGGGCTCCCCCCCTTGGAGAGGAGGTACAACGCCCGCAGCATCAACGCTACCCGTTCGGATGGGCGCTTTACCCTCTAAACCTTGAAAAGAAAGGAGTTCACCCCGTTTATGTGGTAGAATCCGCTTGCAGACCCAGACTTTGTTAAATTTATGCAGAATCCGCGGTGCAACGGGGGCTTACACAGCCGGAAACATGCAAGAAGGGAGTGTCGAGCCCGCGCGGTAGACCGTTTGAACGCTTCTCAGGCAGTGTTTTAGAAGGCGTCGTCCTTACATTTTATCCCCTTCTCTTGCGCTGACAAGAAAGGTGATCATGATGTTTGTAAAGCAAGCTAAGTCAACCCGGACGCCTGTCCTGCTCCCCATCACGCTGCTCGTCACGCTACTCGTTCTTGCCGGTTGCAACACGCAGTCCGTCACGCAGCCGCCCGCGGCCACCGGGTTCGAGTTTCACGTCGATCCTCAAGCCGGGGTCGTGACGCTTCTGGAGCCGGGTGTTGGTGAAGTGCGGCTTCAGCCGCAAAGCAGCCCCAGTGACAGCCGCATCCTGACCCCCGACGTGGACGCCGCGCTCAGAAACGTCGGATTTCAGTTTGTGTCGCCCACAAAACTCGTGGTCCGCGCTCAGGTAGAAAATATCACCGCCGACTTAAGCTTCGCGCAGCCGTTTTTCTTTACCCTCAACTCGGCCTCCAGCAACGTGGTGAGCGCGTCCGCCCCCTTAGTCACCGACCAACAGCTCGGCGGCGACGGGGTGCTGAGCCCAGCCGAGAAGAGCGCCCGCTTTCGCTTCGAGGTGACCTTCAGGGAGAACAAGCCTTTCACTTTCCGTGTAGACGTCAGCGCCGTGGTCTCGAGTACAACCTGCGCCGACCCGGTTGTTTTCCCCGACTCTGATTTAGAGGAGGCCGTCCGAGACGCGCTCAACAAGCCCGAACTCAGCGGCAACATCACCTGCGCGGATATGCAATCGCTACGCGAACTCAACGCGAGGAACCGCTCGGTTGACGACCTCGAGGGGTTGCAAAACGCGGTGAACTTGACCTCTCTTAACCTTGCGGTCAACGGTATCAGCGACCTTACGCCGCTCCAGGGTCTGACCACCCTGACGGAGCTTAATCTTTTCGCCAACGACCTCGTCAGCGACCTTACGCCGCTCCAGGGTCTCACCAACCTGACGACGCTTGTGCTTGCTCTCACTGACGTGGACGACCTTACGCCGCTCCAGGGTCTCACCAACCTGGAAGTCCTTGGGCTCGCCAACAACCGCATCAGCGACCTTACGCCCCTCCAAAACCTTACCAACCTGACGTTTCTCGACCTTTTCGAAAACCGCGTGGGCGACCTTACACCCCTCCAGGGCCTTGTCAACTTGACGTCCCTTGACCTCCGAAACAACAACGTCAGCGACCTTACGCCGCTCCAGGGTCTCACCAACCTGACGTTCCTTGAGCTTGGGGGCAATAGCATTAACGATCTTACGCCCCTTCAGGGTCTTGTCAACCTGACCACGCTTGTCCTTGACAACAACAACATCAGCGACATCAGCGCCTTGGTCAATAACAGCGGCCTGGGCAGTGGCGATACTGTAAACCTTAAACTAAACCCGCTCATCAGTCGTCAGGCACTGGCTGACGTCCAGACTTTGAGAGCGAGGGGGGTCATGGTAGATTTTTAGAGCCTTTGACGCCTTGACGAGAGACCGAAGTGTTCGGTCAAGTGTTATCTTGACCGAACATTTACCTTTTCACCACCTCGAATCCTCGAGCCCCCCTACAGCCCCGTCTCCGCGATGACGTTCACGTCGGTGCCGGGGCGTAAGTCAGGCGGCACGGGATACACGACTTGCGCGCCCCTTTCGGGTCCGCTCACGACGACCTGGTCCCCCGCTTCGCCCAGGACCTGCACCGCGAGGCGCGCGGCCCTGCCGTCCTCGACGACAAAAACGCTCTTCCCCTCGGCGCTCGTTTGCACCGCGCCCGAGGGCAGGGTGACGCCGGTCGCCAGCTCGAGCGTATAGTCGAGCCGCGTCACCGTGCCGGTGGGGATGGGCGCTGAGGCCCCAAGTTGAGCGGTCAGCTCGACCAGGCGCGACCCCTCCGAGGCGCTGCTGCGAATGATGGCAGCCTCGTACGCCTCACCGCCGTACGACAGGGTGACGCTGCCCTGACCCAAGAGATAGGCCGCGTCCTCGGGGGGCACGCTGAAACGCGCGAGGGGGGCCTCGGTGCTCGCCAGCCTAAAGGTGGGCGAGCCCGCGCCGACGAATTCGCCCTCCTCGACCAGCATCTCGGCGACCTCTCCGGCAAAAGGCGCTCTGACGGTCGCGTCGGCGAGCGCCTGCTCGGCCCCCGCGCGCCCGGTCTCGGCCTGCTGGATTTGCAGGCGCAGGAGCGCTAGGTCCTCGCCTTCGGCGCGCCCGCTCTGCGACACCGCGTTTTGGGCTTGTCCGTAGGCGGCGTTTGCGTTCTCGAGCGCCGCCCCCAACTTGTCCAGGTCGTTTTGCGAGAGCCCGCCCGCCCCAAAAAGCGCCTCACCCTCCTCGAGTTGTGTTTGGGCGAGCCGGAGGTTGATTTCGGCGGTGCGGAGTCGGGCGTTCGCCTGGTCCTGACTCTCAGGGATCGCGTTCTGCGCCTTTTGCAGAGCCACGCGTGCGCTCTCGACCGCGACGCGGGCGTTGTCGAGTTGCAAGTTTAGGTGAGCGGCGTCGAGCACGATCACGGGCTCGCCCGCCTCGACGCGCGCGCCCTCGCGCTTGAGAATCCCGGCCACCTGCCCCGGCGTCTTGGCGGCGACGCGGCTCTCCTGGGCGGGTTCTACCGTGACCGAGGCGCTGCGCGTGGTGATGAGCGTGCCCAGGTCCGCGGTAAGGACGCGAACCTGCCGGACGACTGGGGCGCTCTCTTGCGGTGTACTGAGCGGGTTTGCTTCTTCGGTCCCGCCGCCGCCCGCCCCGCACGAGGCGAGCAATAGGACCCAAAGAAGTCCGGACCAACGCGTCAGCCCGCGCATCTAGTTTCCCCCGGACGTTGCAGGCGGCTGCGCTCCGGCCCCCGGCTGCGCCCCGCTTTCACTCCGACTTTCACCGCTCCGACTTTCACCGCTCCGACCCCCTATTCCCCAGGCGTCGAGTCCCGGAATCTCCACCAGCGCGCTCGCTTGCAGCTCGAGCAGCGCGTTCAAGTACCTGTGCCGCGCCTCCAGCGCCCCGAGTTGCGCCCGGCGGTTGTCGAATTCTGCCTGGTTATAGGCGATTTCGGGGATGAGCCCCGCCTCGAGCCGTTGCCGCTCCCTCTCCAAGCGCGCGTCGGCGTTGGCGACGCCCTCGAGCCGGGTCCGGTAAGTCTCGGCGGCATTTTGGGCGGCCAGGTAAAGGTTGCGCACGCCCAGGCCGGAGCCGCGTTGCGCCTCCCTAAAGCCTTCCTGAGCGGTGTCTAACTGCGTCTGGGCCGCGTCAATCTGCGAGCGCGAGGCGTAGCTGGGGTCGAGCAGATCGACGTTCATTTGCGCCAGCTCGAGCCCCTGCTCCACCCCAAGGAGGTCCGGGTGAGCCTGCGAGGCTTCAAGCGCGTCCTCGAGCGCGGGCAGCGTCACGAGGCCGCCCTCGGGGGGGGGCTCGAGCGCGTCAGCGTCTACCGCGCGGCCGAGGATGCCCTCCAAGTTGCTTTCGGCCAAGCCCTGGCCCTCTTGAACCGCGCGCAGGCTGTTGCGGGCGTCCTCCAGATCCACCTGCGCGTCTTGCACGTCCAGCGGGGTGGCGCTGCCCCGCTCGGCGCGGATTTGGGCGATGGTGAGCGCCTGCTCGGCCAGCGCCACGCTCCCCTCGGCCAGCGCGACCTGTTGGACAGCCTCTAAGAGGCTCGTATAGGCGTCGGTGATTTCTTGCAAGGCGCGGTAGTAGGCCGCTTCGTGCTCCGCCTCGGCCAGCGCCACGCGCTGGAGGGCTCCCACCAGCTCGGGTCTTAGGGCCGCCGGGTCGCCCTCGGTGCGGCTCAGGGCGGCAAGGGCGTCTTGAAGCTCGAGCCCCGCGGTCACCACCTCGGTGCGGTTCACGGCGCTCCTTAGCGCCTCTTGAAGCGTCAGCGTCTCGTTTTGCGCGTGGGAAAAAGAGAAGAGGGTGAGGAGAACGAGTAGGTTAAAAAAGAGGGTTAGCCGCTGCACTGCGTACCTCCGTGCGTCTGTGCGTTTCTGAGAAGGTCACGTCTGGAAGGTTGCCGAAAGAATCACTTTTGAGAGAATCACTTTTGAGAAGCCACGTTTGTGGGAGTTACAGCTTCGGGGTTCGTGTTCTGGCGTTCACGGCTCGAGCACCTGTGAGACGGGCAGGGCGTAGAACTCATATAGGTCGAGGAGGCTGACCAACACCCTTTGGCGGGCGCTGCGGAGGTCCACGTCCGCCTCTAAAAGGTCGACGAGCGCCCCCAACGTCTCTAGCGACGTGCTTAGCCCCAGGTCCTCGCGCCGCCGCGCCTCCTCAACGTCCTGCTGCGCGTTGCCAAAACGCGCTTCTCGCAGCGCCAAGTCCCGCTGCGCCTGGCTGAGGGCGTTTTCCAGCCCCTCACGTTGCAGCGCCGCGCCCCCCTCGGCGGCTTGCAGCCCCGCGCGCGCCGCCTCGACGAGCGTCTGCGCCGCGTCGACCGCGCGGTAGGTGCCGGGCGAGAGGTCGAGCGAGAAGCCCACGCTAAAGGTTCCCCTCACCGTGTTTTGTAAGAGCCCGCGACCGGGGTCGATGTAATCATAGCCGAGGCTCGGTTGTAAGGTGCGCGAGTCGAGCGACAAGGAGAGCGAGGAGCGGTCGTCCAAGTTTTGGGTGTAGCCCGCTTGCACGGTCGGGTAGAGGTCGCGCGACACGTTTCGCGCGCTCACTTGAGCGAGCGCGAGGTCGAGCCTCGCCCGCTGCACCTCGAGCGGCACACCCCCCACCAACGGCAGGTCCAGGAGAGGCTCGAGCAAGTCAGACCCTGGTGGTCCCGGCGGGAGGCGCGCCTCACCCACGAGGCCCACCAGCGTGAGCCGGGCCAGGCTCAGGTCGGCCTCCGCGCGCCCCGCGAAGGTTTGGGCTTCCTGGACGCCCGCCTGGGCGTCGCGCAGCGCGCGTTCGGTGGCCGCGCCCCGCGCCAAGCGGCGGCGGGTCACCTCGAGCGCGGTCTCGGCCAATTCAACGCCGCGCCGGGCGAGTTCTAGGGATTCTTCGGCCAGTCGGACGCCCAGGGCCGCCTCCAAGGCTCGCGCCTCGAGGCCCGTCAGCGTCTCCCTATAGTCGAGCAGCGCCCCTTCGGCGTCGAGCTCGCGCTGGCTCACCAGGTCGGCCACGTCCCCAAAAACGAGGGGCCGAAAGGTGACGTCGGTCGAGAGTTGGCCGGTGGTGGTGGGAAATTCCAACACGCCGGGTATCTCGGGAATAAGGGCGAGAACGTCGCGGTCGAGGGTGTTGACGCCCCCGCTGACGTTGACCGACACCGGGCTCGTGGCCGCGCCCAAGCGCGCCTGGGCGGCGCTAAAAGAAAGACGCGCGGCCTGCAACGCCGGGTGCGCCTCGAGGAGCCCCAAAAAACTTACGACCTGCCCGCGCTCTGGTTGCGCCTCCAGTAACAAGTTCGAGGCTTCGGGTAGGGGCACGGCGACCTGCGCCTGCGCGAGAGGAAAAGCGAGGAGTAAAACGGTGAGGTATTTCATAGAGCCCCAAACGCGCACCGGACGCGGTGCGAACCGGTCATTGCGGGTCGGCTCGAGTTGCACAGATTTGACCGAGCGCGTTTTGAGACTTCACGCTGAAATTCCATAGCAAACCTCACAAAGCGTGTGCGGTTGGGGTATCCGCAAAATCCACCTGCCGCTTTTGGTGAGAGGGCGTTTGTTGAAGCACGACTGGAGTCTACCTGACGTTTGTGAGCCTGAGGCTTCAAATCTCACAGCAAGCCCAACCTGTGGAGCTGCCCCTTGATTCTCATGACGAGCCCGTTCACCAGCCTCACAGGCCGGGGTGCCGCGCTGAGTTCCGGCGAGCGGCCCCCCCGCTCGAAGAGGTAGAAAACCGCGGGCACGACGTAGAGCGTGAGCAAAGCCGAGGTGAACACGCCGCCCAACACGGCCAAACCGAGCGGCCGCCTCAACTCACCCCCCTCGCCCCCGCCGAAAAGGAGCGGGATGCTGATGGCGACGATGGTGAGCGAGGTCATGGCGATGGGCCGGAGGCGCAGCCGACCCGCCTCGATAAGCGCCTCGCGCAGACTTGCGCCCTCCGCGCGGGTCTGCGTCACCGCGTCGAGGAGCAAAATCGCGGTTTTGGTCACCAGCCCGATGAGAATCACGAAGCCGAGCACGCTGGTGACGTCGAGCGAGGTTTTGGTAAGAAAAAACAGCCAGACCGCGCCGACGAGCGCCAGCGGCACGGTCAGCAGGATGTAGAGGGGATAGCGAAACGAGTTGAACTGACTCGCAATCACGAGGTAGTTGAGCAGCAGCGCCAGCCCAAAGGCGATGGGCATGTAAAAGGCCAAATCGGCGGTGAGGTCGATGCCGTTGCCCCCGCCCAGCTCCACGCTGTCGTCGAGCAAACCCGCCGCGCGAAGCTCCGACACGATTTCGGACCGGACCTGCGACAAACTCGGCGCGCCCGGCGCTAGGTCGGCGGTGAGGGCGGCGCTGTAGCTCCCGTCGGTGCGGTTGATGCGCGAGGGGGCCGCCTGAATCTCGAAGGTGCCGAACGCCCCGAGGGGAAGCGCCTCCCTCAAAAGGGGCGAAAAGATGGGCAAACTCAGCAGCGAACCCTCGTCGCGGAGCCCGGCGGGGTCGGCCTTGACGCGGACGGGATAGTCCGTCCCGGCCAGCCGCATGGTGGCCGCCTCGAGCCCCACATTATAAATGCGCAGCGTGGTGTAGACGTCCCTGGCGCTCAGCCCGGCCCCGACCAGTTTTTCGTTGTCGATAAGGAACACGCGCTCGCTCACCACGCTGCCCAAGTCGGACGCGGCGTTTCTCAGGTAGGGTTTGCGCTCTATGAGCGCCAGCGCGGCCTCGCTGCGCGCCTCGAGCGCCTCCAAGTCCGCCGAGGCTAAGTTGAGTTCAAAGTTGCTCACGCCGGGCGGCCCAAAGGTGTCGGCGGCCTCTACGGTTAAAACCGCCTCCGGGAAGGGGGCAAGAACGGACCCCAACGCGCGCGCAAACGTGACCGCGAGCTCGTCCGTGTGCGGGCGTTCGCCCCGTCCCACGAGTTCGGCGGCGAAGCCCGCGTGCTCGGGACGCTTCTCGAGCGCCGAACCGCCCACCGAGCCCACCAAAGTCTGCACGCGCGTCACCAGGGGACTCGCCATGAGCGCCCCCTCGAGCGTGCGCGCGACCTCGTCCGTGCGCGTGATGGAGGTGCCCGCCGGAAGCTCTAGGTTGACCACGAGCCGCCCGGCGTCGAGCGTCGGCATAAAGCTGTAGCCTAAGCGCGGAGCCACGAAAAAGAGGCTCGCAAAAAGGGCCAGCGCGGCCACGAGCGGCAGCGCGGCGCGGCCCAGCACCCGGTCGAGCGAGCGCGCGTAGGCGTCTTGCGCCCAGCGCGTCGCGCCGTCCACCGCCTCGAAAAGCGCCCGCACGGCGGCCCCGAGCGCGAAGAGGGCCAGGCGAGCCGGGGCGCGCGCCCAAAAGAGTAGCGCGAGCAGAAGCGCGCCCGCGACGTAGACGAGGTAGGGCTCGAGAAGACGCGGCGTCCCCACGAGCAAGAAGACCCAGACCCCCGACAGCACCACCAACCAGACGAGGGGGCTGGTGAGGCCTACCCGCACCCGGCGGAGGTCGTCTTTCGCGCGGCGCAACACCCCGCCGCGCTCGCCCCAGCGCGGCGGCAGCGGGTTGGGCAAATACGCCATCCGCACGGTGAGAAAGAAAAACGCTTCCAAGTAAGAAAAGGTGATGGTAAACGCCAGCGTGAGCGCGAACTGTCTGAAAAAAGGGCCGATCTCGCCCGGCAGAAAAGAAATAGGCAGAAACACCGCCAGGAGCGACAGCGTGGACGCGAGCACCGCGCCCGCGACGTCGCCCGTTCCCTTCAAGACCGCCTCCTCGGCCTCAAAACCCAGCTCGCGGTAACGGCTGATGTTCTCGGCGATCACGATGGAATCGTCCACGACGATGCCGACGGTGACGATAATCGCCAGGAGCGTGATGACGTTGAAGGTAAAGCCGAGGAGCGCAAAGGCGATGAGCGTACCCGAGAGCGAGAGGGGGATCGCCAGCGTCACCGAAAAAACGGTCCCCAAGCGCCCGATGAAAAGGAGCACCATAAAGGCCACGATGCCGACCGTTAGAAGCGTGGTGCGTAAGGTGTCCCGCACCGTCGCGCTGACGAAGCTCGTGTCGTCCCCGACGACGGTGGCGGTGGTGCCCGCGGGAAGCTCGAGCGCTGACAATACCTCCCGCACCCGCGCCGCCGTCGCCACCGCGTTGGCCCCCGCGCGCTTGCGGACCTCCAAGAGCACGACGGGTTCGCCGTTTAAGCGCACGTACGAATCGACCACGGTGGTGTCGCGCACCACCGCCACGTCGCGCACCCTCACGCCCTGCGAATTCACCGGCACGGCCTCGACGTCACTCAGACTTTCGGGCACGTTCCTGCCGACGAGCAAGATACGCGTGTCCCCCAAGTCAAAGTCGCCCGTGGGCACCGTGACCGCCGAGTCGCGCAGCGCGCCCACCACCGCCTGCGGCGAGAGCGCGTAAGACGTGAGCTTATTAGGGTCTAGAAGCACCTGAAGTTCGCGCGTGGCGGGACCCACCACGGTCACGTCCGCGACGCCGCGCGCGCGCCGAAGCTCGAGCGCCACGTCATTCTCAGCCAACGTTTGAACGTCGTAAAGCGCCTCGCCGGGCGCGGCGACCGCCACACTGAGGATGGGCTGGTCGTCCGGGTCGAAGCTTCGCACCACCGGCGCGCGCGCGCCGTCGGGGAGCCCAGCGGCCACACCGTCGAGCCGCCGCGACACCTCCGCAACCACCCCCTGCGGGTCCGCGTCGGCGCTAAAGTAGGCGACGACGCGGCTCAAGCCCTCCGACGAGGTCGAGGTGACCGCCTCTAGGTCCGGCAGCGTCGTGAGCGCCCCCTCGATGACCTCGCCCACCCCCGCGCTCACCCCCTCGGGACCCGCGCCGGGGTAAGCGGTCATCACCGACACGACGGGAAACGCTACCTCGGGCAACAGGTCGACACCAATCTCGAAAAGGCTGAGCAGCCCGAAAAGCAGCAGGGTCCCGAACACGCTGATGGCGAGGATGTAGTTTTTTACAAAGAAAGCCACAAGGCGAGTGATGGGTGTCAAAGGTGTCCCTTCAGGTTCTGCTCACGTCTGATTATCCAGGTTTAACCATGCTTGCGAACAGGTGCAGCGCGGAGAGATGTGCCGTACATTTCCGTACATTTATCATGACTCGCCTTACGCACGAGCTGTCAAAGGATTAGAAACCTCTCCCAAAAGTTTGAAGGGAAATATGAAACACAGCATATCCGCTTCCTCCCTTCTGCATTCTCGATAGCAAGCAACACGCTGGCTCGAGCGAAACTCAGCCTATACATTTCTGTCGCCAGGCGGCGGATGCGTAACTGGAACGCAGTTTAAGGGAGGGTGCCTGCGCCGAACTCACTCGGTGTCTGCGAAAACCGCTGTGTTCCCTTTTTTCCAAACCTACATCCACAAATACCGTGAAAATACTGTGTAAGGTGAGGCCGTAAGTTTTTTAAGGGTTGACGTAACTCAGGGTTTTATCCAGGAGCGCGTTGATTTGAGCCACGACGCTCTCTATGACGCCCTCTGGAACCTCTAAGTCCGTTTCTGCCTCGAGAAACCCGGTCAGCGTACAAAGGAGCGCCCCGAGGGTGCCGGTTTCGGGCATACCGAGGTCGAGAGAGATCTCCACAAGCGAAACGTGCAGTCGGCCAAGTTCACCGTCGAAAACGAACGGGCCGAGCTCTAAGTAAAGCACCTCGCAGCCGCGCGGATGCCCCCCTGAACCGGAGGCGGTACGGACGCCCGACCCTGCACCCGCTTCAGCCCCACGCTTAGAAGAGAGGCTGGTAGAGGAGAAGCTGAGGGTGGCCGGGACGTTCTCAAAGCTCTCTTCTAACGCAGCCGCGCCTGAACGAGAGGTTTCGGTCAGCACGCCGCTCACCCTGAGACCGTCTTGATACGTGAGGCTTGTGAGCGTGAGCGCGCCTCTAAACGCCCCCAGTTCGCTCCCGCCTTCGCCGCTCGCCATCACGCCTTCGACCGGTATATCCGTGAGCGCAGCCGCGTCGTCCACAAGAACGTCCGGACGTTCTACCGACGCCTGGCAGCCTACGAGAAAAAGCAGGAGCAGCCCCACCAGTGACGCCCTCACGGCGCGTCTGGTTGTAATGCTTGCGGAACCTGTGTCTGAAACTATGCTTAACATACGTACCCCCCTCGAGGCTTGCCGTTCACCGCCCTGAGCAGCGAATGGAAGAGAAACTTACCTGCTCGTCCATGAACTAGCTTTACGAAACACCAAGATAACAGATATGACTATACCCTTTGCGCAGGCGTCTCCACCATCATTTAACCAGACCCTATGATTAGACAATAGAGAACAATGTACTGGTCAACCGGGGTTACTATCCCATAATATGTGAAGATTCGCACTTTTGGCAGCTCTTTTATCAGGGATTAAGTACAACGAAGGGGCAACGATGATTGGCCGTCACTGTAACCCCGCCTCCTCAAAGGTTGCCATGTCGGTAAGGACCCGCGCCGCGCTCTCTAAAAGCGGCAGCGCGAGCACGCCGCCCGAGCCCTCGCCGAGCCGCAGGCCAAGGTCGAAAAGCGGCTCGAGGTCAAGGTGTCCCAACTGCACCCGGTGACCGGGCTCCACGGACGCGTGCGACGCGAAAAGGTAGTCGCGCACGTGCCCTTCAAGCGCTACCGCCACGAGCGCCGCCGAGGTAGCGATAAAACCGTCTAAGACGACCGGTACCCGCTCACGCGCCGCCATGAGGTAAAAACCGACCAAAGCCGCGATTTCGAGCCCGCCTACCTTGGCGAGCGTTCCTAAAGGCTCTATGCGCTCTGGCTGATGACGCTCGAGCGCCCGCTCGATGACGGTTATTTTGTGCTCGAGCCCCGCGTCCGTTACCCCCGTGCCGCGCCCTGTCACCGCCCGAACGGACCCGCCTGTCAGCACGGCGGTGAGAGCCGCCGCGGGCGTCGTGTTGCCGATACCCATCTCGCCGCCGACGAGCAAATTGGCTCCTTCGCTTATGAGGCGGCGGGCGGTTTCGACGCCGACGTTGCACGCGGCTAACGTCTCATCCATCGTCATCGCAGGGGCGTCTAAAAAGTTCGCGGTACCGCGCGCGACCTTGCGTTTTAGCAACCGTGGGTGGTCGGGGAAGTCGGCGTCGACGCCCACATCCACGACCAGTAAACTTGCATCCGCCACCCGCGCGAGCGCGTTGACCGCGGCCCCGCCGTGCAAAAAATTAAGCACCATCCCTCTCGTTACGCCTTTCGGATACGCCGACACGCCCGCCGCCGTGACGCCGTGGTCGGCGGCAAAAACGGCGACGGCCTTGTTTCTGACCACAGGTTTGGGCGCGCCATAAATCGACGCGAGCCGGACGCCTAAAGCCTCGAGCCCGCCCAAACTCTCCGGCGGCTTGGTCAGCGTGTCGTGTCGCTTTTTTGCTCTCGCGGCCGTCTCGGTGTCAGCAGGTTCGATGTCTCTCATGATGTTTTCTAAGGCGTTAGGTTTCACCATACTTAGAAGCTCCACAGATTTTCCCGCCCCAGCAGGTGCGCGTGGTCGTTTACCCCGGCGATGGTGACGCGGCCATCGTAAAAAAGAATGCGAGTGAGGCTCGCGTTGTTGACAGCGAAGTCCCAGGAGGTCGCGCCTGGCGCGTCCAAAATGAGCCGGAGCACGGTGTGGACAACGCCGCCGTGGGTAAAGGCGATGACGCGACCTTCTTCTGGCAAGGAGCTCAGCCACGCACCGACCCGCGCGGCCACGTCGGCAAAATTCTCGCCGCCTTGGGGGCGGTAGCCGTAGCGGTCGCGGCGCATCGCCTCGCGCACGCGGGCCTCTTCGGGCGTCAGGTCTGCGTCGATTTTGCCCTCCAATATACCCCTCGAGATTTCGCGCAGGCGCGCGTCTTGAATGGCGTCCACCCCCGGCAGCGCCAGCTCGGCGGTTTGCAGGGCTCTAGGTAAATCCGAACTGTAAACCCGGTCAAACGTGCGGTCAAAAGTCTCGTCCATCAGCCTCACCCCGAGCCGCCGCGCCTGTTTTAGGCCTAAGTTGGAAAGCGGATTTGGGCTCTGACCCTGGACGCGGCGCTCGCGGTTCCAGAGGGTTTCGCCGTGGCGGACGAGCACGAGTTCTAGCATCCCCTTCAACGTTCGATACCCCGCTGCGTGGGCACATTGGCGTCGAAAGCGTGCTTGACGTGGCGCATTTCAGTCACGGCGTCGGCGGCGTTAACAAGCTCCTCGGGCGCGTTTCTGCCGGTCAACTGGAAGAGCCGCGTCCGCAAACCGCGACCGTGCGCATGGGTCACGAACCCCAAGGCGGCGGCGGTTTTGCCCTTGCCGTCACCCGTGTTGACGACGACCAAGCCACGCCGCTCGCCGTGAACTTTTGGGGTTTTCTGGTTTATGGGTGGTGCTGTGGTGCTCACGTTTCTCCTTTTCTTGCCCCGAATCAAACGTCAATGTTTACGTTCATTGCTAACCCTGTTGATGAAACATAGTTAATAAAACATAAGCGCCACGGTCAACAGGAGCGCCTCGCTGCTCTCGACCACCGCCCCGTAGGCGTCGCCGCCGAGGCCCCCCATCCGGCGATTTAGCCAAGCCCCCAAACCCAGGGCGGTAGAGGCCGCGGTCACAATGAGCACCAGACCGACAACCCACCCCACCGTCAGCAGGGAAACCGCCGCGGCGAGCGCGAGGCCCAAAAGGAGCGGAAAAGAGGTTTCGCTTTTTGTGAGCGCGCTCTTGCGCCCCAGCAAACTTGCGTCGTGAACCGGAAACCGCGCCATCGTCAGGAGCACGGCGGTGCGGCTCAGGAGGGGCGCGAGCAGGAGCACGGTGGGGCTCGAGCTCCCCACCCCTGCTACTTTGGTGAGAATCAGCAAGTTTCCCGCGGCGAGCGCGAACGCGCCGACGCGCGGATCCTTGACGATGCGCCAGCGCTCCTCAGGGGGTTTAGGCGCAAGCGCGGCGTCCGCCAAGTCACAAAACCCGTCGAAGTGGAGCGCGCCTGTGAGCCCCAACCAGAGCGCCGTGACGAGGGCGCCGCGCAAGAGGGGCGGGAGGGGCTCGAGCAAAACGGACGCGAGCGCCAGAAAGAGACCGATGATCAACCCGACCAGAGGATACGCCCGGACCGCCAACTTCAGATCGTCGTCTCGCCAGTCTCGCACCAAGGGCACGGGCAGCGTGGTGAGAAACCCCAGCGCCACCCGCAGCGCCCGCCCGTAGCGCCTCATGCGGGTCTCACGGTTCGTTTTACAGTGCGTCTCACAGTGCGTGTCACCGTACATTTCATAGCCGGGGCAGCACCACGGGGGTGCGGGTGCCGGGCTGCAAAAAAACGTGCGCGTCGGCCCCGTAGACCTCGTGGATGAGCCCTTCGGTCAGGACCTCGGCGGGGGTGCCCGCTGCCCTGAGTCTCCCTTGGTGCAGCACCAACACCCGGTCGCAGACGCGCGCGGCCAGGTTGAGGTCGTGCAAGACGACGAGCGCGCCCAAGCCGCGCGCCACCTCTAAGCGCGTCATGGACAGCACCTCGATTTGGTATTTGAGGTCTAAGTGGTTGGTCGGCTCGTCTAAAAGCAAGTAGGAGGGCTCTTGCGCCAGCGCCCGCGCCAGCAGCACCCGCTGCCGCTCGCCGCCCGAGAGCGCCGCCACGCGCCGGTCTCGGAACGCCCAGGTGTCGGTGCGGCGCATCGCCCGCTCCACCGCCGCCACATCAGCGGGACCCTCCGCGGCCCAGAAGCCCCAAAACCCGGTGTGAGGCGTGCGCCCCATCATGACGACGTCGTAAACCGAAAAGTCGCCCGGCAGCTCGCCGCCCTGCGGCACCACCGCCACGCGCCGCGCGAGCTCGAGCCGCGACCACTTGTGTAGGGGTAGGGTATCCAGGGTGACCTCGCCACGCGCGGGCGTCAGCACCCGCGTCAAGAGGCCGACGACGGTACTTTTACCCGCCCCGTTCGGCCCGACCACGCCGACGGTTTCGAAGGGACGAAGCTCGAGGTTCAAATCGCTCACAACCTCTTTGGCCCCGTCCTTGGCCCCGTCTTTGGTCCCGTAACCAGGGTGCCCGTAACCAAAGGAAAGGCCGGTCGCGCGTATCACGCTCTCCCCCCGCGTTTAGAACGGCGCAGCAAGTAGAGAAAAAAGGGACCGCCCACGAGCGCGGTCACGATGCCGACGGGCAGTTCCGCGGGCGCGATGACGGTTCGCGCCACGAGGTCGGCCAAGACCATAAAGATACCCCCCCACACCGCGGCGAGGGGCACCAGCGTGCGGTGGTCGGGGCCGACCGCCAGCCGCGCCGCGTGCGGCACCATGAGGCCGACAAAACCGATCACCCCTGCCACGCTCACCGCCGCCGCCGTGGCGAGGGTCGCGGTTACTATGAGGCCCAGCCGAAACCGCTCGACGGGCAGCCCGAGGAGCGCCGCTTGCGCGTCACCCAGTTGTAAAAGGTTGAGCGCGCGGCTCGAGAAGAGCGTCACCACCCCGGCAAGAATGACAAAGGGCAAAATTGAGCCCAACTTGTCCCAACTCGCCAGACCAAAGCCGCCCAGCAGCCAGCTAAGTATCCCCACCGCCCCGGCGCGCGCTGAGAGCATCACAAACGAGGTCGCGGCGGTGAGGCTCGAGCCCAGCACCACCCCCGCGAGAATGAGCGACACCGTCGGCACCCGCCCCTCCTGCCGCGCTAAAAGCACCACGCCGACGACCGTCAAAAGCGCCGTCCCGAACGCCATCAATGGCACCCCGAGCCGTGCCAAGAGGGGCACCGACGCCGACAGCGCCATCACCAGCGTCGCGCCGAAGCCCGCCCCGCTCGCCACGCCTAACAAATAGGGGTCGGCCAGCGGGTTGCGAAACAGCCCCTGAAACGCCACCCCCGAGAGCGCGAGCGACCCGCCCACGAGCGCCGCTGTGAGCACACGGGGCAGCCGAATGTCCCAGACGATCGTGTCGGTGACGGCGCGAGCGTCGCTGGAGAGGCCCGCCACGCCCCGCCACACCGCTCGCAACACCTCGGCGGACGCCACGGGCACCGATCCCACGCCGGTAGCGAGCACCACCACGCCCGCCAAAACGACGCTCGAGAGCACCAGCGGCGTCCAGCGGACACCCGCAAAAGGACCGCGTACCCCGCCCCGGAGCGCGCCGCGCTGCATCCTCATTCCCTAATCCACGCTGTCGGGATGAAAAATCTGCGCGAACAGCCGCACCGCCTCCGCGACGCGCGGCCCTGAGCGGTTTACGATATCGACCTGCTCAGGCGTGAGTTCCGCCACCCGACCCGTGCGAAGCGCCCCAAGACCCTCCCAACCCGGCCGCTCCTTTAATGTCGCTGCGCTCTCGCCAAAGGGTGCGTCGCCCAGCACGATCACGTCGGGATTGGCGGCGACCACAAATTCCGGGTCGAGGAGCGGAAAGTCGCCCATCCCCGCCTCGACGATGGTGCGGCCTCCCGCCTTGTTTATCAAGGTGCCGATATAGGCGTCCGGGCCGACGCTGTAGGGGGTCGCGTCGAGTTCGTAAAAAACCGTCGGGACGGGCGCGTCGGCGACAAGGGCGGCGACGGCGTCTACCTCGCCGCTCACTTTATCGGACAAGCTTGCGGCCTCGGCCTCGAGGTTTAAGAGCTCACCCACCACCTCAAAAGTGTCAAAAATCTCATTATACGTCTGCGCCGTTCCCGCGTAGACCGTGAGCCCCAGCCCGCTTAGCGTCTCGGCAATCCCACCCGATTCGTCAACCAATACCAGGTCGGGCTTTAGCGCCACGATGGCCTCGACGTTGGGCGAAAAGCCGTTGCCCAGCACCGGCAGGTCGGTCACCTCGGCGGGATAGGTGCTGTACTCGTCCACGCCCACCAGCCGGTCGCAAGCGCCCAACGCGCAGACCGTCTCCGTCTGGCTCGGAATCATCGAGACGACGCGTAGGGGCTCCGCCTCGAGCACCACCTCTCGCCCCAAGTCGTCGGTAACCGTGAGGGGGTAGTCGGTGGCGAACGCGGTGCCTGCGAAAAGAACGGTAAAAGTAGGGATAAAAAACCGCGAATACGAACGTAAAACCCGTACAACCGTCACAAGGGCCTCCTTCGGGCCACCTGCGGGGCGAAAAAAGCTCATCTCGAAAACCTGAAAGTTTACGAAACGAGCGCGGGTCTCCGGCCATGATGCGACATACCGGCGCGCCCTTCCTCGTCCTCGCAAGGGGTGCTGCAACTCGGGCTTTGGTATTCGGACTTTCACCGTTGCGGGACAGCGCCGGACTTTCACCGGACTTCCCCAAAGCAGGAGCGGTTTGATTAGCCACGTTCGCGTGGCTGAATTAGCTTACGGCGGCGTCCCCACTTTGTCAAACGGGGTGCTTACAGGCGAACACGACAGGGTAGTACGTGAGACTCGAGAACGTGCTACGTTCTTTCGCAAAGAAGAACCCGCCGAAGCGGGCGTGGGTCTTGGGGATTTTTCTTAGGCTGTCCTGAAACAAACGCTAGCCCCTGACCTAACTTTTTACGCTGTCTTTAAGCCCCTTGCCCGCCTTGAACGCGGGGTAAGACGAGGCGGGTATCTGGATCTTTTCGGTCGTGCCCGGTTTGACGCCTTCACGAGCCTTGCGCTCTCTCACCTCAAAGGTGCCGAAGCCGGTTAGCGTGACCTTGTCGCCCCCTTGCAGGTGCGTGGTGACTTCGTCTAGAAGCGTGTCCATCACCTTTTTCACGTCGCTCTTGGTCATCTCGAGCTTGTCGGCCACCGCGTCCACGAGGTCGGATTTCGAAACGTTGCTTGCCATAATGTCTCCTTTCCGCGCTACTCTAACACGCGCGCTCGTTTGTGGGGCCGAAAGCCGCTCACCCGCTTCTTTGAGTTGTGCGAGCGCGTGATAGGCTGCCCCTCGTGCCCGCCGTTTCTTTAGACGACCTGCTGCTACCCAGCACCCGCAGCCTGCCCAGCTTCGTTCCGCCGCCCCGTTTTGAAGGAACGCGCTTTAGCACCTACCGGCCCCAGGAGCCGAGTCAAACGCACGCGTGCGAGGTAACGCGGGAGTTTGTCGCCTCCCGCGCCTCCCCGCGCGGCTTCCGCTGGCCCTGGCAAAAAGAATCCGAGAACGAACGCGGCCTCTACTTAGACGGCGGCTTCGGCGTCGGCAAAACGCACCTGTTGGCGGCGGCATATCACGCGTTTACAGAACCAAATAAAGCGTACCTGTCGTTTCAGGAACTCGTCTACGTGATTGGCGTCAAGGGGATGGCGGGGGCACAGGAGGCGATGGGCGGCTCGAGCCTCTTGTGCATCGACGAGTTTGAGCTCGACGACCCCGGCAACACGCTTATCGTCAAAACGTTTCTGGAGGGTCTGTTCGCTTCAAAAGGCCGCGTCATCACCACCTCGAACACGCCGCCCGAGGGGCAAGGGCAGGGGCGCTTTAACGCGGAAGACTTTAAGCGCGAGATTCAGAGCGTCGCGGCGCGCTTTAGGACCGTGCGGCTTGGCGGACCCGACTTTAGGAGGCGTGACCACCTCGCTCAATTTTATGGTGAGGAGGCGCTTCTCACCCTGCAAGAAGAAGACGCGAGACCCAAGGTGGCGCTCGAGTGGCCCCAACTCCTAGACCTCTTGGGCCGCTACCATCCCATTCGCTACCGCGACGTGTTGGAAAACGTCGACACGCTCTACGTTCACGGCGTCCAGAACATCGGAACACAAAACGACGCGCTGCGTTTTGTCCACTTTATCGACAAGCTTTACGACCTCAGGGTGGGCTTCCGGGCTTCGGGAGAGGTGGCGCTAGCAGAACTCTTCGACCCCTCCTACAAAAACTCGGCCTACGCCAAAAAGCATGACCGCTGTCTCTCGAGGCTTTCCGAACTGCTCGAGGAACCGCTACCCTAGTTTTGTGAGAAGCCTACACCGTCTTTAGCTCTTTCGAACCCCGTTAAAGCTCACGCCAATCTTAGCCGTTACGTTAGACACTCAGTTCTAAACCCACGGGCAGCACCGTCAGCCGGTCCATCACCGTGAGAAACGCGGTGACCACCGCGTGAGGATAATGTCGGCCCGCGAGCCCGCAGATTTTTTCTATCGCCTCCTCGTGCGAGAGCGCGCGGCGGTAGGGCCGGTCGGTGGTCATCGCGTCGTAGGTGTCCACGACTGCCACAATATATGACTCAGTAAGAATCGCGTCGCCGGAAAGGCCGTAAGGGTAGCCCGAGCCGTCAAGTCTTTCGTGGTGCTGCTCGACGATCTCGCCCACGGAGGCCATAAAGGTCGTCTCGAGCAGGCGGCGGCCCGTCACCGGGTGCTGCTTGATAATCTCCCACTCTTCGGGCGTGAGTTTGTCCGGTTTTTGCAAAATCCGGTCGGGCACCTCGATCTTGCCCAAATCGTGAAGATAAGCCCCGTGGTCGAGCTTGTAAAGCCGAGGCGACGGTAAACGGAGCTCGAGCCCGACGGCCCGCGCCAGATCGCGCAACCGCTCGCAGTGGGCGGCGGTGCCCCGGTCTTTCTCAGTGACGAGTTCGGCTAGCTCTTTGAGGTCGCGCAGCGAGTCGGAAATCTCGTGAAACGCGGGGCGCGTACCCGTGTAAAAAAAGCGCACGTCCGTTTTGGCAGTCAGCGTCACGGGCTCCTGGAGTGCCTTGATGAGAACAACGTCGCCGGGCTCGACAGTCTCGGCGGTTTTCTCCTCGACGAGTTCACCCTCCGTAATCAGATACGTCTCGACTGTTTCGTTAAATGCTGTGGTGGGAACAGTGGTGGGAACGGTGGTGGGGATAATGGCGGGAACGATATCGAGTCGGTGCCCCGCTTTGAGACTGCCTTCGATCATCTCCAAATTGGCTTCGGCCACGCGCAGCACGATCTCTCCGGCCTCTGACCAAGACCTCTCCAGACCCTCCCCGCGTTTTCGAACCTGAAAACCTAATGGGGAGGGCGGAGGGTCGGTGGACATAAAGACCTGTCGGGTAATTGGTTTAAAAGGAACTCGAAAGTCAAGGGGTTTAGCGAACCGAAGCGTGAGCGGGGGTAGAAGCGACTCCGGGATCAATATCGCCATCACCGACTTCAGCAAAGGCTACAGGTAACAGAACCAGCGCAAGGGCTAACAAAACCTTTTTCGTGACCTTTTTCATCTTTTCTCCTCCTCAGAACTGTTTTTAGTCTACCCGAGCGTTGTTGCAAACGCGTTGCAGGATTGGGCGTGAAGTTTGCAACGCGCTGCCAACGTCCAAAAACTATACTTAACGGAGTAGAGCTTGAGCAGAGGCTAAAAAGCTCCAGAAAAGGGAGGGTTGTCGTGACCAAAGAACAAGCGCGTAAAGAGCTCGAGGGAACCTGGCGATTCAAACTCGTGGGAGACAAGGTTGCGCTCCGCGAGCTCGACCTTATTGAGGCGGTGTCGCATTGTGAGGGAGAAAAAGTCGAGCGGAGCCTGCCGTCACCCCGCCGGGGCAAGGCGGCGTACTACTAATCAATTCACCTTTACATTGGGTTACATCAGGTGTAAATACATCCTTAGGTGCTTAAGGAGCAGGGGAAATGGGGGAGACGTTACTTCTCACTACTCCTGCTCCTCATCGTCCTGTCTTTTTCCCGAGGCTTCTCACAGTATTTTTCACGTAATGTGGTCGTCAGTTCCATTCACGCTTGAGCCGTTCGACCTGAGCCTTGCTCAAGGGAACTCGAGGGTCCCCGGGTGGCAAGGTCGAGAGCGCCGCCGTCCAGAGTTCGAGGTCGTCTTTGAGCGTACGGGCAAGCTCAAAAAGCACCTCGGGGTCGCCTGCGTGGAGCGCAACCTGCCGGACGCGTTCTTCTAAAAATTCTCTGACAAAACGGACCCCCGGCGCGTCGCTTTCGTAAAGGAGCGGGCCGCGGTAGAGCTCTAGCGCGTCTCTTAGCGTGCCGGGCGTGAGCAGGCGCTCGCAGTCGGTTACGTCAAGGGTGTAGGGCAGCGTGATGCGGTAGGGCGGGTCGCTGATGGGGACGAGCTGCCTCAAGCGCGACACGGCGCTCCGCAACGCCACAGCGCCCGTGGCCTCGTCGTTATAGAGTTTGGCGTGGAGTTCTTCTAAACTCGTTCCGCCGGGCTCGAGCGCCAACAGCACGAGGAGTTCCAAGTTTCTTAGCGACAGCTCCAAAGGCTTGCCCTCGAGCCACACCTCGTGCGCGCCCAACACGCGAATTTGCAGGGGAACCTCGCGGCCCAGCACCCCCGCCCACACGTTTGAAAAAGCAGTTTCAGGACCCGAAAGAAGTTTGAGCCCCGCCAGAGGAAGCGGCGCGAGAAGGTCACGCACCGCGTTTAGCCTCTCGCGCCCCGGCTCCACTTTGAGAAGGTAAAGCGCGGCACCCGCGCGGCGGTCGGCGGAAAAAGACGCTTCATTGAGGACCGGCTGCAGGTTTTCCCGCGCCTTTTCGGGGTGCGTGTAAGCCTGCGCCATGCCGAGCGCCAGGCGCGAATGGAGCGCGTAACTCGGCGCTTCGCCCTCGGTTAAAAAGATGGCGCGCTTCGCTTCGTGTAAGGCCTCGGTGACCCGGCCCTGCTCGAGCAGCACCCGCACCAAAGGGACGGTAAACCTGCCTAGGTAGCGCCGCGGGCTCCTCCAAAGATTGTCGGACGTGAGCCGTTCCGCCTCGGCGAGGTCACCTCTTACAAGTTCAAAGTTCGCCAACGTTGAGCGGAACAAAACCGCCAGGTCTAAGCCGGTGTGGTCGAGGGCGCTGTTCGCTTCGCGTAAAGGCGCGCCCAAGCCGACGCTCTGACCGATAAGAAGCCGGGCGTAGGCCCAGGTGTTGAGGAGCCGCAAACGTCTGTCACCGTCTTTGAGTCCCTGCGCGTCAGAAAACCTCAAGGCCCACTCAGCCCACGACGCGGCCTCCCCAAAACGTCCCGCGTGAATGAGCCTTTCGGCGAGCCCGCCCGCGTTTCGCACAACATCATAGGGACGACCGTGGCGTTCGGCCAGCCGCACGCTCTCGCGCAAGATGGTCACGCCCGCGTCCGGGTTGGTGTGGAGCCGCCCGAGTTGAAAGAGCGTCAGGGGCGTCTGCTTGGCCTTGGCGGCCCGCTGCGCCTCCGCGAACCGTTCTTGCGGATTAGTCATCACGCCCGAGTAACGCGCGCGCAGTTCGGGCGCTTCAAAGCGGCGCAAGAACGTTTGGATGATGGGGAGGAGCGGGGCGTGATCTCCCTGACTCACCGCCGCGACCAAACGCCAGCTCAGCACCTCTTCAGAGTTTTGGTCGTCTAGACTCTCGAGCAGCAGCCGCAACCGCCCCAGCAGCCCCTCCTCCTGGTAGGCCGGACCGGCGTCTCTTAACACCTCGGGCACCCGGTCGGGCAGGCTCATGACGGCCAAGTCGAGCGCCTCGACGGCGCGGCCCAGGCGCAAAAGCGTCTCGAGCAGCACCTCGGGCGAGACCAGCACCTCGTCGCCGGGCGCGGTGAACGCGCCCCGCGGGCTCGGGACAAAGGGCGGCGCGTCGCCCCGGAGCCGCGCCAAGCCGCCGACAAAGTCTAAATAAACCCCGTCGGAAGACCTGAAAACGACGTTTCCTTCCGCGTCACTTAGCCGACCCGCCAAAAGCGCTCGAGCCTCTTCAGAGCGGAGCCTAAGCGTGTCTCGGTCTAAGCGCAGCGCGCCCCCCGGCGACCCGAAGCCCTCGCCGCCAAGAAGCACCTTGACCCGGTCCGACTGCAAGCCCAGCAGCGCCTCCGCAAAGAGCGGGTTAAAGTCGGCGTGAGAGCAGGCGATAAGCAGGGGGCCGAGCGTGGGAAGCTGATGTTTAAGCACCTCGACCGCGTAGCCGAAGGGCAACGCCTTGGGCAGAAGCGTCGCCCCCAGCGCCCGGTTGACGCTCGCCGCCAAGGTGTTGCCCAGCGCCACAAAGTCGCTCGCGTCGGCGGGCTGGAGCTCGAGCCACACGAGCGTGTGACGTTCTGAGAGCGCCTCCAAGACGAAAGGCAGCCCGTACGCGTCGCCGCCCTCGACCACAACGGGTCCCGGATGCGCCTCAACCAGCCCGATGATTCGTGCGAGCCACATGATTTCAGTTTACATCACTATTTACGTAACGTTTCACTGCGGTGTTCTTGCGGATTGCTTCGAACTGAGTCTGGTCAGCGTGCAAGGTGGACGCGCCACCCTGAAAATCGGGCCAACGTGACCGTACCCGCTCCTAAAGCGACGGAACCCACGTTTTTCACGTGCTAAAGTTTTTTTGATGTTTATAAATGAGACGAATTTCGAGCAAGCACCCGCGACACCCCGTCAACGCGCTTCCCCCCTTTTTGGCTTCTTGACCCCTTTTCCGGCTGTTTTCCCAGCCCGTAACCCCAAGTACATAAGGGAGAGAACAGTGTGCTCGAGCGCAAACACAACGCAAAAGCCGCGGAGGCCAAACGTCCAACATCACATTTGCAGTGAAATTTGCAGTGAAATTTACAGTGAACGGCAGATTCAAGAAGGCGTCAAAATCAGAAAAAATAGAGCGCCAGGTCGGGAGAGAACGCGCCGCACCGTTTTGGGTGTCTTCTTCTTGGCCCTACTCAGTGTTGCCTGGGCCGCCGGAGACGCGCCCGCCTACTTTTCAGAAGTCGCCATCCTCATCGTGGCGAGCGCGCTCATCGCCTACGGCTGCTTTCGCTTGGGGCTCGTGCCCATCGTCGGTTTTCTCGTGGCGGGCGTGCTGCTTAACCTCACGGGGCTCGTGACCGACATGGAGCTTATCGACGCGGTGGCGGAAATTGGCGTGATCTTGCTCCTTTTCACCATCGGCATCGAGTTTAGCTTGGACAACCTTATGCGCATTCAGCGGCTCATTTTTGTGGGCGGCGGCTTGCAGGTGGGTGTAACCATCGCGCTGGTCACGGGGCTGGGGCTTCTTTTCGGCGTGGACGCGCGCGCGGCGGTCTTTACGGGAATGCTCCTCGCGCTCTCGTCCACGGCGATTGTGCTCAAACTCCTCGCCAACCGCGGGGAGACGAATGAGCCGCCGGGGCGGGTGTCGCTGGGCATTCTTATTTTCCAGGATTTGGCGGTCGTGGCGATGGTGATTCTTGTACCCATCCTGAGCGGCGCGGGCGCGTCTTTGGGCGACGTCGTCATCTCTTTGGGGAGCGCGGCGCTCATTATCGCCGCCATTCTCGTTCTCGCGCGGCGGGTGATGCCCAAGGTGCTGGAGGCTCTGGCGCGCACCTGTTCGCAAGAGATTTTTTTGTTGGGCGTCATCGCCATTTGTTTTGGCACCGCCTACTTGACCGGGCTGGCGGGGGTGAGCTTGTCGCTCGGCGCGTTTTTGGCGGGGCTTTTGGTGAGCGAGAGCCGCTTCGGCTCGCAGGCCTTGGGCGAGATTTTGCCCCTGCAAATCCTCTTTAGCGCGGCCTTTTTCGTGTCCATCGGTTTGCTCTTGGACGTGGGCTTTTTGCTGCAAAACCTTCTCCTTGTGCTCCTCGTCGTCGCGGGCGTGCTCGTGCTCAAGGCGGCTATTACGACGCTCAGCGCTCGAGCCCTCGGCTACCCCTTAGGCACCGCGCTCGCCGCCGGGCTCATCCTCGCGCAGGTGGGCGAGTTTTCGTTTGTCTTAGAGCGCGCCGGGCGCGAGGTTGGGCTCTTCCCGGCGGGCTTGGCCGAAACGGGCGGGCAAACGTTCATCGCCGCGACGGTGCTGCTGATGGGCGTGACGCCCTTTTTGGCGGGCTTGGGTAGCACCTTAGGGCGGCGGTTGGGAACGCGTGAGGCCCCCGTCCCCGCTCAGCAAGAGAGAGAAACCTCACCCCAGCATGACCTAAACGACCACGTCATCATCGCGGGCTACGGCGCGGGCGGCAAAAAACTCGCCCACGCGCTAAAGCGTGAAAAAGTGCCCTTTCTGATCGTGACGTTAAGCCCCACCGGGGCGGCGGAGGCGGAAAAGGACGGTTTGGGGGCGATGCGCGGCGACTACGCGACGCGCTTTATCTTGGAGGAGGCGGGCGTGTTAAACGCCCGGATGCTCGCCATTTTGGACGACGCGCCCGAGCACGCGGCGCGCGTGGTTGGGCTTGTGCGGGGCGTGAGGGCGGACCTGCCCATTCTGGCCCGCACCCAGGTTTACCCGGACGCGCTCGAGCTCAAACGCGCGGGCGCGACGGTGGTCACCTCCGAAGAGGTCGAGAGCGTGGTGCCGCTCCTCAGCGCGGTGCTGGACGCTTACGGTACGAGGCGAGGCAGCGAGGCCGCCCGCGCGCTCCTCTTAGAGGTCCTCCCCAACGTGAGTGCGGAAACGCTCGAGCTTAGGGCCGAAGAGCGCCGCTCGGACGCCTGCACCCACCAAGAACAAACCAAGGTCGTCACCCCCGAGGCCGACGTGTGTTTAGAATGCGTCGCGCTGGGCGACACCTGGGTCCACCTGCGTGTTTGCATGACCTGCGGCCACGTGGGCTGCTGCGACTCGTCCAAAAACAAGCACGCCAGCGCGCACTTCGACAAGGTCGAGCATCCCATCATCAAATCGTTGGAAAAGGGCGAAGCCTGGAGCTACTGCTACGTGGACAAAGCGACGCTCTAGCTTTTGTGCTCACCGTTCTCGTCATCGCCGCCGACCCGCTTATAAGAGCCGGGCTCGCGGCGCTCCTAGGCGCGCATGACGTTACCGTGGTGGCGGAACTCGAGCCCGAGGACGACGTAACGGCCTTTGTTGATGCGTCGCTCGACGCGGTGGTGTGGGAAGGCAGCGAGACGCCACCCCGCCTGCTCGTCCCGCTATTGGCTCTCATAACCGAAGGCGAGGAGGTTAGCGGCGCGTTGGAGGCCGGAGCGGCGGGCGTCCTCCTCAGAACCGCCGAGGGCGAGAAGATGGTGGCGGCGCTCCAGGCGGTGGTGGCGGGGTTAGTGGCGCTCGAGCCCGCCCTTACCGAGTTTTTGGGAGCCGAGAGTCATCAAGGAGGTGCGCCCTTTGGCGACCTCATCGACAATCTCACGCCGCGCGAGGCGCAGGTGCTGGGGCTGCTTTCCGAGGGCTTGTCCAACAAGGGGATTGCGAAGAGGCTCGAGATTAGCGAACACACCGTCAAATTTCACGTAAACGCGCTCTTGAGCAAATTCGGCGCGCGCACCCGCACGGAGGTGGTGGCGCGGGCGGTGGGGTCGGGGCTGGTGACGCTGTGAGCTTGCTTACAAACTCAACTCTGCTGTTGACCCACGCGTTTCCACCAGCCGATGAGTTCCCGGTTTTCCGCCACGTTCAGGTATGAGCGCCGCAGCGCGGGGTCGGTGATGCGGGCGGCTCGAGCCTCGGTCACCCCACAAGCGCTCTCCAAAAGAGCCGGGGCGCGGGCGTCACCGTGCGCCAAAAGAACGCGGTAGAGGGTCAGGTAGATACGCCCCGGTTCGTCCGCTCCCTCTAAGCCGCGCCCCTCCAAAAACTGTACGACGGGTTCGGCAATCTCAAAAGCTTGTGCGCTTTCCCCTCGAGCCAACAAAGCCTCGGCCAACCCCGCTCGCGTTTGCGCGCCCATCGCCTTGTCCTCCAGGGTCTGCCAGCCGTCTTTGGCGCGCGCGAAGGCGTCCTGCGCCTCTTGCGGCCGTCCCCTTTCCAAAAAAACATAGCCCAGATGCAGATGAGTCCAGCTCAAAGGCTCGGGCAAGGCGAGGGCTTCGGCCACCCCTAGCGCCTCCCGCCCCGCGGCTTCGGCCTCATTCAAACGTCCCAACTTGCGGTAAGCGGCGCACAGGTGGTGTAGCGCGTGATTTTCCTGGACGCGGTAGCCTATCTCCCGGCTGAGCTTCAGCGAGCGTTCGTGCAGCGGCAGCGCGTGTTCAACCCTCCCCAACGCCTGCTCGATGCGTCCGAACAGGTCGACGATCGACGCTTCGTAAAACGTAAAGCCCGTTTCATGGGAAAGCTCGAGCGCCCTCTCTACCGTTTCACGGCTCACCCCGTAGTCACCCCGCTGAAACTGACAGAAGCTGAGGTACAAAAGCGCGGCTTGTTCTAAAGAACGGTTGCCGACGCGCCGGAGGATAAGGAGCGCCTCTTGTAAACACCTTTCAAACGCGCCCAAGTCACCCCTGATGTCGTGAACGAAGCCGATGTTGATGAGCAGGTCCGCTTCGACCGACGCGTGTCCACCCGCTCGAGCGCTTTCTAACCCCGCCTCTAAAAGCTCAGCCGCCGCTTCGGGACCCTCCAGGCGAAGACTGCTATGTCCCCAGGCCAAGTAAGCTTTCGCCTCGACGTAGCTCGCGCCCACCTCTTGGGCCAGACGAACGGCTTCCTGCGCCGTTTTGATGGAGGGCTCGAGCTTGCCCTGGACCCGCTGACAGCGGCAGAGTTCCATCAGGGCTCGAGCGCGAAAACGCTTGGCCTCACTACTTTCCGAGCCCTCAAAGCGCCGCGCCGCTTTAGAAAAGACCTCTTCTCCTTCGGCGTCGAGACCCATGAGCGTGTACATGTGTTCGAACGCGCTCACGCTTTGCTCTAAGCCGCTCAAGCGCCCCCGTTCCACGGCCCAGCCCCAAGCCCGGCGCAGGTTGTCCAAGTCGGGTTGAAGTTTGCGTACCGCCTCTTTGGGAGCCTCGCCCTGCAGCGCACCATCACGCTTCACAAGCGCGTCTAAATAGTAGTCGCTATGTTGGGTCCGCATCGCCGTCTCGTTTTGGGCCGCCAACTTTTCTTCAGCAAACTGCCGGAGAAGTTCGTGTACGCTGTAGCGTCCCGCACCCGAACTCCGTACCAGCGTTTTATAACGCAAACGGGTGAGGCTCAAGGGCGTCGCCCCGGCCACCTCGGCGGCGGCGCGTGCGCTAAAGCCGCCGCGAAAAACCGACAAGCGCGCGAAAACCGCCCGCTCTTTCTCGGTGAGCAGGTCCCAGGAACGTTCGAACACCGCCCGAAAACTGCGCTGATGGGGCGGGGCGTCTCGCAAGTCGGTCGCCAGAAAATCGAGGTCGCCCTCCACGGCGTCACCTATCTCGCCGAGGCTCATGGTTCCAATCCAGGTCACCGCCAGCTCGATGGCGAGGGGCAAGCCCTCGACCGACCGGCAGATGCGCGTGACCTCCGGCAGGGTGTCACGGTTCAGCCGGAAACCCTTGTCGAGCCGCTTGGCCCGGTCCAAAAAGAGGCGCACCGAGGCGCAGCCGCTCGCCTCCGCCGGGTTTCCGTCGGCGCCGCCCGTGGGCACGGGCAAACCGCGCAGACGGTAGAGGTCCTCGGCCTGCACGTTGAGGCGTTCGCGCGAGGTCACGAGCAGCGCGACTTTGGGGGCGCGCTGTAAAAGCTCGAGCACCCACGCCACCCCCTCCATAAGGTGCTCGAAGTTGTCGAGCACCAGGAGCATCTTTTTATCTTCCAAAGCCCTGAGCACCTGTTCGCGCGGCCCCTCCCGCGGCGCGCCCAAGGTCAGCTCCAACGCCTGCGCGACAGCCGTGGGCAAGGCCTCGGCGGACCCCACACCGACAAGCGGGACAAAGAAAACCCCGTCGGAAAAGCTTATGAGCTGTTCTCGGGCCGCCTCGAGCGCCAGCCGCGTTTTACCGATGCCGCCCGGACCCACCAGCGAAAGCAGGCGGTAACCGGGGTCGCCTAAACGCGCCGCCAAGTCCCCCAATTCCGTTTCGCGCCCAATAAAAGGCGTGAGGTGAAGGGGCAGGTTGTGAGGCGGCGTTTCTGCCTTACGACCCTCTGCTTTGGGGAAGTCCGCGACAGCCTCACCCTCTCGGATGCGCGCTGCCAGAGCGGTTGTCGCCGCCGTGGGCTCCACACCCAGCTCTTCGGCCAAAAGCGTGCGGCACGTTTCGAACTGCGCCAGGGCCGCGCTGCGCTCTCCCTGGAGCGCCAGCGCCCGGACGAGTTGCCGGTGCGCCTCTTCGCGCCACGGCTCTAAAGCGAGCTGCCGCCGCGCATAAAACTGCGCCCTGGCGAAGTCTTCGCGCGCCCCAAACACCGCTGCGAGTGCGAACATCAGTTCCAGAGCCCGCTGCCGGAACCTTTCCCTTTCGACCAAGAGCCACTCCTCAAAGGGTTCGCTGTCCCGAACCGACACACCCTCGAGCAGGTCGCCGCGAAAAAGTTCGGCGGCCGCCTCGAGCCGCGCCACGCAGTCGGGACACGCGGCCAAGTCGGGGTGAGCGTGCGCCTCGACCTCTCCTAAAAGGTTCGAAAAAGCGCGCGTATCGAGAAAAACCTCCGGCGAAAGGTCCAACTGAAGCGTTTGCCGCGCGGCTTTGAGGAGCGGCTTCTCGTCATCCCCTTCTTTTAGGGCGCGCTTTAGGCGCGACAGGGTCTGGCGCAAGTTGGCCTTCCCTGCGCGTTCGGACTTGTCCGGCCAGAAGAGCGCCGCCAGCGCCTCGCGCCGGTGGGGTCGGTCGGCCTCCAAAGCAAGAAACGCCAACAAGGCCCTCGCTTTGTCCGACCTGAAAGACGTGAGCGCTACGTCGTCACGACTCGCGTGGAAGGTGCCGAGAAATTTAAGAGAGAGTGGGGACATCGTCATCTCGACCTTCTGTCTGAGAGTCTACAAACCGGCCTATCCAAGGCGGGACACTGGCTCAAAAATCTTTTCCGTTTCCGGCATTATAACCGCCACAACTGCAAGTGGTCACGTTTTGGTCACGCGCGTCCTCTAAAGTCGTCCTCATGAAGCGTACAAGCAGCGCCGCCCCCGAACGCTACCGCGCTTTTTTGGTGCGCATGTGGCGCATTGAAACCGGCGAGGCGTGGCGGGTGTCCGTGGAGGGCGTTGGAGACGACCAGCGCCGCGGGTTCCCGGATTTGGACGCGGCTTTTACCTTTCTGCAACATCAGCTTTCTGCCACCCCAAAAGGAGGTGAGGAGGACGCACCGGACGAAACGACCTGACGCGGCAACGAGGGCGACGCACTGCGTAATACACACTGCGTGGGACACGCTGCCCGACACGCCTTTTACTAATTTTACCGACGGAGGTTAACCATGAACATCCCACAAACGTCACGCACATCACGAGCAACGAGCGAGACTTCTTACACCACGTCTTCTCACATCACGCCTGCGCCGCCGACCTCGCTCAGAGCGCTGCACGGGCTCCTCGAGGTCACGACGGCTTTGCACGACCTCACCACGCTGAGCCGCCAGCTTTGCGAGACGTACTTTTCGCAAGAACACGCACAAAACCATCTCACCCCCGCCCCGCCCGAAGCCTGGCAACCCCTGTGCGACGCGCTTAACGAACTCCGCGGGCGCTTGGGGGACAACCTCGTTTGCGCCGAGCAACTTCTGGCCCGACGGCCCTCTCCTGGGGGTGCGCTCCCGATAACCCTGGACTGGCACCTTCAGGCGAAACGCCGCGGTTTGCTCGAGCTTTTCGACCACTACCGCGTGGACCCCCGCATCGTCCGGGCCATCGACGAGACGCTGACCGAAGATGCGGGCGCGGTTTTAGAGCTGCTTGAGCGCGACTGGCAGGGCGACCTGCTCGCCTTTTTGGACGAACTGCTCGGTACGTTTCAAGCCTTGGCCCCGGCGCTCGAGAAGGCTAAAGACGCCCCCACCCAGTCCCACCTGCTCGTGGTCCTTGCGCCCGCCGACGCCGACTGTGGCGACGACGTGCCCTTCGACATTTTCGCGGACACCCCGAGCGTGACGGACTTAGAACTCACCCTCGCCGCCATCGCCTCTTACGCGGTGCTAAGCGCGTGAACATTGGGGCGCTGAATAACGGGACGCTGAATACCGGGACGCCCTCGAGCCTTTACGGTTCAAAAGACAGTCCGACGCAAGCCGGATTGTCTCGAGGGGATAGCGAACCCGGCAAGGTTCGCCTCAGCGCCGCCAAGAGGGCGCAGCGTACCCTCCTGCGCCTCTTGTGCTTGTCGGCCCCGGCGCTGGGCGACGGGTTGGCGTGGCGTCACTTTACCCGTCCCAGAAGGCTCGCGCGTTACGACCCCCAGAGCTTGCCCAAAGGTGCCCAGGGGTTTCGGCTGCCCTACAAAAAGGCTCACCTTAGCGGTTACGTCTGGGGCGAGGGTGACAAGACCGTCTATCTGGTTCACGGCTGGGAGAGTCATCTGGGGCACATGGCGGGTTTTGTCGCGCCGCCCCTCGGGGCGGGGTACAGGGTCGTCGCGTTCGACATGCCGGGGCACGGGAGGTCCGCGGGAGGAGCCACGGATTTGCTCGACTTCGCGGGAGCGCTCGAGCACGTTATAGAGGCCAAAGGCGCGGCTTACGGCGTCGTCGCCCACTCTTGCGGCGCGACGGCGACCCTGCTCTCGCTGGCGCGGAATTCACGTGTACCCGCACGGGTCGCGCTGGTCGCGCCCATGCGCTCGTTGGAGGAGCACGTCGCTATCTTTGCCACCGTCGCAGGCTTGTCCGCCCACGCAAAAAACCGCCTGGTGACCCGGCTCGAGGCGCAGCTAGGCTCGCCCTTATCGGAAACGGACGCCCTCAAAACCGCCGCGCGCTTGCCCTCGGGCGGGCTCATCCTGCACGACCGCGACGACCGGTTCATCCCCCACAGTACGGGGCAGGCCGTCGCCACCGCGTGGCGAAGCGCCTTACACACGACCACCGGTCTTGGGCATAGGAAAATCTTGAGCGACCCCGAGGTTATTCGTAAGGTCTCGAGCTACCTGACGAACGAGGCGTCACCCTCGCAGCCGTCGCCGCTTACGCGGTGCTGAGCGAAAACCGGGACGCTCTCGAGCCCTTTACAACTACGCGAAGTCTGAAGGTTCAGACGTTAGAGACACAGTATTGAGCGACAGGCAGAAACACAAACTGGAGAAACAGAAAGGAAACACCATGTTTGCAACCCTGAGAAAAGCCAAGTCCATAACGGTGCTCATCCTTGCCGCGGCGACCCTCCTCTTTTTAGGTGCCTGCTCCGACTCTTTCGAAGCCGACACCGAACGGGCCGAACGCTTGACGGGCTACTTCAACGAGGCCGACCTCAACAGAGATGGTTTTATCGAAAGGTTCGAAATCGACGCCGCAGCCGACGCCGAGTTCGACGCGCTCGATTACAACAACGACGGCGTGGTAACGATTGAAGATATCTACAACGACGAGCAAGCCTACCCCGAGGATTTTGACGAGCTCGAGCGCGTCTTAGACGTGTCCCACCACTTGCCCTACGACTTGAACGGCGACGGCGTCATCACTCGAGCGGAGTTCCGCAGCTACCTAGAAACCGAACTGATCGCCAAAATGGACACGGACAACGACGGTCGCATAAGTTTTGCCGAGTACCGCGCTTATGAAAACTTTTAGGGAGAACAGCACGTTCCTGCCTATAAAAAGGTGGGCGCGGCTCCTGACGCTGGTCGGCACGCTTACAGTTTTGGCTCAGTTCGGCGCGACAGCCAGCGCGATGTGTATTTACAACTCTACCGACAAAGAAATTTATGTCGAGTTCGATTGTGGGTGGTTTTGCGAAAACGATTGGACAACCGAACCCCAAAACCACTACTGTCGTGCCGGTAAGAAAGGCACCTTCAAGGCCGGACTTCTCTTGCAAGCGCAAGCCACGGTCCAGTTCGACGTTGACGCCCACGGTTGGGTGGAAATCGTTCCTGTCGATCAGGTCTACGTTCAGGCCTGCGCTTACGCAAAGAGCGGCGAGCGTCAAACGTGTAGGACTTGGAATTTTTATGACCCTACGGATGTAAAAAATTACTGACCGGACACGGACAAGCAACCAACGCCTGCTTGGTTATCAGTGGGCCTTTGCTGGGCAAATCGGACCCAAAAGTCCATCCCTGCGGAGAGTGACGTCCCAAACCGCTTCGCCACACGCCGGGACTCGAACTTCAGAAAGGAAGGTATGTTCGCAAAACAAAAAAGAGTCACCCTGCTTTTGACCGTGGTCGGCGCGTTCGTGCTCTTCGCTTCAACGGCCAGCGCGATGTGCGTTTACAACTACACGGACGAAAAGGTTTCTGTAGAGTTCATCTGCGGTTTCACCTGCCAAAACGACTGGACGCTCGACCCCGCTACCGACCCCGACGGCGGCGTCCAGTGCCGTCCGGGTAAGGGCGGCGGCCTCAACGCGGGGTACTACGTGAACAGCTCCGGCGTGGGCCAATTCACCGTCATCCTTCCCGTCGAGAAGAACGGCTGGGCGGAACTGAGAACGCTCGCTTCGGGTGACGTTCAGGTTTGTTCTTACGCTCAAAACCGTTCGCTGAAAGCGTGTCAGAGCTACGACCCCGAGAACTCGGTAGCACCGCCACGAACCCTCAGTTCACCTGGCAACGCTCGAGGCCACTGACCCGGCTTGGCAACAACGCCGCACGTCACCCGGTCTGCGCCTACCAGCCCAACGAAGACCCCCGAGCCCGCTCCTGCGCACCCTTCGGGATTGCCGACATACAGTTCCTCACAGTCTTACGCGAGCAGCCCATTTCAGAAGTTGAAAGGTTATCATGACGACTGACAGAACCACACTTATAAAAAAACTCACGCTTCTCCTCATGGTTGCCGGAGCGTTCACACTTTTCGCCTCGAACGCCCGCGCCATGTGCGCGTACAACGAGACAGACACCGACATTTATGCGGAGTTCGACTGCGGCATATTTTGTGGCAATCGGTGGGAGATGCAACCGGGTAGTCACGACTGCCGTCCTAACAAGAAAGGTCGCTTTCTCACCGATTTTTTTTCGGGCGGTAGTGGTGACGGTTTTGCAACACCTCGCGTCGACCTTCAGGTCGGTGCTCACGGTTGGGTAGAAATAACACAAGGCGGCGCTGCTAAAGCTGAAGCTTGTGTCTACAGGCAAGACGGCTCGCTGAGCAGTTGCGCGACCTTTGACCTCTAAGGAGATGACGTTGACATACCTCAAACGGTTGGCGCTGCTCCTGACCCTAGTCGGCGGGTCTATACTCTTCGCCTCGAGCGCTAACGCGATGTGCGTTTACAACTTTACGCTCGAGGTACCGCTATTTACACAGCTCACGCACAGCGTCACCAGTTACAACCCGAAGCTCGTCCCCTCCAGTAGTCACTACTGTCTCCCCAATGCTGGCGGCAGCCTCACCATTGAGCCTGCCGACGACGAGAACTCCGATCACGCCGTGTCTATCGACGTCGAGCCTCACGGTTTCGTAGCGGTAAGACGCCTTCACAATAACGGCTTGCAAGCCTGCGCTTTTAAGCAAGACGGCTCGGATGGCGGCTGTAAGGTCTTCATTTTCAATCCTTTAGATGTCAAGCCTAAACATTTACGCACCCCGCCGATGCCTGGATTCAAACCGGTTTAGAAAGGCCATAATGTCAACTACCCTGAAAAGATTTGTATCCCTTTTTGCTGTAGCTGGGACGTTTGCGGTACTAGCCCAGCTCACTCTGACCGCCAGCGCCATGTGCGTTTATAATTACACGGATACAGAGATTTATGCGAGGTACGACTGCGGCATCGTCTGCAGAAACGATTGGGATTTGGAACCCGGAGAAAGTCAGTGCCGCCCTAACAAGAGCGGTACCCTCAGTACCGGATATTACCAGAACGCCTATACCGTAATCTTACCCGCCGTCAAACTCGCTGTGGAGGCTCACAGTTGGGTGGAAATGAAAACCGTCGGCTTCGGTGACGTTCAGGTTTGCGCCTACCGGCAAGACCGCTCACAGAGCAAATGTGTGACCTACGAGCCCCAAACAAACGGGTAGCCGCCGACGTTGGGGCTTTATCGCCCCATCTCCCGAGGTAAACGAACCCTCGAGCAAGGAGCGTGAAAAACTCCTACGCAACCCCCTTAGTTTTGTTACCCTTATTACAATTACCTTTTGTAGCGCAACCCCTGACCGAATCCTTGGAGGTATTCATGTCCGCTAAACCAACTCGGACTAGACCGCACTTTAATTCGAGGCAAAACGCCGTTTTCATCCTGTTCGCACTTCTCCTCCTGGGGGCGTGTAACCAGACAGATAACACTCCAGACGTCACCCCTAGTCTGCCCGACACCACAGGCAGCGCCCTGGTCCTGGGCGAAGCGCAAAGCTCCTTTCTCGACTCCCTCGGTAAACGCCTGACGCTGACCCCCTACGACGGTAGCCAGAACCTTGCCGACTACGACGTACTGGTCTTCGACGGCGATCACCACACGCCGGACGAGGTACATGACCACGAAATCGTCAAGCAAGCTGTTCGCTCAAACATGTGGGTCGTCGGCCTCGACCTGACAGAAGCGCACAAACGCCAGGGATTAGGGGACTATCTGCAAGCCGCAAGCAGTGGTAATAGCCCCGCTTACGCCGTACACATAGGTCAGGACACCAATGGTCGCCCCGAGGTTCGTATCCTCGAGCTTCCCGTAGGCGAACAAGAGGGTCGCCCGGTCAGTGGGGAGCCTGGCGGCAAGGCATTTACCACCGTTAAGGTGCAGAAGGGGGCTCCGGCAGACAGTGAGGCCTCTGCTGCGGCGTTCGGGGACATGTTGCTCAAGCACCTCGCTACGCCCATTTCGGCAATGCAAACGACAAACATCCCCCCCGAACTTCTCTACGCTACCTATTATTACTCGCAGAAGGTACCCTGGAAATTGACTGATGCTGGGCGTAAAAAAGGAACTCAAACCCCTTGGTATCAGGTGGACTATACCTTCACAATTTTCCTCGACAATGGCACAGTTCCGCAAGGTGACTTCCAGTTCGTGCTGGCTGAGGCAGAAATGACCGCAAATCCTAAGGGCAATGGCGATTTCCTAAATATGAATGCCAAAGCGGGAAGTGATTGGGATCCGGGCACCTACGTCGAGATGGCCTGGTTTCAAACCTACGCTCATATAGATATAGCGCCTGTCACGGCTCAAGGATGGACTATGACCAGCAATTCTCCTCCTACAGTCAACGGCACCACCAACGTAACCTCGAGCTCCAGCTTTAATATAGGTTTCAATACAGCTCAGGGTATATTCGGTTCCTACACATTCGGTAGTAGCGTTACCCACCCAATTCAAGACTGGAAGGTCACGAACGATAGCTCGGGGGTGAAGGCTTCTTGGGACTATAGCTCAGCTTATCCGCTAGATGGTCTAGGCGATTACAGTTGTGCTGATCAGCCAATGTTTAGCCAACATTCGTGTTACATCGTAAAGAAACCCAACGACCTTTCCTTAGATACTTTGACGCTCGATACTAAAGGAGTTTGGCAAACCTCTAAAGTAGTAGATGATTCGGTGAGCTTTGCGCTCTCAAGTCAGCACGCTATGGCTGATGTTTGGTGTGCTAATGATGATGGTTTTTTCTGCGACAGTAAGCCGATTATTGGGAAAGAAGGTAACCTTTCAGCCGTAGTTGTCCAGGAGAAAAGCACTAACTTTTCTATCAACCTCGGTGCCGTCGTGCCCATACCTATAAAGTCGATCACCTTCGACTCCCCGGCTACAACGACGCAACCAGCTCCAGCAGATAAACCGGTCACAGGCACTATTACTCTTGACAGTCCGGCTCAGGTCGACACACCCATTATGCTTGAGGTCGTTAGTCAGAATGTAAACGCCTCGGTATCAACGCCTATAACGGTCAAGCAAGGGCAGCAAACCGTCGACTTCAAGATAAATACGAATGCGAATGGACTTAAGTCAGGAGATACAACTACCGTTACCTTAAACGCCTTTTACGCTGAGAAACGTGCGGTGCAATTCACGATTCAGGCACCCTGATGGTTTCGCCAGTCGGTGCAAAGTCAACCCCTGCGCTCTAACAAGTGAAGGTGTAAAGGAGCCAGCCCCATGCTACACCTAAAAGTAATCGCCTTATACACGCTCCTCCTGGCTGGCTGCCTGGTCCTGACGCTGGCTGCGTCTTCTCCCGCACCTGCCGCCAGCTCCGGTTTGCCTCTACCTAGTACCCTCGCCCTGCAAGGCTACGAAACGCAGCTCTACGCTTTTTTGGACGCGCGGCGGTACGAAGCGCTGGGCTGGGTCAAAGACAAACGCGTGCGCGACACCGGCCCCTTTATCGACGGTCAAGCCTACGGCACCCATCCGGCGGTGCGCATTTTCTATTCACCTGAGGTCTACGACTGGTTGAAAGCGGGCCGCCCCGACGCCACCCCTATTCCCGATGGCGCGATGATCGTCAAAGAGATGTACACCCCGCCCGCGGCGCGCTACGGCGGCATGACGGACGCAGATGTCAATAACAATATCTCCGGCTGGACGGTCATGGTTCGCGACAGTTCGGGCTCGAGAGACGGCTGGTTCTGGGCCTACTACGCGCCGGGGGAAGAGGTCGACACGAACGCCTACCCCTTCAGCTATCCCAACGCCGGGTTCGGGCAATACTGCGTGCGCTGCCACGCCTCGGCGGAGGGCGGGTTTACCTTTTCGTCGCTGCGCAACATCGAGGGCGAACCGGGCGAGCCCATCCAGTTCCGGGTGGACGACTCGTGGCTCGAGACCGACCCCGACGACAAGACGCTGCTGCTGCCGCACATCGCTCGAGCCGAAGCGCAAGACGCCCCGCCGGTGAAAGAAGTTAAACCCTTGAGCGAGCCCAACCCGGCCTTTTTGAAAACGTTTGACGCCATCTCCGCTGTTGCTCCAGAAAGCGTCGTCAAGCTGCCGCCCGTCACCTTAGACCACGTGGTCGCCCCGGCCACGCCGCCCGACAGCCCCGAATTCTTCCTCACCTCCGACCAGTGCATGTCGTGCCACGACGGGCAGGGCGCACCCTTCGGCCCCAACATGTTCATCCCGGCGGACGAGACGCATCATGAAGCACGTGGGGGGGTCAATCTGTCGCCTTTTGGTGAGTGGAACTGGTCGATGATGGGGCTGGCGGGCCGCGACCCGATTTTTTACGCGCAGCTCGAGAGCGAAAACGCCCTCTGGCCGCCCCTGACCGGCATGATCGAAAATCTCTGCCTGCGCTGTCACGGCGTGATGGGCCAGAGGCAGTGGCACGCCGACGGCAACACTAGCGACTACACGCTCGACAAGCTGCTCATTGATAACGTGACCGACCCCGACCACGCCTACGGTGCGCTCTCGCGCGACGGTATTTCGTGTATGACGTGTCACCAAATCGTCGACGACGCGAAACCCTTGCGAGACATCGTCACCGGGCAGTTCGAGGTGTCGGGTCCGGTCGACGGCGTCACAAAAATCTACGGCCCCGTCAGCCAGCCCGCAACCCTGCCGATGGTCGCCTCGCTCGGCTTAGAGCCCCAGGAGAGCGCCTACATTTCGTCCTCGAGGGTCTGCGCGAGTTGCCACACCATCTTTTTGCCCGTGCTCGACGTGGACGGCAACGAGATCGGTAAGGGGTTCGAGCAGGTGACGTATTTGGAGTGGCTCAACAGCAGTTTTCAGGACGAACTCGGTACAGCACTTGGGAGCGGCAGCGACCCGCAGACCTGCCAGAACTGTCACATGACCGACGAATACCACGGTCAAAAACTGGCCTTTAAGATTGCCAACATCCAAGACCAGACCTACCCGGAAGCCGACCACCTAGCTTCCTTGGACGATATCACCGTGCCCATCCGCGGGCTTGCGGGTGACACCTTGCCCCCCGACTTGAGCGAGCACGGCGACGAGAGTTTCAAGCGCCACACGCTTTTAGGCATCAACCAGTTCGGTTTGGAGATGTTCAACCAGTTTGATGAGATTTTGGGCGTTCGGAAAACGGACTACATGACGGGCTCGGCGAACGGTTTGCCGACTGCAATCGCCGAGAGTGACCGGCTTGCCAAAGAGGAAACGGCTACAGTGGAGATTTTGAACACCTCTTTTGAGGGCAACGTGCTTACAGCCGACGTCAAAGTCACCAACCTGACCGGGCACCGCTTTCCCTCGGGGGTCGGCTTCAGGCGGGCGTTTCTCGAGTTCAGCGTCACGGATGCTGACGGCGAGGTCGTTTGGGCGTCTGGACGCACCAACACGCTTGGGATCATCGTGGACGAGCAAAGTACCCCGTTGCCATCAGAATTTTTCGGGCGTGACCCGCAGACCGGTGAGCAGCTTTTTGAACCTCACTACCAGACGATTACCCGCCAGAATCAGGTGCAGATTTATCAGGAGCTGACGAAGAATCCGGCGGGCGTGTTTACCACCAGTTTTTTAGAGCGGCAGGACACGGTTAAAGACAACCGGCTGCTGCCCCGAGGCTGGACCGCGCAAGGTCCGGCGGGTTTCAAAGAGGCGTACTCGCCCGACCCCGCCGAGGCGGAAGAGGCGCTCGCCGCCACTCATCCAGAAGGTAATGTTCTCGAGGATGAACGGTTCTTGGACGGCAGCGGCTCGGATGTCGTAACTTACCAGCCGACTTTACCGGAGGGGGTGCTCGAGGGCGTCGCCCAGGGCAGACCCTTGAGCGTCACCGCCGCCCTTTACTATCAGGCCATCCCGCCCTCGTATTTACAAGACCGCTTTACCACGGCGCAGGGCGACCAGACGAAGCGGCTTTACTACCTGACAAGTCATCTCAACACACAAGGCACCAATATTAAGGATTGGAAACTGCTGACGGCTTCTGACAGCGTCCGAGTTGACAAGGCCCAAACTGACAACACCCAGGTTGACAGTACCCAGACTAACAGTGCTCAGGGCTCGAGGTGAGACTTGAGACCCGCTCGAGTTCTGAATGGGGGCGACTACCGTATCCAGGTTCTCGGCAGGGTAACCACGCTTCCTCAACGTGAACCTACCGTGTTCACCGTAGATCCGACCCTACCCGAACGGTCAGGTCCCTCCTACCCGACCGGGTGATGCGCCGCCCCCACCTCCGCCTCTACAGTAGAGGCGGAGGAAAACATGGACGCACAAGCCAATATATTCGTCAGCGCCATCGAAAAAGTAAGCCCCAGCGTCGTGCGCGTTGCCGCGAGGCGTTCGTACGACTTAAGCGGGGTGGTGTGGGAGGCGGACGGCGTTATCGTCACGACGAGCCGCGCCGTCGAGAGAGAAGAGGACGTCCGGGTCACGCTGGCGGACGGGCGAACGGTGACCGCGACGCTCGCAGGCCGCGACCCCGGCACCGACTTGGCCGTGCTCCGCGCGGATGTAGAAGGACTGACGGTGCCAGAGTGGGCCGACGCGGACGCGCTCAAGGTGGGGCAGTTTGCGCTTATCGTCGGGCGGCCCGGCGAGAGCGTGCAGGCAACGTCGGGCATCATGAGCGCCTTGGGTGGTGAGTGGCGGACTCGAGCGGGAGGCCGCATCGACCGCTTTGTGAAAAGTGATGCTAACACCTTTCCCGGCTTTTCGGGCGGGCCGCTCGTGAATTTAGAGGGCTCCATCTTGGGTATCAACTCCTCAGCCCTCACGCGTGGGGATTCGGTCACGCTGCCCACCTCTACGGTGCGGCGGGTGGTGGGGGCGCTGCTCGAGCACGGCGGGATGCGCCGCGGTTACTTAGGCGTCGGCGGTCAGCCGGTGCGCCTGCCGGAGAATTTGAGCGATACTTTAGGCAAGCGCGCAGGTCTCCTCATCACCTCCGTCGCGCCGGAGAGCCCCGCGGCGGACGCCGGTCTCGTTTTAGGCGACACGCTCGTGCTCTTTGACGGCGAGAGCGTCCACCAGCCCGCGCACTTGCTCGCGCTTTTGGACGAAACGCGCATCGGCAGAGCGGTTCCCGTCACGCTGGTGCGGGGTGGAGAGGTGCAAGAGCTTAACGTGACGGTTGGGGAGCGGACGTAAAGTTTGGCAAGACCCTATCAAAAGGCTCGGCACTCGAGTTTGGGCTTTAGAACTACGATAATCTACATGATGAGAAGCTTGCCATGTAGACTTTTCAGGACAAAACAACGATGACTTCAACACGCTTTACAACCTTTAGAACTACGCTCTCCACCATGCGCCACGATCTCGTCACCACGGTCGGCATCGTGTGGGAAACGAGCCCGTTACAAACGCTCCTCATCACCTTACTAACGCTTGTGCAGGCTTTTTTCCCGGCGGCGAGCCTGTGGGTGAGTAAACTCCTGCTCGACGCGGTGGCGCAGGCGGTGCAAGGGAATTTGCCCGGAGGCTTCGGGCAACTCGTCGGGCTCCTGGGGCTCCAAGTCGCCATCGGCGCGGGGTCCAACGTGCTCGCCTCAATCCAAGGCGCGTCGCGTGAGCTTTTGGGCGACGCGCTGCAAAACCGCATCAGCCAGAGGATTCTCACAAAAGCGGCGGGTTTGTCCGTCGAGCGTTTCGAGGACGCCGAGACCTACGACGCGCTGCGCAACGCCTACCGCGAGGTGGGCTCGAGGCCCTTAGGCGTCGCTACACAACTCTTATCGCTTTTCAGCGCCATCATCACCCTGGGCTCGATTGGCGCGCTCATGTCGCGGCTGGGTGGAAGCGTGATTCCTTTGATTCTTTTGGCAACGCTGCCGAGCGTGTGGGTCTCGAGCCGCTTCGGGGCCGAGGGCTACCGGATGATTCGCCGCCAGGCAACCGAGTCGCGGATGCAGAACTATCTAGGCATGGTGCTCACCTCCGACACGCTTGTCAAAGAGGTGCGGCTCTTTGGCTTCGAGCGCTATCTGCTGGGGCGCTGGGACGGGTACTACAAAGTTTTCCGCGCGCAGCTCGTCTCGCTCATCACCCGGCGGAGCGCCTGGGGCCTGGGCGCGTCGCTCTTGTCGGCGGGGCTCATCGCGCTGGCGACGCTCTCTGTATTGCGGCGCGCGGCGCAGGGGGCGCTGACGGTGGGCGACTTCGGGCTTTTCGTTCAGGGCATCGCGCAGGTGCAGGGGCAGTTCTCGAACCTCCTGTCGGGCTTCTCGGGCATTTATCAGAACCTCTTATACATGCGCAACTTGTTCGAGTTTTTGGAACTTCCTGACCGTGATTTGAGTGCAGGCGAGACCTGGGAGGGTCCGGTTCACACCATCACCTTTGAGAACGTGAGCTTCCGCTACCCACTGACCGAGGTGGACGTGCTCAAAGGCGTCTCGTTCGAGGTGCGCCGCGGGCAATCCTTGGCGCTCGTCGGGGAAAACGGCGCGGGCAAGACGACGCTGGTCAAGCTCCTCACCAAGCTTTACGAGCCCACGGGCGGGCGGATTTTGATTAATGGCCTTCCTGCGAGCCGCTTCAGCGCGCGGAGTTTACAAAGCCAAATGAGCAGCATTTTTCAAGACTTCGGCCAATACCAACTCACTGCGCGCGAGAACGTCGCGGTGAGCCGGACGGACGCGATAGACGATGCGGACGCGGTGGCTAGGGCGGGCGACAAAGCTGGCGCGGCGGACATCGTCGGCGCACTCCCTGAAGGTTATGAAACGATGCTGGGCCGGATGTTCAAGGGTGGGCGGCAACTCTCGGGGGGGCAGTGGCAGCGTTTGGCGCTTGCCAGACTCTACTTCCGCGACGCTTCGGTCTTGATTTTTGACGAGCCCACCGCCGCGCTGGACGCCAATGCAGAATTTGAGGTAATTGAGACTTTACGCAAGAACGCGGCGGGGCGCATTACCGTCCTCATCTCGCACCGCTTTTCGACCGTGCGCTTGGCGGACCAGATTATCGTGCTTGAGGGGGGCGTCATCACCGAATCGGGCTCACACGAGGCGCTGTTAGAAGAGGACGGGACCTACGCGGGGCTATTCAAGCTTCAGGCGCGGGGGTACGTGGAGAGTGCTAAGCTAGAAAGCGTTCACGTGTAAGGGTGCGGGAGAGTCTGGCGGGGACCGCGTGAAGGTCTAGGCTGGTTCGTGTTTTCTCTGAAACCTTTTGACATTCAACCCAACGCGCCGATTCTCTCACAGAAACTTACGCCTCCTCCAAAACCTTTTTTTAATCCCTCAGACGCTCATTTCCTTTAGGAGAACGCATCCCCACCCATGACCAAACCAGCCATCCTCACCGTTGACGACGACCCCCAGGTGCTAGGCGCGGTGGCGCGCGACCTGCGGCGCAAGTACGGGGGCGACTACCGTATCCTGCGGGCGGAGTCGGGCGCGGCGGCGCTCGAGACCGTCCGCGAGCTCAAGCGCCGCGACGAGCCCGTGGCGCTGCTTTTGGCCGACCAGCGGATGCCGCGGATGAACGGGGTCGAGTTTTTGACCGACGCCATGACCCTTTTCCCTGACGCCAAGCGCGCGCTTTTAACCGCCTACGCCGACACCGACGCGGCGATTGGGGCCATCAACCAGAGCAGAATTCACTACTATCTGCTCAAACCCTGGGACCCGCCCGAAGAGCGGCTTTATCCGGTGCTGGACGACCTTCTGGACGACTGGCAAGCGGGCTACCGTCCGACGTTCAAGGGGATTCACGTGATTGGCAACCGCTGGTCACCGGCCTCACACGACCTGCGCGATTTTTTGGCGCGGAGCGGGGTGCCCTACCGCTGGCTCGACGTCGAGGGGGAGGAGGCGGCGGAAAGGCTCGAGCTGGCCGGGCTTACCCCGGATGATTTGCCCGTGGTTTTGTTCGAAGACGGGACGGCGCTTGCTAAACCAACGGCGCTCGAGGTCGCGCAGCGCGCGGGTCTCGACACCCAACCGGGGGGCTCCTTTTACGATCTCGTCATCGTCGGCGCGGGTCCCGCGGGGCTCGCCGCGGCGGTCTACGGCGCGTCGGAGGGGCTGGGGGTGGTGCTCCTAGACGGCGAGGCCCCCGGCGGTCAGGCGGGCACCTCGTCGCGCATCGAGAACTATCTGGGCTTTCCCGCGGGGCTCTCGGGGGGCGATTTAGCCCGGCGCGCGGTCACGCAGGCGCGGCGCTTCGGCGCGGAAATTATCGCCCCGCGCGAGGTTGAGCGCGTGACAACGGACGGCCCCTACAAAATTGTGGCGCTAAAAGACGGCGACGCGTTGCGGTGTCACGCGCTCGTGATTGCCACGGGCGTGTCTTACCGCAAGCTCGACATCCCCGGTTTGGAAGGGCTCACAGGCGCGGGCGTCTACTACGGCTCCTCGATGGCGGAGGCGGCGGCCTGCCGCGATGAGGACGTGTTCATCGTCGGCGCGGGCAACTCGGCGGGGCAGGCGGCGATGTATTTGTCAGGGCACGCGCGCTCGGTCACGATGGTGGTGCGCGGGAAGAGCCTGAGCGCGAAGATGTCGCAGTACCTGGTGGACCAAATTGAGGCGGTGCCCAATATCACTGTAAAGCTCGAGACCGAAGTGACCGAAGTCTTCGGCAACGGCAGGCTGGAAGCGCTCACCCTCACCCGCCGCGGTGAAGACGGGGACGAACACGAGCGGGTGGAGGGGAGTTCGCTGTTCATCTTTATCGGCGCGTCGCCGCGGACGGACTGGTTGGAGGGAACCGTGGCGCGCGACCCGCGCGGGTTTATCCTCACCGGGGCCAATGGAACGCCGAAGGGGTGGCCCTTAGAGCGTGACCCCTATTTGCTCGAGGCGAGCGTGCCCGGCGTGTTCGCCGCGGGCGACGTGCGCGCGGCCTCGGTCAAGCGCGTGGCCTCGGCGGTGGGCGAGGGCTCGATTGCGGTGCAGTTCGTCCACCAGTATTTAGCTGAGGCGGGCGCGTGAAGGCCGACTTTACCCACGTAACCGACTTCGCGGGCGCGCCCGAGGCGGAACTTTCGTGGTTCGCGGAGCAGTGTACCGAGCGGCGGCTAAGAGCGGGCGAGGTGTTTTTCGAGCAGGGCGAGCCGGTGAGCACGCTCCAGGTGGTGCTGGACGGCATCCTCCAACTCACCCGCCGCGAGGGCGGGCAGGAGGTCACCTCGTTTACCATCAGCGAAGGCGAAGTGACGGGGCTCCTGCCCTTCTCTCGCATGACGCATTACGGCGCGCGGGGCGTCGCGCTCACGCCCGTGTGCTTGGCTGAATTCAGCGCGTCACATTTTCCCGCGCTCCACCGCCACGCGCCTACGCTCCTCCAGCGCCTCGTCTACTCGATGCTTGACCGCACCCGCGAATACACCCGCTTGGGCGAACAGCGCGAACGGCTCGTGTCGCTGGGGACGATGGCGGCGGGTTTGGCGCACGAACTCAACAACCCCGCCTCGGCGGCCAAACGCGCGGCGCAGACGCTTGAAAAAACGCTTCAGGCTTTTGACGAGCACTCCTCTAGCGTTCTCAAAGAAGTTTTCTTCGAAGCTCCTCTTAAAGCGTCCGCAGACGATCCCTTCGCGCCCATTTACGAGGCGATGACGCTGGAGGGTCCAGAAAACACGCTCGAGCGGGGTGATTTAGAAGACGACCTCGCCGACTGGCTCGAAAGCCACGATATCAACGAACCCTGGGAGGCCGCCGCCACGCTCGTCGCGGGCGGCTTGTCGCGCGAGGTGATAGAGCCTTTGGCCCAAAAAATGGTGCCGGAGCGGGTGCGGAATTTTCTCGAGTGGGTGCCCAAAGATGTCGAGATGCGGCTCCTGGCGCGGGAGCTGTTAGAAAGCACCAAGCGCATCTCCGACTTAGTCGGCGCGATGAAGGCGTACTCGTACATGGACAAAGGAGTTGAGCGAAAGCCCTTAGACCTCGCCAAGGGGATAGACGACACGCTCACCATCCTCAACCATAAAATCAAAGGGAAAGACCTGACCATCGTGAAAGATTACGCCGATCTCCCGCTCGTGCCCGCTTACGGTGGCGAACTCAACCAGGTCTGGACGAATCTTTTGGACAACGCCGTCTACGCCGCGCCCGAGGGGAGCACGCTGACGGTGCGGACGCGGCTCGACACCCACGGCAATGCGGCCTGCGTGGAAGTTATTGACCACGGCCCGGGCATCCTCGAGGAGGTCCAGCACCGCATTTTCGAGCCCTTTTTCACCACCAAGGGCGTGGGCGAGGGCACGGGGTTGGGTTTGGACATCGCCCACCGCATCGTCACGAAACGACACCTGGGCACCCTGCGCGTCTCTTCCAAGCCGGGAGAAACCCGTTTCGAGGTGCGCCTGCCTTTGGAACCAGCCGAGGGAGGAAGCTGATGACGGATTCCGGCACGAACGCTAACAAAAATCCCGCACAAAACTCTCGCGTCACCCTTTACGGCACCGCCTGGTGCGAGGTTGCGAGGGACTTGCGCATCTACCTCACGCAGCAAAAAGTTGACTATACGTTTCTAAACGTCGAGAACAACCCCCAGGACGAGGCGGCGGCCCTGACCATGAACGAGGGCAAATACAGCGTGCCCGTGCTCGTCGTCGGGGAGAGGACGATGCGCAACCCCGATTTAGGTGTGCTGGGGCGCGAACTGCGTAAACAAGGTTTACTGGAGGACGACAATGGCAACCGATAAAGCGTGTGAACATTTTGAGAACCTGAGCCCTATCACACCGAGTGGGACGGGCTGCAAGGAATGCCTGGAGATGGGCGACACCTGGGTCCATTTGCGTGAGTGCCTGGTGTGTGGTCACGTGGGCTGCTGCGACTCGTCCAAAAACAAGCACGCGACGAAGCACTTTCACGCCACAGAACACCCGGTCGTCAGATCTTTTGAGCCGGGGGAAAACTGGGGCTGGTGCTACGTGGACGAGCTTTTGGTGCCTTCTTTAGACCCACAGTAGGGTGAAGCGCGGGGCTCGAGGCTCAAATAAAGGAGAGAAAGGCGCCAAGGCTGAAGCGTTCCTAACGCTGCTTCTTGACCCACGCCAAAAACTTTTCTATCTCCGGCGCGGCTAAAATAGCCTCGAGGGTGTTGTAGTGCCGCCCCAGCTCTTTTTCGGTAAAGGTCGCGTGCAGCTTTTTGTGGCACGCCCGGCAGAGCCACAGCCCGCGGTGGGTCATGTCGCTCATGCTGAAGCGCTTTTTGAACCATTTGTTCGTGTGGTTGCGCCGGGGGATGAGGTGGTGAAAAGAGAGCGGCTGCTCGCGCCCGCACAGTTCGCAGTGGTCGGCTTGGTCGCGTTTTTTGGGTGTGTGAGGCGCATTATAAACTGCGTTTTGCATCTCCCAAGATTATCAAACCCGCTTTTTAGCCTCCGTACCCGACCTTACGGCCTGAACCCGGTAGAGTGAGGTGTGGATAAACCGGAACGCTTGGCGCGCAAGACGCTTTACGAAAGCCCCTGGGTCACCCTTCACCTGGACCGCGTGCGCTTGCCCAGCGGCACCGTTATCGACGCGCACCATGTGGTCGAGATGCGAACCGCCGTGGCGGCGGTCGTGTGCAACGCGCAGGGCGACGTGCTCATGGTCAAGCCCATACGTTACGTGACGGGCGGTGACGGCTGGGAAGTGCCGTCGGGCGGTGTGGAGACGGGGGAGACCCCTTTAGAAGCGGCTTCTAGGGAAGTGCTCGAGGAAACAGGCTACACCACCCTCGAACACGAAGCTCTAGCGCACTACCATCCCTGCAACGGCATCTCCACTCAGGTCTTTCACGTCGTGCGCTGCCGCGCGGGCACCCTCCAAGGTTCGCCCGACCCCGACGAGGTTGGAGAGGTGCGCTGGGTGAGCGAGGCGGAGGTAAGGGGGATGATCGGGCGGCTCGAGCTGGGGGACGGTTTCACCCTCACGGCGCTCCTGCTGCACTTTTGGGGGTAAGATAAGCGCGTGACGACCTTTACCGTGGGCGAAGAAGTGCTTTATGACGATGAGCGGTTCGTGATTGCCGGGATTTCCGACGCGCGCCCCTACCAGTACCGCCTGCTCGCAACGACGAAACGGGGCACCAAGTTTGTGTGGGCCAACGAAAAAGATTTGGAAAAAATACGCGCCTATACCGAGTCGCGGCCTGATTAATCTCACGCAACGAAAGTTTAGGGTAGACATACCCTACGAGCACGCGTACCCACGGGCATCAATCATTTGGCTTGAGCGCCGATGTTGTGGTGACGGGTGATAAAGCTGACGGGCTTGCGCTCGGCAAGGTGGTGGGTATTCCTATCATGAACGCAAGGGACTTTCTGGCGCAGCTCCGCTGAATGCGCTTTTGCGTTTCTGTCAGGGCGGGACAAGTTAAACCCCCAAGATCCAATACTTTCTCTTTCACAATCTGATAAACTTATCTCACCGGGGGTGCAGCGGGGTGACGAACTTGTGCGTTCCTTTTAGACGTCGTGTGAGAGGATGATGACGCGTGAGCCACACCGCCAACAGACGTTCAGGTAAAACTGTAGACGAAGCCAAAAGTGTGAAGACGACGAAACTCTCGTGACGCGCGCTCGAGCCTTGCCCGAGTTACCCTTTGAAGCGTGGCAAGACACCTGCGAAACGCTTCATATGTGGACGCAAATCGTCGGCAAAATTCGCCTCGCCCAATCCCCCTGGATCAACCATTCCTGGCACGCGCCGCTTTATGTGAGCGCTCGAGGGCTCACCACCTCACTCATTCCCTACCCTGTCTCTCATAGTGTCTCTCACGGCGTTTCTCATAGCGACCGCGCGTTTGAGATCGTCTTCGATTTTGTGGCGCACCGGCTCCTCGTCAACGTAAGCGACGGAGGGACGGGAGGTTTTAGCTTAGCGCCCATGTCGGTTGCCGCGTTCTACAAAAAACTTCTTGCAGAACTCGACTCACTCGGGGTGTCCGTACGCATCCACGCGAAACCCAACGAAGTGGCGACCGCGACGCCCTTTGAAAAGAACACGGCGCACGCGGCTTATGACGAGGCGTACGTTCACCGTTACTGGCAGCTCCTCGTGTGGGCGGAGAGGGTGTTTAACGCGTTTCGCGCGCGCTACCTAGGCAAGTGCAGCCCGGTGCATCTCTTTTGGGGCGGCTTTGACCTGGCGGTCACGCGCTTTTCGGGCCGGGCCGCGCCGCCTCACCCCGGCGGTGTGCCCAACCTGCCGCTCTGGGTCACGCGCGAGGCCTACTCGCACGAGGTGAGTAGCTGCGGCTTTTGGCCCGGCAGCAAGGATTTTCCCGAGCCTCTTTTTTATTCGTACGCCTACCCCGAACCCCCAGGCTTCGCCGAGGCCAAGGTCTCACCGGACGCCTCCTACAACGCCGACTTGGGTGAGTTTATCCTGCCCTACAAAACGCTGCGCGAGGCGGAAGAGCCCGAGGCGACGCTTCTGGACTTTTTACAGACCACCTACGAAGCCGCGGCCACCTTAGGCGATTGGGACCGGGCGGGGCTCGAGCGCACCCTCGACCCCAAGGCCGTCGCCCACTCCACCTAAGGCGAAGAGGGGAGAGCCCTCGACTTTAGCTTTTCACTCACCACTCATCACTCACCACTCGGCACTTCCTACCCCACCCCCCGCGCAACACAAGCATCCAAAACCCAGAGGAGAAGCGATGGCCGACTACATCAGTCAACCGTGTAACGAAGGGGTCGTTCGCGCGGGCAAGCACGACGGGGCGCACAAGGAAAACGCGCGCACCTGGGTGTTGGCCGCGACGATTTTAGGCACCAGCCTCGCCTCCATTACGACCTCGGCGGTCAACGTGGCGCTGCCCAACTTGCAGAGCGCCCTGGACACGACGCTCGTCAACGCGCAGTGGGTGGTCAACGCCTACACGCTTCTTTTGGCCGCGCTCATCTTGCTGGGCGGCTCGCTGGGCGACCGCTACGGGCGCAAACGTATTTATGTGATTGGCACCATCATTTTTGGCGCGGCGTCGGTGTGGTGCGCTCTGGCGCCCGGCGTGGGAGGGCTTATCGCGGCGCGGGCGGTGCAGGGGATCGGTGCGGCGCTCCTGACGCCGGGCTCGCTCGCCATTATCAGCGCGGCCTTTCCCGAGGGCGAGCGGGGCAAGGCCATCGGCCTGTGGTCGGGCTTTACCGCCATCACCACGGCGGCGGGGCCGGTCTTGGGCGGGTTCGTGACCGACGCGCTCTCGTGGCGCTGGGTCTTCTGGATGGTGGTACCGGTCGCCGTGCTGGTCGTCCTCATCACGCTCTGGCGCGTGCCCGAAAGCCGCGACGACGAGGTCACGGGCGGGCTCGACTATTGGGGCGCGCTGTTGGCGACGCTCGGGCTGGCGGGGCTCACCTTTGGGCTCTTGCACTCGTCGAACACGTCGTGGGTGGACCCGCTGGTGCTGGGCTCGTTGGCGCTGGGAGTCGCGTGTCTGGGCGCGTTCGTGTGGGCCGAAGGGCGCGTGTCGGGGCCGATGATGCCGCTTAAACTCTTTCGCTCGAGCACCTTCGCGGGCGCAAACCTTCTCACGCTGCTCCTCTACGCCGCGCTGGGCGCGGCGCTCTTTTTTCTGCCCTACCACTTTCAGCGGGTGCAGGGCTACTCTGCAACGACGACGGGGCTCGCGCTGCTGCCGATGATTGTGCTCATGACCCTCCTCGCCCGCTGGGCGGGGGGGCTCGTGGACCGGGTGGGCGCGCGCTTGCCGCTGGTGGTGGGGCCGTCCGTCGTGGCGGTCGGCTTCGCGCTGCTCGCGCTGCCCGGCATCAACGCCAACTACTGGCTCACCTTTTTCCCGGCGCTCCTGACGCTGGGTTTGGGCTTGGCGGTCAGCGTCGCGCCCCTCACCACGACCGTAATGAACGCCGTGCCGACGCACCAGGCGGGCACCGCCTCGGGCATCAACAACGCGGCGGCGCGGCTCGCCAACCTGCTCGCGGTCGCGGTTTTCGGCGTGGTGATTCTGCTCGTCTTTAACCCGAGCTTGAGCGGGCGGCTTGAGCCCCTCACCCTCCCCCAAAGCGCAACGGAAACGCTTCTCGCGGAACGCGGCGAACTCGCCAACATGAATATACCCGAGGGCCTGCCCGAGGAGACGCAAGAAGAGGTCGAGGCGGCCATCCAAGGCGCTTTCGTCCGGGGCTTCCGTTTTGTCACCCTGGCCTGCGCCGGACTCGCGGCGGCGAGCGCAGGAACCGCGTTTTTTACCATTAAAGACACCCGCAAAAAAGACGAAAGCACGAGTAAAGAAGTTTCTAAAGACGACCGCTCTCAAGGCAAAGCTAAGGACAAAGCTAAGGACAAGGCTAAGGAAGGCTCCAAAAACAGGGCCACAGGGAAAGGCGCGGGAGGAAAAAAGAAGCCAAAGGCGTGAGTTTTACTTTGTGAATTTCGCTATACGCCCAGGTACAACCGACCGGACTGTATAGACATTGCTCTTGAATGATGACTCAACCTCACGACCTATCACAAAGCCAGCGCCTTGAACTCTCCTTTCTTCCTACTTCTTGCTTCTCCCGCCCAACCCTCGAGCTCACCCCAAACTCACCTCTAAACCCATTAGGGAGACCAACGCGTGACTTTTTACTCGCCCGACACACAGGTTTTGTTTGACGACCTCTACCTCCTCCCGCAAAAAGGTGCCGTCTCGGGCGGAACCGGACGCCCGCCAAACTCTTACGCGGTTCTTTTAGACGGCGGCAGCGTGCTTTTCGACGCGCCCTATACCTGGGTCTTACAAGGCGTGCGGGCCTTGGCGGACGCGGGTCATCCGCCCCGTGCGCTCGTGCTCTCGCACCGCAACGTCGCGGGGCAGGGCGACGCGTTTGCCGAGCTGAGAGACGCCTACGGCCTCACCGTCTTTCTTCATCCCGACGACGCGGCGCACCCGGAGGCGCGCCGCGCGGGCGTGCGGTTCGAGAATCCGGTAGGAAGTGAGCTTTTGGAAGCGGCAGGGCTCGAGACCATCCCCTTTCCCGGCCACACCGCGGGCTCCATCATGCTCTACTGGCCCGCGCACGGCGGCGTTTTACTGACGGGCGACAGCGCGGTCGGGCCGGGGCCGCGGCAAAACGCCGAGCCCGCGCGCTTGGAGCGCCCGCTGGGGCCGACTCGAGCGATGACCGACCTTCTGGCCGAAGCGTGGCGCACCTTTACCCTTACCGGCAAACCCTTACGCGCCGTTCTCCCGCTGCACGGCGCAGCGTACGTGGACCGCGACGACTTAAGCAGCGTCGTGCGCCCGCTTTACGAGGGCGAGCCGATGAATCCGAGTGGTCGATGAGCACGTTGCGCCGCCTTATCGACTAGGGCGTTACGTGGGGGATTGGCGCACAATCCTCACCGTCACGCTGCAGCCAGGTGGGGCGCACGCGGCGCTCTACAACCGATCGGGTGAGCCTGCTGAAAGAGGCTCTGCGAACCTTTTGTACAGTTCGTAATTGCGTCTTGGCCCCTACCCCCAGACGTGCGTCCGGGTTCAAATACACCTGCGGCGCGTCACAGTACGAGAGTAACGTGCCAGTGCGATATAAAGTTTTGGAACATCCTGTTTAGGAGGGAGACGTATGGGACCTATTCTCTACTCGCTCGGCATCATCTTCATCATTTTAGGCATCGTCGGCGTGGTATGGTTCGGAACCGCCGAACGCAAACGGAGTTATTCAACCTATGGCCGCGCCTCGATGTGGCTTTTAGGCGCGGGCGTGCTGCTTCTCATCGTGGGGCTGGTCGTCGCCAGTAACCTCTTCTAACCAGTATCCCCTGGTTGCCTACGCCTTACTGGGTACAGCTTGCAGTAGACGGCTTTCTTACACAAGCGGTAGTTGGAGTTGTTGCGAAATTGCTTCTTTTAGGCTCGGGGTCCTAACCCCCGCCTACGCCGTAGGTGTAGCTTTACTGTGTCACGGATGTTTCATGAGGCCTTGGCAAACGGGGTTAAGCTTGCTATACTCCGAAGTCGTTTGGGCGTATAGCTCAGTTGGTAGAGCGGCGGTCTCCAAAACCGTAGGTCGAGGGTTCAAGTCCTTCTGCGCCCGCCATAGAAAAGCGTCAGAGACAGAATAAATACCTCCTCGATACACTAAGCTTATCGAGGAGGTATTTATTCTCACTTACCTTCACACTTACTATACGTGTTAATGTAAACGCGCTTCTTCGTCGTGCTTTCGCCCGCCGCTCTCCGCGCCATAAAAACTCCCTCGTTAAGATTGCCGAATCATGCCGACCAATCCTTGCTCAATCGGTCTATACGCTTCTTCAGTTAGGTTGCCTACGCGCTTAATGATGCGCCGCAAGTCAACACCACGCACATGGTCCAAAAGTGCTGTGGATGGCTGAGTTAGACCCCCAGCCCCTACAGGTAAGGTGGGATAAAGCGTAGGGTTCTCGGTCACCCATGTTCCCTCCGCAGTTGTGAGCGGCACCACCAGCACCATCGGATAACGCGGTACACCTAACCGCGTGGGTAAACCCGCGACGACAGCGGGCCGCCGCCCTTCCTGCTCGCGGCCTGGGGGTACGTGTTGAGGAAACGAGACAATCAAAATGTCACCCAGTTGCAGAGGTGTTGCCTTCAAACCGTTTCATCCTCGAGCACCAAGAACCCTTCTTCCGGTGAGTAGCGAACAGGTTGCCCCTCCGGTTCGCCAGCCTCGCCCCAGTCATAAGGCGGCAGAGGCTGCGTCAGTTCGGCTTCGAGCCACACCTGACTTTCAGGGTCGAGCGTGTAGTCCGTCCCGACGTCTGACTGAGGTACCTTAATCTCGAGCAGATCCTCAACCTTGTAACGTGTACCGGTGATACGCTCTAAGCCCCACAGTACCCAACCCATCACCTCGGGGTCGATCTGCTTCGGTCCTGGCGCACTGCCCCACTTGTAGAGCGTAGTGCGGCTAACGCGCTTGGCGAGTTCTTGGTCTAAACGGTAGATGCTGACTTGCTCTTGTTGCAAGATAGCTGGCAGTTTCCATCTGATCTGGGGCGCTGTTTTCATAACAGCTTTATAGTACCACAAGGCCTGTACTAATTAGACTTAACATAACAGCCACGCATACATTAAAAACATGCAGGTTTGCTCGAGCTGGACGGCACTTCGTTTTCAAGGAACTGACAGTTCCTAAACCTCTGCAGAAAACTTGATCAACAGAGAAAAAAACCGGAACCGTCAGTTCCTTCTCAAGCTATAACCGAGTCGGCTAAAGTCCACGTCAACACGCGCGGGGTTTCGGCTCTATCTCGCCAAAGCCTTGCATTTTGGGTTTTACGTGGACTTTAGGAAAGGAGACCTGGTTATGTCCGACAACACGATTGAGCCTATCGTCAAACAGGCAGCGTCCCTTCTGGAACTCGTCTTTGACGAGGCGATGCGCCGCGCCAGCGAACGGCACGGGCAGCTTGAGGCTCTCACGGCGGGCGAATCTCTTTGGGTGGAGGGAAGTGAGGCTGTGAAGATTATGGGTGCGGGCTACACCCTGTCCCGGCTCAAACAGCTCGGTCACCAGGGCGTCATCGTCATGGACAGAAAAGACCCAGATAAGCCTAACAGCCCCTACATCTTCTTGCGCTCGTCGCTCCACGACTACTCGGTAAAACGCGTCTTCGAACTTGACGAGAGACAAGCACGCTGAGCGTGCAAACCGAAATGAGAGAGCGAGGTGCAGGGTGACTGATCTACAAGAGACTAAGGCTCGAGTCGACTTGAGAGCGATAGTTCAAGAAACGCATCTGCTAACGAAGAGTTCTAAGACCCGTTGCCTCTGGCACGATGACACGAACCCATCGCTTCATATCTATCCCGACGGATTCTACTGTTTTGCCTGTGGTGCATCGGGCGACCACCTGGACTGGTTGACGGCGACTCGAGCCCTATCCTTTCAGGAGGCGGTTGACACCCTAGCTCATCACGCTGGCACGTTCACTTGCTTTGCACCAGCACAGTTAACGATCCCGGTGACGTCACACGCGCTAGTGAATTCACGTGAGCCTTTTCTAAAAAAGCCGACTCTCGAGTGGCGCTTACCCTTAAGACAGCATCAACTCGAGACCCACCAGCGCCGGGCAGCTAAGCTGACTGAAGTCCCCGAAGCTCTAGCAGGCCGAAGTTTCACGCTATCCGACTGTAAACGTTTGAGTTTTGTAGGCGAGAACGGTAACACCATCTTTCCCGTCCTTGGACCCAATGGTTTAGCCCTCACCCTCAAGTGCCGCTACGCGGTCCCGAACCCGCACCGGTATGAGTATGTCACCCCAGGACGCGGCACCCCCGCCTGGTGCTCACCCGACATCCGTCAATCAAAAGTCGTCTTCGTCGTTGAAGGTGAGCTCAACGGCATGATGTGCTGGCTAGCCTTGCGAGGTCAGGATAACCAAATCGGCGTCATGGGCACCGCGGGTACTAACGGCCTACTTCACCTCGATGTTCTCGAAAACAAAACGGTTGATATCTATGCTGACGGCGATGAAGCAGGTAACGAGGCCCGCCAGCGTTGGGCGAAGCAGGCGTTAGGTGCGGGGGCAAAAGAGGTGTATGTGCTCGAGCCCTGGCCGGTGGACGCCTGTGACATCGCCGGAGCCTTCGGCAAAGCAGCCTTGCGAAAACGTCTGACCTGGACCCGGAAACAGCCTTTTATTCCCGCAGAGTCCTTTGGTGCAGTCGGAGCGTCCGGTGCAGGAAGGACTGCACTAAAACAAATCCCGCTCTTATCGGCAAAACCCGATTTGGTGCAGTGGTGCAGTCATAGTAAGGGCGCGCTGCTTTTGAGCGTCCCGAAGCTCCTCCAGAGTTCTCCTCCGACCCTCACTCAGGAAAGCCGCCATGATGCCGCTTAGCCAGGTCAATCTGGAGCGGACCCTGCCCCCGCTCAGGTGGTCGGTCGGCGGCTTGATTCTACAGGGCTACATCAATACCATCGCCAGTCTGCCGGGCGAAGGCAAAACGGCCTTACTTACGGGTTTGGCTTGGCAAGCGTCACGTACGAAGGGGACATTCCTAAACCGCCATGTGGCGCACGGCACGACCCTCTACGTCGACTTCGACGCCCCCGGTGACGGGCGCACCGTGCGCTACTGGCTAGACAAACACAAGAAAACGTTTGGCGACGGCGATATCGGAAAGATAGTGGTGCTCGAGCCCGACCTTAATACTTTTGGGCTGGCTGAAGGGGAGCTCCAAGAGCTTACTAACGTCGCTAAAGAGACAGAGGCAAAGCTCATCCTCATCGACTCGTTCAGCTCAGCTTTCCCCAGCGTCGACCCCATCAAGCTCGTGCAAGTCCAAAGTCCTCTCTGGTACTTGAGACGCCTAGCGACGGACACTGGAGCGGCCGTGGTCATCATCGATCACCTACCCAAACCCGTCTCGGGTGAGAAAGCGGGTGCCAGAGGAATTATCGGTTCGGTGGCGAAGTCGGCCCAGGCGAGAGCGGTGCATATCTTGTCTCGAGTCCCGCCCAAAGAAGTCGAGGGTAGAAACGTCCTCAGATGGGACACCACCAAGATGAGCTACAGCGCCAGGCCGGAACCGATAGGGGTAGAGCTTCGCTTTGAAGATGGCGCGGTTTCCATTGAGGTTGTTGACTTACCCGAAGGACAAGGGGAAACGCGTACCGAACATGCTATCCGGGCGATGCAGGATTATCTGGAGACCCATCGTGGGACAGTCGTGCCGCATCAGGCTTTATTGGATATCGCAGTCGAAGAAGCCAACCTGCGCAGGCGCGCCTCGCTAGACGCCATCAGGCTCCTTAAAGAGCGCTACGGTGACGAGCTTATCACCACCTTCTTACCGGGAAGAGGAAAGCCCCAGGGTTACCGGCTGAAGCTCGAGCCAGACACCCCTTCTCTATGTATTGCACCACTGCACCAAATGGGAGATAAAGCGTCTGGGACGATAAATCATTTGGTACCCACCCCTTCAGGGCATAATGCACCAAATCAAGACCACAAACCTTATGGAGACCCTGAAGAGACAAACTGATGCTCCGTCCACGCAAAAAGCCCAACCTCCTCAACTACCTTCGCATAGCCGACTTCGCCGCCTCGGCAGGCGTGACCGAGCGGGCGGTTCAGGCGTGGCTGGCGAAGCCCAAAGTTGACCCAGAAGTGAGAGCGTATGTCGAGGAGAAGTTGGGACGAATAATTCCAGACCCCGCTAAACCCGAGTTTGAACCGTTTCTCAAAGAGCTCAAGCAGACCCACCCGCAGCTGTTTCAAAGGCTTAAGAGTAACCGCACCAAGTGTTTGAGTTACGGCATCGTCTACAGCGGCAGGGCGTACATCAGTCTGCAAGGTGCAGAAAGGTATTTGAACGAGCGGAAGCTGCCTCGAGTCTCTCGCCGCCCCAAAGACAGCATCACCGTCGAAGCGGCCATAGCCATCCTTCCCTACAGCCGCTGGAAGATTTACAAAGCGGTATTTGCCGGTGAAATCGAGGCGGTTATCCACTCCCAAACGATTTATCTGGATAAGAAAAGTGTCGAGGCGTGTAGGCTCGAGCAGAAAAGCCTACTTCCCCTACCTGGCTGGATACTGATGCAGGACGCCGCTCAGCAAGTCGGCAGGTCTTACACCTCGCTGAAAGCATGGCTGACGCTGCACGAACGCCCCATCCGGGTGTTTCTGCACCCGAAGTCGCATCGACCTCGGCGCTATATGCTGCGAGCAGATGTGGAAAAGTATAGGCAAACAGCCGCAAAGACCGACAAACACATCCCCAGGAACTTGCGAGATACGGAGTCTGGCGGATAGGTTGCTGTCATCGAAAGAGGTTCCGTGGATCAGACAAACGTCGAGGGTAAAACTCCCCGCCCAACCCAAGAGCGCATCGTCGCCATCGACATCCTCCGGGGTTTTGCGCTGTTCGGGGTGCTGGTCGCCAACGCGCTGGCGTTCAGCTATCCCTTTCAGTTCTACGCGCCACTAAGCTTTCCAGAATTAGATGAGGTTGGACGTTTGACCGAAGGGCTCGTCCGGGTGCTGGTGGTCGGCTCGTTCTATCCGCTGTTCTCCTTATTATTCGGGCTTGGCTTTGCGCTCTATTTGCGTAAGGGGGATGAGGTCCTGCCGCTGTTTAGAAGGCGCCTTGTTATCTTGCTCCTGATCGGGCTTATCCACGCCGTCTTCATCTGGTCGGGTGACATCTTGGTGACCTATGCCCTGATCGGCCTCTTGCTCATCCCATTTACGAGACAATCCGACAAAGCGCTGCTCGTTTGGATGACCGTGCTAACAGCCTGGACCTTTGCCACCGAATGGCTTCTAGGGAGTTCAGAAGACGGCTTTGCGCTTTCGTATATCGAACAAGCTACGCGCGCTTATGGGACGGGGAGCTACCTCGAGGCCATACGGCAACGACTTGCCGATACCGGCTTGACCCTTTTGAACTTACCTGTTGCCGGGCCGCAAATCCTGGCGTTCTTCTTGGGGGGCTTACTTTTGGGAAGACAGACATATCTAGAGGACACAGTAAAGCACCGTTTCTTCTGGCAGCGGGCGTGTCTCGTGAGTTTTCTGATCGGCGTGCCCATTGTCGGGTTACACGCCTTTCTCGTGTTGCATTCGGCTCCCGTCTCGAGCTTTCTTTCTGCTTTGGACCTCACGCTCGGAAGTCCGGCGTTGGGATTCGGGTATCTGGCGGGCCTCGCTCTATGTCTTACCCCGAGCGTGCAACGTCGTCTCAGGTCGCTCGCCGCGGTGGGGCGCATGGCGCTCACGAACTACCTCATGCAGTCGGTTATCTTTACGCTCATCTTTTACGGCTATGGCGGCGGTTTGTACGGTGAGGTGACCCCGATATGGAGTGTCATGCTCGCTTCCGTTGTCTTTCCGCTGCAGATGGTGCTCAGTCATTGGTGGCTAAGGCGCTTCAGGTATGGACCTGTTGAGTGGGGGTGGCGCTGTTTGACGTACGGAAGGTGGTTTAAGCTTAGGAAGTAAGGGATGCTTATGCGCGTGGTGGCCCGACAGCCGCACAGTCTGTAGCACCCGCTGAAACCCTACTCGGCTGACTGGTGGGCCACAGGTAATGCCCCAAAAATCCTACGATGGTACGAGTCGAACTTTATCAGTTTTAGCCAACACCGACCAAGGCGTAGCGTAAGCGAGGGCGCTATGGCGGCGCTCGCGGTTGTACCAGGCTTTGAAGTGCTCGGCTAACGTCTGGACATCGAGGAGCGTGGTGTACTCATGCCGGAAGAGCCACTGGTGCTTGAAGGTGCGGTTCAGGCGCTCTAGGATGCCCATTCCGCCTTTCTGGTTGACCTTGCTGCGTACCCAGCAGCCGACGTCCTGGCAAAAGTTTTGGAACAGCTCCGAGGTGAAGTCGCTTCCCGCGTCGCTCTGGATGACGAGGGGTTCGTTAATACCGAGTTGTTTCAGGACCTCTGCGCCTTTGCGGAGCACGTCGCGCGCCGCTTTTTTGGATAGGCTCCGCACTGCCTTGAGCGCTAAGCAGGCGCGGCTTGTCACGTCTTGTACGAGATAGACCCACACCTTGCTGCCTCTGATAGCGACCCGGGTGGCGTCTATTTGGACGCGGCGACCAGGCGGATAGTCAGGAACCGCTGTGACCTCGGGGGATGGGTTACGACGCTTTCTCGCGGCTGGCGGGTTCAGGCCGAGTTCACCCAGAATGCACCGTACCTTCTCGCGCCCGACCTTCACGCCGCGCGCCTTGAGTTCTTGATAAAGAGGCCGGTGGCCGTAGGTAGGGTGTTCCAGCGCCACCTCTTTGACAGTTTGACGCAGCGCCTGCTCACGCTGTTGGCGCTTCTGCCTTTGCTGCTCGGTGCGGATGAAGTCTCTAAGGCGGTAGTAAGCCACCCCCACTGTCTCGGCAAAACGCCGCAAGGACAGCTCAGGGTAGTGACGATAAAGGTCGGCTAACTTTGCCACGCTTAGAGACCTCGCGCTTTTTTTGCCACGTCAAGCTCGACCACCTTCTCACCCAAGAGTGTCTTGAGACGTTCCACCTCTTTCTCAAGTTGCACCTCCTTAGCGGTCGCTGTCCGTTGGTCCTCGAAGCTCTGTTTGCCCGCCTCCAAGAACTGGCGCTTCCATTTATAAACTAAGGTCTCGTGAACGCCGTGCTGACGCGCGATCTCGGCGGCGACTACCTCACCGTGTAGTACCGCCATGACCACTTCGGCTTTGAACTCCGCTGTCCACTTCTTCTGCTGTTTGCCCATGTCCTATCCTCCCTGATTCTGATCCGCTCATGTTAAGCGGCTCCGGTGGAAGGATTTCCTGGGGCATTACCCACATCCAACTCTTTCAGCCAGCTTTGCACCTTGGCCTCGATTTGGTCGCGTATCTGCCTGAAAAATGCAGTTTTGTTCTCTTCACTCCCTTCGAACGCGGCGGGGTCGTCGAACGGCCAGTGCAGCCGGTGCAGTTCGCCTAGGAACGAGGTGGGGCAGTGCTCCTCAGCCTTACTGCATACCGTGATGACGTAAGTGAAGTGCTCCTTGCCCAGATATTCCCTAACGCTCTTGGCGCTGTGAGCCGACATGTCATAACCCGCCTCTTCCATCACCTTGAGCGTGTAAGGGTTAATCACGCTGGGGTCGAGTCCGGCGCTATGCACCTCGAACCTATCTCCGGCGTGCTTGCGCAACAAGGCTTCGGCCATCTGGCTGCGGGCCGAATTGCCCGTACAGATAAAAAGCACTTTTCGTTGTCTGTCCACCGTCTAATACGCTTTCCGGATGAATGGCTTGCAAAAGCCATTCATCCCGAGTGGAGCGAGAAGAAACAAACGCATTCCGTGTGCAAAGCGTTCATCCGGAATCGGTATAACTCCTCAATCTCCCGCCCGTTGCAGCGCGGGGCTGCTGCCTTCTTGTACGTCGTGCGTAGGCTGCCACAAATAGGCCGCCGCGAGCGCCGCGACAGATGCGCCGACGATGGGCGCGAGCCAGTAGAGCCAGTGCTGCGACCACTCGCCCGAGAACAAGGCCGGGGCGAAGCTGCGGGCCGGGTTCATCGAAGCACCCGTGAGTGCGCCACCCGCTATCGCGCCGAGCGTGACCGTGAAACCGATATAAACGCCTGCCAAAGCCTGCTTCTGGATGACACAGGTAGCAATGACAAACATCAGAAAGAAGGTCAGGATGACCTCTATTGCCACGCCTTGAATGAGAGACACGCCGGGCGCGAGTAGGGTTGCGCCGTAGGCTACGGGCTCGAGCCTCCCCGCACCGTAAAAGGCTTGCAGAGCGAGCATGGCGGTGGTCGCACCCGCCAGCTCCGCACTCCAGTACAGCAGCAGTTCTCTAAAGGTAATGCGCCGCAGCACGAAAAAACCTACCGTCACGGCGGGATTGAAGTGGGCAAAAGAAATCGCACCCACGGCGGCAATCATCACAGCAACCGTCAGGCCAAAAGCAAAGGCCACCGCGAGACCGCCCGCCCCGGATGCGATGGCACCGACGCCGACGAACAGCAGGGCAAAGGCGCCGATGAACTCCGCCAGCCAGATGCGAGGGGTCATACACCTACCTGTGCCGTGAGCGCTTCCTCGGTCAGAGTGTCACCTGCTGTCAGGGTTTTGATCAAGCGTTGGCAGGTCACGCCTACCGCGTCGCGCACCTCACGCCATGCCTCGAGCGGCTGGCCGGTCGGGTCGGGGAACGACACGTGCAGGCGGGTTGTTTGGGTCGGGTAAGCGGGGCAGGCTTCGTTGGCGCTGTCGCACACCGTCAGTACCACGTCGAAGTTCCACAGGTCGGGCAGCTCGTCCAGTATTTTTGAGCTGTGGCCGGAGAGGTCGATGCCGACTTCTTGCATCACCGTCACCGCTTCGGGCTTGACGAACGCCTTTTCGGTGCCCGCTGAGAACATCTCAGCTTCTAAGCCAACGAGATTGGCGTAGTGCTTTAGCCAACCTTCCGCCATCTGGCTGCGCGCCGAGTTGTGGGTGCAGAGAACGAGCAACCTCACAGAAGCTCTTTCCAAAAAGCCTGCGCCGAAGCCGGGCACGCCCCACGCAGCTCAGCCGAAGCACTCAACTCAGCGGGTAGCTCGGTGCGCTCTATAGGTGTGAAGCCGCATCTGGTCAGCAGCTCGGGAATGGTGGTGGTGAGGCCGAAGACGGCGCGAAGGCCGCGACGACGCGCCTCCCCCTCTGCAAACCTGAGCAAGATGCGCCCGTAACCCTGGCTCCGCACCTCCTCGTTTACGGTTAACGAGCGCATTAAGGCGTAGGAACCGTGTGTTTCGATACCCACGAGGCCGACGGGTTCATCTGCCTTTTCCAACACGAATAGGTCGGTGTCCTCGAGGCCGTCTACAGGTAGCTCGGACCGCTCGAGCATCGCTGCCAGCTTAGCCGCCTCTTCAGGCAGCGCAGGCCGGACTGCCGCGGCATTCACGCCCCTACCACCTGAGTCCGTTCAGCTGCTTTCTTCAATTCAGCGAGTGCAGTGACGACCTCGGTGAACGCTTCCGGGGCCAGCTCGTAGTACACCCAGCGCCCACGCTTCTCGGCGGTGATGAACCCGGCTTCGACGAGCTGCTTCATGTGGTGACTCACAGTGGGCTGGGTAAGGCCGAGGAACGCTTCGAGGTCGCAACCGCAGATGCCATCGTCGCGGCTGCAGCAGCTCTGGACGGGTTCTCTCAGGAACTCCAGAATCGCGAGACGGGTGGGGTCGGCCAGGATTTTGAGCTTATCGGATAAATCGGTCATAGACCCTAGTCTATCAATAGGTCGTCATCTATGTGTCATGGCTTGGGACATATTGACAAACATCTATGCGCAGCGTATAGTCAAACTAGAAGGAAGCATAGATGAGCGTCTATGCAAAGGAGACGATATGGATACCCAGATTTATCACTTCGCCAGTAAGCTCGCCCAAGCGCGTGTGCAAGAACTCCGGCACGAAGCCTATGTTGCCAGGCTTCAGCGTCGGCACCTTGCCAGCGAGTCGGGCGCGTTCTTGACTAGGCTCGCAGCAGTTAAGTTCACAGCAGCGCCTCGGTCAACAGCCGAGTGCTGCCCCGCTTAGGAGACGAACATGGACACCCAAACTTTTCTGGATGAGCTGCAAAACTACGACAAGGGCAGGGCGCTGGTGTTCAACCTCGGGACACGTATCGTGGCTCCCGGCTATCACATCACGGAGGTCAAGGCGGTTACGGTGCAGTCTATGGACTGTGGCGGTAGGGCGAACGCTTGGAACGAGACTGTTGTACAACTCTGGTCGCCTGGTGCGCGGCCCGACGAGGGTTATATGACGGTCGGCAAATTTCTCGGCATCTACGGCAGCGTTGCCTCCAGTATGCCCATCGATGGTGAGGCCGTGCTGCGCTTCGAGTACGGAGATGTGGGTGAACCGGCTATCTGGTCGGTGGTGTAGATGCGGAAGGCGATGCCGTGAGGGTGAGCCTGAGCGTGCCGGGGGTCGCGTGCAAACCGCGGTACGAGCAGGCTGGGAACGCCCCCGTAGTTATGGCCTCGGCAAGGGGCGGGGCGTGTTGTTTGTGAGGGGAACGGCCGACTACCAGGTGGTTGCGGTTTTTCTGCCGTATTGACCAGCTTCTGTAGACTCAAGGCGCGGGGGCGTTCTGCCAGGCGAGAAACCGCGCCTGGCAGAACATAACGGAACAACCGGGCAGCTAATCCGTAGCGTTCTGCGGCGAACGCGCGCGTCTGCGCATAAGGGTTTTAGTCCAGCCGCCTAACCGCAGGTACCGACAGACCTACAAGCGTTAGCAGCGTTGTCACCCCGCCATAAACGAGCGCCACCTGTCCCAGCGGGACTACCTCGGCGAGGTAGCCTGTGAGCAGGAAGCCGAGCGGCAGAAGCGCGAACGAGCCCAGCATGTCGATGCTAACCACCCTTCCCAAGACATCGTCCGGCACCAGCTCTTGCATCACCGTCTCCCAGATTATTCCGAACACCGCCATGCTCGCGCCCGCCAGAGCCGTGGCAAGCACGCCCCAAACGACCGTCGGCGCGACAGCGAGCCCCATGAGGGCAAGTCCCGACATTACGACCCCGAGGTAGGCGGCCAAGCCGCGCCGCCGCAGCCTACCGAGCTGATTAAGCACGAGTGAGCTGACCAGCGCGCCCCCGGCTACCCCCGCCAGGAGCCAGCCCAGTGAGGACGCCCCCGCGAAACGCGCCTCCGCCAGGAGCGGCAGCAGCACGACCGTCACGCCGCTCACGCAGATGTTGACGACCGAGAAGATCAGGATAGTCACCCAGAGCCAGGTGGAGCTTAAGACATAGCGGAAGCCTTCGCGCAAGTCGTGAAGATAACCGCTTTCTCCTTTTACCTGCGCCTTAACCATCGGACGAGGACGCACCGCTAGCAGACAGAGCGCCCCGACGACGAAGGTGCCCGCGTCGAAGCCGAGCGCCAAGGTCAAGCTACCGACGCTTATCAGCAGGCCGCCGAGCGGCGGACCTAAGATGTCCGCGAGTTCCCCGGCGAAGGCGCGCGCCGCGTTCGCTTGTGTCAAGCTCGCGTGCGCCACGAGCTGCGGCACGAGGCTCGTGGTGGCGGACAAGAAGAAGGCGCTGGCAAGTCCGAACGCTGCTGGCTCTTTTCATAGAGGCTTGAGCAACTCGCGGTGAAAGTCGCACGAAATTGTCCTCAGGCGGCGTGATACTGGAGACGGTGCCCTGCTACCCGGAACTTTATGCGGCGTAGGAGGCAAGCACCTCTAAGACATCGTCGACATCTTGTTCTGTTAAATTTGCGTTTAGTTGAAACCGGATACTTTCATCGCCCACCGGCACAACTGGAAAGACAATGCCGGTTGCCAAAACACCTTTGTCAAACAAGTAGTTTACGATATCAGATGTTCTAGCTGTGTCACGCACCATAAGTGGGGTCACGGGGTGTTCACCACTCAACGTCTCTAAGCCCAAATCGTCCAAGCCTTTTTCAAATTGTTTGGCTCGTCTATAAAGATTACTGAGTCGCGCCTGACCTTCAGGGGTTTGCACAAGCTCGAGCGCTTTAGTAGCGGCAGCCGCCTCGGCTGCACCAATCGGGTTTGAGTAAATGTACATAGGACTCATCTCCCGCAAGAATTGTGTCAGGATACCTGTTCCTACAACGTAGCCTCCATTAACCCCAAATGCTTTACCGAGCGTTCCGATGAGGATATCTGCTTTACAGTCGGTAGCTTCTTCTGTACCGCGCCCGGTAGCACCAAAGGCGCCGACGCCGTGGGAATCATCGACAATAAGCACTGCACCTTCGAGGAAGCGTTCCGAATAGTTGTTTAAGCATTCCCTAAGTTGTTTTAGGGGCGCGTGGGTGCCGCGCATACTAAAAATACCGTCCGTTATCAGGACTAAGCGGTTACACGCCTCCGGGATAGCTGCTAGTTTCTCTCGCACATCTTCGAGGTCGAGATGCTTATAAACAGCCCTGTATTTGGGTCGGGAAAGTTTGATGCCGTTAATAATGCAGTTGTGGTTGAGTTCATCACTCAAAATGGCTGTGTCAGGTGTGATGAGCGAGCTTATGGTACTCACCACGGCGGCGTAGGCAGAGTTGAAAATAATACAATCTTCACGACTGTGAAACTTGGCGAGGACCTGCTCGAGCCTGGTATGCACAGCTTGTGTACCGCTAATAAAGCGCACAGCACCCGGACCAACGCCGTAGGTCCGACAGGCTTCTTCCGCCGCCACCATAAGGGCAGGGTGAGTTGCCAAACCTAAATAATCATTGCTGTTCATTTTTATAAAGGTCTGCTCACTACCCTCGAGTAAATAGCGGTGCCCCCGCTTCCCCTCAGGGGGAAGGAAAGCTCGAATAGGACGCTCTGGACCTTTGTCACGTCCTTCAAGGGCTAAACGTTCGAGCTGATTTTGTAAGGCATGGTCTAAGGCAGGATTCATCGAGTCTCCTAAAGGGCAGAGCTTTTTTGCTGGGCGAACTGTTCGAGCGCGTGCTCTGTCATCCTATTTAAATCGAATTCAGGTTGCCAGCCCCAATCACGCCTGGCCTCACTGTCATCGAGGGAATCAGGCCAGCCGTCGGCAATAGCTTGAAGCTGCGGGTTGGGGTCGCACTGCAATTCAAAGTCGGGATAACATCTTTTTACAGCCTGTGCCAAACTGCTGGGGCTAAGTGAAAATGCGGTAATGTTATAAGCGTTGCGATGGTTCAAGGCTTGCTGATCGGCGTGCATGAGTTCCAACGTCGCTCTAATAGCGTCGGGCATGTACATCATATCTAACAGCGTCTCGGCTTTGAGCGGCGCAGTATAATGACCGCTTGCGGCAACGCGCAAAAGCTCGACGGCGTAGTCCGTGGTACCCCCACCAGGCGGCGCGGTGACCGAGATGAGACCTGGGTACCGTAACCCTCTTATATCCAGGTCGTAGCGCGCAGCATAGTAATCACACAACAGCTCGCCTGTGATTTTGGTGATTCCGTAAAGGGTATGAGGTCTTTGAACAGTGACCTGGGGCGTTTTATGGTGAGGGGTGTCGGGTCCGAAAGCGGCAATCGAACTCGGCACGAAAAGCTGGCAGCCCGTAACCCTGATCACCTCTAAAACATTTTGCAAGCCCGTTATGTTCAAATTCCAAGCCGCTCGAGGGTTGGCTTCGGTCGTAACTGAAAGCAACGCTGCCAAATGATAGATGACGCGAATGTTGTACTTGCTGACCAGTTCAAACTGTAGTGCTTCTCCAAAGCGGCACCACCCTTTAAGGTGGAGAAAAGGAGAAGCGAGATGGCAAGGATCAGACCCAAACAGTGGAGCAGCGAGGAAAAGACGGCGCTTGTGCTGACGCTCTTGCGAGGCGAGGCCAGTGCTGCGGAACTGTGCAGGCGGCATGGCATGAGCGAGAACAGCTTGTACACCTGGCGGGAGCGGTTTTTAGCAGCAGGCCAAGAGGCTTTGACCAATGGAAAAGCGAAGAGAGGAATTGCTTCTAAAGCAGAGGAAGAGAACCGAGCCCTGAAAGAGGCACTGGCAGAGGCGGTGTTGCGGAACGAGCTGCTCAAAAAAACGCGCCTCGGATGAGTTATCAGGAGATGGAGGCACTTCGGGAGGAACTGGGCTTGGGTGTCAATGCTTTTTTGCGGCTCGGCGGTATTGCTAAGAGCAGCTACTACCGACGTAAACGCGGCGGCAAGGCAAAAACAACTCTGCAAGCGGCGGTCGAGGAAAGGGTAAAACGACTCTGCGACGAACATCCTCGGCTGGGGCACCGGCCCATCCACGCGTTGCTGGCAAAAACGCATCCCATCAGCCCGAGCACGGTCTACCGAATCATGAAGCGGCTTGACCTGTGTCAGAAACCTCAGAAAAAGAAAAGGGTGAAAAGCAGCTCTGCTCCTCTGGAGCTGGACAACCTTGGCCTCACCGTCGGGCTCGACTTTACGCACTGGGGTCAAAAGCCTATCCTCAACGTGCTGGAGTATGAGAGCCGTTACTGCTTAGCGTCGGTAGTGAGCGAGCGCGAAACCAGCGAAGCCGCCAAAGAAGCTCTTGACCGTGCTCTACAAGAGGCGAAGGGTCTCGGATTGCCTTATAGGAATATAGAAGTCAAGAGTGACCACGGGAGCACCTTTACGGCTGAGACCTTTCGCAGCTTCTTACACGACCACCGTTGTCAACACACGCTCTCGGCGGTGGGTCGTCCTCAAGGGATGGGACGGGTCGAGCGTTTCAACCGCTCGCTCAAAGAACAGGGGCTTCAGCCTGAAGACCTCGAACCCAGCCAAAGTTTGCAGCCCACGCTCGACGCCTACCGCAACTACTATAATATTAAGCGTCCCCACCAAGCCCTCGGCTACAAAACCCCACTAGAACTTCTGCAGTCAAAGGGCTATAATTCAGTACCGCTAATTTGAAGCACTACATAAGACCTACGAACGCGCCCACGCTGCGACTTCACGCGAACTTCGCCCTCTCTTCGAGCGTCAACACGAAAGCAAGTGAAGTCAGCACACCAACGCCGTCTACCTGCTTGAGCACAAACGTCTCCGGGTAGCGCTGTTGTGAGAGCAGCTCGAGCCTTGAAAGAGTGCAGGCGTTCATCAGGATATGGGTCGAATCGGTTCTAACTTTACCTCTAGGTTTTACGAGACCCTTTTCTTTAAGTTGTTCAAGCAGCCTGTCCAGCAGTCGTAACGCTGCGCTCCCCGAGACGAGTCGAGACCGGAACTCGCTCAGACAGTGGTTTCTGGTATCTCATATATTTCTGAGGCCCTCAGCGTGGACCATTGTTTCAGGTAAACCTGACTTTGCCAACAGTATCGGGTTCTATGAGAAACCCCCAAATTACCGTCGGGCTCTTGTTGAGGCAAGCACTTGATGACCAATGAACCACACCACTGCGGTCTTAAATGACTGGATGCTTAAACCTTGCTTCGCCACTTGTAACTTTGGAGCAGTACCAGTCAAGCTTAGTGCTTCATTTTGTACGCTATTTACCCCAACGTAACTCTGCCCATTTAGGATGTTCTTTGAGTTGCTGCTCCATGTCACGAAATGTTTTTACTGACCGTTTTAATTTTGTATACACATCTCCGCCCACTGAGTATCCTTGGATGCCAATCATGCCGCTGTACCCGACTTGCCTCAAAAAGCCTAACACTACGAAGTTGTCTAACTCACCAGTGTCTAAAGGTTCAATGGTTGCAGGAGGACCGGAGCCAACTACTTTTCGGCTGCCACAAAGATTGACCGACCGCAAGTAAGGTGCAGCCTGCTCAAGGTTTTGAAGGTTTTGGCCACTCACCGCATACCAGTGAAATCCAGGAAATACGACTCCAAGGAGAGGATGGTTGATCTTTTGACAGAGTCTTACGGCGTCCTCGATCCGCTCGAGCCAGCAATTGATATGGGGATAAAGCAGTAGGTTGACATTACGCGATTCAGCGACACTCAACAGTTTTTCGAGCCAAGTCAAAGCTACCCTATCACCACGTGGATCCGATTTAGAAAAACCCGATTCGCCTGCTTTGACATTGATCTCGACACTCGAGCATCCCTCCAGCGAGTTAACGAGTTGAAGAATCTTTTGGTTGCCTTCATCTGTGTCAGGGGCGCTGATATCAAGAGTGACGTAAACGCCGGCGACAGCTAAGCCATAGCGCGCCTTGACCTCCACGAGGAGAGGGAGGTCTCGCCAGGCACGGTTGCTCCACAGGGTGAGGTATGTTGCGTCGTAGCCAAGCTTCCTCAGCATTTCACAGCGCGCTTCAAATTCGTATGAGCCTAGAGAATGGTAGAACGCCGTGTCCATAGCAAAGAGTTGATAGCTCATACCGTTGCCTCTAATGATACTGTCTGAGGCTTACCGGTATCGGCGGCTTCATAGATGGCTTGTATACAGCTAAAGTTAAAGACCGCTTGCCCATCAACCAGGGCTAAAGATGTTCTACCGTGAACGTGTTGATAGAAGTAGAAAAGAGGTTTATCCATGGGACCAATTTTCTCGTCTGAGTCGAACGTCGTTACGCTTGTTTCTGTCTGGCCGTCTAGGTCATATGTGTGAGCGACTTTCCTTGCCCCGTTGATCCAGGGCCAGTCCCATGATACGCCCCCCCGACTCCCTTCCAGTTCGACGAGAGAGCGTTCACCACCGTGAGTACAAGCTGAACGTTCATAGGTAACCTCAACGACTGCATTGTTGACAAGATGATAACGAAGCGTTGCATCAACGTGCTGCTCAACGTTGTTCGGCGCGCCCTTTAGCTCGAGATGAGTATCTGGTTTGGCCGTCCAGGCGTGGATGACCTCAACTCTTACAGGGGACAACACATTGCTGAGGGTAGTGACGTCGTAAGGCCCCCAATCCATTAAAACGCCGCCTCCACTTTTAGCTTTTTCTAAGAACCAGCGACTCTTCGGTTGGTACTCAACGCCCGTGCGCTTCCGTTGGCTCCGATTCACGAACGTCAGGTGATAAAGCTTGCCAAGAGTCTCTGCGCCTATGAGATTCTTGACTTTCTCCGTTGTTGGCAAGCCTAAGAAACGGTTACTGCAACAGCCTAACGTGCGATTTATTCTGCGAGCGAGCTCGAGCATCTTGACAGCCTCCTCGCGACTCATGGCTAGTGGCTTTTCGCAAAGCACGTGACGTCCGCTTTCGAGCGCACGACACGTCAGCTCAAAATGGCTTGAAGGGGGCGTGGCGACGATCGCAATGTCGTCCGACTCGGCAGGCAGGGCCAGCATCGCCTCGAGTTCATCAAACGTTTGAGCTTGAGGGAAATGCACCCTGAAGGCGGCCAGGGTATCTGGACTGACGTCCGTGACAAACAGCAATGCCTCTTCGGGAAGCTTGCACAAGGCATCTGCGTGACGCCTTGCGATAGCGCCTGCCCCGATTAAGTAGATTTTCTGTGGCATAATTCTTATCTCCTATCGGTTTTATTCTGTCTTGACCACTGCCTAGCAAGAATTCGTGTGAAATAGAAAGCCATTCGCTCTCCAGTTGTCATGCAAGTTGCTTTCCGTCGAGTATGCTTTGTAGTGCTTCGACTATCTTGACCAGATCGCCCTTTTGCTGAGGAATGTGTTCTTCTAACAGAAGATTAAACGGGTCCACGACAAACCCGAGGGTGGGCGACTAAACCTCCTGACGGAAGAGCTGGTTAGCGGTTGAAATATTTGTTACCGTAATTGCTAGTTGCCATCCATGCTGTTGGCCCGTCAAACTGGTGATGGAGACATCAGTTTTGGAGGCTACACAGCATGGATGACGACTTTATTGTAACGGCTTACTGCATCATCAGTGACACCCTCGAAAGGTCCGGGCATCAGACGCATAAACTGGCGCAGGTGAGTGACGCTGAAGTTCTCACCGTTGCCGTGGTGGCGGCCAAGTTCTTTGCCAACCATCAAGAGCGTGCTTTGTGTCTCATGGTTAAGATCGGTTACCTTCATCCCTTGAGCGTTTCTCGCTATAACCGCCGCCTACACGCGCTTAGCTCTTGGCTCGAGAGCGTGCTCAACGTGCTCACACATGTCTTCACCCAGCAGCGGGTCTTCATCGTCGACAGCATTCCCCTGGCCGTATGCAGGCGTGTGCGCGCGAGGCGTTGCAAAAAGGTCAGGGGTAAAGCCTTTTGTGGCTACTGCGCGCCGAAAAAAGAGAAGTTCTTTGGCTGGCGCTTACATCTCATTTGTGATGCTCGGGGCGTGCCGGTAAGCTACAGCTTGGTAGAGGCGTCTTACCACGACCTGACCCCGCTGCACGAACTGAGCTATGCGTTACCTCAAGGCTCAGTTTTATACGGAGACAAAGCCTACCTGAGCGCCCCTGATGAGGCGAGTCTGCAAGAGGCGTGCAAGGTGGTGCTGGTCACCCCGAAGCGCAAGAACATGAAAGAGCAAAACACCTTGTCCGAGGTTTTTGGCTTGCAGCGTTACCGCCTGGGCATAGAAACCATGAACAGCCAGTTAGAGAGCATGGGCGTGCAACGCTTACGAGCAAGAACCAACCAAGGCTTTTTCATCAAGGTCCACGCTTCTCTATTTGCCCTTGCTTGCACCAACCTGCATGAGCTCGACTAGCAATTACGGTAGAATATATGACCGACCCATCTGAGATAGATTGGCTGACCGTATCCTTACCCCTCCCAGAGGAGGGAAAAATTGAGCCTACTGTCCCCCTAGAAGATGACACTACCGCAACTGTGCTCGTTTCCCCGACGAGCCGCCTAGATGCTGATAACCTGCTTGACCGTATCAGAGACCTTGCGATTCGCCAGCTTAGAGCAAACGGTTTTCACGACTTGAGCACCCTTTTCGAGGTTGCTGTCGGTGACGAGACCAGTTCTACGGTTAACGCTGAACCGCAACGCTGGCCCACCCGCAGGTGGGCTTACCTTTTACTCTCTACTTTGCTCGTGGCGTCCTTGGCAGTGCTTGCCTACGACCGTTTCATCGTTCAACCGAATCTTTCTGCAACCCGAGGCGGCATCTTCGCGTTCCGTGACCGCGTGAAAGCGACCTCAGACTTAAGCGTTCCGACTCTTATCGGTCCCGAAGGAGAGGTTGAGCAGCTAGAACCTGTGCTGCGCGTATCGGATGTTCCAGGCGCACTTGCTTACGAATTCTATGTCGAAGACACGGTGAGTGGAGATGGCGTCTACACCGGACCGCTTCCCAACAATGCCTTTCCCATCCCCGAAGGGACTCTCTGCCCCAACACGCTCTACGAGTGGCGGGTCCGCGTTTTGGGCGAAGATGGCTGGACCTCGTTTTCGAGTGCTCTCAGGTTCACGGTGTCACCAGGCGCACTCGCTAGCTCACAACAGCAGCTACTTGATTTGGCGCGGATCAAAGAGCGGCCAACTCCGCCTGTCATGGTCTCGCCCCTCGGTTCAGTCTCCTCCGTGACACCGACACTCGAGGTCGAACCCGCCGAGAATGTCATAGGCTACGGCTTTTACATCCGTGACTTACAAACTGACCAAGTCATCTACAACAATAACTTCGCCCTAACTAACGAAGTCCAGCTTCCTGAAGACTCGCTCAAAGAAGGAGGTATCTATCAGTGGAACGCTCGAGCCCGCAACTGCCATTACTGGTCCGAGTTTACCCCCGCCCAGGTGTTTAACGTTGACGTCACGAAAGGAGATTAACATGAGAACCCCAAACCACGTCGCCCTCATCATTGATGGCAACCGCCGTTGGGCGCGACAACATAGGATACGATTCTTCGACGCTTATAAATGTGCTGGTGTCAACTTGGTCGATATCGTTTGCGCTGCTGCTGAGTTAGGCGTTAAGACCGTCACAGCCTTCTTGTTCTCGACCGAGAACTGGAAACGCGATCAAGAAGAGATTGACTCGGTTATGAAAGCCTTCGGGGAGATTCTTTTCGAGCATACGACTACCTTTGAACGGTGTGGTGTACGCGTGTATACCATCGGCGACTTCGAAGGGTTGCCGCAAAACATTCAAAGGGCGCTCACGCACACGATGAGCGAAACGGTTAACTGTCAGCGGATGAATTTCGTCATGGCGTTTAACTATGGAGGGCGGTGGGACGTCATTGAGGCGGTCAAGAAGGTGACACGGGATCTGAGCCCACGAAGCGTCGACGCCCTAACGGAGCGCGACTTTGCTGATCTCCTAAGCACCGCGTCTTTCGGCGATCCTGACCTGCTCATTCGCACCGGGAGCCAACAGCGGGTCAGCAACTTTATGATGTGGCAACTGGCTTACACTGAGCTGTACTTTAGCGACTTGATGTGGCCCAACTTTACCCCCGAAGCGTTCAAGCAAGCGCTGTTCGACTATGAGCAGCGCGAGCGGCGGAAAGGGGCTTAACGATGCCGATGCCTTACGCCCACTATGTGCTAGCTCAGGCGGTTGCCGAAGAAGGTAACTTACCGATTGAAAACAGAAGTGCGTACTTCGTCGGGGCCTTCATGCCGGATATCCGCTACTTTACTCGGCAACCCAGAGAAAAGTATCACTTTCCCGTCGAGCGGCTCGAGCCCTACCGTCATACAGACACTTCGAAAGATTACCTGCTCGGCTACGAGGTTCACCTGCTGATTGATGAAGTGTGGGAGTACCCGGAGCTAAAAGAAGCTTATAAAAATGCCTTTCCGCTCCTCATTAAAAAACGGTTGACGCGAGGGCTTCAAGCTTTAGCGTTTGAAATGTACTGCCTCAAGCAGTCGGTTGACGTTGCTGAGCTAGAACCTGTTGAAAACGACCTCACGAAAGCGCTCGAGATTCCCACCTCTGACATAGAACGGGCAGTTTCCTCGATGCAGCGGTATCTCGAGCAACACAACCTAGAAGCTGCGCTGGAGATGGCGAAGGAGACCAAGCTATTTCCAGAAGAGCGGCTCCAAACGGTAGAGCGCGTGGTGAACCTCATGAAAAACGCACTCGTTCGCCCCATCGTCTACGGCGTCGTTACGAGGGCGTCGAGACGGATATTTTCTAAAGTCGTCCTTCATGTCATCAATAGATTAGGACAAAACGAAGTAAACCACCCTTCTGAGTGTAAACGTGCAACCCTTGAGTGAGGCTCGAGGCATTACGACCTTAGCTGTTTGGGTGTCGCGTGTCTTTCATCCCTTTGTCATTTCCACTCTCGTTCTTTTTCTAACTCAGGTTCTGTCTGCCGTCACTATCCCAGAGGCGCTAGGCTGGACGGTGCTCACCGTCGCAGTGTTGATTCTGCCTATTCTGCTCTTTGTTTTGCTCAGGGTTAGATCAGGTTGCTATGCGGATATCGACGTGTCCGTGCGGGAGGACAGGGTTTTACTTTACGGACTGGCGGGGGCTTGTTCTGTCCTGCTCATCATCCTACTGGCTGTCTTCGACGCGCCCAGAATAGTCCAGGCGACGCTGCGGGCAGCTTTGTTCGCGTTTGGCGTGGCTGCCGTGCTGAACCGGTTCGTCGGCAAGATAAGTTTGCACATGCTGGCGATGGGGGGCTGCATGGCTGTTCTTTCCTTTGTCTCCTTACCTACAGGCATCACATTGGGGCTCTTCAGCTTGCCGCTCGGGTGGTCTCGGCTTTACCTCACGCGGCACACGTTTATGGAAGTCCTCGTGGGTTGGTTAGTAGGTGTTATTTGCTTTGGTAGTTGGTTTTCAATTACTTTAGTAAACTCTGTAAGAAATGTTTAGCCAGGGAACACATTTGAGAACAACCGTTTTCCGTAGGGAACAATGAACAGCAAAATCATCACCATTGTGACGATAGGTTCACGGGGCGATGTCCAGCCGTACATTGCACTCGGGTTGGGACTTGAGAAGGCCGGTTACAAGGTGCGCATCGCTGCACCTGCAAGGCTGAGGGGCTTGATTACGCGTTACGGCCTCACCGCCCTTCCCGTTCATGCGGTCGACCCTCAAGCGTTTCTCGCTCAAGCCGCCGTGCAAGATGTCGCCAAGCGAAGGAATCCCTTACAGCAAATGAGAGCGTTGCTGCGCGAAGCACGCCCCCTCATCGTAGACTTTCTCGACGAGGTCTGGGAGGCTTGTCAAGACAGCGACGCGATCATCGCCACCACCATTTTCTTTGGCGCTCAAGACAGCGCTGAAAAGCTCGGTATTCCCTGCATCTATACCTTTTTGCATCCGCTCTTCCCGACGCGGACCTCCTCGAGTCCGCTGGTGCCACGACTCCCTGGGAACCTTGGCCTCCTCAACCGTGCAAGTCACACGCTGGTCGAGCAGGTGTTCTGGCAGACGTTTCGACCGATGGTGAACGCCTTTCGAAAGCGCCTCGGTCTGCCGCCCAGACCGTTGTGGGGTCCACATGGTCTCCTGCGGCAAGGTAGCTCTCTGGTGCTCTTTGGCTTCAGCCCTGCTGTTTTCCCCAGACCCCCAGACTGGCCGGCTCACGCGCATGTGACGGGCTATTGGTTTCTCGACGAACCGAAGGACTGGGCACCACCAGCAAATCTCAAAGCTTTCTTAGAGAGCGGCCCACCACCTACCTACGTCGGTTTCGGGAGCATGACCGACCAAGCTTCAGAACAGATGACTCAGCTCGTGGTTGAGGCGGTAACAGGTACCCAGCAACGTGCTGTGCTGGCCGCGGGCTGGAGTGGGCTTGGTGGCTCAAGACTTCCCGACACGGTATTTCGCACCGACTCAGTCCCCCATGCTTGGCTCTTCCCGCGTATGGCTGCGGTCACCCATCATGGCGGGGCGGGGACGACCTCGGCGGGCTTTCGGGCCGGGGTGCCTTCCATTATCACCCCGTTCGTCGCCGATCAGCCTTTTTGGGCAAATCGCGCGGTTGCGCTTGGGATAGGTCCAGAACCCATTTTCTATCGCCAACTTACAGTTGAAGCCTTAGCAATCCGCTTCCAAACGGCTGTCGGGAATAACGAGATGCGAAAGCGGGCAAAGCGCTTAGGTCAAACCATTCGAGCTGAAGATGGTGTAGAAAAGGCTGTCGCGCTTATCAACGCCTATCTCGAGACACATTCGCGTTACCTCTGATGGCTCGTCATCTACAGCGGATCGCATAAAGACTGAGGGTGCATAGCGCAGGTAGCATTTCCTAAACTCTATCCTACACAGGCGTTTATAAACTACGCCTCCCTCAAATCAGATGCTACCTGCCTGATTGCCTGACAAAACTTTGCTTGTATGGCTGGGGCAGAGGCTAGGGCCGCTATTTACTGAGACTGCAGCGCTTGCAACTCAAGAGAAGTCGGGGCGAACGCGCTGATTTTGTGCCTAAACCTGCTGGATTCTCCTGCTTTATGTTGCTTAGCGGCTCCCACAACTGCAGAACTGGTAAGCGAGAGACAAAAGCTCGCCGACGCAGCTTATGGACTTTTGTCAGGCAATCAGTGCTACCTGCTATAGGTGTTCAGAAAGATTAAAAGCCAAACACCAACACATCCCGCCCCGATGATCCATCCTCCAACCTATACGGAGAGCGCTAAAACCTTGGGGGTGCTGGCTTAGGACGAGCAGGAAAAGCTATAGGTTGTCCTGCGAAGTTGCTATGGCACGGAAACCGCTGGCCCTAGATTGATGTGTCAGGCGCGTCAGACCCCCGACATTTTAGTGCTCTCCAACTCTAACAGCTTACCGAGGCGCCACCACGACGTTCTGGGTCGCGTCCCCGGTGTAGTCCACGCTGACTTTCACCACCCCATAGAGCTCGCCGCCTTCGCCAAGCGCGCCGTCCCCGTCCACATCGGTCCCCACCTCGAGCGTGTAGTCGCCCGCCGCCAGGTTCTCGAAGCCAAACAGGCCCGCGGCGTCGGCCCGACCCTCCGCTACCATGATGCCGCCCCGCCGGAGCCTCACGATGAGGCTGTCGGCCGGGGCTCGCAAGAGGCTCCGCGCTAGGGCGACGGCCGCTTGTGCGTCGACGAGACCGGAACCGTACTCTGGGTCCCAACCGCTTGCTCCTAAGTCTTTGCTTGTGCTCTGCAAGATAGCCAGCACCGCGGCGGGGTTCAGGTCCCGGTTGACGCTTCTAAGCAAGGCGGCGACGCCCGCCACGTGCGGGCTCGCCATACTGGTGCCTTGCTCGAAGGCATACGCGGGTTGATTGCGCTCGACGTCCCAGCCGGTGCTCAGCACGCCGTCAGCGTACCCGTCGTTGTTCCGGTCTACGGTGACGTCACCGCCGGGCGCGACCAGGTCGAGCTCGAGGCCGTAGTTGCTGTAGTAGGCGCGCGCGTTCTGGAGGTCCGTCGCGCCTACTGCGATCACCCCTGGGTAAGCGGCGGGGTACTTAATGCCTTCGTTCTCGTTACCCGCCGCGGCGACGACTGTCACGCCTTGAGCCACGGCCAGAGAGATCACCTCTGCTTCCATGAACGAGCCCGGCGCTCCTCCGAGGCTCATGTTGATGACCTCGATGGGCTCGTCAAGCTGGCCCGCTCCAGGGATCGGGTAACCGGCTGCGTAAAGAATCGCTTTCATAACGGCGTCCATAGGCATGGGACAGGTGCCCTTGCCCGCGTCATAAACGCCGACCTTGAGCGGGAGCACCCTCACCTTGGGGGCGACGCCCGCCACGCCGAACTTGTTGTTCGACACCGCCGCCACCGTCCCCGCCACGTGCGTGCCGTGCTCCGCGCAGGCGTCGGTCGTGACGTTCTCTTCGGCGTCCATGTCGCCGAAGTCGAAGCCGTCGAGCAGGTTCGCCCGCAGGTCGGGGTGCGAGGTGGCGAACCCCCCGTCGATGACCGCGACGGTCACGTCGGGCGTTCCCTCGCTCAAGTCCCACGCGCCGGGGAGGTTGACGGCCGCGTAGTGCCACTGGTGGATGTACGCCTCGTCGTTGGGGACGCCGAAGGCCTGTTGCAGGTAGTTGGGGGTGGCGTAGCTCACCCGGCCGTCACGCTCGAGCGCCGCCAGCACCTCGGCGAGCGGTCGGTCGGTTTTCGCCACCACGAGCGGCAAGACGGTGCTGACGGGCGCGCCGACCGTGAGGCCGTAGTCGGTTGCAAGCGAGGCCGAAACCGACGCTAAGGCGCCCTGGCTGAGTTCTACATTCTGTGGCACGAGGCCGCTACGCTGCTGTAAAGCCCGCGCCATCGCGCTGTCGAGGCGCACCAGCAGCTCGCCGGGTACGTAATCCACCCCGGCCTCGAGCGTGCCCAGGTCGCGCGTGGCTGCGTTTGTGGTGAGGTGGCCTTGCCTGTCGCTCGCCTCTCCTTTGAGGCTGGGAAAGCGCATACTGACCGTCACGACCGCCTCGGGCTCGGCACCGCGGAAGAGGACGCTGCCCGCGTAGTGTCCGGGCGTGACGCCCGTCCGGTCGACCGTCAGGGTCAGCGTCGCGTTCCCGTCGCCGCCCGCTTTGTCGAGCTTGAGCCAGGACTGGTCCGTGGCGGCGGTCCAGGCGCCGTCGGCCGTGATGTCAAGCGTCGCGCTGCTGGTCCCGTTGAAGCTCACGTAGCTCGGGCTGGCCTGCACCTCGACCGCCAGACCGGGGCCGGGGGCCGGGGTCGTGTCGGCGGGCGGGCTGCCTTGGCAGGCTACGAGAGAGAAGAGCAAGATAAGCGAAAAGAACGCGAGACGCAGGGGCATGAGCATCCTCCCCGAGAAGCGTAGCGGTTGGGGGTGTGAGGGGTGGATGAAAGTTTCACGCCTGGCCTTGACCGCCTCGCGGATAGGCGCTCTGTACGGCGACGGCAGAACATTGCGTGCATCTATTTAGGTGCTGAGCTGGAGGTATATCGACCTTCACGGGCTGCGCCATTCTCCAAACGTATGCCACAATGTTTTCAATGTGGTGACGCTTCTAAGCGCGCTTGGCGTACTCATTGTTAACGGAGTCGTCTCCGGGGCCGCCTGGGACCTTACGAAGGCTGCGTGGGCAAGATCTCAGCAGCGCCCCTGGGAGACCCTCTATCTTGACGCTTTCGCCCAAGCTGTGGATGAAATGCGCCCCGAGCTCGAAGGCTTTGCGGATGGAGGGGAAGTGCGTGTCGACAGGCAGGCGCTTCAAAGGCTTTTACATCAAGACCTCGTGCTTAACATCGTTGATCTTACCCCCAGCGACTTAGCCCGCGACGGCGTGGTCTCAGCGGTCGCCGCAGCCATGCAAAAAGCCGACATCGTAGTGGTTGGCGGTCACACCTTGTCCGATGACAGTTACGCACAGCTGGTGCGGAATTTGGTCAAGCGAGCCCACGCGGCCCTCCGGGAAGCTGTTGTGCATGACACCCCGGCATTTCGGCGGGCGCTCCTGGCTGAAAGCCAAGGGAACCGAACGGCACTCGCCGAGACGCAAGCACTTTTCGAGCAGAAATTTGACGTAGCCATTGATTTACTTAGCAGCATTGACCAAGGCAATCGGGAAATTATCAAAGGCAACCAAGAGATTGTCAACAGACTGAACACCATAGACCAGAACCAGAAGAGGGGAGCGGTTGGCGATTATTTCCAGGAACAACTGGGATTGCGGCTTACCAGCAGCGCGGAGAAGCGCTTAGAGGACCTCAAGGAGGCTTGGCTAGAGGGAAAGAGGGCACAGGTGGAACGTGACCTAGCCAGCCTTAAAAATGATGATTTTCATTGGGGCGTGCTCGAGCGGGGTGCCAAAGCGAATTATCTGCGGTTCGAGGCGCGCACCTGCCCACGGGGCGAGCGCCGGAAAGCGGGCGAGCTGGCGGAGGAGGCCAGAGTGCTAGCCCCGGACGCAGCCAAGGACGCGCGGTTACAGGCGTGGCTCGCTTATCTGGAGGGCGACTACGCCTCGGCACTCAAAGAGCTTGCGGGCCAGGATGACCTGGAGAGCGTCAACCTCCGCGCCCTCCTCTTGCTCGAGACGGGAGAGCTGGCGGAGGCCGAGCGGGTCCTCCGGCTCGAGGGCCTCGGGCTGAAGCCTGACGCAGAGACGCACCGGATTTGCGCCCTGGTCAATGCAACGAAAAAAGACCTCGCGCGGGCGCGGCGTGAGGCCGACCACGCCCGCGCGCTGAAGCCTCGCCGAGTCAACACCCGCTTTACTAGCGCCGCTGTCGACTACCTAAGCGGGGTGTCTCCCGCCGCAGTCGATGTTAGCGCCTCACCTCCACTTGTTAACCCATTTTTCCTGAAACAAGACGAAGACAGCCGGTCACACGTGCGCCGCGCGGCAAAGGTTTTCAAGGAGTTGGCTGAAGAAATGCAAGACCAGCCGGGCGAACGACAGGCTCACGAGGCTTGGCACCTCGTCTGCTTAGCACACGATCCTACCCGCCTCGAGGAGGCCGTCGCGTACTGTAGAAGTTTACTCGCGGCCAACCCGCGTCATGACCAGGCGATTCGGTGGGCGTGCGCCAACAGGCTCGAGAACACCCTGCCTCTTGAGGCCAGTCGTGAGGCCTTATCAAGTTCGGTAGAAGAAGGCGAGGCGAATGTTGGCGAGATCGCCGCGCTGGTCGGTTGTCACCTCGCTGCCGCTGATGCCCGCGCGGCCGCTCACCTGCTCGAACAATCCAAGTCAACCTTCGAGAGCGCCAGGGCGACGGAGTGGTGGACGTTCTGGCGGCTACGCCTCATGGCTATGACAGGCCAAACGGGGCCAGCCCTTATGGAGATAAACCGGTCTGAACCGACCCTCGATATGAGGCACGTGAGGATGGATGTTTTGCGAGAGTTGGCAAAAAATTTGGGTGACTGGCAACCTCTTGGCGCGTTTTTAGACAACAGCTATAAGGAGACGGAACACCCCTTCTTCCTGGTCGAGAGCTGTAAGCTGCGCGCCTGGCTCGAGGACTGGGCGTACGTCGCCGACCACGCCCAGGCCCTCGTTAATGGCGTGGGCACCGCGGACGCCGTCCAGCTGGCTGCTACGGGCACTTACCACGCGGGCCGTTACGGGTCCTGCCTGACGCTGCTCGAGGGGAGCGAGAAGTATTTCCCCGCAGGAAAATTTCCGGAGCGGCTGGACGAACTGAAGGTGAACTGTTACGCAGCATCGGGCCGCATCAGGGACGCCGTCGCAGAGGCGGAAAGGTTCTCTGGCCTAGAGCCAAGTACGGCAAAACTGTTTCAACTTCTCAACCTATATGTAGCTTCTCTCAACCTAGATCAAGCTGTGGCCGCGGCCGGAAAGCTTGAAGATAAGGAAGACCTCGCCGCGCCTCACTTGTTACAGCTCGCGAATCTGACAAAACATCGGGACGCTCCACTTTCAGTACGGCTGTGGAAGCGGGCCGAGTCGTCCGGCCTACCCGACGCTCTGGTGGGCCAAGCACTCGGGCTCGCCTTCCAGCTCGGCTTGGATGAGGAGGCTCAGAGGCTGCTAAGCCGCGCCGCGGACCTGCCAGAACCTGAAAGCGCGGGGGTCTACAGACTCTCGCCTCACGAGACCATACCTGTGTTCAAAGAACGTCAGGACGTTCAAGCGCGGCTGTGGGACGCATACGAGCGGGGAGTTCTTCCTGTTCACGCCGTTGCCGAACCGCTCAACAGGTCCCTCGTTTCCTACTTTCACACGGGCCCGACGTTCAACGAACGTAGCCCCAACCCCGCCCGCCAGGAGGCGATCTTCATCCGACACGGCGGCCGCGCTGACGTGGGCGTCGTCGGCAGCGGCGCGGCCCTTTGCCTCGACGTCTCCGCGCTACTTCTGGCCCGCCACCTCGACATCCTTGACGCCGTGGTAGAGGTGTACGGCCCGCTCACCTTTGCTCAAGAGGTGAGTTACGCCCTCTTACACGCGCGGGACAAGATTTTAGATCACCAGCCTAGAAGGTTCGCGGTCATGCGGACCATCACAGAACTGGTGCGGCAGCGTCACGTCAGAATTGTTAAAGAGCAGCTAGCCGAAGAAATCCTTGATGAAACACTCCAAAAGCAGTTAGGCGCAGGGTGGGCCGCCCTGTTCGCGGAGGCGAAGCGGACGGGCGGATACCTCGTCGATTACTTACCGCTCCACAACCTTGACGGTCCTATCCCTCTAGTACCGGAGGGTGCCGAGAACCACCTCGTCAACTGCCGCGCTCTCCTTAACGCTCTCCCTCTGGCGCAGGCGGAACGTGACAGTCTGCTAGAACAACTAGGCAGTGCGGGGCGGGGTGACGGACTTTATACCCGCCCCGAAAGAAACAAGCCCCTCTTCCTACGGGGGAATATCGCTGAAGTCCTTGCCAGGGCTGGTGCCTTGAGGCGGGTCTGCGAGCACTTTCCGGTTTATATAGAACAGCGGACGCTTGATCGGCTCGAGGCGGAACTCTCTTACCATAGTGCCCGGCAGGAGCAGCTCGACTGGCTTGATGACCTGATAGGACACCTGCAGCGCGGGATTCAGATGGGCGCCTACCTCCTTTTGCCCGCATCGCCTGAGCCTATGCGTGAGCGCGCCGCGGAAACAGACGATGTGAATCTCGACGCGCTCGCGTCACTTCTTCATCACCCGCCGGCTCAGGACGGCGTATATTGGATTGACGACAGGTATTTAACATCCAGCAGCGTTTATCAAGGACAACCTATCGTCGGCATCAACGAGGTCCTCAAGGGATTATGGCGGGTAGGCCGCTTAAGCTCGGACGAGTATTACAGTAAGCTCGATAGGTTACGGAACGGGAACTTCCGCTTCATACCTATCGAAGTGGACGAGGTCCTATACCACCTGCGCCAGGCACCCGTAGAGGGCGGCGGGGTAGTGGCTGAGACGCCGCAGCTCGCCACCCTGCGGCGCTACACCGCCGCCTGGCTCTCACGGGCGCACCTGCTCCAGCGCCCCCCGCGCTTGCACGGTGACGCGGCGCGTAACGGCGAGCTCATCTTCGCGGTGAGGCTTAACCGTGTGGTGGACGAGGCGCTGGCCGCGGTGTGGCTGAGCGAAGATGAGGATGCCGTCTGCCGGGCGTACTCGGCCTGGGTTTTAGAGAGCCTCAACACCGACATCCTCGGGCTGCGGAGCGCGACGGCGCTCCAGAGTGACCGGCAAGACGACCTCGGCTTGTCCGCCATGAGCGTGATGACGCTGATAATGAACGCCTTGCACATGCCGCCTAATAAAAGACAACGTTACTTCGCCTGGTTAGAAGACCGCCTGCTGCTCGCGCTGTTCGACGGGCGTTCCGACTTCGTCGAGGGCGTCACCCACTCCCTGAAGAACTATTATCTTTTGATTGTTAACATGGATGTGGAGGCTACCGGGGCGGCCAGACTATTGATCCGGCGCTTTCACGACGATTTGCCCAAGGCCCTCCGGAAGGCGCTCGAGAGCGACCAAGCCTTCATGAAGCGCTTGGGCACCGAGGCGTCGCCCGTGGTGGCGGTCGGTGACATCAGTTTCGACGCCCTGGCTTTCTGGGAGGCCGCGCGAGAGGCGGTCAACGGCAGGCCGGCTGAGCTAGCGATGTTCAACGGCCACGAGCGCGTCACCCTCCGGCCCATAGGCGACCACCGGATAGGCTTCCACCACCCGCGCACGGAAGAGGGGATTGATGTGGGCGACTTTGCGCCCTTGCTCGCCTCGCCTGACGCACGCGAGCAGGCGTTGCGCCAACGGCGTGTCTGGTTCGACTGCCCCCGCGACATCGCGGAGCGGGCGCTCCGCGACATCCTCGACATCGGAGACGGTGCCGCGCGTCTCGCGGCGGCGCACGCCTGGCGGGACGCGAGCCCGACCCTCTACTACGACCTACTAGGCCGAAGGTCGGTCAGCCAGCCGTCGACACCCCTTAAAGACCTTTCGCCTCCCGACGCGAAACGCCTGCTATGGCACTACCGCCTTCCCGAAGATTTTGGGGACGACTTCGGGGGGGCACTCGCCGCGGCGGCGAGCCAGCTCACCGAAGAGGAGGGCTTGGAAGCGGCCGTTAAACGCCTGGCGTGCTTTCCAGTGCCCCTACCGCAGGGCGTTATAAACGAGGTGAGAGCGCTAGCGGAGAAAGATCGGCTGGACCTCGTGCTGCGGCTGGCCCGCGCCCCACGCTCGCCTCTGTCACAGCTCCATTTCCTGCGGCTCGTAGATGAATTCCGGGATGAGGCGCGCGCTTACCGGCGTTTGGCGCGGCACACAGCTCAGTCACTTTTGGGCGTTGACGGCGTCAAAACGTTCGATGCCTTTCAGGCGCTCCTCCACTGGGTCAGCAGCGAGTCTCAGGTCTGGCCAGAGGTGGCCGACTGGCCTCCGGCTACCCGCCTGGCGCTGGTGTGGACGCACACCCACCGGCTGTTTTCTATCCTCACCCCGGAAGGTACAGACTTAACGAGGTTCACAGCGTTTTTTTCCTACCAGCGGCGGTTGTCCGCGGAGCTGTTCGTGCGCTCACCCGCCTACTGGTTCGACGTGGCCCACCCGCGCCAGGTGTATCACATCAACTTTCTGCTCTGCGGCCTCTCCTACGCGCTCAATCGGACCGTCCCGCCTTATCTGGCACCCCCCCTCCGGGACCTCCTCGACCCCGAGAAGAACGGCGGGATGAGGTTCACCTACCGCGACCTCGACCGCGCGACCAACAGCCTGGACAGCTTTTTCACGAACGCTTTCAGGGAAACGCTCGTCGGCACCCTGCAAGCTGAACATCGGCGGGCGGCATCAGCGGAGAGCTTTCGGGACCCGTTGGTCAACGCTCTGGACAAGATCGACGTGGAAGGCGAGGAATATCTGGTGTGGCTTTATATCCAGGTCCTGCTGGGCGAGCTGCCGCCTTATCCCGAGGCTGTCCAAAAGCTGACGCAGACCGTCCTTTTGACGGACTTCGTGGCGCTGACCAAGCGAAGGCCGCAGGATGGCCTTCTGGCTCTGCACGCGGCGTCGGTACAGACGAGACATCTCATTAGTGAGAAGGCCAAGCAGCATGTTAAGGCTCATCTCATCTCTGTCTGCCGCCACCTGGCCTCTGAGTACGACGAGAGGGGCGAACGGAACCCCGAGACGGCGCTTTCTATGCTCTCGGAGAGCGTTTTTAACATCTGTGCGGGTGAGACTGAAGAGGAGGGCGTGCTGACAGAAGTGGAAAGGCTGTTGACCCGGATGGTGGACGGGTGGCCGGCTCTTGCCGCCAACCTCCGGCCCGTCGTCCAAAGATTCTGCGAAGAGATGCCGCCTTCGCAGGCGAAGCACTTCTGGCCGCTACTTATCCGACTGCGGGCGGAACGGTAGAGTAAAGCGTTCCTTTCCTCTTCAAGAAAGCCGAAGGAGTTCGGTAAGATGCCGGGCATTCTCATTCACCCGACATAGGCGCTCTTCACCTCAGCGAGCTTTACGTTGGGTTCATAACCAGACGCCAGAGTAAGGTTATCACTCTGTTCCGTGAGCGATAACAGGTAAGAAGCTGCTATGAAAAACCCGACGTGGGTGTTAAGGCGCCCAACATATGATGCGAGCGGTGTTTACGACGGCAATATCGGCATCGCGCCTAGAAAGGAGCAAAGGGATGGACGGCATCGAAGTCGAGCCAAGGCATTTCGAGATTCAGGACAATCGAGGGCGGACGTTCGTTGTCAGGGAGCACATCTACGAGCCTTTTTACACGCTCCACCTGCTCAAGGACGGCCACAGGATCGGCTATTGCAACTTTATGGTCAAGGGAGAGACGGCAGAGCTCCACGACATCAACCTCTATGACGCGCCATCACCAACCACCCCGCTGGCGCGTTTCGCCCGCTCCCTCACAGGCGAGCGGAGTTACCGCGGTCTGGGTCTCGGCAGCCAACTTCTGCACATGGCGGAGGATTATGCCAGGTCGAAGGGCGCTAAAGAGGTAACGGGCTGGATCAGCAAGGTGGACATGGCCCACCTCTCAAAGGTCGTTCGGTTTTACCGGCGGTCGGGCTACGAGGTTTGGCACTCCGACGCTTGGGAAAAGTCACGATCGGCCGGCGCGTTCGACGTGGCCCGCATCTGCAAGGTTCTGGCTGTCGGCCCCGCGCCGGTCGGCTAAACGTGGTGTTCTCGGGTCGCCCTCGGGACGAGAAGTCCCGGCTGTCGACTAGGAGAGGGGTGTTGCTGGGCGACGTGGCCCCCTTCGGGGGCGACTGACCCGAATCCTTGGGCACCCAGGAGTGCCGCTTTCTGGGCACGCCCGCCTCGCTCCTCGGCTCCAGGCTGCGCGAGGTGACCACATTTCTGTTTGGGCAGAGCCACCGCTCGAGCGCTTATGACGCGCTTCTGACCGACCTGCGTAAGCGGAGCCTGTTAAGTCGCCCCGCGCCCGGCGGGTTCGCACTGGCAGAGGTGAGGCGCGCCGTAACGACCTTCACACCCAAACCTCTCTCGCCTCCTCGTGTCTCACCGCGGCCCTGACCAAGCTCCGCAAGTTCGGCCTGAGTGGACTACCCGGCCGTGGGCACGGTGGCGGGCGGGGGCGAACTTCTTCCTGCGGCTTAAGGAGTTCTCCTGAGGGCGTCCTGAGCCGCCCGGTGACTAGGGGAAGCGGGAGAAGTCCAGGGGGTAGCGGTGGAGCGTGCCGACGCCGTCTCTCAGGAGCAACGTCACGGGCTCGTCGCCGTCACACGCCACCTCGAACGCGAGCACGTCCGTAGGCCAGACCTCACGCAGGTGCGCCTCGATTTCCTCTAGCGGCCCCTCGACCCCCGTCTCGTCAACGTGGACCAGGCTTGGTGGAGGAGCTGACTGGTGAGGGTCATCCCCTCCTCCGAGTCGAAGTCGTACCTCAGGAGGACGTGCGGGGGCTACTCCGCCAGGAGGAAGTAGTCGACGGGGTACGTCACGCGCACATGTAGAGGTTCTGGTCGCTCGCCCTCCTCCTCTTCCGCCTCCCAGCCGAGGGTGACCTCGAGGGGGTCGCCCTCGCCGCTCGTCCCGAATACCTGGGCGTTGAACAGGCCGCGGTCGAGGGCCTCTTTGACGTAGGTGGTGAGGTCGTACGCCACCAGCGGGTGCGCGCGGGCGTCGAGGTGGATCTCCGCCCAAGCGTGATCGTCGAAGCTCACCTGGTAGCCCAGCGCCCTCAGCAGGGCGACGAAGGCCTCCCTCGTGGTGTAGTGGCGCTCGTGAAGGGGGTCCATCTCGTCGAGGTCGGGGGCGAGGTCGTCGAGCATTGGCTTACGCCCACCTTGTTTGCATCCCGAGCGCCTCGGCGAAGCGCCCCCTGCGGTAGTCCTGGACCAGACGGTTGACGTCGGTGAAGGTGTAAGACGCGACCGAGGGCACCACCGCGTCCAGGGGCTCGAGGAACATCTCCACGTCCCGCGGGCTGAAGCCGTCGAAACGCCCGCGCTCGAAGATGAACGAGTAGCCGGGGCGGTCGCCGAGCCTGTAGACCTCGTAGCACACCCCGACCTCGTCCTCTACGCAGACGCCGCTGCCCTTCTTGGCGACGGCGAGGGTGCCCACTTGGATGGTCATGAAGCATGCTACCGAATCGGCGTGCATGAACACCCGGCAGATGTCGGCAGAAGTGCTCGAGTTCCCATAAAAGACCTACCAAAGGGTTAAACCTTTAGGTCCTGTACTAAGGGGAGCAACCGCCGCTGCTTTCCTCATTATCGGGCGAGGCAAGATCAGTTTACGCTTTAGTGCGTTCTGCAAACACCCTCTCCTATTTTTGCCAGGCAATCAGCAATCGCGCGATTGTGACGGTTCATAACGCCGCCTGTGCGCTAAAAAAGTGCTTCACAGTATAACCTGAAAGTTATATACTGCCCTTATGACTTGGTACGATAGTTGAATGCCGTACACCGTCAACACCTCTGAAGCGTTCGAAGACTGGTTTACCAGCCAAGAGGAAGAGCTACAAAACAGAATTACTGCGATGGTTTCGCTCTTAGAAGAACAAGGCCCCCAACTCCGCCGCCCGTTCGCCGACACCTTGGAAGGCTCGAGCCTGAGTAACCTGAAAGAATTGAGGGTGCAGCACCGGGGCGACCCCTACCGCATCCTGTTTGCCTTCGACCCCAAACGCGAGGCGCTGCTGCTGATCGGCGGCAATAAGGCCGGTGACAAGCGCTGGTACAAGAAGATGATACCGGTAGCCGAAGCGATCTTCGAGAAACACCTAGAAAGCTTAAAGGAGTAAAACAATGGCAAAACCTTTCAGCGACCTAACAAAGCACTTCAGCGAGGAGCGCAAAGCCAAGATCGAGAAAGAGAAGCAAATTCTCTTTCTGGAATATGACGTTATCTCTCAACTGAGGAAAGATCAGGAGCTGACCCAGCAGGAATTAGCCGACATTTTAGAAATTCGGCAGGCGGCAATCTCTAAGATCGAGGCTCAGGATGACATTCTGGTCAGGACCCTTGAGAAGTACGTCAAAGCCTTAGGGGGTGAGCTTGAGATCACGGCGAGGTTCCCCGACAAGGTGGTCTCGCTGAAACAGTTTACTGACCGTCTGCACCGAGAAGAGGTGCGGGTCCACTAGCGGGCGTCAGCCCTGTCACGGTTCAAAGAAGTGCTGGTAAGTGATAGGCGCGAGCTACATTAAAGGCCCACGGCGACCCCGAAAACCATGTACCTGAAGACATTATCATAGACGTTATAGATGCGCTCCTCGAGACTTACGCAATTGTGCAGCGGGACGAAGCGCTTTGAAACGCGGTGCTGCGTGAAAGGGTTCAAAAGGGCACTGACCGTGGACGTACAGAAGCTCACGACCGCAAAGCGAAACGCTCGACGCCTCTGTGGGGGGAGGGTCGAAGAAACGCTTTCGCTTGAGCTGCGGGTGGTATTTGCCGAGATCGGCCAGCGTCTGCCGGAGGTCTGGTCGACGGAGGCACTTTCACTTTCGTTCAATCTTCCCACGCTTCCCCTAGTCCGTGACCGACTTGAGGCTGTGGGCCACCGGAACGTTGTCCCCGGAGCTTCGCACCTTGAACCGCTTCGCAGCACGTCCAGATAGGGGCATCTGGGTATCACAGAGTCTGTGTGAGCAGTATGCCCTTCTGACTTTCTCGGTCGCAGCCGTCAAAGACGGCGGGTTTCCACGAGGAACTATATGGGTGACGACATACTGATCTACTGCATAAAGGTCGGGCGAGTTTTGAGATGACCTCCTAGTCAAAAAGCATCTACAGAGACAAGACTTCATCATATTGAAACCGTTCTAGTTAAGTTAAAATAGACGCATCTTTAAACGCTCCGTGACACTATCTAAGACTTAGGTCATGGCACTAGCCAAGTAAGAAAGGACTATGGATCATGCCAAGGAAGCGCGCCAATGGCGAGGGCACCATCATCAAGCGCACGGTCAAGCGTAAAGACGGCACCACCTATCCACGCTTTCATGCACGCGTCACCCTGAACATTAGCGGTGAGAAGCAGACCCAGCAAGATGGCCCCTGGCGCGAGAAGCAGATGGAGGCCAAACACGACCTTACCCGGCTACTCCGCGAGGCGCAAAGCGGCGGACTAAAGGGTGAGGCGAGCCAAACGCTTCGAACTTACCTTGAAAGCTGGCTCGAGCGCGGTGCCAAGAGCAAGAAATTCCGCACCTACCAGACCTACGAGCAAGACCTGCGAAACCACGTCCTCCCGAGGCTCGGCCACTTGCCCCTTCATAAGATCACCAAGCTTGATATTCAAAATATGGTCGACGGCATCTACGCCGACCAGAGACAGAAAGGTAAAAAGGGGGAGGCCGTCACCCGCAAGGCCAGGGCGGCGCTGCGGAAGGCGCTTGAGGACGCTATTGCGCTCGAGATCCTGCCCCCGAACACGCGCAACCCTTGCGAAAAGGTGGAGATACCCTCTGAGCCCGTTTCGGAGATCACCATCTGGACAAACGAGCAGTCTAACCAGTTTATGATCGAGGCGAAGCGCCACCGCATCTACCCAATCATCTACACCGCGTTCACCAGCGGCATGCGTGAGGGCGAACTGTGCGGCCTCAAGTGGGACGACCTGGACATCGTTCAGGACGAGGAGACGCCCGAGCGGTTGCTCCTGCTGATTCAGATCCGCCGCTCACTCGTGGTGGTGCCTAAGCGGTATCAGGCGGTAGCCAGAGCGGGCAACATGGAGCACGTTGTAGGCCGCTACTACTTCGACGTGCCTAAGACAAAGAAGAGCAAGAGTTCGGTGCTCGTTGGGCACGACACGCTTCAGCTACTTACCGAGCATCGGCAGAAGCAGCAAGAACGCAAGGCTAAGTTGGATGACCGTTGGCACGACTTTGGCTTGGTCTTCCCGGCCAGTAATGGCGCGCCGCAGAGCCCTGATAACTTGCTCCGGGACTACTACAAAATCATCGACAAAGCAGGGGTGCCTAGGCTCACCTTCCATGATCTCAGAGATACCCACGCCTCCCGTCTCCTAGCCGCTGGTAAGGACATTGGGGTGGTGAGCGAGCGTCTCAGGCATTCGCGCAAAAGTACGACCTTGGACCGCTACGCGCACGTGCTCGAGTCGAGGCGCCGGGAGGGAGCGATGAGCCTGACGGAGATGTTCGATATATGAGCCGTTTTTCGCTCACGTCTCCTTGCGGTTCACACTTATTTCACACTTACGCGGTGCTGGAAGTATCTTATTCCTTGATAGGCAAATAGAAAGAAAAACCGTGCAGGACGTACTCCTGATAGACTTTTACAAACTTGAGAATAGCTTTAAGCGAACTCCAAAACCGTAGGTCGAGGGTTCAAGTCCTTCTGCGCCCGCCACAAGAAACACTGTGTAGAACGAGACAGTGCTCAATCTTGAGTCAAGATTGAGCACTGTTTCTTGGCTCCTCCTACGCCCCTACTGTGGTCAACAAGAAGCGCCGCATCCGCTCACTTCAGTCCTCGAGCGCGTGCCATTTTATCCAACTGCCCAACCAAGAGCCATAAATGGCTCGTCACAATCGGTCGCTCTGAGCGTACTTCTGTTCGAACAGTTCATGACCTTTCAACTGGCAGTTGGTATTATCATCAAACGTTACTAGGGTGCGTAGACAAAGGGTTTTGATGACTATAGCCGAACGATAGCCGACCCGTCTCTTTGCTTTACCTCCTTCTAAACTTTTATCATGAGCAACATAAAGTCACGTCTCTGAACGCTCCCGAAGAGACGTGCTGAAAAAAGCCCGACCTCCTTCCGAAAAGTTTTTAGATCTCAAATTCAAAGATTGGAAATGAGCACTCTCTACACGACCCTCGAGCCCAAAAGCCGCTACACTCGTCTCTATGGCGCGACCAAGCCTCAACTTACAAACGCTCCGCGAGAAGTTTTCCTCGCACATTTTTGAGCGGGGCGGGCGGTACCAACAAAGCGGCGAGGTGCTCGACCTCACCCTGCGAGGCCGTACGGTGCTGGCGGGCGTGCAGGGCAGCGACGACGAGCCCTACCGCGTCACGCTCGAGCTGTCCGAAGACGACCTGCTGCGCGCTGCATGTTCTTGCCCCTACGAAGACAACTTCGGGGGCTGGTGCAAACATATCGCGGCGGTGGCGCTCGAGTATATTCACCGGCCCGATATGGTGATCACCGAGGCGAGCGTTGCCGAGTTGCTCAGGCCCCTGGACGCAGCGACCCTGCGCGGCGCGCTGTCGCACCTCTTGGAGCTTTACCCCGAGGCCACAAGCAAGCTCGAGCTGTACTTACAGAAAACAGCTCTGAGAGAGGCGAGCGTGGGTGCGGCAGGACCCCGCGCAAAGGACGAAACGGCCGACGGTCAACCCGCCACGCTCGACACCCGCTTGTTCGAGAAGATGATGCAAAGCGCGGTGCGCGGCGCACGTCACGACTGGGACGGGTTTCCCGGATATGATGAAGTGTACGAGGTTATAGGGGAAATCGAACCCTTTTTAGAACGGGGGGCCTACCAGGACGCGCTCACGCTGACTGAAGCGCTGGTACGCACCTTTATCGAAGAGGTAGACGGCAGCGAACTCAATGAGGACGGCAACATCGGCTTTAGTGACGAAGGGCTGTTCCTAGACTTCGACACTCATTTTGCCGAAGCCGTGCTGGGTTCGGCTTTGGGTGAGGGCGAACGCAAACGTTTACTGCGCGAGGTTTTGGCCTGGCACGACCGCATCGCCAACGACTGGACGAGTCCGGACCTCAACATGACGGCGCACGCGCTGGCCGAAGGGTTGCCAAACCGCGATGAAGAGACCGAGGAACTGCTCAGCGAAGTGGCGGGGCTCGAGCTTTACGGCGGCAATTACGCCCAGATTCGCCTGCGGGTGCTGCGGGCTACGGGTCAGAACGACGAAGCCCTCGCCTTTGCCAAGGCGACGGAGCAGGGCGCGACTTACCTGGCCGTCCTTGTGGACCAGGGCGAGCTCCGGAGCGTCATGGAGGAATACCGGGACCACATAAAAGATGAACAAGGCACGCTGAACGTCGCCGAACGCCTCGCCGCCGACCATCCTGAAGAGGCTTTGGAAGTGGCCCGGCACGGTTTGGCGCGAGGGGCTCGAGCCGCTCCGGAAGACGGCTACCGGTCCACGGGCGAGCGACTCGCCCTCGCCACCTTTACCAAGGCGTTGGCCCTTCGTTTGGCTCAACCTGAGGCTGCTTTAGACGCAAGTTTGGTTGAGTTTGGGCTCGAGCCCAGCCTGGCGCGCTACCGGGCGCTGCGAGACCTGGTGGGCGAGGTCAAAGGCAGCGACTGGCCGACCGTGCGGGCCGAGGTGCTTGCCGGGTTACGGCAGTCAAGCTACCCGAACCACCACGCGGCGGCGGACATCTTTTTAGCCGAAGCCCTGCCCGATGACGCCGTCGCCATTGCCGCGACCTTCCCTGGCGCTGGCGGCCTGCTGCGTAAAGTGATGACGGCGGTCATGGACACGCACGCGCAGTGGGTTGTCGACGCGGCTCGAGAGCGAGCCGAGCCCATCATGGACGAGGGTAGGTCGGACAAGTACGACCGCGCTGCCACGTGGTTGGGCTACGTTAAACAAGCTTACGGGGCCAGCGGGCGGGACGCGCAGTGGCAGGCCTATATAGCGGAGGTGCGTGAAACGCACGGGCGCAAGTACAAGCTGATGAGGGAACTGAAGTCCCTATGAAGCTCTAAGAATTCGGGAAAGGTCCGCTAGAAAGGTTCAGGCCATACCCAAAACCCCGCTACACCATCACGATACAAACCGGCGTCCCCAGCTCGAGCCGCCTCCCGGTGGGCTCGAGCTTACCCGAACCGGCGTCCAGCCGGTAAGACAGCAGCGCATTCGTTTGCTGGTTGGCGGCAACCAAAAGGCTGGCCGTCGGGTCGAGCGCGAAGTCTCGGGGAATCTTGCCGCCCGTGGACACGTGTTGTAGGGGGGTCAAGCGGGCTGCCGCTTCATCAAAAGCAAATACGGCGATACTGTCGTGCCCCCGGTTGGACGCGTAAAGAAACCTGCCGGACGGGTGAATGCGAATGGCCGCGGCGGTGGTTTCTCCCGTAAATTCGGGCAACGTAGACACCGTGTCGAGCAGCTCGAGCCCGCCCTCTTGGTGACGAAACACGCTCACGGTCGAGTCGAGTTCGTTGAGCACAAAAACGTACGCGCCGCTCGGGTGAAAAACCAGGTGGCGAGGGCCTGCGCCGGGGGGCGTGCTGGCGCTCTGTAGGGGCTCGAGCGTCGCCGCTTGCTCGTTCAGACGGTACGTCTTGACTTCGTCCAGCCCCAGGTCGGCCACAAAAAGCGTGTTGCCGTCCGGACCAAAGACCGTCACGTGGGCGTGGGGTCCCTCTTGTCTGGTGGGGTGTACGCTGCTGCCCTCGTGCTGCACGCTGTCCGTTTCTGCGCCCAAACTGCCGTCTTCGTTCACGGGAAAGAGCGCCACGTTGCCCGAGCCGTAGTTCGCCACCGCCAGAAACTTTTCGCTCCCGTTCAGGGCCAAGTGACAGGGACCCTCCCCGGTCATCCCCCGGGTATTCACATGCGCCAGGCTAGCGTCATCGTTGACGGCAAACGCCGATACGGACGGGTTGTTCGCGCGGCTCGTTTCGTGAACGGCGTAAAGGTGCGTTCCGGCCCGGTTGAGCGTGAGATAGGTGGGATTCACGACATCCTCAAACACGCCCAGAAGCTCCATGTTTCCTGTTTCGGGCTCGAGCCTGCACGTATAAATCCCTTTACCTGTCGCCTTGTACGTCCCAAAATCCGCGTTCGTGTAAGACCCAACGTAAAAATGGCTCATCATCACTCCGTTCGTTACTTTCTTTACTGCACTCTAACCAGAACTCGAGCTGCGGCGCGTTGGTTCGGATAGCGTCACCTGGTGAACCTGTTTAACCGCCCATTCGAATACGGTACACTAAGCACCCGATGACACCCAAACCCAAAGTCCTCATCACAGGCGCGGCGGGCCGCATCGGGCAGTACCTCGTCGCGCACTGGCGCGAGCGTTACGACCTCGTCTTGACCGACCAGCGCACGCCCGACGTGACCCACGGCTTCCCCTTTGCGCGCGCTCACTTGGCCCGGCTGGATGAGCTCGAGCCGCTTTTTACCGGTGTTCACACGGTGATTCATCTGGGGGCCGACTCCAGCGTCAGGGCGGAGTGGGAGAGTCTGTTAAGTAGCAACATCATCGGGGTTTACAACGTGCTCGAGTGTGCCCGGCAGGCCGGGTGTCGGCGCGTCGTCTTTGCGAGCAGCGTCAACGCGGTGAACGGCTATCCCGCAGACGTGCAGGTCAATACAAATATGCCCGTCGCGCCGCCCAACCTCTACGGGGCCAGCAAAGCCTGGGGCGAGGCCGTGGGCCGTTTTTACGCCCAGCGGGGGCTGTCGGTTTTTTGTTTACGCATCGGCGCGCTGATGAAAAACGGGGACGAACGCCTCAAACCCGGCCAGCCGGACCTAGACATCGCGCTCACCTACGGCGACCTCTCCCGCTTGTTCGACGCGTGCATGAATACGTCGTTGGAGGTGCGCTTCGGGATTTTCCACGGCATCTCGAACAACCGTTTCAAACGCCTGGACCTTACCGAAACGATTCGCGTCCTGGGCTACGCGCCGCAAGACGACGCCTTTGTGCTCGCGGGCGTGCTCGGCTCTGAAGGCCCCGAATCTTAAGGTACCCAACGCTTAGCAAAGGACCAGCCCATGCCCATCACCATCAAAGACGTCAAGGTCATCACCACCCAATACAACAAACAGCGCCTGGTGATGGTCAAAGTCATGACCAGCGAGGACGGGCTCTACGGCCTCGGCTGCGCCACCTTTACCCAGCGCTTCCACGCGGTCGTGGCGGCGCTGGAGGGGCACATCATCCCGTTTGTTTTGGGGCGCGACGTGTCGCGGATTGAAGAGCTTTTTAACATGATGATGGTGAGCGGGTACTGGCGCAACGGACCCGTGCTGAATAACGCGATTTCGGGCATCGACACGGCGCTCTGGGACATCAAGGGCAAGCTCGCGGGGATGCCCGTTTACGACCTGCTGGGCGGCAAAAGCCGCGAGGCGGCGCACGTCTACGTTCACGCCGACGGCAGAGACCCGCAAGAAGTGACCGAGAACGTCAGGGCCTTTCAGGAGGAGGGCTACCGCTACATCCGCGTTCAGATGGGCGGCTACGGCGGCGCGACCAAGATGTCGGGGTTTGGGCTGGGGCAACAAAAGGCGACCGAGGCAACCGCCGTGACGAAGAATAAAGTCAACGCCAATCCGGTCAGGATGATCTCGCCCGACAACGCGCCGCCGGGGGCTTACTTCGACCCCAGGGCCTACGCACGAAACATGCTCACCATGATGGAGCATGTAAGAAGCGAGGTCGGCGACGAGGTCGAACTCTTGCACGACGTTCACGAGCGCTTGGGGACCATTAACGCGGTGGGGTTCGCCAAAGACGTCGAGCCGTTTAAGCTCTTCTTCTTAGAAGACATCTTGGCTCCCGAAGACCTCGAGTGGTTCGGGCGCATCCGCCAACAAACCTCGACCGCCCTGGCGATGGGCGAACTCTTCAACCACCCGCGCGAGTGGCAGCCCCTCATCGCGGGCAAGCTCATCGACTTCATCCGGATGCACGTGAGCCAAATGGGCGGCATCACCCCCGCCAAACGTGTCGCCTCGTTCGCCAACCTCTACGGCGTCCGCACCGCCTGGCACGGCCCCGCCGACACCTCGCCCGTGGGTCACGCGGCCAACTTGCACCTAGACGTGTGGGCACCCAACTTCGGCGTGCAGGAGTGGTGCCGCTTTAACGACCAAGCCTATGACACCTTCCCCGGTTTGCCCGAAGTGAGAAACGGTTACTTGTACCCCAACGACAAACCCGGCTTGGGGATTGACATTGACGAAAAGCTGGCCGCCAAGTATCCGTGTGAAGACTTTGTGGAGGAGTGGACGCAGACGAGGTTGCCCGACGGGAGTCCGGCTAGGCCGTGACAGCCTCGAGAGCGAAGGCCGTCCTACGACGCCGGGGCGCGTGATTCTCGGCTATACTATCGCTCATGAGCAAAACCGTGCCTTACCGAGATGTTGAGCGCGTGCTGATTACCCGACTCGAGGATATCCCCGACTTTGGCAGCATGAGCCGTGAGGAAGAGGCCGAATGGTGGGAGCGTCATGACGTAGCGACTGACCTCATGGAAACCGGGCCGGACGTGTACGAGGAAGTTTACTTGGTGTTGGGGCTCGAGCATCCTAAGCGCCCCAAAAAATGAAGGGCGTGAGCAGGTTTTAGCACCGTTTCAATCCTCTACGAGGTTAACTAATTTTGCAACTCTTGCCCCCGGACGACGCCTCGTTCGACAAAAACGTTTCAATCCTCTACGAGGTTAGCTGGTTTTAGTGCGACAGCTTACTCACAACCAGCATGTTGAGACTCACCCCCTCGCGTTCGGCCTCCTCACTGAGCGCCCGGTGCAGGCTCTTGGGCAGACGCACCTGAAAGCGCCCGCTGTAGGCGTTCGTACGGCTACCCGGCTCGGGGATTTTGTCGCCGTGCTCCAACATGACCTCCAAGACGAGGCGCTTAACGACGGCAAGTTCGCTCAGCGCCGCTTCGATGGTGGGGCCGTCGGCGTGGACGGCGGCTCTACCAAAGTCGGGCAGGCGGGCGTAATAGCCGCCGTCCGAGTGCTCCATCGGGCGGATCTCTACGGGGTAGTCGAGCGCCATGTAGTGCTCGAGGGTTTGGTTGCGGTCCTGAATCATACGCGCTCCTTAGAGGTCGAGTTCGGCGGCAATTTCTTTGAGGTAGCCCCTCTTGACCTCTCTACCGCCAACCGTGGGGACGGTGATGGGGTCGGCTCCCGCTTTGGTGAAGATGTGGTGCGAACCTGCCGTACGGGTTTCCTCATAGCCGCGAGCGTTAAGTACCTTCTCAACGTCGCTAAAGCGCATGGTGTTGGGAAAGCGCAGGAGCTTGGCGATGAGTTTGTCCATGCGGCTCATGTCTATATGATACTGCATGTAGTGTCATGTGGGGGTGTGGGGGTCACTCGAGATGGCTGAACAGTTAAATCTCGGCGTTTCAATCCTCTACGAGGTTAACTGATTTTGCAACTCACCCGCCGCCGCCGCTTCCGCATTGGCACGCTGCACCTCGGAGCGGGGGATGGTGACTTGATACGCGATGGTGCCGCCGATGATGGTAGCCACTTATCCCCCTCCTCGTGACAAAAAAGAGACGCACCCCTAAGAGTGCGTGTATAGTCGCCTCATGAAAAAACTCTTGGTTGTGCTAATGGTGCTGTCAGGTTTCAGTCTCGCTATCCCCTACGGGACGCCCACAGAGATAGCAGAAGTCATCTTTGCTGAGTATCAACTCGTCCCTGCGTCCTGCCCTCCGGAAGACCTCGAGGGGGGTGAGGGTGACTTGGGTATAGCCTGCTTCAAAGCGCCGCGCGGTTTAGGCGTGCAAGAGGCGGGCGACATCGTAGAAGAGAGGATGATGCGAGTCGGCTTCATGCCCGACATGTTCGGGTGGATGGTTATTGACGAGAACACAGGCGGGGCTATGCTGCGAAGCGTAGAGGACAACATCATGCTCATTGTTCGTTACGCCGAGGGCCGCTTAGACTTTATGCTCATGGACTTGAGCAACTAATCACGTTTCAATCCTCTACGAGGTTAACTGATTTTGCAACCGGGTAGCAACAGCCGCCGATTTGCCGACGTCACCCGTTTAATCTTCGAATGGGACCGCCCCTTCTAATGTCTTCAGTCTGTCACGACACAATCAGATATATAAGGGTATCTGTCACACCACGCACATGTGACGATCTGACATAGTAAACTTATGAGCAAGCGCTTCGACCGTATCGACTACATTCCCCATGCGCTTCTTAGGATGCGCGTCCGTAAGGTAAGTAAGCGACAAGTCGAGCGCTGTGTTCAGGAACCAGACCGCGAGGGGCCGTCGGCCACGCATCCGGAAAATATAGAGGCGCAAAGGGACACGGAGGTGTCAACCTTGATTGTCTGGTACGAGAGAAAAGGTCCAGGCCACATAGAAGTCAAGAGTCTCGTCAGGAGGGGTAAAAAGTGACCATACTATACACAAAAGACGCCAACATCCTCACCATTTTTTTGGGCGGCGAGGTAGCCGAGACTGTTGAATACCGCCCCGGCCTGTTCTTAGACCTAGACGCAGCGGGCAAGGTCGTGGGCGTAGAGTCGCACGACGCCGCGGCATTTCTGAAAGAGGCTCAGGGTGACGACGGGCTGGAGTTACCCGAGAAGCTGGAGCGGTCTGAAAAACCTCATACGGAGCCCACGGGGGCCTATGCCTAATCCCAACCCCAAGCAAGAGCACCTTCAGCCCGGCTGGAACAAGGGCCTCGAGAAAGCCAGGGGCGTCCCCAAACTAAGGCCGGGCGAGGTTAGCCGCACCGTACGCGTGCGCGGACCCGAGGCGCTGTTTAAGGAGTTGGAAGCTCTCACGCCTGTCCAGGTAGGCGAGATATTAAAGCGCCACCTCAGCGGACCGAGGTCCTCTTGGGGTGTTGGCGAACAACTAGAAGGGGGCGGTGGGGATGCTCCCTAGCAAGCCCGGCGTGAATCTAATCGAGGTCGCAGGTCTCGCCTACGTCGGCTCGAGCTTCAATATGAAAGCGGCAAAGGGCGCATTTGACAAAGCTGGAAGCGCGCAAGCATGTAAACCGCCAACTCCAAAGACTATTTAATTCGCACGGGGCAAAAAGCTTGAAGTTTACCGTCATTGAGGCGTTTACGGGGGATGTTTCTCGAGCATGGCTTTGTAATTCTGAACGTGACTACACAACCTACTACGCTTCTAAAAAAGAGTTGTTGAACGGCGCGCTGGGCAGCGCAAAACCGTTTCAATCCTCTACGAGGTTAACTGATTTTGCAACCGGACCACGTCAACGCCCGCGTCGGCGTGAACATGTTTCAATCCTCTACGAGGTTAACTGATTTTGCAACCCGTTACTGTGGCTTCTGTGGGGTGTTTCATGACGTTTCAATCCTCTACGAGGTTAACTGGTTTTGCAACGCTCAATTTCGCGCGCGTCCACGCCCGAGGGCTGGTTTCAATCCTCTACGAGGTTAACTGGTTTTGCAACGGCCGCCGCCGTACTGCGCGTAGGCGAGACAGGGTTTCAATCCTCTACGAGGTTAACTGGTTTTGCAACCGCCTACCTGCTGCGTCCCCAGCGCCGCACCTCCGTTTCAATCCTCTACGAGGTTAACTGGTTTTGCAACCAACATCGTCCGCCTCGCCAGCGCCAACCCCACGCAGTTTCAATCCTCTACGAGGTTAACTGGTTTTGCAACGGCGATGTCGCTTTTGGCGGCGTTGGTGAACTTGAGTTTCAATCCTCTACGAGGTTAACTGGTTTTGCAACCGGGCGGCTGGCAGGCGCAGCTCTTGGGCTCGGGTTTCAATCCTCTACGAGGTTAACTGGTTTTGCAACTCGAGGATGGCGGGTGAACGCTCCTGAGCTACCGAGTTTCAATCCTCTACGAGGTTAACTGGTTTTGCAACCGTCGGCCCAGCCTGCAAGGGCGATTTCTAGGTTGTTTCAATCCTCTACGAGGTTAACTGGTTTTGCAACAGACCATCACGCTTGCCGAGGGAATAAACACCGGTTTCAATCCTCTACGAGGTTAACTGGTTTTGCAACGGGATCGCCATCGTGCAGGCGCGCGCCGGGTTCGTTTCAATCCTCTACGAGGTTAACTGGTTTTGCAACCTACACTCTCTCCTGCGTGATGGGTCATAGCAGGGTTTCAATCCTCTACGAGGTTAACTGGTTTTGCAACTGCGGCACTTCCCGTCTTATCCAGGGCGCACCCAAAATCGGGATCTGCGAGCACCCTCGAGAGTTGCACGCCTGTTTCGCTTTTCTGTACCGACAAAGTCATAAAAACCACGTCTCCGACGTTTGCGAGCACCTCCGCGCTTTAGAGAGGTCTCGTTTGCGTCCAGTACAAGTTTATCACAAGAGTGGCTAAAGGGTGCTTTGATCCTCGAGCGCTTTTTCGCGCGCTGAGGTTGTAACACTGTGGTGTGACAAGCCCCGTCCATACTGGTTGACATGCGAACCGGCCGCTTTGCATAGCAAAAGCTCTCTGGGTACCAGGAGACGCTGGGAAGGAGTTCGTCTATGCGCAAGGTATGGATGGTGGGTTTGTTGCTGTTTAGCCTAGCGGCTCTCAGCACGCCAGCATTGATCGCCGGAACCGCCGGACAAAACGTTAGCGTGGCGTCCGACGGTGACGATTACGACACAGGGGGCGGCTAAATAGCCTCGCGGGGATGCTTAGAGCATCCCCGCCTCTTCTAATAGCGAGAGAACGAGGCTTGCGACTTCGCTTGTGCTGAGGGTCTGCCAGGCCGGGTCGGTAGCGCCTGGTGCGAGGTCCTGAACGTTAATATCCTGAAAGTTCCGGCGGTCCACGTAAAACATTTTTGGGACGCTGCGGGCGCAGAAGGTAAACAAGGGTGCGCCGATAGGAAGAGGCTCGAGCACGCTCAGGGCGCTCAAGATACCCACTAAGCTCTGCAACATAAGCGGTTCGCTCCTTGTGCTGCGTAGCATTCTCAAACTGGCGCTGTAGTGCGCCAGCGCGGCCACAGGTTTTTCCTTTAGACAGATGGCCCCCAGAGTAGCATGTACCCTGGCCTCTTTGCCGAATCTGTTCGCCTGCACGTCTTTGAGCACCTCGTACCCCAGCCTCTTGGCGCGCTCTGCGTAGCCCTCGAGGGCGAAAAGGTGCGCGCGCTTGAGTTTGCAGAGGAGCGCCCAGTGCGTGAGGTCGAGCGTTTGCGCTTCGGCTAAGGCTTCCTCGAGCGCGACCCTGGCCCTTGGCAGCTCACCCGTCTCCAGGGCCAGCCAACCGTTTACATAAGCGCACCAGACGAGCTTGCCCCGTTTGGCTTGCGCGCTAAAGAGGGCGCTCGCCTCGGTGAGATGCATTTGCGCGTCGCCGTACGCGCCCCGGTTGATAGCGTTGATGGCGAGATTGATCATCGCGGTGGCGGCCTCGCCCGACCCTGGCTGAGCGAGACGTAAACTCGCCTCGAACGCGCGCCGCGCCTCGGCAAAACCGCCCAGGGCGTCGTGCGCCGCGCCGAGGGCGTTGAAGCACGTTTCCTTGGCGGCGCACGCGCCTGCGAGCGCACCAGAGAGCATCGGCAGGGCCGACGTCGCCTGGGTAACGGCCTCCTGGTAGCGGCCTAGGCGCAGCAAAAACCAGGCCCGGCTCGCGCTTAAGTGAGGGGCGTGGGGGTCTGCGGCGTGGGTGGCGTGGGCGAGGAGCGCCCTGTCGACCAGCTCGAGCCCCACTTGAGCTTGCGACAGCCCGTCGCAGAGGCGCTGCAAGGCGGGCAGCCGCGTCTGAAGTAGCGCCGCCTCGCCTTGTGAAACGGCCCAGGTCCAGGCGGCGACCATGTTACCTACATCCTCCCGCAACGCCTCGACCGCGCGCTCCTTCTCGCGCGGGTCGTCGCTGACCACGGCCCCTAACGCGTCTAGAAAGTAGCGCGCGTGTTTGGCTCTGAGGGCGTCCGTCACCTCGAAGCGTTCGCCCAAGTAGCGGCCGATAAGCGGATGAAGGCCGTACCTGCGCCCGCCGAACTCGAGCAGCGACGCATTAACGAGACGCTTGAGCGTTTCCGGGCGCGCGCCCAGGACGGCTTCGGCAGCCCCAAAGCCGAACCCACCCCCAAACACGCCAAGGCGAGAGAAGAGCGCGCGCGCCTCGGGCTCGAGGCGCTCGAGCGACACGTCGAACGCCGCCGCGACCGCTCCCAGAGCCGAACCTGGAGAGCGCAAACGCGTCTTTAGGAGCGTCACCAGCGCGCCAAGGGGCAGACTCGGCAACCCGTCCGCGGCCAGTTTGAGCGCCAGCGGCACCCCGGCGGTCTGCCGACAAAGCTCGGCCAGCGCGGGCGCGTCCTCGTCGCGGGGCGCAAAGGCGCGCCGCCGCGCTTCTGCGAGCAGCAAACGACCGGCGTCGGTCCGGTGGAGTTCGCCCAGCGTCGTGGCCCCCTGGGGCAGGTCCAGGCCGCCAAGCCGCACCACATGTTCGCCCTCGAGCCCCAAAGATTCGCGCGAGGTAACCAAGATGCCCAAGCGGGGGCAGTCACGCAGCAACGCCACGATAGCCGCGCGTGACGCCGCGTGAGACTCAGCGTTATCGAAGTTGTCGAAGATAAGAAGCAGCGCCTTCTCGCGCAGGAGCTCGGTGAGCCCTTCAGCGCTCCCGGTCACGCCCAGGGCCTCCGCTAGACGTCGCCACAGGTCGGGCGGGGCCGCGTTGGGTGAAGAGAGCGGAACGACGTACGCCCCGTCAAAGTACGGGAACGCCTGCCGCGCGAAAGCCCGCGCCAGGGCCGTTTTACCGATTCCCGCCAGCCCGGTCACGGTGACGAGCCGCGTGGCGGTGCCAAAATGCTCCGCAAGCTCCCTCAGCTCGGTTTCGCGCCCGACAAAGTTTGGGTCTGCTGCAATTTGCCAGTTAACGCCCTGCCGGGAGGTGAGGGAGGGTAAACGGAGGGAGGGCAAACCGTAAAGGTGACGCGCCTTTTCACCGACCCCCTCGGCCTCTCCTCCAAAGCCAGCCGCCAGGAGGAGCGCCTTCGCCCGCGCCAGGGCCTGCACGGAGGGCGGCGCGACCCCCTCGGGGAGGGCCAGCGCCTGCCGGACGCGCCCGCGCGCCGCCGCCGGGTCGCCCCGTCTCAGGTGTTCGTCCGCCAGCGCCAGGAGGGTGCGCACGAAACTTTCCTGAAGTTCGCCCCGTTTGCCCTCCAGCCACTCCCGCACCTCTTCGCCTAAGCGCAGGCGTTTGCGCTCGAGCCCTCCCAAAAAGGTGCCGCCGTAAAGCTCGACCGCCTCTTCATAACGCTTGTCCCCCACCGCCGTCCGGAAGTCCAGGGCGTCTACCCCGACATAGCTGGTGAGATAGCTGCTTAACGCCCCCCGGCCCGGCTCGAGCAGGCGAGGGTCGGTCTTTTTAAGCCGCCGCACCACGTCCGATAGGCTCTTGCTGCGCTTGGTCTTGTTGGGCTGGTGAGGCCAAAAAAGCTCTTTCAGCTCCCCCCGCGAGCGCTCGCCCTCGAGGGCGACAAAGGCGAGCACCAGGAGCGGTTGGGGGTCGGTGAGGTCGGGCTCGAGCTTCAACCCCCCTAATGTAAAGAGGCGCATAGGGTGGTTATAGCACGTTTTTGGGTTTCGTTGGAACGTCGTTGGAAGAGCGCGTGTTATCTAGGTTTTATGTCGGCGGTTACAGCTTCAGCGGTTACGGTCTCAGGAGTACGGAACGTGAAGGGTAACAAGCAGGGCGCGTTGTCACCTTGCGGTGTGACGAGCCTCTTTTACCCTGGGGTCATGAAACGCGCTTCTCCCAACCTGTCTTACAGTCTCGAGCCCGTCCTGCGTTGCCCGCGCCGCTTTCACCTAGAACGCGTCCGCCGCGAGCGCGTCCCGGCTCCCTTTGCCTCGAGCTACTTTGGCAGGGAGGTGCATGGGCGCGTCGCCACAAGTTTGCGTACCAATTTGCCCGCCGACACGAGCGCGTTTCGCTTGCCACGGCGCTTGCTCTTGCAAGGCGGCGAAACCATAGACGACCTCACCTGGCGCGCGCAGAACGCCCTCACCCTGTTCAACCTCAAATGCCGCCTCTGGTTGCGAGAGAAGGAGATAAAACACGTTGAGCATTACCTCCTCCAGCCTTACCGCGCGGGCGATGTGGACGTAAAGGTCAGTGGTATTCTCGACCTCATACTGACAAGCCCCAAGGGGGATACGCTCATCGACTGGAAAACGGGTAGCGCCCACGAAAGCGAAGACCAGCTCAAGTTTTACCTGATGCTCCGTTACCTAGAAACCGGACGGGAGCCGCGCCACGCGGAAGCCGTCAGCTTGAGCACGGGCGAGCCGCTCTGCGTCGCGTGGAACGAAGCCATACCTCAATGGTTCGAGGGGCGGCTGCTAACGATGTCTCGCCAGGTGGAGCGCTGCCAGGATGATGCGGATGTGGCCGAAGCGGGTCGGCACTGTACCTACTGCCCCTACGCTCACGCTTGTGACCAGAGCGAAGCCCCTGGAGGGTGCGTTCTCGACACCTTCACAGGTGAAGTGCAAGGACTGGGAGGAGCGGCATATGGCCGAATCGAGACTTGGCGACTTTAAGAACTTGTTCCGTGAAAAACGCACCTGGCGTGTCACCGACATCGAAAATCGCTTGGGAATCAGTCACACGAGCGTTTACCGTCTGCGAGACCAGCTTTACAGCCGCGAGCAAATATCTCTCGAAGCCAACATAAGAGATGACGACGGGCGGCTGATGCGCAGCGAACACGTCCAGCTAGGCTGCCTGAGTTGGCCCGAGGCGACGCCCATCGAAGAAGACGTCGGCGTTCAGATGCCCAAGTCTGAACTCGAGGCGCTAAAAGCGGCGGTTGCGCAGACCGAACACCTGACACCGCTCCTCAAAAGCGCACTAAAAACCCTTGGGCAGAGCAGCGCCGCCAAGAAACAGCTAAAATCCGAGCCCGTTATCTACAATCCTCAAGTCGACCGGTACGACGCAGCGCTATTTGAAAAAGTGAGCAAGGCCATCCTGGATAGGCGGATTGCTCTAGTGACCTACGAAAACGCCCAGGGTCAGCAAAAAACCTACAAGTTCAACGCTTACAAACTCGTTTCCAGCAACCATCATTTGCATCTCGTCGGCGTAAGCCACAACAGCCTCGAGGCTGGCTTTGATACCGTCATCAGGCTGAGGCTGGACAAAATCACTGATTTTCGCTTTTTCTATGAAAAGAATAAAGCTATGTACTTCAAAAAGCCCAACTTTAACGTGCAAGACTACGCCCACAGAGAATTTGGTCCCTTCAGCGCCGAGGGTGAGCCGGTGAACGTCCGCGTTAAGTTTAGCCCGGAAAAAGCCCATTACATCGAGAGAACCAAACGGCACAAGTCCCAGAAGGTCATATGGTTAGAAGACGGTAGCGTCCTCTGGGAGATTGGAGCACCGCTGACCGACGACCTGGTGTATTGGGTGGTCGGTTATGGACCGCACGCGCGGGTGCTCGAGCCTCGAGAACTGAGAGAAAAGGTCGTGGCGTGGGCGCAGGGGAGTGTCGATGCGAATTCATAAGCTTTCCAAAACGACCGCCTTGAGCTCATTCGAAAGCTACATACCAAAAGCCACCAAGGCTTGTAGGTCTTGCTCGAGCGAATGGGTATCAGAAATCATCCTAACGTTCTTCAGCATAGTTCAGGTCGTTGGCTATAAAGTCTTCAGCGTCGTAGTTGGGAAAGGAGTAGCCGTGTGAGGTATACCAGCGGATGGCCTCGAGGCGATTCAAACCCAACAGCGAGCCCGCCTTGCCGACGCTCATACGCTCTTCGCGCACCATTTGCAGCAGCAGACTCTCTAAGACTTTACGCTCTAAGTCGTCTCCGTAAGCGGCGAGTATTTCGGGGGAAAGCTCGAGGGTTATGGGCATATGGGGAGTATAGGGCAAAGGTGAGAGGTTGGGTAGGGTTTGAACCTCGAGTCGAAGAAAAGGTCGTGGTGTGGGCGCAAGGGGGTGTGGCACCTAAGAACGTTGTTCAGCCAAGATTTGCTCGAGGTCTTTTACAAGTGGAGGGAGATCTGTTTGTGGGTTGTTGCCTCCAAGTTATCCTCAACCCGCAGCGTCCAATCACTCAACCAAGCCAAAAGCGGCGAGAGAAGCAACACTCGAACCTTGAGGTCATCACGGCGAATAATGAATGTATGAAAAGCGTCGGGAGCGTTGTGGCAAACTCGAGCTGGGAGGCTTAATGAAGTTAAATTTACTCGAGACGTGGTCGAAATATCATGAGGGCGAGGTTCCCTTTGACTTACCTGAAGGCTGGCGGCTGGTCACGCATCAAATGGAAGTCTATGAAGCCCTACGCGACCCTGATATTGATGTAGTTTTTGACACTGCGATGACAGGGGACGGCAAGACATTGGCGGCTATTCTTCCAGCAGTTTACCAACGTGACACTTTAGATAAGGCGTTATTTGCTTATCCGACCAATGAACTTATCCGAGACCAGTTCAAGCAATTCGGCAGTTGGGAAAAAAATTTGGGATTCCAGTTAAGCCGCTACGCACTGGATAGCGCGAGCTTGACAGCTTACGCGAAAGAGATTGATATCCATAGGAATGTAGCCCTTGAAGACATCGCCTATCTAAACGATGCTGTTCTAACAAATCCAGATATTTTTGTTCTTTTGCAACGCGCACATTATGACCGACAAAAGACTGCAAGTGCTCGCATCGCGCAAACCTGGCTCAACCAATTTAGATACATTGTCTTGGACGAGTTCCATATTTTCGGTACACCTCAAGCAACCACTGTTTTAGATGCTATTGCTTTCAGTCGAGCTTCTCTAGGCGATAAATTTGCGTCCAAGTTTTTGTTCCTTTCTGCTACGCCGAGCGGCATCCTGGTAAGGAAGCTTGAAAACGCAGGACTGAATTTTAGGGAAGTAAAAGGGCAGTATCAGCACGGCGGCGCAGATGAGAAGAAGTACAGGCGCATTCTTCACGAAGTTGAGCTTGAGCTAACAGAGAACAGTGGGAGCGTAGAGAACTGGGTGGTAGATAACATCGAGTGGATAAAATCTTTTTTTGAAGAACATCGAGGGACGAAAGGGTTAATCCTTGTCAACGGTTTGGCAGTAGCAAAGCGAACAGCGACCTTCTTGCGAGAGAATTTTGATGGTACGGTTGCCGAAAATACGAGCCTGACGGGAAAAGAAGAGAAAGAGGAATCTCTAAAAGCTGATCTAGTCGTTGCGACTTCCACAGTTGACGTAGGCGTAGATTTTAGCATCAACTTGCTTATTTTCGAATCTACTGATGCCGGAACATTTATTCAGCGTTTGGGAAGATTAGGAAGACACGACGGCTTTGAAGTTTACAGAGCGGTAGCACTTTTGCCTGATTGGGCGGTTAATAAGTTTCCTGAGCACTATACCAACGGTCAAGCCATAGATCGTGAAACCTTTTTTGATACGGTGCGCAATAAGATTTACAGAAAGCCACAAGAATTCTTGAGCTACGTCAAACGTTGGGGTGGGGTATCAGCGGGCATACATCATGCTAAGCTCAATCGGTATCACTATCTCACTTTAAGAGAGCGTTATTCTGAAGTTGCTAAACGGCTGCTGGGTAGCTTTGCCTATCCAGCGAGCTTGGCCGAGTTCAAGAATCACCGCTCAATAATTCGAGACCTCGAGGCGTTTCGCGGCTCAAGCAGCATAGATGCCTGGGTATTTGATTCTGAAGCCGGTGCTGTCAAGAGCATGAGCATTCTACGGCTGCTCCGAACAACGGACTTCAAGCTAATAGATGAATCCGAAGCAAGAAGAGTTAGCGAAAATCACGATGTCGCTTTTCATACCAGTGAGATAGGTTTATAGGCTGAAATCACAAACTACCTTGCCGACTACCGCAGCATCGAACTCGAATTCGGTGGTTACCTCAAAACTTTATCGTTACATGTCGCGCAGCAGCGGCAGGGCTTCCGAGTACGCGCCAACTACTACGACCTAAAGCGGATCAATCAAAAGCTCGAGCAAACAGCCTTAACTACGTGTGTCGCTGACCCGACTGAGTACGATGTCGGTAAGTTGCGACGCTGCTTCACGCTCCCCTTTTTCTTCGATTTACAAGAGGTGCGTGACGACAATGGTAAAGGAGCGACTTATCCTGTTGCATTCAACCTTGATGCGCTTTTGCTAGACAGCATGTTGCATTTTCGCCCAACGCGCGAACCCGATTTTGTTTAAGGAGACAGTGATGGATACTGATTGGCTTTTTGACATAGAGGAAGATATAAGCCAAGAACGAGACGAACTCCCGCAGCCTCCCCTCGTCCGTCTGGCGCTTGACTCTCTGATCATGCCAGAGGACCGGGTACTGCATGACTGGATAGGGAGGGTGTTTCCTTTCATACTCGACCATCTTAGCCTCGAGGGTGCTAAGGGGCTGAGCATTGAGGCAACTCGCCCACTTATTCCAGACGGCTTGACAGAGGATAAAGCTGAAGAAATTGTTAAAAAATTTGAGGCACTGGACGATCAAAGTATGGCGGTGCATCTTCTCAATGCGACACTTAGCGGGTGGTCGCTGGTCAAGCTAGCAAAACTTGATGAAACAGAACAACGCCTCTACTTAGCTGGCGTTACTTTGCACGACCTCAACAAGATCGCTTTAAGCAAACTGGGAGAACTTCGCCTCGACGGTGAGGACACTACAAAATATACGCAAAGTTTTGAGGCGTGGGGAACCAAACTTAACCTTTGGGAATTTATTTCTAAAGGTTATTGGCAGGATGCAGCATTTCTAGCTCAGAACGCCGAGGTTTCTCGAGGAGAAAATCGAACCTTTGCCAATTACCCTGATGCGAAATTGACACCAGGAAAATTGGAGAAACTTGCCCCCTTTGTGTATTTTGCGGATTTAGCCGCATCAATCGCAAAAAACCCGAAAGATTTACCTGAAGAAACGAGAGCGCAAGACATCGTAAGGCGGGTGCTGCGGAATCAGTACGAGCTTACTTATCATAGCACGAGTGACAACCGAGGTTTGTTGACGCAGCTCATCCACAACGCTGTGCTCGAGAAAGCTACTGAAGTCGAATGGATACCCATTTTGTTTTTTCCCAAAGGCATAACTTACTTGCGGCCAGTGAACGCACTTTCTATAGACCTTGCCCCCGTACCCCAGCTGGTTCGTAACGCCATAATGATGGTTCTGCGTCCGCGCATTCAGGACTTCATAGTTCATGACCGCACAAAAGCAGCCAGAGGCGGGCAATACGACGAAGGAATTCTGGAAATTGCGGATTTACAGACAATATGTTCTACGCTGATCAGCTACATGATTTCCAGGATCGGAGAAAAGTCAAAGATTGTTATTGGAGAGCGGCGCGAAAAGTTACTAGATAAAGCTCCTAAACTCGCTAACGAGTTGGGTTGGGACTATCCAATACATCGTCACGCAGACATTGTTGCTGAATCATTCGCTGCCATCAACCGAGTTGTTGCTAACTACTACAGTAAAAAAGGGAAGGCCAGTTCACAGGAACAGTGCCGTGTGGCCTTGAGGCTCATTCTCGCTTTGGGAATGAAAGAGCACGCAAAAGCTTGGACAGCGATTGAGAGTAAAGAGTATGCCTCTAGCTTTGGCGGAACTGCTCATGGTTGGTACTACATAGGGGGGCATTTTGCCAAAAAGCATTCCGCTGTGAGTGACGCCGAGCTTGAGGAGAGGATGAATGCGGCTGTTGACGAAGTTCTGCGGAAGATGGAGAAAATTAAAAATCCACCGGAAAGCAAAGCGTTCAGTTTCTTAGAAGACTATGTGCCGCAGACTCTACACGTCACCCAAGCGAACGAGCACGCCTTCGCAGGTGAGCTTGAGGCGTACGAGAAGGGTAAAGCTACAAGTGGGGGGAAGAAAACTATCTGCACGATTTGCAGTGGTACCACTGAAGTCAAGTTGGAGCAGATGGGCTATACCAATCGGCGCGTTGCTAGCATCACAAAGGACTCGAACAAGCGTGGTATCTGTGCCCTTTGTCGGCTCGATCAACTCTTGCTAGGCAAAAACTTAGATTACAAGCGTAGTGGTGTAAGTGACAAACGTAAAGAGGCTATTGTCTATTTGCATCTTTACCCCAACTACTTCTTCACACCAGAGACCAGTAGATTGATGAACCGCGCTTATGAAGACTTTGCGGCGAGTCGGTTTAGCAACATCGAAGGAGAAATGCGGGAGCACAACTACAGAGCAAACTGGCTCGTAAGAGCGGACATTTTTCGAATACATGAAGACCCTAGCAGGGGAAAGCGATTTTCGACAGAAAAGCTCGAGTACCCACCGCACCACCTTTGCAGCTACTTTCTGACTGGATTACCTTTCACAGACCCCAAAGGTCCAGACGCCAACATCACTGACACAGAAACTTGGGCGATGCCCGCCCTTTTAGCACTTTTCACGCCAATTGTTTTTGGCACAAAGGTTGTGGCAAGTCGCTCAGCGCTGCCACCCTTTGATTCGGGAGGAGACTTTAGGGAGACAGTAGTGCTGGATGAGATACATCCTTTTTGGAAACATGGAATGCGGTTGGAGCGTTTGCGCCTTGACCAGCTTGCTTTAGCAGTTCCTGCTGCGCTTTCTCTTTATTCTATTATCAGCCAAACCTCTACACGTCAGACTGAAAAAGGAGACGTTACAAGCTGGAACATGTTGAATGAAGCCACTAGGAAAGTTGCAACGGGTCCTCTTTCACTTTTTAGCTACGCAGATCGTATAAGTCAGCAGCAAAGTAGGAGGGGGGGAGTAGTAACGACGACAAGTGGAATGAGACCTCAGCTAGCCAACCGTCTAGTTGGATATTATGAGCATTTAACCAGCTACTACACCAAGTATAAGTTAGGGGATACATCATCTATGAATCTAGTTCGTGACCTTGTTGAGAGCTACACCAAGTTCTATCAAGCAAGCGGTTTCGCCGCTTACGCGCGGGTACGCCCGCTAGATATAGCTATCAAAGCCACATTAGATATACCTCCTAGCTTGGATAAAGACGAGGAGAGCTTCAAGTTACAAATTACAGGGCGACTTCTCAAAATGCTCCAAGGCATTCGAAGTGACGCTGTAAAGGGATACTTACCAGGTTCTCTGTGGAAAAATGAACACGAACGCATCGAACCTGTCGAAAACTTTGTAGACCTGTTTTTCCAAAGAGTTTTTCGAGAGTATTGTCAAGGTGAAAGAGCGTTGCTGAGGGAGAGATCTAATCTTCTCAGAAATGGTTGCGAGGCCTACTACGTGAAAAAGTATGGCAAGCAGGCTGATAAATCTTCGCAAAATGAACCGCCGAAACAGGAGAACCACAATGAAAACATTTGATATCTACAAAGACCACTTCCAGGAGCGTATTCCGCTGCGCCCCGGTGCCAAGTATGCGCACGTCATCGTGCTCCGCAAAACCGAGAGCTATGCGGTATTTAAGACCGACGGCGAACTCAACACGGCTCGAGTCCGCGCGGGCGTAGAGGACCAAACGCTCATGACCCGCCTCACCATCTTCAAGCGTAAGCAAACCACGCCCGAACGCCTTACGGGGCGCGCCCTTTTACGCCGCTACGACCTCCTACCCGAAGAGGACGTTTACAACCAGAAGTTCACGCCCGACTCGCCTGACTCGGTTCTTTACGGCTACGCTATCGGCGACAGCGGTTCCGAAAAGTCCAAAGTTTATGTGGACACGGCGTACTCGCTCACCTCATATGACAAATCGCACGAGACGATGACGCTGAACGCCCCCTTTGAGGACGGCACGATGACGCAGGGCAGCACCACGACCAACCGTTTTAGCGAACAAGACCACGTCATCCCCGAGATTTATTTCCCCAGCGTTGTTACCTTGCGCGACCCCACGCCCAACGGTCTCGCGTACGTTCTTAACAATATCCGCCGCACCAAACGTTACGGTGCCCAAACGACGCGCACGGGGCGCGTTCACAATGAAATACTCGCGCTCATTTTTGCCGACGGCGAAATCTTCAGCAACCTGCGGTTGGTTCAAGCGGTGCATGACAAATTGGATGGCGAAGAAAATCCCGATCTAAATACTGTTGTTGCCGATGTGGCTCGAGACCTCGTGCAGCAAGACGGGGTTATTTCTGCGATGGTCGAAGGCGAAGCGTTAAAGGGGATTCTCACCGATTTGGGCGAAACGTTCACGGACAGCGAAAAGCTGCGAGCGTTCCTTACAGCACTATGTGAAGACACCAAAGACTACGCTAAACGCGTCGAGGAAAACGCCAAGAAAAGATAACCATGCACGCGTACCAGTTGACCATCAAGCTTCACGACCTCCTGTTCTACGCGTCTCGTGAACTGGGACGCACCTATATCAGTGAGCGGTACTTACACAATTACGCCCTCACTTACGCCCTTGGTTTCGCCACAAGCAGCTACCACGACAGCGTTCAAGTTCCTCATTACCGTGAGGATTTAGAATCGCTTAACGAGCTCGGGGTCTACGTGACCCCGGCCAAACCCATCAGAATGGAAACTGCGCAGCACACCTTCAAGTTTGCCGATAACCGCTACTCGGTCAAGATGGAACCGTCGAGCGTTAACATTCCCACCTTTGGGAGGGTGCGTGAGGTGATGCCCGAATCCTCTTATGAAGCCTTTGTCCTCGCGCAAGAACCGCAAATGTTGCCCCGCTGGATTCGCTTAGGCAAGTGGCTTAGCAAAGCGGCTGTTCACGCCGAAGAGCTTGAAGTGAGCGAAGGTCAGGGCGATTTCATTTCGCAGCATCCGCTCAACAGGCTCGACGTGCCTCCTGAAACCGACGTCAAACTCTATGACCTCATCAATATGCCGCCCGTTTCACTTATAGAACATGCTCGTCTTCATGGCGCGTTCTACCGTTTGAAAAAAGAGAATAAGGAAATTACCCTGTTACCTAAAGGTTTGGCTTATACGTTCTGATGCCCCACGCCTTCCTCCTCCACCTCACCCCCACCACCCACACCCCCACCCACCCCTACCTCCACCACTACACCCACGGCCTCTTCTACCACCTCCTAGAAACCGTCAACCCCACCCTAAGCGCCCACATCCACGCCGCCACGCGCAACCCCTTCACCCTCTGGGCCAGAGAAGAGCGGGGCGGTATCTTGCTGCGCGTCACTATTTTGGATGACGCGCTTTTTCAGCCGCTCTTGAGCGCCACCTTGCAAGAATCCTTGACCGGCCTCGAGCTGGGCCACGACCGGTACCGCGTGGCTAGGGTCTTAGCCACACCCGAGGGTCACCGGGACGCGGGCTTCTTAGGCTGGGAGGATGTCTTGTGCGCGCCTCCCACTGACAGGCTCGAGCTACACTTTCTTACCCCCACGGTCTTCGCCACCTCGAAAAACGACAAGCGCCTCTACACGCCGTTGCCCCTGCCCAGACTCGTTTTGAAAAGTTTGCTGACGGCCTTTCAGCGCTATAGCCCCAGGCCCTACAGCGAACCGGAGGTGGGCGCGCTCGAGGAGGCCTTTGACGAGGTGGTCGTCCTGCGCCACGACATTGAGACGCGCCTCCACAAGGCGGGCAAGGCCAGATTAACGGGCTTCGTGGGGAGCGCCACCTTGCGTTACACCGACTCGGCGGTGGCGGTTGACAAGGTGCTGGGGCGGTTGGGGCAGCTCGCCTTTTTTAGCGGCGTGGGGGCCAAAACGCCTTATGGGATGGGGCAGGTTCGGGTGGTTCGGGTGCAAAGCGTTAAGTAGCGCGCAGCTCCGAAAAGCCCTATGATGAGCGTATGAGCGAAGCCGAGCTGCTAAACCGCATCACCCTCGACCCCGAGGTCTGTCACGGCAAGCCCTGTATTCGGGGGCTCAGGTATCCGGTCGAGACGATGCTGGAACTTTTGGGGAGCGGCATGTCGTTCGCCGAGATTCTGGTCGACTATGAAGACCTCGAGCGTGAAGACTTGCAGGCGGTTTTGGCCTACGCTACAAGACTCAGCCGGGTGAAACGCACGATTCCTGTGGCGTGAGCCGTTTTTTGATCGACGCCCAGTTGCCTCGGCGTTTGGCGCGGATGATGAAGGCGGCTGGCCTGGACGCCCTTCATACGCTGGACCTACCCGGCGGAAACAGGACAAAGGATTCGGAGATGAATGCCCTCTCGTTAGATGAGAAACGAATCGTCGTCACGAAAGATGCCGACTTCGTCCAATCTTTCTTGCTACAGGGTCGCCCCCACAAACTCTTACTGGTCAGTACGGGCAATATCAGTAATAATGACTTGCTCACACTGTTCGAGGCAAAGTTGACCCCGATGGTTGAGAGCTTTGAAACGGTTGACTTTGTTGAGCTGACCCGAGAGTTCCTTATCCTCCACGGTGCAGAAGACCTGCCATAAGTTGTTGTAAGCTTTCCGGCCAGTGTCAGGGCGAGAGTTTGCGTTTAGGACCGTCCACGCCCCCAAATTGGCACGTTGGGGGAGGCCGAAGCGTCTCCGACGGTGCGCCAGTCTCCTTCGTTGGAATCTCATTGGAAGGTCGTTCTCTATAGTTTTTCAGGGGGCTATCCCTGTTACCCCTGTTACGGAGGCGAGACCTTGGATTACCTGCCCATCAGCAAAGTCAACACGGTCGTTTTCTGCGCGCGCCGCTACTACATCGAGGGGCTTTTGGCGGACACCGTGACGAACCACCACATGACCGAGGGCAGCGCCCTGCACGAGCGGACGAAGCGCGAGGGCGAAGGCGTCTGGGTGTGGAGCGACGTTTTGGGCTTGAGCGGCGTTATCGACCGGGTCACGTGTGAAGACGGCGACTGGGTCATTACCGAGTTCAAAAAGGGTTACTTGGCCGACCACAAAAGCGACCAGGTCCAGCTTTGCGCCCTGGCGATGTGTTTTGAGGAGGTTCACGGGGTTGGGCTCACGCACGGCTATATCTACTACCACCGCACCCGCAGGCGGCTCGAGGTCCCCTACACCCCCGAACTGCGCCGGGAGGTCACGGACGCCGTGGCGCTGATGCGGCGGCTTGCAGCCCAAGATACCTACCCGCCCGTTATCGACAACCCAAACAAGTGCCGCGGTTGCAGCGTGCGCGAAAGTTGTCAACCCGCGCTGACGCGCACGCGTTTGCCGCGCTGGAAGGGGGCGTAATGGGAACGCTTTATGTGCTCGAGCCCGACGTGTATCTCTCCAAAGACGGCGGGGTCTTGAAGGTCACGCGCAAGCGCGAGACGCTGCTCGAGCGCCCCCTGGCCCACGTGTCCGACGTGGTGATTTTAGGCCGCGCCACGGTCAGCGCCGGGGCGGTGCAGGCCTGCGCCGAGCAGGGCACCGCCATTCACTACCTGAGCCGGGGCGGCAAGTATCTGGCGCAAATCGCGCCCGTTGAGAACAAAAACGTGCCGGTCAGAATCAAACAGTACGAAGCTTACCTAGACCCGCAGCGGAAGCACGCGCTGGCGCGGCGCTTCGTCGAGGGCAAGGTCCACAACGCCGTTGTCTTCGCGCGGCGCGGCGGGGCCGACGTTGCTGAACTCAACGCGCTCGTCAAGCCCATCGAACGCTGTCAGGAGACCGAGTCTTTGCGTGGCTTAGAGGGCAACGCGGCCAGGCTCTACTTCGGCCTCCTTAAAGACAAGTTCCCCGCCGCCTTCGCCCCCGACGCCCGCAGCAAACGCCCCCCGCGCGACCCGGCGAACAGCCTCCTGTCTCTCGCCTACACCTTTTTGTCGAAAGAGTGCGGGACGGCGCTCCGCGTCGCCGGGCTCGACCCCTACGTCGGCTACCTCCACGAGGCCAAGTACGGTCGGCCCGCCCTGGCGCTCGACCTGATGGAGGAGTTCCGCTCGATTCTCGCGGACTCGGTTACCTTAACGCTTTTCAACCGGGGCATGATAACGGAAGAAATGTTCGAAGAGAGCCGCGGCTACCCCACCCTGACCGACGACGGCTTCAAGCAGTTCTTGCGGGCCTGGGAGGACCGGCTCAACCAACAGGTCAAACACCCCCACCTAAACCAGAAGCTCGACTACCGCCAGATTATGCTGGCCCAGGCGCGCATCTTGGGCAAGCACCTCATGGGCGAGCTGCCCGAATACCTGCCCTTTACCGTGCGCTAATGTTTTACCTCATCATCGCCTACGACACGCCCAGCGACAAGCGGCGCAACAAAATCGTCAAGGTTCTAAAACGCTTTGGGGAGAGGCGGCAGTACAGCCTTTTCGAAGCGCGCGTCAACCGCGACCAGTTGGCGACCCTCAAAAGAGACCTCGCCAAGTACGCCGATGAAGCGGAAGACACGCTGGCTATCTATTTCCTAACGCCGGAGAGCTTGGCGCGCACCGTACGCATCGGGCACAGCGCCTTGAAACCTTTAGAGGAGCCCGATTTTGTCTAGCGAGCGTAGGAGCACCTCGAGCCCTCCCTTTGCCCTGAAAGCCGGTAAACGCGTTCAGCACGGGCGGTTTCGTGCTTCACCCCTAAAAGAGGTGCTCGCACGCGTCCCAGACGCTAAAATCTCCTTGGGTGCATCTAAGTGGTTTCATTTTGATACACTTGCGAAGCGGTTGCTCGCAGGGTCTTTGGGAAGCGCCTTTTTCAAGGGTCGGAAAGTGGCCGCAGTCGGAATAGCTGCTAACCTCGTAGAGGATTGAAACTATCAACAGACTTGTTGATATTCGGTGATGGGGAGTCGGAATAGCTGCTAACCTCGTAGAGGATTGAAACCTCGAGGTGACACGGCTTCTGCAGCAAGGGGCGAGTCGGAATAGCTGCTAACCTCGTAGAGGATTGAAACAGCTTCACCGTGTCGCCGTCAACCACCTCGAGCACGTCGGAATAGCTGCTAACCTCGTAGAGGATTGAAACGTGTTCGGGCCGTTCATCCGTTCCTCAATTCGTCCGTCGGAATAGCTGCTAACCTCATAGAGGATTGAAACTGGCCTTGGGCTCCGTCCGCTTGGGCGCGTCGCCCGTCGGAATAGCTGCTAACCTCGTAGAGGATTGAAACGTTGTAAGATGAAGAACTTGTCGGCCGGTGAAAAGGTCGGAATAGCTGCTAACCTCGTAGAGGATTGAAACATCAGGGAGATGCGTAGCGAGGCACGACCATGAGCGTCGGAATAGCTGCTAACCTCGTAGAGGATTGAAACCAGCAGATCGCGCCTATGGTGACGCGATCATGGCGCGTCGGAATAGCTGCTAACCTCGTAGAGGATTGAAACTTCGGCGGGCCGCGCTTTCACACCGACTGGACGAGTCGGAATAGCTGCTAACCTCGTAGAGGATTGAAACATGAACAGGCAACGGCAGCGCCCGCGGCCCGAACTGGTCGGAATAGCTGCTAACCTCGTAGAGGATTGAAACGAGTTCGAAAATGCGCTTGCTCGAGAGCGCCAGGGAGGTCGGAATAGCTGCTAACCTCGTAGAGGATTGAAACCATGACGAGATAATCACCCTGGCAAGGTTAGAACGTCGGAATAGCTGCTAACCTCGTAGAGGATTGAAACTGGTCGAGGACCTGAGCCTATACCGCGGCTTCGCCGTCGGAATAGCTGCTAACCTCGTAGAGGATTGAAACAACCCAGCCCTGGCCGTCGAAACGTTTCACGGTCGGGTCGGAATAGCTGCTAACCTCGTAGAGGATTGAAACGTTATCTGAAGCGGCGGACAGGCTCGAGCGGGCGATAAGTCGGAATAGCTGCTAACCTCGTAGAGGATTGAAACTTGATAGACAACGGCCCCTCGTTCACCACGACCAGTCGGAATAGCTGCTAACCTCGTAGAGGATTGAAACTCCCTATCCACCGCGTCCTGGATAATCCCCTTGAGTCGGAATAGCTGCTAACCTCGTAGAGGATTGAAACTGTGGCCGTCTGCCAGGCGAGAGGCGACAAAGTCGGTCGGAATAGCTGCTAACCTCGTAGAGGATTGAAACAGCGGCTGGCAGGGGGCACTTTACGCGGCGGGCACGTCGGAATAGCTGCTAACCTCGTAGAGGATTGAAACACGCCCAGGCCCCACGAGTCGTTGCAAAAGAGCAGGTCGGAATAGCTGCTAACCTCGTAGAGGATTGAAACTCAACTTTCGGCCCGAAACGCTCACCCGCCCCAGTCGGAATAGCTGCTAACCTCGTAGAGGATTGAAACGCCGGTTCGGACGTAGGGCGGGCGCGTGCCGGTCGGTCGGAATAGCTGCTAACCTCGTAGAGGATTGAAACAAGGAGCGAACACCGGAGCGGCAGCCGCCGAAGTGTCGGAATAGCTGCTAACCTCGTAGAGGATTGAAACTAGAACCACTAGCCAAGCGCCAGACCCCCGAAAAAAGGTCGGAATAGCTGCTAACCTCGTAGAGGATTGAAACGATGTAGGGGTTCGTCGTGTAGTCCCCTTCGCCGTTGTCGGAATAGCTGCTAACCTCGTAGAGGATTGAAACCTCTTTTCGGCGTGAGCGTTCCAAGCGGAATCACGTCGGAATAGCTGCTAACCTCGTAGAGGATTGAAACTTGTAGAGGTCGGCCTGCGTCACCGGATCGGCGCGTCGGAATAGCTGCTAACCTCGTAGAGGATTGAAACGGTCGTTGTGACGCCCTCCTCGCGCGTGATGGCGTAGTGCGTCGGAATAGCTGCTAACCTCGTAGAGGATTGAAACCGGTGAGACGACCTTCGGCCTCATCGCCCAGAGCCCCGTCGGAATAGCTGCTAACCTCGTAGAGGATTGAAACCTGCGCCTACCTCGAGCTTTACCCCGACGTGTACGTCGGAATAGCTGCTAACCTCGTAGAGGATTGAAACGGCGAGCTGGGCGGCCAGGATGCCCTGCTGGATTGTCGGAATAGCTGCTAACCTCGTAGAGGATTGAAACAAAAAGCGCCTATTGCCCCCAGAACTCTGCGGCGGCGTCGGAATAGCTGCTAACCTCGTAGAGGATTGAAACTGGTAGCCGTAAGGAAAGCGCGAGCCCGACGGGGTAGTCGGAATAGCTGCTAACCTCGTAGAGGATTGAAACTTGACCAGCGGCGCGAAGAACCGGTGCAGCTCGACGTCGGAATAGCTGCTAACCTCGTAGAGGATTGAAACTTCAACCGCCGCGCCCCCCGCGCGCCCTACACCCGTCGGAATAGCTGCTAACCTCGTAGAGGATTGAAACTGTATCACGCAAAGTCTCAAGCAAAGGCCCACCTAGTCGGAATAGCTGCTAACCTCGTAGAGGATTGAAACTATCACAATGAGCGGTTTCATGGCAGTATCCCCCTGTCGGAATAGCTGCTAACCTCGTAGAGGATTGAAACCCAGAAGTAGGGCAGCGGCGGGGCGGCGTCGTCGCGTCGGAATAGCTGCTAACCTCGTAGAGGATTGAAACACCGTTGACGACCTGAATGAGCATGACTGGGACGTGTCGGAATAGCTGCTAACCTCGTAGAGGATTGAAACTTGACATCCCAGAGATTCATGGCGACGTGCTCGGTCGGAATAGCTGCTAACCTCGTAGAGGATTGAAACCTGGCCGCAAACTGCTGGATGTCCTTGAGGACTAGTCGGAATAGCTGCTAACCTCGTAGAGGATTGAAACAAGGTCTTTGCTCGTCAGACCGCGACGGTTTCCTCGTCAGGCAGGGCGTCTAAAAGTTCGTCTAAGCACTCGAGCGTTACCCCGCTGTGGCCCTTAAGGTGACTTACGGAGCTGTAGAGCTCGCTCTCTAAGTCCTCCTTGCGCCCTCCCGTGGCACTCTGAAGTTCAGAAAGTAGCTCGAGAAAACGTCTGGCCTCGTCAGCGAGTTCGGCTAAAAGCACGGTCGAGGCGTGCAGCCGCTCTTCACCGACCTCTTCGGGGGTGTAACCGAGAATGTGAGTCATCATGCCGTCCTTTCGGGTAAGCCTAGCTTTTGGCGAAGATAGTTGATTTCAACCAACCTGCCCGCGATCTCTTTTTCCCAATACTTAATGAGACCTTCGTTCGGCCCTCCCTTACGCCTCTCGTCGGCCACCTTCAGGTAGTGCTCGATGAGACGCTCTTCTAACTTTGCCAGGCGCTTGCGGTACCCTTTGTTCTTACCCACTCCCATAGTATAGCAAGTCGAAATAGCTGTTAACCTCGTAGAGGATTAAAACCGCATGTTCTTGAGCCGCGAGAATTACAAGCGGATGTCGGAACAGTTGCTAACCTCGTAGAGGATTGAAATCGCGGGTTGCCAGGCGTCACACGCGCGCGGGCGTGTCGGATAGCCGTTAACCTCGTAGAGGATTGAAACTGCCAGTAGATAAGGTCGCGCGAACGTTAACACATATGTCGGAATAGCTGTTAACCTCAAAGATGGCTGAAACTGTTCATTTTCTGAACCCTCCAAACATGAGCTGAAAGAACCGTGTCTTCAGAAGTTGAGTTATTCGGCGTTGAGCCCCCACCCACGCAACGAAGCGTACAAGCCGCCTGATAGCGTGATCTGCTACACTGGTACATGGCGACTATAAACCTCCCGGATGAGCTGGCCGAGCGCGTCGCGCCGTTCGGTTATTGGTTGCCGACGGTTCTGAAGATAGGTTTGCTCAAGCTGAGAACGCCCGCAGTCGAAACCGCGAGCGAACTCGTGGCGTTTTTATCGACCAATCCGTCGGCGCAAGAGGTGCAAGCTTATCACGCCTCCGAAGGGTCTCAAACACGCGTGCGTCAGCTTTTGGTGCTAAACCGAGCTGGCGTGATCGGTGAGGCCGAAGTCGAGGAGCTTGATGAGCTGCTCAAGCTCGAGCATGTCATCATGCTCAAATCTCAACTGACATCTGGCGATACTGCCACTGCGTGAGCCAAACGTTATGGCAACTCGTTTCGAGGTGCGCTTTTCGCGCCCTTAGTGTGTTCTCTTTGTGCCTTATTATACGTTTGAGCCCCGCCCACACCTCTATAAAAAATTTGTAAGGATTTTGTAAGAGTTCCTGCACTAGGATGTAGGAACGGAAACGGGCGACCCCCTACGCCCCCTTTCCGCCTCCTCCCTAAAACCCCGCGCTCTCCTCCGCGGGGTTCTTTCTTTGGGGCGCTCTGTTCTTTCGTAAGGTTTGTAAGAAAAGAGTAACGCTCTTTTGGTTTCAGCTCATAAGCTGTATAAACTTCTTTATCCGGTCCGGTCGCAACGACGGCCTCGAGTCCCAACACGACACGCGCGCCTCACGTGACAGGGTAGGCTCGAGGGCGTGAACACCCTGCCCAACGCCCTCGGCGACGCCCCCAGCTACCACGCGTGGCTGAGGGGGCGCGCGGACTACCGCGGGCAAATTGCCTTTTCCGCTTTTTTCCCGCCGCGCGGCGAAGGGGAGAAAACCCCCTACACCGGACGGTACGCGCCGCTGTTAGCGCGTTTGGGCGTGCAACCCTACCGCCACCAGGTCGAGGTGCTCGCCGCTGCGGAAGGGGGCTGCAACGTGGTGGTGGCGACGCCCACCGCCTCGGGTAAGTCGCTCGGCTATCAGGTGCCGACGCTTCACGCACTTAGGGAGGGCGGCGCGGCGCTCTACCTCTTCCCAACCAAAGCGCTCGCGCACGACCAGTTGGACAAGCTTCGGGGGCTCGCGTCGGCTTTGGGCGTAGAAGGGCTCATCACCCCCTACGACGGCGACACGCCCACCGCCAAACGGCGCGAGGTGCGTGAGCGGGCTGCGTGCATCCTCACCAACCCCGACATGCTCCACTACGGCATCCTGCCGCACCACGCTGCCTGGGCGCACTTTTTAGGAAGTTTGAAGTTTATCGTGGTGGACGAGCTTCACGCGTACCGGGGGGTGATGGGGACGCACGTCGCCAATATCTTGCGCCGCTTGCTGCGTTTGGCGCGTCACTACGGCGCGTCGCCGCAGGTGGTCGCGGCGAGCGCGACCATCGGCAACCCGGCGGCGCACGCGCGCGCGCTTACGGGGCTCGGGTTCGTCGCCGTGCGCGAGGACGCGGGGCCGCGCGCCGCGCGCGAACTCCTCTTCTGGCGTCCGCCCGAACTGCCCGGTGAGGAGGGGAGACGCCGTTCGGTCAATACCGAAGCCGCCGACTTGGCGCGCCTGTTCGTACGCGCGGGGCTCAAGAGCATCTTTTTTTGCGCCTCGCGCAAGGGCGCGGAACTCTTGCGCCGCTACGCGCGCGAGGGGCTGGGCGACGACGAGGCGGCGCGGCTGCAAAGCTACCGCGCGGGCTACACCCCCGAGGACCGCCGCGCCATCGAGCGAGGCTTCAAGGAGGGTGACATCCGCGTCTTGACCGCGACGAGCGCGTTGGAGCTTGGTGTCGACGTGGGCGGCGTGGACGCGGTGGTCTTGGTCGGCTATCCCGGCTCGATGACCGCGCTTTGGCAGCGTGCGGGCCGCGCGGGCCGGGGCGACACGCGTTCCCTGACGCTGCTCATCCCCGGCAACGACCCGCTGGACGAATACTACTTGACCCACCCCGAGCTCATCGCCGAGGGCCGCGCCGAAAACGCGGTCGCGGACGCGTTCAATACCGAACTCCACCCGCGCCACTTGGCCTGCGCCGCCTTTGAAAAACCGCTCACGGAGGATGAAGACATCGTCGGCGACGCTGACCTCTCGCGCCTGCCCCGCTTTCATAACCACAAGGGCCGCTGGTTCTACCAGGGCGTGTACCCGCACAAACATTTGAGCGTGCGCGGCACGGGCGGTAAACAAATCGTTCTCAAAAACGGCTTGAACAAGTCTTTGGGCGTCAGCGACCCCGCCACCGCGCTGCGCGAGCTTCATCCGGGGGCCGTCTATTTGCACCAGGGCGAGAGTTATTTGGTGCGTAACTTAGACTTAGGGCACGGCGTCGCCATCCTTTTACCCCACCTCGAGGACTACTATACGCAGGCGCGCTCAATCACCGACATCGAAATCGTGGGTGAGGAAGCGCCTCTTTATGGGGTCCCCGGCTACGGCGTCAACGTCGGTCGCGTCAGGGTCACCAGCCAGGTCACCTCTTTTGTCCGCAAGCGCCTCTTTAGCGAGGCGGTCCTGGATGAACGGGGGTTAGACCTTCCCGAAGTCGCTTACTCAACTCAGGCGTTATGGTTCAACGTGCGTTCGGCGGCAAATACGCTCCACCCCAGCTTCCTGCCCGCCGCGATGCACGCGTTGGAGCACACGCTCATCGGCCTCCTACCCGCTTTCGTCCTCTGCGAGCGCGCCGACGTGGGTGGCGTGTCCTATCCCGCGTACCCTCTCACGGGTGAGCCGCTCGTTTTCATCTACGACGGCTACCCCGGCGGCGTCGGCTACGCGCGCGCGGGCGCGGCGCTCTTTACCGACTGGCTGAGCGCCGCTCGAGACCTCCTCCAGACCTGTTCGTGCAAGGACGGTTGCCCGCGCTGCATTCTGTCACCCAAATGCGGCAACGGCAACCAGACTTTAGACAAAGGCGCGGCGCTGATGCTGGCCGAGGCGCTGCTCGAGCGGCTAAAAAGTGTGCGGGTGGGGCTCGAGGCTTAGAACCCGCACCTTCTAACGGTTCAGGTGCGGCTCAACAACCCCAGGATGCCCACAGGCAGCAGTAAAGTCCATTGCGGCAACCGGAAAACGCCCCCTAACCGGTTCACGCGTACAGAAATGGCGAGGAAAAGGATACCGAACAGCAGCCATAGGATTGAAAAGAAGACAATAAATCCGGGCTGCATCATACCCAAGCCCGCGCCCAGAAAACCGAGCGCCGACATCACGAAGAAAGCGGATACAAAGTGCCAGCAGGCATAAAGCGCGTATTTAACGTCGTTGGTCAGCGAGGTGCTGAGAAGGGGTCTGGCAACATCGTTTCCACCGGCAAAAATATGGATGGCGCTCGTTAGAAGCGCTAAAACTCCGGCAGCTATTAATAACCAATTCATGTTTTCAACGCACGACCTGCCTCGAGCACAAGCCGGACCGCTTCTTGCAAGGTTTCTCTCGCCTCCTCGAGCGTGTCCCCTTGCGTGTTTGCGCCGGGTAATTCTTCGATAAAACCGATATAACCCTCGGGCACGCGTTCAAATACAGCCGTGAGTTTCATGGGGTGATGTTAGCACGCGGGCTCGAGGCTTGGAACCGCAGTCCGAGGCCTTTCTGTAAGCTCCTACAGTATAAAATTTTTGGCGCTCGAACGCCATAAGGAGCCTTCCTGAAGTCTGCCTCAGCCGCCGCTAGGGTAGGGGGCGAGGTTGTTATGACTTTTGTTTATCATCAAGTGCCCCCCGGTATGGTGGGGGAAACGCTCTATCCGCTAAAAACCTTGGAGCGACTCGAGCCTACGCTCTACAAAGCACAAATTGCCAAATATAACGACCATCCCGCCCGGCAACGCATTCCCTATCAAAGCATTCCCAAACTCGGCTGCTCGCGCGCCGAAACGCTCAATTTCGCGCCCCTGCACCCGCGCCACATTTATCTCGAGTGGGAGACTTTAGGCGTGACGCTGCCCGAGGTACGCTGGTACAAAATTCCCGTTCGTCACATCGCTCACCTCCCCGCCGTCATCTACAAGCCGGGAGAGGAAAGAAGCGTCGGGGACGATATTCCTGAGGATAGGGTTGATGTATTCAATCCTGCTACATACGAGGAACTGACGGCGCTGCCGCAGAAAACGCGCGACTGGTATCTTTCGCTTCACACCCGCGGACGCAAGGGCGCGTGGTTTGCCCACGTCCCTCATGTTTTGGTCCGGGGCGCTGTGTCGGTACGAGAGGCTGAGGTGATTGACTGGCGCGACGCGCTCTAAACTCGAATGGGGGCAAAGGTAGCCCATTGCGCCGTGGTAGAAGCGGGCGTTAACGCCCTTTTTAATTCTGGACAGAATAAATCTTTATCCCTGTTGCCGCTCAAGTTCCTCTCAGAGACTACCGTTTACAATGGTGCTAGGGAGGGTTTATGAACATACTTGTCACCGGCGCAACCGGATTTGTGGGAAGCGCTGTGGTTAGAGCCCTACTCGGTGCGGGTCACACCGTGACCGGCCTCGTCAGAACGCCAGCCAAAGCCCAGGCCCTCGAGGCTTTAGGGATGCGCTCAGCCGTAGGCGACATGCTCGAGCCCCAAACGTACACGCCCCTCGTAAAAGAGGTTGACGCCGTCATTCAAGCCGCGCAATACGGTGTATCGGGGCGGATGACGAACAAAAAAGTCGCGCAGATCAACCACGCGGACGAGGTGATGACCTTGGCGTTGGCGGAAGCCTGTTTGGAGCACAATAAAGTTCTGCTCTACACCAACGGCTGCTTCGGCTACGGCGACCACGGCGACGCCTGGATTACCGAAAAGACGCCGCTCTCTCCGTCGCCGATGGGCGTGGGTCACGCCGCCGTGGTCGAGCGGTTGCTGGACCTTTATAAAACCAAAAACCTGAAAGTCATCGTCCTTACGGCGGGGTTTGTGTACGGTCCCGGTGGGCTGTTCAAGACTTCGTTTTACGATACGCTGACGAAAAACCAGTTGCGCGTGTTCGGCGCGGGGCAAAACTACTGGAGCACGGTGCATGTGGACGACCTGGCGGGGGCGTTTGTAAGGGCGCTCGAGGTGAACACTTACGGAGAAAATTTCAACGTCGTAGACGACGAACCCGTGCGCCTGCGCGACATGGTCGACGCCGTCACCGAGGCGGCGGGCCGCAAGCGCGTGGGCAGCATCCCGCCCTGGCTCATCGGCCTGATGATAGGCCCGCCCGTCGTTGCGTCGCTCACGACGTCGTTTAGGGTAAAAAACGACAAGGCAAAAGAGGTTTTGGATTGGACGCCGCGCTATCCGACGTTTGGGTCGGGTGTGGGTGAGGTGGTTAGGGAGCTCGAGGGGCGTGCGTAAAGCCTCGCCACCCCAAGTGCCGTTCTACCCTGTAGCTACTCCCCCCTAAGTTTGCTGTACACCACCAGGTCGCGCCACTCCCCCGCGCGCCACTGCGCCCCTCTCGCCACGCCCTCACGCGTAAACCCAGCTTTTTCCAACGCGCGCTGCTCCGCCACGTTGGTCACGTCGGTTGACGCCTCGACGCGCATGACGGGGTGGGTTGAAAAAAGGTACGCCGCGAACAGCCGCTGCGCCTCGCTGCCGTAGCCTTTGCCGCGACTTTCGGGAGCGAGCGTGATGCCGATGTTGTACGCCCGACTTCCCTCGTTGGGTCCATACGCCACCCCGTGATAACTCACGCTGCCGACGACTTCCTCGGTTTCACGCTCTAGCACGAGGAGCGCCCCGCCGTGGGGGTCGAGCAGACCGTTTTTATTGAACTCTTCCTCGAGCCTCACATGCCGAAAGCCAAACGTGTTGTATTCGGAGTTGTGTAGGGGGTCGTTGGCCCAGCGCTCGAGCAGCGCCAAATCGGGACGCTTTACAGGTCTCAAACCCACCAGGTCGTCTCTAGTCACGCCAGCCACCCTTCACTGTACCAGTGTAGTGAACATAACAGGTGACAACGCAGCCCCCGGTCTATGCCTAGCCCTCTTTGAGGGTCCACTCGAGCAGCGCCTCTAAACTAGCCGTCGCCAGCCCGACCACGCGGTCGGCGCCGCCGTAATAAAGGTAAATGGTGCCGTCTACCACCGGATTGGCGGTCCCGAAAACGACGAAGGGCACATCCCCGCGAATCTCCCACGTCTCTTTGGGGGCCAGGATGGGTGTTTCGGGGCGCTTAAGGACCTTGCTGGGGTCGGCCTTGTCGAGTAGCGCCGCGCCCATGCAGTAGATGTGGTAGTCGTTGTAGCCGTGGTAGAGCACCAGCCACCCGGCCTCCGTGTCGATGGGCGGGCCGCCCGCGCCGACGCGTTTGCCGTCCCAGAGGCCGGGGCGCGGCTTTAAGATTTCCTTGTGCCCGCTCCAGGATTTGACGTCGTCACTAAACGCAATCCAGATGCTCGGCGGACGCCTATGGAAGGTCACGAACTTGCCGCCGATTTTGGCGGGAAAAAGCGCGTGGTCTTTGTTGTCTTCGTCTTCGACGAGAGGCCCCAGCGTGTCCCAGGTGATGAGGTTGTCGCTCACCGCGTACATGGGCGTAATGCCCAGGGGCGGCACCCCGACGGGCGCGTGCAGGCCCTTGCGGCTGTAAGCGGTGTAGGCCATGTAGAAGCGCCCGTTTAGCTCGGTCACTCGAGGGTCCTCCACGCCCCGCGCGTCGAGTTCCGAAAGGGGACTCAAAACGGGCTGACGCAGGCGGTTCCAGGAAACGCCGTCCGCGGAAACCGCGTAGCCGATGTGTGAAACGTAGTCGAGACCCTGTGCGCGGTAGTGCATATGAAAAAGGCCGTTGTGACGAATCACCGAAGGGTTAAAGGTGTTGAGCGCTTCCCACGCGTTGGTGGGCTCCGGCCTTAACACCGGGTTAGCCGGGTGACGCCGGAAATGGCCGCTCTCAGCCAGGTTGTAAAACGCTTCGGGCGCGCTGCTCGGGTCGAGTCGGGGTTGCTGGGTCATCAGGGGGGCCTCCAGAGACGTGAGGATGTCGGCAAAATGCTACGGTGAACCGCGCCCAGCAAATGTGAGGCGCAGACACCGTTGTGAACTACGTGGATAACCCACCGACGTGGGCAACAGAGTGTAGCAATATATCGGGGCGTCATCACCCGACTACTTGAACACGAAACTGATGCCCCTCGTAAAGTAGCCCCGGAAAAACCAGAACACGATCAGAACAGGCAGCGTCAGCACGGTACTCGCCGCGTAAAGCGGGCCGGGGTGCGAGGCGTAGGTCGAGTTGAGCGTGGCGACGAGCACGTTCAGGGTCATCATCGACTGACCGCTGACGACGAGCAGGTCCCAGAGCAGTTCGCCCCAGCGCTCCATAAACAAAAAGAGCGCGACGATGGTCGTGATGGGCACCGAAATGGGCACGACGATGCGAAAGACAATTTGCAGTTCCGACGCGCCGTCGATGCGCGCGGCGTCGATGACGTCTTTGCTGATCGACCTGAAAAAAGAGGCGTACATGAAGATGGCCCAGACGCTCACGGCCTTGGGCAGAATCATCGCAAAGTAGGTGTTGTAAAGCCCTAAGCTCCGCACCACCAGAAAACTCGGCACCAACAAGATGATGGCCGGAAAGAACATCTGAAACAAGATGACGTTGTCGAGGAGCGCGCGCCCGCGAAAGCGCACCTGGGCCAAGGCGTAGCCCATCATCCCGGCGGACACGACCATCAGCGTTGCGCTGCCTAAGGTCACGATAAAGCTGTTGAGCAGCGCGCGCAGCCAGGGGTCGTTGGCCCCGCCCTCGAAAAATAGCCAACTGTAGGACCTGAGGGTCAATGAGGTTGGAATCCAGAGCCTGTTGACTTCGTCCCAGGGCGCGAGCGATTGCAGCACGAGGTAGACAAAAGGAAACACGGCGATGAGCACGCCAATCAGAAGAGCGGCGATGCGTAAAACCGTGCCCAAGCTCGGTAGCCGCTTGGACGCGCGCCCGGCGCTAGGCCTCTTGGTCGCCACCATAGTGCCCTCCCCACCAGCGCATCACGCGCCTGACTAGCAGCACGGCGATAAACACCTCCGCCGCGTTAAGAAGCGCAATCGACGAGGCGTAGCCCGCCTTGAGGCTCGTAAAAAGTTGCGAATATATTTCTAGGTACCACGTCTGCGTGGCGAGCCCCGGACCGCCGCCCGTCAGGATATAGGGCTCGGTAAAGATCGAAAACCCCTGACCCACCGACAGGATGATGATGGTGTAAAACGCCGGGTAGAGCATCGGTAGGGTGACGGATACGAGCTTGCGCCCGCCCGTCGCGCCGTCGATGTCGGCGGCCTCGTAAAGTTCTTTGGGGATGCCCTGCAATCCGGCCAAAAAAATGAGCGCGAAGTAGCCCGAGAACTTCCAGGCGATCATCAGCCCGATAATCAGGACAGCCAAAAAGGGGCTTTGGAGCCAGTTGGGGCTCGAGCCCACCGTCCCCCTCAAGAAGCTGCTAAAGGCGCTGTCATAGGCCAGCACCCCGCGGACAATGAGCGCGACCGCGACGCCCGAGGCCAGATAGGGCAAAAAGAACGCCACCGCCAGGAAACCCTGAAAGCGCTTGACGCTGTTGATGAGCAGGGCAATCGTGAGCGAGCTGAGCAGCGTCAGGGGCAAAAACACGGCCATAAACGCGAAGGGCGTGACCGCGGCGGCGCGCACGCGCGGGCTTCTGAGAGCCGCCGCGAAGTTTTCCAAGCCGATAAAGGGGTGCGTGGGGGAGATGAGGTCCCAGCGGAGAAACGCCAAGCCCCCGCCCCAGACCAAAGGAATCAGAAAAAACACCAGCGCGTATAAAAGGTAGGGAGAGGTGAGCAGCCAGCCCCACATGGTTTGGTAGCGGTTGGTGGTCACGGGTTAGAGTCCTAAACCCACCGTACGCTTTGAGGCGGTGTTGGTTGACCCGTTAGTTACCCTGTTAATTACTCGCCGTGAAGCTGGGGTCATGGGTGGGTCTCGAGCAGCGCGTACCCGAACGCGGGCAGGGTCAGCGCGGCGTGACCGTCCGTCACCGTTTCGGTTCGCACCACGCTGCCGTTGCGGTCGAAAACCGTCACGTCGCCTAACGGGTTCGCCGTCGCCACGCTGATAGACGTCGGCCCCTCCGCAAAACTCTTGAACAGCGTCGCTTCGGCACCGTCGGGCGCGCGCCGCATGGCGCGAGACTCGACGAGCGGCTGCAAGAGCACCGCGTCGACGCGGGCCTCGCCCCACAAACCGGTCAGCGTGAGCGTTTGGGGACCTGCGCTCATTTGACCCGGCACCGCGAGGCCGTCCATCCACAGATAAGACGCCCCGCCCGCGCCGCCCTCGAAGTGGGTGAGGGGCGGCGCGTCGCCGAGTTGCGCGCGCACCGCCACCGCGCCGGGTTGCTTGTCGTAGACCATAAACAAACGATAGGTACCGTCACTGGGCAGTTCTACCGACAGGCTCACGGTGCCGCCGGGACCGAGGCGGGCGTATTGGCCCCCGCTCCAGAGCGCCTCGCCGGTCCAGGCGGCTTCGGGTGTGGCGCTCTCGGCGTCGCCCGTGAACCCTCCGGCTTCCGCTTCAACTTTCCTCCACGTCACCGCCTCTAGGGGTTCGGCGTACTCGAGATAATCTACCGCCACAGGGTCTTGCACAACCCTGAGCAGCCCGTATACCGCGGCAATCGTGGACTCGGCCCCGGCGTTCCGGTTGATGGTGCCGTCCTCGGCGAGCCCGTCGAAGCCGCGCCCCGTCGCCCTGTCAACCATCGGCTCGCCCGCCCGGTTGTTGCCCTCCCACCACGACGCCTGAAGCCCCGCCAGCACGCTATAGGCTGGTTTATCCGTCGCCTCACTCAGCGCCAGCAAATTCGTGACCATCACCTCGTTGCCGTAGTTGATCTGGGTGAGGTCGTTGGGCGCGGGCAAAAGGCCGTTGATCGGGCCGGTGCTGATGAGCTGATGCACCATGAAATGGTTCGCTTCCCGTTCGGCTGAGGCGATCCAGTCGCGCCGCCCGAAGGTGTCCCCGGCGAGCGCCAACGCGCCCATCATTCTCGAGCCCCAAGCGTGCCAGTTACTCAGCGAGCCCGCCCAGGGAAGATGCGCTTCGAAGGGCCAGGTGACGGGACTACCAAACTGAAACTGCGCGATGGCGTCCGCGAGGGGCGCGGCCAACCGCGCCGCCTGCGGGTCGCCGCTCGCCCGGTAGTAGGTAGTGAGCGCGATGAGCGCGATTGAGGACGCGTCCGCGCCGCCATTAATAAACCAGGCGGGGACGGCGTAGCCGTGAAGGTCGGTGTACGTTCCGTAGTCGGGTTGAAGGAGGCGCTCGAGCGCCCCCATCGAAAGCTCCAGACGCGCCGCGAGCGCCTCCGCCAACTCGGGCTGCTCATCCTTAAAGACCTCGTAGCCCGCCGCCAACGCCCACATCCCGCGCGCGGCCCACCACGAGAACGCGGCGTCGGCGGGGTTCGGGTCGTCGGGCGGCGTCGGCGACGGGTTGAGCGCGCCGTCCGGCTGCATCCATAAGACGAAGTTGCCCGCCTCCGGCCCCTCCTGCGTTTGCATGTACATCACAAAGCGCAGCGCGCCGTAAGCCATATCTCGACTGTGCGGGTCGCCGTAAAGCTCGTAGTGCTCTAGGTACACCAGCGCGGCGCGCGCCACGTCGTCCAGATTAAACGCGCCCTGTCCCCAGGTGTCGGCCTCGGCGTTATAGTCCCCGCCGCCTATGGCCCGGTAGGTGTCGGTTTCGGCGTCGTAGTCGGCGTAGGTCCACCAGGCGTCGAGGGGAACGCCGGGCTCGAGCGCGCTGTGACCGGCCACCGCAGCCTCGGGATAGGCGACGGTGGTGTGGAGCCAGTCTAAGTGCTCCAGACTAACCGGTGATTGAGCCGCTTGAGCGGATTGAGCCGGAGTGAGCGTGACAACGCCTAGTAGCGCCACCCCACACGTCAACGTTATCAGGAACTTCATTGTCAGGAACTTCATTGTCAGGAACTTTGTCGCTAAAAACTTCGTCGCCAGGTTCTGCCTCGAGAAAGTCACATGATCCCCCTGTCCGTACCCATAACTGTTGCCCGTAGCTGTTGCAGGTCAATGTGAGTTATCAAATTGGGGTGCGGGAGCGTGAACGCTGACCCAACGGTGGCAAGTGTCCACGCTCCCCACAATCCCCCTTGTTACTTTCCAAGCTCGCTACTCCCTACGCTTATTTCTGTCTCTACTGAATCATCGCCTCTATCGCCGCCTTGGCGTCCTGCCAGGCCTGCTGAGGGGTTTTGTCGCCCCTGGCGGCGGGGACGAAGCCCGCCTCTGAAAGCGTGGTTTGCAGGTCCTGGACGTTGCTGTTCGCGGGCGGCGGCACGGCGTAGGGGATTTCATCGGCGTAAGGCCCCAGTTCAGGATGAGCGCTCAAGTATTCCGCAAAGGTCTCGTTGGTGGTGAGGTCGCCCCGCGTCGGGGGCAAGTTGGTCACGTTCAGCCACTCTTGGTCGTGCGCGGGGTCGGAAAAAACCCAGGTGACGAAGTCCCAGGCGGCTTGCTGCTCTTCGGGCGTGGCCTGGCTGTAAATCACGATGCCCTTGGCGTCGGCGAAGGTGTAGACGGGCGCGTCAGGCGCAGCGTCGTCGGGGACGGGCGGCGTCGCCAGGACGAAGTTTTGGTCCAGCGCGAAGTCGGGAAAGCGCTCGCTCCAGTCCGAAAAGGTCCACGGCCCCAAGTCCTGCCACACCGAGATGCCCTTAACAAAGGCGTCCTCGACGGTTTGCGTCAACACGCAGTCGTTGCTGATTAGGTCCTGGTAAAAGCCGAACACGTTTTCGACCGCCGCGTCGTCCGCGGTGACCTCGCCGCCCTCGACAAAGGGCTGACCGCCGGACGCGGCGTCATAGAGCATAAAAAAGTCGAACCAGCGCTGCCACCAGGTGGTGGAAAGCAGGTCGGCTCGAGCGATCAAAAACTTGTCCGGGTAGGTTTCCTTAACCGCTCTACACGCGTCCAGTACCTCGCTATACGTGCGCGGCACCTCGGTAATGCCCACCTCGTTCAAGATGTCATTGCGCCAACCGAACAGCATTGCGTTGGTGTAGATCGGGAAGATATAGGTGTGACCGTCGGCGAAGGTCCAGCTCTGAATGGCCGTTTCCATCTCGCGCGCCGCGATGAGGTCGGCCCAACCGGGCAGCGTGTCCAAACTCACGACGGCCCCCGCGTTCTGAAGTTGCGCCCCGAACCCGACGAAAATATTTTCGGACAGCGTCGGCCCCGTTCCCCCCGCGAGAGACGCCAAAATAGCCGCCTCGGACGACGGCGTCTCGGGTATCGGCGTGACGGTAATGGTTACGTCCGGGTTGACCTGCTGGTACTCCTCGGCCATCTGCCGCCAGAAGTTGGCTTGGGGAGGGTTCGGGGCCGCCCAAAAGTCGATGTTTTGGGCCAACGCCGCGCCGAACCCCATTGACAGCACGGTTAACAAGACAAGCCACATATTTTTTATTGATTTCATCAACGCTCTCCCTTTGAACCTGTTGCTGATGCACCCTGAAGTTCGCCTGTGCGCTCACCCGTGATTACAGCTACCCGTACGCCATTGCTGTCACCCCTTAGATCTGAACGTTTCGCCCCGGCTAAAGATTTTTCTAAAGAGGATTGGTGGAGAAAGGTAGAGGGACACCCTCTGCGCTTCACACCAAACGCGTTGTGAATTGCGCGAATGCTAGCACGGTGTCTAGGGCTTGTCAATCTCTTCGGTCAACCGGGGGTGCAACCCCAAATAGGCGGATAGAAAAAGGGGCGTAGCAGCGGTAGAATGGCGGATGAAAACGAGCCAGACAGGTGATTGGAAAGAACGGGCGAAGGAAGCGTTTGGCAGGTACTTAGAAGCTTTGGAACGAGACCTACCCGAAGATGCGGGTGTAGCCGAGGTTGAGACGGCGATGCTGGCGCATTATCAAGCGATGATGAGTGAGACTATGCAAGCTCTGGCAGATAGCCGGAGCTTTTCCCCCCGAGCACAAAAGAGAAGTACCTGAAGGCTATTGGGGTAACGGCAAACGTCGCTGCGCGGTTAAGCACTTGTGGGGCCGGGTCTATGTCGAGGTACAAAGGCTGGTTGATAGAGAGGGTCGAGCCAAACAAGCTATCCTCGATAGACGCTTAGACCATTCGGGCTGGACGCCCAAAGCCTTAGCTTGCCTGACCGACTTAGCAGCGCGCGTGCCCTTAGAAGAAGGCGCTTACATCGCGCGCAACTTCGGCCTGAGGATTAGCTCGTCAGAATTAGACCGCTTGCAACGCCCCTACGCTGAGGCGTGTCGAGCCGAGGTGGCAGACAGACTGTTGTCTTGTTCAGAGCCTGAAGCGGCACGCCGACAAGGACGCGTCATGGTGTTGCAAATGGACGGCGTCTACGTCTTAGGGCAACCTGAACAGGGGCTATGTCCTGGCCTGGAACTCAAAACAGCCGTACTTTATCCGCAAGCCGCTCCGAGTCAGCGCTGGATGTTGGCCGAACGCTGCTGTGCCGAAGACTTTGTCACGCTCGTGGCGGGTTTACTCAACGAAGCCGGAGTCACCCCCGCGGATACGCTGCTCGGTTTGGGTGATGGAGCCGTTTGGATTGACAACATCTTTTGTCATCTCGACGCCGTAAGAATCACCGACGTCTACCACGCCACTCAGTACCTCGACACCATCATGCAAGCACTGGCTTGGGATGAAGACCTAAGAACGCGCCACCGCTGTGACTGGTATCGGGGTCAGCTCAACGCCCGTGACTGGCTCGCTCACCACCTTCCTAAACCCGAGGTCTGGCTCACCTGGGATGACAAAGCGCAAACTGCTCTAAAGTATCTTGAAACCCGGCTTGACAGTATGGATTATGCTCGGTTCACAGAAAAAGGCTATCCCATCGGTTCAGGGCAAATCGAAGGGATGAACAAAGCCGTTATCGGAAACCGTATGAAAAGAAGCGGGATGCACTGGTCCAAACAAGGTGCTGCCAGTATGGCCTCTTTGCGTGCCCAGACCTGTGCCAAACATTCCCTCATTGACTTTGGGCAGCTCAGGCACCTCGCTTACCCTGCCCCGGCTTAATCCGACACTAGCGGGCTGCACCCGTCAACCGGTCAACCGGCAGGCTCTTATCATGAACATCATAAAGAAAGCTATAAGAATGCGTTTCTGCTTTCCTAGAGACGAAAGTACCGAATACCCAGGACTGAGTTCAAAGTGTCTCACTCGGGACTCTTTCGGTACTCTTCTCTCTAACGCTCCCAAAGAGACGTGCTGATAAAAGTCTGGTCAACCGGGCGCAAGTCAACGTGTCGGGCAAGAAGAGGCGTGGTGACGCAAACGTGGCGTGGGAGACGAGCGGCTGTTTAGAACAGCGCCTGGCTCTTAAAGAAGCTTTGCGTCCTGCTGCCCATGCGCAACCGCCGCGCCCCGGACTGTTTCATGCGGAAACCGATGACGCTCTCGTTCACGTTTTCGATCTGGCCGGAGCCGATGGCTAAGCCGCGTGTTTTGTGGCTGGGATCATCCATGTGGTGTTGACGTTTATGCAAGTAGCGTCAGGCCGTTTGGACCTCTCTGTTTTCACTAATTTGTCTTCACTGAATTTGTCTTCACTGCACGGGAGACGCGACTCGTGAAGCTGCTCGCGCAACCAGGCGGCGGCGTCAATTTCGCCCCGCAGCCGCGCACCTTTTGTCGCGGCACGCTGCTGCTCATCCCGGCCGAGGGTTTACATATTACATTAAGGTTACACAAGGGTGCCGAAGTGGGAACTGCTGGTAAACGTCGGTGACGGGCTCAACGCCCAGACGGCGGCTCGAGAGACAAAAGGTGAGGAGATAAAATGTGAGAGGCAAAAAGAAGACCCCGCTTGGGCAACGGGGTAAAGGAGAGAGGTAAGCACGTTGTGATGGTGTTGGCGCTGATGCTCGTGCTTACCTGAAAAGAGTTTAAGACAGTGTACCTGACGGCGTTCTTACGTTTTCGAGTAAGATTTGTGTAAGGCGCGTGTAAGATTCTCCCGTTACGGCCCCGGGTGTCCTGTAGACTTGGGCTATGCTCCCCAGAACCCGAAGCCACACCGAGCGCGTCGTCCAGTTCGGCACGGGCAACTTTTTAAGGGCTTTCGTCGATTGGCAGCTCGACGTCATCAACGAACATACGGCCTTCGACGCGGGCGTCGTCATGCTCAAGTCCACCGATTCGGCGAGGGCGTCTCTAAACGAGCAGGACGGACTCTATACCGTGCTGCTTCGCGGCCTGGACGACGCGGGTGAGGTGGTGGACGAGGCGCGGCTCATCCAGTCGGTGACGCGTCAACTGGATATCGCGGAGGCGTTCGGCGACTTTTTGGCGTTGGCGCGTGACCCAAACATAGAATTCGTCTTTTCCAACACCACCGAAGCGGGTATCCGCTTTGAGGCGGGGGATAAGTTTGAGGACGCCCCACCCGCCTCGTTCCCCGCCAAGCTCACGCGCTTTATGTTCGAACGTTACCGGGCCTTTTCGGGAGCGGCTGAAAAGGGTCTGGTCATCGTCCCTTGCGAACTCATCGACCACAACGGCGACACGCTAAAAGGGTCCGTTCGGCGCTACGCCGAGCTGTGGGATTTGCCCGACGGGTTTGGAAATTGGCTCGAGCGCGCCAACACCTTTTGCAACACACTGGTCGACCGCATCGTGACGGGGTATCCGGCGGACGCTGAGGTAGTGCTCGAGCGTCTCGGCTACGATGACGCCTTTTTGAGTGTGGCTGAGCCCTATTACTTTTTCGCCATTCAGGGACCGGAAGATTTAGCCCAGCGGTTGCACCTAGATGAGGTCGACCTGCCCCACGTCCACATCGCTGACGACATCACCCCCTTCAAAACGCGCAAGGTGGGCCTTCTCAACGGGGCGCACACCCTGATGGTGCCGGTGGCTTATTTGTGCGGTTTAGACACTGTAAAGGACGCTGTAGAGCATCCGCTAATAAACGCGTTCGTCCGGAACGCCATTTTTGATGAAGTCATCCCCGCGCTGCCCCTTCCCGCGGACGACTTACGCAGCTTTGCCGAGGAGGTGTTCAGGCGTTTTCGCAACCCGTTTGTCGAGCACAAGCTCCTGGACATCTCGCTCAATTCGGTGGCGAAATTCAAGGCGCGGCTGCTGCCGCAACTCCTGAGTTATTCTGAAACTCACGGCGACGCGCCGCTGAGGCTGAGTTTCGCGCTCGCAGGGCTTATCATGTTTTACAAAGGCGAACGGGACGGCGCGCCCTTCACGCTACGCGACAGCGAAGAGGTGTTGACGCTTTTTGGTGAGGCCTGGCGCGCTTATCAAAAAGGCGAGACGGCTCTAAGAGATGTGACGGACAGCGTCTTGGGCCATGAACCGTTCTGGGAACAGGATTTGCGCGAAATAAGCGGGTTGAGCGAACGGGTTAGAGTGGGGCTCGAGCAGATCGAAGAGAAAGGCATGGTCGGCGCGCTCGAGGCCTTGAAAGCAGGTTCATCCTAAAATGCTAGCTTCACCCTCGAGGCGTACGGCAGTTATGAAGTAGTAATGCAGTAGTAATGCAGTGGCGAAAACAATGCAGTGACGAAAGCAGGTTCACCGTGACACATTCTTTTCAAGAGGTCGCCCGTCTAGCTCATCCCGGAGACAACTGCGCCGTCGCAACGCGCACCCTAAAGCCTGGCGCGAACCTGTTTTTTGAGGGAGAAACGCTGACGCTGACGCACACGGTATTAGAGGGCCACCGTTTCGCCGTTCGTGGGGTCGCGCAAGGCGAGTCTCTGCTGTCGTGGCACACGCCTTTTGGTCGGGCCAGCGCGCCGATTGAGCCGGGCGACTACCTCTGTAACCCTACCGTGCTCGAGAATCTGATAACGCGTAAGTTGGGGCTCGAGCTGCCCCAAACGCCCAACTTTGTCGACGAGATTCCCCCGCTGGACAAAACGACGCTGCACCTCAGCCCGGCCCCGCCGGTCGCGCGTTACGACGCGCCGGGGAGCTTTGCGGGTTACCCTCGCCCGGGCGGGCGCGGCGCGGGCACGCGTAACACCGTCGTCTTGCTCGGCACCTCGTCGCTCACGGGGAGTTTTGTGAGGGAACTCGAGGCGCGGCTCCGGCCTCTGGCAAATGCCTATCCTCATATCGACGACGTCGTCGCGGTGGCGCACACCGAAGGGGCTTATGGCGAACCGAACAACCGCGACATGCTGCTGCGCACGCTGGCGGGTTTTATGGTGCATCCGAACGTCGGGGCGGTGCTGGCGGTCGATGCGGGCATGGAGGCCGTGAATAACGGGGCGCTTAAAACGTTCATAGCCGCACAGGGCTACCCCCTGGCGCACGTGCCCCACCACTTTATGAGCCGAAGCGGAAGCTTTACGGGTGACCTGACGACCGCCGAGCGGGTGGTGACGGGCTGGTTGACTGAGGTCAATGCCAACAAGCGCCAAGACGTTCCTTTGTCCCACCTCAAGGTCGCCTTGCAGTGCGGCGGCTCGGACGCGTTTTCGGGCATCTCGGGCAATCCGCTGGTCGCCTGGGTCGCGCGGGAAATCATCCGGCACGGCGGCAGCGCGAACCTAGCCGAAACGGACGAGCTTATCGGCGCGGAGGCGTATCTTCTTAGCAGGGTTCGCAACGAAGCGGTCGGCGAAAAGTTTTTGGCGACCTTGGAGCGCTTCAACACCTGGGCCGCGCGCCACGGGCACTCCGCCGCAGGCAATCCTTCGGGCGGCAACGTGCTGCGCGGGCTCTACAACATCTACCTCAAATCCCTGGGCGCGGCCATGAAGCGCCCGCCCGACGTGCCTTTAGACGCAGTGATCGACTACGCCGAGCCCATGAGCACAGCGGGCTACACCTTTATGGACAGTCCGGGCAACGATTTGGAAAGCGTCGCCGGGCAGGTCGCCGCGGGCTGCAATCTCATCTATTTTGTGACTGGCAACGGCTCGATTACCAACTTCCCGTTTGTTCCGACGCTCAAGGTGGTGACGACGAGCGAGCGCTACCGGCTTCTTTCCAAAGAAATGGACGTGAACGCTGGAAGCTATCTCGAGGGTTTCCCAATGGACGATCTAGGGCTCGAGACCTTTGCGCTCTCGCTCAAAGTCGCCTCCGGAGGGCGCAGCGTGGGCGAGGTGGCGGGGCACGCCCAGGTGCAGATTTGGCGTAATTGGCAACTTTCGGAAGGCTCCAATCTAACAACGCGTCCATCAGGAAGACCAACGCCGACGGGAGAGCCCATCCCTTTGAGGTGTGACGTAACCTTGCCGGAGCGCCGCTTTAGCCTCTACCGCACGGCTTCGGGCGTCGCCAGCCAACAGCTCGGTCTGGTTTTGCCCACGAGCCTGTGCGCCGGGCAGGTAGGCCGTCTCATCGTCGGACGCTTGAACGAACAGTTTGAGAACCATGACGGTGTCGGCGGCTTTGTGAGTCTGCTCCACACCGAAGGCTGCGGCGGTTCGGGCAGCCCCGAACTCGTGCCTACGCTGCTGGGCCACGCCACGCATCCGCTGGTGCGTTTTGCCTTGCTACTCGAGCACGGCTGCGAAAAAACCCATAATGCCTATTTTAGAGAGCGTATGGAGGAGCGAGGGGTGGACCCTGACCGCTTTGGTTGGGCGAGCATCCAGCTCGACGGGGGCATCGCGCAAGTTTCGGAAAAAGTGTCGCGGTGGTTTGCCCAGAGGCTGGCGGGCGCTCCGGCGTTGGAGCGGGTAGAGGTCGGGCTCGAGGCGCTGCGAATCGGCTTCATGGCGGCGGAGGCTCCGCCAGCGGACGTGACGCGGGAATTCGCCCATTTGATTCAAGGAATTGTGGCGGCGGGCGGGACGGTCGTCGTTCCCGAGCAGGCGCAGCTTCAGGAGGTGTTGGGGGTGCTCGGGGTAGGCACCACAACCCCAAGCCTCAGTTACGCCCAGAGCGCTACACGACCGGGCTTTCACCTCATGGACGGGGCCGGAACCGCGCCGCACTGGGTCGAAACCCTGACGGGCTTAGGCGCGACGGGCGCCGAACTCATCCTCGCTTACGTCGGCAGCAGCGCGCGCCAGGGTCACCCGTTCGTGCCCGTGTTGCAGGTGAGCGACCGCGTGGTGAGTGATATGGACTTTGTTCTCAGCGGCGAAGCTGAGGGGTGGGTAGAAGAGCTTTTAGACAAGGTGGTGGCGACGTTGGAGGGTTCCTATAAACCTAACGCCGCCAAACAGGGCAACGTTGATTTTCAGCTCACCAGGGGCGCGTTGGGCGTGTCGCTCTGAAGATTCGGGGAGCAAGCTAGCGCGTGATGGCGGCGGCGTGCTGCCCTTCAACGAGCGCTTGAACTTCCGGAAGATTGACCAGCGGCAAGTCTCCCCGAATGCTGTACTTTAGGGCCGCGACCACCACGCCCCAGCGCAGCGCGGTAGGAACCGAACCAAAGGTCAGGTAACCGTAGAGAAATCCCGCCGAAAACGCGTCCCCGCCGCCCACGCGGTCGACCGCTTCGGCGGGTAAAGCCGTCTCGGTAAAAACTTCGCCGTCGGGCGTGCGGGCCGCCGCGCCCGCCGCGCCTTGGGTGATGACGGTAAGGGCCTGAGGATAGGTTTGGGCCAAGGTCTCGAGCAGTCGGGGAGTATCTATATGTGTATCTGCGGACTCGAGCCCAAACATCGCCCGCGCGTCCCTCTGCGCCACAAAAATAATATCCGCCGTCGCCATCGCGCCGTGACAGCCCGCCTTGGCCTCTTCATAAGACCAAAGTTTGCTGCGGTGGTTCACGTCGAAACTCACCAGCCACCCCGCCCCTTTCGCCAGAGACAGCGCGTGCAGCGTTGTTTGTGCCGCGCTCTTGCCAATCGCCAGCGAGATGCCGCTGGTGTGGAAAAGCCGCGCGCCTTGTTCTGTAAAGAGGTTGCTCGGTACGTCGCTTGGTTGAATAAGGCTCACCGCGGAATCTTTGCGGTCGTAAATCACCTGAGCGCCCCGCGGTTTCGCGCCCTGCTCGACAAAATAGAGCCCCATGCGCGCGTCGTCGGTCCAGCAAACGTGACGCGTGTCGACGCCGTGGCGCTCGAGCTCTCCGGCGGCGAGGTGGCCCAGCGCGTTGTCCGGCAAGCGGGACAGCCAGCAGGTTTTGAGGCCCAGGCGGGCCAGACCCACCGCCGTATTCGACTCGCTGCCCGCCACCTCGATGTCCAAGCTGCGGGTCTGCTCGAGCCGCAACAAGCCCGGCGGGGTCAGGCGGAGCATACTCTCGCCCAGGGTCACCACGTCGTAGCGGGTGTCATAGCGGGTCATGGGGCGGTTCCGGGAGCTTCGGCGGCTTTGACAAAGGCTCGAGCGTGTGTGCTCAACCCCTCCCAATCCTCGTTTTTTAGCGCTTCCCTATTTAGTAAACTGCTCCCCGTCCCGACCGCGAACGCGCCCTGGTCTAAAAATGCGGTGATGTTTAACAGGTCTACCCCGCCCGTGGGGATGAGTTTGAGGTAGGGCAGCGGGGCGAGCACGTCTTTGATATAGCCGGGGCCGAGCGTGGTCGCGGGAAATACCTTGACCGCCTCCGCCCCGGCCTGCCACGCGGCGTGGATTTCGGTCGGGGTAAACGCGCCGGGAAAAATGGGCACACCTGCCTCTTTGCACACTTCGACAATATCCAAATCCATCACCGGCGTGACGACGAACTGCGCGCCCGCCTCGAGCGCCTGGTGCGCTTCACTAACGCTACGCACCGAGCCCGCGCCCACCAGGCCTCCGGCTCCTCCAAACGCCTCACGCCGCCGCATCCGCCCGATGGCGTCTAAACTGTCGGGGTTGGTCAGGGTAAATTCTTGCACCTTGACGCCCGCGTCCAACAGTGCCGTCGCCACGGCTTCGGCGTGGCTGAGGTCGTCCTGGCGGATGACGGCCAGGAGCCGGGTGCGGGAGAGGGTCTCGAGCACCGCGCGGGTTGTTTTTGATTCGCTCATGGCCGCCATCCTACCGCGTTGCGCGGTTCGTCGTTGGATGCTGCGAGCAGTTAAACATGTTTGATAATCACGCTTCCTACAGGACGACGTAGAAAAGTAGACACATTATGCGTTTCAACAGAGAGCGGGAGCGAGTGTGACTTCAGTTACACTTTCATGTATGAAAACGGCCATTTCCATTCCCGACGATATCTTTCAAAAAGCCGAAGAGACGGCGCGCACACTTCGTATGTCACGCAGCGAACTCTACGCCAAAGCTGTCGAGGCGTTTATCAAGCAGCACCAGGCGGACGCCGTCACCGCCACGCTGAACACCCTTTACAAGAAAGAAGAGAGCGGGCTGGACCCGGAGATGACCCATATGCAGGCCGCCTCGCTCGAGACCGATGGGTGAATCCGGGTGAGATTTGGTGGGCGGACCTGCCGGTGCCGGAGGGGTCCGAACCGGGTTACCGACGCCCTGTTCTCATCGTTTCGTCGAGCATTTTCAACCGTAGCGCCATCCGCACGGTACTCGCGGTTGTGGTGACCTCGAACACCCGCCTTAGCAAGGCACCCGGCAATATCTTTTATCTACCAATGCAACCGGACTGTCCAAAGATGCGGTCGCCAATATTTCTCAGGTCGTCACAGTGGACAAAGCATTTTTGGACAAACGCGTCGGCGTTTTGTCTGCCAATGTACTTGCTGAGGTTAAAAATGGTTTAAGGCTGGTGCTCGAGCTTTAATGGCGTTTTACGCCTTGCTGCTTATACATCCTAAAGCTGACCCCTTACCAGCCCAAACGCCAGCGCCCACATCACAAGCGCAATAAGCGCGTCCAGCACGCGCCACGCCGCCGCGCGCCTAAAGACCGGGGCGAGAAACGACGCGCCAAAGCCCAAAACCGAAAACCAGATGAGGGACGCGCTCGAGGCGCCCGCCCAAAAAATGACGCGCTCGTTACCCTCGTACTGAGCCGCAATACTGCCCAAAAGCACGACCGTATCGAGGTAAACGTGGGGGTTAAGAAGGCTCAGCGCCAGCGCCGTTAGTAGAGCGCCGCGACGGCTAAGCGCAGCGCCTACGCCGCCAGCCTGGAGCCCCGCCGAACCCCGCACCGCGCTCCTCAAGGCCAAAGCGCCGTAGATAAAGAGAAAAACCGCCCCGCCCCAGGCCGCAAAGGGCGTCAGGAGCGGAAACCGTGCGACTAGGGTGCCAAATCCCAACACGCCCAAAAGAATGAGGCTAAAGTCGCACAGCGTGCAGACAAAAACAACGGACGCGACGTGCTCTTTTTTCAGTCCCTCGTGGGAACCCACCGTCTATGACGGTGGTGATGTCTGTTCGGCTGTGCCGTATTCTACTGTGTGCCGAAGTACCGCAAGCTAACGCACGTTGTTTACCAATGCGACTACCACATCGTGTGGGCACCGAAGTACCGTTACCGAGTGCTGACGGGAGCGGTCAAGGACATGGTCGAGAAGGACATCAGGACACTATGCGAGTGGAAAGAGGTGGAGGTGCTAGAGCTGAGCGTACAGGCAGACCACGTACATCTGGTGTGTTCTGTCCCGCCCAAGCTGTCTATCTCGTCACTGATGGGGTTTCTGAAAGGGAAGCTGGCGATAAAGCTGTTCAAGAGTTACCCGGCGCTAAAGCAAAAGCCTTATTGGGGCAACCACTTCTGGTCACGCGGCTACTTCGTGAACACGGTAGGGATGAACGAAGACCTCATCAGGCGCTACGTAAAGTATCAAGAAGAGCAGGAGAAGCAAGAGGAAAGGAGCCGCCAGGACTTCCTCTTTTAGAGTCACTTCTCAATTCCACCACCTTTGGTGGTGGTCGTTTAATCCCTGCCGCAGCACAAACGCGTTCTGCGCGCCGATGGCGACAATGAGGCCCAAGCCGATGCCAAAGCCGCTCAAAAAGGTCTGCATCACTCTATTTCGTTGGTAGGAGATTTGACTCGGCTGGGTTCACCACTCAATTTTGAACCAGCGCGTGCGCCTGAAGCGTCTCGAGTTCCACCACCTCCAGCGCCCGCTCGTGCGTGCTCTCCAAAATCACGGGCGGCGCTACCCCTGCCTCCAGCGCTTCTCGCCACCTTGCCGCGCACAAACACCAGCGGTCACCCGCCTTGAGGCCCGCAAAGCCGTACTCGGGTCGCGGCGTGACAAGGTCGTTGCCGCGCGAGGTGCTGAAGTCCAAAAATTCTTGCGTGACCCTCGAGCAGACCACATGCACGCCCGCGTCCTCGGGGCCGGTTTCGCAGCTCCCGGTGCGGTAGAAGCCGGTGAGGGGTTCTACGCCACACGGTTTGAGGGGTTCTTGAAGGACGTTGCGGTCTGTGTTGCGGTCTGTGATGTTGGGCTCTAAATCCATACGCCTACTTTAGCCTCTAAAGAAGGGTCAAAAGCGTTTCCGCCACCTTAATGTCCGTCTCGCCGTCACTTCCGTGGTCTTCAACGTGCCAACAGGCGGACAAAACCGCATTAACGAAACCCCAGGCGGCGATTTCTGAGGCTTCCATCCCCAGCATCTCGCCAAAAATTCCCACGCGGCGGCTCAGGATGCGCGGTAAATGCGGGCGCGTTGCGAGTTCCGGCAGGGGATTCATCAAAAAAGACCCCACGTCGTAGCCGCGCGCTCCGACGATGCCTTTAGGGTCGATGGCGAGGTAAGGCTCTCTCGTGGCGCTGAGGATGTTGTCGTGGTGCAAGTCTGCGTGGAGTAGGACGGGCTCGTCCGTTTGCAAAAGGTCGTTTAGCAAGACGTTGGCTTTCTCGACCAGCGCGTAGGGGAGAGGGCCGCTGCCTTGCGAGTGTGTATGCGCATATTTGGGCAGCGCCCGCGTCCACCTTTGAAGGAGGCGAAAAGGATGCCCTTCCGGAACCGGACGCCACAGCTGCTGCAAAAGGGTCGCGGCGATGCGGGTGGCTTCATCGTCGTCCGTGCGCCACAGGGAAACGCCGGGGGTGAGGCGCTCGAGCAGCAGCGCCTGCACCTCGGGCGCGTGCGCGACGAGCTTGACCATCCCGTCGCCGTCATAAAATTCCAGGGCGGCGGCCTCGAGCGCGAGTTCGTCGTTGGGCAGGCTCAGCTTGAGGACGTAAGGCGCACCGTCCGCGCCCACCGCGGGCGCGACGACGTGATACGAAAGATTTGGGAAGGGCTCGCCCACACGGATATTCCAGCGCGTTTCGCAGGCGCGGAGGTGATCGTCTAAGCTCCCCAACCACGGCGCGGCATCTTTATGAATATCATGCAAGTTGCGAACGAGCACGGGCGGGAGCTTCACAGGTTTAACTCTACAGCATCAGCCACTCGAGGTGCTTTGGCTCGAGCCTAAACGCGTGTCGGTCGAGTTTGGCGGGGCGGTAGGGCTCGAGCAGGTCTTCAGGTTTAACTTCTTTAGGTTCATCGAGCAGCCCGAGCGTAAAAGCGAGAAGCCCCACCACGCGCTCCGGGTTAACGCCCTCGTCTCTCAAAGAAGCCAACGTTAAAGAGCCTTTGCGCTTCGCCATCCGCTCACCGTCCACGTCCAAAAGCAGGGGTACGTGGAGGTAGCGGGGCGGCGGCTTGTCCAGCGCCTCGTATAAAAGAAGCTGCGCGCCCGTGCTGGTGAGCAGGTCGTCGCCGCGCACCACCTCGTTTATGTTCATGGCGATATCGTCCACCACCACCGCGAGTTGATAGGCCCAAAGCCCGTCGGCGCGCCTCACGACGAAATCACCGACCTCGGACGTTACCTCTATGTTTTGAGGCCCTGCCAACGCGTCATCAAAGGTGACGGTTTGAGGCTCGACCAAAAAGCGCAGGCTCGGCGTTTTGCCTTTCCTTTGTTTTTGCCCCCTGCAATGCGCGTTGCGTTCTCTTTCTCTCTCACCGTAGACAAAGCCGCGCCCGTGCGGCGCGGAGGAGGCCTCACGGAGGTCCTTACGTGACAAGTAGCAGGCGAAGATTTTATTCCGGGCCTCGAGCCTCCGCAGCGTCTCCTCATAAAACGCGCCGCGCTCGCTCTGCTTGTATGGCCTGTAGGGGCCGCCCACGTCCGGCCCCTCGTCCCACTCGAGCCCCAGCCAGCGCAGTTCATCTAAGTTACCCGTCACCGCCTCCGCTACAGTGCGCGGCGCGTCCAAATCCTCAACGCGCATTATGAACGCGCCACCTTGACTCCGGGCGCTCAACCAAGCGACCAAGGCCGTGCGGGCGTTGCCCAAATGCAAGGGACCGGTAGGGGAGGGGGCGTAGCGGCCTCGCACGGGAATCATTTACTCATTAAATCATGAAACCGTGCCATAATAAAACTATGAAGCAAGTGGAACTTAAACGCATTGGGCAAAGCGGTCAGCTTACGCTGGGAAAACAGTATGCGGGAAAACTCCTCCGCGTGGAAAAACTCGAGGACGGACGCTTCATCCTGACGCCCGTGGTAGACGTTCCCGAGTCGCAACTGTGGACGCTGCAAGAGCCGCACAAAAGCCGCATCCAACGAGGGCTCGAGTGGGCGGAAAACAGCGAGCCGACAGAAACCGATGTGGATGCATTGCTACAAACACAGCGGTGAGCCGCGTCAGGCTTGACCTGAATTCTCCGGCTTTTCTCGAGGTGTTCCTGAATCTGCGCGGGAGTGACCTAGAGCAGGTTGCCAAAAGTTTGGATAGGTTGCGCGCGCTCGAGTGGGAGGCGGTCTACCGCTCGAAGGGTCTTAATTGGGAGGCCATCGACCACATCCCCGCGCCCAAGGGTCAGGGTAAAGTTTATTCGGTGCGGCTGAGCAAAAAGGCTCGAGCGCTCGTCTACCGCGAGGGCGACTTTATGCGCTTCATCTCGCTTCACCCCGACTACGATTCGGCTTATAAACGTTAGAGTCCGCCCACCTTTTCAATAGCCTGACAGAACCTCAGCAGATACCCATCCGGGTCCTGAATCAAAAACTCGCGCTGTCCTGACAGCACGTTACCCGTTTTGTACCAACCGTCTCTAACATCTCGAAAAAACGGATGGTTGGCTGCTTTTAATCGCTCGTAAAGCGGTGCGATATCATCAAGCTCGATCTGAAAGTTGATGCCGCGCCCAAAGGGAGGCTCGAGCCCCCCCGTCTGCCACCCATCGATGCTCGTTTGTTGCAGCATAAACTGGACCTCTTCTAGCTCGAGGTAAACAAACAGGTCGCGGCTGAACAACACCTCGAAGCCCAAAATCTCAGTGTAAAACTGGACGCTTTGCTCAAAATCCGAAACACTCAACTCCGGCACGAGTTTGCGCCACTCGAACGGCCTACCGGACGCGGATACCACGCTCGTCCATCCCTTCAACAGTTGCGAGGCTGACGATGGGGACGCCTAAACTTTCAATCTGCGCCCGCCCCTCCTCGAACGCCTTTTCAATCACGCAGCCCACGCCCAAAAGCGTCGCGCCGCTTACTTTAACGAGGTCAGCCAGCGCCACAATGGTTTTACCCGACGCCAAAAAGTCGTCAATAATCAGCACCCGGTCCTCACGGTGCAAATATTCGGGCGAGACGATGAGGCTGCTCACGCCGCCCTTGGTGCGGCTCGGGGCCTGGGCCTCGAACACGGTGTTGGGCATGGTGACGGGCCGCTTTTTGCGCGCGTAAACCACGGGCACGCCTAGCGCGAGCCCCGCCGCGAGCGCGGGCGCGATGCCCGACACCTCGGCGGTAATGATTTTGCTCACGCCGGTCACGCCCAACGCTGTAAAGCGCTCCGCGAACGCCTCGCCCATGTCGCGGGTGAGTGCGGGGTCGAGCTGGTGATTCAAAAAGCCGTCCACCTTGAGGATGCCGCCGCCTAAGTTCTGGCCTTCCTCGAGGATGCGCTCAACAAGCCCCTTCACAGGGTGTGGTTTCTTGCGAGGGGGTGGGGCTCGAGGGTCGGCGGATTTTCTCCTGCAACATGGGCACTTTGATAAATGAAAGTGTGGGTTGTGCGGTTCGCGCGTGGGGGGTGCGTCGGCGTCATGCCACACGCTAACATGAGGTGATGGGTGATTATTTTGGGGTGGGGGCTCTAGCTGACCTTTCTGATCTCTAAGTCTGTCTCACCAAGCTTTTCCTACATTTGCGTGCTAAAATTTTATACAGATGAAGCGCGAAGAGGTTTACTGTTCTCATCCTCAAACTTTAGGTGGAACGCCCGTCTTTACAGGTACGCGCGTTCCGGTTCAAACCTTGCTCAATTATTTAGAGGGCGGCGATACCTTAGACGAGTTTCTAGACAGCTTCCCCGGTGTAAGCCGTGAGCAAGCGGTTGCTTTTCTCGAGATGGCAAAGGATGCACTTTTAGCAACGTGAGGCGAGTGCTACTTGACGAAAATATGGACCGAAAGCTAAAGCGCTCGTTTGATTCATCTTTTAGGGTGGTGACTGTACGTGAGCGGGGTTGGAGCGGAAAGAAAAACGGCGAGTGGTTACGCGCAGCAGAGCTCGAGTTTGATGTGTTGGTCACGCTCGACCGAAGTAGGCAGCACCAGCAGCACCTGACGAAGTACGATTTGGCTGTGGTGCTGACATTATCGCGCAGTCGTCGTCGTGCAGACATTGAGCCAGCAATGGGTGAAGTGAACCGCTCGGTTCATGAGGCTCGAGCGGGCGTTCTTGTTACCGTGTCGGCGTAAGCCATGAAAGAGTCACGTTTCCGTAACCCTCACAATTTGCCCGTCAAAACCTGCCCCGTCTGCTCCCGCCCCTTTCACTGGCGTAAAAAGTGGGCGCGCAACTGGGACGAGGTCCGCTACTGCTCAGACGCGTGCCGGAAAAACAAGGGAAAAGTCTCTAAGGACTGAAGTTAAGGCGTGACGCTGAGCGCCCGCTCTTGCTTTTCCGTCACCTGGCCTATCACGGCGCTCCTGGGAAAGCGGGGGCGGAGCACTTCTAACACTTCGTCCGTTCGCGCGGCGTCCACACTCAAAAGCAGCCCGCCGCTCGTTTGCGGGTCGACCAGCGTCCACCACTGGGTTTCGCTCAAGTCCGCCCGCCCGCTCACGTGGGGGTCAACGTAATGCGTGTTGCTCCGGTGCGCCTTGGTCAAGATGCCACGCGCCAACGTTTCGTCCGCGTGCGCTAGCAGGGGCACTGCGCCCGCACTAATCAAAAGCGTTTTATCCGAGCCTTGCGCCAAGTGAAGCGCGTGACCGAGAACGCCGAAACCTGTGACGTCGGTGGCGGCGTGGACCGTGCGGTGTAGGGGGTCGGGCAGCTCGAGCTTATTAAGCGTTTTCATCGAGGCGATGGCCTCTTCAATATCCGCGCCCTCGACCTCGCCGTTTTTGAGCGCGCCCGTGAGCGTGCCCGTGCCGACGGCCTTGGTGAGAATCAGCGCGTCGCCCGCCCGCGCCCCGCGGTTCGTCCAGAGATTTTGGGGATGCGCGAGCCCTGTAACGCTAAAGCCGAGCTTGAGCGTGTCGTCGTCAATCGAGTGCCCGCCGACAAGCCTCGCGCCCGCCTCGTTGATCTTTTCAACCGCGCCCGCCATGAGGCTGCGCAAAACGTCTAAGGGAAGCGTGTCCAGGGGATACGCGAGGATGGTGAGCGCGGTCGTCGGCGTCGCCCCCATCGCAAACACGTCCGAGAGCGCGTTGGCCGCCGCGACCGCGCCGAAGTCGAAGGGGTCGTCCAGAATAGGGGTAAAAAAGTCGAGCGTCTGGACCATCACCTGCTCGTCGTCTAAGCGCCACACCGCCGCGTCGTCCAAAAAGTCGGTACCGACGAGGAGGTCCGGGTGCGCCTGCCGGGGCAGCGTCTGGAGAAGCCCGGCGAGCGTGCCCGCGGCGATTTTGGCGGCGCAACCGCCCTTGGTCACGGTCTGCGTCAGGCGGATGGGGGCAGGGGGTGTTGGGTCAGCCACGCGGTACACTCCTCACGCGCGCCCCGAAAGAGGACGCGGCGGTTCATTCGTTCCAAACTTTTGCGGTACAGGGGGTCGTAGTAGTCGGTCAAGAGCGGCGCAATCCAGGCGCGGTGGGCTCCTGATTCTCCCCACGCCCCGCTCCGCGCCGCCTCGTTAAGCGCCTCCACGCCGCGCGCGGTGGCGGGGCCGCCGAGACGCTTTTTGAGCCGGAGCAGCCGCGACGCTAGGGACGCGCGCACTTGCTCTATGCCCTCGAGTTCACCGGGGCGGAGTACATAATCTCGGTGGATGTTCTTAGTACGCTCCTCCAACGGCTCCTCCACCAGCACCAACGGATTCGTCTCGACGGCGTAAAAGAGCGCGTCGGGCACCTGCCGCTCGCCGACGTTGCGCGACTCGTCCTCGAGCACCAGCCAGCGGGCTTTGGATAGCGCGAGTTTAGCGCCCAGGCTGTTCTCAAACGTCGCCTGACTCGGCTGCGGCCCCAAGCCCCCAAAGGCGCTGCCCCGGTGGTTCGCCTCGGCCTCTAAGTCGAGCGCCAGCGCGTCCACCCGCGCGCGCGCCACATCTTTAAGCAAATCCGTCTTGCCCGTGCCGGTCAAGCCTGCAATGACGAGCGTCGGCAGCGTCGGGACGAGACGCTCAGACGCGTTCGTAACGTGCGCCCTTAACGCTTTGTAACCGCCCGCCACCCGGCGCACGTTACGCAAGCCGATAAACTCGGTGGCGAGTTCGCTCCGCAAACCGCCGCGCCAGCAGGTCACGGCGGTCGGCCCCGCCTCGCACACCGCCCGCCAGCGCGCCACGCGCTCCGGCATCGCCTCATCCGTCAGTTCGTGACCCAGCGCGACCGCCGCCGCCTGCCCCGCCTCCTTATACCGGACGCCGACAAGGTGACGCTCCGAATTGGTGAGAATGGGCTCGTTCACAGAAAAAGGCATCGCGCCGCGCGCATATTCAAGGGGCGCGCGCACGTCCAAAAGGGTAAAGGGAGACGCGCCGCCGCCCTCGGCGTAAAGCTCGTGCGGTTGGAGGAGCGCGCCGTTCACCCGACCAGTCTAACAAGCCCCGGCTTTGGGATGTCGCGCTGCTGCACGGTTCTTGTTCGCCCACGTTGCGCGGGTGTTGGATGAGCCTAGAAAGTGCCGAGTAATGAGTCCCGGGCGCCAAAGCTTCCTTGGCCAAGGCTCGTAGGCTGAGGGTGCAGGTTATTTTGATAGCGGCTCGAGCTTCCCGCACCCCACCCATAACGTTTGGTTAACAGCCCCTGGCTGACAGCGCCCGCGTCTTTGCGATAGCATAAACGGTGATGAGCAAGTACGTGGTCCACCTTCTTCAGCCCCTTGATATGCCCGCGCGCACCGTCGCCTTTCACGCCGCGCCGCATCTGCGGGTCGAGGCGGACAGGCTCGAGCAGGTGTTGGCGCGGGGTCCCGGCGTCGTGACCCAGCCGACCAGCCGCACAGAAGCGCAGCGCGTGGCGGATATCTTGGCCGCGGCGGGCGCGCCCGCGCAGGTGCGGCCTGCTGCGCCCAACGTTGACGTGTTTCCCGCGCCGCCGGGCGTAGCGTCTGGGGTAGGCTCGAGCGCCGGTGCTTCTGACTTCTCCAACCTCCCGAACCGGCGCGAGCCCACGCGCCGCCTCTCGCTACGCGGCAAGCTGCTCTTGCTCACGCTCCTGCCCGTGCTGCTCCTCTCGGGGGCGACGCTCTACGTCGGCTTCGGGGCGGTGCGGGAGCTCTCTACCACCCTGTCGGCGTCCTGGGCTGACGCGCTGGCGCTCACGCTGGCGTCCGACATAAGCGCGACGGTCGCCCAGAACGGGCTCGCCGTCGGAGAAACATTCGACGAGGACGTGGCCCGTTACGTCACGGAGCGCTTGCGCCTCAACCAGGCCGGGCTGCGCGACGTGGTGGGCGTTGCCGTCACGGACGCCGCAGGGCGGCCTCTGGTGCTGAGCTGGTCGCCCGAGCGCCCCAACCCGCCCCCGGACGTGCTCCGGGCGGTAGCAACCGCGACGCTTAGGGCGAGCGACTTCGGGGAAAACGCCGCCGCCTTCTCCGCCACGCTGAACGCCCGCACGCGGCGCTTTGGCGACGGTTTTGTTACTGGTCCTGGCAGTGGTTCTGATGGTTCCGCCGGGAATCTCAACGGTGTGCTGCTGGTCGGCGCACCCCTGCTGAGCGATGTGGGCACGGTGCAGGTGGCGCTAGACGCCGACGCGTCATCGCTGACCGCTGGGTTTGCGCGACCTCTTCTTCTCGTGGTACTCGGGGTGTTGCTTTTGGCGACGCTCTCCGTGATTTTGTTCGCGTCGCGCCTCACGAGGCGGCTGCGCGTGCTCACGACCGCCGCCAACCACCTTTCGTTAGGGGAACTCGATGAGCCCGTCGCGCTACGCGGCAATGATGAGATGCGCGACTTGGCCGAGGCCTTGGAACACATGCGCGTCGCCCTGCGCGCGGCGGTGTCGCAGATGCGGCGGCGGGAGGGGCGGGGCCGTTAGCGTCGGAATGAACCCGCCCCAGGAAAGTCGGATTCAAGCTACAGTGAAGAAATGAAGTTTGAACTGGTGCCCACTTTAGGGAAACTGCGCGAGCTGTACTCGTTGCCTCGTGGGCCGGAACGTTTTGAAACCTATATAAACCTTACCGTCGGCGGCGCGCAGAGAACCGCGGATATAGCCCTGCCGCCGCTCGTCATGGCGAATCCGATGGCAAAAGAGAGCGTTCTGGCGGTTGTTGAAGCCTGGCTCGAGCTTGAGGCCGAAAGCGTCGCCGCAGACACGCTCAAGGAGGCTGCTAAGCGCCTCGAGGCGCTACCCTTCGCGCATACCGTCAACACCGTCAAGGTCGGGCTGACGGTGCTCGATGACGCGGGTGGCGGCTGGACGAACCGCACGATGAATGACGCGGCGCGGTTCCAAACGGGCAAATCGTTAATAAAAACAGGCTGGATGAGCGTCAATCTCTGGACGAGCGAAGCGCCGAATTTAGAGGCGTTGCGGCGGGTCGTCCTTGAAGCGGTTCGCCGCGCTGCCTACGTCACCGAGCAGGGCGACCCGCACACGTTGGGAGAGATGATGCGGCAAGAAGGACGTGCCTCCGCTTTCGCCGGGCGCACCGTAACGTTTGACGCCGAAGAACTCGAGTATTCTCGCGCAGTAATTAAACCCTACCGCTCGAGCACCCAGCAACCCACCGTTATCGCCTGTTTATACGGTGACGACGCGGCTCGAGCGTGCGGCTACACGCCCTTGGGTCTGTCTAAAGACGCCGGGTTTGAGGTGGGGTTGGCCGACGCGCTTGGGATATGACAAGGGATTCTGAAGAGAGGTCGTAGACTTTTTTCTTTGCTACTTGCCCGTTTGCCGACCCTCCAAATGCCTGACCAAATCCCCATACGCCGCGTTGATCCGTTTCACCACTTCCGTCGCGGTTTCCCTATGAACCGGGTCCTGATAACGGTCCGGGTGGTAGAGCTTCATGAGACGCTTGTAGGCCGCGCGCACGCTCTGCAAGTCGGCGCCGTAGGGGAGCTCGAGCGCCCGGTAGTGCGCCGCTAACTTCGGGTCAACCCCCGCACGTGATGAAGTCCTGGACGAGCTTCCGGACGAGGTTTTAGAGCCCTCACCATCTTCCCACGCGTTACCGGCAGCACCGCCCGCACCGCTGTTAGACCGGTACGTGGGCCTGCTGCTAAGTCGGTGATTTAGTTCAGCGCGCAGCAGGCGCAGCAGGCGCGCGGGGATGCTCACAGGACACCTATACTAAACGGCTCGAGAAGACCACGACGTCTCAACCTGTACATTCTTAGAGAAGGCGCTAAGGCATTCCGAACTGACGCGCCAGTTTGGTCACCTCGGCGCGAACGGTCGTGGAGTCCTCCCCCTGAAGCGTGCGGTCAATGAGCCCGGCGATGCTCCGCATCTCCGCCTCCTTCATGCCCCTCGTGGTCAGGGCGGGCGTGCCGATGCGGACGCCCGAGGTCACAAAGGGCGAACGCGTATCAAAGGGAATCGTATTTTTATTGACCGTAATACCCGCTTCGTCGAGCACGTTCTGCGCCTTTTTGCCGCTCATATCCCTCGCGGTGAGGTCGAGCAAAAAGTTGTGGTTGTCCGTTCCGCCCGACACCACGCGGTAGCCCCTCTCTTGCAGGGCGCTAGCGAGCGCCTGGGCGTTCGCCACAATCTGCCGCGCGTAGAGCTTAAATTCAGGTTGCAGCGCCTCAAAAAAGGCCACGGCCTTGCCCGCAATCACGTGCTCCAACGGTCCGCCTTGAGAGCCGGGAAAAATCATCTTGTCGATGCGCTTGCCTAGCTCCTCATCATTGGACAAGATGATGGCGCTACGCGGCCCGCGCAGACTCTTATGAGTGGTCGTCATGGTCACGTGCGCGTGGGGCAGGGGACTCGGATGCACGCCGCCCGCGATGAGGCCCGAGATGTGCGACACGTCGGCCAGGAGCGTCGCGCCCACCTCGTCGGCGATGGCGCGGAATCGGGCAAAATCAATCTCACGGCTGTAGGCGGTGGCCCCGCAGATGATGAGTTTGGGCTTGTGCTCCCTCGCTAGCGCCCGCGCCGCGTCGTAGTCGATGCGCTCGCCCTCCCTATCCACGCCGTACGACACCACGTTGTAAAGGATGCCGGATAAATTTACCGGGCTGCCGTGCGTCAGGTGGCCTCCATGTGACAAGTCCATCCCCATGAGCGTGTCGCCGGGCTCTAACACCGTGTGATAAATAACAAAGTTCGCCGTCGAGCCCGAGTGCGGCTGCACGTTCGCCCAGGCCGCGCTGAAAAGCTCTTTGGCCCGGTCAATCGCCAACTGTTCGACCTCGTCCACCACTTCGCAGCCGCCGTAGTAGCGCTTGCCGGGATAGCCCTCGGCGTATTTGTTGGTCAGCACCGAGCCGACCGCGTCCATGACCGCCTGCGAGGTGAAGTTTTCCGAGGCGATGAGCTCCAAACCGTCGCGCTGACGCTCAAACTCCCGTTGAATAAGCTCAAACGTCCTGTCGTCGCGCTTTTGCGTGTTCATCTGTGAAGGAGCAAGTACGCTCACCTGAGCACCTCTTTCGTTACTTTTATGGTTTTCCAACCTTGATGATGTCTCTACTGTTACGTCACAGGTTCGTGCCCGGAGTATAGCAGCTAGCTGGCGGCGGGCGCGTTCTCGAGCTCTGCGCAAAAATTACAAAAAAGGCGTCTGGATGTAGATATCTTCCATCGTCAAACTCACGTCGGCGCAGGGGATGGGGACGGTGTCGCCTTTGGCGAAATGCCTCTCTTCCCAGCCGTTTTCGCCGCTATAGTAGCCCGTGACGAAGCGGCGGCGGCTGTCGACGAGCAAGTAGAGGCGTAAACTCGGCAGCTTTTCGTAGGCGTAACGTTTCTCGTTCCCGTCGGTGCGGACGGTGCTGGGGCTGATGACCTCAACGATGACGCAGGGTTTATCTTTGTAGTAGGGGTCGGGGCCGTCGTCGCAGACGAACATCACATCGGGATAATAAAAAACTTCATCGGCGGCGCGAACCTTCATGTCGCTCGCGTAAACTCTACATCCTTTTTGTCGAGCCGCGGGGTTGAGGGCCACAACGATATTCAAGCCAATCGTGTTATGCACGTCGCTAGCACCCGCCATTGCGAACACTTCGCCGTGAACGTATTCGTACCGGACGGAGGCGTCTTTTTCGCCCTCGAGATAATCCTCCACACACACGCTGTAAAAGTTCGGCATCGCCATAACCCCGTTCTAGCCTACGCCCAGCTAATCGAGGCGAGGCGACCGTCGGCTTTATAATGCGTCACGCCGATACGCACCCCTTCTCGACCTGCTGGGTCGCGCCGCACGTCGCTGACAAGGTGGGGTAAAGTCTGGTCCGTCGTTTCGATAATGTCTAACCCGGCAAACGCTTCGGGTTCTTTCCAGTGGAGCGTACCTTCGGTGCATTCGGGTAGAGCATAGGTTTTTAGTTCAGCCGTGTAGTAGAGAAGCCCGGTGAGCGGTTCGCCCGCGCGGTTGTGGTACAAAACGCGGCGCAGCGAGAGGTGGTTGATGTCAGCCTCTGTAATCTCTGTTTCCTCCGCAAGCTCGCGCAGCGCCGAGGTGCGGAGGTCGTTCGTCTCGTCCGCTTCGACCCTGCCGCCGACGCCCGTCCAGCGGTTTGGGGCCAAGCGTTTGGTGGGGGCGCGGTGGAGGAGCAAGTAACGCCCTTCAAAGTGCAAAAAGACGACGGTGTAGAGGGCGAAGGCGTTGGGTTTCGTTGAAGGGGGTTTGATTGAAAAGGTTTTGGGTGAGGGCTCGAGCCGGTCCTGTGGCTCACGTTCACTCACCCGTCACCGCCTCTCGTAAGCAGAATTGTGGTCCGGGTGGAGCGAGACGAACCGGAGCACGTCGCCCTCGCGCTGCACCACCGCGCGGCACTTCTGCGTCACCCGGACGGTGTAAGCCTCAACCCCCACCGATTTGATGCTCTCCCAGCGCAGCCCTTTGTCGCGGTAGACCCGTTCCCACGAGAGCTGCTTTGGCTTGCGCAACGTTTTGAAAAAGGCGAGCAGTTCGCTCTTCTCGAGCCCCATGAGTTCCGCCTGAAAGGTTGCGTTGTTGAGGTCAAACTCCACTACTCAAGCGGCTCCCCGTGCTCCCTCTCCCAGCGCGCACGGACGTCCGCCTCGAAACCGTCCAGATCAGTTTTTTTCGCGGGTGTCTCGCGCGCCCACGCCAGGCCCGCCTCGAGCTTGCTCTTGGCCGGTTCCTCGTGCAACCATAGTTCATTGTCGGGGATAACCTGCGCCGTGCGGATGACCCACACACCCTCTTCTGGGCTGTCCACCACCACGGTGCGCCCCGCATATTCTTTACCCAACGAGATTTAACCGCTCGCCCCAACCGTTTTAATGTTCATGCCGCACGATAACACAAAAATGTAGGCTGACATCAACACATCCTGCATGCGCACCTGAAGCAGACCAGCGCCGTTCGCGTACAATGCCCCATGAACTACACCACCTTAGGCAAAACCGGCCTCTCAAATCCGGGCGGGTGCGCTATAGCGGGGCCTCGAGCATGTTCGCCTACCAATTCACGCAGGCGCTCTACAAGGCCGACCTTCATGGCTGGACCCGCTTCGCCTCGATGCAAAACCACTACAACCTCCTCTACCGCGAGGAGGAGCGCGAGATGCTGCCCCTCTGTGAGGCCGAGGGCGTCGGCGTCTTGCCCTGGAGCCCTTTGGCGAGGGGCTACCTGACCCGCCGCCCGCGCGAAAAAACCGCCACCACCCGCGGCGAGAGCGACGACTTTTCCAAGCGCATGTACAGTGCCGAAGGCGACGACGCCATCATTAACCGCGTCGTGGCCTCTGCCGAGGCGCGCGGCGTGTCGAGCGCGCAGGTCGCGCTCGCCTGGCTCTTGCACCGCCCCGGCGTCACCGCGCCGATTGTCGGGGCGACGAAGATGAAGCATTTGGAGGACGCTATCGAGGCCGTAGACCTTACCTTGTCGGAAGAGGAGCGGGCGGGGCTCGAGGCGGCGTACGCGCCGCGTCCGGTGTTGGGGCACGCTTAAAGGAAAAAAATCGGCTCTCGGGGGGCTTTGAACGTGTTCACTCTCTTACAGTGCATTCATACTAGAATCTCAGGTAGTACCGGGTCTATCAAAACTTCTCATTTTGATACACAATAGACTACATTATCTGTTGTGACGGTTGTTGTGGTTGACCCCGCTGAAGGTTCTGAGGCAAATATAGAGTGAAGGAGTCCGTGTGAGCGACATTTCCTTTCGGGCCGCGTTTGACGCCCTCACCGACCACGTCGTGGTGCTTGACGCGGAGGGTCGCGTGGTGGCGGTAAACAGGGCTCTGCAAGGGTTTGCCGACGCTCTGGGCGTGTCCTTACAAGTTGACGCTCCTTATATAGACGTTTTTCTGGGACTTTATGGTCCGCCCGACGAAGCTGCGACGTTGAGTCGGGGGGTTGACGCTGTACTGGGGGGCGAAAGGCCGAGTTACGGGCTCGAGCACCCCTGCCACACCCAACCGCGCTGGTTCAGCGTCATGGTAACGCCGCTGCCGGGACCGCAGGATGGGGCGGCCACAAGTGGGGTCGTCGTGCAACACCGAGACATCACCGAATTCAAGGAGCGCGAAGCGGCTATTTTTACCCTCGCGCACCGTGACGCGCTGACCGGGCTCATGAACCGCCGCCACTTTTCAGACGAGGCCGAAAAGCTCCTCGTCCTCTCCCGCCGCTCCCGCTTGATGTCCGCCATCATCTACCTCGACCTGGACGGTTTCAAGGCAGTTAACGACACGCACGGTCACGCCGCGGGCGACGCCCTGTTGCGGTCGGTGGCCACCCGGCTAAAGGCGCACGCGCGGCAGAGCGACCTCTTGGCGCGCTTCGGGGGCGACGAGTTTGTTATCTTCCTTTTTGACTCCACCGAGGCGCAGAGCCTCACCACCGCGAGGCGCTATCAAAACTCGCTCTTGCAGCCTTTCAAGGTTCGTGGTCGCGCGCTCAACGTGCGGGGCAGCTTTGGACTCGCGCACTTTCCGCACAATGGCGACACGGTGGACGAACTCTTGTCCCACGCTGACGACGCCATGTACGCGGCCAAGGCGTTGGGAGGCGGGATTCACTTCTACCCGCCGACGCCGCGCCTGTTCCGGGAACGTGTTTAGACTGGGTTCTGTTGACGTTTCGGTTTGGCTAAGCGGGTTCTTAGGGGGACTGGGCGAGAGAAGTAAGGAACAAGAGGTAGGAAGTAAGAAGGCGCGGGGGAGAGGAAACGGTTCGCTTTCTGTGGGTCTCATGTCTTCGTTCCTTTTTGCTCGAGCCGCACCCTCTCACCCAAGCACATGTTTTGCCACGTCAACCGAGTAACTTGTCGAGTTCACTCTCTATATTCGTGCGCTCGAAGGTAAAACCTTCTTTTAGCAGCTTTGCGGGTAGCGCCTTGGCGCTCGGCAGGAGGACGGTGTCGGCCACGCCGCCCGTTGCCAGGCGCAAGGCAAAGGCGGGGGCGGCGATGGTGGGGCGGCGTAAGCGGCGCGCGGCTTCGCGCGCCAAGTCGCCCTGCCGCACGGGTTCGGGGGCGCTTAGGTTATAGACGCCTCGGCTCTCTTCATGTCCGATGAGAAAAAGCATCGCCCCAACCAAATCGTCTGCATCTATCCAGGGCCACCACTGCCGCCCGCTGCCAAAGGGGCCGCCGACGCCGAGGCGGATGGGCGCGAGCATCTTTTGCCAACCCGGCGCGTCCTGAGCGAGCACGACGCCGATGCGACCAATCACCAGCCGCGCGCCGTTCGCGTCCCCGGCGGCCCGTTCCCAGGCGTCGCAGACCTCGGCGAGAAAGAAGCCCGCGTCTTTGGGCGCGTTTTCATCCAGCGCGGCCTCGCCCGCGTCGCCGTAGTAGCCCGTGGCGGAGGCCTGAAACCAGACGGGGGGCGGGTTGGGGCAAAGGCGGTGGGCGTGGAGCAGCGTCCGCGTACTATCGACCCGGCTCTCCAACACCCGCCTCTTGTGCGCCTCCCCCAACCGACCGTCGGCCACCGACGCGCCCGCTAGGTTGACAAGCGCGCTCGCCCCGTCGAGACCCTCGGCCAAGGCCTCGAGCGCCCTCCTGTCCCCTTCTTTCGCCGCCTCGGGCCGCCACACCGTCGGCGTCGCGCCTTTGTGTTCCGTAGCCGAGCTCCGCGTGAGCGTGCGTATCCGGTAGCGGTCTCCCGCTGCCCTAATAAGATGCGTGCCGATGACCCCCGACGCCCCGGCGATGACTAGAATAGGTTTCTGACTCATAGTCTCACGATACGAGAAGCGAGCCCGTGAGAGTGAGGGACACGGAACGAAGCAGGGTGACAGAAAAGAACAGGGTGTAACTGTCCGCGTTCACACCCTGTTTTGCATTCGCGCTAGCGCAGCGCGTTCATGAGCGCGTTTATTAGAAAAAGAAGTCGCTGACGCGCTTCCGGGGCTAAAGCCTCCCCCTCGAGCCCCTCACGAAACGCGCCGAGTCCGTCCAGCGCCGTCGCGGTTTCGTCCGCTTGAAGGGATGTCTGAATCTGCTCGAGCGCCGACGCACTTATATCTGAACCGCTGCCAAACGCTCCCGCCTCTCGTTGTAACGCCTCTAACATAACCAGCGGGTCGGGGGAGAGGTCTAAGCCAACCAAGACCGGGTCGTGGTCGGAGGTGCGGTAGGGGTTGGCCTGGTAGTAGACCGGGTTGTTGTAAGAGGTGTCGTAGTCCCAGATGTCAGGCTCGTCGGCGTTGATGTGCCACTCGGTCAAGCCCGTGACCTGCGGCAGCAAAGGCGCGTTGGCGAGCGCGTAGTCGAGATAGCCGAAAAGCCCGTCGAAAACGTAGGAGTAGGCGAACTCGCCCCCGTACGTTTCGACCAAATCGGTGTAACCGGCGGCTTCGAGCGCGTCGACGGGGCTTTCTTCGTCGTAGGCGTTGAGGTCGCCCACGAACAGCACGTCAGGGTCGGTCACGCCGGTGGGGTGGGTCCCCAACCACGCCGCCGTGGCCTCCGCCGCCTCGGTGCGGCGCGCGTTGTAGCAGCCCTGACCGCTGTCACGGTTCGCGCCCTCCGCGCCGCTGCAGCCCTTGGATTTGAAGTGGTTGACGACGACGGTGAACGCGCCGCCCGTCTGGGTGATAAAAGATTGCGCCAGCGGCACCCGGCCCGTCCCCGGCCCGACAAACACGCTCGCCGGGTCTGAAAGGGTGGCGGTCTCGCCCACCGGGACCACCGCGTCTGTTTTGTAGAGGATGCCGACCCGGATGGCGTCGGTGCCGAGCGTGCCGGTTTGGATAGCTCGGTAAGTGTCCTCACCGAGCCGCGCGTTGAGGCCTGCCGCAAGGCTGCCAAGGGGGTCCGCGCCGGGGGTGTTCTCGAGCTCAATTAACCCGACAATATCCGCATCTAAACCGAGCAGCGCCTCTACGATTTTGGCCCGCTGCCGCTCAAACTCTTCCTCGGTGTCCGCGCCGCGACACCCCAAGTTCTGCCCTGCGCCGCAGACCTCGCTACCCGTGAGCGTCGTAAAGAAGTTGAGCAGGTTAAAGCTCGCCACCCTTAAAGAACCGCCCACCGCCTCGGGCGCGTCGGGGCGCGGATTTTTTTGGGTGTAGTCCGCCGCGCCGGTGGGCTGAAGGCGGTAGCCGCCAAAAGAATCGTCGAGCACGCCGACGAGGTTGGAGAGCGTATCGCCGCCGCGAAAGAGGTTGTCCGCCCCCAGAGGCTCACCGTTCGGGTGACGGGCCGGGAAAGCGTTTTGGGCGCTCCGCCCGTCGTCCAGCGTGATGCGGTTCAGTGGGACAGCCCTCTCGAGCTGCGCGATCTCGGTTTCTTGCGTGTCCGGGTCTAAGTAGCTCGTCGGCGTGTAGGCGCGGTTTTCCCCCTCGGGCAGGGGCAGCGACAAGACGATTTCGCCGAAGCGATCGTAGTTGTAGGTCTCGGAAATGACGAGCGCCTGGGGCAGCGTCACGCGCATCCCCTCGAGCCCCTCGAGCGCCCCCCGCGACGCCAGCGGCAAGGTAACCTCAACGGGCGCGGGCAACTCTGCCGTGCCCACCACGCTCACCTCGGTCACGTCCGCGAGTTGGGTTAACGACGCGCCGCCCGAAGTCTCATACTCGGTCACCTGACCCGTCACGCGCACCCGGTCGCCGACGCTGACGCTTCCTGCGCCTAAACCCGGCGCGTAGACGAACAGCCCCTCGGAGGTGGCCGGGTCGCTGTCCACGTCGTCCACTTCCTCCTGCACGTAAAAGCCGCCCAAGTCGCCATCGTCAGCGTCTAGATTGGCTGTATCCAGCGCGCCCATGTTTGAACCACCCGTGCCTGAACCGTCCTCGTCTTCATACTGAAAATCGCCGACCACCACGCCTTCAATCGTGACGGTCTGGCCGACTAGGGCACTTACGTCACCGCTCCCCTGAACCTCGTGAATGGGGGTAACCCTACCCGCCCCGCCGCCCGTATCCTGCGCGCCGTAAGCAAACGTGACGTTGTCGATAAAAACCGTTTCGGCCCCCGAGTTCGTGTCCACCCCCACCGTCAGCGTGAGGGTGTCACCCAGACCGTCCTCGAGCAGGGGCTCCAAATCAACGCTCAAGCTCCGCCAGCCGATGCCGCGGTCGTCCGCGCTGGCGCTACCGTTCAGGCCGCCCGCGTCAAGCTCGAGCACACTGACTCTTTCACTCCCGTCACTCAGCGTAACCGTAAACGCGTCACCCTCCTCATAACTCGTGCTGTTAATCCAGTAGTCGAGGCTGAAAACGCGGTTTTGGAAGCCGCTCACGTTCACGGGGTTGAAGGTGAGCTCGAGCCGCCCGTCGCCATCGTTAAATTGAAAATTCTTCTCCGCGTCCCCCACGGGCGTGCCCGAAGGCCCCACGTTGGGCGCGCCCCCGCCGCCAAAGGTGTTGACGCCGACGTAGTCGTCCGCGTCGTTTCCCGGCACCACCGGCCCCGCGCCCACGCCGCGCGTGTCAATCCAAAACGTCTCGAAGCCCAAACCGGGGCCGCCCTCGTTAAACGCGCCGCCGTTCGTGAGCCGCCCGCCGCTCTCTACCGAATCGGTCGTATAGGCCGAGCCGGAAAGCTCGTTAAAGGTCTGTTCAGCGATAGTACCCGCCGAGCTGCCAGCAGCGGGCGCGCACGCGCTCAGGCCGAGGAGGAGCCAAAAAAGTGTACGTATGGTCATGGTTTACCCTAACTTTTATACGTGATTCTAAACGTTCTTGTGCCCCACGCTAACACAGATGCTAAACTCCAGAATCAAGCTAAAAGTTGATGCCAAGGAGGTGTTTTAAGGTGAGGCAAAAACGGGCTCAACGGTTCATGTCCAGAGTGGTGACGAGATGTTTGGGCAAGGTTTTGAGCGGTGGCTCGAGGCCTCAGGCTTACAGCTTCTTAACAACGGCAGGTTCAACCACTTTCCTACTTCTGCTCGTCCTCTTATCAGGTTGTGAGGGGTGTAAAACGATAGAAAGTCAAACGGTTGTCGTCGATTCAACCGTTTACCCAGAGGTTCTTGAAATAGACGCGACTAACCGCTGCTTCTGTTGCCTCGACATCAGGATACCGGGTGTCCCCGACGCTTCAATTGACGACGGTTATGCTGTTTTCTACTTGGGAGATCGGCAGGAACGCTTTGGGTTCGGATACTATAGCTTTGATAACCTTCCGCGAGATGGACAGCCTGTGGCTTTGGGCTACCGCCTCTACAACGACGAGGATGAACTTGTTAAACAAGATGAAATTGAAATAAAGCTCATCTTCTGAAGTGGGTAGAACGTTGAGATTATCTCTCACCCCTGGAAGAGGGGCCTGGTTTAAGGCGCAAACTGCGCCTGATGGAAAAGGAAACCAGACCCCCAATCGAGAGTTTAGCGTGTCCCTATGAAGACTGCCAAGACTATGAAAAGCCAGCATCGGGAAATCTGAGGGTACGCAAAGTCTACGGTCGAGACAAGATTCGCTATCTGAGATGCACAAGCTGTGGCCGAGAATTTAGTGAGAGGAAAAAGACCCCGTTGTGGAACAGCAAAGTACCTGAAGCCAAGGCGGTGTCGGTGGCCGAACATCTAGCTGACGGCTGCTGTAGCAAAGCAACCGCTCGCTTGGTCAAGGTCTGTCCCGAGACCGTGCGTCGTTTGAGACGCAAGCTTGGCGAGCACGCCCAAGGCTTTCATGAGTCAGAGGTCAAAGAGGTGCGAGTCGAGGCTCTGCAGATGGATGAACGTTATGGCTATGCGAGTAGCAAGGGCAGCCGCTATGGGAAGGGACGGCCGTCGACCCCAAGAGCAAGCTGGTGATAGCCCTTGCTTTAGGGAAGCGAGATGAAGTGCTCGTTCGTGAGTTGATGGAGAGCAGCCGTGCCAAGCTGAGCAACCCGCACGACCTAGTCTTGATGAGCGACGGCTTTGAAAGCTACAAAACGCTCTTTCCCGAAGTTTTCGGAGTCCCCTATCGCCCTGCTCGCAAGGGAGACCGGGGCCGTTCCCCCAAGCTGCGTTACCGCATTCCCAGAGGCTTAGCACACGCACAAGTGGTGAAAAAGCGGCAAGGTGGAAGAGTTGTTGAGGTTGAACTGCGTCTGGCGCACGGTAGCTGGAAACGGGTCGATAAAGCACTTGTCTACCTGGGTCACAATCAACCCAATGTCTCGGCGGTCGAAAGGCAAAACGGCACGGCTAGAAGGATGAACGCTCTTCTGGTGCGTAAGAGTTTAGCCTTTGCCCGTTGTGAAGAAAGCAGAAAAAGTCTGGGCTGGTGGACAACTACGGTTCAGAACTGGTGTCGGGTGCAGCGTGGTCTCAGAGTCCCTCTACCCGAGCCACAAGGACGTAAGCTTTATCAACAAAGGACACCGGCTATGGCAGCAACTCTGACTGACTTGGTTTGGTCCATCCCTGAACTCCTTCGCTATCCTATTTATCCGAGGCGAAGTCAGGGATAATCACACAGCACTACCCTGAAGTGTGACGACAAGTGAAAAAGAGTGGCTGAGGCTATTAACCTCGCCACTCTTTTGTTTTTCTGCGAAAACAGTTTACTGTATCACCTAGCGCTTACTGCGCGTTGCGGTAGTTCTCCGCCACCTGGTCCCAATTCACCACGTTCCACCAGGCGCTGATGTAGTCGGGGCGCTTGTTCTGGTACTTGAGATAATAGGAGTGCTCCCACACGTCAAGACCCAATAGAGGCGTCTTGCCCTCCATCAGTGGGGAATCCTGATTGGGCGTGCTGGTAATCTCGAGCGTCCCGTTGTTCGACACCAACCACGCCCAGCCCGAGCCAAAACGCCCTCCGGCGGCCTTGGTAAATTCCTCTTTGAACGCGTCAAACGAGCCGAATGCGTCGTTGATGGCGCTGGCGAGGTCGCCCGAAGGCTCGCCGCCGCCCTGCGGGCTCATCACTTTCCAAAAGAGGTCGTGGTTGTGGTAGCCGCCGCCGTTGTTGCGGACCGCCGTGGGTAAGTCTCCCTGGCTCAAGATCTCCTCGATGGACATGTTCTCCATTTCGGTTCCTTGGACGGCGTCGTTGAGTTTGCTCGTGTAGCCCGCGTGGTGCTTGTCGTGGTGGATTTCCATCGTCTGAGCGTCGATATGGGGTTCTAAAGCGTCAAATGCGTAGGGTAAATCCGGGAGTTGAAAAGCCATGTGTGTCTCCTCTCGAGAGCGAATTGCAGGTATCATCTGGTCTGGGCAAAATTCAGCTTACAAAGTAAGGTTTAGAACGAAATTCAGAAAGTAGTTTTTACCCTAAACCGGCCCAACGGGGATGCAAACCGTTGCACATCTCCATTCAAAGCCCCTCGAGTCTAGCCAAAGGTGGGGAAGGATACCTTTTCCCGGCTTACAAAGTATGGGGGTGGGGGAACAGACGCGCACAGAGTACGCTTCCACTTCTACTCTCCACTCGGTGCTCGGTATTTCCCTTTACAAGGAGAAACAAAAAAAGCGCGCGGTCTAAACCACGCGCTTCAGTAAAAGCTTTAGAACTTAGTAGCGGCTGCGGGAGCGGCTCATCGCGGGGGCCGCGTCGGTCACGGTGACGTTCGCGGCCTGCAAGCCTTTTTGGCCCTGCTCGACGTTGAACTCGACCTTGTCGCCCTCGTTAAGTTCGCGGTAGCCGTCGCCCTGGATGGCCGAGAAGTGAACAAACACGTCCTCGCCGCCCTCGGACTGCTCGATAAAGCCGAAGCCTTTTTCGCTGTTGAACCATTTGACTGTACCTGTTGCCATGTTACCCATCTTTCTGCATGAATGCTTTCACGCTTGCTCTTCCGGACGAATGCACGCCCGCACCACAACGAGCTTACAACGTCACTTTATGGTCGTCGCCTTGTCGCGGATAACTTGACTATAAGCCAATTCGTCACAAAACGCAAGGGGCTGTGAACGAAAAATGGCGTCAACGAGGTGACAGAGCCGTAAAACGCGCCTCGAGCCCCCTCACCACTATCCCACGCGGCTCGAGCCTCAGCGCCTCCACAAGTTCTTTTGTCCAAAGCCAAAGAGCAGCGTAGACAGCTTCCAATTTTTCAAGACCACCCGTGCAGGCCGCAAAACGCATGTGCGTTGGGAGGTCCTGCTCGAGCCCCCGCGACGGCGTAGGCCAGTGTTGCGCCGCGCCTTCCGCCGCCCGCGCCAGCCACAGCATATGACGGTGGATGTGGTGGAGCGTATCGAAAGCCCTCACCCGCTCGCCCCGCTCAAGAACATTTAGGCCCAGCAAGAGCCAGTTGAGGAGGCGGTCGTACACAGTTTGCAAGGAGTCGGGCTCGAGCCCCTCAAAGGGTTTGTCGTGCCAGTAGGTGAGATGCCCCGCCAACTCGCCCGTGCGGTCGAGCACAAGCGTCGCGTGGGGAGAGGAGACGTTAGGAACGGCAGGCCAGTCCCTGATTTGCGCCATTCTCGAGGCCGGTTCAAAATGAAACTCGCCCCGCACGCCGTTCTCAAAAATTGCCACGCTTGTCCCAAACTCGTTCGTGAGGAGGAGCGCGACAGGGGAGACCTGCGCCACCCACGCGTCAATTTGAATGGTCTGGAAAACCTCATCCGCAAAAAAGAGATAAAACTCGATGTCCGAGTACGCGTCACCCCCGCCCTTGGCGAACGAGCCGTACATGAGCGCCGCTCTAAGGCGCGCGTCCTCCTGGCAAAGCCTTTTAATTCGCGCAATCATCTCTTCTTGGGGTAGCTGAGACGGCATCAGAAGACTTCAGCTCGAGCCTGCACATAAACCTCGTAGTCGTGGGAGCTAAAGAGCACCATCACCACGCGCTCCAAGGAGGTGTCGCGGCCAAAAAAGTGCTTGGTCTCAATCATGGCGATGCGGCTCGCCCGCTCGATAGGAAAGCCGTAGACCCCGGTGCTGATGGACGGAAACGCAATCGTTTTGACGCCCCCTTCTACCGCCAAGCTAAAAACGCTCTGGTAACAACTCGCCAGAAGCTCGTCCTCGCCGCTGTGCCCGCCCCGCCACACCGGGCCGACCGTGTGAATCACAAACTTGGCGGGCAGCTTGTAGCCCTTGGTAAGGCGCGCCTCGCCTGTGGGACAGCCGCCCAGGGCGCGCGTTTCTTGTAAAAGCTTCGGCCCCGCCGCGCGGTGAATCGCGCCGTCCACGCCGCCGCCGCCCAGCAGTGACGTGTTCGCGGCGTTGACGACGGCGTCAACATGCTGTTTGGTGATGTCGCCTAGGGTGAGCTCGAGTTCGGCCATAACTTGATTTTACGCAAACTCAAGCACGCTGTGACCGGACTGCTCGAGCGTTGGTTTGACTTGAGATTTATACAAGTTTCGGGGTTGCGACTGTAAGAACGCTGTAAGAGGGTGCCCTCTAAGCTTCGGCTTAGATTTAGGAAGGTGTAACGTGAACACGCTATTTTCAATGCAAGGCAGAATAGGCCGGAGAACCTATGTTTTGCTCTTGCTTTCGGCTGTTGCTGTCTACCTCGCATCGTCATTTACCTTAGGGTTCATCTTCGCGGTGGTTCGTCCCGACCTTTTTGTGACTGAAGGGCTGCCTTCCTTTTCTACCGTGCTGGTCTGTCTGGCTGGCATACCTTCTTTGCACATCGTTGTGGCTGCGAAAGTCAAGCGTCTACACGACCTTAACCGTCCCGGCTCTCACCTCCGGGTGCATCTTTCCGCCATATACGGTACTGACCTCGAGCTCGCCATGCTTACAAAACTGGGTACGGCAGGCGATAATTGTTACGGTCCCAGCTCCACGCGGTCACCGGCGCAGGGCGCGCGGATGGCCTAGAGAAGCACTTTCGCAGTTACCAGCAGTAGAGAAAAGCTGAATCGGACGTGCAGAGAATCTGCTTTAGAAAAGCGGATGAACTACTTTTTGGCTTGACTAACTCCAGTTCTCCCGGCGTCCTACCGCTTGAGGCTCAGCAGCGCCATGATGGTCGGAACCGCGACGACGCCGTGCATGATCTCGAGCGTCCAGCCCGTCACGGGGCTCAAGGCCGCGGTGATGGGATTAATCGCAAACACGATAAAGACAACCGCCGCGACGAGCAAAAAAACCGGATTCGGGTTGGCGAGAAAACGGTTCAAAAGCCAGTAGACGGCTCCCGCGACGAGCGCGGGCACAATGCTAAAGAGAATAATGGGGATGAGCCCGACGCTATCGGTAACGGGCGTGTCCACAGCCAAAGGTCCGCCGAGGATGGCCCGCGCGATAAAATAGATGACGGCGTTGATAAGAGCCGCGATAAGCCCGGCGGTGAGCCCGGCGCGCAGGGCGCTTGAGAATGAAACGTTGGATGTGGTTCTGCTAACGGTGGTCATGACTGCCTCCTTTGGCGTCCGCCCCCGCACGCCTGCTAAACTTTGGTTCCCAGACCGCGCGACCCGCTTTCGGTCGCTCGAGCCTTTGGCTCGCAGTACACATCATAAAGTATAGTGTGCAATGACCGTGTAAGGGTCGAGCCGCACCGCCTTTTTTGGGCGAAGGCGTAAGCCGCACGATTCAGTCTTCAAACGAAAACCTCACGAGTTTATCCGCCGCCGACGCCGCGCCCCAGACCTCACCGGGACGCCCGAGCAGTTGGCGCACCTGCGCGCCCGCCGTGGACAGCTCGAAGCTCTCAAAACTTTCGGTCTCCGGGTCGAAGCGCACCACCGCGTCCCCGCCGAAGTCGGTCAGCCAGACCTTGTCTTGCTCATCCACGTAGACCGCGTACGCCGCCGGGTTGTCGCCGGGCAGAGGCCACTCGCGCCACGTTTGGGTCGCAGGGTCGTAAACCGCCACCTGCCCCGCGTTCCACTCCGCCACCCAGATGCGCCCGGTAGCGTCCGACCAAACGCGGCGGGCACCCTGGTTGGGGGTGGGCGGCTCGAGCACCGTCACCTCACCGGTCTCTGTGTTGACGTGTCCAACATAGGAGCCCGCCAACGACGCGTAGTAAACCTCACCCAAAGGCGTGGCGGCGATACCGTAAGGACCCGCGCCGCGCGGCGCGTCGTACACTTGCATCTCTTCGGTTGCTGGGTTAAAGCTGCCGTAAATCTCTGACTGTCCCGTAAACCAGAGCACGCCGTTCCCGTCGAAAGTCGCCGTGTTGAGGTTGGCGTAGCCGGTGCTCTCGGGTAGCGGGTAAACCGTGACTTCTTCCGTCTCAGCGTCCACCTTGACAATGGCGTTGAGGCCGCCGTCGGTCACCCACGCATCCCCATCCGGGCCGACGATGACGCCGTGGGGTCTCGAGCCCTCCCCCAAAGGAACGCGCGTCACCTCGCCCGTTTGGGGATTCAATTTGCCCAACTCGCCCGAACCCTGTCCGGTATACCAGACGCCGCCGTCCGGCGCGGGCGCGACGTCGTGGGGACGTGATGAGGGGACGGCGTACTCCGCAATCTCTTGGGCGGTCGCGGGAGAAAAGAACAAAAACGCCGCTATGACCGTTGCTGTGAGGTTTCGCCTAATCACGCCTGGTCTCCTAATCTGGTTTGTTTCTGCCCGCGTTGGGCAAACCTGAGCGTACGGAAGTTGATGACTTTGGTGAATCATAAAGGTATAGGCGCTCATCATGGAGGTGACGGGTTACGGAAGGGGGAGGCTCGAGACCGTAAACGGCAACTCCGGCGAATTCGTGTCGAGCTGCGAATTAACCACCAGCAGGCGCTCCCCCGCCTTGGCGAGGGTGGTAGGAAGCTTGAGTGACGGGTCGGTGATTCTCTGCTGAACTTCACCCCTCGAGAAATCTTCTGACAGCGCAATAACGACAATTTCCGCCGGATTTTCGCGCACGGCGTAGAGGGTTTGCCCCTCGAGCACAAGCCCGTCCCCCGTCGTTAGCGCTTCGCCGCCGAGGTCGACTTGGGTGATTTCTCGAGTATTCACGTTAACGCGGTAAAGCTCACCCGTGTTGAACTGCACGGTAAGCAGATAGGTCCCGTTTTCATTCGCGGCAATCCCGTGGAGGTTGAAGCCGTTCTGATAGGTGATGGGCGTATTGGTAAGCTCGAGCCACGCCCCCATCTCGCCCACACGGTCTGAGGCGAGCGGCGCGCGGAAGATGACGGGGCGAAACGAGTCGGTAAAGTACGCGGCGTCCGCTGTGACGGTCACGTCGTTGATGAGGGTGTTTGGAGACGCGGGCGTTTCTAAAACTTTAATGAGGTCGCGGGAGGCGGTGTCATAAACAAAAGCGCGTCCGGTGCGCCTGCCCGCGACGAAAAGCCTCCCTTGCGCGTCAACCTTCATGCCCGTGACCCCTCCTCGCCCGTCCGTACCCGCGGCCAGAAAGACCTCCAACTCGCCCCCGTCATCCCGCACATTGCCCCGGTAGATGGCACCGTCAAAGGTGCTGCCGACGTAAAAGTCACCCGTCGCCGCGTCGTAGGCGACGCCCTCGGGGAGAACCGCATTTCCCGGCAAGGTGTACGTTACAGCCTGCGCGGACGCGAGGGTGATGACGGTGAGAATCAAGCTGAGCGTGAGGGTGCGAATTAGGATAATGCCTCTCGAGTTATGGACTGAACGTTCTAAATTGAAAACGAGTTTAAGTTTCTTTATGTGAGTCACCTCTTTCTCGAAAAAGATTGTTGGGTGGTGAAAAGCCTAAATAAAAAGCCCGCGTCAATCCAACAGCGACAGGGCTGTGGTCATGATGGGCTCGAGCACCCCGACCACCGCCCCCCCACCCCGTCAAAGCGCCCCCGAGCCAGCCGAACCATAGCCTATGGAGTGAACAATGCTGTCAAACGCCACCGCGCCCAGGCCCGCCAGCATCCCAATAAGCAGCGCCGTTCCCACCAGCGAGGCCGCCTGATACGGTTCGCGGTGGCTGGTGCGTTCGACAAAGAGTTTGAGGAGGGTTTTACGCTGTTGAAAGAGGCGGGCGCGGGTCATGAGCCAACCGTTATGCTGTAGCATTCTCGCCCCCAGCGTCACGCCTCGCGTGCGTTACGGGTTTATTCGCGCGGGGTCACAGCGGTACGGTAGAAGAAGCAGGTCAAGAAAGGGTAGACGATGAGCACAGTTTCCACAGATAAAGCATTGGACGTTCTTTCGCGCGGCGCAGAACATATCGTGCCGGAGGGGGGGCTTGAGAGTAAGCTCGAGACCGCCGCCAAAGAGGGGCGGCCCCTGCGCGTCAAGTTGGGCATCGACCCCACGAGTTCGGATATTCACTTAGGCTTCACCATCGTGCTGCGCAAGATGCGCCAGTTTCAGGATTTGGGCCACAAGGTTGTTCTGATTATCGGCGACTTTACCGGCATGATCGGCGACCCCTCGGGCAAGTCGAAAACGCGGCCCGTACTCAACCTCGAGCAGACCCGCCGCAACGCCGAGAGCTACGTGGGGCAGGCGAGCAAGATTTTGGATGACGACCCTCAAAAGCTCGAGATTCGCTATAACTCTGAGTGGCTCGAGCCTCTGGGCTTTGCCGACATCGTCCGCTTGGCCTCGTCTTACACCGTGGCGCGGATGTTGGAGCGCGACGACTTTGCCAACCGCTACGGGGGGGGCGTGCCCATCAGCGTCCACGAGTTTCTTTACCCGCTGGCGCAGGCGTACGATTCGGTAGCGATTGAAGCCGATGTGGAGTTGGGCGGCACCGACCAACTTTTCAACCTGCTCGTGGGCCGCGACGTGCAGCGCGCCTACGGGCAGGAGCCGCAGATTGCCCTCACCACGCCGCTGTTGGAGGGTCTAGACGGCGTCCAAAAGATGTCCAAGTCGCTGGGCAACTACATCGGTATTTCCGAGCCGCCCGAGGTGATGTTCAAAAAAGCGATGCAGGTGCCCGACGCGCTGCTCTACAAATACGTCACGCTCTGCACGCCGCTTGACTTGCAGGAGATGGAGGCGCTTATAAGGCGCGATGTCAAAGAAGCCCACCGCGTTTTCGCCCGCGAACTCGTGCGCCTCTACCACGGCGAAGCCCCTATCGAAGAGGCCGAGGAGCGCTACGACTACGTTGCCAAAGGCGGGATTCCTGAAGATGTGCCCACGTTTAGGGTGCCGGAAGGAGAACTCGAAGACGGTCACATCTGGGTTTGCAAACTCGCCACGCTCGCAGGCCTCACGGGCTCGAACGGTGAAGCGCGCCGCCTCATTCAGAACCGCGGTCTAAAACTTGACGGTGAGCCCGTGGAGGATGTGGGGCTTCAGGTGGACGTGTCGGAGCCGGTGGTGTTGCAAAAGGGGAAGGATACGTTCAGACGGGTTGGGCGGTAGGGGCTGCTGGACGGTGAATTCTGCTGCGCTGAGTTGAGGACAAAGTTGTGTGCAAGTTTCCCTGGTTCGCATATCACGGGGAGGGGTAAGAGCATACTTCAGACACTGTAGCGTTGTTTAGCTTAATGAGCATAGAAGGAGCCGCACCGACTTTCGGCGCGGCTTCTCATGCGTGAGACGGCCCGTGACGCTGCGTTGGCCATAAAATACTTTTAGTTGAATAGTTTGTCCTATCTGTCGCTGCCGTATCAGCCTCTGACCATCTCGCTCAACTCATCGGAGCCTGGGGGCTCGAAACCAGCTTTTAACTCTTGAAATCCTCCCGCCGAGATGAGGAAGGCGCCAGGTGCTCCGTTTCGCCCCAAGCATCGAGCAAGGGCGACCTCGTCGGGAACACGGAGCCAGTAAAGCCGCGTCGCCGCCCCGACTAAGTGCGCTCGCTCGCGGACGTCGTCTCGAAGCGCCCGGCGCCAAAACCCAAAGTCGAGAACGACGTCGACCCCGGCCTTCGTCACTTGCGGCCAGAGGTCGTTGAGAGCGACAAGCAAGCGTTCAAACGCCTTTGCGTCCATTTCGTGCGTGGGTTCGTCTGCAAACAACTGCAAGTACAGCTCATCGACCGAAAATCTGACGGCTGATTTTTGCTCCGTTAGCGTCTTGGAAAAAGTTGTTTTACCAGCTCCGAGGAAACCACAGATGAGGTGAACCGTCGCCATGTTATTTTACCTTGACCGCATTCGTACAAGAGGGACTAGTTTTTAGCGAAAACACTTGTGACGCAGCACATTTGATCACTTAATCTAAATCGCCAGCACCTTTGCCAGCTCAAAAAGCTGCCAGTCGATTTCCTTGTGCTTTTCCCAGGTGTCGCGCAGGGGCACGAACTCGGTGCCGCGCTTGTCCACGCCGACCATCACGCCCGTTTCGCCGTCCAAGAGGCCCTTGACCGCCACGTAGCCCAAGCGCGAGGCCAAAACGCGGTCCCTGGTGCTCGGCGAGCCGCCGCGCTGCACGTGGCCTAAGATGCTCGTGCGGGCCTCGTAGCCGCAGGCAACCTCGATTTCGCGTTGCAAGGCCACCGCCCCGCCCGGATAGGCCCCCTCGGCGACGACGACGACGCTCGAGCTTTTGCCCCGCCTTTGCGCGTCGATGACCATGTTGACCAGCGCGGGCACGTCCACCTCGACCTCGGGCAAGAGGATCGCCTCGGCCCCCCCCGCGACGCCCACGTTGAGCGCGATGTGCCCCGCGCGCCGCCCCATCACCTCGATCAGAAAGAGGCGGTCATGGCTCGCGGCGGTGTCGCGCAAACGGTCAATCGCGTCCAGCGCGATGTTCATGGCGGTGTTAAAGCCTATAGACACGTCGGTGCCGTACACGTCGTTGTCGATCGTCCCGGCGATGCCGACGACCGGAAAGCCGTGCTCTTCAAAGAGCGCCGCCGCGCCGCGAAAGGAGCCGTCGCCGCCGATGACGACGAGCCCCTCGATCCCGTGCTTGCGGAGGTTGTCCGCCGCCTTGGCCCGGCCCTCGGGCGTCATGAAGGCTCTCGAGCGCGCCGTGCGCAACACCGTGCCGCCGCGCTGGATGATGTTGGCGACGCTTCTGGGTCCCAATTCCTCGATGTCGTTTTCGATCATGCCCTGGTACCCGCGGTAGACGCCCGACACGCGGACGTCGTGATAGATGGCGGTGCGGACGACCGCGCGGATGGCGGCGTTCATGCCCGGCGCGTCGCCTCCGGAGGTGAGAACGGCGAGGTGCTTCATCAGAAACGAGTATAACCCGTGTCAGGGACGGGCGAGTAAGGGGGTGCTTACGGGCGGCCTACGGTGGGTCGGGTTGTTTGGTGTTTGATGGCGCGTCGGTCCTGCGTCTCTCGCCCTTTTTTCAACCTATTTTCAACGTAGCTCAGGCCGGGACGAACAGCGTCAACTTTTCTTTAGAATTACACCCCAGGCCTCTCCGGTTTACGCCCCGAAAGCGGTGGATAAACCGAGTTGCGCCCGGCAATCCTCAACCGTTTTCGTAAAAGCGGCTCGTCTGGTAGTAGTCCTCGTACAAAAGTTTGGCAAAGGCGGCCAGGGGCACCGCGATGAGCGCGCCCCAGATGCCGCTCAAGCTCGCGCCGATGAGGATGGCGATGATGACGACCGCGGGGTGGAGTTTGGTGCTGCGGCCCAAAACGAGGGGCGAGAGGATGTGGGTCTCGAGCTGGTTCGCCGCCGTTACCACCGCCAGCACGCCCAGGACCTGCCACCAGCCGCCGCTCAGCGCCAACAGCAGCGCGGGCAAGGTCGAGACGACGACGCCCAGGTAGGGCACGAGGTTGAACACGCCCGCTAAAAATCCGAGCGACAGCGCTAGCGGGATGCCGAGGAGGTAGAACCCCGCCCCGACGATAATCCCGACAAAACTCGCAATAATAAGCTGGCCCCGAAAGTAGCCGCCCACGGCGTGCTCGAACTTGGCCAACACGTCCCTGGTGGTGTTCTGGTAGGGTTTGGGGGCCACCCGAACCAAAAAGTGCGTGACCTGGGGCAGGGTGAGCAGGATGTAAACGGTGAGCGCCAGCAGCGCGATAAGCTCGATGACGCTGCTCGTCACCGCGGTGATGCTCGTGATCAAACCGCCCCCGGTGACAAACGCGCCGAGCCCCTCCAAGAGGCTCGAGGTGAGGTTGCCGAGCTGGTCAACCCCCGAGCGGTAGCCGCTCTCGGCGGCTGAGCGCAAAGAGGCGGGCAGCGGCAGATTGCGAATCATGACCGGCAAACTCGTCGCGTCGGTGGTGACCCGCTGGACAAGCGCCGGTACGGTCTGCGAAAACTGAATCACCTGCTGAACCAAGCCGACCACGAGCGACACCATAAGCGCCACCAGGACCCCGAGCGCCAGAAAAAAGAGGACGAGCCCCAACCAGCGCGCGTGAAAGCGCCGCTGGCTCCAGACGAGCAGCGGGTAGACCAGATAAGCAATTAAAAAGGCGGCCACCGCCAGAAACCAGACCTGCCGCGTGCGCCACAAAAACAAAAAGGCGGCGAGAAATAAAAGCAGCGTCACGAGCGTCCGCACGTAGGCGTTGCGCCAGACTGCCGCGAAAGCCTGCTGCATTACCCGGCCTCGCCGCTTCGCTGCCCCGCGCGCCGTACACGCAATCTGTCAACCCGCTTAAACGGCGGGTGAGCAGCCTGGAGAGGTTGACGAAGCGTGACACCTTGGCAGCATTGTGAGCAGGTGCCTGGCCGAGGGTTGAAAAAGCGTCGGGCCGTCCCGTGGCTCCCGCCCCGCTGCGTCCACCAGGAGATACTCAAGCTCGCGCCGCGCCCGCTCACGTTCAGCAGGGCCTGCATGATGACGCTAAGTCGGCGCAGACGTTTCTTGTTTGGCAGACGCTCGTCTAGAGGGTCTGTAAGAGGCTGCAAACCTACGCTATAGTCCAGCATAAGGAACTCCGTTTCGTGTGGTCTTCAGCAAACTTCACTTTAGCAACGGAGTTCCTTATTTCCTAGGGGTTGGCGTGGGTTGGTGAAAGTGCTGGGTGACCCTCCTCATATTTTCACATCTGAGACTGCGCCACAGTCTCGGTACTCGTTGCTGAGGGTCTACCCGGCGCGTAAGCTGAGTTAAAAAGCCCCTGTCAGCTCGAGCCCAACCCCCACCGTCACGGCGGCCTCGCTAAAACCCGCGTTGAGGCTTAAAACGGAAGAGACGTCGCCGTCCACTACATTCACGCTCGCGCCGAGCACGCCCAAGACCCCGCTCTCCGGCAGGCCTGCGCCCGCTTGAAAAATCCAGGTTGCGTCGTCCTGCGGCACCTGAAGCTGCCCGGTGAGTTGTGGGTAAGACCTGGTGGATACAAACGAAGGGAAGACGCCGCCCTCGAGCGTCCATAATGAATCGCCAAAGTAACCCGTGGCGCCCAGAAGCGCCCGCGCGCTCGTGTCGCCAGAATTTAGGAGTAGCCAGCCCTCGCCGTAGACGACGGTAGCGCCCAACAGCCCGCTGCCGCCCAGCCCAAAGGTGAGACCGTCACGGTGGACGCCCCCGTAGACGATGTGGCCCTCGAGTTCAAAGCCGCCAAAGTAACGTTTCACGCTCCCCGCGCCGCTTACGCTGCGGGAGTCCCTGTCGTAAAAGCCCGCCAGCCGCACGCGGGTGTCTTTCGGATACCACGTGATGCGCGCGCCCGGTAAGCCCTCAAATGAGCCCTTGGGCTCGTCGGCGGTGCCAGGGTCCTGGACTTCGGAGAGGCTGTAAGGGACGCTCAAGCGCGCAGTTTCTAGGGGCAGACGCTCTAACCCTGCGCTCACGTCCACCGGACCCAGTTTGTAACGCGCGTAGAGTTCTGTAAGCTCGAGCCGAACAGCACCCTCGCCCGTGTCGCTCAGGACGGCTTCCGGGTCGAGCACCAAGAAGGTGCCGAAATCGTTTAGTACGTATTCGGCCTCGAGGTGGAGGTCTAGGCCCACCTCAAAGCTCGATACACCCGTCCGCTCGAATTCGCCCGTGGAGGTGGGCACACGAAGATTGTTGTAGCCGGTGTTAGCGCCCAGCGTTAAATCTCCGCGGTAAGCGAACTGTGCAAAGGCGTTCCCGAAGAAGATGAAGGAAGCCAGTATCACCATCAGTTTAGAAAACATAGACATCCTCGAGCGCCCCTAAGGGGTTTGCGCCATCCCTAAATCGCGCGCTTCTGTAGTGCTGCCTGCTTTGTCAGCCTCACCATCCACAAACGTCTCATCATCCACCACGCGCCCGTCCTCGACGCTGACGGTGCGCTTGACGTAGGCCAGGAGCCGCGGGTCATGGGTGCTGAATAAGAAGGTGACGCCGCGCTCCTCGTTGAGGCGCTTCATGTGGGTGATGAGCGAAAGGCTGGTGTTTTTGTCCAAGTTGGCGGTGGGCTCATCTGCCAGGATGATTTTGGGGTCGGCGGCGAGAGCCCTCGCCACCGCCACGCGCTGCTGCTGGCCGCCCGAGAGCTGATTGGGACGGCGGTCCTTAAACTCCTCCATGCCCAGAATGGCAAGCGCCTCCGCCGCCCGCCGCCCGCGTTCGCGTTTGTTTACGCCTTGAAGCTCGAGCACGAAAGCGGCGTTCTCGAGCGCCGTGAGGACCGGAATGAGGTTGTACGCCTGAAACACGAAGCCGAACCCCGTCAGGCGCAGCTTGGCGAGCGCGGCCTTAGTCTTGGTGTCGATGCGCTCCCCTTCTAAATAAACCTCGCCCGAAGTCGGCTTGTCGAGCCCCGCCAGGAGGTGCAGCAGCGTCGATTTGCCGCTCCCCGACGGCCCCGCGATGGCGGTAAACTCGCCCTGCGACACGCTCAAGCTCGCGCCGCGCAACGCGTGCGTTTCCACGTCGCCGAGGGTGTAGGTTTTGGTGAGGTTGTGGGCTTTTAAGAGTTCCATACGTTTCTCCTTTTTTGTTTGGATTGATGGAAGAATCGACAAGAGGAGATGACATTTCCTTTTTTCTTAAAGAATCATCAGGCGATGAAGCGCATCGCCTCGACGGGCTCGAGCCGCCCCGCCGTCCGCGCAGGGAGGAGCGCGGCGAAAATCCCGGTGGCGAGCACAAACAAGACGATGATGACGACGCGCTCTGCGGTAACGCTCGTGTAGAGCACGTCGGGAAAGTTGGAGGTGCCGAGTAATTCCGCGGCGTCGGGGATGCTAAAGCCCTTGGCGGTTTGGCTCAAGATGAGGCCGCTCACAAGCGCGCCCGCCGCGGCCCCCACGCCGACCAAGAAAAGGCTTTCAAAAAGCACCATCAGCCCCACCCTGGCGCGGCCCAGCCCGAGCGCCATCATCACGCCGAACTCGCGCACCCGCTCAATGATGCTCAGATAAATCGTGTTGGTCACGACGAGGCCCGCCAGCACGAAGAAGAGCGCCAAAAACACGATGTTGATGGGTCCCAGGAGGTCCAGATAGCCCTTGAGCCCCGGATTCACCTCGGCCCAGGTCTCGACGCTGTACGCCCCGCCCAGCGCCCCCGCCACCGCCGCTTTAACGGCGGGCAGCCGCGCGTCGTCGCCCAGCGTTCGGTAGTCCGGCAGGTGGATTTCGACGCGGCTGAGCGCGTCCGGGGCGGCGAGTTCCTGCGCTGCCTGGAGTGAAATGTAACCGACGCTCTGCGAGTTGGGCACGTCCAGGAGCCCCGTGACGGTATAGGCCGCCGCGCCGTAACCTTCGGTGTTGGAGGCGTACATATACACGGTGTCGCCGACGCCGACTTTGAGCGATTCCGCGAGAGTTCTCCCCAAGGCGACGCTTTCTACGTCACCGTCAGAAGGGAAAGCGCCCTCGAGCAAATACTCATTCACAAAGCTTTCTCTTAACGCGGCGGGTTGTGCTGTGCCGACGAGTACCACGCCGCGCGAGCGCCCGTCGCCCTCGAGCAGGCCGCCCGCCTCGAGCACCGACACCAGTTCGGCTCCTTCGGGTAGAACGCTCTGAAGCGTCGTTTGAACCGCCCCCGCGTCTCGCAGGAGCGTGTCGCCAAAGTCCTGCGCGTCTCCGTAGCCCGCCACCCGCACTTGTAAGTGCCCGCCGACGCTCGTAAGATTTTCGTAGATGCCGTTCTCGATAGCCCCCATCATCCCCGACTGGACCGCCGTAAAGAGCACCACGAGCGCCACGGCGAGCGCGGTAAAGAAGCTCCGCCCGCGTTTGCGGAGGATGTTGCGCCAGGCAAGCTTAATCATGGTGCGCCTCCCATTTACCTGTAGTTCTCACTACGAACAACCCCGCTCGAGCGCGCTCTGCTCGAAACATGCTTGATTGACCGCGACGCCGAATTCCAAATCCTGAAAATCAATCACCGTTCTTTCGCCCTCAGCCGTCAAGTTCTTGATCTCTAAGTGACTCGGAAAGTCAACGTCGTCCACCTCCACATAGTTCGAAAAGCTCAGCTCACGAACCGGGTTGCCGCGCTGGTCGTAGTAGGTGTAGGTCACGGGCCGGTAGCCGTTGGCCTCGTCCGCGACGAGGACCACCTTGCCGTAAGGCGTGGGCGCGAGGGGGTCGGGCGTGAGCGTCAGTTCAACCGTGCCCGCCTCCTGCGCGCTCACCTCGGCGGTGTAGTTTTCCGTTAAATCGTCGCCGCCCAGGTCGCTGTAGGAGAGGTCGGAGCCCAAGAATGAGTCATTCTGGTTGCTCGGCGGCAGCCGCAACACGCGCTTCAAACGCGGGTTGTAGAGGTACAAATTGTCCCCGTCTTGCAAAAACGCCTGCCCCGCCTCCCTTGAAGGCGCAATCACCTGCGTGAGCGAACGCGCGTCACCATCCGACACGCTTCTGATTTGATACGAGGTTGTCTTGTCGGGCCGCACCACCTCCATTGTCATCACCGACGAATTACTCTGCCCCCCGCGCTGCGAGTTGAGAACCTTCTCGAGCACCGCCTCCGCGCTCTCCTGCGCCATCCCAAAACCAAGAGCCAAAAAGATAAGCACCAAAACCGTACGTTTCATCAAAATCTCCTTTGTATGTTCAAAAACTCATCATTCACCACTAGCCACTCGTCACTCCGCCCGCATCGCCTCCACCACATTCATCGTCAAAACTTTCCGCGCGGGCACGATGACCGCGAAAAGGGCGGCGAACGCCACCGTCGCGGCGGCGTAGAGGGCGAAGACGGGGCTCGAGCTTGTGTAAAGTTCGCTCCCCAACCCGAAGTCGGCAAAGCCGCCCGCGGCGCTTGAAAAGAGCGGCCCCAAAATGTTCCAGGTGCCCAGCACCAGCGTGACCGCGTAGCCGATGACGAGACCCACGAGCCAGCCCGCCACGCTTGTTATCACTGCCTCGGCCACGACCATGAGCGCGAGACGCCGCGGGAACACGCCGATGGCCCCCATCATGCCGAACTCGCGCGAACGCTCCAAGACGCTCACCAGCACCGTGCTGGTCACCGCGAGCGCCGCGAAAAGGCCGAAAAGGAGGGCGATGAGGACGATGGACGAGGTGTTGTTCGCCTGCTCCGCGAGCGGCCCCAAAAGTTCGGTGAGGCCGTAGACGTGGATGCCCGGCACATCTTGAAGCGCCGTAGCGACGCGCGCGGCCACCGCGTCCTCCTGCCCTCTGGCGACGGCGAGCGCCACGCCCGTGGCGGTCTCGACGCCGGTGAGCGTGCGGGCGTCGTCCAGAGAAATCATGACCAGGCCGTCGTCCACCGCGGGCACATCGCTATCCACCGTGCCCACCAAAATGAACCCCAGCGCCTGCGGCCCGGCGAGCGAGGACGCCTCGACGGCGACGCGTTCGCCTAAACGTACGTCAAGCTCGCGCGCCAACCCTGCGCCCATCACGACTTCGTTGGGGCCGTTAAGCATCCTTCCCTCGGTAATTTTGCTCGGCGCGCTGCTTACCAGGGGCTCGAGCCTCCCCTCCACCCCGCGCACCTGCCCGTTATAAGAGCGATAGGCGGACTTCACCACGCCGTAGAACTCGAGCCGCGGCGCGGCCCCCGCCACCCCTCGCACGCCTTCCGCACGGGGCACGAAGTCAAGATTCGGCAGCGCGTTTTCCGGGTCGGGGTCGCTAAGGTAGCCGGGCGTGGCGATGATGGCGGGCGCTCTCAAGTAGCGCGCCTGATTGCTCAGCAGCGACTGCGTCTGCCCGCGGTTAAAGCCCCAGATAAAAATCGTCGCCGCCACCGCGTAGGCCACCACCAGCACGAGCAGCAGCGTCCGCCGCCGCTGCCGCCAGACGTTACGCCAGGCGAGCTTAAAGGTTGTGCCCACGCGGTCTCCTTTTAAGTGTGAATGGGGACGTATGGTTTGGGTTGGACATGGGACCTCCTCGAGGTGTGAAAAGTCGAAGGGCAAACCCTTTGCTTGCCTACCCGAGTCTCCTCGCTGCGGGTAAAGTCGCCGTGTGGGGTTCGTAAAGGTTTGGTAAAGACGAATTTGAGGGGGTAAATGAGCCGAGAAGCGTCCCCATCGTCCATACAAAGTTTCGTGGAATCGAAGTGAAGCCACACCAAATCTTTACGCTCGAGCCCTAACCTAGCCAAGACTGGGTTGAGCGTCCCTGCTGGAAACGTTGCTGAACTCTGGCGGGAGAGGGTGCTCGAGCGTTTTGAAAGTAAGTTGGACGTGAGGAGGTAAACTGGTGGTCGTGGCTCTTATTTTGGTGGTGGAGGACGAGCGGGAGTTGGCGGAGACGCTCGAGCTTTACCTGCGCTCCCACCACTACCGCACCGAGCGCGCCCATGACGGCGAGGGCGCGCTCGCGCTCTTTCGCGCCGCTAAACCCGACCTGGTGCTTCTGGACGTGATGCTGCCCAAAAAGGACGGGCTTGAAGTCCTGCGCGCCATCCGCGCGGCGGGCCGCACGCCCGTCATCATGCTCACCGCGCGGGCGGAGGAGGTGGATAAGCTCGTCGGTTTGGGCCTTGGCGCGGACGACTACGTGGTCAAGCCCTACAGCCTGCGCGAGGTGGAGGCGCGCGTCCAGGCGGTGCTGCGCCGGAGTGCCGATGCGCCCGAAGCGCGGCCTCTGCGCGTCGGCGCGTTGGAACTCGACCCCTACAGCGTGCGCGCGCGCGTGAACGGCCACCTCCTGCCCCTCACCCCCACCGAGTTCGGGCTGCTCCACCACCTCGCCAAAACGCCGGGGCGGGCGGTGACGCGGGGCGAACTCCTGGGGGCCGCCATGCGAGAGAGCGACGCCTTGGAGAGCGCCGTCAACGTCCACCTCAAGAACGTGCGCGCGAAGCTCCGCGAGGCGGGGGCGGCGGACTTGCTCGAGACCGTCCGCGGCGTGGGCTACCGCTTGGCCGAGCGTTAAAAAAGTGAAATCCGCGTCTCCCGTCCCCTTCCGTGACCGTCTGGTCGTGCGCCTGACGCTCGTCATCGTCGGGGTGGCGGCGCTCTCGCTCTTGCTTACTTTTGCGCTCAACCTGCTTTTTTTCTCGCTCGAGGCCCGCTCGCTCTCGCCCGAACTGCGCGAGGTAATCGAAAGGTCTCTGGGTGAAGACCAGCGCGGCGAGACCGAGGCTGTGCTCTACAGCCTGGCCGCCGCGTTCCGAAACACCCAGGTGCGCTCGACGTTCGTCAGCATTGTGCTGTCGGGCGCGCTCTGGGTGCTGCTCGCGGTGCTCGTCGCGCGCGCCGTCGCCCGGCCCGTCGAGGCGGTGACTTTCGCGGCGGCGCGCATCTCGAGCGGGGATTTGCAGGCCCGCGTGAGCGCGTCCGAACGCTCAGTGGGGGAGATGGCGCTCCTGGTGACGCACTTTAATGAGATGGCCGCCGCGCTCGAGACTTACGAGCGCGAACGCACCGAGATGATCGCCGCCATTGCACACGAACTGAGGACGCCGCTGGCGGTGATGGGGGCGCGGCTCGAGGTCCTTGCCGACGGCTTAGTGGACTTTTCGCCCGAGGAGGTGGAACGCTTGAGGCGACAGGTCGCGCTCATCACCCGCCTCGTGGGAGACCTCCGCACGCTCTCGCTGGCCGACGCGGGCAAGCTTTCACTCCACAAAAGGGACACAGATTTGCTCGAGCTTGTCCGCACTGTTGTGGCTTCCCTCGAGCCGCGCGCCGCGGCGCGCGGGGTGGCGCTCGAGGTGAGTGGCGCGTCCGTGCGGGCGTTCGTGGACCCTGACCGGATGGCGCAGGTGCTTTACAACCTGCTCGACAACGCGCTTAGGCACACGCCGCCGGGTGGGCGGGTGGTGGTGGGGCTCGAGGGCGTGGCGGGACGCGCCCGCCTCAGCGTTCGGGACACGGGACCGGGGTTTGAGGGTGCGCCGGAGAGGCTGTTTGAGCGTTTTTACACGACGGCGGACACAGGGGAATCGTCCGTACCAAAAGCGGGCGGCACAGGGCTTGGGCTCGCGCTCGTCAAGACGCTCGCCGAACGCCACGGCGGACGGGTTACGGCGCGTCGGGGTGGGGCAGAGGGAGCCGTCTTTGAGGTAGAGGTGCCTGTGCGGGAGGTGTAAAGATGGACGTAGAGGCAGTTTACCCAATGAAGATCCATCTAGCCGTCCGTCGTTCTGATGAGTCGCAAATAAGAGCGCAAAAAATTTGACAATAACCGACTCAAGTTTCATAATAGAGAGACTATGGACGCCGAACGTTTTACCGAATCCGCTTTACAAACCGTCGCCAGCGCGCAGGAGATCGCGCGCGTTCGTCATCAACAGAACATCGTGCCAGCGCACCTCGGGGCGGCGCTGCTAGCGGACCCGCAGAGCCCCGCCGCCCGCGTGCTCGAGCGTGCCGGGAGTGACTTAGGCCAAGTGCAGGCCGCACTCGACACCGCCCTGAACAAACTTCCTAAAGTCTCGGGGGGCTCGGGCCAGTACATGAGCTCGGAGATGGCTCGAGTTTTTGACGAAGCCGAACGCATCGCCAAAGACTGGGGCGACTCGTTCGTCGCCGCCGACGCGCTGCTCGTGGCGCTGCGGACGGTGGGCGGCGACGGCGTGACGGCCTTGCCGAACGCCAACGCGCTCCGCGAGGCGGCGCAAGACATAAGAGGGGGACGCACCGTGAACACCAAAACCGCAGAATCGAGTTTCGAGGCGCTTGAAAAGTACGGCATCGACCTCACCAAGCTCGCCCACGACGGCAAGCTCGATCCCGTCATTGGCCGGGACGAGGAGGTGCGCCGCGCCATCCAAATCTTGCTGCGCCGCACCAAAAACAACCCCGTCCTGATCGGCGAGCCCGGCGTGGGCAAGACCGCCATCGCCGAGGGCCTGGCGCAGCGCATCGTCAAAAAGGACGTGCCCGAGGGTTTGCAGGGCAAGCGCATCATCCAGCTCGACATGGGCTCGCTCTTGGCAGGCGCGAAGTACCGCGGCGAGTTTGAGGAGCGCCTAAAAGGCGTCATCAACGACACCGTCCAGTCCAAGGGCGAAGTTGTCTTATTCGTTGACGAACTCCACACCATTGTCGGCGCGGGCAAGGCCGAGGGCGCGGTGGACGCGGGCAACATGCTCAAGCCGCCCCTGGCGCGGGGCGAACTCCGTATGGTCGGCGCGACCACACTCAACGAGTACCGGGCTATCGAAAAGGATGCCGCCTTGGAGCGCCGCTTTCAGCCCATCCTGGTGGATGAGCCCAGCGTCGAGGAGACCATCTCCATCCTGCGCGGCATCAAAGAAAAATACGAAGTCCACCACGGCGTCCGCATCGCCGACCCGGCGCTCATCGCCGCGGCGACGCTCTCGAACCGCTACATCGCCGACCGGCAGCTTCCCGACAAGGCGATTGACCTCATTGACGAGGCCGCCTCGCGTATCCGGGTGCAGCTCGAGAGTATGCCCGAAGAGATCGACACGTTGCGCCGCCGCCGCTTGCAGCTCGAGATCGAACAAGAAGCCCTCAAACGAGAAGAGGACACCGAGTCGGCCAACCGCCTCCTGCGCATCGAAGAGGAACTGCGCACCATCGAAGACCGCATTAGCCAGGCCCAATCCGACTGGGAAGCCGAGCGAGGCATTCTGGACGAGCTTCGCACCACCCAAGAAGAACTCGACCAGGTCCGCACCCAAATCGACGCCGCCGAGCGCGACTACGACCTCAACCGGGCGGCGGAACTGCGCTACGGGCGCTTGCCTAAGCTCGAGCAGCGCCTCCGCGAGACGACGCAAAAGCTCGAGAACGCAAAATATATCACGCTCGAGGTCGGCGAGGACGAGGTCGCCGAGGTGGTGAGCCGCTGGACCAAGATTCCGCTGTCGCGCCTTTTAGAAGGCGAGCGCGAGAAGCTGATGGGCCTAGAAACCGTGCTCCACGAACGCGTCATCGGTCAGGACGAGGCCATCACCGCCGTGTCGGACGCCATTCGCCGCTCGCGTGCCGGTCTAGCCGACCCGAACCGCCCCATCGGCTCCTTTATATTCCTGGGACCCACGGGCGTCGGCAAGACGGAGACCGCCAAGGCGTTGGCGCAACAGCTTTTCGACACCGAGGACAACATGATTCGCATCGATATGTCCGAGTACATGGAGAAGCACACCGTCGCGCGGCTCGTCGGGGCACCTCCCGGCTACATCGGCTATGAAGAGGGCGGCCAGCTCACCGAGGCGGTGCGCCGTCACCCTTACAGCGTGATCCTGTTCGACGAAATCGAGAAGGCGCACCCGGACGTGTTCAACATCCTCTTACAGGTCCTGGACGACGGACGCTTAACCGACTCGCACGGGCGCACGGTGGATTTTCGCAACACGGTGGTCATCATGACCTCGAACATCGGCTCGCCGCAGATTTTGGAGGCCAGCCGCTCGGGCGCGGACTATGACGCCATCCGGGCGACCGTCTTTGAACTTCTTCAGGCGCACTTCCGGCCCGAGTTCTTGAACCGGGTTGACGATATCATCGTCTTCCACGCACTCGACCGCGAGCAGGTGCAAGAGATTGCGAGCATTCAGTTGGGGCGCGTGCTCGAGCGCCTAGCCGACCGCCACATCACCTTGACGCTAAGTGCAGGCGCGATGGAACAGCTCGCCCGCGTCGGCTACGACCCCGTCTTCGGCGCGCGGCCCCTTAAACGTGCCATCCAGAGCCTTATCGAGACGCCCCTGTCTAAGAAAATCATCGCGGGCGAGATTCACGAGGGCGACACTGTGTATGTAGAGCCGGGCGCGCAGGGCTTTACCTTTGAGACGCGCGAGCCGGAGCGGATGCTTAGCTAAACGCGCAGGATCGCGAAAAGACAGTCACACAAAAGAGGACTGGGCACTTCCATCCGGTCCTCTTTCGCTATGTTGAGGCAGGTTAAACTGTGATGGTTTGTCTAGGCTCGAGCCCAAAGGAGACCCTCATGCAAAAATTACCGACCCCCAACCCTACAGATACAAAAGTGGGTACAACACCTCGAACCACCATCACCGTTGCCCAAGGCGACGGCATCGGCCCGGAGATTACCGAGGCGACCCTGCGCGTGTTGGAAGCGGCCCAAGCCCCTGTGAGCTTTGACAAGGTCGAAATCGGCAAGCAGGCTTACGAGCGGGGCGTCACCTCGGGGATACCGGCGGAAGCCTGGGACGCGATCCGCCGCAACCGTGTGCTGTTAAAGGGACCCATCACCACGCCGCAGGGGGGCGGCTACAAGAGCCTCAACGTGACGTTGCGCAAAACGCTCAACTTGTTCGCCAACGTGCGTCAAACCAAAGCCTACACGCCCTTTGTCGCCTCCATGCACCCCGACATGAACGTGGTCATCATCCGCGAGAACGAAGAAGATTTGTACGCGGGCATCGAGCACCAGCAGACCGCCGAGGTCACGCAGGTCCTCAAGCTCATTACCCGCCCCGGCAGCGAGCGCATCGTCCGCTACGCCTTTGAGTACGCGCGCGCCTACGGGCGGCGCAAGGTCACCTGCATGACCAAAGACAACATCATGAAGTTGACCGACGGACTCTTTCACCGGGTGTTCCGCGAGGTGGCGGCGGATTATCCCGACATCACCGCCGAGCACCAGATTATCGACATCGGCGCGGCGCGTCTCGCGGTCTCGCCGGAGGCGTTCGACGTGATCGTCACGCTCAACCTTTATGGCGATATCCTTTCGGACATCACCGCGCAGCTCGCGGGCTCGGTGGGGCTGGCGGGCTCGGCCAACATCGGCAGCGAGGCGGCGATGTTCGAGGCCATCCACGGCAGCGCGCCCGACATCGCGGGTCAGGGAATCGCCAATCCGTCGGGCTTACTCGTCGCGGCCACGCAGATGCTCGTCCACGTCGGCGAGGCCGACACCGCCACGCGCATCAAAAACGCCTGGCTCAGGACCTTAGAGGACGGGATTCATACCGGCGACATCTATCACTCGAGCGTGAGCCAGCACAAAGTCGGCACCGAGGCGTTCGCCGACGCGGTGATCGAGCGCTTGGGTGAAGCGCCGCGCACGCTCGAGCCCGTCCACTACCAGCCGGGCGGCGTCCAGGTCGCGCTCAAGCCGCGAGCGCGGGAGGAAAAAGCCCTGGTCGGCGTGGACGTCTTTTTGGACTGGTCCGAGGCCGAAAGGCAGCCCGAGGTGTTGGGGGAGCGGCTCGAGCGCGTTGCCGATGACGTCAACTGGCAGCTCGTCATGATCACCAACCGCGGCGTCAAGGTCTACCCCGAGGGCCTGCCCGAGACCTTTTGCACCGACCACTGGCGCTGCCGCTTTACGCCCCAGTCAGCCCAGACGACCTCGTTTGCGCGCGTGCTCGAGCTGCTCGGCGCGCTCGACCAGGGCGGTTTAGAAGTTATCAAAACCGAACATCTGTATACCTTTGACGGCGAACCTGCCTTTTCACTCGGTCAGGGGCAGTAGTTAGAGATAGTAGCGCGCCTGACATCCGTCTGGACATCTGGCTGCGGGCGCGTTTTCTCAAACATGCGGGTCTAAGCTGAGAGCGACGCCCCGCCCGACTACCAGGATTTTCTCTACGTGGCTGTGACCGTCGGCGTGACCTTTGGCGTGTCGGACTCGGACCTGACCTCGCACGAGATGCGCCGCGCCGTGACCAAGCACTCGCTTCTGTCGTTTCTGTGCGGCACGGTGATTATTGCGCTCTCGCTCAACGTGATTACGGGGTTGTTGCCACCTAAGTCTGGGTAGCGCGTTTTCCGTGAGGGTGGGTCAGGCGGCGTGGCTTGTTACGTCGTAGCTCTAAATGAGCACGTCGGCGGAGATGCCCAGGCCGGTATGCAACTGGCGAATCATCTCGAGCGTGAGGGGTTGCCTTCGTTCCAGCACCTCCGCGACTTGCGAGGAGCTACCAAGATAGGGCGTAAGGCTTTCGCGCGATAAGCCGCGACTCTCCAGATGATACAAAATCGCGGCAACCGGGTCGGGCGCGGGAATGGCGTAATGCCTTTCCTCGTAAGCCTTAACCAGCGCCGTCAGGACCAGCAGACGGTCTCCTTCTGCCGACTCCAGCTCCGCCTCGAGAAGTATCTCGATTTCTGCGAGCGCCGCTTCGAGGTCTGCATCAGTGTTAATGGGTCGGATATCCATACGTTCTCTTGGCGCTCCTATCTATCAGATACACCTGTAAGCCTTTCGGCAATCCACTGGTTGAGACTTTTGCCCTCTTTTTTGGACAGGGTGTAAACCTTGCGGTGCAGTTCGGGCGGTAAGCGGAGCATGAGCTTACCGGAAAAGGGCTTGTCGGGCTCTTCACCTCTTGACGCGCAAAACTCGAGATAATCGTCCACCGAGTCCCGAAACGCCCCCTCTAATTCGTCCACAGTCTTGCCCTGAAAGGTGACGACATCTCGCAGGTCAAGGACCTCTCCGTGGAAAACACCCGCTTCATCATTAAACTCAACGTGGCCTGTATAACCTTTGTGGTTTAGCACCTCAGTTCTCCTCGGGAGCGAACCTCGCTTTAACAAGAGAATGCCTTCGCTTACGCCAGAGCAAGAAAGGCAACGTCTAAGTCATCGTAAAAGCTTTGTACCACCGTAAAGTTCTCGCGCAACAAAACGGCTACCGCGGCGGTGGGCGCGTTCCCAAGGCGCAGCCAAATCACCTTCGGCGGGTGCCCCCGCAGAAAACTCAGTTGGTGAAAATCCGAATCTTTAGACACAATGACGAACTCGTGTATAGCGGCGTAGTTCCAAATGGTTTCGTCATCGGCTTCGTGTAAACCCAATTCGCGCACGTGGGCCGAGTCGGGATAAAGGTCGGCAAGGGAGCGGACTAAGAGGGACGAAAGGTTCTGATCGAAAAGCAGCTTCAAAGAGAGGGCACCGCCAGCAGCTTCCGCTCCCGGTCTGCCGCGAACGCCAAGCACGCCTGAATGTCTAAGGGCGTGAGTTCGGGGAAGTCCGCCAAGATTTCTTCCTGTGACATGCCCCCTGCTAAATACTCCAAAATATCCTGCACGGTAATGCGCATCCCGCGGATGCACGGTTTGCCGCTGCGCTTGCCCGGCTCGAGGGTGATGATGTCGCGGTAGTCCATAGTTATGAGGATAGCCGAGCGGTCACGGGAAAGCAACCGGATGTGTGATGTGCGAGTTACACGCCTCGAGCCCCCACCGGATGCGCCTTACTAAACTCCAACAAATCCCACAGATTTCCGTAAAGGTCTTCAAAAACGGCGACCGTGCCGTAAGCTTCCGTTTTGGGCTCCCTCACAAACTTTATGCCCTTTGCCACCATATCGTTGTAGTCTCTCCAAAAATCGTCCGTGCTGAGAAACAAGAACACTCTGCCGCCGGATTGATTGCCGATAAAGGGCTGCTGTTCGGGTTTCGACGCTCTCGCTAGGAGTAAGGTTGCGCCGCTCGAGCCCGGTGGAGAAACCACCACCCAACGTTTGTCTTGCTCGAGTTGATGAGTGTCCTCGAGGACCGTGAAGTGAAGTTTGTTCGTATAGAAGTCTATGGCCTCGTCGTAATCTTTGATGACTAAGGCGATGTGGGCGATGGATTGTTTCATGGGTTGATTCTCCGTTACGTTACTTCTGCTGCGTAATGAACTAATTTCGCACGGTCAAGAGCGTTCAAACGCAAGTGGGACATAGTTTGAGTAATTTGCGCGTCAGTACGGAGTAAAGCCCATAGTTTTCCCTGCCGTATCCAAAAACCAGCGCCCTTGCATCATGCTGTTGACGCCGAAGATGAGGTCTACTTTTCTACCAATGACGCTGCTTAGGCCGCTTAAATCTGTGACCATGCCTTCTAGTTTCAACTCGTAGTCACCAAATTTGACCGTACCGAGGTTGAGAAACTCGAGCGTTCGCTCATCGCTGAGGGTGTCATGAACGGGCACATCAAAAAGTTTTTCCGCCTTTGGAAAGTTCTTTAGACACGCCTGGTCAATCACCGTGTTGCCCGCTCCAAGGTCAAAAACAGCACTGACTTCCCCCTCGCCCTGAAGCGAAAAGAACGGCAGTCCCATGACTGTGTCCAAGGATTGTGTTGCAAGTTTGGTCAAACCATCAGCAGACCATTTGCTGATGGTTTGTGTCCTGAAATCAAAAACGATGGGTTCAGACAAGATGATGTCGTTACTGAGCACCACATCAGCGTCAAACGGGAGGTTGGTAAGCACGTCCTTGTGGTCAACGACGGACGCAGAAACATCGTCAAACGTTTTGTCTAAAAAAGTTAGCGATTCAATTTGGACCATCTTTACCTTCTGCTTGCCAAAAACGCCAGCAACGTCTTTTTCACCCGTAACGCCCAGCTCTTGAGCAAGCGCTTTTGTGACGCGGCAACGGTTCGCCCCCGTATCCAACTGGGCAAACGTTTCTTTGCCGTTGATGTTTACAGGCATGTAAATCCACCAGTCGAAAATTGTAAACCGCGTGTCTGCCATTTAGTCCTCCTGAAGCTAAGTCTTTAGAAAGATTATACGGCTAACCGTCCAGTAGACCCCCAAACAGATTTGGTTTGGAAACATGGTTACTCCTTCGCTTAATCCGCCGCCTCTTGCCTCACCGCCTCAATCCTCACCACCACATTCCCAAAGGTGCTACCCCCGCCCAAATCGGTCAACCGTTCGCTGGTAAGGTCGTTCAAACTCTTCCCGTCGGGGGCCAGCTTGGGCCACCACTGCCCGAGCGCGACGAGCGCGCCCTCCACCGCGTCCTCGCTGACCAGGGTTTTGCGTAAGATGCTGCCTTGGGCGCTTACGATTTCATGACGCTCCCCGTGCTGGATGTTAAAGCGTGCGGCGTCTCGAGGGTGAATCATCACCTGCGGCTCGCCGCCCGCGGCCTCGAGCAGGCTCTCGATGTTGCCCATGCTGGTGTTGAGCACGTGCGAGCCGGGGGGCGAAATCATGCGGAGCGGGTAGGTGGGGCTCGGTTGCTCTTCGAAGGTGAGCTGCCGCGGCGCGGGGGAGAAGCGAATCTTTTTGTCCTCGAAGTGGCTGCCGTCGGCGTAGGGGCGGAAGTCGGCGGGCAGGTTCAGCCGGATGCTGCGCTCTTCTTTGAGCCGCTCGAGAGTAATGCCCCGCACCGAAGGATGGTCGCTGTTTAATAAATCCCTCGCCACCTCTTCCGCGCTCCAGGTGAGGGTTTCGTCCTCAAGCCCCAAGCATTTGGCGAGTTCACCAAAAACCCAGGAGTTGGGGCGCGCCTCGCCTCGAGCCTCCACCACCGGCTCCGCCCACTGCAAGTAGTAGTGACCGTAGGCGGTGTAGAGGTCGGGGTGCTCCAAAAAGGTCGTCGCGGGTAAAAGATAATCGGCGTAGTCGGCGGAGTCGGTCTGGAAATGCTCCAAGACGACGGTGAAAAGGTCCTCACGCGTTAGACCTTTACGGACTCGAGACGAATCGGGCGCAACCGCCGCCGGGTTGGAGTTGAACACAAAAAGCGCCTTGATAGGATTTTCTGTCTCTTCCAACGCCGAGGCGAGACGGTTCTGGTTGATGCGCCGCACCCCCGGCTTGACAAGGTGCGCCCCCGCATAGCGCGCCGTGTTGAGGCCGAAGCCGCCGCTCGTGGAAATCGCCGCCCCGCCGCCCCGGTGTTGCCAGGCCCCGGTAAGCGCCGGGAGCAGCGTGACCGCCCGCACCGCGTTGCCGCCGCCCTCGTTGCGGGTCATGCCGTAGCCGATGCGGATAAAGGAGGCGCGTGAGGTGGCAAAAGCTCGAGCTACCTTTCGAATACGTTCGGCAGAGAGCCCGCAGAGGGCCGCCGCGCGTTCGGGCGTCCATTCAGCGCAGGCGGCGCGGTAGTCGCTGAGGTCGTTGGCGTGGGCCTCGAGGTACGCCCTGTCCTCCAAACCCTCCTCCAAAATCACCCCACTCATCGCCAGCGCCAAGGCCGCGTCGGTCCCTACGTTGAGCTGCCAGTGCTCGTCGGCAAAGCGCGAGGTCTCGTTGCGGTAGGGGTCGATGTGGAGGACCAACGCGCCGTTTCGCCGCGCCTCTTTGAGAAACGGCGTGAGGTGGAGATTGCTGCGCAGCGAGTTGATGCCCCAGAGGATAATAAACTTCGCGTGCGGCACGCTTTCGGGGTCGGTGCCCACCTTGTGTGGCCCGTAGTTCGCCTCCCAACCCGCGCCGCCCGTCGCGGCGCAGATGGTCCACTCGAGTTCCGACGCACCCAACGCACGAAAAAACGCGAGCGGGTGGTCGCGCTCGACGAAACCCATCGTCCCGGCATAGGAGTAAGGCAGCACGGCCTCGCCGCCGTATTCGTCAACGACGCCCCGGAGTTTTGCCGCAATCTCGCCCAACGCCTCGTCCCAGCTCACGGGCTCGAAACGGCCCTCGCCCTTTGCGCCCACACGTTTGAGGGGGTGCTCGAGCCTCTCCCCATGATTCTGCCGCTCAGGATACTTGTACGTCTTGACGCAGGCAAAACCCTTGGTCACGGGGTGCGCGGGGTTGCCCTCGAGCTTGACAACCTCGCCATTTTCAACCGTGATGAGCAACGAGCAGGTGTCGGGGCAGTCTAGGGGGCAGACGGAAGGAAGTTTGGGCATGGCTTAGGATACGTCTTCACAGCGCCCTCTACCAAACCTCGCGCAGGTCGAGCAAAAAACCCGCCAGCGTGGGGTCTCCCGAAACCGTATCGGGATTGTCCAGCACCTCAACGTCGTCGGTTGTATAGACGCAAACGCGCTTCTCGCCCGGAACGATAAGCCAACCCAAGAGAGCGCCGTTCTCTCTATACTCCACCATTTTCTTTTGTAAAACGTTCACGCTGTCGGTGGGGGAGGCGAGCTCGAGCACGAACTCGGGACACAGGGGCGCAAACGCCCGGTACTCTTTTTCGGAGACTTCGGCTAAACGTTCCAAACTCACCCACGAAGCGTCGGGCGAGCGCACCGCGCCGTTGGGCAAGCGAAAGCCCGTGGAGGAGCCGAACGCCTTGCCCGTCCCGTCCCCCTTGGCCCACAGCCTGAGCTGCATGTTGACTTCCGAATCCCTGTCTCCCGTCTCGGTTCCGGTGGGCGGCATGACGATGAGGTCTCCTTCGGCGCTCCGCTCGAGGCGCACGTTCTGGTTGAGGGATGAAAGCTCGAGGAGCCACGCGTCATCCAGAACCAAATCACGAGGAAAACGCAGCGTGATGGGTTTCTCCCCAGCGTTAGGTTCCGGCTTGTGAGGTGGGCGAACCGCCATGCCTTAGGATACGCCTTTTCGCATCGCCCTCACCGAATCCCGCGCAAAACGGCGCTGCATGTGCCGCGCGAAGGGGTAGCCGAGCCACACCAAAGGGTGCTGCGGCCTCGAGAGAGCCAGCAGGTTGTACCAAACTGAACCATCCCGCAACTCGACCGAAAACCGCTCCTCACCCTCTTCCAAATGCCCCGGCAGCGTGCCGATGGCGAAGCCGTAGCGCGTGGGCGTGTCCACCACGTAGACGATGCGGGCGGTGCTCAGCGAGTAGAACCCCAAGTGACGCGCGAGGATGCCAAAGGTTGCGCCGGGTTCGATTTTTGAGGTAGGCGGGTGAAGCTCGAGCCAAGGCGCGCCGTACATCACGAGAGCGTTCACCGCGGCTTTGGCGCTTGAGAAAGCCTTTTCGCCGCCCCCTAACCTTGCCCGGTAGTGGTCCACTTTGTAATTCGAAGGCGGGTGACGCAAGCGTGCGCCGGGATGGGTTATGCCGACCTCGCGTTAGGAAAAGGGAAGGCGGCGCTGGGCCTCGAGCACCCTCTCAACGTGCTTTCTATCGGGACGCGTGAGATAAAACAAGGCTAACGGAGGTGCGTGCCGAAAAACTCCAATGTCCGCTCCCACGCGTCCGCCGAGGCTGCGGCGTCGTACGCGCCTCCCTGGTCGTTGAAAAAGGAGTGTTTCGCGTCCTCGTAGATTTTGATGTCGTGCGGAACGTTGGCGTCACTAAGCTTGGCGTCCAGCTTCTTGGCGGCCCCGGCGGTGAAATCTTTTTCGGGATAGGAACCCACCACTGGGCAGGCGCGCTTGACGGCCTCTAAGGGCCGCGGGTTCATGCCGTAGAAGGGCGCGATGGCCCCCAGCCGGTCATCGGTGCAGGCCCAGGCGATGGCTAAGCCGCCGCCCATGCAAAAGCCAATCGCGCCCACGTGCTCGGGGTCCACGTCGGGCTGGGGCGAGAGAAAAGAGAGCGCGGCCTTGAGGTTTTTGACGCCGCCGTGCTCGAGCGCATTGAACAGCATCCCGCCCATCATCTGCGCCATGCAGAGCGCGCGGTTGCGGCCCGCGAACAGGTCCACGGCGAGCGCCGCGTAGCCCTCCCCGGCAAAGCGGGCGGCGATGTCGCGGATGTTCTCATTCAGCCCGAAAATCTCGTGAATCACCACCACGGCGGGAAAGGGTCCCTCGCCCTCGGGGCGGGCATAAAAGGCTTCGAGTTCCCGGTCGTGTCCGGAAAAGGTGAGTTTTTGGGCGGTCTGGGCCATAGTTCCTCCTTTTGAAAGTTTAGCCCCCACGTGGGGCTTTACCGTTCTGTGGCGCGGAAAGCTCGAGACTCAGGAGTCTCAAGGCGCGGGTGTGTCTTGCTCGAAGGATCCCCCTTGGTAAGGGGGACTTGTGAAGCTGTTCCCCCTTGTTAAGGGGGGTAGGGGGGATCACAACGTAAGGAACGGCGCGGGTGGGTCACAGGCCGAAAGGGTAGACTAGAGCGTAAAGCATTACGACGTTAGCCACGCTAGTAACAGCGTTGAAAGGAAAATTATGGACTATGAAATCATCGTGATCGGCTCCGGGCCGGGCGGCTACCACGCGGCGATTCGCGCGGCGCAGCTGGGCAAGAAAACCGCCTGCGTAGAGCGGGAGTACGTCGGCGGCGTCTGCCTCAACGTCGGCTGCATCCCTACCAAAGCGCTCCTGCACGCCGCCGAGGATTTGCGCGGGGCGAAGCACGCCGAAGCCTACGGGATTAAATTTGGTGAGCCGGAGGTGGATTTGCAGGCGCTCGACAAGTGGAAGAGCGGCGTGGTGAACAAGCTCACGGGCGGGGTGAGGAATCTCTTGAAGGGTAACAAGGTGGACGTGCTCGAGGGAACAGCCCACTTCAAAGACCCGCACACCATCCAGGTGGGCGACAAAACCGTCACCGCGGATAAGTTCATCGTGGCGACGGGTTCGGAGCCCATCGAGATACCGGGGTTTGAGACGAACGGCGAGACGATTGTGAATTCCACGGGCGCGCTCAACGTGACGGAGGTGCCCAAAAGGATGCTCTGCATCGGCGGCTCCGCGATTGGGCTCGAGTTCGCCGACATCTACGACGCGCTGGGTGCCGAGGTCACGGTGGTCGAGTTGCTAGACCACATCGTGCCGACGAGCGACGAGGATGTGGCGAAAGAGCTTGCCAAAACGTTTACCAAGCGCGGCATCACCCTCAAGACGAAGACCAAGGCGGTGAGTCAGAAGAAGACGAAAAAGGGGCTCGAGGTGGTGCTCGAGACTACCGACGGCGAGCAAGAAACGTTGGTGGTTGACAAAATTCTCGTCGCCGTCGGGCGCAGGCCGCGGGCCAAGGGCTTTGGGTTGGAGGAGCTAGGCGTGACCATCGAGCGCGGCTTTGTCCCCACCAACGATCATATGCAGACGAACATTCCGCACATCTACGCCATCGGCGACGTGGCGCGCCCGCCCCTGCTGGCCCACAAGGCGATGAAAGAGGGGCTGGTGGCCGCCGAGCACGCCTCGGGCGAGCCGAGCGCCTACGACACCATCGTCCCGAGCGTCATCTACACGAGCCCCGAACTTGCCAGCGTCGGCCTGACAGAAAAGGAGGCCAAGGAGGCGGGTTATGAGGTCAGGGTCGGCATGTTCCCGCTCGCCGCCTCGGGCCGCGCGATGACGCTGGGCGTGAGCGACGGGCTGGTCAAGCTCGTCGGCGACGCCGAGACGGATTTGCTTCTGGGCTTTCAGATGGTGGGGCCGGACGCAGGCGACATCGTGTCCGAGGCGGTGCTGGCGCTCGAGATGGGCGCAACTTTAGAAGACATCTCGCTCATCCAGCACGCCCACCCGACCATCGCCGAGGGCTTTATGGAGGCTGCCGAGGCGGCGCACGGCAGGGCGATTCATATTGCGAACAAGAAGCGCAAGTAGCCTCCCACTTTCTCTCCGTTGAAGGGCGGGCCGCAACGGCTCGCCTTTTCTACTTTTTTAACCCAGCGTCTGCTATACTCACTTCGCCGGGTCTCCGGCATCCTTATGCGCGACTAAACATTCTTTCAACCCGTCTTCACGCGTGCGCTTCGCACGCTGGCTTTTCACGTTGAAAGGTGTTTTATGTCCACTACGCTCCAGGCGGAAGGGCTGACCTACCGCTATCCCAACCAAGCCGATTTTCTTTTCCAATCCCTCTCCTTTTCGCTCTACGCCGCCGACAAGGTCGCCCTGCTGGGTGCCAACGGCGTGGGTAAAACGACGCTGCTGGAGCTTCTGAACGGCGATTTGTCTCCTTTAGAAGGTCACATTACGCGCCGCGACGCGCCCTATTATTTGCGCCAGGAGGATTTGCTTAACGGGAACGCACGCGTCCTCGACGCGCTTTTAACGTCACTCCCCGGCCTTGGTCCCCTATGGGCGGAGTTGCGCCAGATGGAAGAAGCGGGCGTGTCCGATCCTTTGCGCTACGCGGAATGCCTAGGCGCGTTTGCCGAGCGCGGCGGCTACGAGGTGCAGGGGCGGCTCGAGGCCGAACTGGACGCTCTGGGCTTCCCGGCGGAGATGCTGACGCGTCCCCTCACCGACCTTTCCGGCGGCGAGCGGCGGCTCCTGCGCCTCATCGCGGCTTTTATGCACCCTCAAAGCCTCTACCTGTTTGATGAGCCGACGAACTACCTCGACGCGCGCGGCGTCCGCTATTTGGTAACGCGGCTACGCGAGACGCCCGCGGCTTGCCTCATCGTGTCGCACGACCGGCGCTTTTTGGACGAGACGATCACGGGGGTGTGGGAACTCACGCGTGGGCGACTGACGCGCTACCGCGGTTCGTACTCGAGCTTTCGCGCCACCAAAGAAGCGCGCCATACGGAGGCGGTGCGGACGAGTCAAAAGTTGGGGCGAGAAATAGGTGAGCTTCGGGAGCAGGAGCGCACCTATAAAGTGTGGGGCGCGCGCAAAGAAAAGGAGAAGTCGGGCGCGGCGGACAAGGGCTTTATCGGCGCGCGCGCTGCCCGCCTCACCAAGCGCGGCATCCAGGCTAAAGAGCGGTTGCGGGAGCGTGTCGAAGCGCTCGAGCAGGCGAAGCCCTGGGTGGAAAAGCGTTACGCTTTCTCTTTCGAGCCTAGCGAAGTGCCGCGCGGCGTGTGTTTGAGCGCGCGGTTTTTCAACCCTGAAGAAACGTCGCTGCTCGTCGCCTGGGGTGAGCGGGTGGCGCTGGGGGGCGGGAACGGGGTGGGGAAGACGACGCTGCTACGGGCGCTGCTCGAGCCCCACGCAACGGGCGTCCATTGGGACGCGCGCGCCGTCATCGGCTACTTGCCGCAGCGGTGGGACGATTCGCACGACGGTGAGGCCGTGGCCGCGCGATTTCCTCGAGAGGCGCACGACAGGGCGCGGACGTTGCTGGGCGTGCTGGGCGTCGGGGGCGAAACCTTTGCGGGTCCCCTTGGCGCGCTCAGCGAGGGGCAGAAGCGGAAGGTGCGGTTGGTGGAGGTTGTCTTGGCGCGGCCCAACGTGCTCGTGCTGGACGAGCCGACGACGCACCTCGACTACACCAGTATCGAGATGCTCGAGGCCGCCCTCACCGCGTTTGAGGGAACCCTTTTGCTTGTGACGCACGACGCCTATTTGCTGGGGCGCGTTGCCCAACGGGTGGTCGAGGTCGCGCCGCGCGTGCCTGGATAGATTACCTGGGTAGATGGGCGTACCGAAACTGTACCGAAACTGAAACGCTGCTTTCCACTTGGTCCTTAGGTAGATTCAAACCGTGCTTACCCTTTGCCAAACGCTACCTACGCTCAAGCGAGGAGCGCCTCACGCGCTTTCGCGTTTACAATCTACCCATCCTCTAAGTTGACGGTGCGCTTGACGTGCTCCAACAGCCTCGGGTCGTGCGCCGAACACACAAAGGTGACGCCCCTCTCTTCGTTCAAACGCCTCATCTCGGTGAGATCACTCCCTGACTTACTGTCTAAGTTGTTACCCAACGGGTACCAAGCCGCGTGAGGTGGACCCCTTTGTCAGGGTCTGGCTTGCTTATGTTGGGCGTTACGCACCTGCGGCGCAGCCTGTTTACGCGCCTTTTCGCTGCCGGGCCTTGAAAAGTAAGAGCCTGACTTCTTTGGGCCGTGGTATGCTCAAATCCCGAGAGAGGGTTTATGGACAGCAAATACATCTTCATCACGGGCGGGGTGGTCTCGAGCTTAGGCAAGGGGATTGCGACCTCGAGTTTGGGCGCGCTTTTACGCGCTCGAGGCTACCGCGTCACCGCGGTTAAAATCGACCCCTACATCAACGTCGACGCGGGCACGATGCGCCCCTACGAGCACGGCGAGGTGTTCGTGACCGCCGACGGGGCCGAAACGGACCTTGACGTCGGCACCTACGAGCGCTTTTTGGACACCGACTTGAGCCGGGGCAACAACCTGACGACCGGGCAAATTTATCAGTCCGTTATCAACAAAGAACGGCGCGGCGAGTACCTGTCGCAAACGGTTCAGGTCATCCCGCACGTGACCGACGAAATCAAGGAGCGCATTCGCGCGGCGGGCGCGGCGGCGGGGGCCGAGGTCGTCTTGGTCGAGGTGGGGGGCACGGTCGGCGACATCGAGTCGCTGCCCTTTCTAGAAGCCATCCGCCAGATGCGTTTTGAAGAGGGGCGCGACAACACGCTTTATCTGCACGTGACGCTGCTGCCCTACTTGGGCACGAGCGAGGAGTTCAAGACCAAGCCCACGCAGCACTCGGTCGCCACCTTGCGGGGCGTCGGCGTCCAGCCCGACGGGATTATCCTGCGTTCATCAAGCCCCGTACCCGAGGAGGTGCGGCGCAAAATTGCCTTGTTCACCAACGTGGAAGCGCGCGACGTATTTAATTCGTTTGACGCCGACGTGGTCTACGCGGTGCCCGAGATTTTGGAGGGGCAGGGCCTCGGGCGCTTTGTCGAGCATTTCTTGCGGCTAGACAAGGTCACGCCCGAACTGCGGAGTTGGGGCGAGGCGGTGCGCGTGTTGCGCGAGCCGGAGAAGGGCGTGACCATCGGCGTGGTGGGCAAGTATGTGGCGATGCCCGACGCGTACCTTAGCCTCATGGAAGCGCTCAAGCACGCAGGCATCGCCAACCGCGCGGAAGTAAAGCTCGAGTGGGTCGACGCCGAAAAGGTCGCCGAAGGCAATCTGGAGGTGCTGGCGTCCCTGTCGGGCATCCTGGTACCGGGCGGCTTCGGCGTGCGCGGCATCGAGGGCAAGGTGCGCGCGGCGCGTTACGCGCGCGAACGCGGCGTCCCCTACTTAGGGATTTGTTTGGGGATGCAGGTGGCGGTTATCGAATACGCTCGCAACGTGGCGGGGCTTTCGGGGGCCAATTCGACCGAGTTCGACCCCTACACGCCCTTCCCGGTTATCGACCTGATGCCCGAACAGCTCGAGGTCGAGGGCTTAGGCGGCACCATGCGCCTGGGTGACTGGCCCATGCGGGTGAGCGCGGGTAGCTTGCTCGAGGCCCTCTATACCCCGGCCAACGGGACTAGTCGCACCGACCGCACCGTGAACGAGCGCCACCGCCACCGCTACGAGGTTAATCCCGCCTTTGTCGGGGCGCTCAAAGAGGCGGGCTTGCGCGTTTCGGGCGTGACGCCGGGGATGGCGGGGCGGGGCGCGGGTTTGGTCGAGGCGGTTGAACTGCCCGGCCATCCTTTCTACTTGGGTTTGCAGTCGCACCCGGAGTTTACCTCGCGCCTCCTGCGGCCTTCCCCGCCCTTTCGCGGCTTTATCGGGGCGGCAGTCGCGTATGGGGAGGCGGTTCAAGGGGGACTCGAGCGCGCCCTCAACCCAGACCTGGACCTCACGTCAAACCTGGACGTCACCGCCGACGCGTGAGGCGAAGTTCAGGCGGGGTTCAGATTCCGGCGTGACGCCTCATTCGTCTAAACCTCTCGAGGCCAAATCTTCACAAACCAAACCTCCCAAACCTCTCGTCATCGGCCTCGCGGGCGGCGCGGGTTCGGGTAAAACTACCGTCGCGGACGCTATCGTGAGGGCCGCAGGAACCGCGCGGGTGGTGCTTTTGCCTCAGGACGCGTACTACCGGGCGCAGGCCGAGGTGCCTTTTGAGGCTCGAGTCAAAACCAACTACGACGAACCGAGCGCCTTTGACACCGACCTCCTCTTGCGCCACCTTGACGCGCTCGTGCGGGGCGAGCCCGTCGAGCGGCCCGTCTACAACTTTGCCGACTACGACCGCGCCACGCAGACCGTGACGCTCTCGCCCACGCCCGTGCTGGTGGTCGAGGGGATTTTGGTCCTGCACGAAAGGCGTCTGCGTGACAGGATGGCCTTGAAAGTTTTTGTCGACGCGCCGCCCGACGAGCGCTTTATCAGGCGGCTCGAGCGCGACGTGCGCGAAAGGGGCCGGAGCGCGGAGAGCGTCATCGACCAGTACCGCCGCACCGTCAAACCGATGCACGACTTGTTCGTCGAGCCCACCAAGGCGCACGCCGACCTCATCATCCCCGAGGGGGGCGAAAACAGGATCGCGCTAGAGGTTTTGAGCGCGTTTGTCGAAAAGGCGGTGGAGAGGATGGCGGGCGAAAAGACGGTTCATTAGGATACAGCCGAGCGTCCCGCACCCTGTCAGGCCACCTCCTTTAGGGGATAAACTGACCTAAGTATGACGAATCTTTCTACAAATCTGCACTTATCCACCAAAGGTACTCTGTGAAAGGCACCCCGTGACCCGCGCTACTCTGCAACGCATCCTCTGGGCCTGCGTGCTTTTGAGCCTCATCCCTGGGTTTATTTTGGCCGTGCGCCGCGTTGAGGCCGAGGGCACAAGCCGCACCGTCACGGTGGTGATGGACGAGCCCGCGCTGGCGGAGCAGGCGGCCTATTTGGGCGTGAGTTCGTTCGAGTTGGGCGAGCGCTACCGGGCGCTCGGGCTAAACGGGATTGCGCTCTATGAGGACGCCTTTGACACCGCCGAGACCGCGGGGCGCATCCTGATGCTGACGGGCGCGGAGGCGCGCGAACTCGCCTTGTCGTTGGGGGAGAATGTGGACGAACTGAGCCAAATTCCCGCCAACAGCACGTTGGTGACGGGGCTCGAGCCGGACGTCATACCCCACATCCTCGCCAAAAACGCGCCCGCGCCTCAAGAAGTCGTGCTTGACGGACGCACCTGGTACGCCTACCCCGGCGAGGGCGACACGCGGCCCGCGGGTCCCGACTTGACCGCGCTCAAAGAGTGGAGCGACGCGGGCTGGGACGTCGCCTACCGCCCGCGCAACTATCCGAATCTTATGGACGTGGGCGAGGATTTTCCCGAAGAGGCGCACTACCTCATCCACTCGGGCTTGCAGGTCGCGGGGCAACCGGACGGCTTGAGCGAACTTGTAAGCGCTTCACAGGGCTACATCACGGGCGTCATCGAGGGTACCGCGCAGGACGGCATGGGAGAGGTTATCCGCAAAATCCCGACGGCGCGGTTGTTGAGTTTTAACCAGGATTACATCAACCAACTCCTTAAACCGGGCGACCTCACCGACAAATACTTGCTCGCCGCCAACGAGCGCGGGGTGCGGATTCTTTACCTGCGGCCCTACACCGAGGAGCAGTTGGGCGACATGGTCGCCAATACCGAGGCGCTGGTGGGGGGGCTTAGAAGGGCGCTCGAGGCCGACGGCTTTACGGTGGGGCCGCTGGAGACGCTCGAGCTGAACTACCAAACGAATACCCTCTTGCGCGGGCTCTCGGCGGTGGGCGTGGTCGCGGCGCTCGGGCTTTTGGCGCTTCTTTATCCCGGCGTGTGGGGGCCTTTAACCGCCACGGCGGTGCTCGGGCTCGGCGTGGCGGCGGGCGGCCCCGGCTGGGACGCGCTCGCGCTGGCTGCCGCGCTCGCCTTTCCGGTGATTGGCTATGGGCACCTGCCCGAAAGGCTCAGCAGTCTCGGTCTGGCGACGCTCGTGTCCCTGTCGGGCGCGGTGCTCCTGGCGGCGGTCGGCAGCGACCGCGAGGCGATGCTGGCGATCACGCCCTTTGCGGGGGTGGCCGCCACGCTTGTCGTGCCGCCCCTTCTCTACTTGTTCCACGTCGCGCTGCGCTACCGCCGCCCGGCGGGCTGGGTCACGGGGTTCTGGCGCTATCCGGTGCGCCTGGGCGACGTGGCGGTGGTGCTTATCTTTATGCTTGCGCTCGCCGTGGTGGTGTTGCGGCGCGGCAACTTTCCGCTTATCGGCGCGTCGGGGGCCGAACTCGCGCTCCGTCAGGAACTTTCGCAGTGGTTTGTCAGACCGCGTTTCAAAGAACTTTTGGGGCACCCGCTGGCCGTGCTGGGTCTCGGCACCGCCTTGCCCGCGTCCCTGCGGGCGCTCCTACTCACGGGCGGGGTGGTGGCGCAAGCGAGCATCCTCAACTCGTTTAGCCACTACCACACGCCGCTGCTCGTCTCGCTCCAGCGCACGCTTGTGGCGCTCGTGCTGGGCGCGCTGCTCGGTTTCGTGCTGCTACCCCTCGTACGCCTCGCCACGGGCGGCTTTAGGCGCTGGTTAAAGAGTGAGCCTGTCAAGAGCTGGCAGTAGTGGGAGGCGTGAAGCTCGAGGGGCTAGCAGCATCGTGGGCAGCGTTATGAGCGACACTGCGAGCAACAGTTTGGGCGACATGGTGAGCGACAGTTTGGGCGACAATGTGGGCGGCGTTGTGAAGAGGCTCGAGTGAACGTGCTCGTAAGCGGCTACTACGGCTTTGGCAACTTGGGCGACGAGGCGCTTCTCAGTGGGTTGGTCGGGGGCCTCACGGCAAGGGGTCACCGCGTTACCGTCCTCTCTCGCAACCCCGCCCAGACGCGCCGACTGCACGGCGCTGAGGCCGCGCCTCGTAAGAGCTTGTTACCCGTCCTCTTGCAGCACGACGCGCTTCTATCGGGCGGGGGTGGGCTTTTGCAGGACAAGACGAGCGCGCGCTCCTTGCAATATTATTTGGGCGTCTTGCGCCTCGCCAAAGCTTTGGGAAAACGGACCATCGTCTACGGTCAGTCGGTGGGGCCGCTCAGCGAGACCGGCAAGCGGTCGGTCGCGCGCGCGCTGCGCGGGGTGCGGGTGGCGGTCCGTGACGAAGCGTCCCGCGAGCTTCTGCGGACGCTCGGCGTGGAGGCTCGGCTCGTCGCGGACGCCGCGCTTCTTTTGGAGCCGCCCCACACGGCCCCGCCGCCGCCGGACGCGCCCGTCTTGCTCGCGCCGCGCGGCGGCTATCCGGTCATCACCGAGGCGCTGGGGGCGCTCGCGGCGCGGTTGGAAGCGCAGGGGTTGAGAGTTTCAGCGCTCGCTTTACAGGCCGCGGAGGACGCGCCGCCCCTCGAGACGATGAAGCGAGCAGCACCAAATCTTGAGCTTCTCCACCCCAGCACACCCCAAGAGGCCCTGGGGCATATCGCCAACGCGTCTTACGTGGTGTCGGCGCGGCTCCACGGCCTCGTCTTGGCCGCCGTGTCGGCGCGGCCCTTTTGCGGCGTCGTCTACGACCCCAAGGTGGCGGCCTTTTTGGAAGAGTCCGGCTCGAGCGCGCACCACCTCCCGCCGGACGTGCCGGGGCTCCTAGAGGACGTTTTGGCGCGCCGCGGGCCGGACCTAAAGCGCGTCGCCGCCCTGCGCGCGCGCGCTTCGGCGGGGCTCGAGTGGCTAGACGCCACTTTGCGCGCCTGACAAATCCCTGATGAACCCGTCTTTTTCTCCCTTCTGCTTCGCTCTCATCCTGGAGGTCTACAGTGAAAGGCATGGTTTCCAAAGGTATGGTGTCCGCGTCTCGAGCCCCCTCCCCCAACGCTACTCCTGCCTTTATAGGACCCGTCCGCATGGCTAAACCTCTTTTTCAATTCTACTTGTGCGTCACCGCCTCCTGGCTTCTAGCGGGTGCGTACGCGCAAGACGCGCTGGGCGACATGAGGGCGCTCCTCGACAGCGGCTCCTACTACTACGCGGCGCAGGTGGCGGGGCCTGCGCTCGTGACCGAGAACCCCGAAGCGCCCGAGGCGCACTTTCTTTACAGCCGCGCGCTTTACCTCACGGGAGACGCGGCGGCGGCGGGGATGCAGTTGGGGGCGGCGCGCCGTCTCGCGGGCGGCGACACCCCCGCCTACCTGTGGCTGGACGGGCTCTTACAGGCGGCAACGGGCAATTTAGAGGAGGCCGAAAAACTCTTGCAAAGGGCCTTTTTGGAGGAACAGATAGAGGCTCAAACCGCAGGACAAACGGGCGAAACCGCCTACGAAATGGCGATGGACTGGGGCCGCGTCGCCTGGCAACGAGATGATGTCGAGGGCGCGTTGAGGGCGTTTGGGGCCGCCGCCACCACCGAAAGAGGTCAGCGGGAGCCGTGGCCCAACCTCAACCGCGGACGCCTGCTCCTCTACAGCGGCGATTATGAGGCGGCCATCGCGGCTCTGGAGGCGGCCATCACCGTGTTTGAACAAAACGACACCTCCGCCGAGGGTCTGCCCTCTCCCGCCTACGTCGAGGCCTACTACCGTTTGGGGCAAGTCTACGAATTGGAGGGTGATAGAGACACGGCGGCGCAGCACTACGACTTCGCGCGCGTCGTCGACCCCAATTACGCGCCCGCGCTCGAGGCGCTCGCACGCCTGAACGAGGCCCAACCGTGACTGTTTCTGAACGCTGTGAAACTCCGCGAAGCCGCTACACCACCCAGCCTCGAGAGCGCCGCGACTCGAGACACATTGACAGAACGGAAACAGAACGGAACGCCCTTCAAGGAAATGCGGACGCCGCAAGAGAAAATGTGAACCGTTTGTGTAAGATTTCATACCGACATTTGCGAGGATTTGGCGGACCATTTAATCTATAGTGTTAGACATTTCCTCGCAGGCCGCGTGATGGTTACCACCCCAGTCAGTATCACCCCAAAACGCGCCGACGGATTGTCTGGCAGAGGAGGAAACCTATGCTCAACGTAACGACGTCACTGCCGCAGCAGGCGTGCGAAACACCCGACATCGTGCCGCAAACTCTAGCGCACCCGACGCGCACGCTCGAGCCGGGCGCGGTCCTTTACGAAGCGGGGCGCGAAGCCGCCTCGCTCTACATCGTCAACGCGGGCGTGCTCAAGGCGGTCGTCCCTACCTCGTTAGGCCGCGACCGCATCGCCGACCTCTACGGCCCCGGTGACGTGCTGGGCACCGCCGCCATCGACGCAGGCCTCCACGCCGAAACGGTTGTGGCGGTTCACGACGCGTGCTTGACCCCCTTGGACCCCCTTCAGGCGATGAACGACCGGACGCTGCGCGACTACATCGTGCGCTCGCTCGCCCGGCAGTTGCGGCGCTCGCGCGAGGCGATGGACGACGCCGAGTTGCCCGTGGGCGCGCGCGTGACGCGGGCCTTTCTGAGGCTCAGCGAACGCTTCGGCGGGGCCGCCGACGGCGAAGCGGGCGTCAAGCTGCCCCTGGCATTGACGCACGAGGATTTGGCGTCATTAACGGGTTCGTCGCGGGTGACCATCACCCGTATTTTGGGCGAGTTGAGGCAGGAGGGGGCGCTCTCGGGCACGCGCGGGGTCTACGTCGCCAATCCTGAGGGGTTGGAAAGAGCGACCGATCATTACGTCATGCAGGTGATTTAGCCCTCGCCTTGCCTGGCGAGACCAACTCACACGGAAAAATCAGCAAGGTCGAGATGGAGAGCGGAGGCAACGGGAAAATCTCGTATTGCCTCCGCTTTCTCTTCCTTTTCAGGAGGTGTTCGTAGGCGAAATACCGCATTAGGCGCGCTCGAGCCCGTACATCCTCGGATGATGCCCGCTGTGGGCCACGCGGACGCCCTCCACAAGCCGCCACGCGCTTTGTTCCCCGAGCACCCGCTCGAACAGCTTGATGTCATGGGTGAGGATGACGCACCGCGCGTTTGCCGTTCCCACGCGCGCCAGCTCCGTCAGAAGCGAGGGGTAAAGAGAAGCGTTTTCGCGGTGCGACCCGACCGCGTCGCCCCAGGGCACGTCGGCGACCATCACGTCGAAAGAGTCCCCAGAAAACGTTAGCTGGGTCGCGTCGCCCTTTAGGAGGTCGATGTCACCTTGGAAGCCGCTCTTCAAAACGTTGGCTTGGGCGCACCCCAACGCCTCCGCATCGTTGTCAACCCCCACGAGTCGCGCCGCTTTGCCTGCCAAGCGCCGCTCGATGAGCAGGGTGCCTGAGCCGCACATGGCGTTGAGAAAGCGGTCGTCGGACCTCGCGCCCGCCACCTCGACCATCGCCGCCGCCAGCGTGGCGTTAAGGCCGCCCGCCCGGTTGCACACGCGCCAGTCTCGAGCCGAGAGCGGGCGTGGGGTGAGGCGGATGAGCACCTCCCAACTGCCTCGTGCCGGTCTCACGCGCAAGAGCAGGTCGCCCGTTTGGGCGTCGTAGGGGAGATTCAAAGATGATTCCAACGCTGCCGCCAACCGCGCGAACACCGCCGAGTCGCTGCCCGCCGCGCCGAAGCGGAAGCTCGTAAACTGGTCCGCGTGGTTTACCTTCCGAAGGGTTTCTACCAGCCTCGTCAAATGCTGGTGACCCAGAAGGGCTTTAGGACGCGGCACGTCAAAGTGGAGCGCGAGATAAACGGCCACCACGGTGCGAAGCCCGCGCAAACGTTTTGCGTCACCGCCATAGGTAAAGCGCACCTCCCCCGGCGTCTCAGAAAGCACCCGGACACCCCGCAGACGCTCCAACTCCTCTCGAGCCAATCCCTCGAGCCCCGCTAAGGTCTCCGCCACGAGCTCGAGCCGCTCACCCGCATCCGTTGATATTCCCCGCGCTGGTCGCTTCACGCCTCATGTTATCCCGCTACTGCTGCGTTCAGGTTTTTTCAGATGTCTTCACGGTGTATACACCGAAAGACGCGGCCTCCGCTTGTTTTGCGCTTATACTTCTTGAGGGGTGGGTTAACTGTATGAAAGTTGACATCACGCTGACGTGGGGGCACTACACTAACGCTTTGGGGTGACGGACATGCCGCAGACGAACGCGCCGTTGATAGCTAGATGTGTGAGTGAAAGGGTGTTTGGGCCTTTTTCCGTGCCGCCCGCACGGTGGGGGAGAGTCCGCCTATGGCCCTAGACGCGCTTCCAAATGGGACCAAACGGAAGCGTGTGAGCGACTTGAAACGCCGCGACTGGCTGACGGGTTACCTTTTCATCCTCCCGGCGGTGCTCGTCATCGCGGTGTTCGGGCTTTTTCCCATTGGCTACGCCTTTTACATGAGTCTTTATTCCTGGCGGGTTCGGCAGGGGCGCTTTTTGGGTCTGGAAAACTACCAGGACCTCGTCGGCTCCTGGGGCGGCGGCGCGCTCTTTTTGGGCGGCGTCGCGCTCATTTTGCTCGCGCACTGGCTCTGGACGGACGCGTTCAAGTCGAGCGGCTCGAGAGGAGGGGGCGCGCTGCGAGTCGGCAAAGTTGTCGGCGCGCTCGTCCTGCTCGGGGCGGGGACCATCTTCGCGCTCGGCTGGAATATGATGACGCGTAGCGGGGACGAGACGTTTTTGCGCTCGCTCGAGGTGACGCTCTACTACGCGCTCGGCACTGTGCCCCTCCAGATTGCGCTGGCGCTGGTGCTGGCTTATTTGCTCTTTCAAAATATCCGCGGGCAAGAGGGCTTTCGGATGGTCTACTTTTTGCCCTACGTCACGCCCGTGGTCGCGGCGGCGGTGGTGTTTAGGGGGCTCTTCAGCCCTCGAGCGGAGAGTTTCGTTAATCAGGTGATGGGCGTGTTCGGCGTCGCGCCGCAGCGCTGGCTTTTTGAGGCGACGCCGGTTTCAGAGCTTCTTTTCGGCGGGCTTTTCGCGCGGCTGGGGCTCGAGGCGTCCGGTTTCTGGGCGGGACCCAGCCTGGCACTCGTCACCATCATCTTGTTCGGCATCTGGACCTACGTGGGCTACAACATGGTCATCTTTTTGGCCGGTCTGGGGGGCATCCCCAAAGAGCTCTACGAGGCCGCCGAGATCGACGGGGCCAACGGGGGCCAAAAGTTTTGGTCCATCACCGTGCCCTTGCTCTCGCCCGTGACGTTTTACCTGACGGTTCTGGGTTTTATCGGCACCTTCCAGGCCTTTAATCACCTCTACGTCATGCGCGAGCCCTTCGCGCGGGGCACGGTGGACACCGCGAGCATCGTGATTTTTGACACCTTTTATAAGCGGAACAACTATTCGCTGGCGGCGGCGCAATCCATTCTGCTCTTCGTCGTGATTTTGAGTCTTACGCTCGTGCAAAACCGGCTTTTCGGGAGGAGGGCGCTCCGTGGCTAGGGCCAACGTCGGCGGTTTGGAGGGCGCGGCGCAGGGGGCGGATAGGCTCGAGGCCAACAAGCGGATACAGAAGCGGGCCTCTAAAGCTCCCTACGAGTTCCGCCTCGTCCACCTGCCCATCTACCTCGTGCTGCTCGTCGGGGCCATTGTCGCGGTGATACCCTTTTTTTACATGATCTCGACCTCGCTCATGACGTTGGGCGAGACCATCAACCGCCAAGTCCTGCCCGACGCGCCGCAGTTCGCCAACTACGCGGAGGCCTGGGGTGAGGCCGACTTTTCACAGTATTTCCTCAACAGCGTCATCATCACCGCGCTCACGTTGGCGGGGCTCCTCTTTACCTCCGTCCTGGCGGGCTATGCGTTCGCGCGCATCGAGTTTCCGGGCCGCGAGCTTGTCTTCATGATGCTCCTAGCCACCATGATGATTCCCACCACCGTCACCTTTATCCCCAACTTCTTGCTCGTCCGCGGCGACGTGATTCCCTGGGGCTCGTGGCTCAACACGCTGCCCGCGCTCACGGTGCCCTTTATGGCGAACGCGTTCTCCATCTTTTTGCTGCGGCAGTTTTTCGCGGGCATCCCCAACGAACTCTGGGACGCCGCGCGCTTAGACGGCGCGGGTCACACGCGCTTTTTGCGTTCCGTCGTCATCCCCATGAGCAGGCCCGTGATCATGACCGTCACGCTGTTGGGTTTTATCGTCGCCTGGAACGAATTTTTGTGGCCGCTTTTGGTCACCACCACCCCCACCTGGCGGCCGCTCATGGTCGGGCTGTACACCTTTATTACCGAGGCGGGACCCGAAACGCAGCTTCTCATGGCGGGCGCGGTCATTACCATCATCCCGGTGCTCGTCATTTATTTCTTTACCCAAAAACAGTTTACCGAGGGCATCGCTACCTCGGGGCTCAAAGGATAATGGGAGCGGCTCGAGTCTCTTCATTTAAGGCCCCTTCATTTAAGACCCTTCATTCAAGGCCTATGTGACAACCCTATGACAGTGGTACGTTGTAATGGGGCAGTGACCTAATTCACAAGGAGGATACATGAAAAAGAGATTTCGGCTTTTTAGCGGGCTGCTCACCGCAGCTCTCGCCCTCACGCTGGGCGTTGCGGCGTTCGCACAGGATTCACAGACGGATTGGGAGAGTGTAGACCCGAGCGGTCAGACGATCAACTTCTGGCACCAGCACTCCGGCGACCGCGAAACGGCGCTCAACGAAATCGTGTCCCAGTTCAACGAGACGAACGAGTACGGCATCACCGTCAACGCCGAATACCAGGGCGGCTACGGCGACATCTTCCAGAAAATGCTGCCGCTGCTCAACACATCGGACGTGCCCGATTTGGTCGTCGCGTATCAGAACCAGGCTGCGACCTATCAGCTTGGCGACGCGCTGCTGGACCTGAACCCGCTCCTCAACAGCCCCGAGTGGGGCCTCAGCGACGAGGAGCAGGCGGACTTTTTTCCCGGCTTTTTCAACGCGGACGTGTTCCCGACCTTTGACGACCAGCGCTTAGGCTTTCCGCCCAACCGCTCGGTCGAGGTGATGTACTACAACACCGACTGGCTGAGCGAACTGGGCTACGACGGCCCGCCCACCACGCCCGATGAATTCAGAGAAATCGCCTGTAGCGCCGCCGAGACTCCCTTTAGCGGCGCGACCGCCGAGGGCAGCACCGGCTACGAACTCGACATCGACGCCTCGACCTTTGCGTCCTGGACCTTTGCGTTTGGCGGCAACATTTACGACGCCGAGACCGACCAGTTCACCTACAACAGCGAAGCTGCGGTGGAGGCGATGACGTTTCTTCAGAGTCTCATTCAAGACGGCTGTGCAACGATTGTCACCGAAGAGTTTGGCGACCAGACGGACTTCGGCGCGGGCGTGACGCTCTTCGCGGTCGGTTCCTCTTCAGGACTGCCCTTCTATGCGAGCGCGGTAGACGAGGGTGCAGACTTTTCCTGGAGCGTGGGCGCGCAACCTCACACCACGGCGGAGCCGGTCGTGAACATCTACGGCGCGAGCGTCAGCGTGCCCAAATCGGGGGACCCGGCTAGCGAACTTGCCGCCTGGATTTTCATTAAGTATTACACCTCCGACCAGGCGCAGGCCGAGTGGGCGGAGGCGAGCAACTACTTCCCGGTGCGCCGGAGCGTGGCGGAGGAACTTACGGGCTACTTCGAGCAAGACCCCACCTACAAGGCCGCCTTTGATTTGCTCCCCTACGGCATCGCCGAGCCGCCCGTGCCCGGCTACGACTTCGTACGCGACGTGGTCGAGGAGGAGATGACGGCCATCGTGGACGGCGCGGACGTGCAGGAAACGTTGGACGCGCTTAACGAAGAGGCCAACAGCATCCTGGCGGACCAGTTGGCGCAGATGCAGAGCAGCAACTAATAAGAAGCTTCACAGGTGAAAGAGCGGGCATGTTGCCCGCTCTTTTTTGTTTTTGTGGCTCCGTCCTGTAGAACATCCGAACCGGGTTCGGGTCAACCATCACCGGCTCCGCAGGCGGCCACTACGAACCTGGCAATGACGGAGAACACGGCGCACGTGCTAAGCTGACCTCAGTATGAAAAAAACGGACGGCTACGCCAAACTTCCCCCGCCCGCTTCCCTGACCCGCTAAGGGCAGGCGAGCAGCTTTTATAGCAGGTATCATCTGGTTTAAGCGAGATTCAGTCCATATATTACCGTACAGGACGTAACTACGGTGACAATACCTGCGCTGAACTCACTTAGTATGGATGAAAACCGCTATACCTCGAGACTCTCGAGGCGGCGTAGAGATTCGCCTTCCCTATCCCCGTTTGGATTTGTTCTTTAACAAGGGAAGGTTTCATGTCTACAAAATCAGCACAAATTTCCTCACGTACCGGCGTCTTACGCATCGCTTTGGCCGCGGCTCTCTGGGGCACGGTGGGTGTTGCGGTGGGTTTTCTCTACGCTACAACCTCGGTGACCGCGCTTTCAATCGGTTTTTACCGCTTAGCGTTCGCCGCGCCCCTGCTCGCGCTCGCGCACGTTTTCACAAAGGACAGGCGCACACGGGATACGGTTGCCAAAAAAGGTTTATTAAGAGACGGAACGGCGGTCGCGCTGATGGGCGTGATGCTCGCGGTGTATCAGATTTGCTACTTCGCCGCGATCTCGCGGGTCGGCGTCGCCGTCGCCACGCTCGTCACGCTCTGCACCGCCCCGATTATCGTCGCGGGGCTCTCGTTCATCTTTTTGGGCGAACGGCTCTCCCGCAGGCTCGTCGCCGCGCTCGTTCTGGCTACGCTCGGCACGGTTCTTTTGACCGGCGTACGCGTTGGCGGAGGGGGAGCGGCGCAGGGACAAACATGGGGCGTCCTCCTCGCGCTCGGGTCGGCGACGGGCTACGCGGTGGTGGTCCTCCTGAGCCGCACCCTGGCGGGGCGCGTTCGCGCGCTCACGTCGCTCACCGGGGCCTTTGCGGTGGGCGCGCTCGCGCTGCTGCCCTTTGCGCTCCTTTCCGGCTTGACGGTGCGGCTGGGGCCGTTAGGCTGGCTGACGCTTCTCTATTTGGGGCTTGTGCCCTCCGCCCTGGGTTACGTGCTCTTCATTACAGGGATGCGCACGACGCCCGCCACCGCGGCGAGCATTGTGACGCTGCTCGAGCCCCTCACCGCCACCCTCTTAGCGTGGTTCTTGTTCGGGGAACGGCTTGGCGCGGCGGGTCTGGCGGGCGGCGCGCTTCTCCTTTTCGCCATCGTGCTCTTGTCGCTAAAGCCTCGTAAAGCTGAAGTTGGCTAGAGGTGAGATAGTCGCTGTTTCTCTACCCTCCACAAATGTTGTTCAGCACGTTGTGGATGACGGATACGGCTTGAAACTGTGAACCGTACCGCCTGGGGCAAAAGCTTGGGATAAAAGCAGGCCACACGGAGAGGCGAAAACCGGTAGACTGTCTCGCGTGTCTTTCAGGTCCAGAGGCCGCGCCCTCTCTCCCGCTCAATTCATCGCGGTGTCGTTTTTGGGCGCGATTGCCGTCGGCACCCTTCTTCTTAGTTTGCCCGCCTCACACGCGGCGGGCGGGAGTGTGGGCTTTCTCGACGCGCTCTTTACCGCCACGAGCGCGGTTTGCGTGACGGGGCTTGTCGTGGTGGACACGGGGAGCGCCTACAGCCGTTTTGGACAAATCGTTATCATGCTGCTCTTTCAGCTCGGCGGGTTGGGCGTGCTGACGCTGGGGACGTTTTTGGCCTACGCGACGGGGCGGCGGGTGGGCTTTAGCGGGCGGGTGCGGTTGCAGGCGCAGGTGAACGTGCTCGAGCCCGGCGGCGTGCTCCGCTTGGTCCGCGCTATTCTTATCCTTGTGCTCACCACGGAAGTTGTGGGAGCCGCGCTCCTTTACATCCGTTTCGCGCGCGTCGAGGGACCCGCCGACGGGATCTTGTACAGCCTTTTTCACGCCATCAGCGCCTTTAACAACGCGGGCTTCGCGCTCTACCCGGACAGTCTGGTGCGCTTTGTGAGCGACCCGCTCGTTAACTTTGTGGTCATCGCGCTCATCCTTTTGGGCGGTCTCGGCTTTGTGGTGATTCTCAACCTTTTGGCGCGTTTTCGGCAACGGGAGCGCACGCCGCTGAGCCTTCACACCAAGATGGTTTTGAGCATCACGGGCTTTCTGATCGCGGTGGGGACGGTGGTGTTTGTGGTGCTCGAGTGGAGCAACCCCGCGACGCTCGGCGCTCTGGGTTTGCCGGGCAAGCTGCTCGCCGGACTCTTCCAGTCGGTCACGCCGCGCACGGCGGGCTTTAACACGCTCGACTACGCGCAGATGGAGCCCCCCAGCATCCTCTTCACCACGCTGCTCATGTTTATCGGCGGCAACCCCGGCTCGACGGCGGGGGGCATCAAGACGGTCACCTTTTTTGTACTGGCGGCGAACGCCTGGAGCGTGGTGCGGGGCCGGGCGGAACTCGACTTGTTCGGGCGGCGCATCGCCCAGAACACGGTGGTGCGCGCGGGCGTCATTGCCTTTGGCGGCGTGATGGTTTTGGGAGCCTCGCTAACGCTTCTTACGCTCACCGAGCCCGAGGGGGCCTTTTTGCCGCTCTTCTTCGAGGCGGTCTCGGCCTTTGGCACCGTCGGGCTCTCGCTGGGCGTCACGGGCTCTTTAAGCGCCGCCGGGAAATGTGTCATCATCGTGCTTATGTATTTGGGTCGCATCGGACTGGTGACGTTCGCGCTGGCGCTCGTGGCGCAACCCCCCGCGGGCGCGGTGCGCTACCCTGCCGAAGAGGTGGTGATCGGCTGATGGCGGGGCAGTTTCTGGTGGTGGGGGTGGGGCGTTTCGGCTCGTCCGTGGCGCAGACGCTTTACGATCTGGGTCACGAGGTGGTGGCGGTCGATAGCGACGAGGGCGCGCTCGAGGAGGTGATGGGCCGCGTGTCGCACGCCGCGATTCTCGACGCGACGGACGAGCGGACCTTGAGAAAGTTGGGGCTCGAGCATTTCGACACGGTCATCATCGCCATTGGCGAGGACCTAGAGGCCAGTATCTTAGCCACCGTCGCCGCCAAGGGCGCGGGCGCGCGCCACGTCATCAGCAAGGCGAGTGGCGGACTCACCGCGCGCGTGCTCGCCAGCGTCGGGGCCGACGAGGTGGTGCGCCCGGAGCACGACATGGGCGTGCGGCTCGCCCGGCAGCTCGCCGCGCCTAACATTATCGACACGTTGGAACTCGGCGCGGACCACAGCGTCGTCGAGGTCGAGGCGAAAAGGTTGCGCGGGCGGCTCGTCGACCTCAAGCTGCCCAACCGCTTCGGCGTCCAGGTTATCGGCGTCCGCCGCGGGGGCACGCTCACGGTAAGTCCGGGCGCGGACTTTGAGGTCAAACCGGGCGACAGAGTGATCGTGGTGGGGAGCAACCGGGATTTGGAGAGGTTACGGGAGCGGCTGGGGGATTGAGGGGTGAGTAATAAGGGGTGAGTGATGAGGGGCTAGAAGAGGTGAAGTGGGGAGATGGGGGATGAAGAAATGGGGAGACAGGTGGGGAGTGGTGGAGAAAAATTTATCTGTCCTAGCTGTTTTTGTGTGTTCTGTCTTCATGCGCTGTGAAGTGCGCGGTACGTCTGGGTAGGTGACGGAATAACATTATGAGAAAACCTTTGATGCGGCCCGCGTATGACGCGGTTTTGTGTTTGGTACTGCTCTTTGGGGGGCTGGTGCTTGACTTAACCACCACACAGGGGCTGGTGGTGGCGATCATTTACAACATTCCGATTGCGCTCTCGGGGCTCGCGCTGTCGCGTCCGCTAACGCTCTGGATGCTCGTGCTGGCGCTCTCCGCCAACGTCGCGGCGGGGTATGAAAACGCGCTTCTGACGCAAGGTTACGACGCCGTCACCCTGCTCAACCGCGCGCTGGCGGCGCTCTCATTCGTGCTCGTCGGGATCATGACGCTGGCGCTGGACAGGGCCTCGGACGAGGTCACGGCTCTGGCGGACAAAGAGGCCGAGGCGGAGCGGGAACGGGGGTTGCGCGAACTCCTCATCCGTCTGAGCGGCCCGCACACCCCCGACACGCTGCTGACGCACGCCGCCGCGCTCCTTCGCACGCTGTTAGAGGCGGACGCGGTGGTCGTGTCGGCGCTTGACGGTGACCACTTTACAACCCCGCGCTACGCCGAGCCCGAGGGCGCGGGCGTCGCCAAACCGGGCTCGCTCGCGTCGTGGGCGGTGGACGCGATTCCCACCACCGACACGCCCGTCATCACGGTGCGCTCCGAGCGGGGGGCGACCACGGTGGGGCGCTGGCGCCGCTCGGGCGCGGCCCAGGAGGGCGACTTTATCGTCGTCGCCACCCGTCCCCGCGCGCGGGAGGCGTCGCTGCTGCTGGGCGAGGCGCTTAAAGGCTTGGAGCCCCTGCTGGGGCGCGCCGAAGCGTACGCGTTTGCCACAGACGGGAGGCTCGAGGACGAACCAAGCCACATGGAAAGCCTTCAATGAAGATCTCACCTTGCGTACAAGGAGCTGAGGAGCCGTTCAAAACGGGTAAACCTACGCCACCACCCTCAAACACGCCTCTCGGCTCAACGAGCAGGCAGACGGCTCCTATTCCAGCGTGGCAGAAGCCGAAAGCGTCCTTGTAGCGTTGACACCCCTTGAACAGCTTGGAGCCTCTGGTTTTATAGTCCAGCCCTCAGCTCACCACACCCGCGTGACGGGAAAGAGGTCGAGCGCTGTATCCTTGCTGACGAGCGGGGTCCCCTCGAGGAGCGCTTGGGCGGCGAGAAGACGGTCGAAGGGGTCTTTATGCTCGAGCTTGAACTGCCCTGCCAGGCGCGTGTGCGAGCTGCGGATAAAGAGTTCTTGCGCGCCGAGTCTTTTGATGAACCCCGCGTAAAGCGTCTCGTCCATGAACGGAGCGACTTCAGGCCACTTGCCCAAGTGATGTTTGATGCTCATCTCCCAGATGCTCGCGGGGCTGACTAAGAGTTCGTTACTGATGGTGCTGAGAAGCTCGAGGGCTGTTTCGCCCAGACGCGTAGGGTCACCTACCGCCCAGGCGAATGTATGGGTGTCGAGCAGATAGCGCATTCACTCAGCGCCGTAGAACGCGCTGATGGTCTCGTCATCGGTAGGCTCGAGCAGGTCGCTCTGGAACGCAACGGGATAAAAGCCCAGCTCGCGCGCCTCAGGCTTGGCTAAACCAACGAGTTTGGCAACAGGTTTGCCGTAGCGCGAGATGAGCACCTCTTCTCCGTCCGTCACGGCGTCGATGAGTTCGGAAAGACGGGCCTTTGCTTCATGAAGCTGGAGCATTTTCACCCTTTTAGTCTAAACGAGTTGGTCAGAAATTACCAGCCCTCTTTTGTTTCACTTCTGCAGCGAACGCGCACAAGTGCAGCGTGACGAGGTGACGTGTAGGTAACCTGTAAAGGCTCCTTTCCTCAATTCCGGGTGCGCTGATTACACTATGACTCATTACGCTATGACACATTTCGTAGGACGTTCGGCAGTCCCTCCCTCACCAACATGCTAGCGTCAGAATATGAACGACGCCGCGCCCCTCCGCCGCCTCTGGCGCTACGCCAGCGGGCACCGACCCAAAATCATCCAGGCTACCCTTTTCTCGGTCCTCAACAAAGTCTTCGACCTCGCGCCGCCGCTGCTCATCGGGGTGGCGCTCGACGTGGTGGTGCAGGAGCAGAATTCGCTTCTTGCTGGATTGGGTTTCGAGGACGTGATGACGCAGCTCTGGGTCCTCGCGGGGGTGACGGTCTTGGTGTGGGGATTAGAGTCCTTGTCCGAATATATTTTCCAACTCCTCTGGCGCAACTTGGCCCAAAGCCTGCAACACGACCTGCGCGTCGAGACCTATGACCATGTACAGGGCTTGGAACTCGCCTATTTTGAGGACCGCTCGACGGGCGGGCTTATGTCGGTCTTGAACGACGATATCAATCAGCTCGAGCGTTTTTTGAACGTGGGGGCCAACGACATCATCCAGGTCATCGTCACGGTCATCGTCGTGGGCATCCTCTTTTTTGTCGCCGCGCCCGCGGTGGCCTGGCTCGCCTTTTTGCCCGTGCCCCTAATTATCTGGGGCTCGTTTAGGTTTCAAAGGAGGATCGCGCCGCACTACGCGGAGGTGCGCGAACGCGTGGGCAGCCTCAACGGCCAACTCGCCAACAACCTGTCGGGCATCGCCACCATCAAGAGCTTTACCGCGGAAGGGCTCGAGACGCGCCGCGTGTCCGGAGAAAGCGACGCTTACCGCGAGAGCAACCGCCGCGCCATCCGGCTCTCGTCAACTTTTGTGCCGCTCATCCGCATGGCGATTGTGGCGGGTTTCGTCGCCACGCTTGTGTACGGCGGCTATTTGACCGTCAGCGGCTCACTCGCCGTCGGCGTTTACGGCACGCTCGTGTTTATGACGCAGCGCCTCCTGTGGCCCCTGACCCGTTTGGGCGAGACGTTCGACCTCTACCAGCGCGCGATGGCCTCGACGGCGCGCGTGCTCAACCTTTTGGACACCGAAGCCGAAATGGCGGACGGCGCGACCCCGCTGCCGCTAAGGGAGGTGCGCGGCGAGGTTCGTTTGGAGGAGGTGACGTTCGGCTACAAGGACGGGCCGACGGTGCTGAACGGCCTCACGCTGTCCGTCCCCGCGGGCGCGACGACCGCGGTGGTGGGCGCGACGGGCGCGGGCAAATCGACGCTCGTCAAGCTCCTCTTGCGCTTTTACGACCCAAATAAAGGCCGCGTGACCTTGGACGGGCGTGATGTGCGGGAGGTGAGGCTCGAGGACCTGCGCCGCGCTATCGGCTTAGTGAGCCAAGACGTATTTTTATTTCACGGCACCGTGCGCGAAAATATCGCCTACGGCAGGCCCGACGCAACCTTGGACGAGGTCGTCCACGCCGCCAAAGTCGCCGAGGCGCACGACTTTATCAGCGCGCTCTCCCGCGGCTACGACACCATCGTCGGCGAGCGCGGGCAAAAGCTCTCGGGCGGGCAGCGTCAGCGGGTCTCGATTGCGCGCGCGGTCCTTAAGGATCCGCCCATCCTGATTCTGGACGAGGCCACCTCGGCGGTGGACAACGAGACGGAAGCCGCCATCCAGCGCTCACTAGAGCGCGTGTCACGAGACCGGACGGTCGTCTTGATTGCCCACCGGCTCTCGACGGTGCGCAACGCGGACAGGATTTATGTGCTTGAGGGCGGCACCCTGGCCGAGGCGGGGCGGCACGAGGAGCTTTTGGATACGGGCGGCATTTATGCGGGGCTCTGGAGCGTACAGACCGGCAGCTCAGCGCGCGCCCTGCCCGGTGATTAGCGGTCATTAGCCGGTCATTTGCAGCGCGGCGGAGGACGGGGCGAAAGTTGGTGACGCCAGCCCTCACAGGCTGAGCCCTACGTTGAACTCGCTCAGTAAGGATGAAAACCGCCAGATTAAACCGCCACCCACAGCTCGGCCCGCAGTCCGTGAGGGGGGTGGGGGAGGAGCGCGAGCCGCCCCCCATGCACCTCGGCGACTTGCGCCACCACAGTGAGGCCCAAGCCGCTCCCCGGCGTGCGCGTGCCCGGCGCGCGGTAGAACGCCTCGGTCGCGCGCGCGGTAGCTTCGGGTGACAAGCCCGGCCCGGTATCGGTCACGCTCAACACCGCGAAGTTCTGTCCCGAGACTCCAGAGACGGGGCGGGACTCGAGTCCAACCCCAACGTCTGCACCCGGCGCGTGCTTTTTGGCATTTTCTAAGAGGTTGACGAGCGCTTGCCGCAGCAAAAGGGGGTCGCCTGAAAGCTCGAGCGTCTCCGGTCCCTTATAGACAACGTTCGCCTCTTCCGCTACTTCTTTAGCCAGACCCGCCACATTCACCCCCACCCGCTGCGTCCGGCCTTCGCGCGCCAGCGTCAGCAGCGCTTCGCTAAGGCGCGTCATCCGTGTGACCTCGCCCTCGAGCACGGCAAAGGTTTCTTCAGCGCCCGCGTAGCCCTCGCGGTAGGACGAAAGCTGGAGCTTCATGGCCGTGAGCGGCGTGCGCAACTCGTGCGAGGCGCTTCTCGTAAAGGCGCTCTCGCGCCCGCGAAAAGCTGCCAAGCGCTCCAACATCCGGTTAAAGGTCGCGCTCAACTCACCCAGCTCCCCGCCGCCCGTTTGGGGCACCCGCAGGGACAAGTCGCCCGAGGTCGCCACCCGCTGCGCCGTCTCGAGCAGGTGTTGCAGGGGGCGCAGCGCGGGGCGGCTCAGCAGCAGCGAGGCAAGCGCGCCCAACGCCGAAACGCCTAAAACTGTGATGAGCAATGTTCGGCGGTAGCGACTCAAACTCTCGAGGAGTTCGTAGGACGAAACGGCCCCCTGAATGTAGTCCTGAATATAGCTTTCGGGCGGCCCCTGCGCGGCGCTCTCCCGGAAGCCCGGCGGCCCCGAACGCGCCGCGACGCTGCCGACGCGCCAGCTACCGTACGTTTTGGGTTTCGACGCAAATTCGACCGGCACGTCCGCCGGAAAATCGTCCGTCTGCGCGACCACCTGACCTTCCCTGACAACACGCGCCCTCACGACGTAGCCCTCGAAAAGTTCGTTGAGGATTGGCGCGTCACGGGAGCCGCCGCGCGGGCCACGCTCTCGCTGTGAGGTTTGGAGCTGCGTCAGGTACAAACGCAAGGTGCGGTCCAAACTCGCGTACGCCTGCTGCCGAAAACTCAGGTACCCGAACACGCCTTGCGTAAGGAGCGCCGCGGCGATGGCGAGCGCGATAAAGAGCGCGAGCCGGGTTCTTAAACTCACGCGTCCCCTACGCCCAAGCGGTAGCCCCCCGGCACGGTGCGAACCACCTCCGCGGAAAGTTTGTTCCTAAGATGATGCACGCAGACCTTGACCACCCCGGTGTGAGTCGCCTCGTCGCCCCAGATAAGATCCACCAGCTCTTCCGAACGGTAGATGCGGCCCGGTGAGAGCGCCAGACGTTCCAACAGCGCGTATTCGCGGCTCGAGAGACCCACCGGCACCCCCTGCCAACGCACGCTGCGGCTGGTCAGGTCGAGTTCTAAAGGCCCATATTCAATACGGCTCGTTTTGGTTTCGTGAACACGCCGCAAAAGCGCGCGCACCCGCGCCAAGAGTTCGGGCAGGTCAAAGGGTTTGACCACGTAGTCGTCGCCGCCTTCGTCCAGACCCATCACGCGGTCTTCCAACGCGTCTCGAGCGGTCATGAACAAAATCGGGCCGGTGTAGCCCGCGGCCCTGGCCTCGCGCGCCAGCACAAAGCCGCCGTCCTCGCTCTCGGGCAAGCGCACGTCCAAGAGCATCAGGTCGGGCTCGGCCTCCAAAAAGAGGTCTCGAGCCGTTGCCAGGTCGGGCGCGTGCCGCACCTTGTGGCCCTGGGCTGAGAGCGCGCGCAAAACGGGTGTGGCGATGTTGGCTTCGTCTTCGACCAGGAGGAGTCGCACGCTTTTAGCCTACTTTATTCACGAGATAAGCATTCACGTTCGCTCCTCACGCTTCGACCAAGCGTCCCCAGGCATTTATGTGCAAGGTTGAGGTAATCAACCGGTATAAAGTCCGATGTCGAAGCTTGCCATATAGCCGCCCTCGGTCCCTGTGGGCTCGAGCAGCAGCCCCGCCCCACCCTGCCGAAAGATGCCGTCCTGCTCATTTTTAAGCGTGCGGTAACCCTTCGAGGCATAAGGCTCGCGCGCGTGTATCACGTCAGTAACGTCTTCATCAAAGAAGAATTGCGAGGTGAATTCGACGTTTCGTCCCCCCAACTCGCCGCGCACCTTGAAGTGAATATGGACCGCCCGCCCCTGATACCAACCCGGGTAGACGGTTATAAAACGCACTTCGCCGTTATCATCGGTGACCTGATAACCGCGCAGCCAGTTCTGCCCGGTGGTGTCGAAGCTCCGGTCTCGCACGCCCGAATAGACGCCCAACGCGTCGCAGTGCCACACGTCCACCTGGGCGTTGGCAAGCGGTTCACAGCCGTTGCCAATCTCAAAAACGCGCAGGGCTAACGCGAGCGGCGCGCCCTCTTTAACCTCGCCCGTCTGGGTGTCGGTGCGGAGGTCCGAACGGTCGAGGTTTTCGTCCACGAAATAGGGGCCTTCGGTGAGTTCCGGGGTGACGATGCAGGAGGGGTAGGTAACCGCTCCGCCCGTGCTTCCATCTATACCGCCGCTCGCGCCGCCCGACTGCCCCACCGAGCAGCCGACCAGCACCGCGGCCCCCGTCGTTCCTAAAAGCGTAAGAACCTCTCTGCGGCTCAGGACGCGCCCTACGGGTAGATCGTCGTTGTCCATCTTCAGCTCCTTTTGCTTTTATTCTCTGCTGAAGCGCGCCGCGGCGATGGTTGCGCGCGGCGCGCTTAGCGGTTAGTCTACTAAACTCTCAACTTACCTGCGCCCGCGGCGACCCTGGTCGAAACCAGGTGGGCCGGAACCACGCGAGTCGAAACCCTGCGCTTGCGCTTCGGCCAAGTTGACCGTGTACGTTTGCGGACTTGTCGTAACTGTTACGAACGTAGCGTTCTCGGCAGCGGTGGCGAAGGAGTCCGCAAAGCCCGCCTCGCTGTCTTGCCCATAGGTAAAGCTGAGCGTGTCGGTAACTTGTCCGTTGGCTGCGGGGTCGCCGCTATAAAAGGTGGCGGTGAGGGTGCCGTCCTCTTGTAAGCCTCGAGCCCCCGCCAGCTCACGCGGCAACAGACCCCGGCCATTCAAAGGCGTCGTGACCTTGGAAAGGTCCACCGTACGCGTCTGCTCGCCAACATTAACCGTCGCGTACTGGGCGTTTTGCTGCGCCTCATCTAAGGCTTGCGCGAAGGCGACTTCGCTGTCTTGACCGTAGGCGAAGTTGAGCGTGTCCGTGACGTTGCCGCCCGCCGCGGGGTCGCCGTCATAGAAGGTCGTTTGGACCGTCGTACCGAGCGCCAAGCGCCCGAAGGGGAAACTGCGCCCGCCAAAGTCGTCAAGGTCACCAAAGCCGTGGTGCCCTTGGCCCAAGAACGGGGTGGCGTCGCGCTGCACGCTGTCACTTTGCACACCGCCAGTCCCGGCCCCGCCGCTCTGCGCGCCCCCGGTGACTTGCGCCCCGACCAGGCTGCCGCCGATGAGAAGGCCCGCCGCAGCGAGCGCGAGGAGAATTGTTTTCGTCTCTTTCATGTTTTGCTCCTTTCGTTTCTAGCAGAGCCCGTTTTCGGGCTTTTGCTAGAAAGAGCTTAGGAGCACGCGGTTACGGGCGGGTTATCGGCGTCGTAACCGGCTCATAACCGAACGAGGTTGGCGTGCGAGACGCAGAGGGAGCGTTAACAGTTTCCTGAACTTTTGCAACGCGGCTCGAGTCGCGCTCAATCTCTGCGTTCTTGTCACCGCGCCTATAAGGACGCGTCGGCTTTGCAGCGTGCGCTGAGCAGGCTGTATGACGGCGTGGTGGCTAGGCTGCCGAAGCTCGAGTCGCTAATCCGCGACGTCTCGAGTTTTGAAACTTGAAGCTGACTCTCGCGTCCTGCAGCAGGGAACAGTCCGGTTTGAGCGAGATGCAGTCTGGCGACGGCATCTCATACGAGTTTGCATTCATTACTGAGCAGGCGAAACCCTGCCCGCTCATCCATTACTGCAAACCCGTCTCCTTTTTCACTCGCTCTGCTCGTCCTTAACTTCTTTGCTGCGCTCAGTCGTCAAGGCAAAATGGTATCATAAAGCGAATCTCGCTCAACTTCTGGTGTAACCCAGGAAGTTTACAGACCTCACGCTTTTCTCGCATTTTTTGGAACAAAAGCAGTAACCAACGGCGTCTAGCGACCCGGCAAGATAAACGGCGAAATCGTCCAATAAACGTTCTCGAACCGCTCAACCTCCGCGTGGGTCAAGCGTCTCCCAGGGTGAGGGCGGCCTCGAGCGCCGCCACCACGCCGCAGTCGTCCACTTCGCCGACGACTCTCTCAAAGCGTGACCGCATCTTTTCGGGCGCGTTGCCCATCACGACGGGGTGGCCGACGAGCTCGAGCATGGGCAAGTCGCCCGTCGAGTCGCCCACGCCCATCACGTTCTCCAAAGACACCCTGAGCGTGTCGGCGAGTTCGCGGGCGGCGGCCCCCTTGGAGACGCCCTTGCGGGTGATGCTTACGAAAAGCGTGTCGGGCATCATGGGTGACGTGGCCTGGGAGAACTGGAGACCCGCGGGCGCGAACGACTCGGCGGCGTCTAATTGGTCGGGGCGAATCACCCACTGCGCGCGCACCACGGGCTCATTTTCGGCAACGTCATTAAGGTCGTGGACGATGGCCGTGACGCCGATCATCTTGGCGTGGGCCTCGCTCAGGGGCGTTTTGCGCTCGACGAAGAGGGTGCTGGGGGTGTAGAGCTCCAAGACCAGCGAGCGGCTGCGGGCGTGCTCGATAAGTCCTTTGGTCAGCGCCTCTTTGAGCGCGAACGCCTGGAGCGTCTCGCCGCTGCCGTAGGCCAAAAGCGCGCCGCTCTGAAAGATGTGCGGGGTGTTGGGTCCCAACCGCTGCGCCACGCGCTGCGCCACGCCCGCGCAGGGGCGGCCCGTGCAGACGGCCAACTTGACGCCGCCCGCTCGAGCCTTTTCCGCCGCCTCCCACACGCAGTCTTTCACCCCGCCGGAGGAGCCTATCAGGGTCCCGTCGATGTCGAGCAGCACGAGCGGAATCACGAGGTGGGCTCTAGACTGCGTTCCGGTTCGATATCGACCTGAGATGCGCCGCTGGATTCATCAACCACGCGCAGGTGGAGCTCATTGAGTTGCGCGGGCTCCAAAGGCCCCGGCGCGCCCGTTAGGGGGTCCGCGCCCCGCTGATTTTTGGGAAACGCGATCACGTCGCGGATGCTCCTCGTCTTGGCGAGCAGCATGACCAGGCGGTCGAGCCCCCAGGCGATGCCGCCGTGGGGCGGCGCGCCGTAAGCGAGCGCGTCCAAAAAGAAGCCGAAACGCGCCTGCGCTTCTTCGTCGGAAAAACCCAGCGCCTCGAACATCCTTTTCTGAACGTCCAGACGGTGGATACGCAGCGAGCCGCCGCCGACCTCGTTGCCGTTAAGCACCAGGTCGTACGCCCAGGCGCGGACGCTTTGTGGGTCGGTCTCGAGCCTCGCTAGGTCTTCATCCAAGGGCCGGGTAAAGGGATGGTGCATGTACGTCATGCCCCCGTCCTCCTCCACGCTCAGGAGCGGGAAATCTACCACCCAGAGGAAGTTGAGCGCGTTCTCGTCGGCTACTCCTAAGTCACGCCCGAGCTTGAGCCGCACCGCGCCGAGCGCTTCGCAAGCGCCCAGCCAGGCGTCGGCTATGAGCAGGAGCAGGTCGCCCGGTTCGGGCGCGTGTGTTTTGAGCCCCGCCACCTCGCGCTCTGACAAAAATTTGGCGATGGGTCCGCTAAACCCTTCCTCGTCGCGGCGCAGCCAGGCCAGACCCTTGGCCCCGTGGCGTTTGGCGTGGGCCTCAAGCTCGCTCAAACCCTTGCGGCTGAGCGTGGTCGCGTGTTCGGCAACCACGGGCAAGGCTTTAATCACGCCGCCCGCCTCCAACACGCTCCCGAAGCCGCGAAACTCGGTGCCGGTGAATGTTTCGGACACGTCCGTCAGCTCGAGCCCAAAGCGGGTGTCGGGTTTGTCCGAGCCAAAGCGGTTCATCGCCCCTAAGTACGAAAGGCGCGGGAAGGGTGTCTCGATATCGCGGCCCAGCGCCTCCTCGACCACGTGCTGCATCAGCCTCTCGTTGAGTTCCAACACATCTTCTTGCGTGACGAACGACATTTCTAAGTCGAGCTGGGTAAAGTCGGGCTGCCTATCGGCGCGGCTGTCCTCGTCGCGGAAGCAGCGCGCGAGCTGGAAGTAGCGGTCAAAGCCGCCCATCATCAGCATCTGTTTGAAAAGCTGCGGGGACTGCGGCAGCGCGTAAAAGTTTCCTGCCGTCCCCCGCGTAGGCACCACGTAGTCGCGCGCGCCCTCGGGCGTCGAGAGCGTTAACAGGGGCGTTTCTATTTGGATAAACCCTTCGCGGTCTAAAAAGTCCCAGATGGCCTTGCTGATGCGGTGGCGCAAGAGGAGCGGGCGCGCGGCCTCGGCGCGGCGCAGGTCTAGGTAGCGGTAGCGCAGACGCAGGTCTTCGCTCACATCATTCGCGTCCACGCTGCCGTCGACCTGAAAGGGCGGCGTCTGGGCCTCGGAAAGCACGGTGATGCCGTCGGCGACGACTTCGATAGCGCCCGTGGGGCCGTCCATCCGCTCCCCCTCCGGGCGCAGGCGGACGGTACCCGACACCTCCACCACGTATTCGCTATGGAGCGTTTTCGCTCTTTCAAAAGCCGCGGTTCCCGGCTCCACGGTCACCTGCACCGTGCCCGCGCGGTCGCGGAGGACGACGAAAACGACGCCCCCCTTGTTGCGCACGCGGTTGACCCAGCCTTGCAGGACGACCTTGTGCCCTGCGTGTTCGGCGCGCAACGCGCCGCAGTAGTCTGTTCGTCTCATGATGACCTTTCGTTGATTGAAAAGTGGGTGGGAAGTGGTGCTTTGAGTGCAGCTTAGGCGGTGACGCCGGTCGCAACCGTAGAATTTACGACATTAAACTTAATTTGATACTAACCCAAACGTGCCGACTAACCCACGGTGTCTGCGACGGGCTCGAGCCCTCCAGCAAGAAACAAAGCCAGCTCGTTCTCCCTTACAAAGCTCTGCGCCCCGCTCGCCAGGTGCTTGAGCGCGTAGCCGCCCTTTACGCGCTCCTCCGGCCCGCGCAGCCCTGCGTAAACCGCCTCCGCCCGGTCTGCGTCGCGCAGGCCCTTGCCGGGGTTGCGCCTCGCGTAGGCATGTTCGACCGCGTAACGCTCGCGCAGCGCGTAAGCCGTCCTAGCCACCTCAGCCACCGCCTCGTCGTCCAAAGGGACCAAAAAAAGCGCGGGCGGGGGCGCGGCGGGGAAGGTGACATCGTCCTCTAGAAGCGCATCCAACACCCGCTCCACCCCGAAGGCCCAACCGACGCCGGGCGTGGGCGGCCCGCCCAGACTCTCCACAAGCCCGTCGTAGCGCCCCCCACCACAGAGCGCCGACTGCGCGCCGATGCCCGCGTGGTGAACCTCAAACGCGGTGCGGCGGTAGTAGTCGAGCCCACGCACGATACCGGGGTCCACCTCGAAAGGAATCTCCCAATCGCTTAAAAAGCCGCTCACCGCCTCGAAATGCGCCTTGGCTGCGGGGTTGAGGAACTCGAGCGGCCTTTTAAGATTCTTAATAATCCGCTGGTCGCTCTCGTCTTTGCTGTCTAGCACGCGCATCGGGTTGAGTTTTAGGCGCTCTCGAGACGTGGGGGAAAGGTCGCCCGCCCTGGCCTCCAGCTCACCGCGCAGGTACGCGTTATAAGCCTCCCGGTCCTCCGGGTCGCCGACCGAGCCGAGTTTGACGGTGAGGCCTTTTAGGCCGCACGTCTCTAATACCCGGTAGAGGAGCGCGATGGCCTCCGCGTCCACAAGAGGTGACTCGAGCCCCAAAAATTCACAGTTGACCTGGTGAAACTGCCTAAAACGCCCCCGCTGCGGCCTCTCCGCCCGGAAGATGGGGCCGCGGCTCCAGAGCTTGACCGGCGTCGGGCGCGTGTGAAAGCCCCTTTCGATAAACGCGCGCATCACGCCGCCCGTAAATTCGGGGCGCAGCGTCAGGGAGCGCCCGCCCGCGTCCTCAAAGGTGTACATCTCTTTTTGCACGACCAAATCCGACGACGCCCCCACCGACTTAACAAAAACCTCGCTCTGCTCAAAGACCGGCGGGGAGATTTCCTGCACGCCCGCGCGCCCCAAAACCTCTTCGGTGACGCTGTACACGTAACGCCAGCGTGGTTGGTCCTCGGGCAGAATGTCGTAAGTGCCTCTTACCGCTTGCAGCTTCATAAGCGTAGAGTCTAGCACGCTTGAAGAGGCCGGGGGAGAGGCCAGAGTGGGGGGGGTCGGGGCGAGAAAGACGGGCGTGGGGCTCGAGTTTAGGGCAAGTTGGCAGGCAAACCGTTACTCATCACGCCCCGCGACACGACGAATACGTAACCGCTGCCCGCGCCCTCGGGAACGGGCACCACGATGCGCGTCGCGTTCCACGAGCTTGCGGGGGCTACTACGCCGCCGTTCCCGCTGATGTCCGCGCCCACAATCACGTAACTCTCCGCCGCGCCGCCCGAAAAACCGTCGCCAAAGTAACGCCCTTGCAAGAGCACGTCGCTTTCGTCGCCTTGCGGCACGGACACGGAAATAAGCGTGGGTAACACGTTGTTTTGTATATTGATGGAGGGGCCGCACGCGGCAAGAACACCGAGTAGGGCCGTCACAGCCAAAAGGCGATAGGGAAAGGTCAAGCGCTTCAAAGTAGCCTCCTCGAGCGGCGCGCGGCTGGCTAAACAGGCGCACCTAAAAACACACTGAGTATAGGGGGCGCTACGGGGCGGCGCTGTGGAAGTTCTCATTCCCCGCGCGGGGTGGGGAGCCTACCTGCATTCTTTTGAGCGTGGGGTGTCCAAAGTGTTAATATCGACCCTACAAAGTGCCTTCTCAACTTCACGCGTACAGCTCCACAGGGTTGTCAGGCTGCTAAGAGTCCAGAAGTAACCAGAAGTAAAAGGAGAAACTTATGACCTGGGACGAAATCAGAACCGACTGGGACACCTATCAAGAGAACGCCAAACGCGCCTGGCCGCAGGTGCCCGCAAGCGACATCGAGGCGACCGGCGGCGACCGCGAGGCGCTTATCGATATAGTTCAAGAAAACCTCGACTTTTCGCGCGAGGCGGCGGGGCTCAAGGTGGACAACTGGGCCGAAACCCTGAACGCCTAATTCAGAGTTTTACAGACGCTCGGTAAACGTACTGATATAAAGTTCTCTTTCAGCGACGGTGTCAATCACCTCACGTTACCCGCCCGACGGGGGGTCGTAACCCTCTTCTATTCGTCCGTATCGAAACTGGAATCAAAGGGTAGCTCGAGGTGCTCATACAATCGCGCGACGCTCTTCCTTAACATCTCGACCTCGTTTCTGAGCCTGTCTATTTCTTCTGTTTGCGACGCGGCGGGCCTGGCGCGCGGTTTTTGCTTTGTTTCGTCGCGGCCCAGCGTGTGCCCCCAGCGGTCTTGGCTCTGGCCGGGGCCGCGGCCAAAGTTTTTGGCGAGCGTGGGCTGGTGGGCCTCGAGCCGTCCCAGCGCCTCCTCGACCTCGCTCACGTCGTCAAAATAGACGTAGCGCTCGGTGCGGCTCCGCAACTCGCCGGGCGTCTGTTTGCCGCGGAGCATCAGGACGACCAGCACGGCCATCCCCTGCGCGCTGAGGTTTAGCGCCTCGTCCAGCTTGTGCTGGTGCTTGTACACGCGCTCGTTGGCGGCGCGCGTGGTGCTGACCAAGCCCTTGTCGCGGAGCGTCTGGAGCGTGCTCTCGACCTCGTCTTGGGAAAGCTCGAGCACGGGGTCGCGGTTCGTCCTCTGGTTGCACGCGCTAAGGAGTGAGTTGGTCGTGAGCGGGTAGAGGTCGGGCGTGGTGCGCTCTTTTTCCAACAAACTGCCCAGTACCCGGATTTCGGCGTCGCTCATGGGTTTGAAAGGGTGCTAGGAAGTGTGATAAGGGTGGTGCAAACGTTCATGCTTAACTTTATCATGCGGTGCTGGGCGGTTCTATTCAGTTTTCTAGGACATAGCGGTTTTCACAAAGTTTGAACTTGTTTAGCGCACGTATCATCACCGTGACTACCTAAGGGACAAAGTATGGACCACACTCGCTCAAGTTGGATTATTTTTGCTCATACATCACCCATAGAGAGGCGAACTGTGAACGACTCAACCCAACCTACGCCAAGCGGAAAAAGTGCCCCCCCGGCCTCGTCAGAGCTCGAGGTCTGGCTGCGCGGCCCCGTTGAGGGGGTTCACCCGCTTCTGCAACCCGCCGCGCACGCGCTGCTCCAGGCGAGAGAAGAAGTAGAAGACGCTCTCAAGGATTTCCCAGACGATTTACTCTGGGAGCGGCCTGCGGGCGTGGCCTCGGTCGGGTTTCATCTGCAACACTTGGCGGGCGTGATAGGGCGCCTTTTCACCTACGCTCGCGGCGAGAGTTTGAGCGAGGCGCAGCTCGAGGCTCTGGCGAGAGAGGGCGAGGCCCAACCCGGCGACACGGTAGAGAGTTTGCTCGAGGCCTTTCGCGCTGGAGTAAACGCGGCGGTTGGGGCCTTGCGAACGAATGGGGGCGAGGGGCTGCTCGAGGCTCGGGTGGTGGGCCGGGCGCGTCTTCCCTCAACCGAGCTTGGGCTGCTGTTTCACGCAGCCGAGCACACGCAGCGGCATGTGGGGCAACTGTTGGTGACGGCGCGGGTGGTTAAGGGTGGGCTGTAACACGCCAGCCGCACAGTTTAGGCGGTGAAGATTTTCACTTTTAGACTATTGGTTAGACTACCGGGTTGATGTCGACACCTCACGTTTATCAGTCAATCCCATAGAACCGTCACACCAGGAAACTTGCCAAGCTCTTCATCTCTACTGAGGATGGGAAGGCGTTCTGTAAGGGCCTGGCTGGCAAGGGCGCGGTCAAAGGGGTCTTTGTGGAGGTGCTGAAGCTCACCCTCTTTGAGCGCGTGGACGCTCGAGAAGGCCAGTTCAGTAAATCCGTAGCGGGCGAGCGTCGCGTGGTACGCCCCGAGAAGCGGCCCAGCTTCGGGTAATTTGCCCAAGCGGTGCTTGATGGAGAGTTCCCAGGCGGTGATGGCGGAAACATAGACACGCCGTTCACGCTCCCGGATGAGCGCAAGCGCGCGCTCGGGCAACCGTTCCGGTGAGGTGTCAAACCAGAGCAGCGCGTGTGTGTCGAGGAGCACGTCGGTGATTAGAGACACCGGGTTGGTACCAAATTAGTCACCAGGTCAGTCACCAAGCAGGTCTGACTCATACCACGCCGCCAGTTCGTCGTCGGCAAGAGGGGCAAGCGAGCGCGCCTCAAAATCCTCATGAAGTGCCTGACGGTGGTGACCCATAGGGCGCAGCGCGCCAGGCCCCTCTACCGGCACAAGCTTGACAAGAGGTTTGCCGTTGCGGGCGACGATGACTTCTTCACCTCGCAAGGCGCGTTCAACCAGCTTGGAAAAGTGGGTTTTAGCCTCGTGCATGTTGACCTTGGTCATTGTGCCTCCTTAGCCCATACTAGCACGAGTGGACTAAGATGGACTTTATCATGCGTTCTCGAGGGTTTTTACCCTTCCCCCATATAAATGACACTTGTCACCCCAACGGCTTGATATTTGGCAGTGGGCGGCCTCTCTCTAAACGCGCATACTGACCGTGTAAAGGAGGTCAGGATGACAAGTTTTCAACACGCAACACCTCAGACTAAAAGGCGCGAATTTGGACTAAATGAAGCCGCAGCGTCTATTGCCGAACTCACCAACGTCAGCAAAACCTACGGCGAGGTGCAGGCGCTTCGTAACGTCAGCTTTAGCGTCCGCGCGGGGGAGGTGGTGGCGGTGTTGGGACCCAACGGCGCGGGCAAAACGACGGCGGTCAGCCTCCTGCTCGGGCTGCTCCGCCCGACGGCGGGCGCGGCGAGGCTTTTTGGCGAGGACCCGCAGGATATTCAGACCCGCACCCGCGTGGGCGCGATGCTGCAACTTTCGGGCGTGCCCGAGACGGTGAGGGTGAGGGAGCACATCGCGCTCTTTTCAAGCTACTACCCCAACCCGCTGAGCCTCAAGGAAACGCTTCAGGCGGCTGACCTTGTGGGGCTCGAAGGGCGCCTTTACGGCAAGCTCTCGGGCGGCCAAAAGCAGCGGCTGCACTTAGCCCTCGCGCTCTGCGGAAACCCCGACCTGCTCTTTTTGGACGAACCCACCACCGGCCTGGATGTGGAGGCGAGGCGCGCGCTGTGGGAGCGGGTGCGCGGCTTTATCGCCTCAGGGCGGACGGTGGTCTTGACGACGCACTATTTAGAGGAGGCCGACGCGCTGGCCGACCGCATCATCGTCATCAACAAGGGCGAAAAGATTGCCGAGGGCACGCCCGCTGAAATAAAATCTCGCACGGCGGGGCGACGGATTCGCTGCGTCACCAGGGTGAGCCCGGACGAAGTGAGGGGTCTCGCAGGCGTGACCTCGGTTATGGCGCAAGGAGCGGCGCTGGAGATTCTGGCAACCGAAGCCGAGCCCGTGGTGCTGGCGCTCTTGCAGCGTGACCCCGATCTGCGCGACCTGGAAGTGACGGGGGCGGGGCTCGAGGATGCTTTCTTGGCTCTCACCCAAAACAAAACACAAGCTCAAAAAGGAGTTCCCGCATGACCCACGCACGTTCAACCGCCGCGGCAGCCCCCAAACGCAATCTGGCGCGTATTTATGCGCTCGAGGCCAAAACTGAATTCCTAAAACTTTGGCGCTTGCCCGCCTACTCGGTCGCCACCCTCGTGTTCCCGCTCATGTTTTACGTGATTTTCGGCTCCGCCTTTGGCGGCGAGTCGGCGGGTCCGGTGTCTATAAGCACCTACATGCTCGCCACCTACGGCGCGTTCGGCGTGATTGCGGCGGCGCTCTTCGGCTTCGGCGTGGGCATTTCGGTGGAGCGCGGGCAGGGCTGGATGCGCCTAAAACGCGCCTCGCCGATGCCGCCCTTGGCTTACTTTGTCGCCAAAATGGTCATGGCGCTTCTTTTTAGCGCGATTGTCGTCCTGGCGCTCTTTCTCTTTGGCGCGCTTCTCTACGGGGTGAGGCTGTCCTTGGGCACCTGGGCCGCGCTTTTCGGCACGCTCCTCGCCGGGGTTTTGCCTTTTTGCGCGATGGGGTTGGCGTTCGGCTACCTGCTGGGTCCCAATTCCGCGCCGCAGGTCATCAACCTTGTCTATTTGCCGATGGCCTTTGCCTCGGGGCTGTGGCTGCCCATCGAGCAGTTGCCGGGTTTTCTCCAGCACCTAGCGCCCTACCTGCCGCCGTACCACTACGTGCAACTCGCGCTGGGCACCTTTGGCGCGAGTCGGGACGGCGCGACCGGACTTCACTTGGCCGCGCTGCTCGGTTTTACCGTGGTTTTTCTCGTCGTCGCGGTGTGGGCGTACCGGCGCGACGAGGGCAAGACGTACGGCTGAGATTATTAGTCACTAAGGCTCGAGCAGGGCGTAAAGCTTTAAGAACCACAAGATTTACGGTTATATGACGTGAGGGCCTCGAGCCCTCTAAGGAGGTAAATATGCAAGTCAAATTAAAGTTCATCATGCTGCTCGTCGTAGCCGCGTTTTCTCTAACGTTCGCGCAAGGAGAAGTCGCCAGAGAAGCGCTCACCATCGACTTCGGAGACTTCCAAACCCAAGCTGAACTCACCTATCCCGCGCAGGGCAACGGCCCCTTTCCGACCGTCGTCTTGATTCACGGCTCGGGTCCCGAGGATATGGACGCCGCGATTTTTGGCTTTGGTGCGGACAACCAGCCCGTGCTCCTCTCGTCCATCTTTGGGGACATCTCGGACCACCTGAGCGCGCACGGCTTCGCGGTGCTGCGCTACAACAAGCACTACGTGACGGGGCCGGGAGAGGCGGATTTTAGGAAGTTTTACACCCAACTCGACTTGCCGCAGATGCTCGCCGACTCGGAAAAAGTCTTGGACGCAGCCGAAGCAAATCCCAAAGTGGATAAGCAGCGCGTGTTCCTCTACGGCTGGAGCGAGGGGAGCACGGTGGCGGCGGCGTTGGCGGCGAAACGTCCTGAACTGGCCGGTTTAATCGTCCAGGGTCCCGTTGTCGAATCCTGGCGCGACCTGTTTCTTTATCAGATTCTCGACGTCGGCTTGCCCTACGTGCGCCAAGGCTCGCCTGATGGGCAGGTGACGGTAGACACGTTGAGAACGTTGCAAGCAGGGGACGGCGGCATGGTCGCCAAGGGCATTCTCTACTATATCGGCGACCCCGTCAGCCTTCAGCAAGGGAAGCTGGCAGTCAATCCCGCGCTCGACACGGACCGGGACGGAACGTTGGAAGCGGATGAACTGACGCTCGAGGCGCTCGAGACGCTTGTGGACGGTCACTTCAGCCCACAAGGGTTCGCGGCTATCTACACACCCGAGCGCGCGCTACCCGACCTCGGCGAGCAAGCGCCCAACCTCACGATGCCCGTGCTCATCCTCCAGGGGGCCAACGACGCCAACGTTCCGGCGAGTGGGGCGCAGGCGCTGAATGCGGAGTTGGAGCGCGTGGGCAACCCCGACCACACGCTAAACCTGTACCCAGGCTTGGGGCACTCGCTGGGGGAAACGAGGAGCGTCATCACGGACAACTTCGAGCCCATCGCGCAGCCTCCCTTAGAAGACTTGGTGGCGTGGTTGGAGGCGCGTTCTGGAGGTAACAGCGGTCGTACGGGCGTTCAAAGCGGGGGTGCTGGTGGTGACGGTGACAGCGGTGGTGACACTGGCGGCTACAGTGGCGGCTAGGGTCGCGCTTGCGTTCGGCTGAGGCTCTACAATAAACGCTATGTTCGCCTCCATCTCACCTAAAAAGATTGGCTGGGAGCCCTACCTTTACCTCATCTACCTGGGCTTTTTCTTCCTTCAGCCCATCTTCGACCCGTCGTTTGGCACCCTAAAATGGCTTGCTACTTTGGGGACGGTGGCTCTTTTCTTACCTCTCTATTTACGGGCTTTCGGGCAGCGAGGCTTTCCAAAACTCTATGCGGTCGTCGTCATGGTCGTGTTGGGTTTTGTGTCGGTTCAGTTTTTTAACACGGGCGGCACGGTCTTTTTTATCTACGCGGCGGCTGCGGCTGCCTATGTGGGGAGGCCGCGCCTCGTGCTGCGGGTGCTGCTGGGGGTTCTCGCGGCGCTCGTGGTCGCCTTTGCGTTGTCGCCCCTGCCGCTGCCGGACCGTCTTTGGATGTTCGTGTGGCCTTTTTTATTTTCGCCTATGGTCGCCGCGCTCAACACCTTCCAGCTCGAGCGCGAACACAATAACGCCAAGCTGCTCAGGGCGCAAGACGAAATCGAGCGCTTGGCGACCGTGGCCGAACGCGAGCGCATCGCGCGCGATCTTCACGACTTGCTGGGCCACACGCTCTCGGTGATTACGCTCAAGGCCGAGCTGGCCGCCAAACTTGTCCAACACGACCCGGCTCGAGCCGAAGGGGAGATGCGCGACGTCGAGCGCATTTCCAGAGACGCGTTATCAGAGGTGCGGAGCGCGGTGCGGGGCTACCGGGCGCAGGGGCTTGAGGGGGAACTGGTAAGCGCCAGGGTGATGCTGGAAACCGCGCAAATCACCTTTGACTACTACGCCGAACCCTTAACGCTCTCGCCCGTGCAAGAGGCCACGCTCTCGCTGGCCCTGCGCGAGGCGGTGACCAACGTGGTTCGGCACGCGGGCGCGTCGCGCTGCGCGGTGCGGTTGCGGCAAGACGGAGCGCAAGAGGGGGTGGTATTGGAGGTCCAGGATGACGGCTGCGGCGGCGACGCGCCTCCAGGCTCCGGGCTCTCCGGGATGCGCGAGCGGGTGGGGGCGCTGGGCGGACGCGTGACGCGTGAGGCCAAGGGCGGCACCCACCTCACCGTCTTTTTACCCGCTGCGACGACTGACGCGTCATCTGAAAGCGCGTTTGACAGAACCTGCGCTCCCGCGCCTCGCACCGCATGATTCGCGTGCTTATCGCCGAAGATCAGGGGATGGTGCTGGGCGCGCTCGCGGCGCTTTTGGAGCTAGAGGGCGACATCGAGGTGGTGGCGCAGGCCAAAGACGGGGCGGAAGCCCTGGCGCTCGCGCAAACGCACCAGCCGGACGTGCTGCTAACCGATATTGAGATGCCCAAGATGACGGGGCTCGAGCTGGCTGCCGAAGTCAAAAGAGAGTTGCCCAAAACCCGCGTTATCATCCTCACGACCTTCGCGCGCGGCGGCTACTTGCGCCGCGCGCTCACCGCGGGGGCGTCGGGCTACTTACTCAAAGACGCGCCCGCGCGCGAGCTCGCCGAGGCGGTGCGCCGCGTGAACGCAGGGGGCCGCGCCGTGGACCCCGAGTTGGCCGCCGAGGCCTGGGGCGAGCCCGACCCGCTGACCGACCGCGAAAGGCAGGTGTTGCGTTTAGCGGGGCAGGGGAGAACGAGCGCGGACATCGCTGCGACGTTGGAGCTTTCGGACGGCACGGTGCGAAACTACCTCTCCGAGGCCATCAGCAAGCTCGGCGCGGGTAACCGGGTCGAGGCGGCGCGGATTGCTCGTGAAAAAGGCTGGCTGTAACCTGAAGGCGTAGCTTTAACCTGAAGGCGTTCTTTTGTCGTTCAGGACATCTTCTCACCGAAGGTGTTAGTATACTCCTGCTATGACCATCAGACCATTCACCAAAACCAAGCTATCCATCTTTGCCCTCGCCCTAACCCTCCTCCTCGCCCTCTTCTGGATGACGTCCAACTTAAGCGCGCAAGAGGGCGGCACGCGCCTTGTTTACGTGAACTCTCGTGAGGCTGTCGCGTCGCGTCCCGAGTGGGCCAACATACAGGCGCTTCAGACGCAAGCCCAAACTGAACTTGGCGGTCTTCAGGACCAGTTGCAGGTACTTCAAGACAAAGCCAACTCCGGCCAAGCCCTCACCACCCAAGAACGTGAAACGGGGACGACGCTCCAACAGACGCTCATCGCCACCCAGCAGCGCTGGCAGGAAGACATCGCCGCGGCGACGGAGCCCGCGGTCGCCGCCGTGCAGGCCGCTATCGAAGCGGTTGCCCAGGAGAACGGCTACGACCTCGTGCTTGACGGCGCTGTGGCGGGTCAGTCCGGCATCAACTTAGTAGTCTACGCCAACGACAGTTTGAACATCACCCAGCAGGTGATCGAGCGCGTTCGTTAATCTTCGAGATTAAACTCTGTGGGAGCGTCGGCTTAGCCTTCGCTCCCTTTTTTTTGCGCCTTCCGCAATCCTTCCAAAAATCTCCTGTCGTCCTCTGTGAGGGGGGCGGTTTTCAGCAAGTCCGGGCGGCGCTCGAGCGTCCGTTTCAGCGCCTCCTCCCGCCGCCAGCGGGTGATGTTGGCGTGGTGACCGCTGGTAAGCACCTCCGGGATACCCACGCCCGCGTGCTCGCTGGGGCGGGTGTACTCAGGATAGTCGAGCAGCCCCGTCGTAAAGGAATCCTGCGCGTGGCTCTCGGCGTCACCCAGCACGCCCGGCAGGAGTCTGGCGGTCGCCTCGATGAGCGCGAGCGCCGCCACCTCGCCGCCCATCAGCACAAAGTCGCCGACGCTCACCTCCCGCGTCACCAGCCCCTCGACGCGCGCGTCGAAGCCTTCGTAGCGGCCACAAAGGAGGAGGAGGTGCGTTTTTTGGGCGAATTCTTCGGCCAAGGCCTGCGTGAGGGGTTCGCCCGCCGGGGAGAGGAGGATGGTCTCGTCGGGCGGCGGCTCGTCCTGCGCGGCTTCGGTAAGCGCGCTCGCCGCCACGTCCACCCGGATGACCATGCCCGCCCCGCCGCCGTAGGGCGCGTCGTCCACGCTCCGGTGTTTGTTATGCGCGTGGTCGCGCAGGTCGCGCACCTCAAATGACACCAGCCCACGCTCCACCGCGCGGCCTAAGAGTGCTTCGCGTGTCCAGGGCTCGAGCAGCGAAGGAAAAAGCGTGTAGACGGTGTATTTCATTCGTTCACGTGACGTAGATTTTGGACGAAATTGAGGAGTGAGGAAGTACCGGGTACCGAGTGGAAAGTAGAAAGTGACGTCAAAAGTTGCTCCCCCACGCCCTACGTCCTCTGCTCCCTACTCAAAAGCGTGTGTGAGAAAGGCTGGCAAGGTAGCTGCTGTGAATCTACTGGAAGTTCACTGCGGTCGGTGCAGCTCAAAAAGTCCCTCGGGCGCGTCTAAGATAGCGACGCCCTCTTCACTCAGGTGAACATAATCGGCTTGGAGCGGGACCAAAATTTCTTCACCGTCACGTTCGACAATCAGCAAATCCTGACCGCCCGCCTCTATAAAATCCATGACCTCACCAAACGCTTCTCCGTCTACCATAACGGGCAAGCCGATGAGCAGGTCGATATAAACGTCGCCTTCTTTGGGTGGCGGCAGGGCGTCGGGCGGGGCGTAGAGAGCGCGGTTCACGAGAGATTTGGCCGACTCGACGGTGGGAACGCCCTCGAGATACACAATAAGCTGTTCCCCAACGACGCGCACGCGCTTTACAGCTCTTTTCCCCAGCCCCTCGACGAACACCTCTTCCAGCGCGCGGACGGCTCCTCTTTCGGCGTTGCCCAGTCCGTAGAAGCGCAGGCCCCCCTCGAGCTGAAACGTCTTGCCAAACTGACCCAGCAGCACGGCGTCTTCTGGAAGTGTCGTGTCAAGGCGGTCCATCACGCGTCTATTAGGATTTTCTCGGTTGATAGGGTGTCAAAAGTGTCTGTCAATCAATGAGCTGGACTTCAATGCGCTGCCGCCCGTCCGAGGCGGCGCGGGCGAGCGTGCGGATGCTGTTGATGACGCGCCCGCCGCGCCCGATGATGCGCCCCGTGTCGCTCTTCGCGCAGCGGATTTCGATGCGCGTGCCCCGCGGATCGCGCTGCGCGCCAATCACGAGTTCTTCGGGCACCTCCACGAGGTGCTGAACGATGAAAGTGACGAGCTCGAGCGCCATCTTACCCTTTAAGCCCCGGCTGTCTGGGTTTGGGAACCCGCCTGAACGCGCTCGGTATAGCCTTTGGAGCGCTTTTCCATCACCTTACCGACGTCGACGCCCGCCTGCTCTAACAGCCGAATCGCCGTGCCCGTGGGCTGCGCGCCCTCGCCGAGCCAGTATTGCGCGCGCTCGTTGTCGATTTTCAGCGGCGTCTCGACCGTTTTGCGCGGGTCGTAGTAGCCGAGCGACTCGATGTAGTCAGCCGAACGCTTTTTGCGCGCGTCCACCACCACCACGCGGTAGTGCGGGTTTTTCTTCGCGCCCATGCGCATAAGACGAATTTTTACCATCACAAACCTTCTTTCGTTGAATATCTGTTGCAGTTTTAGGACTGCCAAAGAGCTTACTATACACCATCGTAGCAGGTGTCATCTGGTTTGAGCGAGATTCAGTCTGTACCTTACTGTATCGACTGTACAAGACGTAGTTTGAGAGATGGTACCTGCCTGAACTCACTGTCTCCAAAACCGCTGTAAACCTGCTTAGTCACCTTGTAGCGCCCAACCCTAACGTCCCAACCTGGGTCCCGCGCCGCGACCGGGGGGACGGCGGCCCATCTGCTTCATCATCTTTTTCATGCCCTCATAGTTTTTCATGAGCCGGTTTACGTCCTGGACGGTCGTGCCCGAGCCCGCGGCGATGCGCTTGCGGCGGCTCGCGTTGAGAAGGGCGGGTTTGCGGCGCTCGCGGTCGGTCATGCTCGAGATGATCGCCTCGACCCGCGCAATCTCGCGCTCGTCGATCTCAGCGCCGCCCAAGAGCTTGTTGGCCCCTGGGATGAGCTTGATAATGTCTGAAAACGAGCCCATCCGCTTGATTTTTTGCATCTGCGTGAGCATGTCTTGCAGCGTAAAGTCCTTGAGGCTCTTGATGTCCTCTTCGTCGTCGCCCTCGAGCACCTTGGCTTTTTCAATGAGCGTCATCACGTCGCCCATGCCCAGGATGCGCCCGGCGACGCGGTCGGGATAGAAGGGCTCCAAACCGTCCACGCGCTCGCTCATCCCGGCAAAATAGATGGGCTTACCCGTGACGTGTTTGGCGGATAAGGCCGCGCCGCCCCGCGCGTCGCCGTCGAGCTTGGTCATCACGAGTCCGGTAAGGCCGATGCGCGCGTCAAAGGCGGTCGCCACGGGCAAGGATTGCTGACCCGTCATCGCGTCCACGACCAGCATCGCCTCGCTCGGTTTGAGCACCTCTTTAAGGTCGGCGAGCGCGTCCATGAGATTTTCGTCAATCTGCAAGCGTCCCGCCGTGTCGACGATGACGAGGTCGCGGTAATTTGTTCTCAAGTACGCGTCAAGACGCTCTTTGGTGCGCTTGGGCGTCTCGTTGTCTTCCACTTCCAGCACCGGCACGTTGATTTGACTCCCCAAAACGCGCAACTGGTCGCGCGCCGCGGGGCGCTGCGTGTCGGCGGCGACCAGGAGCGGCCTGCGACCCTGAGACTTGTACTTGTACGCGAGCTTGCCCGCGGTGGTCGTTTTACCCGCGCCCTGGAGCCCCACGAGCATCCACACGTTACCTTCGTTTTTGAGGTCCGGCTGCACCGCTTTACCGCCCAGGATGCTCACCAGCTCGTCGTGAACGATTGAAATCACGCGCTGGTCGGGCTGGAGCGACATCAGCACTTCGGAGCCGATGGCTTTTTCTTGAACGCGCCGGGTAAATTCCTTGGCGACGTCTAGGTTCACGTCCGCCTCGAGTAGCGCAATACGCACCTCGCGCAACGCCGCCTTGACCTCGCCCTCGGTCAGTTTGCCGCGCCCGCGCAGGCCGTCGAATACGGTTTGAAGTCTGTCGCCTAAACTCTGAAACATAGCCTAAAAGTGTCCTAACCGCCCTCTGGGGCATCTAAGTAAGCGTAACGGATGGGGGGGTAAAGGTCAAGAAAATGTGGACTTTTGAACCAGGAGCTGGGCTCGAGCCTACGCGTAAAGAGACGGCAAAGACAAAAGGCGACTTTGCAGCCGCCTTCATTATCCGCTTACTGCCTTATAAAGGTTAAGAAAGGCTAATGCCCTTGCTCTTATCAAACGCCAGATGCCCCGCGATATTTTTCGCGGCCTCTTTGGGTTCCGGATAAGACCACGCGGCGTCCTCGAGGGTTTCGCCGTCAACGTCCAGGTGAAAATACTGCGCGTCGCCCTTCCAGGGGCAGGTGTACTGGGTGCTGCTCTCCTTGAAAAGCGACATATCGACGCTCTCTCTGGGGAAGTAGTGGTTGCCCTCGACCTGCTCGGTCTCGCTACTCTCGGCAAGCGTGGTGGAATCGAAGATTGCTTTCGGCATGTTGAACCTCCTCTACCCACTTTAAGAAGAACGGCGTGCCGACATCTCATTTCGTCCTACAGACCCGTCTTCAAAATCTGGAAGTCGCGCTTACCGTTGATGCTGAACGTGCGGGCGCGCGGAGGCTGGCTCGAGCCCAACAACGCGTGAAAAAACCCTCTTTGACGCGCGTTGCTATATACTCCTCTCATGGCTGAAGTTTGGGCACAACTCGCCGCTCCCTTTCCCCGCGACGCGCTGACGTGGCGGGTGGTCGAGCTTTCGGAGGACGGTCTCAGGGCGCGCGTGGAACCTCATGTGCGCGCTCCCGCTCTCGTGGCGCGGCTCGATGAAGTTCTGACCATGTCCGGCTGGTCCAACACTTACGCGCCCGTGGGCGTACACGCGCTCCTCTGCACCCTTACCATTATGGACGTGACCAAGTCGGTAGTCGTCGCGCTGCCTGCGGGGTCTGAGGGGGCGGCTCGAGGGGAGAGCGCAGGGACGCGCGCCGACGACGCCCTGGCGCGCGCCGCCGAACGTTTCGGGATGCGCCCGCCCGTGAGCGCCGAGGCGAGCTACTGGGTTGATTATGACCCCGAGGCGGGTGAGCCTCTTTACGAACCGGAGGCCGTTGGGGCGTCTCTGTCAGACGTCCAGCCAAGCTCTCAGCCGGACGCTCTGCCGGACTCACAACCGGACTTCCCCCAAACCTCACAGCCAGCGCGTCCGGCACAAGTTCCAGTGCAACCGGCGCAAGAAAAGGTACAGGCTCCTCAACCGCCCGCCCCGCCTGCCAAATCGGCGGGCCAGCAGGCCATCGACCGGCTTGTCGACAGGCTCAAGGAGGAGGGGCGGGGGCTCGAGGCTGCCAAACTCCTCACCGCCTATAAGGGTTACGGCGGGGATCCGGGGGAGGCCAGGGAGCTCTACGCTAAACTGAGGGCTTTACTGTTGGGGGACGGCGCACCCTCCTGAAAAATTTCATGTCATGAGTCGGGTTGCGAGTTAGCTTTCATACCCCTTCAAGGTTCTCCATCCTGCAAAATGTGGTGTGAGTGCGATGAGGGAACCCGGATGATCAAAGTAATAGCCGTAGGCGACGTGCATGGACAGTGGGCCGACCTGTGGCGCGCGTTACGAGAAGCGCTCGCCGCCGACAGCATGTGCGAACCCACCGCGCAGGTTTTGGATGGCCGCTTTCAGGTAGTGGTGATGGGCGACCTCGTTCACTACAAAGACTTTGAAACCTACGCGCACGCGGTCGGCGAAGAATACTACGACCCCAAAAATCCCGACCAGCTCAAGCGCGCCGCCAAAGCGCAGATCCGCGAGCTCTACCGCTTCAAGCGCTACGTAGACAAAGCGCAGGGAAACGTCACCGTAATTTTGGGCAACCACGACGAGGCGGCGAGCCGGTGTACCTACAACTTGAGCACCAGGGGCGGCCTTAGCCACAACGAGTTTGATGAGGCGAGGGGCGGCTTAGCGCTGCCTCAAGACCTGGCCGAATGGCTCCAAAGCTTTGTCCGCGAGCGTAACCTTTACGGCGTTCAGTTCGCCCACGCAGGGCCGCTACCGGGAATGCAGTATTTCGACGACTTTTTCTATCACGACGGCGACACCAAAAAGTGGTGGCGGCAAAAGCCCGAACTCGCCCGGCAGTCGGGCCACCGCTTCGGCGTGTACGGTCACACGGTGATGGAAGAGGGCATCGTGGTTAACAAAGAGCACTGTTTTGCGATGATTGACGCCCTGTCGCACCGTCAGTATTTCGAGATGTTTTTGGATGAAGACCGGCTCGACTACAGAGTGATGCAGTTTTAGGACTTCGCTGCTCAAGTACGTGCTCGAGCCATGAATCCCAAGCACCGATGGCTTATCCTCTGCGTTTTACCTTCTTGCTACGACAGCCAGTCCAGCAGGAGACAAAATCTCGTGAAGGGGCTACTCAAGCTTATTGACCACCGTCACTGGGTCTTCTAAGCCCGTACTCTGCGCGGCAGGTCCCGACACCTGGGTGGAAAAGCGCCGCAGCATCCACAACTCGGGGATGACTTCGGACACCAGTTCGCCGTTGTCGAACACGCGCACCAGCGAACTTTCGGAGACGACCACGGCGACGGCCTCGGTCATCCGGGTAATCGAGGCCGCGGCCATGTGGCGGCTGCCTAGACCGAGCGGGAGGTCGACGCCCTCGGCGGTGGCGCTAAGGTAGCGGCAGGCGGAAATGGCGGTGCCGCTTCCCGAAATCACAAACGCGCCGTCAAGTTGGGCCAACTCTTTGAGCGTTTCGCGCAGGTTGGGGTCCTCGATGTTTTTGAGCGCGTCCGGGTGACCCGCCAGCGGGTCTAGAATGAGGCTGCGGGAGCGCCTCAACACTTCATGGCTGTCTGCGACGGTAAAAATCGTGCCGATTTTGCGCCCTTCACGGCCCTCTCGAGCGATTTCGATGGCGAGTAGGACGACGGACTCGAGCACCTGAGGGTTCACCTCGCGCTTGGTCAAGAACTCCTTGTCGAACAGGCCTGATTTAGAAAACATCGTGATGCGTCCTCATATCTCTACAAACTAACTCACGTTCTGCAAACATCCGTGTTGGCTGGAAGCGAGATAGGGAGCGGGGAGATGGGATGTTGGGGCGCAGTTAAAGCTCATCCTCCCCACGACCCACCTCCCAATCCCCACAGCGACTTTCACCCCCTAAAGCGAATATCCCCCGTTTTCATCATCGCGCACGAGCTGACCGTTGCGCAAGACGAGGGTGCGGCGGCGCATGGTGTCGACGAGTTCGCGCGAGTGGGTTGCGACCACGACGGTCGTGCCCTTGATGTTGACGTCGTTGAGCACGCCCAGAATCTCCCGGCTCGTTTCGGGGTCAAGGTTGCCCGTCGGCTCGTCGCACAGCAGAAGCGCGGGGTTGGTGACGAGCGCGCGAGCGATGGCGACGCGTTGCTGCTCGCCAAGCGAAAGCTCGATGGGATACGCTTTGCGCTTGTGCGCTAATCCTACGTGGCGCAGCGCCACGAGCGCGCGGTTTTCTAGGTCGCCCCGCTCACCCGTCGCCTTGAGCGCAAAGGTGAGGTTTTGCAGCGCGTCCAAGTTGATGAGCAAGCGGTGGTTTTGAAACACCATCCCCATCCGGCGCCGCAGCAGAGGCAGCTTACGGGTGCGCAGGTCGCGCAAGTCCTGACCCAAAATGAACACGCTCCCCTCGGTGGGGGTGATGCGCCGCAGCACGAGCGACAACAGCGTCGACTTGCCCGCGCCCGAGTGGCCGGTAATGTAGACGAACTCGCCCTTGCGGATTTTGAAGTCCACGTTTTTTAGCGCGTGCGTGTGGGTGCGCGGATAGGTTTTGGTCACGTTCTGAAAGTGGATGAGGGGGTCCTCTTGTTTCGCGGGACGCCTCACGGCGTAGGCGGTGTTTCTCTGAACGTCTGTCACGGAAGTCTCCTCACGCTCATGCTACCGCGCGCGGGCCGAAAGCGCCTCGAAGAGAAGCTTGGACGCGCCCTCGGCGTCTATCTTGTAGGCGACTTTCACGTTACCGCCCGCGCTTTCCTTGACGCCGCGCTCGTCGACCACCGTCATGCCGCGCGTGTGCGCGCCCGCGCATTCGACCGCCACGTGACGCACGCCGAACTCGAGCAGCTCGGGGTGCGAGAGCGCCAGCACCGCGCAGGGGTCGTGCAGCGGACCTTCCGCGCGACCCGAAAACTTTTTACCGTAGGCCTGACCGTAATAGGTGAGCATGTCTGCGACAAACGTCGCCGCGTCGCCTCCTACCTCGCGGATGCGCCCGACTGTTTCCTCATCAATCAGCCACTGGTGCGTCACGTTGAGGCCGCACATGATGAGCGGCGCGCCGCTCCGAAACACGATGTCCGCCGCCTCGGGGTCGGCCCAGATGTTGAACTCGGCGACCGGCGTGACGTTGCCAAACCCCGCGCTCCCGCCCATGATCGACACGCCGCCCAGCTTGCTCGCCAAATCGGGCGCGGTGCGTAGCGCCAAGGCGACGTTGGTCAAGGGACCCACCGCGACGAGCCACACGTCATCTTGCGCGCGAACCGTGTCGATGATAAAGCGCACCGCGTCCTCTCCGGCGGCCTGACGCGTTAGGTCCGGCAACTCCGGCCCGCCCAGCCCCGTCTCGCCGTGGATGAACGCGGCGTGCTGCGCCTCGGCGACGAGCGGGCGGTCTGCGCCCGCGTAGACGGGCACGTCGAGCCCGTAAATCTGCGCGCTGATAAGCGCGTTGTGGGTGGTGAGGTGCAGGGGCGCGTTGCCGCTCACGGTGGTGACGCCCAGGAGGTCGCAGGTGTGGGCGGCCAAAAGGAGCGCCACGGCGTCGTCGTGGCCGGGGTCGCAGTCGAGGATGATGCGGGGGGTTGGCATAGGGTTTTATACCTCAGAACGTGTTGGGGAGGAGGCGCAGGAAGGTCTTGTCTCCTCCCCTCGTTCCCCATCCGTTTTGGGTAGCAACCTTCAAAGGCTACCGTTGACCACGGAACCGCATCTCTTGCTAAACAAGGGGTTGCAACCCCTTGTTCGACTTAGGCGGAGGTCTCGAGTGAGCCGCTACTTTGTTTGCAAAGCTCGAGCCCCACCCTCCTCCGGACACCTAACGAACGCTTGAAAGATATAAAAAGGGCGCACCCTAAATTCGGTGCGCCTTTTTCACAAGACAAGCGGGGTTAATTGAGGGTGCTTATGTCGGCCCCCTCGAGCACCTTGCCCAACTCCTCTTCGGGCAGCATAATCATGACCGACACCACCTTATCGCTCTCGCCCAGGCGCATGATGGTTACGCCCTGCGAGGAGCGCCCGTAAGAGGACACCTCCGAGACGCGGGTGCGGATGAGCACGCCGCCCTCGGACAGAACGAGCAGTTCCTCGATGCCCGTGACCTTGTCCAGGCTCACCAGGTTCCCCGTTTTCGAGGTGACCTTGAGCGTGATGACGCCCTGACCGCCGCGCCCCTGGAGCGGGTATTCGGTCAGCAGCGTGCGCTTGCCGTAGCCGCACTCGGTCACCGCCAAGAGTTCGGCGTCGTCTTTATGCGCCGCGTCGATAACCGACAAACTCACCAGCACGTCGTCCCTTTTGAGCTTGATGCCGCGCACGCCCTGGGTCGCGCGCCCGGTGTCGCGCACCTCGTCCTCGTGAAAGCGGATCGACTGACCCCCGCGCGTCGCCAAGACCACGTCCGCGTCGCCGCCGCTCACGCTCACCGAGACGAGTTCGTCACCCTCGACTAAATTGAGCGCGATAAGCCCCGACGCGTTGATGTTGCCGTATTCGCGAATGGCAGTCTTTTTGACGATGCCCTGCCGCGTCGCAAAGACGAACGAACCCTCGGCGTCAAAGTCTTTAATGGACAAGACCGTCTCGACTTGCTCCTCGCCCTCCAAGGGCAAGATGTTACGCAAGTGGTTACCCCGCGCCGCGCGGTCGGCCTCGGGCAGGTCGTAGATTTTCTCGCGGTAGACGCGGCCCTGGTCAGTGAAAAAGAGCAGGTAATCGTGCGTGTTGCCCACAATCAACAGCTTGTTGATGTCGTCCTCTTTTTGCTTTTGCGCGCTCACGCCGCGCCCGCCCCGCGCCTGCGCCCGGTAGGCCGTCAGCGGCGTGCGCTTGATGTAACCGCCGCGCGTAAGCGTCACGACCATGTTCTCTTCGGCGATGAGGTCTTCTTTGGAGATGTCGCCCTCTAAATCGCTAATTGCGGTGCGGCGCTCGTCGCCAAAGTTCTTTTTGATCTCTTTGAGTTCGCCCTTGATGACGCGCCAAAGCTGCGCCTCGTCGCCCAGAATGGCCTCCAAGCGGCCAATCTCCTCTTGCAACTCGCGGTATTCGGTCTGGAGCTTGCCGCGCTCGAGCCCCGTCAAGCGCTGGAGCCGCATGTCGAGCACCGCCTGTGCCTGCGCCTCGGAAAGCTCGAACTGCGTCATGAGCCCGTCGCGCGCGGTCGGCCCGTCTTCGGACGCGCGGATAAGCGCGATAACCTCGTCCATGTGGTCTAGCGCGATGAGGTAACCCTCTAAGATATGCGCCCGCTCTCGAGCCTTGCGCAGCTCAAAGGCGGTGCGCCGTCGCACCACGTCGGCGCGGTGGTCTAGGAAGAGCCGCAAGGATTCTTTGAGCGACAAGAGCTGCGGCGAACGACCCACGATGGCTAAGTTGTTGACGCTAAAGGTGCTCTGCAACTGCGTGTATTTGTAAAGCTGATTCAAGACCAGCTCGGGGTGTGCCCCGCGCTTGAGTTCGAAGACGATGCGCATCCCCGAGCGGTCCGACTCGTCGCGGATGTTCGAGATGTCCTCGATTTTTTTGTTGCGCACTAAACTCGCGGCGGTCTGGATGAGCGAGGTTTTGTTGACCTGATAGGGGATTTCGGTCACCACGAGCGACTGGCGGTTGTTGCGCTCTTCGGTGCGGACCCGGCCCCGCAGGCGGATACCGCCGCGCCCCGTCTCAAAGGCGTCGCGGACGCCGTCGGAACTCATCACCCCGCCCGTCGGGAAGTCGGGGCCCTTGATAAAGGTCATGAGCTTGTCCAGCGTGATGTCGGGCTCGTCGATCATCGCGGTGAGGCCGTCGACGATTTCGCTTAAGTTATGCGGCGCGATGTTCGTCGCCATGCCCACGGCGATACCCGACGCGCCGTTGACGAGCATGTTGGGCACCGCCGAGGGCAGCACCTCGGGCTCCTGGCCCGCGCCGTCAAAGTTTTCTCTAAAGGTGACCGTCTCTTTGTCGATGTCGGTCAGCACCGCCTCGGCAATCGCGGTCATGCGCGCTTCGGTGTAGCGCATCGCGGCGGGCGGGTCGCCGTCAATTGAGCCAAAGTTACCCTGGCCGTCCACCATCGGATAGCGCAGGTTCCAGTTCTGCACCATCCGCGAAATCGCGTCGTAAATCGCCTGGTCGCCGTGCGGGTGATACTTGCCCATCGTCTCGCCCACGACTTTTGCGGACTTGACGTGTTTACGGTTGGACAAGAGCCCCATCTCGTTCATCGCGTAGAGGATGCGCCGCTGCACGGGTTTAAGCCCGTCGCGCACGTCAGGCAGCGCGCGGTCAACAATGACCGACATCGCGTAGTTGATAAAACTCGTTTTGATTTCGTCCGTGATGGTAATCGGAACGACGTTGCCCTCGTTCAAAATAAACCTCCTGGGGTGAGTGCATTTTGCAAGGCCGGTAAGGGCGTAGAAACGCTCTCCAGAACGTATAAGTTTAACATTTTTGGAGGTTTGGATACAATTCGCAAGCTACCGAAAATAGGGTTGAAAAGAGTCTGTGGGTGCTGGTTGAAGAAGCTCTGGCTAAGGAAAAGAATGGGGCTCGCTTACGGCTCGAGCCTCCCCCGCAACGCCTCCTTACGCGCCCGTCCCGCCCACTGGTGCGCCTGCCGCAAGGGTTCAGGAAGCTTGGTTGCGCCCGGCAGCGAACGGACGAACGTCAGCGCCTCCTCAAACCCCACCCGGTGACCCGGCGACAGATAGAGCGGGTTGACGCGGGTGCGGGAGCGGTAGACCCAGCCGATTTGCTCGCCCTTGGCCCTAAGTTCAACCGCCTCCCCCGCCTCCTCGGGAAGGGTGTTCGCCGCTTTGCCGTAGAGCAAACTTTTCGCTACGCCGATGCTCTGCACGTCCAGATGCACGCCCAGGTGCGCCGCGATGCCCAAGCCTCGAGGGTGCGCGACGCCCTGACCGTCAACCAGGAGCAAATCGGGTTTTTGAGAGAGTTCCGCCAAAGCCGCTAAATACGCGGGCGCTTCACGGAACGAGAGAAAACCGGGGATGTAGGGAAAAACTTCGTCTGGGTCCACGGCGGCTGCGCCCACTTCCAACACCCGCCCCTCAGCCAAGTCCCATAGCACCGCCGCAGCCACGATGGGGCCGTCCCGCACGTGCGAGGCGTCGAGCGCCGCTAACGTGCGGACGTTTTCAGTGTCGCCGGTAAGCACGACCTGTGCGGCCAATTCGCGCTGCAAGCGGCTCGCGGTCTCTAAATCCGGGGGTGTGGGAAAGGGGAGAGGCTTCATAAAAGGTTTCAAAAGCGGCGCTTTACGCGCTCCTTGGTCTGGTCCCACATCTTGTAAACAAACGCCTGCGCCGGATGCGTCCACTCGCCGCCTACTTCGCCCGCGTGGAGCGCCTCGAGCAGGTCGGCGGGACTTGTAACAGGCCGGACGGGCGTCTCTGACCAGGCGCTACCAAGGTCCTTGACCGTGTGCGCGTCCGAGCCGCCCGACATGGGCAGGCCGCGTTCGGTGGCCCAGGTGCGCGCCGCCTGGTTATAGCGCGGGCGCGAGATGCGGGCGTTAAAGACCTCGACAATATCAACATCATCCGCGACGCGCCTATGCGCCCCCGGCTGCAACCGGGCGCGTTTGAGGGGGTCAAAACCGTGAGGCAAGAGCACCAGCCCACCTTGGGCCTTGATCTGCGCGACGGTCTCCTCGGGGCTGCCCCCCGGTTTGATGTGCTCCTCCAAAAAGAGGCCGATAATCTCGCCTTCGCTGGTCGTGATTTCTTCCCCGACGATGACGGTTAAGTCTAAGCCCTCCGCCTCAACCATCCTTTTAAGCGCCTGCGCGCCCCAAATCTGGTCGTGATCGGTAATCGCCTGAACCTTGATGCCCCGCGCCCGGCAGCGCTCGGGAAACGCCTCTAGGGGCGTTAAACAGTCGTGCGAGGCGAGCGAGTGGCAGTGGAGGTCGATGCGCATGGCGTCCGCCATTAAGCCTCCTTGTGAGGCAGCCAGAACTCGAGCGCCCCCGCCAGAATCTCGACCGTGATGAGCCCGTCTCGAGCGTCTTTCACAACAGGCCGCGCGCCGATGGCGGGGTCTCGGTCTCGCGGCCTCTCGCTCCGCTGGGGCCGCACCTCGGCGTCGATGTGGACGGGCTCGCCACGCCAATGTATCGTCAATCTTTTGGCCCTCGAGGTCTGAACGTTGGGCAACTCGCCCACGTTGTCGGTCAAAAGGCTGCCGACGTAGCCCAGAAACCCCACCCTGTCGTCTTCACTGAGCCGCACCACGTCAAAAAAGCCGTCGCGCGGGCTCGCGTCGGAGGCGACGCGCAGACGCGGCCCCATCGTGGGGGTGTTGAGCACTTCGAACAGCAGGTAATCCCCCGACACGTCCGCGCCGTCGAGGGTCGCCTCGAGCGGGAAAGGCTCATAATCGTTGAGCGTTTGGGCGAGCGCGCGCACCGCCCGCGGGACGCTCTTGCCCTCGTTGGGATCGTAAGCGGCGAGCACGTCTGCATAAATACCAAAGCCCATCGACTCGAAAAAGTAGTCCTCGCCCCAGGGCGCGCTCACGAAACCGACGTCTAGGGGGCAGCGCCTCGCGTGGGCCAAACCGTTAAGAAGCTCGAGCGGCTTGCCCTCGACGCCTAAGCTGCGGCAGATGTTGTTGGCTGTCCCCATCGGCAGCGCGGCGAGGGGCGCGTCTTTGCCGATGAGCCGACTCGCCACCGCGCGAAAAGTGCCGTCACCCCCCGCGGCGATCACCAGACCCTCGACGTTTTCCAAGATAAGGTCTAACTCCTCCTCGCTGCTCGTCGCTTCGCAGACGGGTTCAAAACCCGCCTCGTGAAGCGCCTTCGCAAACGCGCCTACCCTGTTTCCGTTCACGCCTCCGGCGTTCCCGTTGTAAATGAGCGTGGCGCGCATCTATGACGCCTGGGGTTCTGACTGGGTTTTCTTACCTGGACCCTCATCCGCCGCCGTGTCGCCTACGCCTTCCCTTTCACCGCGCCAGGCGAACGCGTAAAAGAGCGCGCCCAAGAGAGCCTGAAAAAGAATCGTCGCCACGCGAAAAAGGGCCACGGCGGCGGCGGCGGTGTTGGTGTCTATCTCGGCGGTGCTCGTTAAAAAGCCCACCATCCCCGCCTCGGTCACGCCGACCCCGGCGGGCAGCCCCGAAAGCCGCCCCAGCATCGTCGGCAGGATGTAGGCCAAAAAGAGCGTGGCGTAGGGGAGGCTGTAGCCGAGCCCGCGCAAGGTCAAATCGAGCGTCACCACCTTGAGCGCGAAAGCAGCCACGGTGATGCCCAGCGTGATGAGCATGAGCTTGAGCGTCGCCACCTCGAGCACCGCGTCTAAAAAGTCGTGCCACTTCTCTTTGACAGAAAATTTCCCCGCCACCCAGTCCGCGGCCTTGGCGAGCCCGCGCCGCGTGAAGGGAATGAAGAATATGAGGACCAGCACTCCAACGACGCCCAGCAGCATAAACGCGGCGGTTTGCGCGGCGGGAAAAAAGAGCGCCGCGGCGAGCGAACAGACGATGAAGACGACCTGGTCGAGGATGCTCGAGAACGCAACCGGCGCAGAACTTTTGGACAAGGGCACCCCCGCCTGCTTCATCAGCCCCGCGCGCGCCGCCACCCCGCCGGGCACGAGCGTCGCCGCCTGCCCCGCCACGTAGCCGCGAAACGTGACGCCCCAGGCGAGGCTGCTCACCGCGGCCATGAGAAACACAAAGCGCCAGCCCTTGAGCGCCAAATAGCCCACCGAAAGCGCCAGGATAAAGGGTGCAAAAAGATAGTCGAAGCTGGCAAACGCCTCTAAAACCTCGCCGCCATTCAGGTACTTGTACGCCGCAATGCCCAAACCAACAAGCACGGCCACGTGAAGCACGTATTTAAGCCATTTCAACGGACCACCTCATAGTAGAAGTAGAATCTCACAGTAAACCCCCACCCAACAACAAACGTTACATAAACGGAACTTTAACCCCAGTTAACGAGTCACATTAGCACGCTTTTTTCCCTCCGCAGGTGCAAAGTTCTCACCGAATGGAGCCGTCGCCGCAGGGTTACCCACGCCATTTTGCCTTTTCCCCGGGGTAGCATCTCGCCTGTGCTGTTTGGAGCTTTTGACCCCGCTCTGTCTGTATCAACGCCCACGTTTTTGTGGTTCATCGCCGGATGGGCGGCTCGAGCCCCCCGTGACGGCGTTTCTCAAGTTGCTTCGTGCTGACTCCTATTTGACGAGTTGCTGGTATGCAGGAGCAAGGAGTAGGAAGTAAAGGCGCACGGCTCAGCGCTTTCCGGTCGTCTATAAATGTTTCGTCATCGCCACATGGACCGCGTCTCGTCTGAGCCAGGGCCGCCATAGGAAGTTTTGGACCTCAATCTTACGAAGGCCCCAGCGCGTTAAGCTGAGTTATGACCTTTTTGCAAGACGAGGACGTTCAAGAGAAGCTTACCTGGGAACGGGTGCTAGAGGTGCTTGAGGCCGCCTTTCGTGAGCCTGCCAAATTTCAAACACCTGAACGCACCGTGCTGAGAGCGCCCGGCGAGGGCAGTTTTCTCACCATGCCTTGTGCCGATAACGAGGGCTGGTTTGGCGTTAAACAGGTGTCGGTGCTGCCCGGTAACGCGGCTCGAGGCAAGCCCACCGTCCAGGCCTGGTACACGCTCTTCGACCCCGAAGGCACCCCCGCCCTCGCCTGCAACGCCACGCTCCTCACCCGCATCCGCACGGCGGGCGCGTCGGCGTTGGCGGCAAGGGCGCTTCTGCCCAAAACCGCCCGCACGCTCCTCGTCATCGGCACGGGCGCGCTCGCGCCCTGGCTGGCGGAGGCGCACGCGCACGTCCACCCTTACGCGCGGGTGACCGTGTGGGGCCGGAACGGTGAGAAGGCGGAGGCGACCGCGGCGGAGCTTGGGGGGAGGCTCGAGCGGGAAGTCAACGTCGCCAAGGACTTAGAGACCGCCATCCGCGACGCCGACACCGTCACCGCCGCGACCACCGCGCGTTCGCCCATCATTAAGGGTGCGTGGCTGCGTCCGGGTCATCATCTGGACCTCGTCGGCGCGTTTTCCCCCGACATGGCCGAGGCCGACGCCGAGGCCGTCAAACGCGCCGACGTGTTTGTGGACGACCGCGCCGCCTGCATGACGGAAGCGGGCGACCTCATCCAGGCGCAGGCGCAAGGCTGGTCCTTTGACGGCGTCTATGGCAGCTTGTCCGACCTCGTCACGGGCGAGGCCGGACGCGAAAGCCCCAACCGCATCACGCTGTTTAAGTCTGTCGGGCTGGGCCTCGAGGACCTAGCCGTCGCCAAGCTTCTTATACAAACCGAAAAATAACTTGAAACCATCCGTCACGGAAACACATTTTTCATGAGGAGATATGCAGCTCTTGACTTTACTCACCACTCATTACTCACCACTAATCACTGCCTCAGCCAAACTAACACCCACGGAATATCACTTACCTTCACGCGCCCAGAAGCCCCACCTATGATTGACCGCTACACCACCCCCGAGATAAAAGCCTTGTGGAGCGAAACAAACCGCTACCGCGCTTGGCTAAGGGTTGAACTCGCCGCGCTCGAGGCGTGGGAAAACTTGGGCGAGGTGCCTTCGGGAACTGCGCAACGCATCCGCGAAACCTTGGCGTCTGGACCCTTGGACGACGCCTTTGCCGAACGCGTGGCCGAGATTGAGCGGGAAACCAAGCACGACATCGTCGCCTTTACCCGCGCCTTGACCGAGCGCGTCGGTGAGGACGCCAAGTGGATTCACTTGGGGCTGACGAGCACCGACGTGGTGGACACGGCGCAAAATCTGGTGCTGCTCGAGGCGCTGGGCCTGGTGCTGGGGGACGTCGCCGCTTTGCGAGAGGCCGTCAAGAGCAAGGCCATCGCTTACAAACACACCCCCACCATCGGGCGCACCCACGGGATTCACGCTGAGCCGATGACGTTCGGGCTCAAGTGGCTCAACTTCTACGCGGCCTTGGGGCGCGACGTCGAACGTCTGGAACGTGCGCGGGAGACGATAAGCGTCGTGATGCTCTCGGGTTCGGTGGGCACTTATGCGCACGTGCCGCCGGAGGTGGAAGCGAATGTGGGGGCGCGGCTGGGACTTTCTGTTGACCCGGTGACGAACCAGACGGTCGCCAGGGACCGCCACGCCGAACTGATGAGCGCGTTAGCCATTCTGGGGACGACCTTGGAGCGCGTGGCGCTCGAGATTCGCCACTTGCAGCGCACCGAAGTTCGCGAGGCGCAAGAGGGCTTCTCGAGGGGCCAAACGGGCTCGTCCTCGATGCCCCACAAAAAGAACCCCATCGCCACCGAAAACATCTCGGGTCTGGCGCGGCTCATGCGGAGCAACTTACAAGCCGCGTTGGAAAATGTCGCCCTGTGGCACGAGCGCGACATCTCGCACTCGTCGGTCGAGCGGGTCATCCTGCCCGACACCACCACGCTGGCGAGCTACGCCGCGCGCCGCTTGACAAGGGTGGTCGAGGCGCTGGTGGTCTATCCAGACAACATGCAGCGCAACCTAAACGCGCTGCACGGCCTCGTCTACTCGCAGCGCGTGCTGCACCTGCTCATCGACAAGGGGATGATGCGCGAGGCCGCTTACGAGCTTGTGCAGCGTAGCAGCCTGAAGAGTTGGGAGGACGAGGTGCCGCTTTACGGTCTGCTCCACGCGGACCCAGAAAGCCCACTTACCGAGGACGAGCTAAGGGAAGCCTTTGACCCTGCCTGGTATCTGAGGCACGTGGACGAGATTTACGCGCGGTTCGGCCTCTAAGGTGAAGCGAATAGGTTGTTCAGCCAGACTTTTGTGCGGTGGCTGGTAAGGGCTGGTAAGGTTTAAGAACGAGGACGCTAAGGAGCTACGCAACCCTCATCCCACGCGACGCTTTAGGAGGAGGCACATGAACACGAGCGGCATCCATCACGTGACGGCCATCGCGGGCGACCCGCAGCGCAATCTGGACTTCTACGCCGGGTTTTTGGGCCTGCGGCTGGTCAAAAAAACGGTCAATTTCGACGACCCCAACACCTACCACCTCTACTACGGCGACGCCTTGGGGCACCCCGGCACCATCCTCACCTTTTTTCCCTGGGCGGGGATGCGCCGGGGGCAGCGCGGGGTGGGAAGCGTGGCGGCTTTCTCTTTCTCGGTTCCCCGGACGTCTTTGGGCTTTTGGTTGGAACGGCTTTCGGCTCGTAATCTGCGCTTCGATAGAGAGGAGCGCTTTGGCGACCCCGTGCTCGCCTTTGACGACCCCGACGGGCTGAGGCTCGAGCTGACCTTTCATGAGAAGGCCGGGGAGGCGGGCGTCACGCCCTGGAAAGAAAATTCCGTCACCCCGGAACACGCGCTTCGCGGGTTTCACAGCGTCACGCTCTGGGAAGAGAGCGTAGAGGCGACCGCCGCGCTCCTCACCCAACGCCTCGGTTTTCAGAAAAGCGACACCGACGGCCCACTTCACCGTTACACCATAAGTCACGCGGGGGGTCAAGTAGGGCCGGGACGCGTCGTCGACATCCGCGTGGCCGAAAACTTCTGGCCCGGCGTGACGGGCGCGGGCACGGTGCATCACGTGGCCTTTCGCGCGGCGGACAACGCGGCGCAAGCCGCTTTGCAAGAGGAGCTGGTCGAAGACGGCCTCGCCCCGACCCCCGTCATCGACCGGCAATACTTTCACTCGATCTACTTCCGCGAACCCGGCGGCGTGCTTTTCGAGGTTGCCACCGACCCGCCCGGCTTTACCGTGGACGAACCCCCCGAAACGCTCGGCGCCGCGCTCAAACTGCCGCCCCAGTATGAAAGGATGCGACCTCAGCTCGAGGCCTCCCTACCCCCCCTGCACCTGCCTAGCGGGAACGACAAACCGAGCTTTAACCCGCCTCACCTTGCATTTACTCACCGCTGGCTCCCCAAGGCGGGCGCGACGAAGACCCTGCTCCTCCTCCACGGCACCGGCGGCGATGAAAACAACCTCGTCTCGCTCGGGGGGGCGCTCGAGCCTCACGCCAACCTGCTGAGCCCGCGCGGTAGGGTGCTGGAAAACGGGATGCCCCGCTTTTTCCGGCGTCTGGCGGAAGGCGTGTTTGACGAAGCGGACGTAAAAGCGCGCGCCGATGAGCTTGCCGTATTCGTGACGCAAGCCGCCAACCTATACGGTTTTGCAGAGGACGACGTGACCGCCGTGGGTTACTCCAACGGGGCCAACATCGCCTCGGCGGCCATGCTCCGCCACCCCAAGCTCTTCCGCGCCGCCCTACTCTTGCGGCCAATGGTGCCCTTCGAGCCCGAAACCCTCCCCGACCTCTCCGGCGTTCCCATCTTTTTGGGTGCTGGACGGCGCGACCCCATCGTTCCCACCGAGAACGTCGAGCGGCTCGCCGAAATGCTCAAAGCAGCCGGAGCCGAGGTCACGCTGCACTGGGAGAACACGGGCCACGGCCTGAGCGACCGCGACCTTCAGGCCGCCCGTCGTTGGCTGGCTGGGCTCGAGGGCTAGCAGGTCTCGAGAGGTCTGTAAAAGCAACCCTCTCACCAACCGCGGTAGCGACGCTAAAGAGGACATTTTACCTTGAGCTACAGAACCTTGGGGTGTTGGTCTTCTACGCTTTTGAGATAAGATAACCTCTGAAAAACAGGTGAGTTTGAATACATAGAGCGAAGTGAGCAGAGATGAATGGGGGAGACGATGATAACGCTTACGAACGAGTCCGAAGTTGCAAGCGCGCAAACCAAGGGTGGCAAAACGCTCGTCACCTTGGGGGTCAACGGGCAACCGCAGACGTTCGCCGTAGAGTCCCGGCGCGTGCTGCTCGACGCGTTGCGTCATGACCTGGGCCTCACAGGCACCAAAAAGGTCTGCACGATGGGCAACTGCGGGGCCTGCACCGTGCATTTGGACGGCGAGGCGGTCTATTCCTGTCTGGTTCTGGCGGTCGAATGCGAGGGCAGAGAAGTCACCACCATTGAGGGCTTGGCCGAGGGCAACGCGCTCGACCCCGTTCAGGCGGCGTTCGTCGAGGCCGACGCCTACCAGTGCGGCTTCTGCACGCCGGGTCAAATCATGAGCCTCAAGGCTCTGTTCAATGAAACGCCAGAGCCCGACGAAGCGCAAATCACGCGCGCGGTGAGCGGCAACTTGTGCCGCTGCGGGGCCTACCGGAACATCCTGGAGGCGGGCAAGCTCGCGGCAAAAAAGGTGGAAAAAGTGGAGGGGGTGCAAAGTGGCAACTAAAGTTCTGGACGTTGACACCAAGAAATCAAAGGACGGCGAGAAAACGCTTCTCACCCCGCAACAAAACGTTCCCGCCGCTTGGGAAAAAGACGCCGAGCTTGACGTGGTCGGGCGGGGGGTCTCGAGGCTCGAGGGTCCCGACAAGGTCACGGGCCGCGCCCGCTACACCCACGACGTCCGGCTGCCGGGCCAGCTCTCCGCGGGCGTGCTGCGGAGCCCCCACCCGCACGCTCGAGTCCTCAGCATTGACACCAGCGCGGCGGAAGCGCTGCCGGGCGTTTACGCGGTCTTGTCGAAAAATGACGACTTAGACGTCACCTGGTACAAGGAAAAAACGCCCATCTTCGGTGACACCGTGCGCTTCGTCGGTGACGAGGTCGCCGCGGTCGCCGCCGAGAGCGAGGAGCGCGTCGAGGACGCGTTGCGGCTTATCGAGGTCGGGTACGAGCCCCTGCCCTTTGTGGTGGACATGACCCGCGCCCTAGATGAAGGCGCGCCCAAGGTTCACGAGGACGGCAACTTGGCTGAGGAGCCGGAAACGTACGAACGGGGCGACGTAGCGGCGGGCCTGCGCGAGGCCGACGTGGTGATTGACGAGGTCTACACCACCCAGACGGCGCTTCATAACGCGCTCGAGAGCCACGGCAGCGTGGCCGATTGGCACGAGGGATTTGGGGGGCAGGGCGACGAACTGACGCTCTACGACTCCACCCAGGGCATCTTCGCGGTGCGCGAGGGCATGGCCGAGAAGCTGGGCTTGCCTCAAAACCACATCCGCGTCATCACCGAGCACATGGGCGGCGGCTTCGGGGCCAAACAGGTGCCCTGGAAGCAAGCGGTGTTCGCGGCGCTCTTGTCCAAAAAGTCGGGCCGCCCCGTGCAACTCATGCTCGACCGCGAGGGCGAAAACCTCGCCACCGGCAACCGCAACCCGACCCGGCAGCGCGTGCGCTTAGGCGCAAAAAAAGACGGCACTTTAACTGCGCTTTCCGTCGACATCCTCACGACCTTGGGGGCCTACAGCACCCAGGGCGAGGCGAGCAACGTCGCGGGGCTCTACCAGCACCTGTATAAATGTGAGAACGTCAAGACAGAGCAGACGCGGGTCTACATCAACGCAGGTCCGTCGGTCGCCTTTCGCGCGCCGGGCTACGTAGAGGCGTGTTTCGCGCTCGAGAGCGCCGTGGACGAACTTGCGCGCAAGCTTGACATGAATCCTATAGAGCTGCGCCGCAAAAACTACACGGGGCGCGACCAGAAAAAAGACCTGCCCTGGTCCTCCCCCGAGGGCCTGCGCGCCTGCTATGACCGCTTGAACGAAGCTTTCTTAACAGACTACCAAAAACCGCCCGCCGTCGGCTCCAAACGCCGCGGCGTGGGCGTCGCGGCGCACGAGTGGATGGGCGGCAAGGGCAGCCCGCCCGCCTACGCGTTTGTCAACATCAACGGCGACGGCAGCGCGGAAGTTCTGACCGGTACCCAGGACATCGGCACGGGCACCCGCACCGTGCTCGCGCAAGTCGCCGCCGAGGCGCTAGGGCTGCCCCTCGAGCACGTGCGCCTCCACCTCGGCGACACCGCCGCGGGTCCTTACGGCCCGCCGAGCTCGGGCAGCGCCACGGTGCCGACCGTCGCGCCCGCCGTGCGCGCCGCCGCGCTGGACGCGAAAAAGCAGCTTCTCGAGGCCGCGGCGACGCTGCTTAACGCCAGTGCCGACACCCTCTCAATAGAAAACGGCAAGATTACGGGCGGCACCGAAACGCTCAAAGTCTCCGACCTCATGCAGCGCCTCTCGCCCCACACCATCCAGGGCCACGGCGGGCGCTACGCGAATCCCGAAAGCACCTCCATTCGGCCCTTTGGCGCACAAGCCGCCGAGGTCGAGGTGGACTTAGAAACGGGCGAAGTGACCGTGCTGCGCGTCGTCTCGGCCCCCGACTGCGGGCGCATCTTGAACCCCAAGCTTGCCCGGAGCCAGGTGATCGGCGGGGTCACGCAGGGGATTGGGTATACGCTCACGGAGGCTCGAGTGGTCGACACCAATTTGGGCGTCGTCTTGAACGCCGACCTAGAGGAGTACAAAATCCCAACCGTCGCCGACGTGCCGCCCATCACCCACGCGGAGGTTGATTTGCCCGACCTCAACGCCAACCCGACGGGCGCAAAGGGCATGGGCGAACTTCCCCTCATCCCCGTCGCGCCCGCGATTGCCAACGCGGTTTACGACGCCATCGGCGTGAGGTTGCGCGACCTGCCGCTGTCGCGGAGGAGCATTGTAAAAGCCCTGGAAGAAAAAGAGGCGGAAAAAGGGGTGAACGCGTGAGACCGTTTGACTACTTGAGCGCTCCCTCCGCCGCCGAGGCCATCCCCCGCCTCAACGCCAGCACCCGCCCCTACGCGGGCGGCACCGATCTGCTCACCCGCATGAAAGTAGACATCAGCGCGCCCGAAGAACTGATTGACATCAAAGCGTCCGATTTGCCTAAAGGCATCCTCGAGACGGGCGACGGCCTAAGCTTGGGCGCGCTCACGACGCTCACCGAAATTGAGATGAGTTCGCTGCTCGAGGAAAAATACACGCTGCTGCACCAGGCGGCGTCCTTGGCCGCGACGCCCCAACTCCGCAACCGCGCCACGTTGGGCGGCAACTTGTTGCAGCGCCCGCGCTGCTGGTACTACCGCAACGCGCACATCGACTGCTGGCTCAAGGGCGGCGAGACCTGCCCGGCCAAAGAGGGTCAGAACGAACACCACGCGGTTTTCGGGACGGGTCCTGTCAATCCTTGCGTCGCGGTACACCCTTCCGACTTGGCGTCTTGCCTTACCGCGCTGGACGCTCGAGTCAAGCTGCGCGGGCCGGGGGGCGAGCGCGTCCTCTCTATGACCGATTTTTACAAACCGCCCGAAGCGGGGCGGCGACAAGAAACGGTGATTGAGGACGACGAACTCATCATGTCCATCGAGGTCCCAGCTTTATCCGAAAACACGACCAGCACCTACCTCAAGGCGATGGACCGCAAGGTCTGGGCCTTTGCGCTCGTCGGCGTGGCGGCGGTGCTGCGCCTCGAGGGCGGGGTGATTGAAGACGCCCGCCTCGCGCTGAGCGGCGTCGCCAACATCCCCTGGCGTTTGGAAGATGCTGAAGGAGAACTCACCGGTCAAGAGGCGAGTGCAGACCTGTTCGCCCGCGCCGCCGAGGTCGCGCTGGCGGACGCGGCGGCGCTCGAGCATAACGCCTACAAAATCCCGCTCGCCAAACGGCTCATCAGGCGGGCGTTGGGGGAGTTGGCGGGGCTCGAGTCCTAAACGCAACGCGTCCCCCTAAAAAATCCCAAACAAAAAGCACGAAAGGACCCCAACACGGCAAACGAACTTCAAGGCAAAAAAATCGCCATCCTCATCGCCCCGGAGGGCACCGAGCAGCCCGAATTTGAAAAGCCCAAAAAGGCTGTCGAGGACGCCGGGGCCACCGTGACCGTTATCAGCTCCAAAACCGGCACGGTGCAGGCGGTCAACAATGACCTAGAGCCCGGCGACAGCTTTCAGGTAGACAAAACTTTTTCCGACGTGTCCGCCGCCGACTTTGACGGCCTCGTGGTGCCGGGCGGCTGCGTCGGCGCGGACAAGCTGCGCGGCAACGCGGACGCGGTCGCGCTCGTGCGTTCTTTTTTTGAGCAGGCCAAGCCGGTGGGCGTCATCTGCCACGGCCCCTGGACGCTCGTTGAGGCGGACGTGCTGAGGGGCAGAAAGCTCACCTCTTATCCCACCCTGCAAACCGACATCCGCAACGCGGGGGGCGAATGGGTCGACCAGGAGGTTGTCACCGACCAGGGCCTCGTCACCAGCCGTAACCCGGACGACCTGCCCGCGTTTTGCGCCAAGATTGTCGAGGAGTTTGCTGAGGGCAAGCACAAGGAGCAAGCCAGGAGCGTGTGAGCCGGGGCGTAAGAGCGCTGGGTGGATGCGCAGCCTAAACTTATAAAGTGGTGAGTGGCGAGTGGTGAGTAAAGGCAGGAGGCTCATCGCTCGCTACTTTTTGTTCTGCCTTCCGCTCTTGACGGGGTGAGGGATTGACTCTGTCACCACAAAACCTGCACGTCGTAGGCTGGAAAGTGTTCGTCTTTGCTCAGGAGTGTCAGGTTTTCCTCTATTGCCTGCGCGATGATGAGGCGGTCGAAGGGGTCGCGGTGGTGCAAAGGCAAAGTAGTGAGTCTGCTGAGGTGCGCTTTTTCTATTGGCAGCGGCGTGACGTTCTTAGCCGCGACCTTATCAACGACAAAACTGTCGAATGATGAGCCGAGGTCGAGCTTGCCGATGGTGACTTTAATGGCTATTTCCCACAAGCTGGCTACGCTCAAGAATGAGTCATTAGCGGTGTCCTCGAGTAGAACGCGGGCTCCTTCGCTCAGCCTCGGGTCGTCGTTTACAGCCCAGAGCAGCGTGTGCGTGTCGAGTAGTAATCTCACTCCATATACTCTTTGAAGTCCTCGAGCGGTTCATCAAAATCCTCAGACATCCAAATCTCACCCTTCGCGCTGCCGACAAGCCCCCGCTTGCCCGCGCGTGGCTGAGGTTGTGGCGCAGGTACGATTTTGTAGGCGCTGCCGTCTTCTCGGGTGATGATGACCTCTTCGCCGTCGGCAACTTTAGCCAGGAGTGTCTCGAGCCGTTCTTTCGCCTCTTCCAGCATCACGGTAGTCATAGGGTCATTCTATTATATGAACGTTAATCCAGCACATCATCCGGTATCTCAGAGGCGGGAATGAGCACCACTTCCCCGTCGCGCTCGACCGCAACCGGATTGCCCGCGAGTTTGTGTCCACGCAAGGCGATTTTGACAGCTTTGGTGAGCGCTGCGGTTACGACTTCAGGATTGCGTAATGCCTCGGCAATCCTCTCGGAAGTGTTTACGGACGGCTCTTTTGAAGCGTCTGCCATAATTCCCTTTCATATATTTTTACTTCCTGCCCGACAGCACGTTCAGCTATGAGTCTAGGACGAGCGTAGGCGCTATTATCATAAATCATCCAGCCATCTGCCAAGGGTTCGTAAAGCTCGAAAAAGTTTTTTAGACCGGATGTGTAACGCCGCCGAACGACATCCTCGGGAACGCTGTGACCTCCTAAACGAACACGCTCCTTCACGCGCTGTACAGCTAAATCGGCTGAGGAGAGCCACAAAAAAATGAGGATGAACTGGTAACCTCGCCCCCTCTCCTTCGCAATCCAAGGCGCGAAACTGCGGCTCGCCAGGGTGGTCTCAAAAGCGAAAGACCGCCTTTCACGCGCAAGCTGCCGCAGACGCCGCAGCATGATGCGCCCCGCCTCAAACGCCGAATTCTCGGGCGCAAAGCCGGACAGACCCTGAGCGATAACGTCGGCGTTCACAAATTCGGGGGTGGCAAAGGTTTCTTTTAGAAGGACGGGCGCAGCCGTTGACTTGCCCGCGCCGTTCGGCCCGGCGATGACGACGATGCTAGGAGCGTCTGCCACTTATGCCGACAAGCTTACCAAAGCAGCTTTACGCCGTAATCCGCTAGGTCGCCGTCACGACTCAAAAGGGTCAAGTCTTCTGCGAGAGCCTGTGCAACGATAAGCCTGTCGAAAGGGTCGCGGTGGTGGTAGGGCAAGTTTTGAACCGTGTCCAGGTGCTTTGCAGAGATGGAAAGCACTTGCATATCATTACCCATAATTTGCGTCTGAACGAGGGTCTCGAAAGGTCCGTGGCTGTTCATCTTGCCGATGCTTACTTTGATAGCGATTTCCCAAAGCGAAGCGACACTGAGAAAGCGCCTATTGTCGAGTTCTAAAATGGCTTCCGCGGCGTTCTTACCTAAACGAGCATCATCTTCTATGAACCACAAAAAGGTGTGAGTGTCTAACAGTATCTTCAAGGCATGTAGTCCTTGAAATCTTCCAATGGTTCGTCGAAATCGTCCGCCACGTCGGTAAACCAGCCTTTTCCGCTGCCCAAGACCGGGCGCGGTTTCTCAGCCTTTTTGACTTCCACAAACATTTTTGTCCCATCTTCCAAAGTCACCGCGAAGTCTTTTTCGTTGAGCAGTTCCTCGAGCCGTTCTTTCGCCTCTTTAAGCGGCACCGTCATCATGTTTCACCTCCCGTTCGGCGCTGTCTTCCATCATACGAACGATTTGCACGGTTTCCACGCTCACCGTACACACGCGCCTCAACAGGTCAATCACCTCTTCTTTATAGTCCGCGAACCTGTACGTGTTGAACTTTTCGCGGATGGTCGGGTCTTTGGGCTTTTTCTCCTTGTAGCGGTCTAGCACCCACTCGAGCCGCCATACTGGATATAGTTCTCGACTCTCTTGTGGTACTGGTTGATGAGTTGCAAAGACACAGGGCATGTTACCGCGCTCGAGGGCGTGAGGTTTCTGACTTTCTGTGCTTTAAGTCCCGACGCCAGCGTCGCTTGCGGGCAGCCCCAAAGCTTTGGCCTCTTTTATGAGTCCTGCGTCGAGGGAATAAATAGCGTCTACAGCGTTATTAAACGCGATGGCTAGGTGGAGCGCGTCAGGACCTCGGAGGCTCGAGCCTTCACGCAGAACGAAGTTTGCGGCGAGGCTGTAATCCGCTCTTGTCGGAACAAACATTAAGAGGGACCCTGCTACCTCCCTTTCAAACGTTTCCAGAACGGTCTCGAGCGCGTTCTGCGTAAGCTCGCCCATCCGTCTTCTACGCGAAAGAAGGCTCGCAAACTCCACTTGTACCCACGGACTGATGACAAACTCTCCGGGCGGCGCGGCGGCAAATACGGAAATGACCCGCTCGCTCGTCGCTTCTTCAAGGTAAAAAGGAACGAGGAAGCTTGTGTCTAGGTAAATCAGTAGCGCGCCTCGTCACGTAAGGCGATGAGGGTGTCGACGCTGCTTGTTTTCGCCGCGGTTTGACTCTTAAAAAGTTCAGCGCGGGATGCAAAAGGCTTGAACGTTTTCTTTGCCTGAGAGAGCGTGGCAACGGGCTCCCCGCTCCGCGTGATGACAATATCTTCGCCCCCCTCAACACGGCTTAAAAGCTCGCTGAGGGTGGTTTCGGCGTTAAGCTCTACGTGGCTGTGCATAAGGCTATTGTAGCAGGCTCGAGGCTGAAGCTTTAACGTTACCTGCTTAACCGCGGCTCAGCCGGTACTTGAGCATCTTGTACTGAAAATACATCTGGCAACCGACGCAGTACCCCGTCGTCAAGTTGAGGAGCGCGAGCGCGATGACGAGAAGCGTCAGCAAACCGCCGAGGAGCGGCAGCCCGGCGAGATAGCCCAGTGTGGCGAGCGTTAAAAACACACCCCCGACGCCTTGGGCAAAAAGGTGGGCGCGCGGGTCATCGGCCACGAGGTTCCTTTTAAGCCCCAGGAGCGGGCGGAGGACGTGGGTAAAAAACCGCTTGAAAATCGCAGCTTGTGGAACGAACGTCCCGACAAGCATCACGGCGGCGGTCGAGGCGACGAGCCAGGGCGTGCCGAGGAGCAAGCCGAGGGTGCACAAGACGACGATGCAGGCTTGGTTGAACTCGAGCGCGGCGGGGTCGGTCATCATTTTTGGTGAGGTTTTTGGGAAATTCATGCCCATAAGCATAAGTAGTTTACAAAACCTATCAAGTATTGTGCTATACATGTGGGACGCCTTGCGAATACAGCCTCAGAACCCCGGCTTCAGCAGGTGCTCAAGACAGGGCTCATACGTCACGCCTTGCTCGAAGTCCGCCGCCAAATCGGCGACGGTCACTTCGCCCAACGCCGTGAGCAGCGCGTCCCGAACCCGCTGCCAGACCGCTACGCGGGCGTGACAGCGGTCCTCTTCGCGGCAGGACTCGTGCCACAAGAGGCTGATACAGCTTAGCGGGGCCACGGGGCCGTCGATGGCGCGCATCACGTCGCGCAGAGTGATGTCACCCGGCGCTTGTGAAAGCGCGTAGCCTCCGCCCGTCCCTTTTTTCGATGTGACCACGCCTGTAGAGGATAAAGCCGCGAGGATGCGCACCAGATAAGGTCGCGCCACCCCGGTCGCCTCGCTGATTTCGTCCGAGCTGGCCCAGCGTGTGAGAGGCTGCGTGCCCAGATACCCTAACGCTTGAAAGGCGTAGATGTCAGTGGTGGAGAGGCGCATTTGTTAAAAGTATAGCAGGTGCCTAGACTACTTTTTCGCGCAGATGATTAAACCCGTAGACCAGTTTAGTTTGGTGATGTGGAGGTCTTGGCGGCGCTCGAGCCTGCCAATCAGTTCCGGCACCTTTTTCGGCATGTCCGGCCCCCAACCGGGCACCGGCAGCATGTCGTCAATCACGTAGAGGCCGCCCCGTTTGACGAGCGCCAGCGTTTCGTCCAGCAGGTCCTGCTTGCCCACCCAGGTATCGGCAAAGATGAAATTAAACGACGCGCTTTCGGCCTCGAGAATGACCCTTTTGGCGTCCTCATGACGAAACGCAACCCGCGCGTCCCCCTGCAAATGTTCCCTGGCTACGTCCTGCCGCTGACCGTCAACTTCGACCGTGAGAAGACGCGCGCCCTCATCCATGCCGTCCAAAAGCCATGCGGTAGATGCGCCCGTACCCGTGCCGATTTCTAAAAAGCGCCCGCCGGGTTGCGAGGCCGCGAGCGTGCGGAGCAGCGCGCCCGTTAGAGTGTCGCAGGAGAGAGTGAAGCCGAGGGTTGCCGAAGCGGCCAGGATGCCCTCGAGCGCTGCGGGGGTCTGAATGTTGCTGGTGTCGTTCATTTTAGATTAGTCGTCGCGCGTGTCGTCCCTTGGTCTGCCGCCCAAGTTCTTTTTCGCGGAACGTTTGGAGCGCATCCCGAAAATCCGAAGACCGAACAAAATCACGAGCACAACGGCGGCGATGATGACGAATTCCCATAGACCAACAGGACCCAGGCGCATGAGGAATGCTATCACACTGCCCCTACCATAAGGGTCGACTTTTCCCGACGTTCTACCGTGTTAGGCTCTTAACAAATGCTAAACCGTCGTTCTTTAGAAGCCGAAGTCGTTTACAACGGGATGGGCACGCCGCGGGCCGACGGAGCCGTGGTGGTACAGGGCGAGGGCGACGAGGCGGTCATCGTGGCGGTAGACGAGCGGGCGCGGGCGCGGCAAAACTTTCCAGATGCCGAAGTCGTGGAGGCTGGGTTTGCCCTCTCGCCGCCGCCGGTCAACGCGCACACGCATTTGGATCTGTCGCAAATGACGTTTGAAAAGGGTTCTTATGAAGGTTTTATACGCCGCGTCATCGCGCACAAGGGAGCGTGGCAGGGGGGGCTCGAGGCCGCCCGCGCGGGCGTGGCCGAGCTGCGTGCGGACGGCGTGAACGTGGTTGGCGACATCGTGACGCAAGAGCGCGTCATGGAATATCTTTTGACCGAGCCGACGTTGCAGGGCGTGGCCTATTGGGAGGTTATCGGCCCCGACCCGGAGGACGCCGAGCGGATTTTTGAGGAGACGGTGGATACGTTGCGCCGATTTCGCGCCTGGGAAAGACCAGGCGGAGTCAAACTCGGCCTCTCGCCCCACACGCCCCACACGGTGAGCGCGCCTCTTTTGCAGAGGCTGACAAAACTCGCCACCGCTTCTCACCTGCCCCTACAAATCCACGTCGCGGAGAGCGCGGGCGAGGTCGCCATGCACCAAGGCGGGTCGGGACCGCTCATGGAGATGATGCGCGGGTTTTTTCCCCACTGGAGGCCGTCGGGGGAGAGTCCGGTGGGATATTTGGAGAGTCTGGGCGTGCTCGAGGCCCGCCCCACCCTGATTCACATGGTTCACGTCACCGAGGAGGACGTGCGCGCGGTTGCTCGAGCGGGCTGCGTGGCGGTGCATTGCCCCCGCTCAAACGAGGCGCTGGGCTGCGGGCGTTTTCCCTGGGAGCTGTATATGAAGCACGGGGTCGAGGTGGGCTTCGGGACGGACTCGAGGGGCTCGAGTCCCGACTTGTCCATCCACGAGGAAGTGGCGGCGGCGCGCGCCTTGCACGGCGACCGCGCGAGCCCGCTCGCGCTCGTGCGGGGTGCGGTCAAGGGGGGGTACAAGGCGCTTCAGATGACGCCGCCCCGCTTTGCGCGTGGCGACGCCGCGGCGGGACTTCACATTTGGCGCTAAGTTCTGCGTCAACTTAAGGTGTTAGGCTTACGCGCCGCTTTTGCGGACGAGAGGCTAGTACAGCCATTGCCGCGTGGCCTGCATAAGGCTGACGCGCCGCCCTCTTTGCCGGAGGCGCATCCCTCACTGCGTCTACCCTTGGCAAAGGCGTATGCTTTCACTGCGTAAAGTGAGGATGCAAGCATGGACATAGGACTCGTACTCAGCGGCGGCGGCGCGCGCTGCTTCGCGCATATCGGCGTTTTGAAAGCCTTGGAAGAGCAGGACGTGAGGGTCGTGGCCGTGGCCGCCTGCTCGACGGCGGCCTTTATCGGGGCGCTCTTTTGCGGGGGGTGCCGCGCGGAAGAGGTCGAAGACATTATCAGAAACTTGTCGGCAACGGAGCTTGTCGATTTAGACAGCGGGAGCGGGCTCATGGAGCAGCACGAGATTGAACGGGCGTTGGGGCCCCACCTGCCCGCCACCTTTGAGGCGCTAAAAATCCCTTTAATTGTGAACGCGACCGACATCCAGCGCGGCGAGCTGGTCACCTTTAGCCGGGGCGCGCTGCTCCGGGCGCTAAGCGCGAGCAACGCCTTCCCGGGTGTTTTTAGCCCTGTGAAGTTAGGGGGCCGCGACTTGTCCGACGGGGGTATCCTGAGCAATTTGCCCGTCGACCTCATCGTGACCATGACGAACGCGCCTGTGTTGGCCGTCGACGTGAGCCCGTCGCCGCGGGAGAGGCTCGAGCTGCCCGAAGATGAGAGCGGGCTCAAACGGTTTGTCCTCTCCCTCACGGGTCAGGCCGCCTTGCCCGTGGCGCTCCTGCGTAAAAGCTACACCATTTCCCAGTCGCGGCTCATCGACCTGCAAGTCGCCATGCACCCGCCCGACGGCCTCCTGCGCCCTGACTTTCCCGAGGGGCTGGGCATTTTCTCGTTTAGCCGCTTTGACGAGGCGGTCGAGCTGGGTTATCGGGAGACACTTCGTTACCTAGAGCAGCACCGTGATGACCTCAGTGACGACCTCGAGGCGTAGCGCGGAGGGTCGTTTTTTACAGGTTGACGGCCTCCGCACGCACGTTCTCACGGCGGGGGAGGGCGCGCCGCTCGTGCTCCTCCACGGCTCGGCGCTCGACTCAGGTCGCCTGACCTACGGCGGGAGCGTCGCGGCCTTGAGCGCGCGCTACCGCGTCATCGCCCCCGACTGGCCCGGTTACGGACGTTCGGAAGGGCCGGAGGAGCCCGCAACGACAGGGTTTTACATCGACTTTTTGGCGCGTCTGGTGGACGCGCTGGGATTAGAGTCTTTTTATCTCGGGGGGTTTTCGATGGGCGGCGGCGTGGCGCTGGGTTACGCGTTGGAGCACAAGGAGCGCGTCCGTAAGCTCGTGCTCATCGACGCTTACGGCTTAGACGGCAGGATCCAGATACCCTTTTTGCCCTACCTCGCGCTCCGCACGCCGCAGCTTTCAAGGCTCACCTGGGCCGCGCTGCGCCGCTCGCCCCGCGCGCTCCGCTTGTTCCTCAGAATCCTTGCGTTCAGGCAGCGTAAGGCGGTGACCGAGGAGGTTTTGGAGGAGGTAATCAAGCAGTTGCGTATCCCCAACACCGAGCGCGCCTTTATGGGCTGGTTGCGCGGCGAACTGCGCTTAACCGCGCTAACGACGAACTATCTTGGAAGGCTCGAGACCCTCACCCCCCCCACGCTCCTCATCCACGGCGACCGCGATTTGGTGGTGCCCGTGTCACGCGCCAAACGCGCCGCCAAACGCATTCCCGACGCGACGTTGAAAATCCTCCCCGCGGGTCACTGGACGCCCAGGGAGGCGCGGGAGGCGTTTAACGAGGCGGTGCTCGAGTTTTTAGCTTCTTAACCCTTTCAACCGCTCCAACCCCGCTGCGCCAACCGTCTCGGACGCCATACGCGGAAAGCCCCGCGGCCAGCCGTGCTCGTCCGAGCCGCCGGTAACGGGCAGGTCTAAAGCCTCCGCCAATGCCAAAAAATGCGCCCGCATCGTCTCGTCTAAGCGGTGATGATAGACCTCGACGGCGTCCAGCCCCAGCTCGAGAAGCTCCGCCACGCTCTCCCGCCCGATGACTTCACCCTCCCTTTTAAGAATCGACGGATGCGCGAGCACCGCCACGCCGCCCGCCGCGTGGATGACGTTGATTACCTCGTCAATGTGAAAGCGGAACCGGCCCGTGTCCTGCCAGGCTTGGTCAAGAAGTTCTATGGCGTCGTCTCTCGACAACCCATGCTTGTGGTGTAGAGCCTGAATAAGCTGCACAAAGCCCGAATAACGCGGATTCTCCGCGCGCACCTCGTCCAACGTGAGGGGAGAGCCCAGCGCGTCCAGATTCTCGAGACACTTCAGAACGCGGTTGTGAAGGTCCCCCAACGCCTCCTCTTCAAACTTCTTTAGTTCCGGGGTATCCAAATCTAAGAAATACCCGAGCACATCCACGTCGGGTCCGTCGCCGTGTCCCGTGTGGCCCCGCCAGTAGCAGGAAAATTCCATCCCTGGTATGAGTGTAAGTCCTAGCGCCGCCGCGGTGGTCGCGCCTTCACGCGCGCCCCGCGCGTTGTCGTGGTCGGTAATCGCCACGCCCGCTAGGCCGAGGTGTGAGGCGTGCTCGAGCAGCTCCCTGGGCGAGGCCCGCCCGTCCGAATAATAGGTGTGCATGTGCAGGTCGTAACGCTTTTCGTTCATGCGTTTCCCAAGTGAGGTGCATCAGTTGTGGGTGCTGTAGGCGAGTGAACGTTCATTAAGTCAGCCTATCATCCGCGTTCAGCCGCTCGAGCCTCCCTCTCGAGCCCTATCCCCCAGTACGCCTTGAACAGGTCGCGGTGCGTGATGAGGCCTCCCAGCCACTGCCACACGTAAAGCAGCCAAAATCCAAAACTCGTGTAACGTCGGTACTGCGCGACGTGCGCTGCCTCGTGTGCCCCCAACCGAGCTGTGCGGCAGCCTTTCACCACCAGCACCACCTCGCCCCAGGTCTGCGCGGCGGCTCTGAAACCCAAAGCCGGGAGGCGGGAAACCTCGAGCAGCGTGTAGGGTTGAGACGTTTCCAAAGCCCGCGCCCCAAGAAAAAAGCCGAGGGCGCGGCCTGTTAGCGAGGCCAGAAAAGGGCGGCGGGTGAAGCGTTCGTAGAGTGTCGCCAAGAGGACAAGAATGAGCGCGCCTCCGGTCACGGCTAAAAGAACTCGGGGCGGGTACACATCTTCGTCAAAAGCAGCTTCGTTCGTTGGCAAGGTTGGCGTGTAAAGTAACATAGGACTTCCAATAGTCAACGTCGTTATTCTTCCGAATGTCCTTATTCACCTCTTGTTGATGGTCAAAGTAGTAGCTTAACGCAACGTGCGCCTGTGCCAAGGTGACGCCCGCAAGACTCATGACGATTTCGTCCACCGACAATCCCATCTGATAGTAGCCCGCGACGGCGCGAACCGGGACGCGCGTGCCCTCAATAACGGGAACACCGCGGAGGATGTTCGGGTTCGTCGTGATGTGGGGGTAAGTGGTTTTGGGAACTGCCATGAACCAATTATAGAGGCTGAGGCTCCCTTAAGGGTTCCCTACGGCGCGTAGTTCAGCTTGGCCCACCCCTCGAGGTCGTCCATCAGTTGATGGCTGGCGAGGTTTAGGGGAATGTTGGACGGCTTACGCCCCACCTCCCGCTCGTACACTTCAGCGAGATGCGCCTTGACAATCTTTCGGTACGCTTCGGGCGTCAGGGTTTCTCCCTCGTCGGGATTAGCCCAGCGCGCCTCGAAGCCGCCGCGTTGGGACAGCTCGAGCCCCGCCCGCTCGAGCGTCACCACCACCCGCCCCAGTGGTAGTTCGACTGTGTGTTCATTAACAGGGTGTTCATTAACAGGGTGTTCAAGCGCCACGTGGCACCTCACTGAGAGGCTTTTGCCCCGCCAGCACGCGCCGCACGTCTTCAGCCACGTGCAGCGAGGCGCGGCGGTTCGATTCCTCAGTCACGCCCGCGATGTGCGGGGTGAGGATGAGGTTGTCCAAATCTTGTAATGGGTCGTTTTCGGGAGGCGGCTCTTTCACCCGCACGTCGAGCGCCGCGCCCGCGAGCCGCCCATTTCGGAGTGCGTCGGCCAGCGCCGCTTCGTCCACTAAGCCGCCCCGCGCGGTGTTGATGAGAAAAGCGGTGGGCTTCATCCGCGTCAATGCGGCGGCGTCTATCATGTTTTTCGTGCTCGGCAGGAGCGGCGCGTGGAGCGAGACGAAGTCGGCGCGTTCTAGGAGAGTTTCTAGGGGGGTCAGCTCGAGCCCGTACTCCTGCACCGCAAAAGAACTTCCGTGAACCACCGGGTCGCTCGCCAAGACGCGCATCCCCAAGGCCTCCGCCCGTTTGGCGAGGCGGCTGCCGATATCGCCCAGCCCGACAATCCCCAACGTTTTACCGTAAAGTTCCGTGCCTATCGCCGCTTGCCGGTCCCATCTTCCTTGGTGAAGTTCGGCAGACACGCGCGTGAAAGCGCGGGAAAAGGTCAGCATTACCCCCAGCACGTATTCAGCCACGCTCACCGCGTTCGTGCCGGGTGCCCAGGTCACGGTGATGTTCCGCTCCCTCAAAACGGGTAGCTCTAAATTGTCTAACCCAACCCCAATCCGTCCCACGACTTTGAGTTTAGACGCGTTTTTAACCAGCGCCCCGTCCACCCGCGTTTGATTACGAACGACAAGCGCGTCCGCGTCGTGTAGAAGTTTCGTCAGCGCCGCCCGGTCTTCAAAAAGCCTGGGGTCGTAGTGGAGGCCCAGGGGCTCGAGCCCACCAAGCGCATCTTCATGGATATATTCGGAAACGACAATCATACGAGGTTCTTGAGAAGAGGCAGCGCGCGTTCGCCCCTGGCGTACGCAACCGTCGCGTCAACGAGCACGTCCGTCGAATTGATGAGCGGGCAGGGGAGGTCGTTTTCAAAGAGCACCAGCGGCACCTCCGTACAGCCCGCGATGATGGCCTCCGCGCCCCCTTGTAAAAGTTCCTCAGCAAGCTCCCGCATCGCCTCCCGCACCTCCGGTCCTTTGTCGCCCGCCTTGATGCGGTAGAGGAGCGTCATAAATTTTTCCCTCGCCGCTCCCTCGGGGACGAGGACGTTAACGCCATGCTCGTTAAAGGCGTTCTGGTAAAGCCCCGCGTCCAGGCAGCCGCTCGAGCCCAGCACCCCCACTTTTTCGACTTCCGGGAGCACCTGTACCGTCGCCCGCACCGTCTCCTCAATGATGCTCACAAAGGGTACGCCTATAGCGTCGGTGATGGCCCTCTCAAACGCGTGCGCGGCGTTGCAGACCATCACCAGAAAGTCGGCCCCGGCGCCCTCTAAACCCCGCGCCATCTCGGCCAACATGGGCGCGGGGGAGGGGCCGGTTCCGGCGACCCCCTCGTTGCGGTTGGGCACAGCGGGGTTGTTGTCAATCAGCAGGCGCAGCCCCTCCTGGTCGGTGTCGGCGCGGGTTTTGGCCAAGACCTTGGCGAAAAAGTCGAGCGTAGCTTCGGGGCCTAAACCGCCCAGAACGCCGACGGTTTTGGATTCGCTTTGAACATTCACGCTTCCAGTTTACTCAGTATCGCCGAATAATCATCCCCACCGACGGCGACATCCCGAGCTTCTGGTAGAACGCTTGCAGTTCCGGATTGCATGTCAAGTCGGTAGCCGGAAGCCCCTCGAGCCTCGCCAGCATCTTTCGCACGAGCGTTGAGCCGATGCCCCGCCCTCTGTAGCCGGGCAGCACCTCCAAAAGAGGAATGAACGAGGCTTGAACCCCGTCGGTGAGTGCGGTGATAAAGCCGACGACTTTGCTAGCGTCCCCGTCCACGGCGAGCACGATATGGTCGCTTCCGTTAAGAATCTCGAGGTGACCCTCCGGCGTTTGCGGGTTGCGCCACTCTGAGAAGAAGCCTCGCAGCATCTCGGGCGTGACACCCGCGGCGGTGTCACGGTAGTCAATCAACGTACGTAGCCTCTAAAACTTTTCCGGCACAAAGGTCTGACTCTCCATCGGCGGGCGCTCATAATCCTCGTTCTCCTGGCGCGGCGGCAGTTCGATGGGGTCGGGGGTCAGGTCTTCATAAGGAATGGAGGAGAGGAGGTGGGAGATGCAGTTGAGCCGCGCGCGCTTTTTATTGTCGGCGTCCACCACCCACCAGGGAGCCTCGGGGATGTCGGTAAACTCAAACATCACGTCCTTGGCCTTGGAGTATTCCACCCAGCGGGCGCGCGACTCCAAGTCCATCGGGCTCAGCTTCCAACGCTTTGTCGGGTCGTCGATACGCGCCTCGAAGCGCTTTTCCTGCTCCTCATCGCTCACCGAAAACCAGTATTTGATGAGGGTGATGCCGGAGCGGACGAGCATCCTTTCGAACTCGGGGCAGGAGCGCAAGAACTCCCTATACTGCGCGTCGGTCGCAAAGCCCATCACGTGCTCCACCCCGGCGCGGTTGTACCAGCTCCGGTCAAAAAGGACCATCTCGCCCGCCGCCGGGAGTTGCGCCACGTAGCGCTGAAAGTACCACTGCGTCTTCTCGCGGTCGGTCGGCGTGCCCAGCGCCACCACCCGGACGATGCGCGGGTTCGTGCTCGAGGTAATCCTTTTAATCACCCCGCCCTTGCCCGCCGCGTCGCGGCCCTCAAAAACGACCACGACCTTGAGACCCTGGTCCTTGATCCACTCTTGGAGCTTGACAAGCTCGAGCTGCATCCGCGCCAACTCTTTTTTGTAGACCTTCTTCTTGAGCTTCGGCTTGTCGGCGTCTTTCGCGTCTTTTGCGTGTGCCATCGTCTCTCCCTAAGGTGCGTGACAAAGTGTCAAGTTGTGCGAGCGTCCTTAGTTTACCTTATGGGCGGGCTCGAGTATCCTCTAAACCGAAGTCAACCAGGTGGGCCAGTTCAGTCACGCCAAGCGGGACGGTCGACGTCATCAGCCATTCCTCGGTCTCGATATAGAGAGGGTTGAGGTGCTCACGCCGGTGCTGCTGCGCCTCCGCCGAATCCGGGTCAAGGCGAACTTTTTCCTGAACTTTTTCGTACGCCTCTACACTTTCGTATACCCACAGCGCCAAAAGATGCTCCCCGTCTTCGCTTTGCCAGCGGCCTACCAGCCGCGCGCCGTAGCGCTGCTGAACGGGGAGGAGGCGCGTTCTGAAAAACTCGTTAAAGGCTTCTCTCTTGTCCGGCGCAACCCGGTATTGACGACATCTAAAAATCATGGCTAGTCCAGCACTGTATCCTGATACGCGTAAAGCGCGGGCGCGCCGCCTGTGTGGATGAACAGAACGTTCTCACCCTCGCTGAAGTGCCCTTTACGTACCAGGTCGATAAGTCCCGCCGCCGTTTTACCCGTGTAAACGGGGTCTAGGAGAATGCCCTCGAGCCGCGCAAACAGCCGCACCGCCTCCACCATGCTCTCAGTTGGGAGAGAATACCCCTCGCCCACGTAATCGTCCAGCACCGTAAACGCCTCACGCGGGACGCCGCCGCGAATGCCCAAAAGGTCCGCCGTTTCGTTGGCGAGTTTGTGCAGTTTCTCCTCTTGCGGTTCGCGCTTGGCCCGCACGCTAATGCCCGTGACGGGCAGCCCGCTGTTGGTGCCTGTGAAGCCCGTGACCAGCCCCGCGTGGGTGCCGCCGGAGCCGCTCGAGGCCACCACGTGCTCTAACCGTAAGCCCATCTCAAATGTTTGTTGCAATATCTCTTCCGCGCACGACACGTAACCGAGCGCGCCCAGCGCGTTCGAGCCGCCGCCGGGGATAATGTAGCCCTTACGCCCCTCACCCGCCAGCACCTCCGCCTCCGCCTGCATCGCGCCCATCAGGTCGGTGCCGCCTTTGACGACGGTGACTTTTTCGGCGCCCAAGAGCTTGAACAAAAAGTTGTTGCCGCTGGCGTTCGGGTCATACGAGTCAGGCACGCGCTCCTCCAAGACCAGCCTGCACTTGAGGCCCTCTTTAACCGCGGCGGCTAACGTCAAGCGGCAGTGGTTCGACTGCACCGCGCCCGTGGTGATGAGCGTGTCCGCCCCCTTTTGGAGCGCGTCGGCGACGAGGAACTCGAGCTTACGCGTCTTGTTCCCCCCTGCCGTTAAGCCCAGCAGGTCGTCACGTTTGATAAAAAGGTTGGGGCCGCCCAGGTGTCTGGACAGGTGCTCGAGCGGTTCAATGGGCGTAAAGCCGTGGGTGTAGCGGCGGCGCGGAAAGCGGGCTAGGTGCATAAATCATCTCCTGGTCAAAGGGTTTTGTCACCTCCCTTTCTACCAGTGACGCGCATTCCGGTCAACGCTTACGGGATAAAGACAGGTCCCCCTTAACAAGGGGGATTTAGGGGGATCTACACACCGAGGCGCAAGGGAGTCTAGGCTGAAGCGGGCTCCGGCCATAAGTCGCGTAATTCCAGATTGAGCATCTCGCGCGTTTGCGTCACCTGACCCTGAGTCATCTTTTCGTTGACGGTCTCAAAAACGGCCCTGACGAGCGTTTCCATGTCCGCGTCTTTCTCGTGGTACCTCTTTTCGACGTGGGCCAAAAAATCTTCTTTGGTGCGGTCTTTGACGGGGTTGTGGCTCGAGTTCCAGCCTTCAAAGTAGAAGCCGCGCACGAGCATCGGGAGCTGCGCGCCGAACTCGACCGCGTTTTCGACGAGCATCCGGTCGCGCAGCGTCTGGAGCGTGGCGCGGAGCGCGTGGTAGGCGAGCCTTTTATCGTCCTGGCCCAACTTTTCCGCGACGCTGTTGAGCCATTCGTTGGTCTGCTGAACCGTGGTGTCGAAAACGTCGAGTCCGGTGGTGCTCATGATGTCTCCCTTGAGTTTAGATGCCGGTGTTTTGGATGATTGATCAAAGTTCCTGGGCGTTTCTTATAGACAGTTGTAACAGGAGAGGCTCATACGCAACGTGAGCGGACGCGGGTTTCTCAGCCTTGAATGCCTGTAACGTGACTCTTCAAACGAGAAAGGTATACTCACCAGAGTGAACGACGAAAAGGACTCACAACAAACCCATAGCGCTCGTGACATCGTGTTGGAGCTTTTCCCGGCCACCCACGAGCGGCTGGTGCCCAAGGCGGAGGAGTACAAGCTCGAGACGCGTAGCGAGGGCGTCCTGGTCATCCGGCACCTGCCCACCGAACGCGAACTGGTGCTCGTACCCATCGCGCCCGCGGGGAACGCGAGCACGCAAGTGTGCTGCGACCTGTGCAGCCGCAACGCGCCGCGTCACTACATGCAAACCGCCCGCGTGGCGCTACCCGGCTCTAACGGGCGGCGCTTTCGCTACCTCTCGCTCTGCCGCGACACCGACGCCTGCGCCGCGCGCCGTTTAGGTGACGAGACCTTGGCGGAAGTGTTGGCAAGCGCGTTTGAAAGTTAGCGCTTGTTGCCCCTCCACGCCCCTTTCTCCTGCTTTGTAAGTGAGGGTCTGAGATGCCCGATATAAAAGGCGTGGCCGTCGTAACTGGCGGCGGGCAGGGCATCGGGCGGGCTGTCGTCAGGGAGCTTTTGACGTGCGGGGCCAAGGTTGTCCTCGCTGATGTAGACGCCGAGGCGGGCCGGGAAACCGCCGCCGAGTACCGCGAGCTTGGCGAGGTGCGTTTTGTCCAGGCGGACGTGTCGCAAGAGGACGAGGTGAGGCGGCTCGTAGGGGAGGCGCTTGCAGTGTTTGGCGGCCTCAGCTTTCTCGTCAATAACGCGGGCATATCGGCCAATAAACCCGTTACCGACCTCACCTTGAAAGAGTGGGATTCTGTACTCGGCGTGAACCTGACGGGCGCGTTTCTTCTCTCTAAACATGCAGCGCCGCATCTCAAAAGGGCGGGGGGCGCGGTCGTCAACATCGCCTCGACGCGGGCGCTTATGTCCGAAAGGGACACGGAAGCCTATTCGGCCTCCAAGGGTGGTCTGGTCGCCCTGACACACGCGCTGGCGGTCAGTTTAGGCCCCGAGGTGCGCGTCAACGCGGTGAGCCCCGGCTGGATCGAGGTGGGAAGGTGGCGAAAGGCGTCCGCGCGGCGCACCCCCGAGCATTCCGAGGAGGACCGCGCGCAGCACCCTGTGGGCCGCGTTGGCGTGCCCGAAGACGTGGCGGCGATGGTCGCGTACTTGCTCTCCGCAGGCTTTGTCACCGGGCAGAACTTTGTCCTGGACGGCGGTATGACGCGGAAGATGATCTATCGCTAAGCCCCGGCCATGTACGCTGCTCTAAGTCCCCAGAGAAAAGCGCCCCAACCCGCACGCGCCGCATCCAAAAATAAGACTTTTGTGAGAGGGCGCGCGCTACCCTGGCGCTATGAATATCTTAGACGGTGCCGTGATGCAAGAGGATTGGGGTGCGCTTTCAGCCTTCGAGCTCGAGGCGCTCATCGCGTGTTGCGAGGGTGCCATCTTTATGGGCGTCTCAACGCACCAGGACATCATCACCCTCGTTGACGCCGAGGCCGAACTGCAGCGGCGCGAGCGGGAGGCGTTCAGGCACTCTCTACGAACCGAGAGGCAGCTCAAAGTGTCGGGGACGGGAACCGGCGACAACGGCGTGCTCGCCCCTTAGCGGGCAATACGCTGGTTTGAGGGTGCGGAATCGTGCGAAAAGCCGCCCTCACGACATTCACTATATAGAGTCTCGTCACAAAGCCTCGTCCGGCACGCGTGTCAGGTGACGAGACCAGCGTCCATTTGTCTCAGCAGGTCGTGGGGCCAAGGCGTCAAGGCGTTCACAATCTTTGCGGGCGTCAACAAGCCTTAAAATCGTCCTAACCCGCTCGAGCCCTGGCGCGACAGACATCATGCACCAGAATGCTGTGAACCAAAACGCTGTAAACCAGAACGCTATAAACTAGGTCATGCCACTCAAAGACAACTTTTTAACCCGCGCGGTCGAGCAGATGGCGAAGACCGTTGTGACCGTCACGACCCTCAAAGAAAGAGCGCAGTTTGACGAGGCCCTGAGTGAGGTGAACCGCGCCTACCGCGCGAACACAGGCTCGGGGCGCGAGATTATCCACCTGTTGCCGAGCGAACAGCTCATCGACCTGCTGGGCTCGTCGGGCGTGGTGGACGCCGAAAAGTGTCTGCTCATCGCCGAACTCTTGCGGGTCGAGACGGAAGTGTTAGAGGCTCGAGACGGCGAGGCCCCGCCCGCGCTGCCCCTCAAGTCGCTCGATTTGCTGCTCGAGGCCCTCCTGGCCGAAGACACGCTCCTACCCGACTACGCGGCGCGGGTTGAGTTTTTGGAAAAAGCCTTGGAAGATTACAGCCTGCCCCCCGGCACCGAGCGCCGTTTGTTCGAGTTTTACGCCCTACAAGGCGCCTACGCCGAGGCCGAGGACTGGCTTTTCAGGCTGCTCGAGGGCTCAGGTTCCGACCCCGAACTGCTCGCGCGGGGCCGCCGCTTTTACGGCGCGCTCCTCGCGCAGTCTGACGAACTTTTAGAACGGGGTGGTCTACCCCGTGACGAGGTCGAGGAGGGGCTGGCGGCGCTCGAGGGGAGAGACGCGCCCGTTTGAACGCTTGAAGCTCTCCATGCCTGCTCGAGCGTTACACTGGGAGCATGAATCATAACCGCTGGGCCTCCAACCGGGTGCGCGCGATGCCCGAGAGCGTTTTCAATGTGATGGACCGGGCCAAGCGGGCAGCCGCGGCCAAGGGGCTTTCCCTCATCGACTTGTCCATAGGCTCGTCGGACCTGCTGCCGCCGCAAGTGGCGTTGGAGGCCCTGCGCGAAGCCACGCACGACCCCGCGACCTACGGCTACTGTCTGCCCTCGCGCACCCTGCCGTTACGCGAGGCGGTGTCACAGTGGTTCGCGCGGCGCTACAGCCTCCCGCTCGAGCCCGAGACGCAGGTGCTGCCGCTCATTGGCTCTCAAGAAGGCTTCGCCAACCTTCTCTTGGCCGTGACCGACCCCGGCGACCTCGTCTTGGCACCCGACCCCGGTTACCCGTCCTATTACGGGGCGATTGCGTTGGCGGGGCTCGAGCTCGCCACCATGCCGCTCTTGGCAGAAAACGACTTTTTGCCCGACCTGAACGTTATTCCCGGGGCAACGGCGGCTCGAGCAGAAGTGATGGTGCTCTCCTACCCGAACAATCCCACCGCGGCGGCGGCCTCGGACGACTTTTTTCAGGAGGCGGTGGACTGGTGTCTGGCGCACCACGTCCTGCTCGTCCATGATTTTCCTTATGTCGATACCGTCTACGGTGGCTACCGCGCGCCCTCGGTGCTGACGCAGCGGGGCGCTCTGGACACGGCGATTGAACTCTACAGTTGTTCGAAAAGCTTTCACATGGGCGGCTTTCGGATGGGCTGGGCGGCGGGCAACGCCGACGCGGTGGCGGCGCTTGCGCAAGCCAAGAGCGCCATCGACTTCAACCAGTACCTCGGGATGCAGCGGGCGGCCGTCGCCGCTCTGGACGCGGGCGAGGCGGCGCTGCGGGAGGCGGCGCGCACCTTTGGGGCGCGCCGCGACGCGCTGGTGGGGGCACTGAACGCCGCGGGCCTGCCCACGCCTCTCCCCAAGGCCAGCATGTACGTCTGGACGCGCTTGCCCGCGGGACTGGACGACTCTTTCAAGTTCGCGGTATCACTCGCGGAGGAAACGGGCGTCCTTCTCGCGCCGGGCCGCGCTTTTGGCGAGGAGGGCGAGGGCTACGTGCGTTTCGCCCTCGTGCAGCCGCCTGGCAGGTTGCGGGAGGCCGTGGCGCGGTTGCGGGCGTTTTTGGATTGAGAGAGCTTAGCGTGGCGGGTCGGAGGGTTCATCTTCTTCGGGCGTGTTGTGGAGGGTGGCGGCAGTGCTTGTACCGTCGGTCGCTGAGGGAACCTCTGAGACAACAGTTGGGGAAACCCTCGAGGACACGGAACGCAGCGGGCGTGGGTTCGAAAAGCGCCTCCGCTTCTCTCGCTGCGAGCGCCGCACCTCCAAAAAGCCTTGCAAGTTGATAACGAAGTGCGCGAGCATTGCCGCCCACAAGCTCCCTGTATAAAGTGTGGCGTAACCAAAGGCGAGACCGGCGATAAAAGTGTAAACCGTGTAGCTCCAGCCCTTGAGCGGCGCGGGGTGCAAGAGGCCGAACACAAGCGCCTGACCCCACACGCCGACGAGCGGCAGGAGCGCGCCGCGGAAGAAGAGTTCTTCCGACAGAGCCGTCGCCGCGGCGAGGGAGAAAGCGAGAGGCAAAGAGATTGGAAAGGTGGCGAGCGCGCATTCTAAAAGCTTACCGGCAAAACGGAACGAGGGGAGAAACTTTTCGAGAAGCCACGCCCCACCCAAAAGACCAACTATCAGCGCGGCGGCGACGAGAAGAACCGTGAGGGGTCCCGCGTCGGCCTCTAAGCGCAGCGGTCTGAAAAAGAGCCACGACGCACCCAAGAGACCAAACAGCAGGCTAGGCGCGAAGACTAAGTAGCGGGCTGCTTTTTTCCTGAGCACGAGGGGCAGTTTAGCAGAGGGTACGCACCAGAACGTTCTCCGGTGTAGCGGTGTTTAGAAGGTTACTTTAAGCTCGCCAAAAAGCGCCGCACCTGCCGGGGTGTCCGCAGACGAACGACGGTTTTGGCGGGGGCGTGGTGCTCGAGCCGCCTCAAAACTTCAGGCCGCCTCTTGACGGGATAGTTCCAGACGTAAGCGAGAAAGGGCCAGTCGAGCCGTTCGTGACAGCCCGGGGCCATGTCGGGCCGCGCGCTCTCGCGGTAGGTCACAACCCGTTTGAGCACGCGCCACACGCAGAGGAGCCGGGGGGGGTCGAGGAAGATGATGGTGTCCGCGGCGGAGAGCCTCATATCCATCGTGCTCCCGTAGTTGCCGTCTACAATCCAACGCTCTCTCGCCAGAAGACCCTTTTGAAGCTCCGTCCACGCGTCGTGCGGCGTCTCCTGCCAACCTGGACGCCAGTAATGCACGTCGAGGTGCGTGGGGGTGACGTCTAAAATCTCGCCCAGTTCGCGCGCGAAGGTCGATTTGCCCGCCCCGCCCGAGCCGATGATGGCAACTCTTTTCATGATCTTTCCCGTGTAGGATTAGGCATCAGGAAAGGAAGTCTAGCTCGAGCCCCACACCCCGCGCCTGAGCCTTGCCGAAAATCTCCCACGCCACCACCACATCCTGCCACGCCAGCCCCACGCCGCCGTAAAGGGTGAGGTCGTCTGCGCTTGTGCGCCCCGCCTTGGTGCCCGCGATGACTTCACCGAGTTCGGCCTGAACCGCGTCAGGACCAAGGCCGACGTTGCCGAGCGCGCCCATTGTGAGGGTGAGGTCGCGGTCGTCGCAAAAAAAGCGGGACGCTTTGATGAGTTCCGCGCTCACCTCGGCCTTGCCCGGCTCGTCGGCACCCAGCGTGGTCACGTGCGCGCCCTCCGGGACCATCCCCGGAAAAAGAAAGGGAAAGGTGGACCACGTCGCCGTCACGACGATGTCCGCGTCCATGACCGCCTCGGCGAGGGAGTCGGCGGGGACGAGTTTGGCCGGAATTTCCTCGGCCATACGCCGCACGAACAAGCCGGTCTTAAAGGGGGCGGTGTCGAAGACGCTCACCCGCTCTATGCGGCGCACCAGCCTTAGCGCCCGCAGCCCCCACGCGCCCTGCACCCCCGCCCCGATAATCGCCACGCGCGCCGCGTCCTCTCTGGCGAGCACATCGGCGGCCACCGCGTTAGCGAGCGCGGTGCGCACGGCGGTCAAGAGCCCTGACTCCATTACCGCGAGGAGCGCGCCCGTCTGGAGGTCGTGAAGCTGAACGAGCCCGCGGATGGCCGGGTCTTGGCCGGGGAATTTGGCGTGAACCTTGGCGGTGTAGGCGGGTACGGAAGGTAAGAGACCAGGAAAAAGGACCGTGGCGCTCGCTTTTCCGCCGGGTAGCGGCGAGCGGGCGCGTTGCGCGGGGAGGGTGCGTTCCAAAGAGTAGGCTCTAAACCCCTCACGAAGCTTGGGGAGGAGGGCGGTAAGGGTCGGGGGCTCGAGCAGCCTTATAATGTCCGAGCGGGTGAGCAGGCGGGTCATAGCTCAGTTTACAGAGTTGGTTTACAGAGTTGGTTTACAGAGTTGCGTCGGGGCTCGAGCAAAACGTTCAAGACGCACGCCGCTTTACAAAACGAGAGGATAGATTAAAGAGAATACTGGGGGGTCTATGTCAACGCAAACGTTTGTGCGGCGCGTCCTTATCATTCTGGGTTTCGGTGTACTCACCGTCGCGCTCGCGGTGGCGCTGTGGCGCGCCTCGAGTATTTTCCTGCTCGCCTTTGCGGGGCTCTTGCTCGGCGTCCTTTTTCGCACGCTCTCTGGTCTGCTCGAGCGTTACGCGCGCCTGCCCAAAGGCTGGTCGCTGGCGGCGGCGGTGCTTCTGCTTTTTGTGCTGCTCGGCCTTGTGGGCTGGCTCGTCGGGCCGCGGCTCGCGGGCGAGGTGGACACGCTGTTGGGGACCCTGCCCACGTCGGTGAGCGGGCTCGAGGACAGGCTCGCCCGCTACGGCTGGGGGGAGCGGCTGCTCGAGCAGGCTCCCCTAACGGACGCTCTGCCCACCTCCAACTTGTTTTCGCGCCTCACCGGCACCCTGTCAACGCTGTGGACGGTCGCGCTGCACGTTATCTTCGTGTTCTTTCTCGCAGTCTTTTTTGCCTCGGAGCCGACGCTCTATCGGGACGGTCTGCTGCGGCTCGTGCCGAGGGCGCGGCGCGAACGTGCGGGCGAGGTGGTGAGCGAAATTTACGTCACGCTCCAGGCCTGGCTGGTGGGCAAAATCATCTCGATGACGGTGGTGGGCCTCCTTACCGGGCTCGGGCTGTGGCTCCTCGGGATGCCGCTCGCGCTCACGCTGGGGGTGCTGGCGGGGGGGCTCGAGTTCATCCCCTTCTTCGGCCCCTTCTTGTCGTCGGTGCCCGCGATTCTGCTGGCGCTGACCGAGAGCCCGCTCCAGGCGGTCTATGTGGCGCTCCTTTACATCGTCGTCCAGCAGATCGAAGGCAACGTCATCTTGCCCATCGTCCACCAGAGAACGGTCGATTTGCCCCCCGCGCTTACTTTGGTGTCCGTGCTCGTGTTGGGCGGGCTTTTCGGATTTGCCGGTCTCCTCGTCGCCACGCCCGTCATGGCGGTCGGGCTCGTTCTGGTCAAGATGCTCTACGTGGAGGACGTGTTGGGAGAAAGCGTGAAGCTGCCCCAAAGTCCCATTCCTTAGCGCCCTCCACCCGTTCCTGCTCAGCCTAATCAGCCGGTACGCCCCGGTAGGTTTTAGGGGAAAAGCCGCCGCCCCCGGTGTAAAAGAGGGTGCCGCCGACCGCGCCCGCGACGCCCGCGTTGCCCTCACCGGGCAGGGGGGTGAGTTCGGTCCAGGCGTCGGTCGCGGGGTCGTACGCTCTCACGTTTTTGACGTGCTGGGTGTGCGCTCGCTCGCCGCCGACGACGATGATGCGGTTCTCCACAACAAAGGTCGAGGAGGTGTGGTGCGACAGACTGTCTGGCAGGTCGGCCGCGCGCGTCCAGGCGTCCGTGGCGGGGTCGTAGCGGTGAACCAGCCGCTGCGTTTTCGCGCAGCTCTCGTAGCAGGTTTGCCCCCCGATGGCGTAGATTTTGCCCCCCAGCACGGTGAACCCCATGTGGCTTCGGGGGTTGGGGAGAGGCGCTTTGGACTCCCAGCCGCCGCCGTCCAGCGACAGCGCCCAGTGGTCGGCCTTGTCTTGGCGGTCGGTGTTGGTTCCCCCAAAAAAGTGCAGCTCGCGGCCTAAGCGCACGAGCCCGCCGGAGCCGCGAGCCTGCGGCAGCGGCGGCAGCGGCGTGCTCCAGGTGTCGGTTTTGGTGTCGTACTTGTACACCGTCCGCGTCGCCACTTCGGCGCGGGTGCAGTTGGGTTCGTTGCGGTAGCCGCCCGCCAAGTAGACGTCCAAGCCGTCCACCGCGACGCCCGCGTGCGTCCAGGCTTCGGGCAGGTCCTTAAGCCGCGTCCAGGTGTTTCTTGCCGGGTCGTAAACGTGAGACTGCGTGGTGGTGCAAAACGGGCTAAAGGAGGTGTAGCCCCCGAACACGTACATTTTGCCATTTGCCACGACGCCTTGCGCCTCAACGCGCTTGAGGGGCGCGCTGGCGGCACCCTGCCAGGTAACCTTTGTGAACACCTGGGCGGGCGGGGTGGGTGTGGACGCAGTCGGTGTACAAGACGTTGGCGAGCCTAAAAAGAGAGCTTCGTGGACGCGCGACGGGCTTCCCCCCGCCTGGGTCTTGCCCCCCGCGGCGATGTAGACGCCGCCGTTACAGACCGCCCCCTGGACGCCGTGCCGCGCGGTGGGCAGAGGCGTCAGCGTGCGCCAGGTGTTGGTCGCCGGGTTATACGCCTCGACCTCGTTATGGGCCTTTCCCCCGCCTTCGCCGCCGATAACGAGAATCTCGCGGCCCAGCACGGCCGTGGCGAAGCCGCTGCGCTCCGTCGGGAGGCGCGTCGGCAGTGTGGACCAGGTGCCCTTTGAGAAATCGTAGGCGTCGACGGCGGCGGTGGTCTTGTTGATGTCTTTGTCGCGTCCCCCAATGGCGTAAAAGGTTCCGTCCACCACGGCGGCTTGGAAGTGGTCTCTCACGCGCGGCATGTCCGGGAGCCGCTGCCAACGGTTTTGCGCGGGGTCGTAAACGTCAAACCACGCCACCGCCTTGGCCCCCGACCTGCCGCCGTTAAGCCCGCCCGCGTAATAGATCTTGCCGCCATGCACCGCGACGCCCCCCGCGCCGCGGCCTCTGCCTGCGGGCATCGGCGCGCCTTGCCGGAACGTGTTGGTCGTTGGGTTGTAGATATACACGGTGTTGACGTTGGGGCCGGGCCAGCCGGAGAGCCCGCCGATGTAGTAGATGAGCCCGTCCACGCTCACGCTTTGGATGTGGTCTAGGTTAGCGGGCAGCGGCGCGAGGGTGCGCCACGCGTTCTTGGCGGGGTCGTACGCCTCGTGGAGCGTGCCGCCGCCCGCGAGATAGAAGGTGCCGCCAACCTGCACGTAGGCGACCTCTTGCCGGTCTCGAGAACTGGACGCCAGCGTCCGCCACGCGCCCCGCCCGCCCCCCTCGTTGGTCACGGGGTCAACCACGGTGTCAATCACAGTGTTAACCACGGTGAACGTCACCGTGAGCGCTGCTTTCTTCGCGCCCGCCGCTCGAGCCCCCGCAAAGGGCGTCGCCGTTAAGGTGTGGCGACCCAGAGAGGGCGTCCAGGCGTAGTAGTCGCGCCCGCCGTTCCCGTCTCCGGCCAGCGCGTACGGCGCGACGTTCTCGGTCCGATAGTCTTTGCCGTCCAAGGTAAAACGCACGCTCCCCACCGGGGCGGCTAAGTCGGCGCGCACGCTCAAGCGGGTGCCCGTGCGCGCGACGTTGACGGTCGCGCCGTCCTCTAACGCGCCGAGCGGCGCGTCCGTGTCGGCGTTGATGAGGGTAAAGCCTGTTACGCCGTCGCCCGCGCCGTTATCCGCCGGAGACGTGAGCGGGAGGACTTCCAAGGCGGACACCTTGGGCTGGTCGACGCTCGAGCTGAAGTCGATGGTGAGCACCTCGTCGTTCACGTCCACCTCGTACGATTTGACGACCGCCGTGGCCGGGCCGACCTCCTTGTTGATGTCGTAATGCCTCAGCTCCGGCGTCCCGCCCTCTATGTTGACGCTGAAAACGCGCTTGCCCGCCCCGCCGGGGCCGCCCCCCGCCGCGCCCCAATAGATTTCGGCGAAGTGCAGCTTGACCTCGTACCTTCCGGGAGACACCGGAACGTCATAACGAAAGCCGCCCAAGTTTTGCGTGGCCGAATGCTCGGTCAGGTACAAAACGTCGTCGTCCGTGCCTGCTATTTGCGTTACGCGGGCGTTTTGGTAGGGTTTGCCGCCGGAGACGTGCTCGTCTGCACGCCACCTGACGCCGTCGATGGTTACGCTCGGTCCTCCGGCGTTGATGCGCAGGGGCTCGAGCTGCGAGAGCCATAAGGGCGGGTTGTCGGCCGCCACGGGAGGCGTGCCCGCGGAATCGCAGGCGGGCAGACCGATGAGGAGGAGGAGCAAGAGAGATCGTTTCATCAGGTTGGGGCCTCCAGACCCCGGTTTTTGGTCCGGACGTCTCCGGCTAAGTTTTTGTTACCCGCCTCCATGATCTGCGGTCACTTGCCACAGTGACCCACCAGCACGCCTTTTACGGCCAAAGGTGACGACCCGGATATTGGCTAAAACAACGTTTGACTACCGGAGGGTAACGCTCCAGATTCTTATGAGAGCCAGATTAGTATACACCGTTTCTCGAGCTTTTACCAGGGCTTCCGCCCGAAATCAACGTGAACTTTGAAAACTGAAAACTTACCCTGATCCAAGGTGGTGAGAAACGGGCCGCAGCACGTAAAAAATACAAACAGCCTGTGACGGGCTTCGCGCTACGCCGACCAACCCTGGCGGCGGGCAAAGCGCCCTAACGCCTCGGCGGCCTCGTCACGCGTGCGTACGTCTCCTACGGCCTCCGCTTCTTTAAGAAAGCGCACCGCCTCGCCCACCTGGGGGCCGGGAGGGAGCCCAAGCAGCGTCATCACCTCACGCCCGTCGAGCAGGGGCTTTGGCGGGAGCGGCTCGCTCAAGATTTCCAGCACGCGCGCGAGGGCGGTGCGGTAGCTCCGGCGGCTTGCCTCGCTCGACTGGGGTCCCCGCGCCGCCTCGCGGTCGGCAATCATGAGTTTCAGGAGGTCGGGCAGGAGGTCGCGGCGGCGGTGGACGAATCTGCGCGCCTCTTTGCGGTTTTTGGGCAGCGGCAGCATGTGGTAGCGCACCAGGGCGCTTGCACGCACCCCCCGTTCGTTGGGCGCGCGCAAGCGGCGCAGGATGGTTTTGGTGAGCTCGCCCCCGAGCTTGTCGTGACCGTAAAAGTGATAAAAACGCCCGCGCTCGTGGCCTTCGGCACTCTCCGGGCCAAAAGTTTTGGTTTCGGGCTTGCCCACGTCGTGCAGCAGCGTGGCCCAGCGCAGCGTGGGGCCAGCGTCGGGAAAGCCGAGCGTGAGCTGACGAAGCGCCTCAAGGGAGTGCTTAAGCACGTCCAGATGATGAAATCCCCCCTGTTCAACCCCGCGCGCGGCGGCGAGTTCGGGCAGGTAAACGTCCAAAAGGTAAAGGTCTGCGAGTAGCCCCAATCCGTGCGCCGCGCGTTCGCCCATGAGCAGCCGGTCGAGTTCTTCCCCCACGCGCTCCCACGCGGGCAGGGGCGCGTCGCCCGAAGCTTGCGCCTCGGCGAGCTCACGAATGGCGGCGCTCGTGCGGGGCTCGAGCCCAAACCCCAGCCCCGCCGCGAGCCGCACCCCGCGAAGCGCGCGCAAGGGGTCTGCAAAAAGATTGTCGCGGCTCACCATCCGTAAGGTGCGTTTCTCGAGGTCCGCCCGACCGTCCAGCGGGTCGATAAGCTTGCCCTCACCATCCGCAGCCACCGCGTTCACGGTAAAGTCGCGGTCGCGCAAGTTAGCCTCGAGCGCCCCCTCCAACCGGATGTAGTCGCGCGTCACGCTTCCCGCTTCACCCTCTGCCACCACCCGCCAGTGCCCGCGGGGCTCATCCAAAGGAAAGACGCTGCCGGACAGCTCGCGCGCCACCTCCCGCGCCGTTCCTTCGGGGTCGGCAACAAGCCAGTCGAGGTCGGCGAAGGGCCGTCCCAAAAGCGCGTCGCGCAGCGCGCCGCCGACCAAATATCCGCCCGCCGGTAAGGGCGTAAACTGGTTCATGTCAACCGTAATCACATCTTCCGTGTTTTTGCGAAACGCTCGAGCCAACCACTTCACGTTTCCCATTATATGAGACGCGCTAGATGAGTCCTGTACCCCTCAAAATCGGCCTAACCGGCAACATCGGCTCGGGCAAATCAACCGTCGCGCGGCTCCTTATCGAACGGGGCGCGGCGCTCGTTGACGCGGACGCGCTCGCGCGGGAGGCTGCCTCGGACCCGCAGGTGCTCGCAGCTATCGCTGAGAAGCTGGGGGATGACTTGGTAAGAGGGGGAGGACTCGACCGCGCCGCCACTGCCGCGCGGGTGTTTGAGGACGCCGAAGCTCGAGCAATCCTTAACAGCATCATCCACCCCTGGGTGAGGCGCGAGAGCGCCGCGCGGGTGGAGGCGCTGAGGATGCAGGATGAGCCGCCACGCGTTATTCTCATGGATATTCCCTTGTTGTATGAGAACGGGCTCGAGGCGGGCCTTGATGCCGTCATCGTCGTAAACGCGCCCCTGGCCGTCCGTGTGAAACGCGTGGGCGCGCGTAGCGGCTTGAGTGAGGCCGACGTCGTGGCAAGGGACGGCGCGCAGCTTTCCTTAGAAAAAAAAGTGGCGCGGGCGGATTTCGTGCTCGAGAACAGCGGTGATTTGGAGGATTTAGAACGGCAGGTCGAGGCGCTGTGGCGAGAGCTTAACAGTTAGATTCAGTCCACCTCTCATCAACCGTAAGCGCATCTCACCCCCGTCAACTTTGGGTATGAAATGATGACCCGTTAGTCGGACGAGTGACATTTTTCACACTCGTTTTATTTGAGGCAGGAGCGGCGAGAGAGGGGGCTTTTTTGACGCTATCTGTTTATCCGAGACGTACATCCTTACATGTTCACCGAAGGCTGAAACGACTTCACACCCTCTTCTGGTTCCTGCTTTTCGTCGTCTTCCCGCTTGCCACGGTGCCGACGCCCTTGCTCAAGCTCCTGCGGGGCGAGGGGGCCGCGTTCCCGGATGGCGTGTTCGCCGAGGCCATTATCCCCAAGCTCATGGTGTTCGTGGTGCTGTGGCCGCTGGGTCTCGGGCTGGTTTTTTGGGAGCACAGGGCGCGGCAGGCCCAAAGCGCCCACAAACAAGCGCGTGTGCGCCCCCTCGTATCGACGCCGCTGGTGTGGCTGTGGCCGTTTCTGGTGGTGCTCATCGCCTCGAGCCTCTTCAACCGGACCAACCTCAATTTTGAGCTTCCCGGCGTCCACGGCCGGGTCGAAAGCGTGCTGGCGACGCTCCTCGAGGCCGCCTGGTACAGCCTCATTTTTGTGACGTACAAGCTCGTCTCGAGCCGGGTGTTGCCGCTCAAAACGCCCTTGAAATGGATGACCGGGGGCGCGCTCGCGGTGGCGCTGTGGACGCTTTTAGAGGCGTACGGCGTCGGCCCGTTGGCGCTCTTGGGCTCCGTATTGGGCCGCAACGCGAGCTCCGGGATAGGCGCGTCGATGGGTCATCACGGCTTTTTGGCGGCGTTTCTGGGCGTCACCCTGGTGGTGTGGAGCGCCTGGCGCGTGCTGAGTAGGCGCGTGAGGTTTGTGGACGCGAGCATCACCGGGGTCTTGAGCGCGGCGCTCGTGGCGAGTGGGGGAAGGGCGGGTATCCTCGCCGCCGGGTTTTGCCTGGTGGGGCTTTTGGGCTACCTGCCGCGCTACAAGCATTTTCGGCTGGGCGCGCTTACGCTGGGCGCGGCGGCGGTCTTAGCGGGCGCGGCGGTCGTTGTGACTTTGCCCCACGCTGAAGAGAGGTTGGCGCGCGTCGGCGCGGCGGTCGAGGGAGCCGACCCGTCGCTCAATCACCGCTTTGTATTTTGGCGCATCGCCGCCACGGCCATTCTCAAACGTCCGTTAGTCGGTTACGGCCCCTCGAGCTTCGCCAACATATCCTGGCGCTACGCCACCCCCGAACAGGCCGACGTGCTCTTAGCGGAATTCTTGCCGCCCGACATCGCCAAGCGCGCGGTCCACATCGGCAAAATCGCTTTTTACTACGCGCCTATTGAAAAGACGCTCGAGGTGCGCGTCATGAACCGCTACAAGGCGCACAACTACTTTTTCGACCTCGCCCTGGCGAGCGGCCTGCCCGCCTTGGCGCTTTTTATCGGCCTCATGGTGTCGTGCCTCCGCGCGCTCTACAGGTCTAAGCACCCCGTCGCGCTCGCCGCGTGTTTGGGGCTCATCACCTACCTCGTCTACGGGATGGCCTACTTTTCGGTCATCATGGTGGACCCGCTCGTCTGGGCGCTCGTGGGGGTTGGGCTGGGGAGTGCGGCGCTCGAGCCCTTAACGCTAGCGGAGAGGGTGACGGGGCGGAGGAAGGTGCGCGGGCTGCGCCATGTGTAGTGCTCGAGGGCTATGCCGAAATTAGCGTATTTTTGCGTGAAAAATTCCGTAAGGAGGTTGCCCGTAAGTGTTGAGCAAGCTCCCCTTCTGACGTTGGGGTTGCCCCAGTAAGATGCCTCTATAACGGCTTTCATCAGCCTGCGACTGTTGTCAAACATAATGGGAAGTATATTACGTGTGTGACCCTAGCTCTAATGAGAAACTAAATGTTCCAAATGCTCTGGAATCCTAAGTTGTCTTGCATTGACGTTACCTGGCTTCTTAGCAATACGGTCTTCCATTTTACTTGGTCTGCTAAGACTAGCAGCACAAGGGGGGTTGTGTCGCTCGAAATGCCTTTGTATCTGTTCTAAGCTGGAGATGAAATTTGCAGCTATTTCTTCCATGCTCACGCCTTCCTTTTTCTTAACGTAAAGCATTCGAGCGCCAGCTTGCACAATCGCTAGAATCTCCGCGTCCTTAATTCTAGTGCGCTTGTCGTCAGTCACCGCTATCCACCCTTGCGCAGCAACTTTAGGTATCCAAATCACGTCATCCTCATCACGCTTGAAGTGGTCACGATGGAGTTCAACGTGAATGCCAGCATTGCGTAGGGGGTTGGCAAGCTTAGGGCCATCCATACAAGCGTCAATAAAGAACGTCAACGCTAAGCAGCTTTTTCATAGAGTAGAGCTCCCTCTATTAACTGAGGTTCGATGTCGTAATCTAAAGCTAGCTCTTGAATTGTTTCGCCGCTATTGAAGCGATTAGCAATTGTGCCTGTAAATATAGCTGTGCCCGTGATGGTTGGTCTGCCAAATGATACGCGCGGGTTTATCTCTACAGGGCGCTGGCTTCTATCAATGGCGATGTCAATCACCGGGAATAACTTGGTGGGATTGAACTTTTCATCTCTCTCTACCCTTTGAAGGTAAAATTTCAAGATTTCTTTCAGAGCAAACTGACCTTGCCGCTTCAAGCTCAGCAATTTGCCGTAATGCTCTATAAAAACCTCACCTTTGTGAGTGCTGAGATCATCACTTAATAAAAGGCGTTCTATACCAAGGTCATGCCTGGCATATTCTAGAGCCGTGCGCACATCTTGCAGCCTAACTTTATTAATGCTGCGCAGGGCGTCTAACGTGTGAAGTTCGACCAGATTCAGGAAGGATAACCCTCCTTCTGGCACTACAGAAAGGAGGGGCTCAAATTGCCTTTGCTCCCCTTTCCGCGTGTAAGTCCCTCCCTGCGCCCAATATCTTACGGTTGTGGTAGGGACGTGTAAGTAGTTCGACGCCTCAGTGTAGCCATATAGAGGCATCTTCAATGGGTCTAATCCTCCATAAATGTCAACAGCCATGAAGCGCCTCCCTTCTCACCTCTGTCGTTCAGTGTAGCATTTTTGTAAAGGATATGCTGCACTACCAAACTTTATTTTTGCCCGTTTTGCAGATCTTTGCCTCGGTTTTCTGACGTAGATTGTTTAACTGTTTAGCGGGTGTTCAGACCGTTTCTGTTCTGAGTTGGGTTAAGACATGCGTAACAGTCCGCTTGCGAAACCTGCCGGGTAGTCCGCTAAAAGTTCAATCTCTCCGGCAGTCGGTGACGCGTGCGGCGCCGCTGCGGTATGCTCTCTCCAGATGCTCCTGCGACTTGACCCCTGGGCGACGGAATACAACACCGCCTATCACGCTGATGTGGTTTCTGAAACCAAGACGACGGTAGATGTCGCCATTGAAATGCCCCTCGAGGACTGGCGTCCGCTCGAGCCCCCCCCTCCCAAACCCCACTGGCGCGACCTGCTCTTCTTAGACGGCTCCCGCCGCGTCGAGGCGCGGGTGCTGCTAGAAGACGAGCAACGTCAGGTCGCCTTTGGCGCATTGGGAACTTACGGCGTGGGCGTCGTGTCGTGCTGCTGCGAAGGGAGCCGCCCCGCGCGTTTTGAGGAGCCGGAAAGTTTGTGGCTCATTGAGCGAATCTGCGCGCTCTCGGCGGGGCAAACTATCGAACAGTTCGTGGTCGAGGCGCTTTTCCCCTGTCTCGGCCCCCTATGCTACGAGGTGAGGACCACCAGCGAACGCGACGCGGACGCGGTGGTGCGCAAGCTCCAGGTTGAGATGCGCGACGCCGAGGGACGCTTGGCCGCCACGCTCCTGGAAAGTTACCCGGACGCGCTCATCATCTGCGACGGCCCTCGGCCCTTTCTGGGCGACGAGCCCAACGTCATCGGCTACGTGAAAACGATTCATGACCCCAGGGTAGGGCCGCGCGAACTAGAGGTCGTCCGCGCCCTCGCCCAAGGCCAGCGTTCGCCCCTTTATGTGGTCGGCGGCGAGCCCGAGCGCGCTTATTTCGAGTGGTTCTTTAGGCTCCGCGACCCCAACCCGTGGCTCTACAGCCTTGCCGGAATGGTGCGCCTGCAAGCCTACGCCGGACCCGACCCGGCGGCGCGCTTAGGGGAGGTGCAGCACCTGGCCGACTGGCTTTGCCACGCCCTGCCGCGCTTCGCCAGCCGCCAGCACCAGGACCCGCGCGCGCCGCAGCAACTTCTACCCGTGCGGGCGCTCGAGGGCGAGCTAGGCCGCCGCATGGGCCACGCGCAGATTGTGCGGCGGCGGATTATGCAGCATTTGGCAAGGCAGTAGTGAGTGGTGAGTGATTAGTGGTTAGTGTTCAGGAGGTAGTGGGTTGATGCGTGGGCTCGAGCAGACCATCGGGATGGTTTTGGGGACGGAAGACGCGACGCCGTTGCAGTTTTGGTTCGCGGTCACGGACGGGGTCAAGGTGCAGCTTGACGACGTGATTGCGGTCGAGGTGGCGGACCCCGAGCGGGCGGGCGACGCGGTGCGTTTTTACGGCGTGGTGGACGCGGTGCGCCGCCGGTTTGAGGGGGTGCAGTTCGACGGGGACACCGCGCTCGTGGCCGAGGGGCTGATGCCCGCCAACGTCGCCTACGCCGCGCACGTGCTGGTTACGCGGGTCGAGCCCGAAGACTTTATCCCGCCGGGACCCGGCGACGCGGTCTTTATGGCGGCGGGCGAGGCGTTGGACAAGGCTTTGTACCTCGACAACATGGACGCGCCGCTGCCCGCGGGCGTCTTGCGCAACGGCGAGCCCGGCTTTATCAACTACGACTTTATCAGCGGCCAGAAGGGCGCGCACATCAACATCTCGGGCATCTCGGGCATCGCCACCAAAACGTCGTACGCGCTCTTTTTGCTCTACAGCATCTTTAACGCCTCGCACCGCGACACCAAACGGCGGCTCGTGGGAACGGGCGAGACCAAGGCGATTATTTTCAACGTCAAGGGCGAGGACCTGCTCTTTTTGGACAAACCTAACAACCGCTTCCAAGCCGAAGAGGAGAAGTGGCGAACAAAGCGCCGGAGCGAGCGCAACCGCTTCGAGGTCTGCGACCTGCCCGCGGGCGCATTCGAGAGTGTCGCGCTGCACGCGCCCGCGCGCGAGGGCTCGAGCGTGATGGCCGACGTGACCACCCGCGAGGGCGTGAGCCCTTACCTCTGGACCCTGCGCGACTTCGCCGCCGAGCGGATGCTTCCCTTTGTGCTGGCTGACCGCGACGCGATGACCAACCTTGGCTTTCTGGTGAGCCACTTGGAAGAACGCTTAGCCAAACTCGCCGAGGGGCAGCGGGGGCCGGGGCTCGAGGTCGAGCGTTTCAGCCACCTCACCAACCCGGATGGGGCCGCGTTAGAAGACCTCACCCCCATCACCGCCGAGGACTTCATGGCCCCCGAGCGCCGCCGCGAGCTGCGCGGCGATACGGAGCGCCTGACAAGTTTCGACGATTTGGTGAGTTTCCTGGAGTTCAAGCTGCTCTTGGAAGGTGCCGACGATACCGACGGCAGCAAAGGCGGTGACCGCCGCTGGACCGCCAACCAAGCCAAGGCCACCCGCGAGGCCTTCATCCGCCGCCTCCGCGGGGCCGCCAAACACGTCCGCCGCCTCGTCCGCGGCGATTTGTCCAAAGCCGAAATCGCCCGCAGCAGGCTCGATATCTTAGACTCTCCCAAACAAGTTCACGTCGTGGACATCCACCAGCTCGCCCCGCTCGCCCAGATGTTCGTCGTCGGCGTGCTCCTCAAGGGCGTTTTTTCTGAGCAGGAAACGCGCCGCCGCGGTCAAACCTTTATTGTGCTGGACGAACTGAACAAATACGCTCCCGCCGAGGGCGACTCGCCCATCAAAGACGTGCTCCTAGACATCGCCGAGCGCGGGCGCAGCTTAGGCATCGTACTGATTGGCGCGCAGCAGACCGCCTCCGAAGTAGAGCGCCGCATCGTCTCCAACGCCGCCGTGCGCGTCGTGGGCCGCCTAGACGCCGCCGAGGCCGAAAGGAGCGAGTACCGCTTCATGCCCGCCTCGTTTAGATTACGCGCGACCATCTTAGCCCCCGGCACCATGATCGTCCACCAGCCCGACGTGCCGAGCCCGATGATGCTGCATTTTCCTTTTCCGGCCTGGGCTACGCGTAAGAAAGAGGTGGAGGAGGAGGTGAGTGATGAGGCGGCGTTGGATATTTTGGGGTAAGGTTATGCGCGAAGCGTTCCTTTGATTCTGATAAGATTTGGTTGATGATGAGAGTCGCACTTATTTTCATCTCCTTTCTTTTGCTTTTGGGATTTTTTGGCCCCGAGCACACAAAATACATGGAGGAGAGGGAAGACTATGGTGACTTCAAAGTTGTAGCTATTGGAGGGGTGAGCGCATACTCACCTGAGGGCATACAGGGTGGCCTTGAGCTGTAGGGGCGGCCTGTTCAAGAGCAGATTGAGCTTAACCAGGAGGAGATAGGCGAGCGTAGCGAGCATCGCTAGAGCGCGCACGTTGGCTAGACCCTTAAGGGGCAGATGCTCAAGGTCAAAGAGGTCCTTGAGTTGTCCTTGGTAAGGCTCAACGGTTGTCTTGCGCAAGCAGTAAACGTCTCTCGCCTCAGGAGAGTAGAACAGCTCGGCTCTTTCTCGTCTTTCCGGCGGCGTGTTTTTCTTGACCTTGATAGGTGCGAGCAGCGTCACTTCCTTAGCGTCAGTCACTTTGTAGCAAGCCTCGTCGTCATAGCCTGAGTCGGCCAGAACAAGTTCAGTCGCTTCAGGTATGTGAGGGGCAAACACAGTTCTGAATACAAAAGCGTCTTTGACATTGGCAGGCTCGACCTGTACGTCATAAGGCAAACTTAAGCCGTAGGGGCCGCAACTCATGAGGCTGTGCAGGCGGTAGCCAAAGACCCACTCGCCTGCGCCGCTTACGCCCCAGTGGGCTTCCGTGTCGATGTTGCCGCACGAGGGCAGCTCGCCCTTGTCCCGCTGTTTCTTATGCCAGACGTTGCCGTGCGCGTGCATCAGTGACGAGTCAACGCTCATGATGCTCTCGTCGCTACACTCTTCGTCTACAAAGTGCTGATGTAAGCCCCGCAAGGCCACCCGGATTGCCTCGGGCATAGCTCTAAAACGTTTGCCTAAAGTTGTCCTATGAGGGGGGAAAACTGAGGCCGACGAGCCTCAGAACGTCGGGACGCTCTTCGAGATGACGCCGCAACGTCTTGAAGCCGCTGATGTTGTGAATCAGGCCGTACAAAAAAGGCTTCATCATGCTCTTGTCGCTGTAGACGTAGGGGTAACATGGTTCGGGCAAGGCGAGTTCGTCAACTTGGGCAAGAAAACTCTCGATGTTTAGCGGTATCATCAGCCCAGCCTCCTGCTCTGAAGTCTTCACGCCTCAGTGTATAGGAGGCTCTTCGTTTATGCGCTCACTCCTCATTTAGTTTAGAAGATAATTCACAACCGAATCTCGCTCAAACCTGCGCTTTTCCTGTTATGGCGTACACTACGTAAAGGAGGTACAGCATGACGTTGGCTGTTCTTGTGGGTATTGCCCTTATCGTTGGGGGCGTGGTGCTTATTGTGCAGGGAATTCAGGGGCAACGGGGGCGGGTGCGAAGTTTGGGCGGGGCGCTGGTGATTGCGGGCGCGGCGGTGGCGCTCCTCGCATCGTCTTTCGTGGTGGTGCCCGCGGGCACCGTCGGGGTGGTGTTTAACATCGTCGGGGGCGTGCAGCAAAACGAGCTCGGCGAGGGCGTTCACCTGGTGCTGCCGGTGTTGCAGCAGGTCACGCTCTACGAAGCGCGCCAGCAAGAACTCACCTTAGCGAGCGAAACGAACGACGAGATTTCGGCGCGCTCCTCAGAGGGTCTGGAAATTACCATCGACGTGACCGTCCTCTATCAGGTCGTGCGCGACAGCGCGGCGGCTTTGCACCAGGATATCGGACCGTCTTATGAGGACATCCGCATCCGCCCCGAGGTGCGCTCGCAAATCCGCGACGGCATTTCCGAGTACCGCGCGGCGGACCTCATCAGCACGCAGCGCGCCGAGCTGCAAAAGCGCATCGAGGACAGCCTCATCACCGCGCTGGGCGAGGACAACATCAGCGTGCTGAGCGTGCTCTTACGCGACGTGCGTATTCCCGAATCCATCACCCAGGCCATCGAAGAGAAGCAGGCCGCCGAGCAGCAGGTCGCGGTCGAGGAGAACAGGCGGCGTCAGGCGGAAATCGCCGCGCAGCGCGCCGTGGTCGAGGCGACGGGCGCGCGCGACGCCGCCATCGCGCGCGCCGAGGGCGAGGCGCAGGCGCTGAGTTTGCGCGGCGCGGCCATCCGCGAAAACCCTGAGATCATTCAGCTCGAGGTCGCCCAGAAACTCGCCCCGTCGCTCCAAACCATTATGCTGCCCTCCGAAGGAAACTTTCTGCTCGACGTGCGCGGCTTGACCAACCCGCAAACCGCCTCAACGCCCGCGCAGGTACCCGCACAAGCGCCCGCAGCAGCGCCCGCGGCGCCGGTCGGAAGTAATTGACGAAGTGACTAGGGGTAGGGGATGGCTAAGGTTGAGTTTCCGAGGGGCCGCGTGAGCTTGAGGGAGACGACTCGAGCCGACCTGTCTTTCGTTATGGCAACCGAGGCGGAGGCCAAACGAGGGGGTTTTGTGGGTGGCGACGCGGAGGAGACGCACAGGAGGAGACGCACAAACAGTATCTTAGCGACCCCGACGCGCGGCAGGTTCAGGGGGAGGATGAACGCGCGCTCGGTTACGCCATCCTGCGCGGTCTCACAAACCCCAACCGCAGTTTGGAACTCAAGCGCCTCACCCTCGCCGAGACGGGCGGGGGCTACGGGCGCGAGACCCTGCGCCTCATCAAGAAGACTGCCTTTGAAGCGTTTGGCGCGCACCGGCTATGGCTGGACGTGTACACGCACAACTCGAGAGCGCAACACGTCTACCTCACAGAGGGTTTCGTCGTCGAGGGGACGCTGCGCGAATGTGTCCTTTTGGGAGACACGTACGCGTCGCTCGAGGTGATGTCGGTGCTCGAGGAGGAGTGGAGGCTAACTGCTGGCGGGCGTCGGGCTTGAGTTCTGGTCTGCGGCTTTATCAAAAGGGGGAAGCCGCAGATCGGCGCTACCGCCAGCTCAGCGGGCCGTTGACGGTCTCGTTGGCGCTAAGGATGGGCGTCAGCTCGGCGGCGTAACTCTCACCCGTTTCGAGGTTGGTGAAGAAAAGGCCGGGGTAGTAGTAGTCGTTTTGCGGCACCGCGAGGTAAGCGATGGTGCCGCCGTCGGGAGACCAGGCCGGGTATCTTAGCCAGGCGTCGCCGTAGATGAGTTCTCTTATGTCGCCGCCGTCAACGTTTATAGACCAAATCCCCTGGTTGAACTCGAAAGCGATACGCGTTCCCGAGGGGTCTACCGCAGGATTTCTGGTTCTACCCACCAGACGGTCACCGTCCAAGCTGGTTAGGTTCTCTAAATTCTCGTCCGTCACGTAAAGCCCCTCACCCGAGAGGATCAAGCGGCCGTCGGGCAACCACTCCGGTTCGGTCAGGTCGTCAAAGCTTGCTAGCAGGGTGTGGTCGGTAGTATCAAAAACGAGAGTTTGGTATTCATTTTCGAAGTCGACATAGGCGCGCGCCTCGACCGCGACCTTGGTCCCGTCGGGGGAAAGCCTCGAGAATTCATAGTCGGTGGGGGAGGCCCCAGGGTTCTCGATCTCGGAGCTGCAAGGGGTGATCTGGACCGGCAGCCCGCTCTCGTCAACGCGCACGATGCGGCTCATCCTTGAACCGCAGGCTTGAGCGTAGATAACGTCACCGCTCGAGTGACGCCAGGGGTACTTGCCGTCGGAAACTCGCCTCAGAGTCCCCTCCGCCAGGTCTATCTCGACCACGCCCAGATGCGACACGTTTACGTCAAGCCAGTCGTATTCATCGAGCGTTATAACGCCCGAGAAGGGGAGCTCTTCCACGGGGACGTTGTATGTATTTGACGCCTCGAAAGGTTGGGCCAGTGCAAACCCGAAGCTCAGTCCGGCAGCCAAGGCGACCACGTGAAAAAAAGCCGCACGACGTTTTGTTGTTAGCTTTGGTCGGATCATTACAACTCCATCAGTTAGAAATTACGGCCCGCTTTTTGCAGGGATGTTTCATGCTCGACTCCAACCCGGATCCGAAGCCTGGCGGGACGCCTCGAGGTGGCGCGAAAAAACGCCTCATCTGTTAACCATCGTACTATATTTTGAGATTCGTAATGAGCGGTATTTTCTTTTGTGATAAACACAACCGGGTCAGCTTCGCCTGAAGGGAATCTTCCAGGCAGCGAGCGCCGACTCAAACGCGACCTGCGCGGTGAAGAAGTAAACGTGCGGCTTTGAGTCCACGTCGTGGACTAAAAATTTACAAAGTTCGATATCCAACAGCTCGACGTTCATCACGTTGTCTTTTGCGTACTCACGAACGCCTCTCAGAGCTTCGGCCTGATAATCCTCTATATCATCACGCGTTTTGTCGGACTGCCAGAGCGTGTTGCTCACGCGGATAGTTCCGGGCGGCGACGCCGCGAAGCGCAAAACAACCTCGAGCCCGCCTACCATCTCGCTACCCGCGGTTTGCTGGAGGAGGTAGCTCGAGCCCACCGAGCGCCGCATGTGCGGTAAGTATCTGCGGTCTGACATGGCGCAGTATAACGTTTTCAATCTTCAAAATTATCTGTGTTAAAGCTTTTGGAAGGCTCGAGCTTGGCGCGTCATATAGTCACGTATGGTTATTATGAGCGGTTCCTTTTTTAGTATGGACATGGACAAACAAGTGGCGCGCGTCAGGGCGTTGGAAAAGTTTCCCGTCGTCAACGTTGTCGGAGCCGTTGGTGCAGACCCTCCCGGAGGCGTCAGCATCAACGTTGAGAACCTCCACATTATGAGCTTTTCTTTTGCGGCTTGGCTTATCGAGGGTGAGGCGCTTCAAAAACAAGCGCTCAGGGTTGAGCGCATCGTTTCTCTCGAGGCTTTGCGCCGGTATATGAGCCTGATTCGTCCTTATACCATTATCAAAGTGCGGGCGCGCGTTGATAGGTCAGCGCCGGAGCCGAGGGCTCTTCTCGAGACCCTTGTCGGCGAAAGTGACCATGCGGAACTAAAGAATTTCCTCACCGAACTTCAAAAACCTGTTACCTACCAGGACGCCGTTTTGGGAACCCTTACGTTAAACAGAAGGGGAGGCGATTACAGGGCGACGGTAGCGTGGAACGAGGCGAGCGCCGAGTTGTCGCTGGCAGCCGATAAAGTTGACGAACTGGAAAGGTTGCTCCAAACGGCGCGCGTTCTCTGGGAGAATCAGGGGGCGTGGGAAGAGCGTATGACAAGCTACGCGGCTCGAGAGCTGCTCGAGAACGCCAACGATTGGTCGGAGGAGGACCCAAACATAACCGCGTCTCAGTTTAGAGAGAGAATGAAAGTGGAGACCATCGTAATTGAAGTGGACGGCTCATTCGCGTTTTTCTACAACGACGGGGATTTGTTTCTTGGACACGTGATTATCATGACCGGTACGTTGGCCGAAGGTCCCACCGACGCTTCTATCGCAGGCTAATGATTGGGTAACCAGGCGCGACCGCGGGTTCCGAACGTTCAAAAACCGGAGAGGGCAAAGGTGGGAGACTCGAGCGCATGTTCCTCAAAATCGTTGCCCATAAAGTTCTTTTCTCTCGAGCCCAAAGGGTTGACGCGGTCAGCCAAAACTTACCCCCGCCCCCGCCGCAATCTCCCCAATCACGAACACATCCTCCCCAACCTCCCGCCGCACCGCCGTAACATCCCCCGGCGCGACCACCATTAAGAAGCCCGCGCCCATATTGAAAACGTTACGCATCTCGTCCGTTTCGACCTCGCCAGCGTGTCGTATAAGGTCAAAGATGGGCGGCACCGGCCACGAACCGGGGATGATGCGCGCGCCCAAACCGCCGGGCAAAACGCGCGGGAGGTTGCCGGGAATCCCGCCCCCGGTGATATGCGCCATCCCGCGGACGAGTTTTTTGGCGAGGGGCGGGCGCACTGCCTCTAAATATGACCGGTGCGGCTCGAGCAGCGCGTCGCCGACGGTGCCGCCGGTTCCCGCCAGGGGTTCGTCGTAACGTCCCGCCAGAACCGCGCGCGCCAAGCTGTAGCCGTTCGTGTGCAAGCCGCTTGACGAAAGCGCCAGCACGGCGTCACCCGCTTCTACGCGTGAGCCGTCCACCACCTCGTCCTTTTCGACCACCCCGATCATGGTGCCCACCAAATCGAGTTCGCCTGCGGCGTAAACACCGGGCATCTCGGCGGTTTCGCCGCCCAACAGGGCCGCGCCCGCCTCTACACAAGCGGCGGCGGCGCTCTCGACGATTGCTGAGATGATGGGGGGCTCGAGCCGACTCGCCGCCACGTAATCGAGAAAAAAGAGCGGGCGTGCCCCCTGGACCAAAATGTCGTTGACGCAGTGGTTGACAAGGTCGCGGCCCAGGCCTTCAAAGCGGCCCAACGCGGCGGCGACCTTTGTTTTGGTGCCGACTCCGTCCGTCGAGGCGACGAGCACGGGGTGACGCATCCCCTGTAAGCTCGCCGCGTCGAAAAGCCCGCCGAACGCGCCCAAGCCTGCGAGCACGTCCGGCGTGTAGGTGCGTTCCACCGCCGAGCGGATACGCGCCACCGTCTCCTCTGCATTCGTTAAATCCACTCCGGCGGCGGCGTAGGTGTGGGGTCTCTTCATGGCGGCATTGTACCTTTTGAGCGTTGCCCACGTTCGTTTGGGTTAGTAAAGGGTCAGTACATGGTGCTGTACCAAAGCGCCAGCACACCCTCTTCAAGTAGAGCGGCGCGTTTGCCCGGCGCCTCGAAGTACCGCGCCTCTTCCAAGCTTGCGCCTAAGTCCGGTCTCAACTCCGGCACCCAGTCGAAGCCGTCGATTGCCTCCACCTCCTGCACGTCTTGCAACCAGAGGGGAACGTCGGCGGGCTCGAGCCACAGCACAATTCTAAAGTCCCAATCGGAAGGACCGGGGACACGACCTCGTGAGTTATCCTTGTAAAAAAGATGATACTGCGCGTCCCTGGGTTCGCTCCGAAAGTTCAGATAGCGCGCTAAAAAAGCCAGTTGCTCTTCGGACGTTGTAAAACTCTTGCTTTGGGTGTTCGTGCTGAGGTCGGGTGTGCGCTGGGCGTGGGCGGGTAAAGAGAGAAAAACGAGCAGGATAAACAGGCATCTAAGGGTTGACATCATCGGCTCCTTTTTCGACGGGAGAGGGCGGCACCCCGCGGTATGATAGCGCGTGCTTACGCTCCGCGTGCTTCTCCCCCTGCCCCTGCCCGCCTTTTCTTACGGGCCGCCCCACGGCGAGGACGCGCCGCCGCTCGGCGCTCGAGTGGTGGTGCCCTGGCAAAACGGGGTGAGGATTGGGCTGGTGACGGCGCACGAGGAAGCGGGCGGGAGCTTGGACCTTAAAGAAATCGTGGCAATCCTTGACCAAACGCCTTTTGTGAAGCCACCGGGCTTGCGGTTGATTCACGAGGTGGCCGAGTACACGGGCACGCCCGCGGGTCTCGTGCTCGCCACCTTTTTGCCGACGGGTCTCCACGACGCGCTCTCGCACGAGGTGAGGGCGCTGCCGGAGGTGACGGGGGTCGAGTTGCCCGACCGCTGGGTAAGCGCTGACACGTTGCGCGGAACCACGCTCGAGCTTTACCGCCGCCAGGGTTTATTGGGGGAGCGGGTGCGCCTGCTTCCCCAAAAAGTCAGCGTGCTGCGCGCGCTCAAACCTCCCGATGGAGGCTTAGACGGCGCGCCGCAGGCGAACCAGCGGCGGGCTTTGGAGCACCTCTGGGCCTTTGAAAGTTTTGACTCCGCCGCCGCGTTGGCCCGCGACGCGGAGGTGCCCGAGAGCGCCGCGCGCCGCCTCGTGACCAAAGGCTACGCCGAATATGCCCTGGTGGACGCGCCGCTCCCCGCGTTGCCCTGCTTTGAGCCGACGCCCCTGCCCGACCCGCCCAAGGGTCTCGGCTTAAGCGCGCTCGAGCCTCTGTCCATAGCGGGAGGCGCGCGCCGCGACCGGCTGGCCGCGATTCTGCCGCTCCTCCAGGCGGACGTGCGCGCGGGCGGCTCCGCGCTGGTGCTCGTGCCCGAGGGTCACCTCGTCGCGGAAACCGCGGCGGCGTTGTGCGGGCATCTGCCGGTGATGGTTTTGAACGGCGAATTGAAAGACGCGCAGCGCGCGCGCGTCTGGGCCGAGGTGTCCTCGGGAGACCCCGTCGTGCTGGTCTCAAGCTATCTCGGCTTACTCGCGCCCTTTCCCGCCCCCGCGCGGGTGGTGGTGCTCGAGGAGGGCAGCGGCTCGTACAAACTCTTGTCGGGCTCGCGCCTCTTTTTGCCCACCGCCGCGCGCCTCCTCGCGGAGGCCGCGGGCGCGCCCCTGGTCCTTACCGACGCGCTCGCCACGCCCGAGACGTACGGGCGGCTGCCCGCGCCGCAGCGCGCCACGCTGCCCACGCCGCCCATGCGGACGCACGTGACCGATCTATATGAGAGCACCGGCTGGCCGCTCTCGGCGGACCTCGTTCGGGTCCTCAAACAGGTTGAGGCGCGGGGGCGTCAGGCGGTCTTGCTCGCGCCGCGCCGCGGCTTTTCGGCGGCCTTGGCCTGCGCGGAGTGCCGCTGGCTCGCGCCCTGCCCAAACTGCGACCTGCCGCTGCGCTACCACCGTGACGCGGCGCGACTCCGCTGCCACCAGTGCGGCTTCGTGCAGGCCCCGCCTGCGCTCTGCCCCGTGTGTCGGGGGAGCGCGCTCGAGCCCACCCGCGCCGCCGGGACCCAGTGGATTGCAAGTGAAGTCGCCAAGCTCCTCCCGGACTTGCCCTCGTACCGCCTCGACAGCGACCGCCGCGACGACTTAAGCCCGCTGCTAGACGGTGCCCCCGGCGTGCTCGTTGCCACCACCGCGGCGCTGCGCCACGCCCCCTTGCCCAACGTCTCGCTCCTCGCGGTCACGCTGCTCGACTCGTTTTTGTCCTTTGGCGACTTTCGCGCGGAAGAGGAGACGTTCAGGCTCCTGTTAAATCTCGCGGAGCTGGCACCCCAGCGCCGCCCGCTCCTGCTCATCCAAACCTTTCAGCCCGAGCACCCGGCGCTGCACGCGTTTACCGAGCACGAATCCGGTGAAACGTTCCTGGCGCGGCTTTTGGAGCGCCGCCAGCGCTTCGATTACCCGCCCTTCAGCGTGATGGCGAAGCTCCAGGTGAGCGCGCGGCAGGTGGGCGCGGCGGAACGCGCGGCCACGTGGCTTGCTGGGGCCATTCGCACCCACGGTGCCAACGAGAACGAACTTCTGGGACCCACGCCCGCTCCCGTGGCGCGGGTACGCAACCAGTACACCTATCAGCTTTTCTTACGCGCGCGCGACGAGGGGCGTTTGGCGAAGTTGCTCGAGCCCGCCCGCAACTACCAAGGCTCCGCCCGGCTCCGCTTCGACGTGGACCCGCGCGACATGTCGGGGTTTATCGAGTAGGCCGGGTCGTCCGCCTATCCAAAGGCTCTACCCCCGTACGCGTCCTTTTTGCGCCCGCCCGAGAAGTTTGGTAAAGGGCGTCGCGGTCACGCCGTGCAGCACGACCGAGGCGAAGATAACGAGCGAGGCGGCTTCCCACACAACCTCGAGCCCCGTCTCGCGGACGCTCAAGGTCGCGTAAAAAAGCGCGGCCACCCCGATGGGGCCGAACCAGCCGCTAAAGAGCGCGTCGGCGGTCCCGCGCAGGGGCTTTAGGCGGGGGGCGAGGAGGAGGAGCACGGGCGGGCGGCGCAGGAGCAACACGAGGGCCGCGAGCGCCGCGCCCGGCAGGCCGAGCCCCTGCCACGCGGCCCAGGGCAGAGAAGCGCCGAAAAAGACGAACACGGGAAAGGTGAAAAGCCGGTTGACCGCCTCCTGCACGTTCTCTTCTTGCAGCTCGTCGTTCTTATTCGCCACCCGGTTATAGGCCACACCCGCGACGAACACCGCCAGAATGCCGTCACTACCGGCCAGTTTCACCGCGCCGAGCACAAAAGCCGCCAGCGCGACGGTGCCGGTCAGCACCGAGGTTTCGCCCAGAAGCCCGCGCGCGTGCGCCAGGCGCTCGAGCCGCCCCACCACGTAGCCAATCATAAAACCCAATAAAACCGCCCCCAGCACCTCCCACAGAAGCACACGCGTGAGCCACGCCGTCAGCGCCTCGCCCGAGGGGTGCTCGAGCATAAGCACGGCGAGAAACACGAACGGGTACGCGCCCCCGTCGTTCGCCCCCGCCTCCGCGGTAACGAAGTTTCGCAGGCGCGCGGGCACTTTTTCTTCCGCTAAACCGCCCGTGACGATGGTCCCGGCGAGCACGGGGTCGGTGGGCGTCACCACCGCGCCGAGGAGCATTGCCACCCAAAAGGGGAGTCCCAAGAGCGCATAAGCCAGCAAGCCGCTTACGAGCCACATGCACAACATCACCAAACTCAGCACCAGCGCCAGCGCGCGCGCGTTGGGGCGAAAGTAGGGGCTGGGCAGGCGCAACGCGCTCGCCATCACCGCGACGGCTACCGTGAGGCGGGCGACGGACTCGAGAATCCCCTTCGGGTCCCCCCAGTCCGCAAGATTTAACAGGCCCAATCCCGCGGGTCCAACGAGCACGCCCAGCAGCGTCGCCAGGAGCGGCTGGGACAGGTACGCCTTTTTTTCGACGAAGCCCGCGGTGAGGCTCAGCAGCAGGGTAAGGCCGCCGACAAAGAGGAGCGCGAGGTTGAGAGGAGACATTAGCGACGATTATGACCTACTCATCACGCAGAAACCGTGGTCAGGGAGGTTAAAACTTGTAAAGAACGTTTTCCAGACAGGACACCGTATAGACGCAAATCGCCACACAACCCGAAGGGGTGACTAACTGAAAAAGACTCAGCAAAAACCGTCCATCACACCCAAACACAAGTTCCGCTTGAGCCAAATAGGGGCGTCAAGCGGAACTTGCGGGTGTTCCTCCACCTGGTGCCCCCCAGCGGAGATGACACACTTTACCGCGCGCTCGTCCCTATACCCAGACACGAAAATACCTTTCTACCAGGTACTTTACGCCTTAGAAATTAGGCCATTAAAATAAAAGGTACAGGCTTAGCGGTGAACGTCAGGCGTGGGGTAGGGTTCGAACGAATAGCGGCCCGACCTGCTGGTCGCAGCAGCATGGGTGCGACGCTCGAGATTTATGATTTATATAGGGTCCGGCGAAGCTCACGCGCGCGTCTCACCCTCCACCACTTCCTTGACGGCTTCCCGGACGTCGCGCACAAACGCCTTGCGGCTCACACCCTCCGCTTCTATCATCTCCAAAACGGACTCGAAGGACCCGATAAAGGAGACCGAATGGTCCAGCGCCTCGCTTTTAGACCCACCCTTGAGGCGGGCCACCTCAAAGCGCAAACACGCGATATGCAGAATTGTCTCGCGCATAAACTCGCCGAACACATCGCCAAACTTCACCATAACCTTTTGTGCTCCCCCCGTACCTGTTCGTGGCGTCCCTCCTGTATCCTCTTGTACCCCCTGCCGGGCCGTCGAGATAGTGACGCAAATACTGTGGGGGGGGGTACTTTCGTTGGTGACTGTTCCCAAAGATGCCGGTGCGTTTTTCCAAGCCCCGTTCAAGGCGCCGGATTCCGAAACGTCGCTGCAAGGGTGACGACAAAAGTTTGTGCGAATGTGCGAATTTCTGCAACGCCTGCCGTCCGAAAATCGTGGTTTAATTAGCGACATATGCCGAGGAGCACACCATGAGGAGCACACCATGCTGAGAAATAAACGCGCCTCTTTTGACTATGAACTGCTCGAGAGCTTCGAGGCGGGGCTCCAGCTCACCGGCTCCGAGGTCAAATCGCTCCGCGCCAACGGCGGCTCGCTCGCGCAGGCGTTTGCGAGGACCAGGGTGGGGCCGGGCGGCTCCGGTAACGCAGAGGTCTGGCTCGAGGGCCTGCACATCCAGCCCTACAAGGAAGCGAGTTATAACAACCACGACCCGCTTAGGAGCCGCAAATTGCTCCTCCACAAGCGTGAGATTGCGAAAATTACGGGGGGGCTCGAGCGTAAAGGCCTCACCTTAGTGCCCACCAAGCTCTACTTCAAGGGCGGCTGGGCCAAGGTCGAGGTGGCCTTGGCGCGGGGGAAAAAGCGCTATGACAAACGGCAGGAGGAGGCCAAGCGCGACGCGCAGCGTCAGATAGACCGTGCGCTTCGCTAAGTCTCTTCTCTTTGCGACCTTCCTTTTGGGGTTGAGCTTTGGCGCGGCGCAGCAGCGCCTCGTCGTCAACGGCGTCACCATCGAGGGCTACGCCCCCGGCCTGGTGCCGGGGAACGCCTACGCGCCCGCCGCGCTCCTCGCGCGCGCTTTGGGCGCGACGTATACCTACAGTTTTGGCGCGGACACCGCGACCTTCGAGCTGGGCGGCACCTTTCTTTCAGTGCCCGTTTTTGAGAGCGTGAGCGCGGCGGCGGCCTCCACGCGCCCGCTCCTCGTGAACGGTCGCCCGCAGGAGGCGACCGAGGGGGGGGTCCGCACCGAAAGCGGGGTGTTTGTCCCCGTGCGGGTGGTGGCGAGGGCCTTGGGCGGCACCGTCGCCTATTTAGCGAGCGAAAACACGGTGATGGTAACCTTTCCGCGCGCCACGCTGCTTAGCGTTACGCCGCCCGGCCCAGGTGAGGACGCGCGCTTCGTCTTCACGTTTAGCGCGCGCGTGCCCGTGCTCGAGCGCGCACCACAAGCCCCGCCCGATCCCGCGACGAACGCCTCAATGAACACCAACACCGTGCGGTTTCACTTCGGGCGCACCGATTTGGCGCAGGAGGGGGCGCAGGGCGAGTGGCGGGGCGAGGGCTTCGGGGCAACGCTGCGCGCAGCGGCGGGCGGCGTGGATTTTGAATTGACCCACGCGCCTGACACCCGCGTCACCTCGTTCGCCGCGCCGCAGGGCGCGGGCTTCGCGCTGGTGGTCGACCTTGCGCCCGTAGGGGAGGCTGGCGGAGAGCCTAACGTCGGGGCGTCCGGAGAAGCGCCGGTCATCGTCATCGACCCCGGTCACGGCGGCGAAGACCGCGGCCTCGTGTTTGCGGAGGCTGGTCCTGATTCGGGCGGGGCGTCAGTGGAATCAGTGGGAGAGAGCGAGAGTGCCCTCACGCTAGTTTTTGCCAAGCGGTTGGGGGCCGCCCTCCTCGCGCGGGGCTACTCGAGCCGCCTCACCCGCGAGGCCGACACCTCGCCCCCGCTCGAAAGGCGCGCCGCCGCCGGGACGGGCGCGGACCTTTTCGTGTCGCTCCACGCCGCGCCGCTACCCGCGGGGCGCTTCAACCTCTACTTTTTGGGTGCCGAGGACGTTGCAAACGGGGTAGGCAACCTTTCGTCGCCCTTACGCAGAGAGGCCGAGGCGGCGGCGAACGCTCCCAGCGACCCCGGCACCGACCCCGTGGAGCGAGAGCTGCTTAAGCGGCTCGCGCCCGACCCCGCGGCGGGCGAACGCTACGCGCGCGCGGTGAGCGGCGTGCTTGGCGGAACGCTCACCCCGCAAACTGTAGAGAGCGCGCCGCTGTTTGTGCTCGGCGGCGCGGCGGGCCGGGGCTTGCTGCTCGAGCTGAGCCCCCAGGACTTAGCCTCCGAAAGCCTACCCGCGGCGCTCGCCGACGCCGTCGTCGCGCTCCTCCAGCGCGAGGGGGCGACCACCCGTGAGGGGACGATTCAGAGAACGCCCCAGAGAACGACCCAGAGAGCGGATAGATGAGCGTCAACACCGCAGCCTTCTAAACCTGTGAGCAGACCTTCGCGTAAAACACCCCGCCTCACGCGCTCCCTCCTCCGCGCGCTCCTCACGCCCCAGAGTCTGCTGGGCGGCCTCGTGTTCATAACGGGGCTTGTGGCGTTCTTGCGGGCGGTGCCGGGGGTGCGGGTGCCGCCGCCGGAGCGCGTCGTGGTGGACGCCGCGACCCCCGCCACCCCCGCCGAGGACGTGCGGCTGTCGCTGATCACGGCGGACGGGAGCGAACGCTTTAGCATCGTGCCCCTCGCCCTGCCCGCCGACCCCTCGAGCCGCCGCGCCGCCCTCTTAAACGCGCTCCGAGGCTTTTTGACGAGCGAGGCGGGGGAGAGGCTCTGGCCCGAGGCGCTGAGCGCGCCCACCGTGTTTACCCTCACAAACGCCGACCGCGCCGAGGTGACCTTCTTAGACTTTACGCGCGGCCCCGCGGCGGTGGTCAGCGTGGCGCAAGAGGCGCGGCTGCTCGCCTCCATTCGCACCACCTTGCGCCGCGACGGCGTCGACCACTTACGCGTCCTCATCAACGGCGAGCCGAGCGAGACCTTTTTGGGGCACCTGGCGCTGGAGAATCCTTAAGAAGCCGTAGCCGCGTTTCGCCCCCTGTTGAGCCACGTACTGAATGGTATGCGTTTGCATTGAGCCAGAGGCTGCGCGGTTTCTCGAGCCAAGTTTACGGTCCCTAAGGGGTAGTATTCTTTGTGCGTTATGGTTTTCAGTCAATCCTGGAGATGTTCTGTACAGCCGACACATAATGACGACTAGACGAATGACGACCAGCAGGACGAGCCAAGGCTGAGAAGATGCGCGTTGTTAAAGAGCGATGAAGGGTTAAAGAGCAGTGAAGGAGCAAGACATGACCGTCAGGAAAAGAAGTCGGGGACGCGCGACCTACCGGAAAATCGTCGAGGCGGCCCTGACCATCATGCGCGAAGAGGGGCCGGAGGGGGTGACGACCACCCGCTTGGCGGAAGCGTCGGGTATTGTCCAGTCGGGCTTTTACACCCACTTCAGCAACGTCGACGAGGCGCTTACCGCCGCCGCGGAGGGCACGGGGCAGCACCTCCGGGCATTGGTGGATGATTGGCGCGAGGAGATAGTCGCGCTCGACGGGGGCACCGTCCATCAGCTTGCCGAGCATTATGAGCGCCTGCTCACGCTGCTGCTACGCGACCGCCCCTTTACTGAACTCTATTTGCAGTACCGCCGCGCGCCCACGCCCTTAGGCGAGACGCTGCGACGTTTTGAAAAGGACGTGACGGAAGACGTGGCCGCGCACTTGGCAAGGCTCGTGCGCCCGGACGACCCGGTGCCGGGGGCGGCGGACACGCTGCAAGCCGAACTCATCATGGGATTTTTCCTGTCGGTTGTCGATCTGGCGCTTCGTGACGCGAGCGCCGCGCGGCTGAGAACGCTTTCTTTACACCTGTCGGTCTTAACCAAGGCGAGCGTGGAGGCCGGGTACGGTGACGTAGGGGCGAGTGCGCTGTTACATCAGACTGGCTTGGGACTCCTAGAGCCTTCCTCATCCCCCGAACGCTGAGCGGTTTAGACCAGGGCCACAAAACATGTGAGTTGTTGGAGCAGAAGCGAGCTTGCGCTGAGAGAGAATTCGCGCTGGCTCGCTTATATTCCCTTTTGCTTCAAGTATCGTCGGGCAGTCGTTGCAAAGCGGCGCGTAGCTTGTCCGCCTATAACAATCCACAAGCAACACCTGTGAAAGGAACTTTATGAAATATAACTATCTCGGCCACTCCGGCCTCAAAGTATCGGCACTCTCGTTCGGCGCGTGGGTCACCTTTGGCGACCAGATCGGCGAGGACGTCGCCACCGACCTCATGAAAACCGCCTATGAGCACGGCGTCAACTTTTTCGATAACGCCGAAGGCTACAGCCAGGGCAAGGCCGAAACGATGATGGGCAACGTGATCAAAAAACTTGGCTGGAAGCGCTCCGACTTGGTCGTGTCGACCAAAATCTTTTGGGGTGGGGACGGCCCCAACGACTTGGGGCTGTCGCGTAAGCACGTGCTCGAGGGCACCTGGGCGGCCCTCGAGCGCTTCGGCATGGATTACTTAGATTTGGTCTTCTGCCACCGCCCCGATCCCCACACGCCGATTGAAGAGACGGTGCGGGCGATGAATTTTCTTATCGACCAGGGCTTGGCTTTTTACTGGGGCACGTCGGAGTGGTCCGCCGAGCAAATCCGGCAGGCACATGAAATCGCGCGCCGCGAGCACCTCATCGGCCCCCTCATGGAGCAGCCGCAGTACAACATGTTCCACCGCGAGCGCGTCGAAAAGGAGTACGCGCCCCTCTACCGCGATTTCGATCTGGGCCTCACCACCTGGAGCCCCTTAGCCAGCGGCGTCCTTACGGGCAAATATAATGACGGCGTCCCCGAGGGGAGTCGCATGGACACCAAGGGGTATGAGTGGCTTAAAACGCGGCTCGAGAGTGATGAGGGCAAAGCGCAGCTCCAAAAGGTGCGCGACCTCACCCAGGTCGCCGACGACTTGGGCTGCTCTACTGCGCAGCTCGCGCTCGCCTGGTGCCTCAAAAATCCGCACGTGTCCACCGTGATTACGGGGGCCAGCAAGCCTTCGCAAGTGGAGCAAAATATGCAAGCACTCGAGGTTGCCGACAGCCTCGATGAGAGCGTGATGACGCGTATCGAAGAGGTGCTGGACAATAAGCCCAAGCCCACGCCCGACTTGCGCGACGGCTAAAGCGTCGCGCCGCGGCAGCACCTTGCGCGCGAACATATTTCGGATGTTGTTGGGGGAGGAGACGAGGGGCCTCTCCCCACCTTTATCTCTTATCTCTTTACCTCGCGCCTCTCACGCGACACGTCCGCGTCTCCCGCCAGAGCGCTGAGGACGCGCCAGTATGACGCGGGCAAGAGGCGCTGAACCGTGTCAATCATCACCGCGTCCGACCCGATAAGCACGCGGCCTTGACGGCGCTCTACCGCGCGCAAGATAGTCTTGGCGGCCTCCTCGGGTGTGGTTTTAAGACCCTCGGTAAAGCGCTGCGCGCCCTCCCTAGCCGCCGCCGCGTCCGTAAGGGCGGCGAGGCGCGCGCCCAGCGCGATGTTCGTCTTGACGCCGCCCGGATGAACCACCGTCACGCCGACTCTGCCTTCAAGCTCGTGTCGCAACGCCTCGGAAAACCCGCGCACCGCGAACTTGCTCGCCGCGTAGGCGCTCTGTCCGGGCGGCGCGACGAGGCCGAAGACGCTCGAGAGGTTGACCAGGTGCGCGTCCCCTGCGCTAAGCAGCGCGGGCAAAAACGCCTTGGTGAGGCGCACGACCGCGCGAAAATTGATGTTCATAAGCCACTCGTATTCGTCAACGCTCAGTTCCTCAAAGCTCCCGCCGAGCGCCACGCCCGCGTTGTTGACGAGCAGCGTGACGCGCCCGTGCGCGTCCAGCACATCCTGCTCGAGCCCCGCCACCTCGCCCTCGCCTAAGTCGAGAACGTGAAGGCTCACCCGCACGCGGTTGGGTTGAGGGGGTTGGTGTAAATGACCCTGCTGTGAACGACTCCGGTACAAACGGCCCTGCCGACGTTGCAAATTCTTCGAATGACTTAAAAGGTTTTCCAACGCGGACGCCGTGGTCTCTAAACCTGCCGCGTCCCTATCGACCAGCGCCAGGTGACTGCCCCGCGCGGCTAAGTCTAACGCGAGCGCGCGCCCGATGCCGCTCGCCGCGCCCGTGACCACCGCGACGCCGCCGGGAAACGCGTACGGCCTCACGCGTTGCGCGCGCTCGAGGGCTGGGGTTGGCGCGCCGGTTCCTTCGCGGTGTAGAGGGAGGGGTCGAAGCGGCGCACGAGCCGCCGGAAGCTCGCGGCCCGCTCCGGCCACAGCGTGCTGTTGCGGCCCGTGGCGTCGAGGTAGTAGCTCACGCAGCCGCCCTGGACCCACACGGATGAACGCAGCTTTTCCTGAAGCTGAGCGTTGTACTCGGCTTGGGCTTGGGGGGTGGGCTCGAGCGCGCGCAGCTTTTTACGCTTTACAAAAGAGAGGGCCTGAAGAATATAGTCAATCTGCGCCTCAATCATGTAAACGATCGAGTTGTGACCGAGCCCGGTGTTCGGCCCGACGAGCAAAAAGAGGTTGGGAAAGCCCGCGACGGTGGTGCCGTGGAGCGCTTCTAGGTGCGGGCTCCAGACATCTGACAGGCTGCGCCCTCCCTTACCGTAAATGAGGCGCGCGATGGGCGGCTCCGTGGCGTAAAACCCCGTACCGCCGATGAGCACATCGAAGGCGCGCTCGCGTCCGTCCGCCGTGACGAGGCTCTGCCCACGAACCTCGGTAATGGTCTCTGTTACCAGTTCTACATTCGGCTGGGTCAAGGCGGAATAATAGTCGTCGCTGACCAGGATGCGCTTGCAGCCGATGCGGTAGTCCGGGAGGAGTTTGGCGCGCAACGCGGGGTCCTGAACCTGCGCTTCTAAGTGTGCCCTCGCCGCCTTTTCGACGAGTTTGTTCATTCCCGGTTTTGAAAACCCGAAATGCCGGAACTCGGCCATTGCGAAAACCCAGGTTCTCGAGACCTTTTGCAAGAAGGGAAAGCGGCGAAAGAGTCGCCGCCGCCGCTCGCTCGTGGGCGCGTCGCCGCGCGGGACGATCCAGGGCGGCGTGCGCTGAAATACCGTAAGGTGACCCACCTCCTTTTGCAGCTCCGGCACGAACTGGATCGCGGACGCGCCCGTGCCGATGACCCCGACGCGCTTGCCGCGCAGGTCGACACGGTGGTCCCAACGCGCGGAGTGAAACTTCACGCCCTCAAACGCGTCGAGCCCCGGAATCCTGGGCCACTTGGGCGCGTTCAAGGGACCGTGGCCGGACACCAGGAAACGGGCGGTAAAGCCCCCGCCGCTCGTCTCGAGCCGCCAAAGCGCATCATTATCGTCCCAAACGGCCTCCTTGACCTCGTGCTGCAACCGGAGGTGCGGCCTGAGCCCGTAGTCGTCGGCGCAGCTTTTGAGATACGCCAGAATCTCGGGCTGGCGCGCGTAGGTGTGCGACCAGTCGGGGTTGGGCGCGAACGAGAACGAGTAGAGGTCGCTTTTGATGTCGCAGGCGCAGCCGGGATAGGTGTTGTCAAACCAGGTGCCGCCGACCTCGGGGTCGCGCTCGAGCACCACAAAATCGTCCATCCCCCGTTTCTTGAGCTTGATCGCCATGCCCAACCCCGCAAACCCCGCGCCGATGATGGCTGTGTGAAAATGGGTGCGAGAGTCGGTGTGAGGGCCGGTACGAAAATTCGTATAAAAGCCTGCGTGAACGTGAGCGGGCTGCGTTTCCTCTTGGTGCGTCATGGGTGCGCCTCCGACAAAAAGTCCAAAACGAGGGTGTTAAATGCGTTAGAGCGCTCGAGCTGCGGCAGGTGGCCCGTCTCGTGAAACAGGTGCGTGCGGGCGTGCGGGTAGAGCTTGGCGGCCTCCGGCAGGTGCGCGGCGGGGAGGATGAGGTCGTTTTCGCCCCATAGGATGAGCGTGGGCAGCTTCTGGGCGGCGAGGCGGCGGCTCAAACGCGCGCGCCACGCGGCCCTGACGCCGAACGGGGTGCCGAGGGCGCGGGTAAGGGAAAGAAACGCGCGCGCCGCGCCGGGCTGTTGGGCGAGCTCGAGCGCCTGGTCGATGCGCGCCTCTGTCGCCAAGGCGGGATCAAAAAAGAGGCTCCTGACGGTGTTCTCGGCGCTGCGGCGGCTCGGCTTCATCAAGAGCTCGCCGAGACCGGGCACCGTCACGAGGCGCAGGGCGAGGGTGACCTCGCGCCCAAACCCCGCACTCGCCACCAGCACGAGCCGCCGCGCGCGCTCCGGTCGCGCCGCCGCAAAGGTTTGCGCGACCGCGCCGCCCAGCGAATTACCCACAAGCGTGACGGGCCGCGTCTCGCTGAGAGCGTCCAAAAGGTCCCCCACAAAATGCGCCAAACCTGCCAGCGTATAAGGCCCGCGCGGTTTGTCGGTGTAGCCGAAGCCGACGAGATCGGGCGCGATCACGCGGTACCGGGCGGCGAGCGCGTCGACCGTCTCCGACCAATCCTCCAAGGAGCGCCCGAGACCGTGTAGGAGTACCACAGGCGGACCCTCACCGGAGACGCGCGCGCGCGTGCGGACGCCGCGAACGGAGCACCACCGGACGTCCCCCTCCTCCTGCCCCACCCCTGATGCGCCTCTACTACTCACCCTCACCTCCTCCACACACCCACGCCACACAGCTTCACTATGGCGGATAGCTGATAGTTTATCACGTAAATGGTATGTAAATGTGCGACTGGTCGCACCGTCCAAAGCTCAGCGTGAGGAATTCAAAGGGGTTGTATCTTGTACTGGGATTGTGCCGGGAGCGCCCGTAGCCTCACATTAAGATTTCCAATGAGCAGGCGACATATGAAAAGGGGCACCTGTGCAGGTGCCCCTTTCTCAGGATTTTTCAGGACGTAGCCTTGTGTCTTCGCCCCTAATCCTCTACCTGAGGTCTAGCGTAAAGGTTTCACCCGCCACGACCTCGACTTCGTCTTCGATGCTCTCGCCGCTCACCGTCGTGGTGATAACGTAAACGCCGGGCTCGAGCTCGGTCAAGTCTTGACTGCCGGTCAGCTCTTCCTCATAGCCGCCGGGGCCTGTAATGACGAACGTCGTGTCGTCGGGAACGGTGACGGTGAGGTTGCCCAGTTCCTGGGTGCTGCCTGTTACCGTACCACCTGTTGCGCCGCCGGTTTGAGCGCCACCTGTGGCGGCACCTCCGGTCTCGCTACCCGTCTGGACTCTGAGCGTGGCAGCGCCGCCCGTGGTGGCCGTGGCGGCACCACCCGTTGCCGCGCCGCCTGTTGCTGAACCGCCCGTCATCATGCCCCCGGTCATCGCGCCGCCCGTTGCCGCGCCGCTTGTAACGTCGAGCGTGGCGATTTCACCGCTTATAACCTCGACGTCTCGCTCGACGCGTTCACCTTGTACGGTGAGCACGATTCTGTAGACGCCCACCTCGAGGTCGCTGAGCTCCTGGTTTCCCCTGAGGTTTTGCTCATAACCTCCGGGACCCGTGATGACGTAGGACGTGGCGGCGGGTACAACGAGGGTAAGGTTACCGACTTCACCCTGTGCGCCGCCTGTGACACCTATCGGAGTACCACCCGTGACGTCCGTTTGTGTGCCGCCTGTGGTGCCACCCGTCTGAGCGCTAGGGACGAGCGCGCCGCCCGTTTGAGCGCCACCGGTTTGAGCGCCACCCGTGGTGCTGACTTGTGCGCCGCCCGTCACGCTGCCCGTTTGCACTTCGTCGCGCGTGTTCACGCAGATCGCGTAAACCGTGAACGTTTGCGCTTCGGTGCTGTCGTTCTGGAGCGAAATCTGCCAGGCGTCGTCCTGCGGGTACGTGTTGTACACGCGGAGCTCGAGCGCGCCTTGCACCCCGCCACCGACCGGCGATTTGCCGTCGGGGCACTGTACAGCCAGTTCCGCGGGCGTAAGCGCCTCGACCGAGGTGGGGCCGCTGGCGACCACTTCGTAGCCGAGCACACCGGCTGGGCCCGCGGGGCCGCGTTCACCCTGGGGACCCGTGGCTCCGGCTGGACCCTCTGGACCCGCCGGGCCTCGAGCGCCTTCAGGACCCGCCGGGCCTATGGGACCCGTTTCGCCTTGAGGACCCGCCGGGCCTCTCTCGCCCTGCGGACCTTCGGGACCGGCTGGGCCGCTGGGACCTGTTGCACCTTGCGGTCCCCTTTCACCTTGCTCGCCCTGCTCACCTTGTGGACCCGCTGGACCTGCACCACCTGTTTCACCCTGCGGTCCAGGCGGACCCGCCGGTCCTACGCCCCCTGTGTCACCTTGCGGACCCCGAGGACCTGCCGGGCCGATAGGACCCGTTTCGCCCTGTGGGCCTACGCCACCCGTGTCACCCTGAGGACCCTGGGGTCCCTGCTCACCTTGAGGACCGGGAGGACCTGCTGGACCCGCCCCGCCTGTTTCGCCTTGCGGACCGGGAGGACCCACAGGGCCTGTTGCTCCCGTTTCCCCCTGCTCGCCTTGAGGACCCACAGGACCGATAGGCCCTTCGCCACCCGATTCACCTTGGGGTCCGGGAGGTCCGGGAGGACCCGCGGGACCTTCAGCGCCGGTAGGCCCAACGCCACCCGTGTCACCTTGCGGACCGGCAGGACCACGTGGACCCTCGGGACCCACGGGACCGCGAGGACCGGCAGGTCCTGCGCCCCCTGTATCACCTTGCGGACCGGCAGGGCCTTCTGGACCCATAGGTCCCACGGGTCCTATACCGCCCGATTCACCCTGGGGACCGGGAGGACCGACAGGACCTGTTGCGCCCGTCTCGCCCGTCTCGCCTTGCGGCCCCTGCTCGCCTGTCTCGCCCTGTTCACCCTGCGGTCCAGGTGGACCCACGGGACCTTCGCCACCCGTCTCACCTTGGGGGCCTGCCTCGCCTTGAGGTCCAGGAGGGCCGGGAGGACCTGCCGGTCCCGCGCCGCCTGTGTCACCCTGGGGTCCTTGAGGACCCGCCGGGCCGATAGGACCAGTAGAACCCGTCTCGCCCTGCGGGCCTACACCACCTGTTTCACCTTGTGGACCTTGCTCACCCTGAGGACCGGGAGGGCCTGCTGGACCCGCCCCACCTGTGTCACCTTGCGGACCCTGAGGACCCGCCGGGCCGATGGGACCAGTTGCACCCGTTTCGCCCTGTGGGCCTACGCCACCCGATTCACCCTGGGGTCCCTGCTCACCTTGGGGTCCGGCAGGACCGCGAGGGCCGACAGGTCCTGTTGCGCCCGTTTCACCTTGCTCACCCTGGGGTCCGGGAGGACCCGCTGGACCCGCGCCCCCTGTATCACCTTGCGGTCCCGCCGGGCCTCGAGGACCCACCGGACCGATAGGACCCGCGCCGCCCGTTTCACCTTGCGGTCCGGGAGGGCCGGGAGGACCTTGTTCGCCCTGAGGGCCAGTCGCACCCGTCTCGCCTTGTGGTCCCTCTTGACCCGCCGGGCCTCGAGGACCCACCGGACCGATAGGCCCAGTACCACCTGTCTCGCCCTGAGGACCAGTCGCACCCTGAGGACCAGTCGGTCCGGGAGGACCCTGCTGACCCGCGGGTCCAGGAGGACCGGGAGGGCCAGGAGGACCCGCCGGTCCCGGCGGACCTTGCGGAACTTGAATGGTTGCGTCTACTTCGGCGGGAACCGTTTGAGCGCCCTCGAGCGCCCCCACCGCCACCAGGGCCGTATCAAACCTGGCGACACCTCCCGACACGACCTCGACCCTCTGCTCGATTGGCTCATAGCCCTCGAGTGTGGCGGTGATGATATACGTTCCTACGGATAGACCTGTAAGCGTCTGATTTCCGGTGAACGTCTCTGCGTACCCGTCGGGACCCGTGACCGTAACCACAGCCTCCGCCGGTGCAACGATGATGTCGAGGTCGCCCACATCCTGTGCGAGCGCCGTCCCGAACACCAGCAGAACCGTCATGAGCCACCACCGCACGGTATGTCCAACCGCGTTTCCGACCGCGCTAAAAGAACGCGGAGGCGCGCTGGCTCGTCTTAAAGACTCCTTCACGCTTGTTCCCCCTTTCGTGATTTTGTGATGAGTATTGAGGAAAACTCACCTTTTCCAAACGTAAGCCAAGTGACGCTCTCACACTGCTACGCAGCACGCATTGTTGCGTTTGAGAAGTTGTTAAGTAGCCCCTAAGGGCTGATGGGCGCGCCCAATCCCACCTCGTCAAAAAGCTCTTTGAGCATCGCCAAATTCTTGAGCGCGTGCCCCTTGGTGGTGTTTTGCAGGAGCAAATAAACCTGGCTTAGCGCGTCCTTATGTGCGTCAATGGCGAGCGCCCATTCCTTTAATTCGTCAGGCGTGTAGAGGTAGTCATGCCGCTCGGCGGCGCTTCGGCCATCCCACCACGTTTTCTGGTTGCGCCCGTGGAGGCGGATGTAGGCAGTGTCGGAGGTGACGTGCAAGCCCGAAGCGGGCAGACCGGGCAGCGGCGGGTAGTCCACGCTCACATAGATGAGCCCGAACTCCTTTAACGACTCGCGCACCTCGTCAAGGTCCCAGTCGTCGGTGCGGAACTCGAGCGCCAACCTCTCACCCTCAAAGTGCTTGATGAGGTTTAACAAATACTTACGGTTGTCCGCCGTGCGGTGAAACGAATAGGGGAACTGCGCCAGAAAGGGTCCTAGCATCCCCGCTTCGCGTAAGGGGTGGACGGACTCGAGCATCCTTTTGTACATCTCTTCGTCCGCGTCGCGGGAGTGCGTCATCGACCTGTGCAGCTTGACCGCGAAGCGCACCCTTCCCTCGCTCTTGCGGACCATGCCCGCGAACGCCTTTGTGCCGGGGATGTTGTAAAACGACGAGTTGAGTTCGACGGCGTTGAAGTGCTGCGCGTAAATCTTGAGATAGTCCGCCGACTTGGTGCCCTCGGGGTAGAGGAGCCCGAGCCAGTCGTCGTTGGAGTAGCCGCCGGTGCCGAGATAGAGTTCCATCAAATAACCTTCCTCCTACGTAGCCGAGAAAAATCGTGACTTCTCTATGGAATAATTTATACCTATAACTCTCTCATCAGTGCCAATATGGTTGGTACCTATAGACGGGACGGCCCAAACCTCCCTATGACGATGGGTGGACGGGGCAACGTGTGGTGGTTTCCCTGCGCTAGATGATTAGGAGGCACGTGATGAGCATAGCCCTTTCGGACATTATCAGCGTTGAAGACCCAACAAAGTTTAAGTTGCACCTCGCCTGCTGGAACCAGGATGTTCAGCCGCTTGAAGTTTTTGTGCGCGATAGGGCGGAGTGGAACGACTGGAACCGGTGGCGCAGCGCGAAAGACGAGTTTAACCGCGATTATATTTTTTCCCTCATCGACTTCTATCACGAGCCCGGAATCTGGCTTTTCGGCGGCGTTTTCCGCGTGCTGTCGCGCAAACCGGAGAACTACGCACACAGCTACGAGATTGCTTTAGACCCTGGCACACAAGACTACATCGGCAGGCTCAAGGTCAAACTGAAGCGCCCTGGCCGCGCGCGCGTGCTAAAGCTCGAGAACTACTATCCCTCAATTCTAGTCTCGGAAATCTTGAAAGAGCCCTATTTGGGTGACGTTTTCTGTGGGTACGAAAACATCAATCACGATTTCACCCGCTTGGAAGCCGTCTACAAGAACCAGAAGAGTGACTGGAAGGCCGCACTAGAGAACGTCAAGGGCGTTTATCTTATTGCTGACAAGAGCAACGGCAAGAAGTACGTGGGCTCCGCCTATGGTGATTTCGGCCTCTGGTCTCGGTGGGCTTGCTACATCGGCACAGGCCACGGCTGGAACGACGAGCTCACCAAGCTTGTCGCTCAGGAGGGCCTTGAGTACGCCAGAAAGAACTTCAGGTTCTCGCTGCTCGAGTACCGGTCCATGAAAACGAACGACAGCGTCATCATCCAGAGAGAGGGTTATTGGAAGGAAGCCCTGCTGACTCGGGGAAGTTTCGGCTATAACCAAAACTAGTGAGGCAAGGATTCAAGTTTATTGACCTTTAGTCGCCAGCCTGTTGCAGGGCTGGACTTTGCCCCGTTTGTAGCTCGAGCTCCGGCCGCCAAAGATACGTGGCGACGCGCGAAGCGAGAACCGCCCCGGCGACGGGGGCCAACCAGTAGAGCCAGTGGTGCGTCCAAAGGCCCCCAAACAGCGCGGGCGCAAAGCTTCTCGCGGGGTTCATCGACGCGCCCGTGAGCGCGCCGCCAGCGACGGCGCAAAGGGTCACGGTGAAACCGATATAAAGACCCGCCTGCGCTTGTTTCTGGATCACACAGGCGGCGATCACGAACATAAGAAAGAACGTCAGGATGATTTCGATGGCGACGGCCTGAAAGACGCTCACGTCAGCCGCGGGCAGGGTCGCGCCGTAGTGAACGGAGGCCAAGCGTTCCGCGCCGTAAAAGAGCCGCAGGGAGAACACGGCGGCCACTGCCCCCGAAAGTTCGGCGCTCCAGTACAGCAGAAGCTCACGAAAGCCGATGCGCCGCATTGCCCAAAAGCCGACCGTCACGGCGGGGTTGAAGTGGGCAAAGGAAAGAGCGCCCACAGCCGCAATCATGACGGCAACTGTGAACCCAAACGCCAGGGCGACGGCCAACCCGCCCGCGCCCGACGCCAGCGCCGCGATGCCGACGAACACGAGGGCGAAGGTGCCGATAAATTCGGCCAGCCAGATTCTAAAACTCATATTGGTATGGGCGGCGTCAGCGCGTCTTCTGTGGGTACGCGGCCCGCCTCGAGCGTCTCAACAAGAATCTTGCAGCTCTCGCCCAGGGCGTCACGCACCTCACGCCACCTTTCCAGCCCTTCGCTCGAGGGGTCGGGGAACGAGACGTGCAGGCGGGTTGTCGTGGCGGGGTAGACGGGGCACGCTTCGTTCGCAGCGTCGCAAACGGTCATCACCACGTCGAACCCAACCTCGGGCAGCTCCGCCAAGGTCTTGGAGGTGTGATGACTTATGTCAATCCCGACTTCTTTCATGACCGTCACCGCATGGGGCTTGACAAAGGTTTTTTCCGTCCCCGCCGAGAACACTTCCGCGTCCAGGCCGCACTCAGCCGCGTAGTGTCTGAGCCACCCTTCCGCCATCTGGCTGCGGGCGGAGTTATGGGTACACAAAACGAGCAGGCGCACCTAAACACGCTCCTCTGCCACCGCTTCAAATTTCTCCAGGGCGTCTCTGACCGCTCTAAACGTAGAGGGCGCCAATTCATAAAACACCCAGCGCCCGCGCTTTTCTGCGGTGACGAAGCCTAATTGCTCGAGCTGCTTCATGTGGTGGCTGATGGTGGGCTGGCTGAGCCCCAAAAAGGTCTCCAAGTCGCAGCCGCACACGCCCTCTTCGCGGGAGCAGCAGCTTTGGACGGGGTCGCGTAGGAATTCCAGGATGCTTAACCTGGTCGGGTCTGCGAGGACCTTGAGTTTGTCGGATAAATCACGCATAGATAGCAGTCTATTAATAGGTTGTCATCTATGTGTCATCTGCCAGGCCTCTCTTGCGGACCATGCCTGCGAACGCTTTATGTGCCGGGGATGTTGTAAAACGACGAATTGAGCCCAACGGTGTTGAAGTGTTGCGCGTAAATCTTGAGGTAATCCGCCAGCTTGGTGCCCTCGGGGTAGAGGGGCTCGAGCCAGTCGTCGTTGGCGTGGCCGCCTGTGCCGAGATAGAGTTCCATTTAGGTGATACTGCCCCTCGCCATGCCTGTGTACGCTTCTTTCAACATGACTTCTCTCTCAACATGACTTCACAATACATGAGGTGTTCCTAACAAAATAGTTGACACTCCGTGTCATATCGGACGTACTAAAATAGACGTATGGAGAAAGTTGACTTCAAGAAAAGCCTCAAGCATCTCTACGCCCCCTCGACTAAAGACTTTGATGTTGTAGACGTGCCTGTTATGAACTACCTCATGATAGATGGACACGGCGACCCCAACACGGCGCAGGAATATGAGGACGCACTCGAGACGCTTTACGCTGTGGCTTATAAGCTCAAGTTCGTGAGCAAGGCAAGCGCAAAAGATTATGTCGTTCCTCCCCTCGAGGGGTTGTGGTGGGCAGAAGATTACGGTAGCTTTACTCGAGGAGACAAGGGAACTTGGGACTGGACGATGATGATTATGGTGCCGGACTGGATAGACCGTGACGTGTTTAATAAAGCCCTCGAGAGCGTAAAGTCTACAAAAGATTTACCGTCACTCGACAAGCTACGCCTAGAATTACTCGCTGAGGGTGGCTGTGCTCAAATCATGCACGTGGGCTCTTACGATGATGAGGCGCCTACCCTGGCTCGCCTACACAACGAATGGTTGCCCAAAAACGGCTATAGGGAGGCAGGGAAGCATCACGAAATTTACATCAGCGACCCCAGAAAAGTACCTTCCCACAAACTGAAAACCGTACTTAGACAACCTGTCGAGAAAGTAGGGTGAAGGGGGTAAGCGGGGTGGTTAAGTTTCTGAGGTGCTGAATGAGAAGGTCGCCATCCTCGAGCCTTTTGGCTATATCCTTGATATCAATATAGTCGTTGTACCCCGTGGCCTCATACGCTTCATCAGGGCTCGCGCGGGTGAGTTCTTCAAAGGACATGTTCCCGTAATGGCTAATGGCGTAGTCCAAGCATTCCACATCCGATTCGCTTAGGAACTCGAGTCCGGGCTCCATTTTCGGTACAATGTAATAGTTCGATTTGATATCCATAGCCCTGCCAAACTCTTCCAAAAGCGCCGTATTAAAAGCAGGATGCCCGCAATTTCTGACGGCTTTTAGGATGTCACAGGTCACAGAGGGGACGGGGCCATGTTTCATAGCGACGTAGTTATCGCCGCTAATAAAGCGCCCGTAGTGCTCGAGATGGCGCTTGTCGGCAAAATAGAGCACTTTTGAAATGGTGTGAAGAGTTGGTCTTGCCACTTTTGAAGCGACGTAAAGAACGGCGGCGAGAGCAGCGTCTTTGTCAAAATTGCAGTTTCTCATAGCCACCTCTTTTCAATGAACCGTCGTTTTTTGCTCTCCCTGTTTCATGACTATAGCCCAGTTCAGGCTATACATGTTGAACATGTGATTTGTTGTGTTTTTGCCAAGGCATTTTGGTGTGCCAAGTAAACAGTTATCCTTCATCCAAAATTCCCGCCCAGCCGCCCCACCCCCAATCTTACCTGCTTAGAAGCCGTCTACAAGACCCAGAAGAGCGACTGGAAGGCTGCGTTAAAGAACGTCAAGGGCGTCTACCTTACCGTTGACAACCGTTGACAAAAGCAACGGCGAGAAGTACGTGGGCTCCACCTATGGTGATTTCAGCCTTTGTCTCGGTGGGCGCGTTACGTCGGCACGGGCCACGGCTGGAACGACGCGCTCACCAAGCTTATTGTTCAAGAGGGCCTTAAGTACGCCAGAAAGAACTTCAGGTTCTCGCTGCTCGACTACCGGCCCATGAAAACGGACGACGGCATCATCATCCAGCGGGAAGGGTATTGGGAGGCCCTGCTGACGGAGAGCTTCGGCTACAACCGAAACTAGCGGGTCAACGCGTCAAGCTCTATCGGCCGAGTGATGACCTACCAAGGACTGCGGGACGGCCTATTATTCTGACTCTTTAGTTTGGCAGAAGAAATCGGCAGAAGAAAGTGGAAGAAGAGAGCGCCCCGCACGCAAACCGGGTGCCAGAATTGGTATAAGAGGGCATGGATAAAACCGAACGCGCAGCCAACTTGAATCAGGGTGACAGAAGCGAAAAAGAAGAGTTCCGGCGGCCCCCCGGCCCCGAGCGGCAGTACGTCATCGACGCGCTCGCGGGCGAGTCGTGGCGGCTTTTTCGGATTATGGGCGAATTTGTTCAAGGGTTCGAAGACATGAGCGACGTCGGCCCGGCGGTGACGATTTTCGGCTCGGCGCGTCTCAAAGAGGACCACCCCACCTACGCGCAAGCCGAGAACTTGGCGCGGCACCTTTCCGAATCGGGCTACACCGTCTTGACGGGCGGCGGCCCCGGCATCATGGAGGCGGGCAACAAGGGCGCGTTCGAGCGCGGCGGGCGTTCTATAGGCCTTAACATCGACTTGCCCCACGAGCAAGCGCCCAACCCCTACCAGACCGATTCGCTCGACTTTCGCTACTTTTTTGTGCGTAAGGTCATGCTCGTGCGCTACTCGTCAGCTTTCGTGGTGTTTCCGGGCGGTTTCGGCACCATCGACGAACTCTTCGAGGCGCTGACGCTCATCCAGACCAAAAAAATCCTCCCGTTTCCGGTCTACTTGGTCGGGGTGGAATTTTGGCAGGGGCTCATCGAGTGGCTCAAGAACACGCTCCTGCGCGCGGGCACGATTTCCGAAGACGACCTCCATTTGTTCAAGGTGGTGGACGACACCGCGAGTATCCCGGAAGAAATCGACCGTTATTACCAAGACCTCAACCACGCGGGCTTTAGAAAACCCGACGAGGACGACCCGGTGGGAAAGATAGTCAAGGCGGAAGGCTGACGAGTTGGCCCAAAGCGGGAGCTCGAGCCTCATTCCACTCCCGCCCTTCACAAACTTTACCGCCGTAACCCCCGTGAATGGCGGGTCGTCTTCACTGCCGGTAGGCCGCGTGTCCGCCTAACTTTCGTCCGACTCCGGCGGCGGCAGCTTCTCGCCCTGAGAATCCTGATAGGCGCTCTCTTCTTCCGTCTCGCCGCCCAGTTCGCCCGCGGTGCTCGAGCGCTCCTCGCTCTCCCGGACGACCTCTTCTTCTTCGGCCCGCCGCTCTCTCTCGACGCGCCCGCTTTTGTTCGTGCGGTTTTCCACCGCGCGTCCGGGTTTACTTTGCGACTGCTCTTTGTCAAAGTCGCTCACGTTGCCGCCGTGGGTGTTCTGGGGGTCTGAGGGTTGTTTGTGGACGGGGGAGTTGTCTTCGGTTCCTTTATCGCTCATGGTGGGTCCTTTCACCAGAACTATACAGGTGCTTCCGCGCCGAGAGTAGGCTTTGCCCCACGTGGTCCCCAAAAACCGCCGGAGAGCGTGCAAGGTTTGGGAGAGGGCAGAGCCTACGTTCTTAAACTCGTATAGCGGCGCTTGTGCGGGGGTGCAGCCCGCTAGTGTCGGATTAAGCCGGGGCAGGGTAAGCGAGGTGCCTGAGCTGCCCAAAGTCAATGAGGGAATGTTTGGCACAGGTCTGGGCACGCAAAGAGGCCATACTGGCAGCACCTTGTTTGGACCAGTGCATCCCGCTTCTTTTCATACGGTTTCCGATAACGGCTTTGTTCATCCCTTCGATTTGCCCTGAACCGATGGGATAGCCTTTTTCTGTGAACCGAGCATAATCCATACTGTCAAGCCGGGTTTCAAGATACTTTAGAGCAGTTTGCGCTTTGTCATCCCAGGTGAGCCAGACCTCGGGTTTAGGAAGGTGGTGAGCGAGCCAGTCACGGGCGTTGAGCTGACCCCGATACCAGTCACAGCGGTGGCGCGTTCTTAGGTCTTCATCCCAAGCCAGTGCTTGCATGATGGTGTCGAGGTACTGAGTGGCGTGGTAGACGTCGGTGATTCTTACGGCGTCGAGATGACAAAAGATGTTGTCAATCCAAACGGCTCCATCACCCAAACCGAGCAGCGTATCCGCGGGGGTGACTCCGGCTTCGTTGAGTAAACCCGCCACGAGCGTGACAAAGTCTTCGGCACAGCAGCGTTCGGCCAACATCCAGCGCTGACTCGGAGCGGCTTGCGGATAAAGTACGGCTGTTTTGAGTTCCAGGCCAGGACATAGCCCCTGTTCAGGTTGCCCTAAGACGTAGACGCCGTCCATTTGCAACACCATGACGCGTCCTTGTCGGCGTGCCGCTTCAGGCTCTGAACAAGACAACAGTCTGTCTGCCACCTCGGCTCGACACGCCTCAGCGTAGGGGCGTTGCAAGCGGTCTAATTCTGACGAGCTAATCCTCAGGCCGAAGTTGCGCGCGATGTAAGCGCCTTCTTCTAAGGGCACGCGCGCTGCTAAGTCGGTCAGGCAAGCTAAGGCTTTGGGCGTCCAGCCCGAATGGTCTAAGCGTCTATCGAGGATAGCTTGTTTGGCTCGACCCTCTCTATCAACCAGCCTTTGTACCTCGACATAGACCCGGCCCCACAAGTGCTTAACCGCGCAGCGACGTTTGCCGTTACCCCAATAGCCTTCAGGTACTTCTCTTTTGTGCTCGGGGGGAAAAGCTCCGGCTATCTGCCAGAGCTTGCATAGTCTCACTCATCATCGCTTGATAATGCGCCAGCATCGCCGTCTCAACCTCGGCTACACCCGCATCTTCGGGTAGGTCTCGTTCCAAAGCTTCTAAGTACCTGCCAAACGCTTCCTTCGCCCGTTCTTTCCAATCACCTGTCTGGCTCGTTTTCATCCGCCATTCTACCGCTGCTACGCCCCTTTTTCTATCCGCCTATTTGGGGTTGCACCCGCTGTTCAGGAGAGCCTTGACCCTCCTCGAGCGAGCGTGATAGACTCCCCTTCGCTCGTGCGGGCGATTAGCTCAGTTGGTTAGAGCGCTACACTGATAATGTAGAGGTCGGTGGTTCAAATCCACCATCGCCCACCAAAAAGCCCCGGCGGTTTTCTTACAACCCGCTGGGGCTTTTTACTTTATGTTTTGCGGCTTCGTGTTTTGCGGCCTCTACGTTCCCGAAAGGGAACTACCGGAAAATCTGTCGCCTCGCGCCTAGGGTGAGCTCGAGCTGGATCGTTCTGTCCCCCCGCTGCACCGTGAGCGTCACCTCGTCGCCGACTTCTTTGCTGCGCAGCACCGAGCGGAGTTCGTAGTATTCGCTTACTCGGGTGCCGTCCACGGCGGTAATCACGTCGGCGGTCACATCGATCCTCACCGTTCGCCCCTCGGCGTCTGTGACAGCGCGCCGCTCTAGGTCGCGGAGTCCCGCCGTCGCCGCCGGGCCGTTGGGCTCGACGCTGCCGACAATCAGACCTTCGCGCGGGCCGAGGTTGAACCGCGGGTCTCTCGGGGTGTAGCTCTGCGGAATGCCAACGAAAGGCTGCCCCAGGCTGAACCCTATCGCGGGCTCGTCGTGTTGTTCTCCCGCCAGAAGCGCGCTCACCACGTCGCTACCGTCGAGCACGGGCACCGCGTACGAGGCGAAGCTGTTGAGCCCCACGAAGCCCCGCAGCAAGGGCGGTACAAACGTGTCTTGCGGCGAGCCGTAGGCGATGTAACTCACCACGCCGACGGCCTCGCCCGCCTCGTTTAGGACCGGCCCGCCGGAATCGCCCGGACTAAGCGCGGCGGTGAGCTCGATGGTGCCGTTCGCAAAGTCCGCGCGCCGCGCCGCGACGCCCAGCCGCGTCACCTCGCCCGCGCGCGGCTGCAAAAAGTCGCCGCCGCTGTTGCCGATGGCGACCACGCCGCTGCCCACCCGCGGCGGCGCGGCGGCCAGCGGAATGTAGGGCACCTCCCCGTCGACCTCGGCCTGGAGCAGCGCCAGGTCTAAGTAGGCGTCGAAGGCGACCAGCGTGAGCGTGTAGTGTTCCTCGTCGGGACCCACACCCACATATCTAAGTTCGCTTTGCGAAACGCGCCCGTCATCCGCATTCACCACGTGATACGCCGTCAGGATGAGGCCGTCGGGCGAGATGAAAAAGCCCGTGCCGATGCCCAGCAGCACCGACCTGAAAAAGCTGCCGCTAAGCACGTCGATCTGTAGGGTCGCGGGCCGCGCAGCGTCAAAGGTAGCCGCGAGTTGACCTGTCGGCGCGACGATTTCCGGGGCGGGCGGGTAAGGCTGCGCCACGAGGCTCGGCGCGGGCTGAGAATACCTCGGCGCGAAGAGGTAAAAGGCCAGAACGAGCAGCAACGAAAAGAGGAGCCAGACGCGCCTCGAGCCGGACTTAACCACGAGCATTCCTGAATAAAAAGTCGGTCATACACCATTTGGTCATACACCATTGTGGAACCTTGCGCCGCGAAAGTCTGCTCGGTAGACAACATTGAAGACAACATGGATGACGGGAATGAGCGACAAAAGGTTCTGCCGGATTTTTCGCAAAGCTCGCTTGGCGCTCTGGCGAGGCGTCGGAAAATGATATGTCCCTGGTCACGCTCACCCAGGGCTTGTATAGTCGAAGGGTGAAGATTCCAACAGTAGATAACACAGCGAGTGATGCAGCAAACGACACCCTAGACAAACCAGCCCAGGGCGCGCCCTCAGGGGTGAACAACGCGGGCGAGGCGGATTACGCGGCCAAGGTCGCGCAGGTCGCGGCGACCCTAAAGGCGTGGGAGGGACCCATCGTCATCATCTCGCATGAGGACCCCGACGGGGACGCGCTGGGCAGCACATTGGGACTCAAACGCGCGCTGGACGCGCTCGGCAAGATGACCATCCTGCCGGTGGAGCCGCCACGCTATTTGCAGTTTATTACCCTCGAGGGCGAACTCTCAAAGCCGCTAGCCACCCTCCCCGACACCTGTCTTTTGGCCGTGCTCGACGTCGAGGTAGGGCCGCGGGCCACAGGCGCACCTCTCACGGGCGCAGCGTTCGTCCTCAACATCGACCACCACGGCACGAACGCCCGCACGGGCGACCTCTCGCTCGTCCAACCGAGCCGCGCCGCCACCGCCCACATGGTCAAGGACGTGATCGACGCGCTGGGCGTCACCTGGACGCGTGAGCTGGCGACACCCTGTTTGACGGGCATCCTGACCGACACGGGCACCTTCCGCTACGGCAACACGACCCCCGACGTGTTGGCGGCCGCGGGCGACCTCCTCGCCAAGGGCGTCGCCTACAGCGAACTCACCGACCGGTTGCAGTGGCGTCACCCCGACTATTTTCGGATGCTCGGCAAGGTCATGTCGACGGTCGCGTTTCCCCTGAACGGCCTCGTGGCGACCGCGGAACTTACCCAGGCAATGCGTGACGCCATAGGCGAGACCGACGACGATTCGGACGACTACGTGGGCTTTATCCGCTACGCTGAAGGGACCTACGTCGCCATCTTTTTCAAAGAACGCGGGAACAGCGACGAAGAAATGACCAAGATTTCGGTTCGCACGCGCGGGGCGGTGTCGGCGCAAGCGATTTGCACGGAACTCGGCGGCGGCGGGCACGTGGCGGCGGCGGGTGCGACCGTCCACGCGGGTTTGGAGGAGACGCGGACCCTGGCCCTAGAAGCTGCTAGGCGCGAGCTCGAGCGCCGCGGCATCCACGTTCAGGGTTAAACCCTCTCTTAAGCCCACGTCCCGCATAAAAACGTTTAGGCGTTAGGAGGACGTCTGGAGCGCTCGAGCGCGCGCAGCAAGCTCCGGCAGACCGGTGAGGTTTATCTCGACCTCCAGGCCCTGCGCCGCCAGCCAGGGCAAAACCTCCTCGGTAGGGAGATTGCCGACGAGTTCGTCACCCGCAAAAGGGCAACCGCCGACGCCGCCTAACGCGCCCTCGAGCCAGCGCAGACCGTGGGTGAGCGCCTTCTCGAGCGTCCCCTGCCAAGAACCGGGACGCGCGTGGAGGTGGAGGCCCAAATCCCGCACCTCCCCAATCGCCTCCAACACGCTCCCCAACCGCGCCGGAGTCGCCGTGCCGACGGTATCGGCTAAGACGATATTTTGAACACCCATCTCGCGGAGCCGCGCGACCGCCGCCGCCGTGTCGCCCGGTGACCAGGGTTCGCCGTAGGGGTTGCCGAAGCCCATCGACAGATAAACGACGAGGGTGAGCCCGCCCGCCTTTGTCGCCTCCAGCATCTCCTCTACCAGCGGCCACGACGCCTCTAGGCTCCGGTTGGTGTTGCGCCTTTGAAAGGTGTCGTTGACCGACAAGGGATAGCCGACGCTCGAGACGTTGGGCGCTCCTAACGCGCGCGCCAGCCCCTTCTCGTTGGCGATAATGCAGAGAAAATCGGTATTTTGAGGACGCGTCAAGCCCGAGAGAACCGCCTCGGTGTCCGCAAGCTGCGGCACCGCCTTGAGGGAAACGAACGAGCCCAAGTCGAGGTGACGAAAACCCGCACTGAGGAGGGCGTCTAAGTAGGTGCGCTTTTCTTCCGTAGGAATGGTGTGGGCGAGGCCCTGCCACGAATCGCGGGGACATTCGACGTAACGTAGGGTCACGGGTCAGTATAAAACTCGCAGTAGGTCGCATCTGTCTGGACGCGAACTTCCCCTACCGTTTCTGCTCGAGCCCCCGCTCACTCTCCCCTACCCCTTCTCAAAGCCGCCTCTGCTACACTAAACCATGAGTACGAACGCCCTGGACGCACGCACGGCCGCCGCCAAGATTCCCGCTGACGAAAACAGAACGGTGACGCCCAACTTTATTACCGACATCATTGATGAGGACATTCGGGCGGGCAGGATCAGTGAGGTGGTAACTCGCTTTCCGCCTGAACCCAACGGCTACGCCCACTTGGGCCACGCCATTGCGAGCTTTATCGACTTCGGTACCGCGAACGACTACGGCGGACGCTGCAACCTGCGCTTTGACGACACCAACCCAACGGCTGAGCGCATGGAGTACGCCGAGGCGTTAGAGCGTGACGTCCGCTGGCTCGGCTGGCGTTGGGACGGCAAGTTTTTTGCCTCGGACTATTTCGAGAGGCTTTACACCTTTGCCGTGAGGCTGATTGAAGAGGGCAAAGCCTACGTAGACAGCCTTTCCGAAGAAGAAATTCAGGATTACCGGGGTACGGTAACGGAGCCAGGGCGTGAGAGCCCGTACCGGACGCGTTCAGCAGAAGAAAATTTGGACCTTTTCGCGCGGATGCGCGCAGGCGAGTTTGCGGACGGGGCGCATGTGCTGCGCGCCAAGATTGACATGGCGGCCCCCAATATGAAGATGCGCGACCCGCTCCTCTACCGCATCCGTCACGCGCACCACTACCGCACGGGCAGTGAGTGGCCGATTTACCCGATGTACGACTTTGCACACGGACTTTCGGACGCGGTTGAAGGTGTGACCCACAGCCTCTGCTCCTTGGAATTTGTAGAAAACCGCGCCGTATACGATTGGCTGATGGAGAACCTTATCGGCACGCCGCGCCCCTACCAGTACGAGTTTGGGCGACGCAGCATCGAGTATACGGTAGTCAGCAAGCGTAAGCTGATGCAACTCGTTCGGGAAGGCTTCGTGAACGGCTGGGACGACCCGCGGATGCCGACCCTGGCAGGGCTTCGGCGACGCGGCGTGAGGCCCCAAGCCATCCGAGAGTTCGCCTCCCGTGTGGGCATCTCCCGCACGAACCGCACTGTGGATATCGCGCTTTTAGAATACGCCGTCCGCGACGACTTAAATACCCAGGCCCCAAGGGTGATGGCGGTGCTCAATCCCCTCAAGATCGTCCTCACCAACTATCCCGAGAACAAAGAGGAAGCGTTGGAGGCCCCCTACTGGCCCCACGACGTTCCCAAAGAAGGCTCGCGCATGGTGCCCTTCGCCCGCGAACTCTTTATCGAGCAAGATGACTTTCTGGAGGAGCCGCCCAGAGGCTTTCACCGCTTGGCCCCCGGCGGCGAGGTGCGGCTCCGCTACGCCTACGTCATCCGCTGTGATGAGGTCGTCAAAGATGAAAGGGGCCACGTGACCGAGCTGCGCTGCTCGTACGACCCCGACACGCTGGGGCAAAATCCAAAAGGCCGCAAGGTCAAGGGCACCGTCCACTGGGCGAGCGCCGCGCACGCGCTGCCCGCCGAGATGCGCCTTTATGACCGGCTCTTCAGCGTCCCCAACCCCGACGCGGGCGACGCACCCTTTACGAACTACCTCAACCCCGATTCGCTCATCACGACCCGCGGCTTTGTCGAGCCGAGCGTGGCGAACGACCCCGAGGAGACGCGTTACCAGTTCGAGCGGCAGGGTTACTTTGTGAGAGACCCGGACTCGAGCCCCTCTCACCTCGTCTTCAACCGCATCGTGCCGCTCAAATCCGCGTGGGATGCCAGAACGGAAGATGTGCAGGGGGAGATTGAGGAAAGGGCGAAAAAGGAACGCGCCCCCAAAGGTGAAACCGAACCGACCAAAGCCGCGCAGCGCGACCCCACGCTGGACTTCACTTCTGAACAGCGCTCGAGGTTGGAGCACTACACCTTCGACCTCGGCCTGAGCGGCGACGACGCGGCTATTTTGGCAGCCGATAGTGAGCTTTCAGCCTTTTTTGAAGAGGCGTTGAAGACGCACGACAACCCGCAGGGCGTCGCCAACTGGATGGTCAACGAACTCCTGCGCGCGCTTAAAGACACATCTCTTGCAGCGCTCCTTGTCCAGCCCGCGCACCTGGGCGAGTTGGTGGCGCTCGTGGACGACGAGACCATCTCGAGCCGCATCGCCAAAGAGGTGTTTGGGGTGATGTTGGAAACGGGCGAGCGTCCCAGAGCCGTTGTGGAGGCGCGGGGGCTCGAGCAGGTCACGGATGTGGGGAGGCTCGAGACCGTGGTGGACAAGCTGATGAGTGAAAATCCCGACAAGGTCGCGGCGTACCGGGGCGGCAAAACGGGGCTGCTAGGCTTTTTCGTAGGCGGGGTGATGCGCGAGACGCAGGGCAAGGCGAACCCGCAGCTTGTGCAGGCGTTGGTGCAGGAGAGGCTTCGGGAAGAGTAAGGATAACAGAGTGACCGTGAAGCCGCTGACCTATGAACTCAAGAACAGCCTCTCGCTCCTCGTTCGTGAAGCGGAGGCTGAGGACGCCGGGGCGCTCCTCACCCATGTCAACAGTGTGGGGGGTGAGTCGGATTACCTCGCCCTCGGCCCCGGCGAATTTGAACTTACAGAGCGCGAAGAGGCGGAGTTTTTGCGGGCATGTCGCGCGTCGGAAAATCAGGTGTACCTGCTTGCTCTGGTTGGGGATGAAATTGTCGGCGCCCTCAACTTTTCGGCGGGTCACAGGCCTCGCGTTAAACACAGCGGCGAGTTGGGTATGTCGGTGCGGAAGGCTTATTGGGGGCTGGGGGTGGGCTCCAAGCTGCTCGACACACTTTTAGACTGGGCGCGGCAAACCGGCACCATCAAGAAAATCAACCTGCGCGTGAGGACGGACAACCGCCGCGCCATCCTGCTTTATGAGCGAAAAGGGTTTGTTAGAGAAGGAACCATCCGTAAGGAAATCTTTTTGGACGGGGTTTACTATGACCTCGAGTGGATGGGTCTCGTTCTGAGTGAACAAGGGGAAACGGTTGAGACGCATGTGAACAAGTAGACCTGTAAATAAACGAGATAACGAGCGAAACCTTTTACTTTTCCTTTAAACATTATTCAAAACGTGACTGATGTCTCGCTCTACTTGTTGACCGACCTCTAAAATAAACTACGGGACTCCTCCCGTAATCTGTGTGGCTGAGTTTTTCCCTTTTTCTTGTGAGTTCTCAGCCCTCACTGTAGGAGGTAGAGAATGCGCACAGTCGATATCCATCTGGTCGTCGGTGATGGTGACTGGAACAGGCTCCCGGTGGGCACGTGTCTCGACACGGTCGAGGACGTGATAGAGGTTACCCGCGACTACGTGCAGGGTCCCCTGCGCGAGTCCTACCCGGCCCTCTACACCTTTACCGAGTTCGGCCTGCAGGCCATCGAAAGTTTCATGCAGGTGATCGGGAGCGGCGCGGACTACACCGCCAAAATCGGCGTGGCCGACCTTTCCAGCGTGCCCCTATTTAACCGTGAGCTGGCGGCGCAACTCGCGGCTAACTTTGTCACGGCGCTTCACCTGAAGCGGGGTCCGCAAGACGAGAAAGCTCTGCGGCTTCTCCACACGCAGGGCGCGGGTGACTGGCGAACCGCCTCGTTTACCGTGGAGCCGGGTCACTGGCTCGCCAAGCATTTAAGAGGTGAGGGCGGTTTTATGCTGCCCGCCATCAGCGCTTGACCTGAGCTTGCGCCACACGCCGAACTCCGGGTAAAATACCCTGCGCGTGCGCCCGTAGCTCAGACGGATAGAGCAGGGGACTCCTAAGCCCAAGGTCGCGTGTTCGACTCACGCCGGGCGCACCACTCCAGAAGCCGCTCTTAATGCGGCTTTTCCGGTTTTAGTAATGCCAGGCGAGTCACTACCTCCTCGTCGGTAATGCCGCTTGTGATGCCACACCACAGCCAACAGAAGTTTGTCTTGCTAATGACTCCAGCTTAACCCCTGCACCATTTGATGAAACCTTTTTCAATAGCGGAGCGTGTTTGCTAGCGCGTGACCAGAGCGCGTTCTCCAGTATGCTTTTCTTATGCGAAGCTTCGGCAACCCCACCCGTTTGGCGTCTCGAGCCACGCCCGCCACCTCGCCCACCAGCAAGCCGCCAAACGCGTCGCCCAACGCCATCGAACTTAGAGGCGTTTGCGTGCAGTTCGACGGGCAGCCGGTCTTGCGTGACGTAAATTTGGAGGTCGCGCGGGGCGGCTTTGTCGCGCTTATCGGTCCCTCGGGCGGGGGCAAAAGCACCTTGCTGCGCGCGGTCGCAGGACTCTTAAAAGCAGGCAAAGGCGAAGTTACTGTAGCCGGAAAGCCCGCTGTCGTATTCCAGGACTACCGCCTGTTGCCCTGGCGCACGGTGCGTGAAAACGTCGCGCTGCCCTTCCAGCTCACCGGGCGCGGCGAGAGCCCGGAGGAAGTGCTCAAGTTAGTAGGGATGTTGGAGCACGCAGACCGCTACCCCCACCAGCTCTCGGGCGGGATGCGCGCGCGCGTCGCCATCGCGCGCGCCTTGGCCCAAGACGCCGAAGTGCTGCTCATGGACGAGCCCTTCGCCGCGCTCGACGCGCTCGTGCGCGAACGCTTTAACTTGGAACTCAAGCGCCTGCACGAGCGCACGGGCAAAACGGTTCTGTTCGTGACCCATAGCATCCGCGAGGCGGTGTATCTCGCCGATACAGTGGTGGTATTGGAGGACGGGCGCATCGACACCGTGCTAGCCTCGCGCAACGAAGGCCGCATCACCGCGTATGACGACGGCATCGAGGCCGTGTTGCGGGCACGCATCGGCGTGGCGGATTCGACCCACGTGAACCTGACTCGGCCAAGGGTGCGCTTTCCCTGGGAGGCGCTGGGGGTCGTTGCGCTCACCGCGCTCCTGTTTTTGGGCTGGAGCCTGCTCGCCGCCCGGACCTCGCCCATTTTTTTGCCCCCGCCGGGGCTCGTGTGGGCGGCGGCTCTGGAGAACGCCTCTTATTTGTTCCGCAACGCCGCGGCGACCTTGCGCGTCACGGCCCTGGGCATCGTGTTGTCGCTCCTCATCGGGGTGCCGGTGGGCTACGTCATGGGCAAAAAGCGGGCGGTGGAGCGGCTTCTGTCGCCCTTTATTGTGGCCTTGCAGGCGGTGCCGACCATCATCATCGCGCCCCTGCTCGTGCTCTGGGTGGGCTACGGCTTAAGCGCCAAGCTGCTCGTCACAACGCTTATTTCAGTCTTCCCCGTGCTCGTCTCCACCGTTGTCGGCGTGCGTGAGGTGGATAGGGTCTACCGCGAGGTGTTTACGACAATGGGTGCGGGGCGCTGGGGCACGTTTTTGAGGCTCGAGCTCCCCGGCGCGCTCCCCGTGGTCTTGGGCGGCCTCAAGCTCACCGTGACGCTGGCGCTTATCGGCACGGTGGTGGGCGAGTTCGTCTTCGGCGGCTCCGGCTTGGGCTACGTCGCCAACACCGAACGCGTAAACTTCCGCGTCGCCAACGCGATGGCGGCGGTTGGCGTCAACGTCGTTATCGGTATTGCTTTATACGGCGCGGTGAGCGTGCTCGAGACCTGGGTACTGCGCTACCGGCGGCGGTAGGGGTGCGCGTTGCAGCTTGACCGTAGCGAGTTGAAAATTATAGCCAGCACGCTCAACTCCTTGGCAAACGGCTACAGATTTGAAAGCGAGTTGCGAAATCTCGTTGGAGCTGATGAAGAAGAGGTAAACACCATTCTGGACGCTAAGCTTCTTCACCTTCCTCAAGGGGAATTTTTCGAACCGCTGTTTGATGCTCGAGAAGTGCGCCTTTTGATCAGGTCTCTCGAGCTCATCCTCGAGTCTATTAGCGAAGCGTCACTTCTGACGCTTGCCGGTGGTCACAAGTCAGAAATCGTCCAGCTTCTCGAAAGGTTAAACGCCGCCAGATAAAAAGATACGTCCTCGAGGACGCAAGGGTGAAAAGCTCTTCCCGCCACCCGCACTTGTGATTTAGCGAACAAGCCCCCCACCCCCAGCCCTTATCATGAAAAGCGTCCTTCAGGGCGGGGTGAAAGTCCCCACCGGCGGTGATGCTGTGGGGCTGGTTTTATAAGCTGTTCTTATAAAGGCCTACAGACGAGCCCGCGACGCTCGATAAACGTTTCTCGAGCCTGAGCCCGTGCGATTCGGGTGCCGACGGTCACAGTCCGGACGGGAGAAGGAGGCAGGCTAAGGTGCGCCCACCTTGGCTGCAAAGCTCTATGGTTATCCGCCGCGTTTTGATAAGTTTGCTGGTTTTCTCGCTCAGTTTGTCGTTGGGTCAAGCCGCTCAACCACAAGGGACGGAAGAAGTACGCGTGGGCCTCGGTTATCTGCCCGACGTGCAGTTCGCGCCCTTTTACCTTGGCGCGGTCTCGGGGCTTTACGAGGCGCAGGGGCTTTCGGTCGAATTTCAGCACGGGTTCGTGACTGAACTTTATCCGCTTCTGGCGCAGGGCAAGCTCGACTTCGTCGTGGGAGACGCCGAGGATGTGATCAGCCTGCGTAGCCAAGACCCCGAGGGCGCGCCTTTCGTTTATCTCATGGCGCTCTATCAGCGCGTGCCCAACGCGCTCTTTTCACTTCCGGAAGCGGGTATCGAGCGTCCCGCAGACTTGCGCGGTAAAACAATCGGGATGCCGGGGCTTTTCGGCTCTTCGTATACGTCGCTCCAGGCGGTGCTCGCGGCGGCGGGGCTCACCGAAAACGAGGTAACGATCCAACAAATCGGCTTTACCCAGGCCGAGGCGGTTTTGAGCGGGCGCGTGGACGTGGCGATGGGATTTGTGAACAACGAGCCCACCGTGCTGCGCGCAAGGGGCGTAGAGGTCAACGTTCTCCCGGCAGGCCCTTATAATCCTTCGGCGGGCAACGGCGTCGTCACGACGGACGAGGTTTTGGCAAACGAAGCGCTGGTGCGGCGCTTTTTGGCGGCCTCACAGGAGGCGATGGCGCGGACGCTCTCTCACCCGGAAGAGGCTTTTGGGGCGTCGGCAACGTATATTGAAAATTTGGACGCGGACAGGCTCGAGGTCTTGAAAGCCTCCTTGCCCCTCTACACCTCCCCCGCCACCCAAGAGAACGGCCTCGGCACCACCGACCCGGAGGGCTGGGAACAGACCCTGGCGCTTCTTACTAAGGTGGGCCGCGTTACTACCGACCTTCCCGCGACGGCGTTCTTTAGCAACGATTATCTGACGCCGGGCGTCGCCGCCCCCTAGACCCGCTTTCTCTCAAAAAATCACACCCGTTCACGCCGCCAAAGCCTCACCCTACAGAGCGTCTAAGTCGGCGTGAGGCTTTGAGTCTGCTTTCCGTTTCTCGAGCTTCAAAAGAGAATTTTTGACCAGTTGAGGTCGTCTAAAGGATGAAACACGTCCACGTACTCCAAGAGCACCCCCGCCGACTGACTTTTGAACATGGCGCACTCGACGTGCTTGCCCCGGCGCTTGATGGCCTCGACCAGCTCGACGTAGTCGCCGTCGCCGCTCACAATCAAGGCCGTGTCGTAGGCGTTTTCGACGGCGAGCGAGAGCGACTCGACCGCGATGGCCACGTCGATGCCCTTTTCGACCAGCGTCCCGTCGTGCCGCCTATGGAGCCTGCCTAAGCGGACCGTCACGTAAGGGATGCGCCGCAGCGACTCGAAAAAGCGGCCCTGGCCCTCGCGCAGTTCGACCTCGTAGTCGTCCGTCAGGGGCGCGTTGTAGTAGTAGACGCGCATCAGCGGGCGGTTGACGAGAAGCTGTTTCACGAGCTCTTGGAGGTTGACGCGCGTGCTCGAGAGGTTGTCGCGCATCCCGTTGTAAAGGTTGCTGCCGTCAATAAATACCGCCGTACGTTGCAAAATAAGCTCCTCGAAATAAAGGTTATACAGGCTATGTGTTACTTCCTCCAGTGTACCCGCCCGCGGACGCAAATGGAATGGGGGTGACGTTTGGTCGGGCTCTGTTAACGTTTCCGCTCGGCGAAGCTCGAGGGGCTGGATGAGAGAAAGTAGGAGCAAGAAAAAGTAAGAAGAGAGGGGCCGGTCTTGTTGCGTCCATGACGAGGTCGAGTGTACGCATAAACGGCTAATGTCAATACACCCTAGCCCTAACGCGGATGGGTTGCGCGGGTTTGGATAAAGGGTAGGATGAACTCGAGTCGGCAGCAGCGGGGACAGAACGCAGAGGCGGGTATTCCAATGTGTTGACGACGTAGTGACGATGAAGCGCGCGAGAACGAACGTTCCTTGGTCTTGGGCCACAGCCCTGTGGCGCGCCACACCCAACGGTGTGCGCGCGTCACTGGCTGTGGTTCTTTATCTCCTCGCTTACCTCCTGCTGGACACGGTTTCTGAAGCGTTCGATGTCGGGGCGGGTGTGTCTGTTTGGTACCTTCCCAGCGCGCTCAGTCTCGTGCTCCTCTTGGTGCTCGGTTTGCGCTTTCTGCCCGCGCTCTTCGCGGCGGTTCTGCTCGCGCAACTTGTGAATAACGCCTCGCTCCCGCTTCTTTCCTCGCTCGTTCACGCGCTGACCTATACGTTCGCCTATGGCGGCGCCACGCTCTTCTTGCGCCGCTTGCGCGTTGACCCGCGCCTCTACGGTCTGCGTGACGTGGTCTGGTTTATGTTCGTCGGCGCTTTTTTAGCGCCGCTTATTGCCAGCTTTTTTAGCGTCACAAACTTTACGCTTTCCGGTTCTTTTACCTGGTCACAGTGGCTCACGCTTCTATTTCAGTTTGCGGCGGGAGACGCCACGGGCATCGGCGCGCTCGCGCCCTTTCTTTTGGTTATGCTGCGCCATACCCCGTGGCTGAAAACAAAGGGCTTAGGGACGAACGAGTCAACGTTACCGGAGGCGGACGCCTCATCAGATTCGCCAGAGCCGGATGCGGCAACGACAAAATCCTCGAGGTCAAACATCCCGGAGCCGAACGTGTCAGCGTCCCATCTACCGAGACGGGATGTACTAAAGGCGGATATATCTAAGGCGGATATATCAAAGCCGGACGTACCGGGGTCGCGTTCACCGGACTCGGGCGACCCGCAGGAGGCGGTGCGGGACTCGAGCGGGCGGTGGCCCACCACCCAGGAGGTGTTCAGGGTCCTTCTTTTTGCGGGCGTTTTCGCGCTCGCCGCCTTTGTCGCCTACGCCGTGCCCCAGTCGCTGACGCTCAACCACTCTTACGTCACGTTTATTCCCGTGCTCCTCGTCGCGGGGTGGTACGGCTTTGGGTGGGGAACGGCGGCGACGCTATGCACCAACGTCTGCGTCGCGCTTTTTACCTTTTCCAAAATGGGCAGCGTGGACGGTTTCGCGTTGCAGTTCGGGCTCGTGACGCTGACCTATTTGGGTATCTTGCTCGGCGCGTCTGTGAGCGAGCGCAAAAGCCTCACGGCGCGTCTTCACTACACCGCGTTTCACGACGCGCTCACCGGGCTGCCCAACCGGGCGCTCTTTTTGGAGCGTTTGGCGCGCGCTGTGAGAGAAGCAAAGGGCGAGGGAGAGACCGCGGTGCTTTTTATCGACCTAGACCGCTTCAAGGGGGTGAACGACGGTCTCGGGCACGCCGCGGGCGACGCGGTGCTCGTCGAGGCGGCGCGTCGCCTGCGCCGCCTTCTCAGGCCCGGGGACACGGTCGCGCGGCTTGGCGGCGACGAATTTACCGTGCTGCTCGAGGGCACCACACGACAAGACGCCGTGGGCGTCGCCGAACGCATTCAAGACGCGTTCGCATCCCCCTTTCTTCTTTCCGCTCATCTCCCCACCCAATCTCAGCAGGCGGTGCAGCTAGGGGCGAGCGTCGGCATCGCCTTGAACCCGAGCCCAGGCACGACGCCCTACGGGAGACCCGGCGACCTTTTGCGCAACGCCGACACCGCCTTGAGCCGCGCCAAGACCCAGGGCAGGGCGAGCTACGCGGTTTTCGACCCCGCGATGTACGAGGGCCAGCGGGAGCGGCTGCGCTTGGAGAACGAGCTCGAGCGCGCTTTCGAGCGGCAGGAGTTAAGCCTCCACTATCAGCCCATCGTCCTGGTCGGCACAGGAAAAATCGTCGGGGTAGAGGCGCTTTTGCGCTGGAGGCACCCGGAGCGCGGATTTATACCGCCGGACGTGTTCATCCCCGTGGCCGAGGGAACGGGGTTCATCGTTCCTCTTGGCATCTGGATAATGAAACAAGCGTTTACTCAGCTCAGGGCGTGGCACGACGCGGGGCACGCGCATCTCTTTATGTCGGTCAACGTCTCGGCGCGTCAGGCGGGGCAGCCGCAACTGGTCGGGGTGGTTCGGGACACCCTTGAGCAGCTCCGCTTGGACCCGGAGTGCGTGGCGCTCGAGCTCACCGAAAGCGTGTTTATGGAGAGCACCGGCGAAAACGTCACCCGCTTCGTAGCGCTCCACGACCTCGGCGTCCGGCTTTCCATCGACGACTTCGGCACCGGCTACTCGTCGCTGAGCCGCCTTAAAAGCCTGCCCGTCCACACGCTCAAGATCGACCGCTCCTTTCTGACGGGCGTGCCAGGCTCGGGCAGCGACGCGGCCATCGTCAGAACGATCCTTGCGATGGCGCACAACCTGAACTTAAATGTCGTGGCCGAGGGGGTAGAAAGGAACGCGCAGGCAGAATTTTTGCGCGCCCACGGTTGCGACCAGGCGCAGGGCTACTTGTTCAGCCGCCCCCTACCCGCGGACGCGCTCACGCGCCTTTTAGAGGGTTGAATTCAGGGTCTGTTGACGTTTCGGCTTGGCCGAGTCGGGCTCTAGCGCCGCACCTTATTACTTCATTACTTCCAGATTACTTCATTACTTCCAAACAATATCGTTGACTACTCGGATTCGCAGATGCTGTGCCTGACGCATCCGGGTTTTGAGAAACCCTGAAATGCTTGTCCACGTCTAGCACGCCGTTTCTAACAGCCCCTCCCTGACGGGTGTGTCGGTGCTGGCGGACCCTTTGCTCCGCGCCAGAGAGACCGGGGGTTACTCGCCTGGGGGCTACGCTCGAGAAGCTTTCATGAACCCAGAAACGAAAACCCTCGCCTCTATCCGCGCCAACGACACCCTGGTGGCAAACTTTTACACCTTCTCGCACTATCGGCTCTGACAGGTTTACAGTGAGCTCCGGCTTTTGGGGGCCTACAAACTGGTCAATCAAGCTGTACCTTCGCGGCAGGAAACTTCCGAAAGTTAGGTGAAATGTGCGTTTAACGTCCACATGCGTAAGCCCTGACGCGGTGATGAGGTCCGTTCGCCTGTTGCTCGCAAACTATGAACGCTGCTCAACGACGAAAGCCCGTCGGATTTTGACAAAAGCTTAAAAACCGCTTACAATCCCCCTTAATCACAACGCGCTGTTTGTCCGCCCACGGGTCCGCCCACAAAAAAATCGGCGGGCGGACCGGAGGGAGAGGATGGACGTACGCCTAGAGGACGGGGCAAGCAGGACGGGCGTCTCGAGCTCCCCCTGTACCCAGCTCATAACGCTGAGACTGCTTAGGGCGGCGTTTGAAAAAAGTTACACGGTTTTCGGGACCTTTTTATGACCGCCTTTGATAGGCTCGAGCCGCCACCTTTTCCGTCACAGCCGTTGGCGAGACCACCCCAATGACCTTCATTCTAAGGAGGTGGCCTGAGTCAAGACAGTTAACCCTGAGAATGAGCTTCGCAGATCTATAAACAGCTCGATAACCACTAAGCGGAAGCCTACGAGTAACTTGGAGGAATCATGAAAAGATTTCTGGGATGTTTGATTGCGCTCGCCCTCTTGGGTGGCGCGTTCGCGCAAGACAAACCCTACGAGGGCGTCGAGGTCAACATCGTCACCTTTACGGGGCCGCAGATTGCCGAGCCCCTGCAACGCCGCGCGCCCGACTTTGAAGAATTAACGGGCGCGACGGTCAACGTGATTACCGTGCCCTTTTCGGACCTCTACCAGCAGATTTTGACCGACGTGGCGACGGGCACGAACTCGTACGACGGCTTTGTGTTCGCGCCGCAGTGGATCGTGGACTACGCGAACCCCGGTTATCTGGAAGATTTGACCGAGCGCGTTGACAGCGACGAGCAAATTCAGTGGGACGACATCGCGCCCTTTTTCCGAGACTTTTCCTCGACCTATGGGGGCAGCATTTACACGATTCCCTTAGACGGCGACTTCCAGATGGTTTACTATCGCACCGACGTGCTAGACGAACTCGGGATGGACCCGCCCGAGACCTGGGACGACTACTTAGCCGTCGCGGAGGCCGCCAACGGGATGGACATGAACGGCGACGGCGAGGACGACTACGGCTCGTGCATCGCCAAAAAGCGCAACGCGCAGTCCTACTGGATGATTTCTTCGATTGCGTCGGCCTTTTTGCAGGGCCAGGGCACCGCGGAGGGCGCTTTTTTCGACGCCGACACGATGGAGCCGCTTTACGGCCCCAACGAAGCTTTCTCCGAGGCGCTCGATATCTACACGGCGACCACGCAGTATGGCCCGCCCGACGAACTCAACCTAGACGTGGGCGACACGCGCGGGCTCTTTACCGCAGGCCGCTGCGCCCTGACGCTCGACTGGGGCGACATCGGCACGCTGGCGATTGACCCGGACACGTCGGTGGTGCAGGATAAGGTGGGGGCGACCATTTTGCCGGGCTCGAGCCGAATCCTAAACCGCGAGACGGGCGCGCTCGTCGACTGCACCGCAGAGCTTTGCCCCTACGCAACGGACGGCATTAACCACGCGCCCTTCGCCGCCTTTGGCGGCTGGTCGGGCGCGGTCAACGCGGCGGCGGACCCGGAGGTTAAGGACGCCGTGTACGCGTTCTTTTCCTACATGAGCGCCCCGGAGCAGTCCAACCAGGACGTGACAATTGGCGTCACCGGCTTTAACCCCTACCGCACCTCGCAGTTTAGCAACTTAGACAACTGGGTCGCGGCGGGCATGAGCGAGGAAGCGGCGGAAGATTATCTCGGCGCGATTCAAGACAGCCTGAACAGCCCCAACATGGTGCTCGACTTGCGCGTGCCGCAGAACCAGCGCTACCAGCAAATCGTCCTAGACACCGCGCTGGCCCAGCTCTTGGCGGGCGAAATCACCAAGGAGGAGGCGATGCAGCAAATTTATGACGGCTGGCAAGAGACGACCGACGAATTGGGTCGCGACGCGCAGCGCGAGGCGTACGTCGGCACGCTCGGGGTAGAGCGCTAGGTTTTAGCGGGTCCCGCTCAGGCTTTTATTTGCATCATCAAGGAAGCCACAGAACGCGCTTCTGCTTTAGTAAATCTGCTTTAGTAAAGACGAGAGTACCGAGTTGCCAGTGTCTCACTCGGTACTCGTCATCAAGCGCTAAAGTTCTGGTGACGGAAGCCCGAGTCGCGCCTTGTGACGAATTCGTAACGAAGCGGGACCCTCCACCAAACAGATAGAATGCTTCTATGCAAACTCAGAAAAAAGCTCGAGCCCCCCACGCCGCGCCCGCGTCCTTTGGCGAGCGGGTGAGGGGGTGGCTCGAGCGCCACGCGGGCAACGTCTTCTTGCTCCCCGCCGTGCTGGTGGTGCTCGCGCTCTCTATTTTTCCGCTGCTTATCTCGGCCTATCTCGCACTGTCGCGCCTCCAGTTCGTCCGGGGGGGCATCGACATCACCTTCGTCGGCCTTGCCAACTTCCGCAAGCTCCTGTTAGGAAGCGAGCGGCAGCACTTTCGGGGCGTGCCGGGTGAGCTGTCGCTCCTCGCCTGGCTCGCTATCGGGGTCGCGGCGGCGCTTCTTATCTACGCGCTGTGGCGCTACGCGCGCGGGAAAGATGCAAGCGTCGGCGGCTTCGTCTACCGCGTGGTGACGTTCGGGATTTTAGGCATCGGCCTCTGGTACGTTCTCAAAACCTTGAGCGCGGGGGGTCGCCCCGGCAGCCTTATCGTGACGCTCGTTTATGTGTTTGTCGGCATCACTTTCCAGTACGCGCTCGGCCTCGGGTTGGCGCTCCTGACCACGCAGCAACTGCCGGGCCGCCGCTTTTTCCGCGTCGTCTTTCTCCTGCCGATGATGATTACGCCCGTCGGCGTCGCCTACACCTTCAGGATGCTCACCGACACGGGCAAGGGGCCGCTCAAGCCGCTCTTGGAGGCGGTGGGGCTCGGCGGCGCGTCTTGGGTCACCAGCGCCTGGGGCGCGCGCTGGGCGGTGATGGGCGGGGACATCTGGCAGTGGACGCCCTTCATGTTTATTATCCTTTTGGCCGCCATCGAGGGCTTGCCCAACGAACTCTTCGAGGCCGCGCACGTGGACGGGGCAAGCCGCTGGCAAATCTTTTGGGCCATCACGCTGCCGCAAATCGTCCCGGTGAGCGCCACGGTGGTGCTCATCCGCATGATTGAGGCGTTCAAGATTGTGGACCTGCCCAACGTCTTGACCAACGGCGGGCCGGGCACCGCCACGGAATCCTTGACGCTCCACTCGTTTTTCACCTGGCGCGCGCTCGATTTGGGCGGCAGCGCCGCGATTGCCTATATGCTGATGTTCGTGTCGCTCTTTATCTGCATCTCATACGTCAACCTTATCTACGCGCCCGCGACCCGGCGGTGAGACGGGTTTTGAAAAGTTCAGGAGCCGTTATGCTTTCGGTACCAAGAGGCAAAATGTTTGAGAGCCAGGATGTTTAAGAGTCAAAATGTTTAAGAGCCGGGGTCTCAACAAGCCTTCGCCCTTCGGCGCGCTCGTCTCGTACCTGCTGCTCGGCGTTTGGGCGCTGGTGGTGCTTTTTCCGCTCTACTGGGTGGTCATCACCTCGTTCAAGTTGCCTATCGAGGTCAATAACGGCCCCTTTTATCTGCCTTTTGTGGACTTTCAGCCTGCAACGGACGCCTGGCATTACGTCTTCGTGACCGTCTGGCGCGACACAGTGCGGCCCTTTGTCAACACCGTCGTGGTGGCGCTCCTCTCTTCGGCGCTGGCACTCCTTTTTGGCGGCAGCGCGGCCTACGGCCTCACAAGATTCACGTACCGCCCGCGCCTCGCCGCCGTGTTTACCGCGCTGGGGCTTCTCGCATTGGCGGTGGTGGGGGTGAATTTTGGTGTGCCCTGGGTGCTCGCCGCCGTTGTCGTGGTGGCGGTATTTTTTCTCCTCTTGGGGCCAATCTCTAAACGTTCGGCGCGTTCACTCAAGAACAGCGACATCGCTTTTTGGCTTATCTCGCAGCGCATCCTGCCGCCCGTCGCCATCATCATCCCCATCTACATTTTGTTCCAGCAGCTCGGGCTCTTGGACACCCGGACGGCGCTCATTGCGACCTACATGGCGGTCAATCTGCCCATCGTCGTGTGGCTCATGCGCGACTATTTTGCGAACATCCCGATTGAGCTAGAGGAGTCCGCCCGCGTGGACGGCGCGTCGCCCTACCGCGTGTTCTGGTCCATCGTCTTGCCCTTGTCCACGCCCGGCTTGGTCGCCACCTTCTTGTTCGTGCTGGTGTTCGCCTGGAACGAGTACCTGCTGGCGCTCTTTTTATCCAAGGCGAACGCGCAGACGATGCCCCTGCTTATTGCCGCGCAAAACGCGACGCGCGGGCCGCAGTGGTGGACGATGTCGGTGCTTATTTTGGTCATGATTGTGCCGGTGATTGTGTTGGCAATTGCGCTCGAGCGTTTTATCTCGAGGGGGCTCCTAGTGGGAGCGGTCAAAGGGTGAGGGGAGCATGGACATGAACATCATGTGTTTGGGTGACGCGCTGATCGACTTCAAGGAGGTCGGCCCGCTGACCTTTAAGGGTTTCGTCGGGGGGTCGCCGCTCAACGTGGCGGTGGCGGGCTCGAGGTTGGGGGAACGGGTCGGTTTTGCATCACAGGTTTCAGACGACCAGTTTGGCCGGGCGATTCGCGCGCACTTAAACGAGAACGGGGTGGACACGTCGTTTTTGCTCGAGAGTGACGCCCCTTCTACGCTGGCTTTTGTGGGCGAGGTGGAAGGCGAAGCCGTCTTCGACTTTATCGCCAACCGCTCCGCCGACGTGCTCTACGACCCCCAGCCGCGCCAGACGTTCCCCGAGTCGGTCAAGATGGTGCAGTTCGGCTCGATTAGTTTGCTCCAGGAGCCCGCCGCGACCACCTTGACGGACACGGTGGCGAAACACAGTCACGCGACCGTCGTTTTCGACCCTAACGTGCGCCCGGCACTCATCCCCGACAGGGACGCGTTCGAGGCGAGGCTGAGGCGCGACTGGCTGCCGATTAGCGACCTCGTCAAGGTGAGTTCACAAGACCTGCGCTGGCTCTATCCCGATACCCCTTATGAGGAGGTGGCGCGGGCGTGGCTTCAAGAGGGGCCTGGGGCCGTCATCATCACCGACGGCGGCGCGGGCGGGACGCTCCACCGGAGGGCCAGCGAGCCTCTATACGTGCCCGCGCCCCGCGTGACGGTGGTGGACACTGTGGGCGCGGGCGACACCTTCACCGGGGCGCTGATGGTGGCGCTTCTGGAGGAGCCAAAACGCTCTGACGACGCCTGGCGGGACGCGCTCGCCTTTGCCGCCGCCGCCGCCGCGGTGAACTGCACGCGGGCGGGGGCGGACCCGCCGACGCGGGGGGAGTTGGAAGCGTTTCTCGAGGAGAATTCCTAAACCATGCCGACCACCGTCCACCTGCACCGCCGCTTTTTTGGCGAACTCGAGCGCCCCCTCCTCACCCACGGCTCCCTCTCCGCCTCTACTTTTTTATTTGACAGCGGCGTCCACGCGCTGAGGCTCAAAAGCGCCCATGTGGACCTCGTCATGCTCCCCTTCCAGGGCCAGCAAATCTGGCGGGCGGTGGTGGACGGGCGCGACCTCACGATGGCGTCGATGTTTAATGAGCCCCGACCGACGACCGACTACCTGAAAACCTACGGCGGCTTTCTCATCCACTGCGGCGTCACGGCGATGGGCGTACCCGGCGCGGGAGACACGCACCCGCTTCACGGCGAGCTGCCCAACGCGCCCTTTCAAAAAGCGTACGTTGTCGTTGGTGAGGACGAACGGGGCGCGTACCTTGGGCTCGGCGGTGAGTATCAGCATACGGTGGCGTTCTCGCACCACTACCTGGCCCGTCCGCTCGTCAAGCTTTACGAGGGCTCGAGCCGCTTCACAATGGAACTTAGCGTTCACAACCTCAAGCGCACCGAGATGGAACTCATGTACCTGGCGCACATCAACTTTAGGCCCGTCGATAACGGCAGACTCGTCTACAGCGCCCCCGCCGACCCGGAGCACGTGCGGGTTCGTAAGAGCATTCCGTCACATGTGACGCCCAAGGAGGGGTATGAGGCGTGGCTCGAGCACCTCGCCACCCACCCCGAAGAGCACCACGTCTTAAAGCCCGGTCTCCCCTTCGACCCCGAGGTGGTCTTTCTTATCGACTATCTTGCCGACGCCGAGGGTTGGGCGCACACCATGCAGGTCCGGCCCGACGGGACGGCGGACTACATGCGCCACCGACCCAGTGAACTGGACACGGGCGTGCGTTGGATTTGCCGGACGCCCGACCAGGACGCGCTCGGTATGACCGACCCGGCCACCGCCGAGCCTGAAGGCTACAGCGCGGAAAAGGCTAAGAGGAACCTCAAAGTCGTTCCGGTGGGGGGCGTGTGGCGCTGCGAGGTCGAGATGGGTGTGCTGGAGCCCGCTGAGGTCGAGGCGACGGAAGCTCATGTCAACGCGATGCTTGAAAGTAAATGATGCTCACCATTCTTTCAGAGGGTGTTTGAGAAATCAGCTCGCGTCCACTAAAGCCCCCTTAACAAGGGGGTTTGGGGGATTTGCTTCGGCGAGATGCGCTGTAGAGGTTGTCAAAAAGGCAAATCCCCCTCATTCCCCCTTGTTGAGGAGGAGGCAAAAACATTTCCAAACACCCTCTAGGAAGCCCCAGCCGACCTCGCCTCAACACGCGCGAGTAAGATTCAGAACACTATCCAACCCAAAACTGCGCTTTCATGTCTTCTTAACACATCGCCACCGAATCTTGATTTGTGTGTAAGTTGTGTATAAGTTGTGTAATGTGTAAGAAGGGAGAGGGAGGTGTTCGGGAGGATGTTCAGGCTCTTTTTAGTTCTCGGGTTGGCGGTTCTGTCCTTGACCTTCGCCGTAACGCCTGACGCAACCCGCGACAGCGACGCCGACGGGTATCCCGACGCCGCCGAATTGACGAGCGCGGCGGAGCGGGTCGCTTTCAGAGAGTGGTTCGCCGCCGTTGCCGAGGCGCAGTACACCGCGCCCGCCCCCGACTGGACGGAGCGCGACTGCTCCGGGCTGCTGCGTTACGCGTTTGTGGAGGCGCTCGAGCCCAAGACCGCCGCCTGGTTCGCGCAGTTCCCCTTCCTCAATCCCCCACGCGTACCCGCCGTCAAAACCTTGAGTTATCCGCTGCCCGTCTTGAGCCGCAGCGTGTTCCGCATCGCCCCCGGCAGCTTTAGAGAAGATGATGTCGAGGCCGGACGCTTGGTCGGGCTCGCCACCGCCGCGGAGTTGATGCGTTACGCGACCCTCCCTCTAGGGCGCAGCGAGGCAGTAGCCGAACGCGGTGACCTTATTTTTTTCGTACATCCTCTTGCAGAAGGTTCGGGCTATCACAGCATGGTGTATCTCGGGGACGGCAGGGTTGTTTACCACACGGGCTTAAGCCCGGAGGAGGGCGGCGAGGTGCGTTTGCTGAGCCTCGACACACTTCGCAAGCACCCCGACCCCAGTTGGCACCCGGACGCGGACAATCCAAATTTTCTGGGGTTTTATCGCTGGAAGATTGTAGATTAGGGAAGTGCCGCGCGAGGAGTCGAGAGGGAAGTCAGAACAAGGGGTTGCAACCCCTTGTTTCTCCCCGACTCCCATCACCCTGCCCAACAACGGTGCCTAAGCTGAATTAAACATATCTGCGTTTTGTTGCTCCTTTAGACGGCGTCGGCCAGAATAGGAAGGTTATGACCCACATCCTCAAACTTGCAGGCCTGTTCCTCCTGTTGGCGTTCTCGCTGGGGTCGTCGCAGAGAGAGCAAATCTGGCTCTACGGCGGCGGGACTTTTAGCCCGGATGACGAGGTGAGTCTCGAGTACAGCGTCCCGCCCAATCAAGACGCCACGCTGACGCTCTACCGCGTCGGCAATCCTGAAAGGGTGCTCGAGCTGGGCGGTCCCGCCGATTTTAGGGAGACGGGGGCGCTCGAGCTGAGGCGCGTGCAGGTGCAAAGGGTGAGGCTCAAGCCCGACACTTACTACGGCGACGCGTCCTTTGGCACCTTGCGGCGCGGGCTTTACTTCGCGCAGTTGGAGAGCGGCTCCCAAAAAAGCGCCACGCTTATCCTCGTCACCGACCTCTCGTTGGTCGTGAAAACCGACGCGGACACGGTGCTTACCTATACAGCGGAGGGCGCGGCGGGCGAACCGCGCAAAGCTAGGGTCTATCTTTTGGATGGGCAAACCCGCTACGCCGAGGGCTTGGCGGATGACGAAGGGCTGACCGAGTTTGGCACTGGCTCCGATACCGGCACCCCAGACGATCTTGTCGTGGCGGCCAAGTTCGGCGACAGTTGGGCGTTCAGCAACGCGTACTGGAAAAGCTGGGCGCTAGAAAACGCCAAGGTGTACGTCCAGACCGACCGCTCGGTCTACCGGCCCGGCCACACAGTTTTTTTCAAAGGCACGGCGCGCGCGCCTTCGGGCTTAGCGCCCTTGGCGGGTAAAGAGGTGCAGTTTCTCGTGAGCGACGCGGATGGGAACGAAATTTTTGCGGACACGTTCACCACGGACGCTTACGGGAGCTTTAACGGCGAGCTCTTGCTGAGCGCCGCCGCGCCGTTGGGCTACTACAGCGTAGAAACGACCCTGAACGGCGAAACGAGCTACGCCGACTTCGAGGTGCAAGCCTTTCAGAAACCCGAGTACCGCGTGAGCGTGACGCCCGCCGAGGCGGTCGCCGTGCAGGTCAACACCGCGACCTTTACCGTAAACGGCGAGTACCTGTTCGGCGGCCCCGTCGCGGGGGGCAAGGTCAACTACGCCGTGCTAAAGGCGCCCTACTACCGCTGGCGTTATACCTCCTCCTACGAATTTTATGAAGACTACGACTACACCGCCACCTACGGCGGCGAACTCATCGAGCGTGGTGAGGGCGTGCTGGACGCTGAGGGCAACCTCACCGTGACAGTGGCCTTGCCCGAGGGTGACGAAGATTATCAAATCACGCTCCAAGCGGGCGTGAGCGACGAGGCGCGGCGCGAGATTAGCGGTAGCGGCAGCCTGGTGGCGTACCGCGCGGGCATCGTGCTGGACGTGCAGACCGACCGCTACGCTTACAAAACGGGCGAGACGGCGCTAGCGACGGTGCGGGCTGAGGATTTGCAGGGCAATCCGGTGAGCGTGCCCTTCAGCCTCTCTACAGAGCGTTACGTGTGGGAGGCGGGGGAAAGTCGGACGATTGGAGGGCAGACCTACCAAGGGCAGACGAACGCGGACGGGGTGGGGACGGTGGCGCTCGAGTTCGCCGAGCAAGGTTCATATACCCTCATAGCCACGGCGCAAGACGCGTCGGGGCGGCAAACCGAGGCCAGCGATTACACCTGGGTCTCGGGGAGCGAGCGTTGGTATTGGGCCTACGACGGCCTTACCATCACGCCGGACAAAGAAGAATACGAGGTTGGCGACACCGCGCGCTTTGTCGTGCAGTCGCCCGTGGCGGACGGTTACGCGTTGGTGACGCTCGAGGGCGACAGTCTCGCCGCCTACGAAATGGTCAAGCTCGAGGGGTCGGTGCTGACGTACGAACTGCCCATCACCGCCGCGATGACGCCCAACGGTTATTTGTCGGTCACCATCGTCGGCGACGGCGTGACCTACACCGACACGGCGGGGTTCCGGGTGCCGCCGGACGACAAGTTCTTAAATGTTGAGATGACCTCCGACGCCGACACGTATAAACCGGGCGAGACGGGCCGCTTTGGCTTGCGCGTCTCGGACGCGTCCGGGCGCGGCGTGCAGGCGCAAGTGGCGCTCGCGTTGGTCGACGAGGGCATCTTCCTCGTTCGGCCCGACGGGACGCCGGACATCCGCGGCTTTTTCTACGCGCTTAAAGACAACGTGGTGGGAACGCAGTTGAGCGACTGGTACTATTTCGGCAACACGCAACCGCTCGCGGAGGCTCCAGCGGCACCCGCACCGAGAGCCGCGATGGACGAGGCCGCGTTCGCGCAGAGCAAAACCGAGTTCGCCACCGCGGACTTGCGCGAGGATTTTCGGGACACGATTTTGTGGTTGCCCACGCTTCAAACGGACGCCGACGGTCTGGCGTCGACCACCGTCACCTTTCCCGACAACCTCACCGAATGGCGGCTTACGGCGCGCGCGGTTACGCTGGGGGACGAGGTAGGGCAGAACACGTATAGCGTCAAAACGACCTTGCCCGTTATCGCTCGCTTAGCCGCGCCGCGCTTTTTTATCAAGGGGGACGAGGCGAGCTTGCGCGTTATTGGGCAGAGCAACTTAGACACGGACCAGGAGGGGCGGCTCGAGCTGTCCGCCGACGGCCTCAGCGTACTCAATACCGAACCTCAACCCACAACCCTCCCGGCGGAAGGCCGCAGCAGCGCCAATTTCAATGTCAGCGCGAACATGACGGGCACCGCCGAGGTGACCGCCACCGCCCTCACCCCGGCGGCGAGCGACGCCATGAAGGTGCCTCTGCCGGTATTGCCGCACGGCTTGCGCGACGAACTCGGTTGGACGAACGAAGGGGATACTAGCTGGACCTTTACCCTGCCCGCAAACGCCGACCTCAGCACCGCCGCGGGCACGCTTTACCTCACGCCCTCGCTCGCGGCGGCGGTGAGCCCCGCGCTGTCGTATCTGGCGGGCTACCCCTACGGCTGCACCGAGCAGACGATGAGCCGCTTTTACCCGAGCGTGCTGGCGGCGCGGGCGGGTTCATTGGCGAGGTTACCCGACGACGTTGCGACCAACCTAGACGACATCGTCGCCCAGGGCTTAGACCGCCTTTATGAGTTTCAGCACGACGACGGCGGCTGGGGCTTCTGGCAGTATGACGGCTCGAGCCCCTTCATCAGCGCCTACGTCGTCAACGGCTTGATTGAGTCTCAAGAGGCGGGTTATAGGGTCAAAGACACGGTGCTCGAGAACGCTCTCGACTACTTGCAATCTGTCGTCCAAACCTCTCTCGCTACCACGACGGACGGCGGGAGCTTGGTCGACGCCGACGCCAAAGCGTACGCCTTTCTCGCGTTGGCAAGGGCAAATCGACCCATTGACGGCCTCGGCAGAGTCGTGGGTCGCGCCGACATGTCGCCCTACGGCCTCGCGCTCAGCGTTTTAGCGTTTCACGAGGTGGGGCGGGATGTGGAGGCGAACCTCTACTTAGACGAACTCTTATCCCGCGTCACCGAGCGTGACCGCGTCGCCTATTGGGAGACGAACGCGCCGCGCTACTACTGGAACGACGACCGCGTGGAGGCGACGGCTTATGCGCTGGAAGCCTTGGCCGAACTGCGCCCCGACGCGCCGATTCTGCCCAAAGTCGTGAACTGGCTGCTGCTCGAGCGCAACGGTGCCCGCTGGGTCTCGACCAAAGACACCGCCGCCGTGGTTCGAGCCTCCCTCGTCCTCGCCGATACAACTGGCGAGAGCGCGAGCGATTATCAGGTAAGCGCGCGCCTCAACGGGTCGGAACTCGTCAGCACCAGCCTCGACCAAACCAACCAAGGCGTCGAGGTGCCGCTGGACGGCTTTGACTCCGGTCCTAACGTGCTCGAGGTGAACGTTTCAGGTGACGGTACGCTTTACTCGAGCGCCGCCGTCTCATTCTTTAGCGAGCAAGAAGACTTCACACCGCAAACGGAAGACTTCACGATTAGGCGCCGTTACCAGCGCCTCGAGCCCGTGTATAACGAGAGCGAACAACAGTACATCTACAGCCGGACGACCTTGCGCGGCCCTGCGGAAGTCGGCGACTACCTCCTCGTCACCGTGACGATTGACCCCAAAGACGACTACCGTTACGTCCTCGTCAACGAACCCCTGCCCGCCGGGTACCGGGTCATCGAGGACGACGGGGCGTTCCGGGTGGCGGGCGTTGAGCCGCGCTACGGTTACGACTACTACGGCTGGAACTACTGGTTTGACGGGCGCGAGGTGTACGACGAGCGGGTGGACTACTACTTCGCCGAGCTGAGCAGCCCGGTGACCTTTACTTACATCCTTCGCGCCGAGACGCCCGGCACCTTTGCGGCCTTGCCCACCCAAGCCTGGCTGATGTACGAGCCCGAGGTGGAGGGCACGGGACCGGACGCGACCTTGCAGATTGCTGAAGAAGGCCAATAGAGAGCGTATGAACGCCTCCTGCCAAAAAGTTTGGGCGACGGTCCTGCTGAGTTTGCTCGGGCTCACGTTCGCTCAGAGCTGGCAGGAGGCCACAGACGGTTTCTTCAGAGTTGAAACCGCTTCCGCCGCAGACGCCGAAAGGCTCGAGCACGTATTCGACGTGCTCGAGCAAGCCGCCAAAGATCTCAAAGATTCCGGTTTGCCTCTCCCCGACGCGGTCACGGTGCGCGTGCATCCGACGCTCGAGAGTTTCCAGGCTGACACCGGCTTACCCTGGTTTGTGGCGGCGCTGGCGGACCGAGAAACAAACACGCTTCACACTCAACGGTTGCGGGTGCTGCTCGAGCGCCAAAGTTTAGAAACGACCCTGCGACACGAACTCTTTCACCTCGCGCAACCCGCCGACTGGCCGCGCTGGCGGGCCGAAGGCGCGGCGATGCGTTTTGCTGGGGAGCAGCCGCGAGCGCAACCGCTCCCCGGTCTGAGCGACGAACAACTTGACGCTCTCTTAGCCGCGCCGCCCTCGGCGGACGTTCTAGCGCGGGCGGTGGCGACGGCTTATGCTCGAGTGGAAACGTATGGTGCGCTCACGCCCCAACATTAAACATCAGTGCTAGAACACCGGCGTCTCGCGGTACACCCCCCACAGCTCTTTGAGCGTCTCGACAAGGTCGCCCATCGTCGCGCCCGCTTTGACTAAGTCGATGGTGACGGGGAGGAGGTTGACGCTTTCGTCTTGAGCCTCGAGGCGCAGCCTTGCCAACAAACGTTCGATTTCCGCCTCGTCGCGCTCCTCGCGTACCCGTTTTAAGCGCGCAATCTGGCGCTCGGCGGTCTCGAGGTCGTAAGGATGCGTTTCGATGTCGGCGTCGTCTTCATTGTCGGTGTAAAGGTTCACGCCGACCACGGGTTTTTCGCCCGAGGCCTTTTTGAGCGCCGTCTCGTAGGCAAAGTCGGCTATGTGGCGCTGAAACCAGCCCGACTCGATGAGCTTCAGGGTACCGCCGCGCCGCTCGATGTCGTCCAGGGTCTCAAAGATGCGTTTTTCAAAGTCGTTGGTCAGGCTCTCGACAAAGTACGAGCCGCCCAGGGGGTCGACCACGTCGGTGACGTTGGTTTCTTCGGCAATGATTTGCTGCGTTCTCAACGCGAGCTTCATCGCCTCTTCGGTGGGGATGGCGAAAGCCTCGTCCATCCCGTTGGTGTGCAGACTCTGCGCGCCGCCCAAAACCGCCGCGAGCGCCTGAAAGCCGGTGCGGACTAGGTTATTCATGTACTGCGGGCGCGTCAGGGTGGCGGCGGCGGTCTGGCAGTGAAAGCGCAGGCGCATCGAGGCGGGATTTTTCGCGCCGAAACGGTCGCGCATGATGCGGGCGTAGGCGCGGCGCGCGGCGCGGAACTTAGCAACTTCTTCAAACAAATCGGCCTGCGACACGAAGAAGAACGATAGGCGCGGCGCGAAGTCGTCGATGTCTAAGCCCGTTTCCAGAATCCGCTCGACGTAGGTGATGGTGTTGGCGAGCGTAAAGGCGACCTCGTGCAAAGGCGAGCCGCCCGCCTCGGAGATGTGGTAGCCCGAGAGGTTGAGCGGGTTGAAACGCTTCATGTGCTCCGCGCAGTAGACGACGCAGTCGCGCACGAGTCTAACGGAGGGCTCAATCGGATAAATCCACTCCTTTTGCGCCATGTACTCTTTGAGAATGTCCGCCTGGACGGTGCCGGAGAGCTTGTTGAGGTCGTAGCCCCGCTCTTCGGCCAGCGCTACGTACATCGCCAGCAGAATCCAGGCGGTGGGGTTAATCGTCATCGAGACCGAAATGTTTTCTAGGTCGATGCCGTCAAAGAGGGCGCGCATATCGGCCAAGGTATCGACCGCCACGCCCTCGCGCCCCACCTCGCCCTCGCTCATCGGGTGGTCGCTGTCGTAGCCCATCAGGGTCGGCATGTCGAAGTCCGTCGAGATGCCCGTTTGACCCTGACCGATAAGATATTTGAAGCGCTTGTTGGTGTCCTCGCCGGTGCCGAAGCCCGCGATTTGCCGCATCGTCCAGGTGCGGCCCCGGTACATGGTCGGGTAGGGGCCGCGGGTAAAAGGAAATTGGCCGGGCAACCCCAGCGCGTCCTCGCTCATGTCTACGGTGTCAAGTTCGGTGTAAACGCGCTGCAAGGGAATACCGCCGTTGGTGCTGAAGGTCTCCTTGCGCTCGGGCTGACGCGCGACAAAGCTCGCCACTTCGTTTTCGTTCCAGTCGGCCAGCTTCTCCCGCATCTCTTTTAACTTTTCGTCTTGCACCCCAGTCTCTTCTTTAACGTCCATCCCTTACTCCCTTCTAAAACTCGCCAACAGCTCGTCGGCGGCGGCGTGGGGGGAAAGCTCGAGCCTTAACAACTTCCCTGTCAGCGCGCCCACCGCCCCGTCCTGGCGGTTGGCAAACTCGCTACGCAGCCGCGCTTCGGCGGCCTTGAGCATCCGGTAGCGGGCGATGCGCTCGCGGCGCGTCCTGAGTTCGTCGGTATCTTTGAGATGCCTCAAGTGACGGTCTACCGCGTCCACAAGTTCCCCCACGCCCTCGCCGCGCTCGGCGCTCGTCGGCAGCACGGGCACCTGCCACGCCGCCGCGCCCAATCCCAGCCCCATCATCAGCATGTGCTTAAGTTCGGTGATGGTGCGGTCGGCGTCGGAGCGGTCGCACTTGCTCACCACGTGCAAGTCGGCAATTTCCAGCACGCCCGCCTTGATGGCCTGGATGTCGTCGCCCAGCCCCGGCGCCGACACGACGACGGTGGTATGCGCGGCCTGGACCACCTCGATTTCGTCCTGGCCCACCCCGACCGTTTCGATGAGGACCAGGTCGAACCCAGCGGCGTCCACGATATCGACCGCGTCGAGCGTGGCGGCGGCGAGACCGCCGAGCGAGCCACGCGTCGCCATCGAGCGGATGTAGACGCCGGGGTCACCGGCCACCTCGTTCATGCGGATGCGGTCGCCCAGAATAGAGCCGCCCGAAAAGGGGCTGGTGGGGTCGATGGCGATAACCGCCACGCGGCGACCGCTCCGGCGCACCGCCTTGACGAGTTCGCGGACCAGCGTGGACTTGCCGCTACCAGGCACCCCCGTGATGCCGACGATGTGCGCGCCTCCCGCGTGGCGAAAAATCTCGTCCAGCGCCTCACGGCATTCGGGCGCAAGCGCCTCAGCGCGAGAGATAAGCCGCGCCATCGCGGGAACCTCGCCCGCCAGCACGCGGGGGACGAGCTCGAGCGAAGGCTTGGGTTTCGTCTTAGATTTTACTTCAGGACCTGCCCTACCCATCAGCCCCGTTCCTCCAAACGCGCGCGCAGGTCGCGGAACAAGTCGCGGTCGTCCACCACGCGCCGCGCCTTGAAGTCGGTGCGGGGCAGCTCGCCCTGCGGGGTCACCTCGATTTGCGTGCGGATGCCCAAAACCGTCTGGAGCTTCGTCCCGGCTCGAGCCCCAAGCTCGCTCAGCGCGGTTTCACCCCCCTCGTAAAGGTCGGGGGTGGCCTCGAGCCGGACCAAAAGCTCGTCCATGCTGCCGTCCCGCGAGATGATGATGCGGTGCTCGCCGCCGTAGCCCGAGAGCTCATTCAGGGCGGCGTCCACCTCGCTTGGGTAGACGTTCTCGCCGCGCACCACAAAGGCGTCGTCGATGCGGCCAAAGATGCCGTGCGGCAGGCGCGGATAGGTGCGGCCACAGGCCGACGGCCCCGCCTCCCACAAGGTGAGGTCGCCCGAAAGGAGGCGAATCATCGGCTGCGAGGTGCGCTCCAGATGCGTGTAGACGGGCGTGCCCCGCTCGCCGTAGGGCACGCGGACGTGGCTTTCGGGGTCGCAGACTTCGGTGTAAATGACGTCTTGCCACAGGAGCATCCCCTCGGACGCTTCACGCGAGCCCGCCGCGTTCATCCACGGCGTCATCTCGGCCATCGTGCCCGAGTCGATGACCCCGCAGCCGAAGGTGTCTTGGATGCGGCGGCGGATACCGGGCAAGGACGCGCCAGGCTCGCCCGAAAAGAACATCACGCGGATGCCGAAGTCGCGCGGCTCGAGCCCCGCCTCGGCGGCCACCTCGGCCAAATGCAGTGCGTAGGACGGCGTGCTGTAAAAGGCGCTCGGTTTGATTTGCTCGAGCCACCCCACCGCGCGCCGCGTCATCCCGGGTGCGCCCGCGCCAAAAGGAAAGGCCGTCGCGCCCAAACGCTCGGCCCCTAGAAGCGCCCCCCACGAGCCCATGTAGAGACTCAGCACCGCTGCCACGAAGACCGTGTCGCCGGGGCGGATGCCCATCCCCCACATCACGCGGGCGTGGGCGTTGGCAATCGCGTCCCAGTCACTTTTGCCGATGGCGAACACCGTGGGCGTGCCCGTGGTGCCCGAGGTGCCGTGGATGTGAAACACGTCACTCTCGGGGATGCACAGGTAGTCGCCGAACTTGGGCGCTCGAGCCTGCGCCTCGCGCAAGTCTTGTTTGGTAATCACCGGCACCCGCGTCTCGAAATCCTCCAAAGACTTGAGCTGGTCGGGATGAAAACCTGCTTCGGACCAGATGCGGCGGTAGAAGGGTGCGTGCTCCCAGGCGTAGCGCGTCACCTCCTTGAGGCGTTCCAAGATGGCCCCCTCGCGCGCCTCGGGGGGCATCGTTTCACGTTTAGGAAACCAGTAGCGCGAGCTTGTGTCGGGCCGGTAGTCAGGGGCGAATCGGGGCGGAAAGGTCCAGAACTCCACGCGTGACCCCCCTACCGCGGGCCGCGCTCGGCGACCAAGCGCTCCACCGTCTCGACGATGGCCTGGGGCGGCGTGTCTTGCAGCAGCACCTCCTGCACGCCCAATTCTTTGAGCTTGACCACGTCCTCGTCGGGCATGACGCCGCCGCCCAGCACGATGATGTCCTCGCCGCCGCCCTCGCGGAGCAGCCCCAGCACCTTGGGGAACACCGTCATGTGCGCGCCCGACAAGAGGCTGATGCCGAGCACGTCCACGTCTTCTTGAATGGCGGCGCTCACCACCTCCTGCGGGGTGCGGTGCAGGCCGGTATAAATCACGTCCATGCCCGCGTCGCGCAGGCAGCGCGCCACGATTTTGACGCCCCGGTCGTGCCCGTCGAGGCCGACCTTGGCGATAAGCACGCGAATCGGCGTTTTCCCTGTCATGATGCCCTCCCTGTCATGAGGCTGTCCTTTCGGTTTGAGTTGCGGCGTGAGCTTCGGTGTGAGGTTCGGTACGCGTCTCGGCTTGCGCGGCTAAAGCGCTTTGCAGGGTCGCCGACGCCCCTACAACGTGCGCCTCGGCCAACGCTTCGGCTCGAGCCGCGCCCCCCTCGGCCACGGCCTCAAGAATCGCGCGGTGCTCCTCTAAAATGACCCGCTGATAGTTAGGCAATAGCGTCACCGCCTGCATCACGCGCCGCAGGTGATGCCAGGTGGGCTCGAGCGTCCGCTGAATAAGCGCGTTCCCGGCCAGCCCGTAAAGAAACGCGTGAAACGCAACGTCGTGCTCCATAAGCGCCCTTGCGCCCTCCCGCGCAATCGCGCGCTCCGCGTTATAAATCAGCTCGAGCCCCCTGGCTTTAGCACCCGACCCGGCCCTTTCCGCCGCGCGCCGCGCCGTGAGCTTGTCGAGCGCCAGCCGAATGTCGTAAAGGTCGCGGACGAACGAAAGCTCGAGCGGCGCGACCCCCAACCCCCGCCGCCCCACCTCCCGCACAAAGCCCTGCGCCTTGAGCTGTAGCAGCGCCTGGTGGACGGGCTGCCGCGACACGCCGAGCCGTTCGGCCAATTCGTGCTCCACAAGCCGCTCGAGCGGCGGTAATGTCCCGTCACAAATGGCGTCCAGCAGCGCGCTGTAAGTTTGCTCGAGAACGCCCTTCGTCGTGTCAATCTGCTCCACCACGCCACCTCCCAACTTTTTCGCCATCTATAGTATACGGTATACCATTTCTGGCTATAGACATAGGTTTGCACCACCGTCCGCCCGCTGCTTTGCTCGAGCAGGCTGCATCCACTTAACTTACGACTCGCTCAACGTTTGAGAAGCAACAAGCTCCTGATACTCTGGGTGTTCCTCTATATACGAGGCGATAAAGGGACACGCGGGCACGACCGAGAGCCCTTTCTCTTTGGCGTCGTCCAACGCGACCTGCGCGAGCCGACTGCCGATACCCTGACCCTCGAGCGCCCCAGGCACCTCAGTATGGGTGAAGGTAATCTGGTCACCGTCTTTTTGGTAGACAGCAAACGCTTTTCGCCCTTCTATATCGGCCTCATAACGGCTCGCTGCTTCGTTATCATGTACCTCTAGGTTGGCGGGGTCAACGTCCATTTTGCCTCCTTGTGCTTCTTTCTTAAATGTCGTAATTTATCGCGCTACCCCTCGAGCCTATCAGCTTCAACCGTGACGGTAAAGGTTCTCCCCAGAAGCCCATCTCGACCCGAAAAAAGGTCAAGGCAACCTGAGCGCCTTGACACACCTTTAGAACTTGACACACCTATAAAAATCGTATGAGTGCATTCACGATTCCTAAGGAATTCTCGATCTTGTTTTGGTCACCCTCTTGGGCCAGTTTCAGTAGCTGGATGGCTCAAAATCACGGGGCTATACGACTTTTGAGGGTCTATTGACCATTGAACAGAATTATCCTCGGTTGCGCTCGAGCAAGACCATCATGATGAGCGACATGACGATCAGCAGGTTGTCTTCGTTTTCCCCGTGCTGCTCGAGGACGAACTTGCGACCGAAAAACGAGGGTTGCTTGCGGAGCGTGTAGCGGCGCGCGCCGGACTCGTCCACGACGTCGTAGTGCGGGTTTAACATGTAGCCCGTAAACATGCCGACAACGGGAACCTCGCCCACGACCGAGTCCATCACTTTGACCCAGGGGTTTCCCTCTTGAATGGTGTAGGCCGAGTTTTCGTCTTGCACCTCGTAGCGCGTGCGCCAGATGGAACGCAACCCTTTGCGCTTCACGCTGCCGTAGACCGTGCCTTCGGGGTCGACAAAGCGGTACGCCGCCGAAAAGTCGATGATTCTGTCTGCGTGAATCTCGCTGATGAGTTGCGCTTTGGTTTCGTCCTTAAAAACCGAGATATGCTCTTTGAGTTTGAACATTTTTTGCCGCACATAACAGAGCGGCGCGCCGCTGGCGTCGTGGACGTAAATCTGGGGTGCCAAGGCGGCGACCTTAAAAGTCAGAGAGAGGGGAAAATTCATGCCGGTAGGTTACATGGACAGACGACAGTCAGTCAATAAATTTCCTACTCTTTCCGACTTTAAAACTCGTGATGAACTACCTGGAGGGTAGAACATATTCAGGCGGATGCGTCGCCCTCTAGGTTAAATCACCGTTTCCGGCTCTTCAAAACCTTCGCGCTCGAGCTGAATCGTGCTGTGCGTGATGCCGAACGCGCCTTGCAGGGTTTCTCTCACCGCTTTCAAGGTTCGCTGATCGAAACTCTCGTCCGTCACGACCACGTGCGCCGAGAGCGCGCCCAGCCCGCTGGTAATCGTCTAGACGTGCAAATCGTGAACCGCGCGCACGCCCGCCACGCCCCGCATGGCGTCACGCACCTCGTCCACGTCTAAGTGACCGGGCGCGCCTTCCATAAGGACGTTGACCGTTTCCTTGAGCAGGTCCTAGGACGAGTAAATCACGAGCACGCCGATAGTCACCGAGGCCGCCGGGTCGGCCCAGTTCCAGCCAAAGGCCCACACGAGCGCGCCCGCGTCCGAGAGCATGTGCCCCGCGTCGGCGAGGAGCGCGAGCGAGTTCGTCAGGAGCCCGCCGACGACCTCGGCGACCATGTAGAGGGAGGCGAGCGTGAGGACGAGCGCCAGCCGCCGCCCGTTGTTACTCTCAATGGTTATGGCTGTGACTATGACTGTGATTGTGCGACATAAGCCTCTTTTGCGGGTTTACCCGCGCGCTTGGCACCGGACGGCTCGAACGACAGCAGCCTGAGCGCGTTGGCGGTGACCAAGGCAGTCGCGCCCGTGTCGGAAAGAACCGCGAGCCACAGCCCGGTCACGCCCAAAAGCGTCGTCACCAGAAAAACGGCCTTGAGGCCCAGCGCAAAAGCGACGTTTTGGCGGATGTTGTTAAGGGTCGCCCTCGAGAGCCGCACCAACTCCCCCACGCCCGCCACCGAATCTTTGAGGAGCGCGGCGTCGGCGGTCTCGAGCGCCACCTCGGTGCCGCCCCCCATGCTGACGCCCACGTCGGCTTGCGCCAGGGCGGGCGCGTCATTGACGCCGTCGCCGACCATCGCCACGCCGCCGTGCGCGCCAAAAGCGCGAATGCGTTCAAGCTTCGCTTCGGGCGTGAGTTCGGCCTCCACGGTGATACCCAACTCACGCGCCACCGCCGCGCCCGCGCGGGCGTTGTCGCCGGTGAGCATGACGGGCGTGACGCCCAAGCGTTTAAGGTCGGCCAAGGCTTCCCTTGCTCCGGCGCGCGCCTCGTCGCGGATGGCGATGAGGCCCAGGGCCGTGTTTCCGCTAAGCGCCACGACTACGGTGTTGCCTGCGGACTCGAGCGCCTCTATTCTTTCTTTGATGTGAGGCTCGAGCTTTACCCTCTTGTCAGCGTAGCGCGGCGAGCCGACTGCCGCGAAGCGCCCCTCAACCTTTGCGGTCACGGCCTCTCCCTTGACGGCTTGAACGTCCTCAGCCGCGGGGATGTTCAGGTCGCGCGAAGCTGCCTTTTCAAGAATCGCCTTGGCGAGGGGGTGGCTCGAGCCCTCCTCAACCGCCGCCGCCACGCGCAGCAGCTCGTCTTCGGACACACCGTTCTCAGATGTAGCCAAAGAGACCATTTCCGTCACGCGCGGCCTGCCCTCGGTGAGGGTGCCGGTTTTGTCGAACGCAACGGTACGGACCTTGCCGACGGCTTCCAGCGCGGCCCCGCCCTTGACGAGGAGCCCCCGCCGCGCGCCCGACGCGATGGCGGAGGTGACGGCGGCGGGCACGCTGAGGACGAGCGCGCAGGGGCAGCCGATGAGGAGGAGCGCCAGCGCTTTGTAAAGCCAGACGCTCCACACGCCTCCAAAGAGGGGCGGCAGAACCGCAACGCACGCAGCGACGAGCATCACCGCGGGGGTGTAGCGGCGGCTAAAGGCGTCGATAAAGCGGGCGGTGGGGGCCTTGGAAGCCTGGGCCTCCTCGACTAAGTGGATAATGCGCGCCAGGGTGTTGTCACTCGGGTCCCGCGCGACCCGCACGGTGAGGAGGCCGTCTTCGTTAAGCGAACCCGCGAACACGTCGCTTCCCGGACCCTTGGCGACGGGCACGCTCTCGCCCGTGACGGGAGCGTCGTTTAGGTAAGAACGACCGGTGAGGATGACGCCGTCGGCAGGCACGCGCCCGCCCGGACTCACCTGGATGGTGTCGCCCACGCGCAAGTCTTCGGCGGGGACTTCCCTCGTCCGCCCTCCCTCGAGCAAACGCGCGGTCTTGGGCGCGAGCTTGGTGAGCGCGGCGATACCCCTGCGCGCCCGCCCCGCCGCCACGCCCTCCAAAAGCTCGCCCACCGCGAACAAAAACACCACCAGCGCGCCCTCGGGCGCTTCACCGATGAGCACCGCGCCGAGCGCGGCCACGCTCACGAGCGTGTTGATGGTAAAGGGGTCGCCGAGCCGGGCGGCGTGAAGCGCCTTGCGCGCGAGCGGCGCAGCGCCGATGACGGCGGCGGCGACGTAGGCCCAGGTGGCGAGCGGGGTCACGAAACTCAGCACAAAAGCCAGCGTGAGGAGCGTGCCAGAAAGGAGCACCAAAAAGCCCTGAGACGTGCGGTACCAGGGTCTACCTTTGTCGGTCTCTGTTTGGCTACGCGCGCCCTCATCCGTTTGCAGTTTGGGTTCGTAACCGAGCGCGCGGATGTTGGCCTCGAGCCTTCCCCGCGGCGTCACCCCTTCATCTAACGTGAGTTGAAGCGTCTGCGTCACAAACGAGATGCGCCCCTCACCCGCCCCGGCGGTGCGCGCGACGAGGTCGCCAATCTTGGTTGCGCAGCTCGCGCAGTCCATGCCGCCGACGAAGTAGCGGAGGGTGCTCCCTCGGGCCTCAAACGCCTGAACGTTGGCAGTAGCCGCAGTGGTTTTTTGGTTCGGTGATCCGCTGGGTTCGGTTGGCTTCATCGCCTAAAACGATATATGAGCAAGCGTTCATGTGTCAAGCGTTTGGGTAACGCCGTAACATGTCTGGCCTGACGCTACCGGCCTTCTTCACCGTGCGAGAGCGCGTTCTCGAGCATCGTTACCACGTGATCGTCCGCCAGACGGTAGAACACGTGGCGGCCCTCCTTGCGGCTCGTCACCAAGCGCAGGTTGCGCAGCAAGCGCAGTTGATGGGAGATGCCCGATTGGGAAATATCCAACGCCTCGACGATGGTGTGAACGCAGACCTCGCCTTCTCTAAGCAAGCAAAGAATCTTGAGCCGCGTGGCGTCCGCCAAGCCTTTGAGGAGCGTGGCGGACGCGTCAATCAGCGCCTCGTCGGGTAGCGCGCCGACCCTGGAGGCGTCACAGTCGTTAGGGGCATCGGCGAACGTTTCGGACGTCGTGAGCCTTTCAAACACCTCGGTCATGTGTCTAGTTTACGCGCTCCTCCGCACTTTTGCTGTTTGACGGGGTAGGGTCTGGGTGAGTGGGTCCGCAGCTCCCCTATGCGAAAGCACATCCCCGCTTCTGGGTCTAGGTAGGGTCTGGGTGAGTGGGTCCGCAGCGAGCGAGAGCGGCAAAAAGATACATGAGGCGAACACGTGAAACGCCTGCGGGAGGGCGGGCTCTTCGCGTCCCGAAACTTGCTCCGCGAGCTGCCGTATATGCCGCGGTTTGGAAGATGATACCTGGGGCGTGAAGAGCGCGTTTTCAGGCGCTCAAAATGCTGATGAAAAAGGCTTGGCAGCGTCAACCACCGCCTCACCCGCATCTAGCGCCGCGTGTTCCGGCTGATGTCCTCCAAAAGTTCCAGATTCCTCCCGAAGCCCACCAGCACCGCGCCAACCACGACGCCTCCTGCTAGAAGCGCGAGCGCGAGCAGCCAACCGGGCAGCGTGACGTTCACGTCCCGCGCACCCACCGTCAGCCACGCGAGCCCGCCGAGCCCGCCGATAGCGAGTACCGCGTAGCCGAGGCCCTTGAGCACGGCAGGCGTTTTCACCCCCGCACCCTCTCCCGCTCGGTCTTGGTAAGCCCCGCGACCACGAGGTCATACGAGCGGTCGATAAGCTCCTCCGCCAGCGCCTCGGACAGGGAACCGTCTAAGGTAACCGTGTTCCAGTGGCGTTTGTTCATGTGGTAACCGGGCGTGATGGCGGCGTGTTCGGCGCGCAAAAGTTCCGCCAAACCGGGCTCGCACTTGAGATTGACCCTGAGGGGCGGCTCGAGCGGGTCGGCCTCGTCACGTGCGCTGCCGCCCGTAACGTCGCAAAGCGCGAACATCTTGCCGCCAACCTTGAAAACGAGCGTCTCGGGTCCGAAAGGCGCGTCCTCCTGACAGCCCGGTTTCGCCCCGCAGTAGGCGCGCAAGTCTTGGAGCGTGCGGAGCGTCACGGCTGAACCTTACAGCCTGCCACAAAACACGTCGGTGGTGTACAAAAAATTCACCACGCCGTTCTCTTCATGCGCATTGAAAAGCTCGCGCAGCGCCTCCACAAAGGCTTCGTGGCGCGGCTCTCCCGGCAGGGGCGCGTAGGATGAGGAGAGGGCGCGGCCGACAAGGCTTTCGTAGTGAAATCTCTGCGCGTTCTCGAGGCTGAGCCTACGCACCTCACGGGGCGCGAAAAACTCGGTGACGCTCTCTTTCCCTGCGTTGTCCTGGTGGTTGACCGCCGCGTAGTCGGGTGCAAAGCGGCGCAGCGTCTCCTCGTAGCCCTCCAAAAAGGGCGTGCCTTCTCTCACGCGCGAGTTCCAGACCAGGACGACCCAGCCGTTGGGCCGGAGGATGCGCCGGAATTCGGTACGCGCCTTTGAAGCGTCGAACCAGTGAAAGGCTTGGCCCGCGGTAACAAAGTCCACGCTTCTGCCAGCCAGCGTCGTCCTCTCCGCCGTGGCCGCCACGCTCCTAAAGTTGGGGTAGATGGCGAGCAACCGCTCCGCCGCGCGCCGCATCGCGTCGTTGGGCTCCACGCCGTAAACGAGGTTGTCGTTGAGCAAAAAAAGCTCGCTCAGCTTGCCCGTGCCCGAGCCCACGTCCGCCACCACGGCGCCGGGGGTAAGGCCGCACGCACGTCTCAGGGCCTCGAGCACCTCTTCAGGATACGAAGGCCGGTACCTCACATAGTCCTCGACGCGGCTCGAAAAGCGTTCGGTTGAGTTCATCCTTTCCCCCTACATCCGCTATACTCCGGCAGTTCCGTGACACCAGCATTTCTCACGTGAAACACCCCTACCCGATTCTAAGCCATCCCAACTCTAAGCCATGCGTGGTGAGTTCAACGCTCACCACTCGGCACCCGGCACTTCCTCGACTCCCCCGGCCTAAAAATACCAGCCTACAGCTCCACCTGCGACCCAATCTCGATCACCCGCTCGGGCGGGAGCATAAAAAACGAGGCGGCGCTCTTGGCATTTTGCGAGACGGCGATAAAAAGCCTTTCTCGCCACAGCGCCATCCCCGGCTTTTCGGTCGCAAAAAGCGTCTCGCAGCCCGGGAAAAAGGTGGCGTCGGCGGGCTCAAAGCTTGGCTTGTCCGACACGGTGAGGGCGTCCTTTAGCGCCGCGGGAACGTCCACCCGTTCGGTAAAGCCGAAGTGAAGCTTGACCTGATAAAGGCCGCCGCGTAAGTGCTCGGTTTCGGCGCGTTTGGCGGGCAGCGCGCGCGCGACGGGCTCGAGCTTGACTTCTGAAAACACCACGGTTTCGTGCAGCACGTGGTTGTGCCGCAAGTTGGCGAGGAGCGCGGGCGGCAGCGTGCCGCCCGCGCTCGGGATATAAATCTGGCCGCGCTCGGTCGCGGACGTGCGAACCGTCGTGAGCCGCGGCAAGTAACCGAGCTGCACCGCCTGCCGCGTGAGCGAGAATACGCCCGAAATGAGCGCCTGCGAGGCGATGTCCCAAACCACGGCCTACCGAAAACTATAACGCTTTTGGTAGGCCGGATATGGCTCCAGCTAGCCATTACTTCGGGTTCACACGCCCATCATTTTCAAAAATTTTCCGGTTGATGAGATACCCTAAATGTTAGGGTACAAACTGAACTTTACGTCGTGCAAGACGAGGTAAAACGGCTTCTAAAGGTGTACAATTTAGGTATGAACAAGGCCAACGTTAAAGACTATGAGATCTATGTTGGACAGCTCCAAACCATCCACAAACTGCGCGACGAGCTTGAGCTGACGCCCGGCGCGTACCGGGGCCTGCTCTACCGGCTCACGGGGTCGCGCTCGGCCAAATTTATGACGCCCGCGCAGCGTGACAAGGTCATCTCGTTTATGGCGCTGCACAAGGATTTGGACGAAACCGTCGCCAAGGCCGAGGCCGCGCGGGCGCGGCTCAACGCATCCTTCACCAGCGACGACGCGCCGCCCTTTCAAAAGGACGTGTTCTTGGACGGCCAATTTCAAACGCGGAGCGCCGCGTCTTTGGAAAACCTCATCAGCACGATGCGCGCGCACCACGGCGACGAGGTGATGCTGACCGGCGTGCGCGAGGTGCGGCTGGGCGGGGCGACGCGTCTCAAGCTCGAGTTTTCTACCGCCGCCGCCCCTGTAATAAGCGCCAGGGCCGCGTAAAGCGCGAGTATAGAGGTTTTCGTCCGTACGAAAGTTCAGAAGCCTAAATAGTCTCCCCCAAACTGCGCTTCAGTAATTTACAGATTGAATCTACTTTAGACCGGGCCATACCCGCTATAAATACGCCCCCGCTCGAGCGTCACAGGTCGCAAGCGGGGGCGTCTAAGGAGGTGCAGGGGTAGTCTACGGCGGTGGCGGGGAGCGGGGGGGTGAAATTTTGCATTTGCTTTGCGACTTCTGCTCTACATATCCATTCCATCACGCGGTGCCAAGTTTCTTGGTGGGGCATCATTTCGGCACACACATGGAAACACCTTTTTCCTGAACAAACGTAAATGCTTCGGGGTCTAAAACCTTGGCAAGGCTCTGCACGGCTCTGGCTTCACGACTTTCGTCGCCCGACGCTCGAGTCGCCGACACGTGAAAATCCCAAATAATGGCTAAGACGGCGGCGTCCTCGCCTTCAACGTAGGCGTCCCCGATATAAGCCGCTAAGTAGGACGCTTCAATCTTGTACGCTTCACCCTTGAACCGGAACATACCCGTCCTCCTCTTGTGCAGCTCCCTCTTGTGTAGCTTCACGGTTCACCGGGCCGCGAGTGAGAGAGCGTTCATCAAGCAGCGAGACCCAGAGCTTTCACGCGCAACGGTCGATTGACGGGTTTATGGCACCCTACCCGTCAAGGTAAAAGCGCGGCATGTGCAGGCCGCACAAGGGGTGCAACCCCAAATAGGCGGATAGAAAAAGGGGCGTAGCAGCGGTAGAATGGCGGATGAAAACGAGCCAGACAGGTGATTGGAAAGAACGGGCGAAGGAAGCGTTTGGCAGGTACTTAGAAGCTTTGGAACGAGACCTACCCGAAGATGCGGGTGTAGCCGAGGTTGAGACGGCGATGCTGGCGCATTATCAAGCGATGATGAGTGAGACTATGCAAGCTCTGGCAGATAGCCGGAGCTTTTCCCCCCGAGCACAAAAGAGAAGTACCTGAAGGCTATTGGGGTAACGGCAAACGTCGCTGCGCGGTTAAGCACTTGTGGGGCCGGGTCTATGTCGAGGTACAAAGGCTGGTTGATAGAGAGGGTCGAGCCAAACAAGCTATCCTCGATAGACGCTTAGACCATTCGGGCTGGACGCCCAAAGCCTTAGCTTGCCTGACCGACTTAGCAGCGCGCGTGCCCTTAGAAGAAGGCGCTTACATCGCGCGCAACTTCGGCCTGAGGATTAGCTCGTCAGAATTAGACCGCTTGCAACGCCCCTACGCTGAGGCGTGTCGAGCCGAGGTGGCAGACAGACTGTTGTCTTGTTCAGAGCCTGAAGCGGCACGCCGACAAGGACGCGTCATGGTGTTGCAAATGGACGGCGTCTACGTCTTAGGGCAACCTGAACAGGGGCTATGTCCTGGCCTGGAACTCAAAACAGCCGTACTTTATCCGCAAGCCGCTCCGAGTCAGCGCTGGATGTTGGCCGAACGCTGCTGTGCCGAAGACTTTGTCACGCTCGTGGCGGGTTTACTCAACGAAGCCGGAGTCACCCCCGCGGATACGCTGCTCGGTTTGGGTGATGGAGCCGTTTGGATTGACAACATCTTTTGTCATCTCGACGCCGTAAGAATCACCGACGTCTACCACGCCACTCAGTACCTCGACACCATCATGCAAGCACTGGCTTGGGATGAAGACCTAAGAACGCGCCACCGCTGTGACTGGTATCGGGGTCAGCTCAACGCCCGTGACTGGCTCGCTCACCACCTTCCTAAACCCGAGGTCTGGCTCACCTGGGATGACAAAGCGCAAACTGCTCTAAAGTATCTTGAAACCCGGCTTGACAGTATGGATTATGCTCGGTTCACAGAAAAAGGCTATCCCATCGGTTCAGGGCAAATCGAAGGGATGAACAAAGCCGTTATCGGAAACCGTATGAAAAGAAGCGGGATGCACTGGTCCAAACAAGGTGCTGCCAGTATGGCCTCTTTGCGTGCCCAGACCTGTGCCAAACATTCCCTCATTGACTTTGGGCAGCTCAGGCACCTCGCTTACCCTGCCCCGGCTTAATCCGACACTAGCGGGCTGCACCCTTCAGACACTCTTCACGCTCGAAAATCCAGGGCCTCGAGAAGACGGACGGCACTAGAATGGTTTATGGAACTGACTCTCCGCCAAGCTGAACGGGCCGACCTGCCGCTTCTGGCCAGAATGAACCAGCATCTCATCGAAGACGAAGGCTCCGCCAACCCGATGACGGTGGGCGAACTCGAGCGCCGCATGAGGAACTGGCTCGAGGGGAGCGATGAAATCGCTCTTTTTGTGTTGGATGACGTCGTGGGTTACGCGGTTTATCAGGCTCGAGGAGAAACTCACAAAGGCTCAGAGCTTGTCTACCTGCGGCAGTTTTTCGTTGAACGACGCTACCGGGGGCGGGGTTTAGGAAGGCGAGCTTTCCAGAGGCTGCGGGGGGCGCGTTTTGCGGGGGCGCAGGTGACGCTTGAGGTCCTCGCCGCCAACCCCGCGGGCCTCGCTTTTTGGGAATCGCTCGGGTTTGAGGGGTACGCGGTGACGATGGCGCTCGAGCCCTCGCAGCCTTAGAATGTTTAGCAATCCCGTTTAATCCTGAGACCCCTCGGCCAGCCCCCGCCACCACGCCACGAGCGCGTCGGGGGGGCGCAGGCTGCTTTCCAGGGCGCTGTCAGTAAGAGCCAGGCGCTCACGGAGCCCGCCGTAACACGCCCAACCGCGCGGGACGGCCTCGGCGGCCTCGCCAAACGCGCGCAGCAGCGCGTCGTGATAGGGCGTTAGCAGGGGAGTGTCGAGCGCGGTTACCAAACCGTCTCCCGCGGCGGCGGGGGTGCCGGTGAGGATATGGGCGCGGAACTTGGTGGACGCGAGCCAGGCCAGCAGACCCACGTCCCCCGCTTCCTGTTCCCCTTGCGACGTTTCCCGGGAAAGCTCCCGCGACTTTTCAAAGGCGTCGTGCGCGCGGCGCGTTTCATCCAGGGCGGCGTCGGGGTCGCCCGCGCGGAGCAGGGCGGCGGCCAGGTAGGCGCGGCTCTGCGCCTCCGGGTAGGGGAAGCGGGCGCTCCCTAGGGAGGCCCGGGCTCGAGCCACCCCCTCGCCCGGCGGGGCCACGAGGCTCGCCACGAGCAGGCCCTTGCGCAGGAGCGGCCCGTAACGCTCGGGGCCGTCGGGATGCGCCTCGACGTCCTCGAGAACCGCGCGAATCAGGTGACGGGCGTGAGTCACATCCGCCTGGCCCAAACCTGGTTTGTCAGGCGTGGGGGCGTCAAGGTTTGTCAGAGGAAAATGGTAGGGCTGACCAAAACCCCGGCACCAGTAGAGCAGGCCCAGCCGCAAGCGGGTACGGAGGAGGCGAAACGAAGCGTCCACCTCAAAGGCGCGCGCGTAGGCCCTAAACACTTCCGAGTTGCGGCTCAGCACCAGCACGGCCTCCGCAAACGCGCCCCTGGCGAGCAGGAGCACGGCGCGCTCGTCTTCGACCTTGGCCCGTTCAAAATCGCGCGCCGCCGCCGAGCCGGTGGGGGAGAGCTCGAGCGCCCGCAACGCCGCCGCGAAATCCCTCTCAGCTTCCCCGAACGCGCCTCGCCTGCGCTGCAACGTCGCGCGCCGCGCCAGGTAACGCGCCCGTTCAAACGCGGTCGCCTCGCCCGCGAGAGCGACCGCTTCTGAAAGCGCCGCCAGCGCCCCGTCAAAGCGCCCCAACTGCATCCTCACGTCGCCCGTTTGAAACGCGACGCGCGCGCGGACGAGGTCGTCGTCGGTCTGGACGCTCCCGAACTCGCGCAGCGCGCCCTCCAGATCTCCCCCGTCCTTGGCGATGAGCCCCGCCCAGACCGCGACCTTGGCGTGGACAAGGCCCCCGTTCGCGCGGGGCGGGATGTGGGGGAGTTCGGTCCGGGCCTCCTCTTCAACCCGCGCGGCGGCCTCGCCCAGCCCGCCCCGCCAGCGGGCGACGCTCGCGCGCGCGAGCGCCAGCTCGGCCTTTAGGGTGGCGCTCAGCGGCGCGTCCGGTTTGAGCGCGTCGGGCGCGTTCGCCAAGAGCGCTTCCGCGCGTTCGAACTGCCCCCGCAGCACCGCGCCCTCGGCCCGCTTGAGCCGCGCCCAGGCGCGCAGGTGCGCGTCGGGGGAGGCGGCCAGAATCTCAAAGGCGGCCACCGCGTCGGGGTGGTCGTAGGAGCCCAAGCGGACGTAGTGTGCCGCGACGGGTTCTGCGACCCTCTCGAGCCCCTCCCCAAGCTCCGCGCTGGCGGCTTCCCAAATCCGGTGCAGGAGCGCCTGCGGGACGCTGTGTTCGCTCAGCCAGCTTTCGAGCGTTGCCCAGTCGCGCGCCTCAAACGTGTGAAGGAGGTAGCGCGTGGCCGCCTCGCCCCGGGGTGCTTCTTGCGCCGCCGCCGCGTAGTGCCCCGCCGCCGCCCCGCTAAGCAGGCGGTAGCGCGCGGGGTCGGCCTTTTGCAAGCGCCCCCTTAGCGAACGCGCGAGCTGCCGCGAAAAAGGACGCCACACCCCCGCCTGACCGGGCACGGGGTCCAAAAAGGCCTCCTCGAGCCCGCTCAAGTTCCCCCACCCGGGTTTGCGCAGGCTCCGCAAGGCAGAAACGTGAAACGGCGACTCGGGCAGCGACAGCACCGCCAGCGCGGCCAAAAAGTCGCGCAAGCGACCCTCGCCCGCGGTCTCGACGAGGCGACTCAACGCCTCCAAATGCTTAAGGGTCGAAGCGCCGTCTGCACGTTCTGGCGCGTCCGGGTCGGCGTGTACCGCTCCCTCGTCCCAACCCTCACCCTGCGGCCCGCCCTCACGGATCTCGGCGAGAAGCGTTAAGGTGCGCAACTCCTCAAAGGAGCGGCCCGCGCGCGTGACCAGCGCCTCCTGTTGCGCACTTGGCAGGTCGGGCAGCCGCCCTTTGACAAAGCGCCGCGCCTCATGAAGCGTGGGCGGGCTCAGCTTGACGGGCTTGCCGAACGCGCTCAAGTAGGGAAGCGCCCGCACGGGCAGGTCGGGGGTACACACCAAAAGGCTGAGGTGGGGTAGCGCGCTCAGAGGTGCCAGCAGCGACGCCCACAGCCACTCCGCGGCGTTCACGCGCGGCACGTCGGGGGTGTTTAAGCGCAGGGGTGCGTCGCCCTGACCTGCGCCCATACTCTCCTGCGCGGCCAGCGAGCCCGACACGTACAAAAGCAGTACGGTGGGCCCGTTGTCCTTGAACGCGTCGTGTTTGAGGGCGTCCAAAAACACGCGCGCCACCCCCGCCTGGGCGTCGGCCTGGACGGCGTAGGCCCCCCGGTTGATTCTGGCGAGCCGCGCTTCAACACGCTGCGCGGGAACGCCCAAGGCTTGCGCGAATCGGCCCAACGAGGCGGTGAGGTCGCCCGTAAACTCCAGGCGGATGATGCGCGGCGCGGCCCTCTGCGGCCCGTCGAGCGCCCCCTGCACAAAGTCGAGCAGCAGCGTTTTGCCCGAGCCGGGCCGCCCGGTCACGAGCACCTTGGGACCCTCGCCGCCCCGCACGCCGCTCACGAACTCCCCGTACACGCGCCTTTTCTCACGCCCCGGCAGCCCCGTCGCCTCTTCGGCGTGGCCGCCCACCGACAAGAGCGCGTCGAGCTCGGGTGCCTGCAACGCCCCCTTGTCAAGACCCTCCCACAGCTCCTTCAAAAGCTCAAAGAGCGCGCGCTTGTCCGCCACCTTGCCCTTGTCGCGGTAGATAATGTTCCTTACCACGTTGGGGTTCGCCCCGCGCGCCTCCATCGCCTTGCGCAGCCAGTTGATCGAGCCCACGACCCCGTTCTCGTCGCGCCGCCCATGAAGCTCACGCCGCACCTCTTCAAAAAGGTGCCGCCAGGGGCTTTCACGAGGAGGCGTCGCCACAGCCTATTTTACGGTGAGCGCTTACAAGAGTACACAGCTTTGGACAACGGTTGAGGACGCGTCGAAGATGCTAAGGCTTAACGCTGTGCTACTTTGTACGGGTGAAATCCTTGGCGGCTTGAAAGGAGTGGGCATGACGACGTGGGACGAGTTCGAACCGCGCCACAAAAAGTTGGCGGAAAGGCCCCTAACCGCAAAGAACGTGCAGCTCTGGCTGCACGACTGGAGCGACTTGGACAAGGACGTGCTCGAGGCCCTCACCCGCCTTATGCGCGCCCGCGACGAGAACACGGCGGACGAGGAGGCGGGGCAAGCTTACTTAGACTTTGTGACAGACGTTTACCCCAGGGTGCAGGTCGCCGGTCAAAACTTGACGCAGAGGCTGCTCGAGGTGGCGTTCGAGCCCCCATTAGACCAGCTCGAGCTTTTGCGCCGCTTTCGCAACGAGGCCGACTTGTTCCGCGAGGCCAACGTGCCCGTTAAAACGGAACTCGAGACGCTCAGCAGCGAATTCCAAGAAATCAAAGGCGGTCTTATGGTCACGCTGGAGGGCGAGCGGATGACCGTTCCGCAAGCTGAAAAACGCCTGTTGGACACCGACCGCGCCCGCCGCGAAGCCGCGTGGCGGGCTATTGACGAGGCTGAGGCGACGGTGCGAGAGGATTTAGACGGCCTCTTTCTCCGGATGCTCCCCCTACGGCGGCAGCTAGGGTCTGTCTGACAGAAGGGATGAAGATGGTTTAGGGTAGGCGTATGGCACGAACAGACCTAAAAGAGCAGCAGTGGCAAGCACTAAAACCGCATCTACCCCCCAATCCCCAACGGGGTCACAACTACCGCAACCACCGACAGGTCATCAACGGCATTTCGTGGCGCTTGAAAACAGGCGCTCCCTGGCGCGACGTTCCTGAACGCTACGGACCTTGGCAGACCTGCTGGGACCGCTTCACGAGGTGGGAGCGCAACGGTGTCTGGAAGCGCATCCTGCACAGGCTTCAAGCTCACGCCGATGCGGCGGGTGAGATTGATTGGGACGGCGCAGCGTTAGACAGCTCTCATATTAAAGCGCACCGCAGCGCCAGCGGGGCGAGGAAGCGGCCTGCTGAGGGTGAAAAAAGGGGACCTTAGCAGACGAGTGGCTGGGACACTCACGCGGAGGCCACACCAGCAAGGTGCATACCTGCGCGGACGGCAAAGTGCGACCCCTGTCCGTGGTCATCACGGCGGGACAGCGCAACGACGCCGCTTGGCTAGAGCCGGTCTTGGACGAGATTTATGTGCCCCGCCTTGGCAGAGGGCGACCGCGTAAGCGCCCCCCTCAGCTTAGACTCGACCGCGCTTATGGTTTCAACAAGCAGCGGAAGATACTAAGGCGCAGGGGCATCATCTGTATCAGCCCCGAGCGCGAAGATGCCAAGAAGTCTCGCTTGTCTAAGGGCACAAAAGGTGGACGACCTCCTGCTTTCGATAAGCAAGCCTACAAAGGACGTAACGTGGTCGAACGCTGCATCAACCGACTTAAAGACTTTCGCGCCGTTGCCACCCGCTACGACAAACGCGGCAGAAACTACCGTGCTGGTGTGCTCCTCGCCTCCATCATCCTCTGGCTTTGATTAGTCAGACAGACCCTAGTTGCCATCCATGCTGTTGGCCCGTCAAACTGGTGATGAAGACATCAGTTCTGGAGGCTACACAGCATGGACGACGACTTTATTAAATCATCTGCGAAATAGCCCTATCATCAGCTGTGCTTGGCAGCGACTATGTTTTTTCTCAGTCACCTGTTCGTCACCAGGCCAAGCGGTTCAACTTTCTAAAATTGTGAAGTCCGGCAATAGCCAAGAAGGTGTCGTCGTAAAGGCTGTGGTCACCTCTATAGATAGCGGCTAAGAGCTTGAAACGCTTGAGATGGGCAAAAGCATGTTCAACCGGGATACGGAAAGTGCTGATGCTTTGGTTGAGATATTTTTGGATGAGGTCTAGGGGTTTGTTGCGTCTTGCTTTGCTAGGTTGATGAAAGGTGCGTTCGGGAGTTCCTGGTCGATACTGTCATAGCCTTTGTCTAAGCCTACGTCAACCTCAGTGGGTAAATCGCGTAACACCTGAGAAGCTCTAAGAAGATGCAAGTCGCTGACTTTGCCGGGAACCGAGCGCGACAGATGTAGAAAGAGACCGCCTTTACTGGTCGTAGCCTGGGTTTTGAGGCTGTGGCATTTGTTTTTGCCTGAATAGTTGTCTTTGCGTTTTTGCCTGTCTTTAGGTTTCTGAACCTGCTGTTCGGTAGCGTCAATGAGCACGTCTTGTATCTCAGGATGCTTCTGTAGAAGTTCTTCTAAACTGCCGATACGTTTGTTGGTCTTACTGGCTTCGCTAAATAGAGGCTCCTCCTGGACAGGTACAGGTAAAACATCAGCCAGCAAGGGCTGCAAGCGTCTGATCAGGCGACTGACGTTACTATCGTCTAAATCAAACAAATAGCCCAACAGCAGTTGCGTGATATACAGGCGGTAGTAAATCAGTACCACCAAGACCTGATCCTCTAAGTCTAACTTCGGCAAACGTCCCCCACCCGGAGCCCGCTGGCGCTGCTTAGCTTGCCGCAAATCATTGTTTGCCTGCTGCTCGCTCTGCGCTTCCGCTACCGCCGCTACCAGCGTGTCGAACTGGTCCACGCTCAAACCGCTGAAGTTGTGAAAGTGTCTGGGTCTTTTTCTCAGTCGTTCGGCACCTAGCATATGCTATACTTTACCGTAAGTTCCCTTCGTTGTTTATTTCGCAGAGGATTTATTGTAACTGTCTACTGCATCATCAGTGACACCCTCGAAAGGTCTGGGCATCAGACGCATAAGCTGGCTAAGGTGAGTGACGCCGAAGTTCTCACCGTCGCCGTGGTGGCGGCCAAGTTTTTTGGCAACCACCAAGAACGCGCGCTCTGCTTGATGGTCAAGACCGGCACCATCGGCCCTTTGAGTGTTTCCCGGTATAACCGTCGTGTCCACGCGCTCGCCTCTTGGCTCGAGAGTATCCTCAACATTCTCACATCCCTTTTTACCCAACAGCAGGTGTTTATCATCGACAGCATCCCACTACCGGTGTGCAGGCGTGTGAGGGCGAGGCGTTGCAAAAAGGTCAGGGGCAAAGCCTTTTGTGGCTACTGTGCGCCGAAAAAGGAGAAGTTCTTTGGCTGGCGTTTGCATCTCATTTGTGACGCTCGGGGCGTGCCGGTAAGCTACAGCCTGGTAGAGGCGTCTTATCATGACCTGACCCCGCTGCATGAGCTGAGCTACGCGTTACCTCAAGGCTCAGTTTTATACGGAGACAAAGCCTACCTGAGCGCCCCTGATGAGGCGAGTCTGCAAGAGGCGTGTGAGTGGTGCTGGTTACACCGAAACGCAAGAACATGAAAGAGCAAAACACCTTGTCCGAGACGTTCGGTTTACAGCGTTACCGCCTGGGCATAGAAACCATGAACTCGCAGCTTGAAAGTATGGGCCTGCAACGCTTACGAGCAAGAACGAACCAGGGCTTCTTTATCAAGGTTCACGCTTCTCTATTTGCGCTCGTCTGCACCAACCTGCATGAACTCGACTAGCAATTAGAGTAACCCTATTTCTTTGGTTCTAAAGGTAAAAAGCCGGGCGTTTCATCCCGGCTTCGGAAAGTTTGAAAGGGTAGACTACTCGTCCAGGGG